>VBAR01000001.1:0-1348292 GCA_005882315.1 Bacteroidota bacterium
TGCTGTGCCTGTTGCTCCGGATGTATTATCATCCTGGCAGCTTACTGTTGTATTGCCTGGACATGTAATGATCGGAGCTGTTATATCCTGTACAGTTATTGTCTGTACGCATGTTGAACTATTACCTGATGGATCAGTTGCTTTCCATGTTCTTGTAATTGTATAGTTGTAATAATTGCTGTTCGCAGGATTTGCGCCTTGTGTACTTGTTTCTGATTGTGTGATGGTCACATTACCCGTTGCACAATTATCCGTTGCTGTTGCTGTGCCTGTTGCTGTCGATGTATTATTATCCTGGCAATTTACAGTTGCGTTCGATGGACATGTGATCACCGGTGCTGTTACATCCTGTACTGTTATTGTCTGTACACATGTTGAACTGTTACCTGATGGATCTGTTGCTTTCCATGTTCTTGTGATCGTATAGTTATAATAACCAGCCAGTGCAGGGTTTGCTCCTTGTGTACTTGTTTCTAACTCTGTGATCGTGATGTTATCTGGATCTGCATAGTTGTCTGTTGCACTTGCTACTCCTGTATTTGCTGATGTATTATTATCCTGGCAATTTACAGTTGTGTTTATTGGACAGGTGATGATCGGTGCTGTTAGATCCTGTACAGTGATAACCTGGCTCTGTGTTGAACTATTTCCACAAGCATCGGTTGCTTTCCATGTACGGGTAACTGTGTAGTTATAAAAATTACTGTTAGCCGGGTTAGCGCCTTGTGAGCTTGATTGACCGAGATAAGAAACTACAGGAGCCGGATCAAAATTATCTGTTGCAGTTACTGTTGGAACTGAAGGAAGCGGATCACTGCATCCAATTGTTGTGTTTGCAGGAACATCTACCAATACCGGTGCTGTTTGATCCAATGATAATGTAAAATTATTTGAAGTAACGCTGCCGCCGCAAGGACGTTCAACAATTACATAATAAGTAGCTATATCAGAAGCATCAAGATTGCTTATAGTTAATGTAGAAGTACCTGAACCATCAACCTGGCTATAGTCGCCACCAGTTAAAAGAATATCTGTAACGCCATTTTCTTTATACCATTTGTAATCATATGAACCAATACCCTGACCCGTTACATCAACTCTGAACTTAACAGAATCGCCAACGCATTTTGTTCTGTTGATAGGTTGTAATGTGATTGATGGAGGATCACAGGCTGCTACGGCAAATGAGCTGAACCCTGTAATACCATTAGCTAATGTTGTAGTATTAGTGGGTGTACCAACAACATTGGGATAGGTCCATGTAGAACCGTCGTATTTACCAACCCTAAATGTAGCAACGGTAGCTCCCGGGTCAAGATCAACAGGAGAACCATTTATATAATTAAACGTGACAGCTGCATTTGTAAATACAACGCCATTATTAGTAACTGTCCAGCGTCTGTTTACGCTATTAGCAGGATCAAGTTCTGATGTAGCAATTGAAGGATGATCACCCTGATCAGTTCTTACAACAAGATGAGATGGTGTCGTTACACTTCCCATTGTGATAGAAACAGGTGTGTAATTAGTAGCATCACCAATATCGTATGTACGGGTGAGTACAGAATTTGCAAAAGCTAAACCGAGATTACCATTTATATGTCCTGTAGTACGTGTAACCGTTGCATTCTGCTGCATTGTTACCACATTAGAACCCGCAGTTGTTAATATACTTGCCAAAGCAAGATTGGTATTTACCTGTATATTGTTATTAAGTGTGGTAGTAGCACTCCCTGTTTTTTCTATTGATAACCGCTCAAACTGTTGAGCTGCGCTGGTAGGCACATTAATAGCAGAGTTATTAGCGCCATAAAATCTTAATACAGCATTTCCGCCATTTGTTTTGAAGCCTGCAGAAATATTACTGTTATTGTTAGTCCAGTTGCCACCAACATAAAAATCAGCACCAGCACCAAATCCCATAGTGATCGCACTATTCTGATTGATCAGCACATTACCGGGTACTGTTATTGAATTAAAGAATTGACCCGTTATTGAACCATCATTTATTAAACTAAGATTCCCTGCAATAGCCCTGTTAGCTGCTGCTAACTGAACCCCGGAATTATCAATAATGACATGATGAGGAAAACCCGGGCCGCTTAATGCATTCCATTCTGCACCATTACCAAATGAGAAAGTGGCATTTTTATAGTGAAGGGTTGAACCATTTGCATAAGTTGGTCCATTTGTATTTATTGAAGCAAACTGATTTAATTCAAGAGTACCATTAATTGTTGAAATGGTAGCACCAAAATTAAGTCCCTTAGCAACCTGTACGGTAACTGTATTTCCAAAACCTAATAATGGTATACCGATTCCTGAAACTGTCGTTGCAGGACTTCCATTTGGAAAATAAACAATACCATTACCAGTGCTGTATATAGTTTTTGTTCCTGTTACACTTATTGAGTTACCTGTAATATTCAACGTTTTTCCATTCAAGTTTAAGTTGGCGGTGGATAGGGATAATGCACCACCAACAGTAATATCAGTACCTAATGTTTTATCTGAAGCACCAATTAATGTAAGATTATTAAACGAAGTTGATGAGGATGATGATAACCCGATAGTTTGTGCACCACCTAAGAATGTAACAGTTCCGGTACCAGGCGTAAATGTCCCATTATTTATCCAATTTCCTGGAGGAGATAAATTTCCTCTTATAAAAATCTGTTGATTGGTTGCGTCTAATGTAGTTCCGCTTTCTATAGCAACATTTCCTCTAATTTCAATAGATCCTTCAATTATAACACTTGTTGATATCGTTGCCTTAACAATGGAAATGCTCGGAGCGATATTGGGTGTCACAGCAATATTACTAACCACAAAACTTGGAGAACCTACAGTTGTTGAGGTTCCAAATTGAACTGATCCCCCAGTAATGCTAAATGTAAGTGCAAGATTCCGATAATCACGAGGAGAGCCTGCACCTGTATTTTCATTTTTAAGAATTATTACACCGCCACTCATGGTAAAAGAGGAACTGCTAGAAATATCAAAACTTGGATCAGAAGCCGAAGTATTCCCGACATTTGCAACAGTCAATACTCCACCACTTTGATTATAGTTGATTGCTCCCCCACCACCACTTTGTAGTCCTCCCGAAATAGTCATTGTACCTCCATCAAGCAACAATGACGACCCTGCACCATAAACCAAAGCATTTAATGAAGTAGTCCCAATATTATAAGAGCCGCTTGTAACTTGAATAGAACCTATTAATCCCGGAGTACCACTTTGTGCTGTTACAGTAACATTTGAATTATTTAACCAAATACCTGTGCCCGCCGGTATAGAATAGCCAATCCCGTTAAAAAATGTATTACTGAATGTATAACTGCCCGACATTTTCAGAATACCATCGGTAAGTGTTAGAAATCCTGCTGCTGCCGTAAAACTTGATGAAGAAATTTCAATAATATTATTGTTGGTAATACCAGTATTATTGACTGTTATTAAATTAAAATCAGTTGTTGTTCCTGTCCCGTTTATTGATTGATTAGCTGCTCCAGTAAATTGTACATTCATTGTTGCTGATGCAATGTTTGCATCAAACGTTCCATTATTTATAAGATTTCCTTTTATACTTAAAACGTTTCCACCATTACCTCCGGTTATTAGTGATCTTCCAGAATTAATGGTAATATCACCAGAAATGAACAAAGTTCTATCTGTATTATTATCTCCAATTACTAAACTTCCACTACCCGCTTCTCCTATCGTTAATGATCCAATTGTATTAGCCAGTGTATTTGAGGTATTTAGAGTTATGTTATGACGAATTAAAACATTACCTGCACCAGCACCCTGTCCAGGAAAAACATTTGTTGCTACCCAATTTGTTCCATCAAATCTTTCCCATGTGTTATTTTGAGTCCAACTGTTATTGGCTACAGTTCTATAATCGCCATTAGATGGATCATCCTTAAAATACAGATAAGCTATATACCCGGATGTGTCTCCAGTTGCTTTTAATCTTAATGAATCGTTTGGACAATTACATACAGTCCATGTTGTAGTAAATTCTCCATTTCCATCAGCTATTACATTCCATGGCAGATAAGATGAGTCTGGATTAACTGTATGACAAGGTTGAAAAAGATTTTTAACTCTTAAAGTCACAGTCTCATTTGGTAAAAAACCAGTACCATAAAATGTGGCTGTTGACAAAGGAGGATAATCCTGATAATCACTTGTCACAGTTGCTTGCCCAAAAACATTATTTACAAAAAGAAAAGATATAGCGAGAAGGAAGTTTGTAATAACAAACTTAGCTCTCAGGAGGGATGCGAAGAATTTCATATCGCAGTATAGTTTTAAATGAGAAATGGTGACCTTGTTAATGATGCAATGCATCATCAGTTCATCAGTGGATGGTGGAAGTTAATGTTTGGCAATTCAATGGATAGTGCACATGCAATTAAAGAAATTCATTCATTTCTTTTTCAATTCACGTTGTTCTATACATGTTGATTATTCCAGGTGCGTTTCAGAGATAGAGGATAGTTTTCGGTGCTGTTTGTAGAGTTAGCCAGGTACAAACGGATTGCTAAAGTAGCCGTGTTTTCCGGAATTACCAATAGCTCTCGTAGAATTACTAATCCACATTTTTTTATAATGAACACGAGGATTGTTCACGATCTATTTCAGTGATGCAACAGGTAACGGGTACTTTATTTTATTTATTATTCTCTTTGGTTCTCAGTGGCCTGTATTAACCGGAGTCCGTTAAGTTTGTATCATGAATTCCATTGATGTTTCAACAGGTTACAGTGTTATATCGGACTGGCTGGAAAAAAAAGGCTATCATCCTTTTCTTTTTCAACAGCAGGCCTGGCAACATATCATCAATAGTGAAAGCGGTTTGGTGAATGCACCAACAGGCTGCGGAAAAACCTATTCTGTTTTCCTTGGGGCTATTATTGATTTTATTGATCATCATCCAACTGATTATAAAAAGAAAAAAAACTGTGGGTTGCAATTACTTTGGATCACACCACTCCGTGCTTTAGCAAAAGATATTGGTCGTGCCATGAAAGAAGTGATTGATGAACTAGGAATGAACTGGAAAGTCGGCATCCGCAATGGTGACACAACCACCACTGAACGTAACAAACAGAAAAAGCAAATGCCGGAAGTGCTGATCACTACACCGGAGAGTTTGCATTTACTGCTGGCGCAAAAAAATTATACAGATCATTTTTCTTCCTTAAAAATTATTGCTGTTGATGAATGGCATGAGTTGCTGGGCAGTAAGCGGGGTGTGCAGGTGGAGTTGGCGGTGGCGAGGATTGTCAATGGTCAATGGGCAATGGTGAATGATCAAAAAGGAACAGTCAATTCACAATTCACCACTCACCATTCACCAATTTCCGTTTGGGGAATTTCAGCAACTATCGGAAATCTTGATGAAGCAAAAGATGTTTTGCTATTACCATTGAAAAAAGAAGGAGTGATCGTAAAGGCCACAATGCAAAAAAAGATAGAAGTAGAATCCATTTTTCCGGATGAAATAGAAACCTATCCATGGGCCGGGCATTTGGGTATAAAGCTGGCGGAGAAAGTAATTCCCATTATTCAAAACAGTAAGACCACACTCATCTTCATCAACACAAGAGGAATGAGTGAAACATGGTACCAGAAAATTTTAGATATATGTCCTGAACTGGCTGGCAGTATCGCTTTGCATCATGGTTCTATTGATATGGAAATGCGCAACTGGGTAGAAGAAAATTTACATACAGGAAATTTAAAAGCCGTTGTATGCACAGCAAGTCTTGATCTGGGTGTTGATTTTCGCCCGGTGGAAACAGTGATACAGGTCGGTTCGCCAAAAGGTGTTGCCCGGTTTTTACAACGTGCAGGCCGCAGTGGTCATGCGCCTGATGCGGTAAGTAAAATTTATTTTTTACCAACTCATTCTTTAGAGTTGGCTGAAGCAGCTGCATTGAAAAATGCAATTGCGGAAATGCTGATCGAAAGCCGTGTACCGATGTTGCTTTGTTATGATGTGCTGATCCAGTTCCTCAGTACACTGGCTTTGTCAGATGGTTTTACTCCCGATAAACTGTATGACGAAATAAGATCCACTTTCTGCTATCGTGAAATGGAAAGAGAAGAGTGGGACAAGATCATTCACTTTATCACCACCGGTGGTCATGCCCTGCAGCAATATGATGATTATAAAAAATTTGATGTGGATGAAACTGGTTTATACAAAATAACCAACCGGCGTATTGGCATGATGCACCGCATGAGCATCGGCACCATTGTAAGCGAAGCAATGATGAAAGTACAGTGGATGAGCGGTGGCTACGTAGGTGTGATCGAAGAATATTTTATCAGCCGGCTTGAACCCGGAGAAGTTTTTTCATTGGCAGGAAGAAAGCTTGAACTGGTTTCTATTAAGGACATGACGGCCTATGTAAAAAAATCGAATGCGAAAAAGTCGATTGTGCCGAGCTGGAATGGAGGGAGAATGCCGCTATCGGCGAATCTTGGAAAGAAGTTGCGGGAAACGTTGAACCTGGCAGTAGTGAATGGTGAATTGTCAATGGTGAATAACATGCCCCCGATTCACAATTCACCATTCACCATTCACAATATCCCAATTGAACTTGAAGTATTAAAACCTCTTTTTGAATTGCAGGAAGAACTATCTCATGTGCCGAAGGAAAATGAATTGCTGATCGAACATATAGAAACCGAAGATGGTTATCATTTATTCGTTTATCCGTTTGAAGGCAGGCTGGTGCATGAAGCGATGGCCGCTATTCTTGCTTATCGTATCAGTCGTATTACGCCTATCACTTTTTCATTTGCCATGAATGATTATGGATTTGAACTGCTGAGTGATAAACCAATCCCCGTGGATGATACGAATGTGTATGAATTATTTTCTCCCGATAATTTACTTAGCGATATACAGCGCAGTGTGAATGCAACCGAAATGGCGAAACGGAAATTCCGTGATATCGCTGTTATCGGCGGGTTGATATCACAGGGTTATCCCGGTGAACAGAAAAAAGCAAGACACCTGCAGGCTTCAGCTTCATTACTGTTTAATGTATTCAATGAATATGATGCGCATAATTTATTATTGCGCCAATCCTATAATGAAGTATTTGCGCAGCAAATGGAAGAAGAAAGGCTGCGTGATATGCTGCAGCGTATCCAGCATTCGAATATCGTCATCACTGTTCCGCAGCAACTCACTCCTTTTTGCTTCCCGATAAAAGTAGATAGTATGCGGGAAGACCTGACCTCAGAAAAACTGGAGGACCGCATTAAACGAATGACGATCGATTTATATCATTAATTAATGATGCCTTTTGTTTTTTACGATAAATTTGCCGCTTATGATCGAACATAGCGGAAAATTTCTTCCTTTCAGTATCAACGACCAGCATCTTTGGCTTAGCGCCGATAAAACGATCTTCTGGGAAGAACAAAAAACCCTGATCGTTGCGGATATACATTTCAGTAAGGTGGGCACATTCCGCAAAGCTGGCATCGGCATTACACAAAAGCTTACCGTATCTGACCTGATGACGCTGATGAATATGGTCTATTATTTTAAAACGGAAAGGCTGGTAGTCGTAGGAGATTTTTTTCACAGTAAAGCCAATAAAGAATTGCCGCTTTTTGAAAAATGGCGGAAAGATTTTCCTTCACTTAAAATTGATCTTGTAAAAGGCAATCATGATATCCTTGATAATGGCTGGTACAAAAAAAATCATATTGAAATACACCAACCGCAGCTCATCATCGGGCCTTTTGGTTTTGTGCATGATATTTATGATGTACAGCATCCGCTTACCCGTTATTATTTCTGCGGGCATGAACACCCGGGCATCCGCTTAAGAAGTATCCGTGCAAAAGATTCTGCTATACTTCCTTGTTTTCATTTTACCGGTGGCTATTGTGTGTTGCCTGCTTTCAGTGCTTTCTGCGGCACTTCAACTGTAAAAGCGGCTGCCAATGAAAATATTTTTGCCATTGCAGAAGGTAAAGTGCTGCAAGTGAGTTAAGACTTCTTCTTCTTTTTCCTGAGTTGGTTATAATCTAGGAAATAAATAAAGCGGGCAGTTATCTCGTTGCCATGTGGTATACTAAATACTCCACTCAGGTTATCGAAGTATTTGGGGTTTACAACGCCATCAACTTCTTCGTATTCACCCAACCAGTTTTTATAACCCAGGATCAGGCGGCTGCCAAGACGGAAGTCCCATGTAAAAAATGCATCGAGGTTAAAGAGGTTGAAGTTTTCATCATTACCACCGGGTGGAACAGGATCGGGCCTGTCAATAAAATAGCCTTCGTCATCAATATTATAAAATTTATTGTAGGTCACTTTGCTCCAGTAATGTCTTACACGCAGTGTCAGGTTTTGCCTTGATGTAAAGTTATAAATACCCGTTAGCAGGGTTGTTACATTGGTAACATCTCTGCGGCCGGCAATTGGATCACCATTTGTTTCCCGCATAAATGCATATCCGCGATTATCATTTTCAAAACTTTCATTAGCCTCCAGCCCGAGTGAAAATTTATTACTGAAACGGTACCGGGTACCAACTTCCAAACCATAATATTGGTTATCAAATTCAGGAGTAATTGCATAGATCCCTTCTAAACTGAAAAAGAATTTTTTCCGGCTATCGCTGCTACCACCTAATGTGAAATAATAATTTGCCGGGTAGCGGACAAACATGCCAGGGGTCTGTAACTCAAAGAAATCGCGGTACCAGACGGGATTAATAGCAGTAGTTACGGAAACGTCCCAGAAATTTTTAAACAACCAGAAAGCACGGGTATTGATCTGGTACATCGCATACATACGGGGATCGTAATTGAGATTATACTTCATCGAAAGACTGTAGCTATACGTAATAAAATTTTTTGTCGGCTTGATCTGGTTATAGCTTACAGCAGCAGTATTGGCAATTTCATTGGCAGCTGCGAGAAAGCCCATATCGTTCGGGTCATACTTAGCCGATTCAATATTATTCGCAAATGAATACTGCCAGTAGCCGCTTACTTTGGCAAATTTCAGCATAGTATTGAAACCATCATAGGGTGAAGCTGTCCATACTTTACTGTATCGTGTAGTGCCCTGTAAAAGATGTGAACCTTTTTTATTGTACAAGGCGAAATCGAATGCACTCACATTGGCATCACGGGACATGCCATTGCGCAGCACATTGGTATTGGTAAACGTGAGATAAGATCTTCCTTTCAATGCCTGATCAAATACAATGATATTATAATTTGCCAGCGGCTCTGTATTGATCTTTGTTTCTACACCGGTCGTTTTATCTTTAACCTTTGCGTACATCGGTGCAGTAACCGCATTAAAAACACCAATGCCTAATTTTTTATCTGTACGACCGGAAAATTTAATACCATTATATAATTGTGTGATGGATGGATTCTTTACCAATTCGAGGTTCGGGTCTGTATCAACCATATCCCTTACTGAAAAATACCCGGTAGGTGTCCGACCTATCCTTCTTGAATAAAACAAACCAGATTTATTAAACAATTCCGTTCCTTCAGTAAAGAAAGGACGGTTCTCCGTAAATTTTTGTTCGTAAGGTGTGAGATTGTTGATCACATTATCAGAAATTACCTGGCCAAAATCAGGGATCAATGTGGCATCAAGTGTAAAGCTTTCATTCAATCCATACTTAATATCCATTCCGCCATTACGGAGCCATTTGTTATTAAAGCCATCTTTATGAGGTGATGAACTGAAACCGGTAGATACATATGGTGAAAAACTTAGACGGAGTGGTGGTTCAATATTTTTAAGTGATACCAGTTCGCCAAACTGGTTTACAAAACCGTTGATCTCCGGGTCCACATGTCGCCAGAAACTTCTTTCATTGTTCGTTCTCATAAAACGCATGAATTGCAAACCCCAGGTCTGCACTTCTGCTTTGGGAAAACGAAGTGATAAATAAGGTATCCGCATTTCCACTACCCATCCATCAGCTTTCATACTTACCTGGCTGTTCCAAACAGCCTCCCAGGTTTTATCACCGTAAGAATCAAAATCAGTTGTTGCATTAGGCGACAAACGGGCATCTGTTTGCACATTAGCAGTAGTAACCAGGAATTGAAATCCATTTTGCTTGTCACCATACGTGTCAAAAAAAACAGAGAAATAATCAACATCTTTTCTCCCCTCATCATCTCGTGAAGTAAATTGTTTTCTTATTTGTGAAGGCTCATCATATAAATAAGCGCCGATGTAAATGGCTGCATTATCATACACAATACGCACTTCTGTTTTTTTAGTGGCTGGTTCACCTACGTTTGGAGAATTTTGTATAAAGCCGGTAAGAATAGTAGCATTTACCCATGCAGCATCATCAAGGTTACCATCAATTTTAGGCACCGATAAAGTCTTAACCGCCTCGACAGATTTGTTTTGTGATTGAGCAGTCAGAATGGCAAACAATAAAGTAAACAGAACCAAAACTCCGGTCTTCATACAGTAAATTGGGTTTACAAACAAGGGTACAAAGCTCAGAGACCTTAACCATTTAGTAAAGGCTGCAAAATACACCAAAATAGCTGTAATTGAACCGTAATTTTACCTCTCAATTCATCCTTTTCTTTAATGTTACTACCTGCTCCTGCAGATTATTTACCAATGATGCCAACTGGTTTACATCCCAACGGGCTTGTTGACCTGCTTTGGAAATAACATAGTTGGATTCCCATATTTCTACGACATCACCGAGGTCAATTGAGTAGGGCTGATAGGAAGGATTATCGCTGACGAGAGTCAGTTTGTTTTTTGCTTTAATATTTTTTTGTACCCGCTTATAAACAATACCATCCGTACGGGATACTAAAATACAGGCTGAATTATTTTTTAAATCATCCGGGTCATCTACTTTTTCACAAACAATGATGGAGCCGCTCGGCACCGGCAACATACTATCACCCACAATTTCAAATGCACGATAATCACCACCACTCATCATCGGTAAAGTAAAAGTATTGAGTTCATCAATGAACTCAGGATCGCCATAACCTGCCATATAACCAGCGGCTGCTTTTACCGGCACGAATGGAATATCATTCCTGCCCTGTGCAAGTTTGGCTGCACGACGTCGGGCCAGGTAGTTGGACTTATTATCACTTAAATCTCTTCTGAGCAGATCGTCCATCGTGATCTTGAACATATCACAGACCATCTCCAATACTTCCATATTTGGCAGGGCCCTCTCCTCTTCGTAGGCACCTATAAGGCTTCTTTTCACTCTTAACTTATCAGCAAATTCCTGCTGTGTCCATCCGCGCAACTTGCGCAGGTATTTCAGATTCTGATTAGCAAATGACATAAAGGCTAATTTAATTAGCTGCAAAATACTAAAATTTTTTGTTTCTCCAAATTTCTGTTCAATTTGACATAGATCGTATATAAGGCATTTATGAAGTTTATTTAAAACCTGCTTTTCAACAACTGTGAACTATGGGGTTTGATGCGCTAAGAATTATTCCGCACATTTGCCTTTCATTATGGCAAAAGCTAAAAAAGAAAGACCGGTAATATTGATCGTAAACGATGATGGTGTTACAGCTCCTGGTATTATTAATCTTGTAGATTCAGTTAAAGATCTTGGAAAGATCGTAGTAGTGGCGCCAGATAAACCACAATCCGGGATGGGGCATGCGATCACTATTGGTTCCCCGCTACGCTTGCATAAAGTACAGGTGCCAGGAGCTGATGAAGCTTATGCCTGTACTGGTACACCCGTAGATTGTGTAAAGCTTGCCGTTGATAAAGTATTACACCGCAAGCCTGATCTATGCCTGAGTGGAATTAATCATGGTGCTAATCACAGTATCAATGTTATTTACTCGGGTACTATGAGTGCCGCATTGGAAGCTGCTATTGAAAGTATTCCTTCCGTTGGTTTTTCTTTGCTCGATTTTAGCATTGATGCAGATTTTACAGCAGCAAAAAAATATGCCCGCATCATTGTAGAAAAAATGCTGAAAACAAAGCTGGATAAACATGCTGTACTGAATGTGAATATTCCGGCTTTACCGGCAGACCAGATAAGGGGAATAAAAATATGCAAGCAGGCTTATGCTAAATATGAAGAAGATTTCATTGAACGTCATGACCCCGGTGGCAAACGATATTACTGGCTTACTGGTGAGTTTGTAAATTTTGACAAAGCAAAAGATACTGATGTGTGGGCATTGGCGCATAATTATGTAAGTGTGGTTCCTGTACAATTTGATCTGACGAATTACGTTCTTAAAGCGAAACTTGAAAAAACATGGAAATGATATTTAAAAAAGATAGTTTAAAACTCGGATTGGTATTAGGTCTTGTCGGACCCGTATTAGGTTTAGTGGTCATTTATTTTGTCAAATACAGCGAAGTCAGCTTCGGAGATTTTTTTGATCTCTTTATAAATACCAGGAGTATGATCACCGCCATTGGTTCACTTTCTTTATTGGCCAATGTAATTTTATTTACTCTTTATATTAATACACACCGGGACAATACCGCTAAAGGCATTTTCCTGATCACACTTGTTTATGGTATTGCAATTCTGTTGTTGAAAGTTTTTGTTCACTAACAAGGCTATTTATTTCCCCCCTTTTATTTCCAGTGTGCACGTTGGCAAATGTTATAGTATTTTGCAGCTTCAATGAAGTATTATATAATAGCCGGTGAAGCATCCGGTGATCTGCACGGCAGCAATCTTATAAAAGAATTAAAGAAAAAAGATACGGCAGCAAATATCCGCTGTTGGGGCGGCGATCTCATGCAACAAGCAGGTGGTGATCTTGTAAAACATTACCGTGACCTTGCATTTATGGGTTTTACTGAAGTGCTGATGAATCTGCCAACCATTCTACGCAATTTGAAGTTCTGCAAAGAAGATATTTTATCATTCAAACCTGATGCTATTATACTGATCGATTATCCCGGTTTTAATTTAAGAATTGCGAAATGGGCAAAAGAACAGGGCATTAAAGTCATTTACTATATTTCGCCACAGGTTTGGGCATGGAAAGAAGGTCGTGTAAAAATGATGAAAGAATGCATTGATAAAATGTTGGTGATACTTCCATTTGAAAAAGATTATTTTAAAAACAAATGGAACTGGGAAGTGGAATATGTAGGGCATCCGTTGGTAGAAGTAGTAGAAAGTGAAATGATAAAAGTGAAAAGTGAAAATTCAAGTGACAAAAAAAATATTGCATTGTTGCCGGGTAGTCGCAAGCAGGAAATACTGAAGAAGTTGCCGATCATGCTAGAGGTTTCAAAATCATTTCCTGGCTATCAATTTGTAATTGCAAAAGGATCGGCTGTCGATGATAGTTTCTATAATGAACTGATAAAACCCTACCCTAATGTATCATCGGTAAGAAATGAGACTTACAATTTACTCCTGGAATCAAAAGCTGCATTGGTTACTTCGGGAACTGCAACATTAGAAACCGCATTGTTTGATGTACCAGAAGTTGTTTGCTATAAAGGTTCATCTATCTCCTACCAAATAGCAAAACGGCTCATCAAAGTAAAATACATCTCACTTGTAAATCTTATTATGGATAAACCGGTGGTGAAAGAGTTAATACAGGATGAACTTACTCCCGAAAATTTGAAACACGAATTACAGGAATTGCTTTCCAACGAAGAACGAATTAAGCAGGTAAAAAAAGATTATTCAGATCTAAAAACTTTACTCAGCCAGGGCGGGCATGCATCTGAAAAAGCAGCTAGTTCGATCTTTAACTTTCTATCGTGACAGAAATTTTATCAGCATTATTATCAATGCCAGCAAGAACAGCAGGATGCTTGTCCGGTTGATCCAATGCATTTTTTTGATGAAATCTGTTTTGGGCCGGTTGGGATCTGGCTTGCGCAGGTAAAGATATTCAGCAATTTGTTTAAGCACTCCCATTGTGTAATAGTTTATCGTTGGAAAATAAAGTTATCACTTATCTTAGAATGATAACAAATAAGCATGTATAAAGTTGTCATCAAATCGTTTTTTTTAATACCGCTGTTATTATGTTCCTCATTTTTAAATGCTCAGGAAAATTATCCGTTCGTGCATGAAACAGATCCATTGGCTATAAAAAAACTGGAAGAATGGAAAGACTGGAAATTCGGTTTGCTGATGCATTGGGGAGCCTATTCTATCTGGGGTATTGTAGAAAGCTGGAGTCTGTGCCCCGAAGATGAAGGATGGTGTGAACGTAAAAAAGGCAGCTTTCAAAATTATGCCGAGTATAAAAAAGATTATGAAAATCTCGGGGCACAATTCAATCCTGTAAAATTTAACCCGGCTAAATGGGCCACCGCTGCTAAGGATGCGGGCATGAAGTATATGGTGTTTACTACCAAACATCATGATGGTTTTAGTATGTTCGATACTAAACAAACAGATTATAAGATCACAGCTCCCTGGGTGCCGTTTCATAGTAATCCGAAAGCAGATGTAACAAAAGAAATTTTTAATGCTTTCAGAAATGAAGGTATCAGCACCGGCGCTTATTTCAGTAAACCGGATTGGCATAACGAAAATTTCTGGTGGCCCTATTTTCCGCCGATGAACAGGAATGTGAATTATGATATTAAAAAATACCCGCAGCGCTGGAAAAATTTCCAGGACTTTACTTATAACCAGATCAAAGAGCTGATGACTGATTATGGCAAGGTTGATATTCTCTGGCTGGATGGTGCATGGGTGCGGCCCGATTCAGTGGTTGATAAAAATATAGATTGGCAAAAAAATATTCCTGCCGGACAGGATGTGGACATGACACGAATTTCAAAAATGTGCCGTCAATTGCAACCCGGCATTATCATCGTTGACCGTTGGGTGCCGGGGCCATATGAAAATTATCATACACCTGAGCAGCAAATTCCTGATAAACCCCTTCCCTATCCCTGGGAAACATGTATGACGATGGCAGGTAGCTGGAGTTATGTACCAAATGATAAATATAAACCCACGAACACAATCATTCATAACCTGATCGATATTGTTTCAAAAGGTGGAAACTATTTACTCAATATAGCACCTGGCCCTGATGGAGAATGGCATGATGATGCGTATGTAAAACTGAAAGAGATCGGCATATGGATGAAGCTGAATGGTGAAGCGATTTATAATACAAGACCGATTGCTCCTTATAAAGAAAATAATATTTGTTTTACACAAAGCAAGGATGGCAAAACAATTTATGTACATTATTTGTTAAAGGAAAATGAGTCAATTCCATCTGAAATTATTTTTAAAGGAACAGAGCCCGGCAGCAAGTCGGTTGCTTCATTGGTGTCAACAGGGAAAAAGTTGATCTGGAAAAAAGAAAATGGGGTTACAAAAATAGTTTTACCGAAAGGAACTACTGCTTCTCATGCCATTGTAATTAAAATTACCAACGGCTAATAATCATATACACTTATGAAAAAAATACTGTTATTAATTTGTACTGCTGGCAGTTTTTTATTTTCACAAGGGCAGTCAAGAATTGATCCCTCTAAAATTGATATCGTCCGTGATTCATTTGGTGTGCCGCATATTTTTGCTAAAACAGATGCTGAAGTTGCTTATGGATTGGCTTGGGCAAATGCAGAAGATGATTTTAAAAGTATACAAGAAGTAGTGTTGCCTGCTAAAGGGCTGATGGGAAAAGTGCAAGGCAAAGCCGGTGCTGCCGGTGATTATGCATTTGCTTTATTTCGTTGTAAAGAAATAACTGAAGAAAGATGGAGCTTACTTTCTCCTGAATTCATAAAGCTGATAGAAGGTTATTTACAGGGCATTAACGCTTATGCCGCCAGTCACCCATCTGAAGTATTGCATAAAAAAATATTTCCTGTTACTCCCAAAGAATATATCTCTTCATCGGTACTTGCACTCACTGTTTTTAATGGTGCCGGTGATGCATTGCAACGCATTTTTGCCAATAAAGAATTTACTGTGCCTGAACTGGACAAGAAAGGAAGCAACTCATCGGCAGTTCATAACTCAAAAACAGAAACAGGTGAAAACTATTTACTGATAAATGCTCATCAACCCAATACCGGTTCGCAGGCATTTTATGAAGCGCATATTTGCAGCGAAGAAGGCCTGAATGTACTTGGGGGTTTGCTTGCTGGCGGCCCCTGTATTTTGCATGGTGTAAATGAAAATTTAGGTTGGGCACACACTGTTAACTATAACGATCGCATGGATATTTATCAACTTGAAATGAATCCTGGCAATTCAACTCAATACAAATTTGACGGGCAATGGATAGACCTTGAAGTAAAAACAGTGAAACTGAAAATAAAAGGTGTACCGGTTACTATAAAAAGAAAGGTTTACTGGAGCAAGTATGGCCCTACTATGAAAAACAAACAAGGCTTTTTCTCTATCCGTTTAGGAGGATGGATGCGAATCGGTGCATTGGAACAATGGTATAAAATGGATAAAGCGAAAAACTTTACTGAGTTTTCTCAAGCCATCAGTTCACAGGAACTTTCTATGTTCAACATCATGTATGCTGACCGTCATGATACTATTTATTATATCAACAGTGGCTTGGTTCCAATACGAAAATCACCTGAATATAACTGGCGCCGCACAGTGCCCGGTAATACTTCAAATACTTTATGGACGGAATTCAGGACTGTGAAAGAACATCCGCAATATATAAACCCTTCCAGCGGGTTTTTATTCAATACGAATCATTCATCTTTTCTCGCAACTAGCGCAAACGATAACCTGAAACCTCAATCTTTTCCTGCAATAGATGGTTGGGAAACTTATCATAACAACCGCAGTGCAAGATTTCTTGAATTATTTCCGCAAAATGAAAAATTGAGTTTTGAAAAATTCAAGCAAATAAAATTTGACAAACAGCTGCCAACACAACTTCGTTATCCTTATGGCATTGATACAATGAACCTGCTAAAGGAAAACGACTATCCCGAATTCGCATCATTGATCACAGAATTTAAAAATTGGAATAAAAAAGGTGATGCAAACAGTAAAGGTGCCGCCATCTTTCTTTTAACTTATCAGCATCTTGCAAAATCACTGAATGGCCAGGCTTCAAAACCTATTACTAAAGCTGAGGCAATTGAAACTTATAAATATGTAAAAGATTATCTGACCACTCATTTCGGACGTACAGATATTATGCTGGGTGATCTGCAAAAACTGGTTCGAGGCGATAAAGACTGGCCACTCGGTGGCTTTCCGGACCTGCTTTCGCCACAATGGACATCGCCGTATAAAGATGGCAAGCTAAAATCAACAGGTGGTGATGGATTGATCATGTTTGTCCGTTTTCCAAAAAATAATTTACCAATTATTGAAACGGTGAATATGTATGGCGCATCTTCTCATCCAGGCAATAAACATTTTGATGACCAGGTGGAAATGTATTTACAACAAAAAACAAAAAAGATGACGCTGGATAAAAAAGAAGTTTACAGAACCGCTAAAAGAGTTTATCATCCGCAATAAAAAAAGGTCGCTATGTTTAAACATAACGACCAGGGTCAACGGTTTATGGTTTTTGATTATATACGCTTACATAAATCTGAATTCTTTTACTAATAAATTTCTGATATTTTCCCAGCGACTGGTATTTACTTCTTTTTCTGTAATTGCCAGTAACCCTTTGTACATAAAATCAGGCGCATTCATTTTTACCTGGCGTAACCAGTTCAAAATTTCTTCATTGCTGAGGCCACGAACAGACCATTTGCTATAAGGCGCCATATTATCATAAGGCTTGCCGATAGAGAATTTCTGGTCGCTGTCAGCCAGTTCAGCATCGGAATACCTCCGCCACACTTTTTTCTTTACTTGTACATCACCGCTTTTCATAACTGTTGGTTTAATTAGTCTTGTAATAGTTTTAATGAGATCAGATGCCATAGCCTGTTATAAAATTTAATCAGTGATTCTATGACGTAAAGCTGCTTCATCTTGTTACAATTGAGAATAGTGTTCCGGATGAAGTGCGGAAATAAGAGGGTGAAATGCGTTTACATTTTTTTAAGAAATATGAACAGTTGTTCAATACCGGTAAATTTTTCCCGAGACCAATTGTTGTTAAAGCAGATGGATTGTTATATTCCGTGTATGAACCGGGTTGTTCTACCCCGACTGTTCATTAAATTTGTATGTCTTAAAATCATCAATTGAAACACACCATCCTGGCTCTTATTATTACCTGGTGCATCGGTTTTGCAAATGCACAACAGAAGCCATTGCAGTTTCAATTTACGCAGTACACTCCTGCTGCAGGGCTTGGATCTTATGAAGTGAACTCAGTAACGCAGGATAAAAATGGTTATATCTGGATTGCTACGGCTGCCGGCCTGCAGCGCTTTGACGGCGTTCGCTATAAAACTTTTTTGCATGACAAAAACGATCCTGCATCATTACCCTCTAATCTTATTTGGCAATTGTTCATTGATAATGACAACAATCTTTGGGTACTAACAGCAGAAGGTCATATAGGGATTTTTAATACTGATAAGCTTAATTTTCGCAGTGTAGCCATAAAATCAAAAGACCCTAAAAAGATGACCTATACTTTTAAAAAATTAATAAAAGATGATCAGGGAAATGTTTTTTTACTGCTCAGAGGAAGTGAGCTATTTGTATACAATAAAACATTGAATGAGTTTTCTGATGCTGGTAACCTTTTTAAAATAAATCTTGATTGTGGTATTTCCGGGTTTGCTCCGCAACCGGGCACAAAAAAATATTGGTTTGCACGGCAAACAGGCGGTTTTATGGTATACAATGCAGCAACCGGAAAACTAAGTACCCCTGAAGATAATATTGAAAAAGAACCTACAGTTGATGCATTCAATACAAAGTTTGCATATTATCATTTGTTCTTTGATAAATCCGGAAGGTTATGGTACAGCGATTGGCAGGGTTTCTCGCCATATATTGCCTGCTACGATGTTATAAATAACAAACCAGTCACCGGTAAAATTTATTTCAATGATGCGCTCAAAATTTATTATGAACTCGAAGGCAATTTTCAGCAGGAGGATGGATCTATTTGGGTGATGGGCGCAAAAGTTTTCGCAAGGTATCGTGAAAAAGAAAAAGATTTCCAGGTAGTACGCAACGGTTATCTTAATGATCGCAGTATTGTTTATGAATATATCCGTTGCCTTTTTGAAGACAGGGAAAAAAATATTTGGGTAGCCACCAGCAATAACGGTTTATACCGTTTTAATCCTAAACAGGAATTTTTTACCAATATCAGTCATACTAACCGGGCTACACAACAAATTGGAAGTGGCAGTTTATTATCTTTCATTCAAACTAAATGGGGAACCATTTTTGCCGGCGCCTGGGGCGATGGTCTTTATCATTATGATAAAGATCTCAATAAGATCCCTATTAATATAAAAGGTATTAATGAAAAAGACAATTTCATCCCCTGGTCCATGTTTGCATCGGGTGATAAAAAAACGATCTGGATGACCGCACAACCGGGGCTTTATAAAATAAACCAGGATACAAGAACTGCCGAATATTATAATCCCCCGATTTTACAATACAGAACAATACGACAGGTTGTTGAAGATAAAAATGGTGATCTCTGGCTCGGTATGCAGGGTATGGCTGTTTATAAATGGAGAAGAAACAAACGAACCGGGACACTTGCTGATGAACCGGAATATTTTCCCGGAATTCCAAAAACAACGATCAATAAAATTTCTATTGACTCAAAAGGATTGGTCTGGGTGGCTACCCCTGGAAATGGAGTGTATGCCATTAACCCAGACAACAATTCGGTTCAGATGCATTTCGGTACACAGGGAGTAAATGAAATGAAGTTAGTGGACGATGGATTTTCATCTGTTGTTGAATATAATGACAGCCTGATGGTTTTTACTACAACCAATCGTATTTACGTTTATAATCGTTTGCAAAAACAAATTTTCAATGTTGGCAGTGCAGAACAAATCTCAGGTTATATAGGTGCTGTTGAAAAAGATAAGAATGGTTATCTCTGGATCGGTACATCAACAGGACTTTTCCGTATCAATATCCGAAAAGGTGTATTTATCCGGTTTGACAGGCACGATGGAATAGAGAATGATAATTTTACACTGGCTGCATCTACGCAATTACCTGATGGACGGCTACTTTTCGGTAGCAGTGAACAGTTCATTGCTTTCAATCCTGATAAAGTTGTAATTAATACATCATCACCCGAAGTAGTTATTACAAATTTTGAGGTAATGAATAAACCGTTACTTGTTGATTCACTAAAGCAATTGAATAAAGCAGAATTCAGGTATAATGAAAATTCGTTTGTGATCGAGTTTTCACCATTAGTTTATAGCGGCGCATATCTGCTTAAATATAAATTAGAGAAGCTTGATAAAGACTGGAAGATCGCTGATAAGGATTTTCATGCTGTGTATACTTATGTGCCGTCGGGTAATTATACTTTCATGGTTGCCGCCGTGGATGAGAACGGGCAGTTGATGGAACAGATGACCACTACGCTTAAGATCAAAGTGAAAGCTCCTTTCTGGAAAGCATGGTGGTTTTATAGCCTTGAGATCTTATTGATCGCTGTTCTTCTTTTCTGGTGGGACCGTGAGCGGATGAGCAGAAAAGAAGCTATACAGAAAATGCGGAATGATATTGCTGATAACCTTCACGAGGAAGTAAACAATTCCCTGAACAATATCAATATCCTGAGTGAGATGGCAAGAAAGAAGGCCGATACCGATCCCCAAAAATCAAAAGAATATATTGAACAGATACATACCAAGAGCCATAATATGATCATAGCGGTGGATGATATGCTGTGGAGTATTGATCCGTCGAATGATAATATGGAACGAACTGTTGAACGCATGAAAGAATATATTGACTCACTGAAGAACCGTCATGAAGTCGAAATTGATTTACTCGTAGATAAAAAAGTAGAGAACCTCGAACTGAACATGAAATTGCGGCATGAAGCATTTGTAATGTTTAAAGACGGAATTAAAAGCCTTGTTGATGCAGGTACAAAATTCTGCCAGATACATATCGGGCTTGAAAGCAGCCGCATGATATTTACTATTCAATTTGATAATGATGGTTGCGATATGCAGCAATTGCACAACCTGCTGCACCGCCAGGATATGGAAAAAAGACTTGCAGCCATCGGTGCTACATTAAAAGTAGAAGTACATAAAAGCAGTTCGCTGATCGTATTGCAAATACCGGTATTGTGATGGTAAGAATAGATATTTGATATTGGGATATTAGATATTTAAGCTAATCCAAAATAAAGATTCAGTATTTATCTTACAACGTTTATTTTTCATTGACTCCTGACTCCTGACTCCTGACTCCTGACTTCCCTACTTCCCTACTTCCCCATCCACTTCTTAAACTCTGTTACTTTTTCCCGGCTTACTAATGCTTCTTTATCAACTGCAGGATTCAACTGGAGAATTAAACGGTTGCCAAAATAATCTTCGATCTTTTCAATGCAACCAACGGATACAAAAAAGGAGCGGCTGATACGGAAATAAATTTCAGGATCAAGCATTTCTTCCAGCTCATCCATAGTATAGTCTACTACATATTTTTTATTATCCTTTGTTTTGAAAAAATTCAGGCGGCCATCACTGTAAAAATAAGTGATCTCGTCGCAGCCAATTGACACAAGCTTCTGTGCATGTTTCACCAAAAAACGCTTCCGATGCTCTTTTGGCTGTAGTTTTTGTTTCAGTTCTTTTACCAAGCTTTCAATACTCAGATCTTTACCGGCAGTTTCGGGACTACCGAATGCCGATTTTAGTTTTTTAAACTTATTCAAAGCTGCTTCAAGATCTTCCTTTTGTACCGGCTTCAGCAGGTAATCAACACTATTTACTTTAAAAGCTTTTAATGCAAACTCATCATAAGAAGTAGTGAAAATGACCGGGCTTTTTACTTCAGTAAGATTAAATATTTCAAAGCTTTGTCCATCGGAAAGTTCAATATCCATTAGTATCAGATCCGGTGGGTTATTTTCCTGCAGCCATTCTACAGCTGATTGTATACTATCGGCTGTACCTACCACTGTTGCATTTTCATCTACTGATTGCAATGTTTTCTGTAATTTCTTTACGGCTAATTCCTCATCTTCTATTATCAGGACTTTCATATTGTGTGTGTTAAATGGTGAATGATCTATACTATTTGCAACTTACCGTCAATTTTTGTTTGCTGCATACTGTTGTTCCAGATAAGTGGCAATACCACGGTAAAATTCTTTCCATCTTCAATTACCTGGAACCCGTTTTGCTGAAGCAATTTATACTTTGATTTAATATTCTCCAGTCCTACTTTACCACTTGGCACTTTCATCGACCGGCGCTGCAGGTTATTATTTACTACCAATTTATTACCAGCTGCAGTAAAAATATCAATGATCAGCGGTTTGTTTTTTGAAAGAACATTATGCTTCACTACGTTTTCTACCAGCAACTGGAGAGTGAGTGATGGCATCAGATACGGTTCATATCGTTTATCAATATCGATACTCAGTTTTACAGCTTCGCCATGTCTTGTTTGCAAAAGTTGGTAATAAGACTGGATAAATTTTATCTCGTTTTCAACCGTACTCAATCCGCTTTCATTATTGCGCAATAAATACCGGTATACTTTGCTCAGTTCATCAAGGAATTTTTCGGCCTTCTTTTTATCTTCAGTAATGAGTGATGATAAAGTATTAAAACAATTAAAAAGAAAATGCGGGTTTACCTGGTTCTTCAGGTTGTCAAATTCATGGTGAATAGATAATTGATGCAGTTGCTCTTTTTCCTGTACCGTTTCTTTATAACGTCCCAGGTAAAAATCAGACTCGTACAATGTTTCAAAAACAAGGTTGATACAAAATCCCATGAGCAGGCAGAGCTTTAGATCTTCGGGATTATCCTGGTAACCTAATATGCCAAAGCCGGCATATACATAATAAATGGACGCCACACCCAGCCCCATACAGGGAACAATAAACAAAATATTAAAAAGAACTCTCTTTGTTGTTTGCCGCAATTCGGGGTAATGATATTTTATATAATTTCCCAATATCACCTGGACTCTCCAGATACAGAAACCACCAACAATTATCAATGGGAACGAGATCAGCCATATATTAATATCCTTAAATAACCTTTCATCAAACAAAATATAATTCGCCAGCACATCAATAAAAGGCATTGATGTAATAAAGGTAAAGCGTTGCAGCTTTGTGGGCTTCATCCAGGTTTTCATACAGCTACCTCCTCTTCTTGTGTTATTAATGGAAGATAAATACAGCATTCATCTTCTCTTTCTTCAATTACTACAGCCGGTTGATTAAGCAGGGTATACTTTTTTACAAGGTTATCCAGTTCCTGGTCATAGCCCATCGGTTCGGTCAATGCTTTCGCCTGGCGGTTATAACTCACACATATCTTCTCAGGACATTCGCAACCAAGTGTTACAATGAGGGGATTGCTTTTACTGATGGTGTTTTGACTAAATGCATTTTCAATTAATGTCTGCAGCGCAAGAGCAGGAACTAATTTACCTTTTGTATGTTCACCTACATTCACATGTATCTTTAATCCATCACCAAATCTTGATTCCAACAAGTATTGATAGGATTCGATAAATTTCAATTCCTCTTCCACCGTTACCAATTGTTCATCATCGCTGCGGAGCATATACCGGTAAACCTTGGTCATTTCATTCAGAAATTTTTCTGCTTTGTCTTCATCTTCACAGATCAGGCTTGAAAGTGTATTTAAGCTATTAAAAAGAAAATGGGGGTTCACCTGGCTTTTTAATCCATGGAGCTGGCTTTGTTTAAATGTTTTTTTCAACTGTTCCGTTTCTTTCAGGTTACGGCGCCAGTCTTCAAATCTTGAAATACCCTCCAGTAATAGTGTAAGGAAAATATTTACAATCGCCATGCTGATATAGGCCCAGATAAATCCATGCTCATTGAAACGATAATCGTAAAAGTGAAATGCTTCATAACCCCTGAACAATAACAACAGGAATAAACCCGTCATCGTTACAAATGTGAGGATCATCAGGGTGATCTTCAGTGTAGCCTGGTGTTCATGAGGAAATCGTTTTTTCATTAATACCGCAACAGTTCCACAAAGGATAAAATAAAGACTGAAGGCAATTGCTGTTATCACGGTTGAAGAAAGAAAAAACAACCAGTTCTGAAAATATTGGGTACCAAAAAGCACCGCATTCATGATGATGGTAAGGGGTAGCACAATAATCGCCAGTACCATATAATCCTTGCCGCTATATTGAGGAAGTTTGAGCTTCATAACCATATACAAATTACCATCTTTTATTGATTCGAGCAGGCTGGTATTGATTGGTTTGTCAGGGGGGGCGGATGAATTGGAGAAAAGCAGGACTGAACTGGAAAACAAATGTTAGGGGGCAATCAATTGCCAGTAAAGGGCCGGTTAAATATATCCCGGCCGGGATTAAATTTCAGCCGGGACATATCCTGAAAATTATGCTGCCTTAGCAGCGTTATTCAATAGTGAATTAAAATAAGCATCAAACCTGGGTTTGTTTTTTATCAACCAGCTTTCAAAGGTTTGCATCGCAGGATTCATTTCATAGCTTTCCATCAGGTCGGCCCAGCGGTTGGGAATAAATAAACGCTGCACTTCAAACATATCGGCAAGTTCTTCCGCACCCGAAAAACCAAACGCTGCATAATCATCTCTCGGTATGTACTTGTAAAAAATATCTCTTTTTAAAACTTCCGACATCAGGTCTGCATAATCACTACAGCTATCATCTGCACCCACGGCGCCAACTGTTCTCCCGATATATTTAACCGGGTTATTAAAAGTAGTTGCAACAATTCCACCAGTATCTTCTACACTCGTCATCGCCAACCGGGTGGATCCTTGCGGAAAACCAAAATAAAATTCATTGCCCACACCTTTTTGTAAAGGGAAAAGGTTAAAAAAGTTTTCGTAATAAAAAGACATATGAATAAATGTAGCCGGAACATCTAACCATTCAGCATAATTCTGCAATTCTGCTTTCAGATCATATTGCGGAACAGCAAATGCTCCCCTGCTTAGTCTATAATAATTAGGCAAACTATGCATTACAAAATGTTTGATACCTGATTGCTGAACTGCATGAATAAGATTTTCCCCCTGGCTATATTCTTTTGCAAAATGCTCCCAGAAATTAGTAACACCGAATACACCATAACAATCTTTCATGGCACGCAGCAGGCTGAATATATCATCCAAATCGCCGGTTACTACCTGGGCGCCTGCATTTCTTAATGCAATAACTTTTTCTGATGAAGCATTACGTGTAAGAATGCGGACAGTAAATTTATCTTCAGCCAATAAGGTTCGTGCAACGCTGCCACCTTGCGCACCGGTAGCACCGGTAACTAAAATGATTGGTTTCTGTTTCATGATTAATGGTTTTTAATTACTCCGAAGCAATCCCCGGACTGATTATTTTAATTCTGAAAAAGGTTTGGGTGCCGCCACTACATTATGTACAGGCTTAGTTGATTTCAAATAAGCGAAAATGGATTTCAGATCATCATCGCTGAAATTTTTATAAACAAACCATGGCATAGGTGGCAATAAAGGACGGGTATTATCAAGACCTTTGTATTTTCCTTCACGCAATGCTTTAAGAAACTGTTCTTCTTTCCAGTTGCCAATACCTGTTGCATCGCTGCTTATGTTAGCAGCATAAGATTGGCCCCATGGACCGACCGCAGATGTAAGATCTGGTGCAAACATCATCCAGCCTTTTTTAATTTCTCCTGTATTTACAGAAGGCAATTGAGCTGTTGAAGGAGAACCGGAAAATCTTAGTTCTGAAATTATTTCAGGTCCTTGTGCCCCCATTTTTTTAGGTGAATGACAATCATCGCAGCCCACAGCGTTAACAAGATATTCGCCGCGTTTTATTTTTTCTTCCTGTGTCATCGGTTTAGGTTGTTCAGGATTATTGTCACCACTGCTTATAGCATACATGATAACGGTTGCTGCAATGCTTAATGTAACAATGCCCGTGGTTAAGGTAGTTTTCTTCATAAAAGAGGTTTAAGGTTGGTTAATGATTTTGAAGCAAGATAAAAGTTGAAATAAATGAAGGCAATGAAGAGATGAATGAATTGATACAAGCCCTGCATGAAGTGATGAAAAAAAAGAAGGCCCCACTAGAAAGCGGGGCCGTAGTAACATGAGAAAACCAAATACTGTACTGCTATGAGAATAAAAGAGCTAAAATCATTTAAATCAGAAATGATAAGGTTAATGGTATTTTAGTTTCTGACCTTTAATGACAACACAAAGAAACATGGCAGCACTGAATTATTTTAGTATAACCTATTGAACTGTCAGTTTTGATTAGTAAACGGCACAAAATCCTGAATGAATCGTTTTGAAGAGAGCCGGAAAAAGATGATTTCTACTGGTAACTTCTCTCAACAATGAATGGATTGGCTCCTGTAGATAAAATTTTGTCGTGGAAAGTCCATTCTCCTATTTTTGCACCCCCATGGGGGTTTAGCTCAGCTGGCTAGAGCGTTTGCATGGCATGCAAAAGGTCACCGGTTCGACTCCGGTAACCTCCACAAAGGTTCTGAATACTCAGAACCTTTTTTGTTTTTAAAATCAAGACGGCTCAAGACAGTTTCAATTCCCTTTTTTACTACTTTCAACGCAGATAATTAAAGCAAATGTTTAGTCTTAAAAATAAAACAGCGGTAGTAACAGGAGGTGGCAGTGGTATCGGGAAAGCAATTGCCGTTCTTTTTGCAAAACAAGGAGCAACCGTTCATATTCTTGAGTTAAATGCAGAAACTGCTGAAGCAACAGCAAATGAAATAAAAGACGCAGGCGGAATTGCTCATGCACATGCTTGCAATGTAGTGGATCAAAAAAATGTTGTTGACCTGTTTGAAAAAATTGGCACACTTAATATTCTTGCTAATGTTGCCGGCATTGCGCATGTTGGAAAAGCAGATACAACCGGTGAAGCAGATTTTGATAAAGTAATGCTGGTAAATGTAAAAGGAGTTTACAATTGTATTTATGCTGCTATACCTCAGCTTAGAAAAGCAGGCGGCGGTTCTATTATGAATATGGCTTCTATTGCAGCACTGGTTGGTATACCCGATCGGTTTGCATACAGTACAGCCAAAGGTGCAGTGATGGCAATGACATTGAGTGTAGCAAAAGATTATATCGCAGAAAGCATCCGTTGCAATTCTATTTCACCGGCAAGAGTGCACACACCATTTGTAGATGGCTTTTTAAAAAATAATTATGCCGGTAAAGAACAAGAAATGTTTGATAAACTTTCTAAAACGCAACCAATAGGAAGAATGGGGACACCGGACGAAATAGCTGCACTGGCATTATACCTCTGCAGTGATGAAGCTTCTTTTATTACAGGTTGTGATTACCCTATTGATGGTGGATTTGTAAAATTGAATAACTAAATAAAGATTGAAATGAAACTAATACGATTTGGCGAACCCGGTAATGAAAGACCTGGTATAATTATTAATGATAACTGGCTCGATGTATCAGACTACATTGATGAGTATGATGAGGAGTTTTTTGAAAATGATGGCATTAAACTGCTGAACAAACTTGTTCATGAAGCGGAGTTCAAGCCTGTTCCAAAAAATACAAGATTGGGTTCACCTGTTGCCAGGCCATCAAAAATTATTTGCATCGGTTTGAATTATTCTGACCATGCAAAAGAAAGTAATATGCAATTACCTCCGGAGCCTGTTGTATTCTTTAAAGCGACATCTGCTATCGTTGGACCGAATGATGATCTTATTATTCCTAAAAACAGTAAAAAGACAGATTGGGAAGTAGAGCTTGCAATTGTAATTGGTAAAAAAGCAAGTTATGTAAGTGAAGCTGATGCGCTGAATTATGTTGCCGGTTATGTACTGCATAATGATTACAGTGAAAGAGAATTTCAACTGGAACGCAGCGGACAATGGGTAAAAGGAAAAAGCTGTGATACTTTTGCACCTCTTGGCCCCTTTCTTGCTACGCAGGATGAAATAGCTGATGTAAATGATCTTCACCTCTGGTTAACTGTGAATGGAAAAATGATGCAGGATGGTAATACAAAAAATCTTGTATTCAATGTTCCGCATCTTGTCTCCTATCTCAGCCAGTTTATGAGTTTATTGCCTGGTGATATTATTTCAACAGGTACTCCTGCCGGAGTTGGACTCGGGCAAAAACCAGAACCTGTTTATATCAAAGCAGGAGATGTGATAGAATTAGGAATTGATGGATTGGGAAGTAGTAAACAAACTGCAGTTGCATGGAAATGATTAGCAGATTTGCGAATGTGCGGATTAGCGAATTAAAGAAAATGTATGAAAAAATTTTGTCTCGCCCTAGATTTGAAAGCTGATCTTAAACTGATAACAGAATACGAGCAGTACCATAAAAATGTTTGGCCGGAAATAATTAAAAGCATCAAAGACTCCGGTATTGAAGTACTGGATATTTATAGAACGGGCAACAGGATGTTTATGATCATTGAAGCAAAAGATGATTTTAGTTTTGAAAAGAAAGCTGCAATGGATAACTCTAATCCGAAAGTGCAGGAATGGGAAGAACTGATGTGGAAATTCCAACAAGCACTACCATGGGCGAAGGAAGGAGAAAAATGGATTTTGATGGAAAAGATTTTTAGTTTGGATTAGTTTAATAGGATCCAGTAGTCAGGATTCAGAATTCAGTAGTAATAAGAACGAACCTACTTTACTTTCATTAACATTAAACATAACTTTATGAGTCCTGCAAAGAACTTTACTGATTTGATTGTTTGGCAGAAAACTCACTTATTTGTTTTAGCTACATATAAATACACTATGAAATTTCCAAAAGAGGAAATTTATGCATTGACTTCCCAGTTTAGAAGGGCTGCAGTATCAATTGCGGCAAATATTGCAGAAGGTTTTAAGAAAATATCAAATAAGGATAAGATCAAGTATTATAATATTTCGCAAGGTTCACTTGAGGAATGCCAGTATTATCTTATTCTTGCAACAGATTTAAACTATGGAGAGAATACACAATTGATGGGTCAAATAGAAGAGATTAGCAAAATACTTGATTCTTATATTTCATCAATTGAAACAAACTCCGGCTTCTGAATCCTGACTACTGAATCCTGAATTCTTTTTTATGACAATTGATACACACGTTCATTTCTGGAAATATGATAAAGTAAGAGATTCATGGATCACTGATAACATGAAGATCTTAAAGCAGGATTATTTACCGGAACATTTGATCCAATCACTCAAAAGAAATGATATTGATGGATGCGTAGCAGTACAGGCAAGTCAAACTGAATACGAAACACATTTTCTCACAGAGCTTGCAAAAACACATTCAGAAATAAAAGGCGTTGTAGGTTGGGTTGATCTGCAAAATGAAAACGTTGAACAACGCCTTGAATATTTTTCTCAATACTCTATCATCAAAGGATGGCGGCATATAGTACAAAGCGAACCAGAAGATTTTTTGCTGCGTGATAATTTTCAAAGAGGAATCAGGGCCTTGGCAAAATATGATTGCACTTATGATATCCTTATCTATCATCATCAACTAAAACCGGCACTGGAGTTTGTTTCAAAATTTCCGGGGCAGAAATTCATCATTGATCATTGTGGTAAACCGGATATCAAAACAAAAAATATTGACGAATGGAGTAAGTTGGTGAAAGAAATGGCAAAGCACCCTAATGTTCATTGCAAAATTTCAGGGTTACTTACTGAAGCAAACTGGAAAACATGGAGTGCAAAAGATTTTTATCCTTATCTCGATACAGTGTTTGATGCATTCGGTACAGATCGTTTACTATTTGGTAGTGATTGGCCGGTGATGCTGCTCTCCGGTATTTATGTACAATGGAAAAGTTTATTGGAAAAATACATGGAAAATTTTACTGAAGACGACAGGCAAAAAGTATTTGGAGAAAATGCGGTTGCGTTTTATAACTTATAATTGAAAGAGATTGTGGGCTAAAGCCCAATTTATTTTTGTTTGTATTTTATATCCCCGGCCTAAAGGCCAGGGCAAAAAAATCTAACTTGCTCCAGTCTGAATTGCTCCAGCCTGAATTGCTCCGGCCTTCAGGCCGGAGAACAAAAAAAATAATAACTCATAAATATGGATCTACATTTAAAAGACAAGATCATTATTGTAACAGGTGGCGCCAAGGGAATTGGTGCTGGCATTGTAAAAGTATTGGCAGCAGAAGGAGCTATTCCTGTAGTTGTAGGCAGAAATGCTAATGACAATGAAGCAATACTGAAAGAGATCGGCGCAAATGGTTTTGCAGTAGCAGCTGAACTCACCGATCCCAATGAATGTAAAAAAGCAGTAGATGAAACGATAAAAAAATTTGGTCGTATTGACGGAGTAGTTAATAATGCCGGTGTAAACGACGGCGTAGGTATTGAAACCGGTGATTATGAAAAATTCATTGCATCACTGCATAAAAACCTGGTGCATTATTATCTTATCGTTCATCATGCATTGCCTGAATTGAAAAAATCAAAAGGCGCCATTGTAAATATCGGGAGCAAAGTGGCCGTAACAGGACAAGGCAATACTTCTGCTTATGCTGCCAGCAATGGCGGACGCAATGCACTCACAAGAGAATGGGCAGTTGATCTGTTGAAATATGGAATAAGAGTAAACGCTGTTGAAGTAGCAGAATGTTACACTCCTTTATATGATAAATGGATCAAGACACTACCCAACCCCGAAGAAAAACTAAGATCCATCACCGATAAAATTCCTTTGGGAAAAAGAATGACAACTGCTGAAGAAATTGCCAATATGGTTGCGTTCCTGCTTTCAGAAAAATCATCTCATACTACCGGTCAATTAATATATGTAGATGGCGGTTATACACATTTAGACAGGGCCTTGTTATAAACTACTACTCATTGCAATAAATATTTTTTTATTCATCAAATAGTTTTGATCATGAAAAAACTACTGCTTAGCTGCACTTTCATTTTAATGATAAGCATGCTGGTTGCTCAAAACAACACATGCACCGATTCCTGCGAGTTTAAAATGAAAGAGTACCCGATCCTTTTTCAACAGCGGGCCGCTGAATACCGTGCATTATGCTACCAGGCTTTTAATCTCGCTGCTTTAAGATTAAGTATGTTGCCAAAAACAAACACCCGGAGAGCTATCATTACTGATCTTGATGAGACCATACTCGATAATAGTTACCAGCAAGCCGAATTGATCGTCAATAACCAACCTTATACCGGCAAATCGTGGAAGGAATGGACAGATAAGTCAGCGGCGACCGGCGTACCCGGCGCTGTTGAGTTTTTACAAAAAGCAAAACAAAAAGGCATCACCATTTTTTATATCAGCAACCGGGATACAACTGAAGTAAAAAGCACTCTACTCAATTTGCAAAAATTAAAATTACCGAACGCTGATGCTGCTCATATGCTCTTTTTATCCGGTACCTCTTCCAAAGAAGCAAGGCGTCAACTGGTGATGAAAAAATACAATGTAGTAATGTTGCTGGGCGATAACCTGAATGATTTTATGCAGGCATTTGAAAAGAAGAACATAACTGATCGCTTTGCCGAAACAGATAAAGTAAAAGCTGAATGGGGCAAAAAATTTATTGTAATACCCAATGCTGCATATGGGGAATGGGAAAATGCGATCTATGATTATGAAAGAAATTTATCGCCAGAACAAAAAGAAGCAAAACGAAAGGAAAAAATTATTCTCCCACCAGGAGAATAAGCCGAATAGCGAACAGAACGTACAAGTGTGCGACGCAACAGACGATGATAGTAGCATAAAGCTAAGTCCATAAAAATTTAACCGCAAAGGCGCAAAGTTTATCGCATAGACGCAAAGAGATTTCGACTATTGTAAATTCCTTTGCTTACTTAGCGGCTCTTAGCGTCTTTGCGGTTAAATAAAAAATCCCGGCAAAACCAGGATTCATTTATAATTCATAACCTGCCTGCCGGCAGGCAGGCTCATAGTTCATCATTCAAAAACTCACTCCCCCCAAATATTATCCTCTCCCTTCAGCCATCTCTTTACCAACTCAGTCGTAACTGATTTTGGTCTTTCAATCGGGAAGCCTAATGCACGGCTCCAGATAAGGCTGGCCATTACACCGAGTGCACGGCTTACACCAAACAGCACTGTGTAATAATCAAATTCCTTCATACCGAAATGTACAAGCAATGCACCACTATGTGCATCCACATTTGGCCACGGATTTTTTATTTTACCTAGAGATTGTAATATCGGTGGCACTGTATCATACACATTCCATACAGTCTGCACCAGTTTATCATCCGGCATATGTTTTTTTCCAAACTCCATCTGTGCAGTAAAACGTGGATCGGTTTTGCGCAGCACGGCATGACCATAACCCGGCACCACTTTTCCCTGGCTCAATGTCTTCTTTACATATTCTGCGATCTGATCTTTTGTAGGTAGATCGGTATTCAGTTCTTCCTGCATTTCATATATCCATTTTATCACTTCCTGATTAGCGAGGCCATGCAAAGGACCAGCCAACCCGTTCATACCAGCTGCAAGACTCAAATAGGGATCGCTTAATGCACTACCCACCAAATGTGTAGCATGTGCACTCACATTACCACCTTCATGATCGGCATGAATGGTCATATATAAACGCATCAGTTCTTTGAACTCTTCATTTTCATAACCGAGCATATGGGCAAAATTGCCGGCCCAGTCAAGCAAACCATTCGGTTGAATATGCTTTCCATCTTTATACTTGCGGCGATAGATATAAGCAGCCACACGGGGCAGGCGGGCAATAAGGTCCATAGAATCATCAAACACAGCATCCCAATAATCTTTTTTATTCATGCCCTCGGAATAGCGTTTCTGAAAATGACTTTCTGTTTGCAACGCCATAATGGCCACTACAAACTGCGTCATCGGGTGGCTACTTACTGGCAATGCCTCGATCGCTTCAAACACATGGCTCGGCACATGACTGCGGCGTTGCCATACATTGGTAACGTGGTTCACTTCATCCTGTGTCGGTAAGGTTCCAATCAACATTAAGTGAAACAACCCTTCTGGCAATGGCTCCGAACCACCGGGAGCTTTAGGCAGTTTATCACGCAGTTCAGGAATGGAATAACCGCGGAAGCGGATACCTTCCTGCGAATCGAGCAATGAAGTTTCGCTTACCAGCCCGGTAATGCCACGCATACCCTGGTAGGCCTGCGATAGTGTCACCTCTCCTATTACTTTATTGCCATGCTCTTTCAGTATGTCTTTTATTTCGGCGCCGGCCGCATCTGCTTTCTGCTTAAACGTATCTTTTAAAACGCCCATCTTAAATTGCTTTTATAGTCTGTGGAGTAATTTCGTTGGATTGCCTCAAAGGTAACAGATGAAGGGTGGGTGGCAAAATTTGGAAAATGATTTGGGGCTGTGGGCAGGATGATACTGATCAGCTTCAGTTCCGGCTGGAGTTTATCCCGCTGCAAGCGGGACTATACCTCCGCTTCGCTTCGGTGCCACTTTTATCCGGCAGCCTTTGGGCTGAAGGAATTCTGTTCGGCAATGATTTAGGAATTAATTTAAATTTGGAAGAAGGCATTACATAAATAAATTAGCAGCCGCCATTATTTCGACCACTTCAAGTATGACACTTTACGACAGATACATTAATGGACAAACAGAACAAGTTTACCAAGATATTTACGCTTTGGGACAAGACGCATTTTTGCCAGCCAATTTGCAGGACATTGAAAAAGTGTTGACAGAAACTTTTCAAAGAGTTGCGTATAATCTTGAGATAATTTATTCCGAACTTAAAAACATCGACTATCTCTTCAAGACAAGATTTGAATATAATTTTCAACGTCCATTAGTCAAACCTTTGGCGAACACCGAACAATTTTTGGAGAAGTTAGAAATTGCGGTTAAACCTTTTGGGTTTGTGCCGCTGTCTCTGAAAATGTTTTATAGAATTGTTGGTGCTTGTAATTTTGGTGGGACTATGATACCAACGAAGATTTTATTTGGGAATGTGCAGACCCGATACAAATAGTAAGCCTTGACGACCTTGTTGCAGAAGTATCAGATAGATACAATTTAAACAACATGAAAGATTATTATGAAGATGATGGCTTTGTTTCATTGCAACTTTCAGCTGACTATTTACATAAAGACAATATTAGTGGTGGACAACCTTATTCTTTGCAACTCACACCAACACCAAGTATTGACGGACAATTTCTATACGAAGAACATAACACGACATTCATAAATTATTTGAGAATATGCTTTGACAATTGTGGATTCTCTAGAATTACAAATCTTGAATATGATAAGGATTATGAGGTTTATTTTGATAAAGTGAACCCGCAATTAAAGCCAATATAAAGGCAAAATGAAAAAAATGACTCTTAAATATTTTCTTCTTGCCTTGATACTTTCTTCTTGTGCGGCTACTAACGAAAGCTTTGACAAAAGAAAATACAGGAAATCAAAAATTCTTGCAACATATACAGGAATGGCGAACGAACTTCAGGACGGGTATTTGCTTTTAAAAGAGAACGGTTATTTCAAATTCTATCAAAAATTATGGCTTATAGTAAGCATTAAACAAGGAGAAAACATTGGACGATATTCTCAAACTAATGACACTTTGTATCTTAATTGGCTTGACACTGACCCTAAAGAAATCAAATACTACCTATCCAGTAAATGTGTTATTGACTCTACAACTAAAACTTTGTGGTTTATTGATGAAGCAACCAACGAAAGGCTTTGGGGACTTGGACAGAAAACGAAAAAATAATGTATCCAAATCTGTGACCGATGTAATTCTTTCCTCAAATTGTGTAACAATTATTACGATTAAGGCATGACTTTCGTAGTGTAGAATAAATAAAATCAAATGTCATGACAACAAGTAACGACGTTGCAACAGCAGGAAAACAAAAAACAATTACAATTAAAAGATTGTTTGATCTTCCAATTACTACAGTTTGGAGAGCATGGACATTCCCGGACGATTGTAAAAAATGGTGGGGTCCTAAAGAATATACCTGCCCTGAGTGCATAATTGACTTTAAAGTGGGTGGCAAATATTTAAGTTGCATGAAGTCTGCAGATGGAAAAGAAATTTGGTCAACAGGCAGGTATAAAGAAATTATACCCCTGCGAAAAATTGTATTGACAGACAGTTTTGCCGATAGCGAAGGCAATATAGTTCCTGCTTCTTTTTATAATATGCCCGGGGAATGGGATCAGGAGCTTCTGATAACAGTAGAATTTGAAGAAGTAGATAGAAAAACAAATATGACGCTTCAACATGCCGGTCTTCCAGTTGAAATAGCGGATGATTGTATTGCCGGATGGCAGTCATCGTTTGATAAGTTAGAAAGCAACGTAGAATAAGAAATTTTGAAGTAGCAGGGAGACTCTAATCTCCCTTTTATAAATTCTTGAAAACGGTTTATATTTAAATTAGACATGCCATCACCATTAACCGACCAAAACTTTCACCTTATTTTGCAACAGAAGACAGGTTTTGAACATTACTAAATAAACAATTATTTTAAAGTAATTATTCCAAGATCTGTTACTGCACCAGCAGTTACTCTTATATCATTAATAACATAAACACTGTAAGCTGTATTAGCCGGTACAATCCTTACATCATAATCTCCTGCAGGCACTGAGTTGGGTAATATTTCCCCTTTCTCAGATAAAAATAATTTCAGCGTAACATTTCCGTATAAATAAACTGTGGCTTTTGCATCAGGTGGTAAAATAGTACCAGTAACTGAACCATAACCTTCCGGATCATCACCGGCTACCAAACTAGAACCGCTATTACTACTATTGGTAGTTTTATTTTCATTAATACTTTCTTTGTTGCAACCGGCGAGTATAAAAAATGAAAAGACTCCAATTGCTGCTGTGCGTATAAATATTGACTTTTTCATAAACTGGTTTTTGTTTAACGTTAATTTATTCATTGGTCATAAGCCAAACACTGTGCCTATTCCATCAATCCTGAACTTTTGAATGAAACACAGACATTTAGGTTAACTAATCAGTTTTACTTTACTAGACAAATAATCCACAACATGTGTTTACAAAAAATATCCGGCGCAACATCAGAAAAACTTTGTTTATCCTCTGAAATAACAAAGGAAGTAATGGTTATTTTTTTCCTTTGTATTTTAGTTGATCTTAGAAACAAAAATTGAATTCAACCAGCTATTATAAACTCGACAACCCTGCCTGGCATTCTTTACAGGAAACACATAAGCATTTTGCTATCGGCAATGATGCATTCAAACGCTACCAGCCGGCAATTGTTTCTTTTGCTGCTTTTGATCCCAATAAAAAAGATGCATTTTCTGAAATGGATAACTGGATGCAACCTGAAGAATCTTTTTTTTCTTATTGGAGAGTTCTCTGGATTACCATCGAATTATTTTGTTGAAACAGTTTTACCCTGTGCACAGATGGTTTGCAAGACTGAGATCAAAACAAACATTACAACTCCAATACAAACTTTAAGTGAAAAAGATGATGACGAGATGATCGCATTAATTAATAAAACATTGCCCGGCTATTATCTTCGGGGCACAAGGCTCATGGGAGATTATTATGGCATCCGTGTAAATGGCGAATTGGTTGCCATGACAGGGGAACGAATGCGAATGAATGGATTAACAGAGATAAGCGCTGTGGTTACTCATCCGGATTTTACAGGACGTGGTTATGCGCAGCAGCTTGTTGCACATACAAGCAATAAAAATTTAGCAGCAGGCATCATTCCGTTTCTGCATACAGGTTCTGATAATGAACGGGCCATAAAAATTTATGAGTTGCTGGGATATAAAACAAGAAGGATCATTGATTTTACCCGGATAAAAAGAATGGAATAATATTAGTATGCGAAACGAATTAGACATGCATATATAATTCTTACCTTTCCTATATGCGTAAACTTCTTCTGCAAGTTGCTGTCAGCCTGGATGGATTTATTAATGGCCCAAAAGGTGAGTATGACTGGTGTTTTACAGACCAGGATTATGGTATGTCTGATTTTTTCAAACGTATTGATGCAGTATTCATGGGCCGTAAAAGTTATGACCTTACACAAGCTGTGCAAGATGAACTGCCACCCGGTTTTCCTCAACTCAAAGAATATGTTTTCTCTAATACACTTGATACAGTTAAGGAAGATGCTGTATTGCTAAGAGGTGATATAAAAACCAAGGTGGAAGAAATAAAAAGCAGTGAAGGAAAAGATATTTGGTTATTCGGAGGCGCAGGAATTATTTCCGAACTAATGAATATGGAATTGGTGGATGAATTGATACTAGCTGTTCATCCAATAATCCTAGGAGGCGGCACACCCTTATTTAAAAATATTAATGAAAGAACCTGGCTTAATTTAACTGATACTAAAACATATCCCAACGGACTTTTAATGCTTACTTATACCTTAAAGAAATAATTCAGACATGAATAATGAAAGATGTTTTGAATTTACGCCTTGTATTTTTTTATCTTTCCCTCATGCAAGCTTATATCGCCATCAGCTATAATAAAAGAAAACAACTGCAAACCGAACTTGATGCAATCAAAGAAGTATTGAAACAATATTCGATTATCCCTTTTGTCTTTGTTGATAATTATAATTTCGATGCTAAGCAGGAAAAAGAAATGATGCAGGCTGCATTCGCTGAGATCAATAAATGTGATTTACTGATTGCTGAAGTTTCAGACAAGGCCATTGGCATCGGTATTGAAGTGGGTTATGCAAAAGCAAAGAAGAAAACTATCATTTACCTGAGAGCCGTCGGCGCAGAACATTCTACCACAATCGGCGGTACAACAGACTGCACCATCATTTACAATAGTACCGTTGATTTAAAATCCCGGCTGAAATCATTTTTACATTCGCGAAATACATAACTTTAGTAAACCAGGTTAAGGCATATTATTAATTTTTAAATGACCACCTATGTATGCCAAAGAATTTTTCGGGGCTAATAAGCCGCTAACCGATCCGGGCCTCTGTTTTGTATTGATGCCGTTTGACCCGAGATTTGACCCGGAATGGAAGTTGATTAAAGAAACAGCTGAATCTTCACCATTTAATTTAAAATGCGAACGTGCCGATGAGTTTGATCACCCCGGTTATGTAATGACGGATGTGATGGAAAAAATCGGCGAAGCCAGCTTGGTAATTGTGGTTGTAAATGTGCAGAACCCGAATGTGTATTATGAACTCGGAATTGCGCATAGCTTTAAAAACAGCAACCAGGTTGTTCTGATTTCCGACTCCATTGATTCAGTTCCTTTTGACTTAAGACCTTTCCGTCATTTTATATATGACGGCAGCCTTGAAAAATTAAAAGAAATTCTCTGCGCTGTTATTTCACAATCCGGCATCCGGCAGTACGACCTGAAACTAAAAGAAGGAGATACAAAAAAATTTGAAACCCGTTTACGTGGTGATGATGGCCATTTATATGAAATTGAAATTTTTGCCGAATACGTTGGAGATGATGGAGTCAATTTTAAAATGGACCTGATCCGCTATGCAGGTGGTTCAGACCCGGAGGTAGCATCCTCAAACTGGCAATCTCTCGGAAAAACAATGCCTGCAATGGCAGTCCCAAATATGCCCTGGTCTATTTGCTTTAAAAGCATAAATACTAAACAGGTAAGATTTATACTTGGCAGGGCTAAGGGCTGGGAGCCGGGTGCATAAAACTACTTACTTATATTTTATCTGTGGTAATCATGTTTGCTGTTGTAGAACTAACTTCGCCGGGAAAATATTTTTATATGCACCTGAAAAGAATATTCGCAGCCTTAGCTTTCCTGTTTATTTTAAATTCATCATTTGCCTGGTGGGGACCGACAGGTCATCGTATAGTCGGAGAAATTGCTGATAGCTATCTCAGTAAAAAAGCAAAAGCAGCTATCAGTGAAATTCTCGGTAATGAATCGATTGCTATAACCAGCAACTGGGCTGATTTTATAAAATCAGATTCCACTTATAATTATTTGGGGACCTGGCATTATGTCAATGTCAAACAGGGTTTAACACAAGCCGAATTCAATACCCGTTTACAAAACGACACTACCACTGATGCGTGGACTAAAATGAATTTCCTGATTGCTGAATTGAAGAATAAACAATTGCCTGCTGATAAAAAACAACTTTACCTGCGAATGCTTATTCATATTTGCGGCGATATTCATCAGCCCCTGCATGTGGGCCAGTTTGAAGACCGGGGAGGAAACAATGTCCGCCTGCAATGGTTCGGCGAGAACACCAACCTGCATAGCCTGTGGGATGAAAAACTGATCGAATTTCAGAAACTGAGTTATTCAGAATATGTAAGATCGATCAACCACACTACCAAAACACAACGCAATCAGTGGCAGCAGCAGCCGATGAGTGAATGGTTTTACGAATCCTATACGCTGGCAGGAAAAGTATATGCAAGTGTTAGCGGACCAGAGCCCAAACTCAGCTACCGATATAATTTTGATCATGTAGATATGCTCAATAGCCAATTGCTGAAAGGTGGTGTTCGCCTTGCGGGATTACTCAATGAAATTTTCGGGTAAAATTCAACTGGTTACTTTGGTGTCTTCAGGTAAAGTCGCCAGGCTACAAATACGAAAACAATATTCGGCATCCATGCTGCCAGTAACGGAGGAAAATTTCCTTTGGTAGCAAACACAGTGGAGAACCGGTCGCTAAGAATAAATAATGCTGCGATGGTGATACCCAATGCAAGATGCAGGCCACTACCTCCTCGGGTTTTTCGGCTTGCTATCACCACACCAATGATCGTTAATAGGAAAACTGTAAATGCACTGGCAGTTCGGCGATAGCGTTCCACCTTCATCACACTCAGACCTTCTGTGCCACGCAGTTCCTCTCTTTCTATAAATGCCGTCAGGTCCGGTGTGCTTAGTTTGTCTTTCAGGTATTCATCTCTTCGCAGTTCTTCCGGTTTAATAGTCATTTTGATGGTCATCTCAGACACACTGTTAATACGTTCACCGATGCTGTCAACAAACCTTTCCACTACAGCCTGTGCCAACCAGCGGTTTCTTTTTCCTGTAGTATCCCATTTCAACGTACTGGCACGAAGATTATAAATTACTTTTCCATTTTTTATTTTCTCCATAAAAAAACTGCGGGATATTTTATTAGCCGTATCCCATTCCTTAATACCAACATAAGTAATGGAGTCTATCCGTTTGTAATAACAATTATAGCAACTTGAAAAACTCCGGTTCTTAGTGGGGTCGCTCTTGTCGAAATAAGTTGTCTGGAAACTTGCCTTAATTCCATTGGCTTTAGGAATAAGATACCTGGCACCAAACCAAAGCGTAACAGCAAGCAATATTCCACCGATAATATAAGGACGCAAAAAACGGTTATAGCTGGTGCCACTTGCCAGTATAGCAATGATCTCACTGCGGGTAGCCATACGGCTGGTAAAAAATATTACCGCAATAAAAACAAACAGCGGGAAAAGCAACCCCCATATAAAAGGCACAAACCCAAAATAATACTGCTTGATGATTTGTGCTGTACTTAGATTTGTTTTTACAAAATCATCCGTCTTTTCGCTGCTATCCACTGCTACTGCAATAATGGTAAACAGCAGCATACAGAAAATAAAAGTGACGACGAATTTTTTCAGTATATACCAGTCGAGTTTATGCATGAAATAAAAGTCAATAAGTCGGATGGGTCAAATGCCTACCCATTTTAGCTTATTTGCGCCCAAAAGTAACTGAAAAACTGTTGGTGATGTGTGAAAGAAGAAAAGATAGTCTTTATAAAGTATAGCTTGAAGTAGAAGCGCTTCAAGCTATACTTAAAATATTGAAAAAATCATCTTGGTTTGTTATAAAAATTCAGGAATGGAATATCCACTGCTAAAAAGGCCTGCCATCTGAATGGTCTTGTATCAATATTCAATACACTGATTGCGTTTGTTTCTACTTTGGTAAGCAGCGGCGTCCAATTAGCCCCGATGCCAAATGAGATTGGCCATTTAGGGAACCCGTAAACTAAATGAAGACCTGGCGCCAATATTTGGTTTAGTCTAATCTCTATATCATTTGCTAATGAATCGTTAGTATTAGAAAAGCGATATGATACCAGTGAGCCTACATCAATTATTGAAAAGAAAGCAGAGAAAGAAGATGGGTCTTTTTTATCGCCGTTTCTCTTGTGAGTTTTCGATCCCCAGCTTAAAGAAATACCCACTGGTGCATATACACCTGCAGCCGAAATTTTTGTAGAGTCAGTAGCTTGTCGTTGTTGTCCCCCATAAAATCCTGTATAAGCTTGTAATGCAATATTAAACACTGAATGCTTTTTTATATATGAACTGCCCGTGGGCAATACTGTTTTCGCTATGATATCAGCAACCTGGTCGGAGCTTTCTGCTTTAGCCACTTGAGATATAAATGACCCATAAGTGCTGAGATGTGCTATCAATTTAACCATTCCAAATTCCTTTTTTTCTTCTTGATCCGCATCGTGAAAAATGTCCTTATACAATTTAACCAACGACAAAGTTGCCGGACCGTATTTTTTCTGGTTGACATACATAAAAATATCCCCAGCATCTTTCAAAATAGGTATAAATGTATTGGTAACTGCACTCACTGTTTTCTTGCTGAATTTAAAAGGTAATTGCAAACCCATTTCAATGATAGAAAAAGAAGAAGTAAACAATCCGTATGTATAAAGCCGGATACTGTCTTTTTGGAAGCCCAGTTTTATATTGCTCCATTGTTTTTTATAATCATCATACGCATTTACTGCTGCATAAAAATCAGTAAGTGTATTTTTAATTTCCTCGATTTTCGCAATTTGACCAGCCGCTTCATCCAGCAATCTGATAAGGGTAACTTTTGTCGGGTAACAAATATTTTTTTTGATCGCTTCTTGGTATACCAGCCCTAGATATATCTTAAATGTTATAAGGTCATTCAGCATCATAAAAAGTGAATCAGCAGATACCCAATAGCGTTGTGTTTTTGATGCTGTTCCGGTTGTATCTAAAGAACGTAATGAATTGGATAATAGCTGAAGCGTTTTTAGCCCCCCATTGATAGCTGTATCGTAAGTAGTTTTATTACCCAAAGAAAAATACTGATCAATTGGCATCGCCTCTACAATATTCCCGATATGGCGCAATGAATCTTTCTGCAGGATGAGGTTTGAAAGAAATAATCCGGTTTGAAATGCTTTTTTAAATTCAGGATGTTTTTTAAAATAATCGTTGTACTTGGGAAGATTAATAACCACTAAAGCCGAAGAAGGGATACTATTTAAATCAATTATAAATGCTTCACGCAATTCTGTAAGATAAGCGGAGAACTGATAAATTTTTTCATCGATCAGGTTAAGCAGCCTTGCTGTCTGCGGAAACAGTATCCGCAGATCGCTATACTTATCACTGTTCAAGTCTTCTTTAAATTGGTTAAAAAAAGCTGCCGACAATTCTTCTTTAGTTCGCTTTACCAGGAATTTGGCTAACCCATCTGCGAATTGTGTGACATCGGCTGAGCCAATTGAAGATAATGCTCCGCTAAAAATCGACCCGACTATTGATTGAGGAACAATTTCAGGAGTAAATTCTTTAAAAAAAGGGTTCTTCTTTATTTCTGTTGTCGACAAATTAATACCTGGATAATAATACTTCAAAACAGCAAAAAGGTCCTCCCTGTTTTTAAATAATCCATCATCCTCACTAAAACATTTATTTCGTATAAAAAGCGCATCTCCAACCTGTGATCTGCTTTCCTTTTGGCCTGATGTTTTTATAGAAACACCGAAAAGAATAATGAATGCTATAAATAACAGTTTTCTCATTATCGTAATTTTAAATTTTGGAGAATATTTTTTTCGGCGATATTAATTTTTGCCCGGGAACATCCTGAATATCATCAGCGTTTTGAATTATTAAATTGATAATAGATGCAACGGTATATTGTTTTTGCAATTGCTTATGTCTTGAAATGATCAATCCCGCTATCCCCGCTACTATAGCGGATGACTGAGATGTGCCCGTCATTGGTTCCGGTGCCATGCCAAGTGAAAAACCAGGAATATCCTCACCAGGCGCATTAATAAGAGTTTTAGAATTACTGATTGTAACAGAAGATATCTTACCTGCTTCATTAGTGGCTCCAACAGCAATACAATTTTTAAAAAGAGCAGGAAAGCATGGCATATTAGCTGTGTCTCTAATAAAGTCGCCAATAGATGCAATCACAATTATATTGTGTTCATTAACTGCCTTATCAATAATATTTTCCAGATCATCATCAGAAGTTTCGCCCCCGTAACTTATGGATATTACATCTACTTCTTTTTCAATCGCCCATTTGATTGCGTCTACCATTATTGAGTAACTTCTAACCGAACCTTGTGAGCAGATCTTGGCAATATATAATTCCGACTCTGGTGCACATCCTGTTATAAAGTTTTTATTTCTCCCTCCAATTAATGAAGCACAATGTGAACCATGTCCGAAAGTATCATGAACAGTAATAATCTTTCCGGCAACCGAAGCAAAAAAAACTTTAGAATCCTTTACTGCTTCCGATAAATCAGAATTATCAATATTGTATCCCGAATCCAGAATAGCAATTTTTGCCCTGGCCCCTTTTTCTCCAACTCTGTCCCAAATATGTTCGAGACCTAATGAAGTTATCCATGAAGATTTCCTTTCAATAATTGCTGACATTTCTTGCATCTCTATCACACCACCTCCCCAATAAAAAAAACCATCCTTAGCTCTGTGCCATATTGAGATACCATCAATGGCCGTCCCGTTGATGATCTCCTCCACATCTATTACAGACCCTTCAGGTAAAAAGTCATTTGCTTTTACTTCGTTGGTAGGAGCTGTACGACGAAACAAGGGGTATTTAAGTATTGCTTTCAAATTTTATCCTCTTATGTCTTTGTTAGAATTATCTTTTACAGGAGTTGTAGCTGTTTTATTACTCCCTGAAGTTGAAGCACCTGCTTTTGGACCTGACTCCCGCATCTTTACCAGTTTGTTCAATAAGTCGAACCAGAATGGTGCACCAAGGGAAATGGCCAATGCTGTGATCAACCATCCGATAATTTTTAAAAAATCGCTTGTCTGATAAGGTGATCTTACTTTTCCTTCTTTCAGGCAACTGTAGTAAATTTTTTGCCGCAGGCTACCCAGTCTTTTCCGGCTTGTAGCATTTGTTTCCTTTGCAATTGCAGCATCCAATGCCTCTACCGATTTTAAACATTGCATCGAATCTGCTTCATCAGGAATACCGCTAAGCCCCAGAATTCCCTGTACATCCTTTGCGTCTTTCATCAGGTTATTTTTAACTGAGTCCAGGAAGTCAACTGATGGCTTTGATTTTACAATGGAATCGATAGTTATAGTAGTTCCATTACTATCTTTTATTTCTTTTCGAATTACAGTTGTTCTAACAGAGTCTAATATTGACCCATACTCTTTCTGCTTGCTCACAGCGAGTTCTACCATTTGTTCGCGGACTTTTTTATCCTTCATCAGGATTTTAGAAATAGCGATCGTATCGACATTAAACGCCCAGGCCAAACTAAAACCTATAAAAATCAACACTACCTGCGTTTGTTTTTTATACCAACCGGCGGTCCTTTCCATCGTTTCTTCAAACCATTCTTCCAGCTTATGCTTAAAAACATAACTATCCTGGCGGGCATCAGCAAAAAGCAATTTGAGCTGGCTTAAAGTTTCCGGGTTAATAATGGTATTGGGGTTTTCTAATTCTTTTTTTATTAATTCAGACTCGTTCTGGCTTCGGCCATCATAATCCGGCCCACGAAGCAAATGAATTATGGTTTGTGAAAAGTTATGAGCATGCAGGTAGTTGGGTTTCTTAAATAGTTTCCCTTCGCCGAGATATTTAATAGAAGGATGATTATAGAATTCTTTGATCAGATTCTCCCCTTCCCTAATTGGTTTAAGAAAACGGCTGATATTTTCCTTCGCTTCAATAAAATAATTTACTACTCCATACTTACTAGCATTGTTATCACCATCCTCCAACATACGACGTAATGCCTTTTGCAACATGCGGCCACGCAAAGAAAATCGTGTAGCTATAAACTCCTGCAGAATGGTGGCAAGTAAACTGTATAACAGGAAAACGAAAATTAAACCGATGAAAACATCCAGTACCGTATTATAAAACATAAAAATTATTTTAATGACTACAGAAAACAGATTTAATCATCATGTGTGCAAACCATCATGCATAACATTCAAATAACAGGAAAGAGTTTTACAGGGAGAAGGAATATGTTATTTAAAATTAGGAGTATATACAACTGAAGGCAATACCACGAAAGTAGTATTTTGATGTAGAGAGAATAATGGCTTTGTAACTATAAACGTTGTTGAAGTCTTCCTGTTATTTCATTTTTCCAGCTATTAAAACTTCCTTCTAGAATCTTCTTCCTCGATTCAGTTACCAGCCAGAGATAAAAAGTAAGGTTGTGAATGCTGGCAATTGTCAATCCTAATATTTCTTTTGACTTCATTAAGTGACGGAGATAGGCTTTGCTGTAATAATTACTCATTTCACAATCCAGCCCTTCATCAAGCGGAGAAAAATCATACTCCCATTTTTTGTTGTCAATATTAATAACACCCTGCGTAGTAAAGAGCATTGCATTGCGGCCGTTACGGGTTGGCATTACACAGTCAAACATATCAATACCCATGCTGATGCATTCTAAAATATTCCACGGTGTTCCTACACCCATCAGGTAGCGGGGTTTGTTTTGAGGTAAATGATCACAACACCAATTGCAGATATCATACATTGTTTCTTCCGGCTCACCTACACTGAGGCCGCCGATCGCATTACCTGTTGCATTTTTTGAAGCGATGTATTCACAACTTTCTTTTCGCAGATCTTTATGCACGCCACCCTGCACTATCGGAAAAAGGTTTTGTGTGTACTGGTATTTATCCTGCGTTGCATTAAACTGATTAAAACAGCGGTCGAGCCAGCGATGTGTAAGTTCCATACTTTTTTTAGCATACTTATGATCGCTGCCCCCGGGAGGACATTCATCAAATGCCATAATAATATCAGCGCCAATACTTCGCTGTATATCCATTACTTTTTCGGGTGTAAATAAATGTTTGCTGCCATCAATATGACTTTGAAAAGTGACACCTTCTTCTTTTATCTTTCTTGTTCCTGCTAAAGAAAAAACCTGGTAGCCCCCGCTATCTGTGAGTATAGGTTTATTCCAATGCATGAATTGATGAAGACCACCAGCTTTCTCCACTACATCAAGAGTGGGTCTGAGATAGAGATGATACGTATTACCAAGGATGATCTGTGCTTTTACATCTTCATTCAACTGCTGTTGTGTGATCGTCTTTACACTGCCTACTGTACCTACGGGCATAAAGATGGGAGTAAGAATTTCGCCATGATCAGTGGTTATTTTTCCTGCTCTTGCCTTTGACTCTTTATCAATATTATTTACTTCAAATTGCAGTGCTGCCATCATCAAAATACTAAGTCCGCAAGATAACCAGAAACCTGTAACCGGAAACAAGTAACAAGCAACAAGAAACCAGAAACTCTTCTTTATCTTCGCCGCTATGCCACCCATTTCGATTCACTGGACAGAACTGCTATTTTTTGTATTCGCCGCTGTCACACTCATCCAGCTTTTTTATTATCTTTTTTTCTTTATACGTGTGCCTTTGTATAGATTAAAACCGAGACTAAAATCCCAGCAACATCCTGTTTCCGTTATCATCTGCGCAAGAGATGAAGATGAAAATCTTGCCCGCAATCTTCCGGGGGTATTGGTACAGGAGTATTCCTCCACTTATGAAGTAGTAGTAGTAAACGATAACTCAGTGGATGATTCAAAATATATTTTACAGGAGTTAAAAAAAACTTTTAAAGACCGGCTAATGGTAGTAGGGCTTACACAGGAAGCCAAATTGATAACCGGGAAAAAATATCCGCTGAGTGTAGGTATCAAAGAAGCTAATCACGAAGTGTTGCTGCTTACCGATGCAGACTGTGTGCCCTCAAGTGAGCATTGGGTATATAAAATGCAGGCTGCTTATGATGAGCAAAAAGAAATTGTATTGGGCTATGGTGCTTACCATAAAACAAAAGGATTATTGAATAAGCTGATTCGTTTCGAAACTTTTCATTCAGCTATACAATATCTATCGTACGCATTAGCGGGGCTGCCGTATATGGGTGTGGGCAGGAATATTTCATACAAAAGAGACCTATTCTTCCGGGCCAAAGGGTTTTCATCCATCAATCATATTCCGGGCGGGGATGATGATCTGTTCATCAACAAAGTTGCTACGGGAAAAAATACGGCTATAATAATTGACAAAGAAGCAATGACCTATTCCACACCTAAAAATTCATTTGGCACATGGATGCGGCAGAAGACAAGGCATTATTCAACTTCAAAATTCTATAAACCCATTCATAAATTTTTACTGGGTCTATACAGCGCCACTCATTTTCTTTTTTATCCTTTACTGGCAGCTACGTTGATCTTTTTTAGCTGGCAGTGGGCTTTGATCGTTTTCGGTATCCGTTTGCTAACACAGGGCACCATTTATTATTTTGCCATGAAAAAATTAGATGAAAAAGATCTCTGGCCATGGTTCCTGTTTTTTGATCTTTGGATGTTTTTTTACTATATCATCTTTGCACCGACATTGTTCAGGAAGACGAGGAATGAATGGTAGGATCAGTCGGGAGTCAGGAGTTAGTAGTAAGGAGAAACGTTTTGATTTAAACAGTTAGTAGTTTACAATGGAAATTATCTTAAAATACTTTTCTGATTTTACACCTCAGCAACTGGAACAGGTGAAGGCATTGGATGAATTATATAAAGACTGGAACAGTAAGATCAATGTTATTTCAAGAAAAGATATTGAAGGGCTTTACGAGAAACATGTGCTGCATTCATTGAGCATTGCTGCTATTTTTGATTTTGAACCCGGTTCAGAAATAATCGATATCGGAACAGGCGGTGGTTTTCCGGGTATTCCATTGGCTATTTTTTTCCCCGAAGTAAAATTTCATTTGGTTGACAGCATCGCTAAAAAATTAAAAGTTGTGCAGGGCGTAGCAGATGCAATCGGTTTGAAAAATATCACCACCCAGCATACCCGTGCCGAAGAAATTAAAAACAGGAAATTCGACTTTGCGGTTTCAAGAGCTGTCGCCCCACTGAAAGAATTGTGGAAATGGAGCAAACCACTTTTAAAAAGTCAGAAGTCAGGAATTGGGAACATGGAGTCAATTCAAAAACCTGGCTTAATATGCCTGAAAGGCGGGGATCTAACAAACGAGATCAATGAAAGCGGGACGAGACCGAAAGTAATGCCCGTGTTTGAGATATTTCCTGAACCTTTTTTTGCTGACAAATTCCTATTATACGTTTAGGCGAGTTTTTTCTAAGTTATCAAAATAATACACCTTAGCATAGAATATAAAAAATACCACTAAGTGGTATTGTTTATTTTGTCATTTACATTCAATTTTGGAAAATGAATAAAGAAATCACAGTGGCCATTGTTGATGATAACAATGACCTGAGACGAATGCTGGAGGAAATTATTTCCCTGTCGGATGGCTATAAATGCATTGGTTCTATTCCAACAGCCATTGAAGCTATTCGTGAGTTACCCAATTTGAAACCCGACGTAGTGTTGATGGATATAAACCTGGGCACAGTGGAAAGCGGTATCGATTGTGTTCGTGAACTGAAACCCAAAATGCCAGCTACCAATTTTATGATGTGTACTGTGTATGAAGAAGATGAAAAGATCTTTGATGCATTGAGTGCCGGCGCAAGTGGCTATATACTCAAAAAAACACCTCCGCAAAAAATGATGGAAGCGATCAATGAACTCTACCAGGGAGGAGCACCCATGAGCAGCCAGATTGCAAGAAAAGTAGTGGCAGCCTTTTCTAATAAAGCAGAAAAAGCAAAAGCTGAAAAAGACCTGCATGACCTCAGCCACCGTGAAAAGGAAATATTGGAACATTTGTCAAGAGGAATGATGTATAAGGAGATTGCTGCATCCTTATTTATCAGCCCGGAAACAGTACGGAAACATGTATATAATATTTACGAGAAATTGCATGTAGGCAACCGGGTAGAGGCTGTAAACAAGTATTATGGACGGTAAAAAATACCACTAAGTGGGTATTGTCCGGTGTGGGATACTCACTTAGCTTTGATTAAGGTTTTTTTGTTGCATCACCTATCTGAGCAAAGCATTGATGTCCGTTAAACCTTCTTCATATCAGAGTAAGCAATCGAAAACCCTTAATCGTAAGAAAGAGCCTCTTAATCCGGGGCTCTTTTCTATTCAATCCTTACCACTTCAACTCAATCTTATTGTTTTTCCTTTCCACATCCGCCATTCTTAAACTCGGGTCTATTTCTGCTACCACTACATCGGTAAGTTTTCTTTTGGTTTCAATAATATAAGTAGCATGTGTCCATTTCCATGCATCATAGGTTTTAAATGCAACAGCATCACCCCATTCATTTTGCTTAGCGCCAAACTGTAAATACATCGGCACATAATGCATTTCTTTTGTACCATCTTTAAATGTTAACTGACAGTCAACAGGCATAGGTATCATACCTATTTTGCGTAAACGGATCTTTGTTACTGTCCCATCACTCCATAAACTGTCGATAGCATAATCGATCGTTTTAGTTGTGTTTATCCAATACTCTTTATACCAATCCAGTTTCATGCCGCTTAGCTTCTCAGCAATCTTTAAAAAATCTGTGATATCAGGATGTTTGAATTTCCACTGCTTGAAATACTCCAATAAAATTTTATCCCGTACAGGTGCCCCGGTAATATATCCTAACTGCTCCATAAAAACTCCACCTTTGATATAAGAAGCAATACCATATGCATAATTCAGATTGTAATGATCCGCATGTGTGCTCAATGCTTCTTCCTTACCGCTTTTTACAATACTATAATAAGCGTTATAAGTAGGGCCATGGGCAAAACTGGTATCCTGCGTAAAATAAGCCGTCACAACATTTTCAGCAAACGTAACAAAGCCCTCATCCATCCATGGATAAATAGATTCATTAGTGGCCAGCACGCCATAATACCAGTTGTGAAGCATCTCATGCAACCAATTATCCGTTGCAGCACCATTGATCAATGTGGCCATCGGGTATTCCATACCACCATCACCACCCTGGATAAACGAAAACTGTTTGTAAGGATATTTTCCAAATACTGAATCAATAAATGGAAAAGCATAGGCCGCTTCATCCAATACTCGTTCCCATTGTTCCCTGTAAAGTTTTACATAACTATCCGCATTATTGCCGAGTTGTGCTTTTAAGTTGGTCGGCAAATTATTGTATTGCTTACGTATGGAATCGGGATTGACTTTATAAAAGCTATGCAGTACCAGGCTATCCCGGATCATTTTTGTCTGGTGAATAAATTCTGGATCGGCAGCCCATGCAAAATCATGAACATTCGGCGCTACAAAACGCCAGAATAACTTATCACCCGCAGGACGATTGACTGTTGTTCCTGCTTTTTCATAACCATAACCCACTTTATCCGGATTCTGTAAATATCCCGTCGCACCTATGATATATTTTTTATCGATTGAAATTTTCACATCATAATCGCCCCATACACCATAAAACTCACGACCGATATATGGCGTGGGATGCCATCCTTCCTTATCATACTCACATAATTTGGGATACCATTGGGTCATACTTAAACGTACACCTTCTGCATTATCCCTTCCGCTGCGACGTATTTGCTTAGGCACTTGTGCTTCGAATTCCATTTCAAAGATCACTTTTGCTTTTGGAGCTATTGGCTTATCCAGTGTTACTTCAAGGATTGTTTCCAGCACTTTAAAAGCTTGTGGCTTGCCATTCATTTTCAACGAAAATATTTTCTGGTAGCCGATCTCATTTTCCTTCAGGCTGGCAATTCGATCCTTCACTCTTGTATCCCAATCCGCCCCTCGGGGTGAAGCCATTGTTCCCTGTCTTTGGCTGCGGGCATCCATCATACTGCCGGGTTGAAATGCATTCCAGTACAAATGATAAAAAACCCTTGTTAATGTATCAGGAGAATTATTCCAGTATTCAAGTTTTTGTTTACCTGCAAACCGGTTTGTCTCAACGTTCATATCAATCGTCATATCATACTTTACCCGTTGCTGCCAGTAAGTTGATACGGGTTGTATCTGCGAAGATTGCGATTGAACAAAAAAAGGAAGTGCGATAAGAACAACTATAATTATTTTTTTCATTTCTAAAATTTCACAGGTTAGTTACCCATCAGTTTATTATTAAAAGCGATGATCAGTTTAAATAAATCCTCATGTTCGTTCAGCGGTAATGTTTCCGGTTTATCAAAAACATCATGATAAGCTTTGATACCACCCAATGTGTAAAAGAAAAATGCCGGTACACCTTTCTCTGTAAAAAAATAATGATCGCTGTTGGCAGCTTTACCTCTTATATTAACAGCAGCCAATAGCTTTTGTTCATCATTTATTTTTTTCATCCACTCAAATTCTTTTGTAAACTCTGTAGCATTTACCACCGTAATTCCCTCCTCCCCTGTTCCTGCCAAATCAGTATTAATAAGGAAACGGATATTTTTCAATGGCACTAAAGGATTTTGCGTAAAATATTTTGAACCGAGCAATCCTGCTTCTTCACCGGCAAATAAAATAAACCCGATTGAATACCGCTGTGGATTTTTTGCATAATACTGAGCCAGGTTCATTAATAACGAAACGCCACTGGCATTATCATTAGCGCCGGGAAAAAAAGTATTACTTCCCATACCTCCAAGATGATCGTAATGTGCAGTGATAAAAATTATTGAATCAGGTTTTGCTGTTCCTTTTACAATAGCACAGATATTATTTGCTTTAAATTTTTTCTCAAGCTTATTTTCAATATTCACTTTGTAAGAACTAAGCGGTAGCGAAACTGATTTTTTATCCAATTGTACTAAAGTAAAACCAACCTCTTCCTGCGATACCGACCAGGTAAGTTTATTCTCCAGAATAAAGATCAACTTATCTTTTTGATTTACGAATTGCACACTATCTGCTTGCATTAAATTCCCCTCTCCTTTCACCCCCTTACTCTCAGGGCTTATGATATAATTTTTTCCGGGTACCAGTTCCTTTCCATTCACTGTTACTTCCATCTTCCCCGGAAACGTATTTACTGAATGTGTAAACTCTTGCATGAAGCTTTTCCCATTCATTGGCGATAACCCGTATGACTGAAATTGTGCTGCTAAAAAATCACCCGCTTTTTTCATACCCTCATTGGTATAGCCCCGGCCCCAGAAATAAGAAGAAGCTAATGTGTCTACCATTTTCTTTCCGAAAGACAAACTCTGTGCCTGCGCAGTAATTGTGATCAAGATGGCAAGTGCACTAAGTGTTTTTTTCATGTGTATGAATGTAGGGGGTGAAAATACCAATTTTCAGAAAAATTCGTGTTATGAGTACTGTAAAGATGATGGATGGTTACCTCTTTATGAATTATTTAAAAGAAAGTTGTGATTGAAGTTCAGAATGATGCTAAATAGTTCAGTCTTTACCCGCTACCACTATCACAATCTCCCCTTTCACATCCTTCTTTTTAAAATGCTCACATACTTCAGCCAGTGTACCTCTTTTATTTTCCTCAAACATTTTTGTAAGCTCTCTTGATACGCAACATTGTCTATCTGCACCGAAATACTGAATAAGATCTTCCAGCGTTTTTACCAGACGCATAGGAGACTCATAAAAAAGCAGGGTTCGTTCTTCTTCTGCCAGTTCTTTTAATAATGTTTGTCTTCCTTTTTTTAGAGGAAGAAATCCTTCAAATGAAAAGCGATTAGTGGGTATACCGCTATTAACCAATGCAGGAACAAAAGCTGTAGCCCCGGGAAGGCATTCTACTTTAATATCATTTTTTACACATTCCCGTACCAGTAAAAAAGCAGGATCAGAAATTCCGGGTGTACCCGCATCTGTCAGCAATGCAATTTTTTTCCCTTCTTTTAATTGGGTAACGAGATGCTGAACAATTTTATGTTCATTATGCTGATGATACGGCGAAAGTGGTTTGGTGACCTGGTAATGATTCAACAAGTGTGAACTTGTTCTTGTGTCTTCAGCAAGAATTAAATCAACCTCCTTCAGTACATCCAATGCACGGAGAGTAATATCCTTAAGATTGCCTATGGGAGTGGGAACAAGGTATAGCATACAGAACCAATGAGCAAATTTGCGAATTTGAAAATGTACAAATAAATATCCCATCCGCAAATTCGCACATCAGCACATTTTCAAATTAGTTTACCGATACTTCAAAATATTCCATTACAGGATTGCTGAGCAATTTTTTACTTGCTTCTTCAGCTATAGCCTTTGCATTTTCCGGTGTATCTGCACTTACCTGCATAGTAATGTTTTTTCCAATTCTTACATCATCTACATTATTTATACCAAGTGACTGCAGGCCACCCATTACCGCTTTTCCCTGTGGATCAAGCAAATCTTTTAGCGGCATCACTTTTACCTGTACTGTATATGTCATGTCGTTTTATTTTTAAGCGCCAAAGATAAGATAACATAAGCAAGGATAACAATGGGAACAGCGAGCCATTGCAAAAGGATTGCAGACACTATTCCTACGCCGATCAAAATGAATTTAGGAAGATTATTTTTCACCGAAAAATCTTTGATCTTCAAGCTCATCAACGGAAGATTGCATACCATCAAAAAGGAAAGCAGGAGTATGATCAAATAAAGTACCCAGTTGTTGTACAAAATACCGGTTACACCGATCTCGTCATAAAAAATAATTAGCGGCAATGAAGCAACAAATAAACCTGATGCTGGTGATGGCAATCCTTTAAATGAAAATTGCTGTTCTGTATCAATATTAAATTTCGCCAACCGCCACGCAGTAGCACAGGGGAGAACCAATGCTGGAAATAACCAAACAACTGAAGCATCCAATCCATCTGCTTCTCTTGCAAAACTGATGCGAAGTAGTTGATATAAGATCATACCCGGCGCCACGCCAAAACTTACTACATCAGCCAACGAGTCTAGTTGCTTGCCCATTTCGGATGTAGCTTTAAATAATCTTGCAACAAATCCATCCAAAAAATCAACAATAGCGGCTAAGAAAATGAATAAACATCCCCAGGTTATTTTTTCCGGAAGATGAACAGTACTCACACCTTCTCCACTCAAAGAAACAAACTCTTCGTTTGTTTGAAGGATCAGGATGATTGCTATGGAGCCAAAGAAAAGATTTAGCAGTGTAAATAAATTTGGTATTTGTTTCATTGTTAGTCAACAGACCACAGTCAACAGTCCACAGACCAGATTGGCTGATTAGTCATTTAGTGAATTAATTAGAGCCTGAATCATTTTTACCAATTCTTCAATATGGTTATAAAGGCTGGTAAATCCGTCTTCAGAAATATATTTTCTCCGTTTTGCCAAATATAAACAACCTACAACTTCCAAAGCCGACCTGTTTGCAAATCTTAGAAACCGTTTGAATTCGGCGTTTGATTGGCCAGTTGAGCCTTCTACTATATTCAATGAAATTGAATTGCCAGCCCTGCGTATTTGTGATGAAAGTGAATACAATTCATAGGCAGGAAAAAGCTTTATCATTTCGTCAATTTCATCCGCAATTTCCAGCGAAGCCTGCCAGATTTTTAATTTTTCAAACTTAAAAGGCATTTCAAATTATTTTAAACATCTGTGGTCTGTCGTCTGTTGACCATAGACTAAAATCACTTTTTCATTAAGGCTTCAATATCTTCCACAGTAATGGGGATATTTTTCATCAGGTCTTTATGTCCGTTTCTTGTAAGCCAGATATTGTTTTCTATTCTTACTCCCATTCTTTCCTCTTCAATATAAATGCCTGGCTCTACAGTGAACAGCATACCTGCTTTTACCGGTGCCGTTCTTGTTCCCAGATCATGTACATCCACACCGAGATGATGTGAAATACCATGATATAAATATTTCCTATAAGCCCTGTTCTCAGGGTCTTCATTCTTTATATCTGTTTTTTTCAACAAACCAATTTTCAAAAACTGTTGTGTCGCTTCCTCACCTACTTTATCTGTGTAATCAACGATAGTAATGCCGGGTTTTAAAATACTTTTTGCATAATCATGTAAATGCAGACAGGCATTGTAAACTGTTTTTTGACGGCGGGTGAATTTTCCATTTACAGGAACTGTTCTTGTCAGGTCAGCGTTGTATCCTCCGTACTCAGCACCAAAATCCATAAGTAGCAGCTCACCATCTTTGCATTCTTCATTATTGGCAACATAGTGAAGTGTTCTAGCCCTGTCACCACTTGCTAAAATGCTACCGTATGCAGGGCCATTTGATTTTTGTGAAAGAAAAGAATGATAGATCTCTGCTTCTATTTCATTTTCCATTACCCCGGGGCGAATAAATTTCAGCAACCTCCTGAAAGCAACATCAGTAATATCAATTGCCTTTTGCATCATCTCTATTTCCTCTTCTGTTTTAATGCCACGCAGCTCTTTCATAATTTTTGCTGCTCGTTGGTAATTATGCAAAGGATAACGGCTTTTTACTTCATCAACATACCGGTAATCTCTTGAACGTACCAAACTTGCTTTACGATCATTTTCATTTGTATCCAGGTAAATTGTATCTGCGAGATGGATCCATGTTTGCAACATAGCGTCAATACTATCTAGCCATACAATTGATTTGATGCCGCTGGTAGCCTGTGCTTCGCTTACCCTCAATCTTTTACCATCCCATTTTTCTTTTAGTTCGTTAGGGCGAACCAACACCAGCACCTCACGGAATTTTGGGTCGGGATTATCAGGAAATAAAATTACCATACTATCTTCCTGCGTTACACCGCTTAACCAGAATAGATCACTGTTTTGTTTAAAGGGGAACAATGCATCTCCATTAGATGGCACCTCATCATTACTAACAAAAATGGCGATGGAGTTCTTCTGCATTGAATTGATAAACCGTTCCCGGTTTTTTGTAAATAACTCAGGCTTTACTGGATAGTATTTCATGATCTGTTTTTTAAGTTTTTAAAGATAATCAGGCTGCTTATAACGCAAAGAATTGTTTTAAAAAAATCATTTTTTTATCACCCTTGTTGAAAAATTTATGTCTCCTTCAAAATCACCTGCTTAGCCGGGTAAAATTCCTTTTAAACCGTGCAAAGATGGAGCCTTTCCCACACTTTAACTAACATCTGTTTGGGGGTTGTTTTGCCAGCCCTTATTTTTGCACACGCAATCGATTGCGTAATTAAACAAATTTAGCTTATGTCTGCCCCCGTCTTTGTTATTCCTCTTGAAAAATTAATTCACCTGGGCCTCAAATTTTCTGACAATATCCACTACCAGTTAAGTCCATCGGAACTCTTGCAGGATACTATTCGCACCGGTGAAGGTATATTGAATGATACAGGTGCCCTGGTTATAAATACAGGTGAGTTCACAGGCCGTTCTCCTAAGGATAAGTTTACAGTAAAAGATGACATTACAGCAAACAGTGTTCATTGGAATGATTTTAATATTCCAATTGAAGAAAAATATTTTGATATCGTAAAAAAGAAAATTCTTGATTACCTGAATCAGCGTCCCGAACTGTGGGTCCGTGATTGTTTTGCCTGCGCTGATCCCCGCTATCGTATGAGTATTCGGGTCGTAAATGAAAAGCCGGCGATCAACCTTTTTGCTTACAATATGTTTATCCGCCCAACGGAAGAAGAACTGGAAGAGTTTTCACCAGAATGGACAATTCTTTCTGCACCCGGATTAAAACTCGACGCTAAAGAATGTGGGACAAGGCAGCACAATGCTGCGATCGTTTCATTCAAACAGAAAATGATCCTGATCGCAGGTACTGGTTATACCGGTGAAACCAAGAAAAGCATTTTTACAATCCTCAATTATATTTTACCCCATGATAAAAATGTGCTGAGTATGCACTGCAGCGCTAATATGGGTAAAGATGGAGATACAGCGATATTTTTTGGATTGAGCGGAACCGGTAAAACAACACTCAGCGCCGACCCAAATCGTAAACTGATCGGTGATGATGAACATGGCTGGACCGATGATGGCATTTTCAATTTTGAAGGCGGCTGCTATGCAAAAACCATTAACCTTACTGAAGAAAAAGAACCTGAAATATTTAATGCCATTCGTCCCGGTGCATTAGTAGAAAATATCACTTTCTATCCGGGTACGAATAAGATAAACTTTGACGATTGCTCGGTTACTGAAAACACAAGAGTTTCCTATCCATTAAATTTCATCAGCAATGCACTGGAACCTTCTGTTGGCGGTTTGCCAAAAAACATTTTCTTTCTTACCTGCGATGCATTTGGTGTATTGCCGCCAATTTCTAAACTGAATGCCGGCCAGGCAATGTACCAGTTCATTTCCGGTTATACGGCAAAAGTCGCCGGTACGGAGGCTGGGGTTACAGAACCTAAACCTACTTTCAGTGCATGTTTTGGAGCTCCGTTCCTTCCATTACATCCCGGCAAGTATGCAGAAATGCTCGGACAAAAAATGCAAAAACATAAAGTGAATGTGTGGCTGATCAATACTGGCTGGACAGGTGGCCCTCATGGAATAGGAAACCGGATGAAACTGAAATTTACAAGAGCAATGATCACCGCTGCACTGGAAGGTAAACTGAATAATGTTGAGTTTGAGACTCACCCGGTATTTGGAATGGCTATCCCGAAATCATGCCCGGATGTACCGACTGAAGTACTAAATCCACGTAATACATGGGCCGATAAAAATGCATACGATGAAAAAGCAAAATATTTGGGCAGCTTATTCATCCGCAATTTTGAAAAATATGCTGCCGGTGTAAATGAAGAGATACTGAGCGCAGCACCAAAGCTTTAATTCTTTTCGATATACGACCTCAATGGTTGTTTGCCTAGCCCTCCCGGTAAAACGGGAGGGCTTCCTTTTGCCAGGCTTGTTTCTTTTACCATTTTCTTAAAACTATTTTTCGGAAATTGCTGTTATTAATAAGCCATGCTCAAACATTTCATTATTGTATTTACAGTCTCTTCACTATTTTTTTCTTTTACAAAAAAGGGTAATGAAGATTATATACCCTGGAATACTGAAAGGAAACTCTCATGGGAAGACTTTTTAGCCCCTGCCCCCGGCAATACAAGTGATGCAGCCCTCACCACTACTTATGTAGGTTTTAGTTTTTCAAAAAGCCGTGATGTGATCAATTATAAAATTGAATGTAAGTTTCAAAAAAGCAGGTCATGGGGTCGGGTGAAAACTGATTATATACTTAAACATGAGCAGGGACATTTTGATATTGCAGAAATATTTGCCCGCAAACTGAATAAAGAGATCAAAGAATACCTGGCAAAAAGCAATAGCCATGAAGGTATGAATCCCATTTATTCAAAACTAATGCTGGAAAAAAGAGATATGCAATCTTTATATGACAGCGAATCCAATCACAGCATCAACAAAACAAAGCAGGCTGAATGGAATGAAAAGATCGAAGACCTGCTTGATGAATTAGAATCTTACAAAAATTATTAATCTCTTTTTATTGGTTCAATGATATCCGTACCTGTACACCTGCACGGGTATTTGTTATGGGGAATGAATTACTGATCTTCGGAATATTCCTGTTTTGTTCAAAGTAAAACTTCAGGTTTATTCTTTTATTCAATACATAGTCAATAGAAGGTGCAATCCGTATTACTTTTTGACCCGCAGTACCAAATGAGGTATGCTGATCAAGTTTTGTATTTGCAGTAGCATCATCACGAACGCTGAAATCAAATTTGAATGTAACATCATTATCCAGTTTTGCACCGATCTTCGTATTCTTCAGGAACGGCACTCCTCTTTTTCTCCAGTTAAATCCAACCGTTACTTCCTCAGAACGATTTTCAGCCAACTGGTAATCTATCAAACTCAAACTTAATGTTCTTGATTTACGGTATTCAACTCTGAATGACATTTGATTTGCAAATGTCATATCTAATTCAAACATTGGATCGAATGCTTCCTGGATAGTAATATTTGGAACGAGGAAATAAGGAACATAGTTTCCTGTCAAGGTATCCTGGAAGGATGGAAAACCGATCCTGAAAGCGTCTTCAAAGAATAAGGCTTTATTAAAACTGTTCATGTTAAATGTACTATGATAGCCATGGCGAACACTGAAATTCGTAAACACTTTATCCATTCCAGGCAGTCTCGACAAACCGTTATATGTTAATGCCCAGTTTGGTCTTGGAATCAGTCCGCTAAAAGGATTTGAACGGATACTTGTATTGGCACTTTTGAAAAGAGAGACCGAATAAGGATCTTTCTTGGTATATGCAGCGATGAAAGCCGGTATCACTACATCCTGTGCATAACGTCCATAACCTTCTACATAACCATCTGCCCCAACAGTATTACCGCTTGCATAGGGGTTCGTTTCTTTCAAACGATTTGACAATACCTGCCGGTAAGACTCAAATGTTTTAAATGTCTCAGAAACTTCATTGGGATTAAATTTCTGGAACAATGTATTGAAAGCGATAAAGCTGATACTGAAACTACCTGCTGAGTAAGGACTCAATCTTGTTAAGCCAATATTATCTACTTTACTTGTGTCTTTGTATAATTCAGAATAATTTTTATCATATGTTTTATCAAGATTCAGGTCAATATTAAAATCGCGGAATGGACTTACCTGTGCAGTTATTCCCAATCGCTGATTATAGCGTTGATGTAACAATGCAGAAACTAAAGTATCCTGTGAAAATAATTGTTTTGCACCCATCCTGTTTATCCAGTTAGTATCTGGCTGATAACCGAGAATAAAATCCAAGCCAGGTTCTCCGCTTTTAAAATTATGACCCATAAACCTTGTACTATCAAGATAGCCTGGCAATGATGTACCCAATTCTTCTGTATACTGAATGCCTACATGTTTTACAGAAGTTAACACTTGGAAAAAAGCTTTTGTAACTCCGCCTACTTCAGGTAAGTTGTTTTTATTTGCTTCACGGGCTTGTTTTTTTGCTTCCTTCTTTTTTTGCCTGATCAGTTTTCTTAATTGCTTTGGAGAAAGATTTTTGCCAGCTGTATCCGAAGGCGAAATCAGTGACTGCGGTATAGGTTTTACACCCGGAACAGCGGCAGGTACAGCTGCTTTATCATTTTTATTCTTTCCAGTGGATTTTCCTCCTCCGCTTTTACCCCCGCCTCCTTTATTAGGATCTGCCGGTGCAGGATTAGGATTAATGTTTTGTTCTTTCGGCTTATATACCGCCCGCAGGAATTTCGATTTATCATACAGTTGCTCAAAATTCAGTTCTCCATTAAGATTCTTTGTATTGCCGTTACTTAATGTATTACCCAGGCTTCTTGCAAGCAACGATGCAGCTTGCCAGTTATATCTCACATTATAGCTGGCCCTTACAGTTGTCCAGTCCAGGAATGGAATTTTTTGCGTAGGTACATTGTAAGAGAAATTGATATTCTGCTGGAAGTTGGTGTTCCTTCCTCCTTTGAAAAAATTCTTACGTACACTGTCTTTCTTTTCTTTTGTATCAATGCGTCCATACGGTTCATCTATCCTTGAATTATTGATCGCATTGTAATCGATATTAATTGATTTAGTGAGTGGCCATTGTATGATAAAAAATCTGTCGAAGGTAAAATACTTGTTGTACGTTTCAGGAATTTTATAGGGACCGCCTCCAACATTCCTCACACGCAATGAGCCATATTGCCGGAATACATCTGCCCTAATAGATATTTGCGTTGGTGCATACGTAAGATTAATATCTTTTATAACCGTTAACCATTTAGAATTAGACTTGATCATTTTCTTAAATGGCTCAACCGGTCTTACCTGTGGAGAATAATTATAAGCAATAGCCCCACGGGTACGACGCACCAAATCATTTTCTATCAGCGGGTCATGGCTTTCGGTTGCGAGATAAGAATAATTAAAATCGAGGTTGGTAACACTCCATGGCTTCGGCTTTTTCCCGTCAGTCTTTAATTTCTTTACGTTGGTAAGGTTAACAGTCTTTATTGTTGTAATTGTTTGCGCATCGTTTTTAATAGAGTCTTGTTTACCTGCCGGCGCTTCATTGATCACATCTTTCAATTTCAAATCAAGTGCATACGGATCATACTCAGGACTGCTTACCACTTTACTGACCCCGGCAAATACAGGTATTTGTAATCCGAATTTTTTAGGGAACAGCAATCCTGCATTGATATTAGCTGATAGATCTATTGTATAAATATCTTCCCTGCTGCGCTCATTCACTCTCTGCTCCAGTGTACCGAAGCCGGTCGATTTCCCCGCTACAGACAGCGATAAATCAAACAGATCAGCACCTTTGATATTCAATCGTCCTATACCTGCCCATCCACCTTGTTCATCCAGGTTGGAAAAACGTAATTCATTAAACCAAACTTCAGCACAGGCAGTTTCCTTACCCACATTTTCAACACCCATCAACATAATCCTTACTTCACCAAGATTCGGATTACCAATGATAGCATAGGATTTACCATTGGCATCTGTTTCTTTATAGTATTGCGAATTTGAAATTCCACTTTTGTTTCTTCTTGTCTTCAAACGGGTGAGTTCCTCCAAATCGAAATCGAGATTGTTTACATCCGGCCAAATCTTCGTTGAATCGGTTTCGCCAAAATCAGTAAGCTTCAAGGGAACTTTTATTTCATAAAAATTACTTACAGCATCACTGCCTAATCTTACGATCGCATTTAGATCCCGGTCATCAAGGTCAGTTAGTGGTGCTTTCTCAGCATGCACAAACATGCGTAGTTTACCATACTGCCGCATATCCAGGTTCATATTTTTAAAAATACCTCTTGAATCAAATTTTGGCAACCCGCAAACTTTATAACTCAGCGATTGCTCATTCAGGTAGATCTGTGTATTAGTTGTTCCCAACTGTTGCTGGCGTTCTATACCTGGTGGTATTACATAACGTATAGGTTGACGCTGATCATTCTCTTCAATATTTACAGCCAGCGTATTTGTAACTACAGGATCATTAGCAGGAAGGTTTACATAGTTAGCCAGCGTATCTATCTGGTAAGTGAACTTTCTCCATTGATTACGTATCAATTCCAGTTTACCAAATCTAAGTGTAACAGAATCTGAAAAATCTGTAAGGAACATACGGATGAAACGAATGGATTTGAAATCGGGAATATTACCCACTTTAGCATGGTATTGTGATACGGGTATGCGGAAAAGATACCATGTTTCAGGTCTTGTAATACCATTGGGCGGTGTTACTTGCACTGTTCTTTTATCAGTGATGAAGTTTGTTCCAACAATCATGTTTGGTGATAATTTCACCCGGTATTGAAAATATTCTTCCACCTCATTCATCGTGTTGTCCCTGTTCAGGTCTTCCTGGTCGGGATACTGTGTAAACGCATTTACAAATTCAGGATTGTTGATCTCTGACTCTTGCGAAGTTGGTGAGTTGCCCTGTGGACTATTGATATTTTTATAGCGCTGAATAATACCAGCATTTATCTGGTCATATGTTGGTGAACGATACGGTACGAAATTATCTGCACTCGGATCACCTAAAGCCGCCTGATAAATTAATGAGCCTGCACCAAAATTCGTCAAGAGGGTATTTAAGTAAGCCGCTTGTTTTAAATTTTCCTCATCATCATTCAATCCGTCAAGACCAACATCCTGTTGTACCCTTTCATCTTCGTTGTTGGTAAATGCATTTGTAACCTGTAAAGGATTAGAAGGAGCTCTTCCCCAAACGGTATTATTATCAACTGGTACATTAGGTGTAGATGTAGTAGGCAAACCATTTTCATACATCCGCTTACCATCCCGTAAAATATCTTCTGAAATATTTCCAAGATTGAAATATAAGTCTCCACCCTGGCTTGAAGGATTACTAATAAACGGATCCTGTAACCAGAACTCAATAAACTCTACGTTGCCGGTTTCAAAATCGATCTGATCAATATTGCGCATAATACCACCCCATGCATTCCGTGGATTGAGTAAAGTACCATTCCCATTTATTCTTGTATTCCTGGATTCATAGTTATAGGGGCCTTTTTCCTTTGGTTGATAATGCAGGTCAAAAGTGGTAAGTAATCCCTGGCCGTACTCAGTGCTTTTTTTCGGGAAAATTTCATTTTGATAAACCTGTCTTGTTTCCGGTTTCGATATTTCATTCAAATCATTACGCAACGGATTATTAGGGTTGCCTTTTTCCTGCAAAACAGATTCAATATTATACCATGAGAATTTAGCCCTGTTATTATTATAATTAAGATTATTGCTCAGTTCTGCTTCGGGGAACATTACAGTACCAAATTGGTTGGGTGATTTTTGCGGAGTAGATGCTAACGTCCATCCGATAATTGGAAAACGCAGATCAATCGGTGCACGGGTTCCCTCAAAGTCATCTATATAGATTACACCATCCTCACCTTTACCAATTTGTTTTGCGTGGCCAGGGTCTAACAATGCTACCTCTCCATAGGCTGTAATGGAAGACATTTCTTTTGTATTATACCAGGGCAGTTTATCAAGCCATTTTGATAAACGGGGGATATCACTCCGGTAATCTGCATCCAAGCCATACATTGTATTGCGGATTGGATCTTCCCCATAGTTTTGTTTTACAAAAAAGGGTCGTTCACCAAGGCGTACAATTGTTCCTCCTAAAGAAAGTTTTTTACTTGCGAGATAATCGAAACGTGCAGCAAGGTAATTTTTTTGTTGCAGGGCAAATGTCCCCTGGTTTTCATATTGTACGTTTACCTGCACACCAGAGTTGATAATTGCCTGGTTTGTGACACGTAAAGTACCCAGGTCATAATTGATCTCGTAATCTATATTCTCCTGCAATATTTGCCCGCCTGCCGAAACAGTTACAGAACCTCTCGGAATATTAAATCCTAGTTGATAGTCGGACGAAACACTGGATTTGGATTTACCCACCAGTTTAAAGCGATTGAGGTTGGCATAAGTTTGTGCTATGGCTTTTATCGTATCATATAACGGGTAGTATAAATATTTCTTTCGCTTGGCCAAACTATCCACATCATCGTAGACATAATCTAGATCGTGACCAAAAGGTTCCAAGACAGGAAAAATGATCCGGCTTTGCGTTGAAAGCACAGTAAATCCTTCAATGAAGTCAAAAACACCATCTACCTGTGGATCGTTCTGATTATTTAGCCTGTCAAGATTTGTTTGCTGAATGAGGGGTTGCCCCTTGTATAAAGGGTTAGTTACATCTTCTGCAGGTAAAAATCTCTTTTCGCCAAGACTCGGTTCTTCGTAGTTTATGTCAAGTTTAAAATCTTGTCTTTCCAATTGACCAAAGCCAACAGAATAAACGTTTTTCATCATAAGTTCCCAAATAGGAAGATAAGTACGTTGTGATGTTGCTTTGAGTAATTTCAGGAATAAAACATTTTGTGTATTACCTGTTGTATCGGGTGGTACGTCTGTAGAGAATTCACCCACCTGGTAATATCTTCCGTTATAGGCATATTGAAATGCAATACCTAATACTTCATCTGGCTGCAATGGTTGGTTTAATGAAACGAACCCGATCTGCGGATTGAAGATATAATCACTCGGCTGTAATTTTCTTGCATAGGTTTTTTCAAAATCCTGAACAGGGGTCAACCCGTTGGTATTTAAAAAATTTGTAATAGTGGATGAGTTGCGGATAGCCGGGTTGCTCGTCAGCAAACCATACAGTGAGTTTGCATTATTACCAGGAAATGCATTGTCGTTATTACTTCCACCCCATGGCCCGAAAGGCTTGCCTTCCCCGAGGTCCATTAATGCTACGATATCTCTTGTATCGGTTGTAGCACCCTGCCGGTTAGTTACCCATACTTCAAGTCTCAAAATTTGTATGGGAGAGTTTACGATCGGCAATTGCTTCATAGCCTTATTATAATTAGCTCTGAAGTATTGAGATAAAAGAAAGTGACGGTTCTCCTCATAATCATCGGCCCGCAAAGAAAAATTTTGTGTAGCGGTACCACCTGATAAACCGGCTGTCTGTCGTGTCGAACGCATATTGGCCATTACTCCGGTAACATAAAATTTTCCAAATTGCAATTGTGTTTTCAAACCAAACAGACCTTGTGCACCAGGTATCAATGTTCCTTTTGAATTGAATTCAACATTACCTGCTTTAAATACTTTAAGAATATCATCAGATTTTCCTTCATAATCCAGTTTGAGTTGATTTTCAAAATCAAAATTGGCCAATGTATTATAGTTGATCGGGAGTTTTAGTTTATCACCGATCTTAGCATCTACCTGCAACTGTGAGCTCATATTAAAATCAAAGCCCCCATTATTTCTTGCCCGCTCAGGTAAGGTTGGGTTTGCAATCTTCTGACCCTGGTAACCGGCAAGCAAATCGACATAACCTGATGGCTTGATCTCAACTTTACCCGTACCCACGATCCGGTTAAACCAATCAGGTTTTACCTTGAATTTTGGCTTATCGATCTTGCGGTTCATGTTGGCGAGCATATTGCTCCGCTTTTTGAAATAATCGATCTCATCTTTTTTTCCCTGCATATTGAGAAATTCTTGCATGGAAAATGAGATAGGTGTGCGGTAGTAACTACTTCCTATTTTTTCAATAATGTAGTATTGCTTTGTTTTTGGATCGTACTCGATATTGCGTTTGATATAAGAAGTATCGCGGAAATCAAAAGTATTGCGGCCGGGGTTGGAATAGGCATCGCTGCGGCGGTCATTTAATGGAAAACGAACTGTGGTATCCTGGAAAAAGTAATTTCCTGAATAATTACGGGTACGGGCTTCAGCTTTTGTGTTAAGTAAAAAAGCAAAAAGAATGGTAGCCGATAGACGGAATATGTAAGCAGCAAGATTCAATGTTCCCGGACAATTAGTTTAGGTAGAGATAGGGGCTATAGGCTACACTGTTTTTAAGGCTTGTTTGATAATGTCTTCAATTTTTTGGTTAGGGTCGGTTTTTACTATCTGCTGAATGGCTTTTTCAGCGGCCTGGCGGTTGATGCCCAAAGCCAGTAAAGCATTTAACGCATCGTGATGCAAGCTATTGTGTTTCATAGGAGAAATATTTGATTCCTGTGGCAATTTAGCAAGTTTATCTTTGAGTTCAAGGACGACCCTTTCTGCCGTCTTTTTCCCTATCCCTTTTATCCCTTCCAGGGCCCGGCTATCCCCCGTAACAATGGCCCCAACCAACTCGTCAGGTTTTGCATATGACAACATAACTCTGGCTGTTGATGCACCAATACCTGAAACGCTGATAAGATTAAGAAAAATTTCTTTTTCTGCCTTGTCATAAAAGCCATAAAGAAGGTGGGCGTCTTCTCTTATGTGCAGGTGTGTGAAAAGGGTACCCTGCTCAAGGTTTTGAATTTTGGAATATGTGTTGAGGCTGATATGTACTTCATAACCCACGCCGTTTACATCCACAGAAACAACGGCTGGACTTTTAAAAACAAAAACACCTTTCAAAAAGGATATCATGGTTGCGAATATAAGAGAAACTGTTGTTCAAAGCTTCAAGTTGAATGTAGAATGTTGTCATTGAGTCCAATATAAGGCACTAAAACATGAAACTTTAAACCTTAAACATGAAACATTTATCTTCGTGCCCTCAAATTTTCAGCATGATACACCAGAAAACGACAGCCGCAATTACAGCCGTGGGAGGATATGTACCTGAAGACAAGCTTACCAATTTTGATCTTGAAAAAATGGTGGAAACTAACGATGAGTGGATTCGAACAAGAACAGGCATAAAGGAAAGAAGGATACTGAAAGGTGAGGGTAAAGCCACATCGGATATGGTAGTACCAGCCGTAAAACAGCTCTGCGAAAAAAGAGGTATTAGCCCAAATGAAATTGATTGTTTGATAGTTGCTACAGTAACCCCGGACATGGTGTTTCCTGCTACGGCGAATATTGCCTGCCATAAATTAGGCGCAAAACATGCATGGGGCTTTGATGTGTCTGCTGCCTGCTCTGGTTTTTTATATTCACTTACATTAGGTGCATCCTTGATTGAAAGTGGCCGTTATAAAAAAGTGGTTGTATGCGGCGCCGATAAAATGAGTGCTATTATCGATTACACAGACCGGAATACTTGCGTTTTATTTGGTGATGGTGCAGCAGCGGTTTTGCTTGAACCCAATCATGACGGGTTTGGCATACTGGATAGTTTATTAAAAAGCGATGGAAGCGGAGCAGAATTTTTGCATATGAAAGCTGGGGGTTCATTAAAACCAGCTTCGATCGAAACGGTAACGAATAAAGAACATTTTGCATTCCAGGATGGACAACCTGTTTTTAAAGCAGCTGTAAAAGGAATGGCAGATGTAAGTGCAGAGTTGTTGGAAAAAAATAATCTTACCGGAGATGATATAGCATGGCTGGTACCTCACCAGGCAAATAAAAGAATCATAGATGCAACTGCAAGCCGTATGGGATTGGATCCCGAAAAGGTAATGCTGAATATAGAACGCTATGGCAATACAACTGCTGCAACAATTCCATTATGTCTTTGGGAATGGAAGCATGAATTAAATAAAGGAGATTTACTCGTATTAGCTGCATTCGGCGGTGGATTTACATGGGGAGCTACCTTAGTAAAATGGGCTTATTGATATTATTTTTTTACTATTCCGTATTAAATTGGTTCTGAAAAAAGTTGCAGGGAATAATTATTGATTCTATTTTGTAAATCATAATTCTTCTACCTATGAACAACAAACGCTTTCCATTCTGGCTTCGATTTATGTTTTTTACAACCGTATTTTCAATTGCCTTTTTCCTGATCATTTTCGTAATTGAAAAAAATCCTTCGGGTGATTTCAGGTTGCTGTTGATTAAGGTAGGCTTACTAGCCAGCGCATCTTCTTTTATTTATAATTTATTGCTGGAGACTGATCCTGATCCGGAAGCAGTAGATTAAACTTGATCAAATCGTTTGTGATTTAAAACTCCAAAACAATATTGCAATACTCATAAAGTAACTACCTCCAATTCCTTTTCAATTATACTCACAGAGATTACAAATAATTATTTTAAAGATCAATCCCGCAATTAAGATTACTTTTTTCTTGACCAAATTATAAAATCTGTTTGCGGTATTTTCTCAATGCCTACTTGACGAAGCATGTTTACTAACTGGCCGCGGTGATAATTATCATGATTGAAAACATGCAGTATAACCTGGAAAACAGGCTGCTTAAACATTTCCCTTTTAGTATTGTAATATTGAAAGACATGCTCCAATGCCATCTCTGATGCATTATTTATCCAATCTTTCCATTGGTTAGATTGGGCCATCAATCCGTTGCTTACATCTTTCATGCTACCATTAAAATTCTCAGAAGGTATAATGATCCTTTCATGCATTTTCATGCGTTGCCACCATGCACTTTCAGCATCCCACATGTGCAGTACTGTTTTGTATAAACTACTAAAGCTACTGGGCACTTCGGCCTTTTGTTTTTCTTCGGCTAAGCCATTGATCACCTCCAATAGTTTCAGGTTGGCCCATGCATTATAGGCTGCAGATTGGGATAATAATTCTTTCATAGCTGAATGTGAAGGCAGGTTTTTTGAGTGGTGGTGCTGTAAGGTTGAAATCATCTACTTTTGTTCCGATAGCCATCGGAAGGTTTTAAGAAACAAAATTTATCAAAACATATTTTAAAATGGATAAAAGTTTTCCCCGTCCGACCGGTCCTAATGGGGAATCCTCTGAGAAGAGGTCATCCGGCCGGGCACTAACAGGGTTCAGTTCTCTTGCAATACATGGCGGACATGAAGAAGACCCACGATATGCTCACCAAACTCCCATTTATGCATCCAGCACCTATGTGTACGATTCAGCTGAACAAGGAATGCGGCGGTTCAAAGGTGAAGAGGAGGGTTATATCTATAGCCGCTGGGGCAATCCCACTTTTACAGACGCAGAACAAAAAATAGCAGCGCTGGAATCATTTGGTGTTACGAATCCAGATGGCTCACCACTTGAAGTAAAAGGTATTCTTCATTCTTCGGGTATGGCGGCAATATCTACGATGCTTTTAGCAACGCTGAAAGCTGGGGATAAAATTCTTTCGCATTACTCCTTATACGGTGGCACAGAAGAAATAACACAGAATATTCTGCCGGGTTTTGGAATTGAAAGAGTGATCGTGGATCTAAGAGATTTGAATATTGCTGAGGCGGCTATAAAAGCTGACCCAAAAATAAAACTGCTGTATATCGAAACACCGGCTAATCCTACTATTCAATGTGTGGATATTGAAGAATTGACAAGGCTGGCCAAGAAATATAACCTTGTTGTAGCATGTGACAACACTTTTGCAACTCCTTTTCTGCAGCAACCATTTAAATACGGTGTTGACTTTGTAATGCACTCGACAACTAAATTTTTAAATGGTCATGGTACTGCAATTGGTGGTATTTTACTGGGAAAGGATATTGAACTGATGAAAACAAAAGTGACCAAAGTGCATCGGTTGCTCGGCGGCAATTCAAATCCTTTTGATGCATTTCTTTTGATACAGGGGATAAAAACATTAGAGGTAAGAATGGAACGGCATTGCCATAATGCAATGGAGGTCGCCAACTATTTAGAAACACATGATGCAGTTGCAAAAGTAAATTACACTGGCCTTGCCTCTCATCCGGATCATTATACCGCGAATAAACAAATGCGTCATCCCGGTGCTATGCTAAGCTTTGAATTGAAAAAGCAATTGCAGGGAGGTATCGATTTTATGAATAAACTTAAAATGTGTATAAGAACAGTTTCACTCGGAACAGTTGATACCTTGCTTTCGCATCCTGCATCTATGACGCATTATGGCGTAGGAAAAGCAGAAAGAGAAAAATATGGCATCACCGACGGATTGATAAGAATGAATGTAGGAATTGAAAACCTCCAGGACATAATAAACGATCTGTCACAAGCCCTCGATTAAATTTTTTAAACAAACTGCATTATGAAAAAGTTATTCCCTGCAATTATTCTTTTGCTGATATCTACAGCATTAATTTCCCAACCTCCTGCCGATGTGAGACTGAAAGGTCTTGACACATTTGTCCTCCGGATCTTGAAAGACTGGAATGCTCCCGGTGTTACAATTGCCGTTGTTGAAAAAAATAAGGTAGTCTATACCGGTGGTTTTGGTTATCGTGATGCAGAAAAGAAATTACCTGTAACAGAAAATACATTGTTTGCAATCGGATCATGTACAAAAGCATTTACTGCAAGCATGCTTGGGATGCTTGTAAAAGAAGGAAAAGTAGATCTTGATAAGCCTGTTCGTAATTATTTACCCGAATTAAAATTTCAAAATGAATATACAAATGACCATGCTACACTAAGAGATATGATGAGCCATCGTACTGGCTTACCGCGGCATGATTACTCATGGTACGGTTCTACTGCAAGCAGAAGTGAATTGCTGGAAAGAATACAATACCAGGAACCTTCTTTTGAACTACGAGAAAAATACCAGTACAACAATTTTATGTTCATGGCCCAAGGAATGGTAATTGAAAAACTTACTGGTAAAAGCTGGGAAGAAAATTTAAAAGAAAGAATACTGCAGCCTCTTGGAATGAGCAACACAAATTTGTCAGTAATTGAGATGGAGAAATCTGCTGACCGTTCTTTGGCTTACACAGAAGAAAATAATAAACTCAAAGTAATTCCTTACCGTAATATTGATGGAATTGGGCCAGCAGGTTCTATCAACAGTTGCGCAAAGGATATGGCAGCATGGTTGATCACATGGATCAATAATGGTAAATACAATGGAAAGGAAATTATTCCTTCTTCGTACCGAAACCAGGCCATCCAGGTGCAAATGGCCACTGGTGGCGGCATACCTGGTTCAGAAAATTCGGATATTCATATGAGCGGATATGGATTGGCATGGGGCATGAGTAGCTATCGCGGTCATTACCGGGTGGAACATGGCGGCGGTATTGATGGTTTCATTACTACAACCGGTTTTTATCCGAGTGATAGCATCGGCATATTCGTTTCCTCAAACCAGGGAAGTGTGAGTACCAGCATTAGAAATTTTATTGCTGATAAAATGATGAAGCTTTCTTATCGCACCTGGGGCAAAACAGGATTGACCGAAAAAATGAAAGGAGATTCATTGGCTAAAGCAGCTCCAAATACCGACAGTCTCAATCAAAAAAAGGGAACCAAGCCATCAAATGAGATAAACGGCTATGCAGGCACTTATGAAAATAAAGGATACGGTAAAATAAAGCTTTTTATTGAACGTGATACACTATGGATTGATTATAATGAAGCAGGCAAAAGAACACAATCATACCTCCAGCATTATCATTTTGATATTTTCAGAATTCGTTCGACAGAAGAAACAACGGAACCTAAGGATGCACCAAAAGTTTATTTCAATATGGATGCAAAAGGTGAGATCGTTTCACTGAAAACGAAAATGGAACCTGCTGTGAAAGATATCGTCTTTGAAAAACTACCACCAGAGGTTGAATTAAGAAAAGAAGATCTAAAAAAATATGAAGGCGATTTCGATCTTGGTTCAGGTGTGATAGCAAAATTTTATATAAAAGGAGAAAAAACATTATATGCTTTTATTGAAGGCCAGCCGGAATATGAATTGATGGCTTCAGGAAAAAATAAGTTTGAACTAAAAGCATTGAAAGGCTACAGTGTTCAATTTGACGAGAATGAAAAAGGAGAAATTATCGCTGTGAATTTTGTACAACCCAACGGAACATTTAAAGCAAAAAAGAAATAATTATGAAAAGAATAGCCTGGGTTGCTATCCTCTCAATAGCTTTTTCCTGTACATCTACACAAAAGGATTACGACACCATCATTCGTAATGGAGTGATCTATGATGGTAATGGCGGTGAACCTTTCAAAGCCGATATTGGAATAAAGAATGATACCATCGCTTTTATTGGTGATCTGTCAAAGTCTTCAGGAAAAGATGAAGTGGATGCAAAAGGAAATGCAGTTGCCCCGGGTTTTATTAATATGCTGAGCTGGGCAACTGAAACATTAATTGAAGACGGAAGAAGCCAGAGTGATATCCGGCAAGGTGTAACGCTGGAAGTAATGGGTGAAGGCTGGAGCATGGGCCCTTTGAATGAACAATTAAAAAAACAACAACAGGAATCACAGGGCGATATTAAATTCAAGATCGAATGGAATACATTAGGTGAATACCTGGATTTTTTAGAAAAGAAAGGTGTGAGTTGCAATGTAGCATCCTTTATCGGCGCTACTACTGTCCGTATGCATGTAATTGGTGAAGATAACCGTGACCCCACTCCTGCTGAAATGGACAGCATGAAATTGCTAGTGAAGCAATCAATGGAAGAAGGCGCAATGGGTGTAGGCACATCACTCATTTACCCGCCTGCATTTTTTGCCAAAACAAATGAACTGGTTGAATTGTGTAAAGTAGCATCATCATATGGTGGTTCTTATATCAGTCATATGCGCAGCGAAGGGGACAAACTACATGAAGCAATTGAAGAGCTGATCACTATTGCAAAAGAAGCAAATATTCATGCAGAGGTTTATCATTTAAAAGCAGCAGGAAAAGATAACTGGGGCAAAATGGACAGTGTAATTAAAAGAATTGAACGGGCACAAAGAGAAGGTCAGGATGTTACTGCTGATATGTACACTTATATTGCAGGTGGTACTGGCCTTACAGCTACGATGCCCCCTACTTTACAAGACGGTGGTTTTGGTAAACTGAGAGAAAGATTACAAGATCCGGCTGTAAGAAAGCAGTTGAAATCGGAAATGAATATCAAAACTGATAAATGGGAAAACTTTTTCTATGGCGTAGGCACACCTGAAAATATTTTAGTGGTTGGCTTCAAACAGGACAGCCTGAAAAAGTATACCGGAAAAACACTTGGCCAGATCGCAAAAATGTTTGGGAAATCGCCGGAAGAAACTGCAATGGACTTAATTATTAAAGACAGCACAAGAGTTGAATGTATTTATTTTTTAATGAATGAAGACAATGTAAAAAAGCAAATAGCTATTCCCTGGGTAAGTTTTGGAAGCGATGAAGGTTCTTATACTAACGAAGGTGTATTTATAAAATCAAATGCACACCCGAGAGCTTATGGAAATTTTGCAAGGGTAATTGGAAAATACTGCAGAGATGAAAAACTGATCAGTTTACAGGAAGCTATCAGAAAACTATCCAATTTACCTGCAAAGAATTTAAAAATAAAAAAACGTGGCGAGTTAAAAGTTGGCAACTATGCTGACGTTGTTATTTTCGATCAGGCTAAAGTAAAAGACAATGCAACCTTTGAAAAACCACATGTATATGCTGAAGGCATGGTACATGTTTTTGTAAATGGTGTACAGGTTTTAAAAGAAGGTGAGCATACAGGCGCAAAACCAGGAAGATTTGTGAAAGGACCTGGATTCAAAATGTAAAATGTTGTTCCGATAGCTATCGGGATTAAAATTTAGAATATAAAATGAGCATAACTATTCGAAGAGCTGTAAAAGAAGATTGTCCACGATTATTGGAATTGGTAGAAGAACTAGCCATTTATGAAAAAGCGCCAAATGAAGTAACAGTAACATTAGAGCATTTCATTGAAAGTGGTTTTGGAGAAAACCCGGTGTGGTGGAGTTTTGCTGCCGAAGAAAATGGACTGATCCTGGGTTTTGCATTGTACTATATCCGGTACTCAACATGGAAAGGACAGGCACTATATCTCGAAGATATTTTAGTAACTGAATCAGCAAGAGGAAAAGGAATCGGCAAATTATTACTCGACCGGCTGATCGAGGAAGCAAAAGAAAAAGGATTTAAACGAATTGTATGGCAGGTATTGGAATGGAATGAACCTGCTATCAATTTCTATAAGAAGTACAATGTAAATTTTGATTCAGAGTGGGTGAACTGCAGTATGAATGTTAGCTGACGCCAGAAACTTCCATTGTTTTATTGATCTTTAAAACCAACCCCTGCAATACTTTTCCTGGACCTGCTTCAGTAAACTTAGATGCTCCATCAGCAATCATGGATTGTACACATTGCGTCCATCTTACAGCACCAGTCAATTGTTCAATCAGGTTTTGTTTTATTTCTTCTTTATCCATTACTGCTTTTGCAACTACATTTTGATAAACTGCACAGGTTGGATTATGAAATTTCGTTGATTCAATTGCCGCTTGCAATTCTTCTTTTGCTGGTAGCATTAATGGAGAATGAAAGGCCCCGCCAACAGGTAATACTAAAGCTCTTTTTGCTCCTGCAGCTTTCATTCTCTCACAAGCAATATCAATTCCTTTTATACTTCCGCTTATTACTAACTGGCCAGGGCAATTATAATTTGCCGGAACAACCACCTCTCCTGTTTCATCCTGTACTTCTTTACAAATTGCTTCTACTTTATCATCAGCAAGATTTAAAACAGCGGCCATAGTTGAAGGATTTATCTCACATGCATTTTGCATCGCAGTAGCTCTCACGGATACTAATTGCAAAGCATCTTCAAAACTCAAGGTACCATTTGCAACTAATGCAGAGAACTCACCGAGTGAATGACCTGCTACCATATCAGGTTTTAAACTCTCTATACTTTTATAAGCGATAATAGAATGAAGAAAAACGGCGGGCTGTGTTACTCTTGTTTGTCTCAGGTCATCTTCTGTACCGTTGAACATGATATCGGAGATTCGGAAACCGAGAATTTCATTTGATTGCTCAAATAATTTTTTTGCAAAAAAACTATTTTCAAAATGTTCCTTAGCCATTCCCGGAAACTGTGACCCCTGTCCCGGAAAAACGAAAGCATGTTTCATAACAGAAAGTTTTACTACCCCTACCCTATCCGCAGATTATTTCAGCAGACAAAAAAGGTTTGATAACTGAATGTAATCAAACCTCATTGCTGCAAATATATCGGATTAATCTAAACTGGCAGTTATCAGTTTCAGGAACTCACTTCTTGTAGAATTTTTCAAAAACTCCCCGTCAAAAGCTGAGGTAGTAGTCACCGAATTCTGTTTTTGCACACCCCGCATCATCATACACAAATGTTTTGCTTCTATTACCACAGCCACACCCAAAGGATTCAATGTTTCTTTGATCGCATCGCGGATCTGAACGGTTAACCTCTCCTGCACTTGCAATCTTCTTGCAAATACATCTACCACTCTTGCAACTTTACTCAGCCCCGTTATCCATCCGTTGGGTATATAGGCCACATGTGCTTTACCAATAAAGGGTAACATATGATGCTCACACATGCTGTATATCTCAATATCTTTTACAACAATCATTTCACTTACCGGTTCATGAAATTTAGCAGAGTCAAGAATGGCATGTGCATCTAATTGGTAACCTTGTGTCATGTATTGCATGGCTTTTGCCACACGTTCCGGTGTTTTCAACAATCCTTCGCGGTTTGAATCCTCTCCGAGCAAATCAATTATATCTTTATAATTTTTTACCAGGTTTGAAGTAGTATGCTCGTCGTAATGCTCTGTCTTTTTATATGCCATTGGAGAAATTTAAAATATTAAATGTTATGCCGGGTATTCCACATAGTTTCTTGGTGTTTCATATAAACGGATCATCAAATCCTTTTTTTTGCTGATATGCGGCCGTAGCAAATCATGAATCACTACTGCAATATTTTCAGCAGTCGGATTTAATTCTTTGAATTCTTCAGTATCAAGATTCAGGTTTTTATGATCAAACCGATTAATTATTTCCTGTTTGATCAGATCACTCAGTTCTTTCAGGTCCATTACATAACCGGTTTTTTTATCTGGCTTACCTGTTATCCTTACTTCAAGATCATAGTTATGGCCGTGATAATTTGGTAATGCACATTTACCAAATACTTCTGTATTCTTTGCATCATCCCAATCCGGGTTAAACAACCGGTGGGCCGCATTGAATTGCTCTTTTCGTATTACTGCTACTTTCTTACTCATAATTTGAATTTACGAAAATATTTACCTGCAGGACGTTGGATAATAAAACAGTCGACCAATGAAATTGTTTGAGAGCAATATTATTTAATTGTTACTGCCCGCCATAATATTCCACATATATCTTGGAAGTTTCTGTCAACTTTAAACAGTGCAATTGAACACCCGCTGGCAAATGTGGTTCCAGTTCATTCCAGATTGCGATCACAAGATTTTCGATGGAACACATTTTACCCCGCATAAACTCAACATCCACATTCAGGTTGCGGTGATCGAGTTTATCAACTACTTTTTCATTTACCAAGGCACCCAATTTCTTAGCATCATAAATAAACCCTGTATCCGGGTCTGGCTCGCCTTTGATGGTTACAAAGAGTTCAAAGTTGTGTCCATGCCAGTTCTCATTGGCACATTTGCCAAACACTTCATCATTTTTTTCCTTAGTCCAGTCGGGATTGTACAGCTTGTGGGCAGCGTTAAAATGTTCTATTCTTGTTAAGTAAACCATGCTTTACTTTTTTATTTCCCCACAGCAGTTTGGGCGGGGGAAATTTGTGATGCATCTGCTAATTAAAGATGCGTAAGATTGTTTTTAGTCCTGTAAAAACAGGGCTTCAAATATAAGCCAATGAGCCCGGTAGTATGGCTTTTAAATAAACTATATTTTTGTCAGTATGAATATCCTTATTGTCGCTGCAACAGCTATAGAAATCAAGCCTTTTCTGCAATACCTTAAAAAAAGAAAGGATGAAGCTGATATTGATGTATTGATCACAGGCATTGGGTTAACAGCAACCACCTATTCATTGACCAAACATTTCACCATTAAAAAACCTGATCTTGTAATTCAAGCCGGTGTGGCAGGTTGCTTTGATTCGTTAGTCGAATTGGGTGAAGTGCTGATGATAAAGCAGGATACAATTGCCGATCAAAGTGTAGTTGAATTAAAAAAACTAAAAACTCTTTTTGATCTGAATCTTGTTCCGCATGATCAGCATCCTTATACAAGTGGATGGCTGATCAATCCATTGAATAGATTTCTTGGTTTACCGGGCATTAAACAAGTAAAGGGTATTTCAGTGAACCAGATAAGCACATCTGCTGAAATGATAAAATTTTACAGGAAAACATTTAATCCTGTAACTGAATCGATGGAAGGTGCAGCATTGCATTATGTATGCCTGATTGAAAATATTCCATTTATTCAATTGAGAAGCATTTCAAATTATATCGGCGAACGGAATAAAAAAAAGTGGGATATGCAGGATTCGATTAAGAATCTGAATAAGGAATTAATAAAGCTTGTTAAAAAAGTCAGCTAACCAAGTTTCAATAATGTAGCAGCCACTATACCTGCAGTCTCTGTTCTCAATCTTGTTTCGCCCAAACTAACCGGAATAAAATTATTTTCAAGAGCAAGATTTATTTCTATCGAAGTGAAATCACCTTCAGGGCCGATGAGGATTAGTTGATGTGCAGATGTGCGGATGTGCGAATGACTTAATGCTTGCTTCTCACCTTCAATACAATGAGCTATGAGTTTCTTATAATCCGCAAATTCGCACATTAATAAATCCGCAAATTGTTTTGGCTCAGACAAAACCGGCAACCATGTTTGTTGAGATTGCAGCATAGCACTTACACAAATAGTTTTCATCCTATCATGTCTGAATTTTTGCTTCTCGGTTCTTTCACAAATCAAAGGAATGATTTCACTTACGCCGATCTCCGTTGCTTTTTCTAAAAACCATTCAAAGCGGCTGGTGTTTTTGACAAGAGATATGGCGACAGTAATTTTCTTTGATGCTGGATGCTGGATACTGGATGCTACTGCTTTTACCGTACAATGTTTCTTATGAGCATCACTGATCTCACAATTAAGCAGACTACCTTTTCCATCAGTAAGGTTTAACTTCTCCCCTTTCTGCATACGTAATACCTGCACAACATGACGTGAAGTGTCCTCATCAAGTATTATTGTTTTTGCCGAAGCATCATAAGATTCTATATAAAAAAAAGGGAGTGACATTCTTATAAAAATAAAAAAGCTCCCCGAAATTAAGGAGCTATTATTTATTAAGTTTTACCTGTTATCTAAAATGGATTCTCATCATCTTCATTTCTATCATTCATCTTGCTTCCGGTTTGTATAAACAGTTTGGCGCCACCTGTATCATCCTTCACAGGTGTCCAGTTACCCGGAGGTAAACCCATACCGGTAAAATCGCCGCCCTCATCTTCTGTGAATTTCTGAATATGCAATAAGGCACGAAGCTTAATTGTTTCTAACGAACCATTACGGTGTTTAGCTATCCTTACGTGAGTTTCACCCCTGTTATTCTCACCCATTTCATTGGTGGTGATATCATAATATTCCGGACGATAGAGGAACATAACCATATCCGCATCCTGTTCGATGGCTCCTGATTCACGCAGGTCACTCAGTTGCGGCATCTTGTTTCCTTCTTTTCTTTTTTCTACCTCACGGCTTAACTGTGAAAGTGCAATAATGGGTACTCCCAATTCTTTTGCCAGTGCTTTCAGGTTTCTTGAAATATTACTGATCTCCTGTTCACGGTTACTGTTCCTGTTTTCTCCAGTACCACTCATCAACTGTAAATAGTCAATAATGATCAAGCCAATATTATGTTTGTTTTTTAAACGGCGGCATTTTGCACGCAACTCAAAAATGTTCAACGCAGGAGTATCATCAATAAAAATGGGGGCTTCGGACAAACGCTGGATACCGCGGGCATACAACTGTTTCATTTCATGCTCTTCCATTTTGCCTCTGGCAATTTTCTCAAGCCATATTTCACTTTCAGCAGAAAGGATACGTTGCACAAGCTGGCCTGCACTCATCTCTAAGCTAAAGAATGCAACCGGTGTTTTCTTGTTTACACTCAAGGCCGCATTGCGAGCAAGATTCAATGCAAAAGCTGTTTTACCAACCGCAGGTCTTGCGGCAAGGATAATTAAGTCAGTTTGTTGCCATCCATAAGTAACCCTGTCAAGGCTAGAGTAACCACTCGGCACACCCGTAATATCTTCATTACGGTGACGCATATCTTCAATCCGCTGAATTGTTTTTACCAATACAGAATCGATTGAATCAAAATTTTTACGCAGGTGATTATTTGTTATCTCAAACAGTTTGCTTTCGGCATCATCCAATAAATCGAATACATCTGTTGAATCTTCGTAAGCATCACCAATTATTTCACCGCTGATGCGGATGAGTTCACGTTGTATAAATTTTTGGAGGATGATCCTTGCATGCGCAACAATATTGGCAGAAGAAACCACCATATTGGTAAGCCGGGTTACATAATAAGGTCCACCAACCATTTCCAGTTCTTCACGAAATTTTAATTCTTCTGCTACTGTTAAAATATCTATTGGTTGGCTTTTATTAGCAAGACCCTGCATGCTTTTAAAAATGCGCTGATGTGCCTCTACATAAAAACATTCAGGCTTCAGAATTTCAGCCACACTATCAAATGCATCTTTCTCCAGCATGATGGCGCCAAGTACAGCTTCTTCTAATTGTTTGGCTTGCGGTGGAATTTTTCCATAGACCATTGTTCCCAGGTCAACTGCTGATTTTTTTCTTTGTGTCCTGTCCTTATTGATATTCGGTACTGCCATGTTCAGTTATAGCGATAAAGAGTTATTCATTGATGTTTATCAACGACTATCGGGTGATCAGGTCCATACTTGAATCGGTAATTTTTGGTTCTGTTCGGATGGTCTCCCTCAAAGTCAGACAGCGAATATAAGCTTGATAAAATCATCAGGAAAAATTTTTCTTTTTTCACAAATTTTACAAAATCAATTGCCGGTTATCCACAATTATCCGGGTCTTTGTATTGATGTAAATTAAAAAAATCAATTGTTATTTTCCGGGAAAGATGTACACTTTGGTTGTTAAAACTGAGGTGATTTTACCTCGAAAAAATCAACGGCCTGCCACCAATGCGTTTATTTTCAATTGGGCCATTTTTTGCTCATAAAATAGTACACAATAAAGCCCCGATTCGGGAGTTATAAAAAGTAGTTCTTTAACCAAACTGTCTGCCGCATGTATTTTTTTCACTTTAAAAAACCTATAACCATGGAAATTTCAAAACATGCAGGCCCCACAAGACCCTTACTCACCCAAACCAAAAACAACACTACACTGTGGATCGGGCATCTTAAGTCCGACCCGACTGACCATTTTGCCGGCCAGACTTTTCATTGCAATGCCGATGGTAAACTGGACAATATCCAAATATTTGCCGATGCAGTGCAGGTACCCGGCGAAGTAACCCTAAGTCTTCACGCATTTGACACCTTATCAAAAACATGGGGTGATGTGCTGTGCAATTCAAAAGTGAATATCCAGCGAAATGACGAGTCAAAATGGATCCGCTTTGATTTACCGGCTATAGAACTTAAATCCGGCAAGAGCTATGGCTTCCGGTTGAACACTAATGATGCTATGGTGGCAATTGGTGAAGCAGCCAGTCCGTCAAAACAACCTTTTGCATTTGGCCAGGAATGGAAAGCTGATTCTGGCGATAAGAAAGGACATTTCTATTCTTATTTCAGCCTTGTGTTTAAGATCGAGCTTTGCGCATAGTTCCATCGCTATTGTCCGTGTTTGCTCTTAGCCTTTTCTTATCTTCGCAGCTAATCTAAAGACGAGGTAAACACATGACGATTTCGTACAAATGGCTGAGTGAGTATCTCCCCGCAGAGGTGGAGCCTGAAAAATTATCCCGTATCCTTACTTCAGTTGGTTTGGAAGTTGAGAGTTTTGAAAAATATGAAGAAGTAAAAGGTGGGCTGAAAGGACTTGTGATCGGTGAAGTTTTAACTACTGAGAAACATCCCAATGCTGATAAACTTACTTTAACTACAGTAAGTACAGGTAATGGTGAACCGCTGCAGATCGTATGCGGCGCACCTAATGTTGCTGCCGGCCAAAAAGTGATTATTGCAAAAGTGGGAACCACTATTTTTCCAACAACCGGTGATCCCCTGACGATGAAGATCGCAAAGATCCGTGGCGTTGAAAGTCATGGAATGATCTGCGCCGAAGATGAGATAGGAATTGGCAGCTCACATGCAGGTATAATAGTTCTACCGACAGATGTAAAGATTGGAGTACCAGCAGTAGAATATTTTAATCCTTATTCTGATTATGTGTATGAAATTGGCTTAACACCCAACCGCATGGATGCAATGAGCCATTGGGGTGTTGCCCGTGATGTTTGTGCTTATCTTTCTCATCATGATAAAAAGAATTATAAACCCAAATTACCAAATGCAAATAGCTTCAAGGTTGATAATAACAATTTGAAAATTGATGTTACAGTTGAAAATACAGTAGCCTGTCCACGGTATTCCGGTGTAAGTATTTCAAATGTTGCCATAAAAGAATCGCCGCTTTGGTTAAAACAAAAATTAAAATCTATCGGGCAGCGGCCGATCAACAATATTGTTGACATCACTAATTTTATTCAGCATGAAACGGGTCAACCGCTGCATGCTTTTGATGCAGATATGCTGAAAGGCAAAAAGATCGTTGTAAAAAACCTGGCTGAAGGTTCAAAGTTTGTAACGCTGGATGAAAAAGAAAGGAAACTCAGTGCCGAAGATCTTATGATCTGTGATGGTGAAGAAGGAGTTTGTATTGCCGGTGTATTTGGTGGGCTGCACAGTGGTGTTACTGATCAAACAAAAAATATTTTTCTTGAAAGTGCATTTTTCAATGGCATTACGTTGCGCAAAACATCTTTCCGTCATGGGCTGAGAACCGATGCTGCGAGCCGTTTTGAAAAAGGAACTGATATTTCAAGCACGGTGAATGTGCTTAAAAGAGCAGCTTTGCTGATAAAAGAGATTTGTGGCGGTGAAATTTCTTCAGATATAGTTGACATTTATCCAAAGCCAAAAGAAAAAACACAGGTAACGATAAAATATCATTACCTGAAAAAATTGAGTGGTAAAAATTATCATCCGGATTCAGTTATAAAGATCCTGACAGCATTGGGTTTTGAAATTGTAAGAGAAGGTATTGATGATTTAATAATCGCTGTTCCATTTCATAAACCGGATATCAGTTTGCCCGCAGATATCGTTGAAGAAGTTTTAAGAATTGATGGTTTAGATAATGTTGAGATACCCGGAGCTATTACTATTACTCCTTCTGTTGAAGAAAATTATTCTTCAGAAATTTTAAAAGAGAAAGCATCAAACTACCTGGTTGGCTTAGGTTTCTATGAAATAATGACCAACTCCATCACAAATGCCGCTTATTTTTCTGATGAAGAAAAGCAAAGCATGGTAAAGATGATGAACAGCCTGAGTGCTGATTTAAATATTTTACGTCAATCATTATTTGAAACAAGTCTTGCTGTAGTTGCTCATAACCTAAACCGTCGCAACAGTTCATTAAAACTATTTGAGTTCGGAAAAGGATATGCAACATCAGGCTCCGGCAAGTACCAGGAAATGGACCAATTATGTGTAGTGATAACAGGTAATGTAACGGAAGATAACTGGAAAGAAAAAGCCAATGTTTCTGACTTCTATTACCTGAAAGGTGTAGTAAATGGAATTCTGAAACTACTGGGTGTAAATGCAGACTCAATAGAGATAATGCCAGTACCGAAGTTGGATAATCATATCGTACTTAAATCAGCTGGAAAAATTATTGCAGGTGCAGGACAAGCAAGCAAAATAATGCTTGAGAAATTCGACATTAAACAACCTGTTTTCTATGCAGCATTTAGCTGGGCTGATATAGTGGAATTATCTTCTCAAAAAAATAATGCAATTAAAGAATTATCTAAATACCCAGCTGTACAACGTGACCTTGCAATGATCGTTGCAAAAGAACTAAGTTATGGTGAGGTGGAGAAATCAGTGCAAAACATTAAACTAAATAATCTGCGTGAAGTAAAGCTGTTTGATATATTTGAAAGTGAAAAGCTGGGAGCCGGTAAAAAATCAATGGCGGTTAACTTTACCTTCCTTGATGAGGAAAAAACACTGACCGATAAAGAGATTGACGGCTGGATGGCTAAGATCATGACGACGCTGGAAAAAGAATTGAACGCTGAAATAAGAAAATAAATACACAGTATTAATGTCTGAATTAGAAAAACAGGTAAAACGCATACAGGATAAAGTTCAGCAATTGCTGAAGCAGCAACAGCTTTTGTCAAAAGAAAATGATGAACTAAAGAACGAATTGAATGCCTTTAAGAAAGATGCAGCCACTCAAAAATCAACGATTGATGAATTGAAGCAGCAGGCCAGTATTTTAAAAATGAATTCGGTGGAGATGAATGATTCAGATAAAAAAGAATTTGAAAAAAGGCTGAACCACTACATTAAAGAGATTGATCGTTGTATTGCGATGCTCAGCAGTTGATCACTATACCCGTTTTACCAGGCGCATCTGCATTTCCTCTATACCATCCGATAATTCAAGTGTGTAAACACCGTAAGGCAATGTACTTAACCCGGTCCATTCCATTTCATGATCTTCGTTTGGCATTATCGTTTCCATGCTACTGCATGCACTGCCTTTGTCATCTTTAAGTACAGCTTTTAATACAGAATCGGCTTTTGCAGATAGATGCAGACGTAACGTGTCAATAAAGACAGTTGATTTAACTTTGGCAAACATGAATATCCCTGTTAATTTTGATTGCTTAACCTGTTACAATAAATTTCAGGGGAACGGTAATGGGGGTAGTAAAGTTTTCGAGGGGCAACTAAAATAGAACAACTAATTTAAAAATGCAAACCATGGAAGAACTTATTCCAATAACCGCCATTATCGGCGATAGAAGCTACAGGATAAAAATACAACCCAAGGATGAAGAAGTAGTCCGTAGGACATTAAAGGTGGTCAATGATAAGATCATCGAGTTCAAAACTATGTTTGCGGGTAAGGATATGCAGGATTATATCGCTATGGTGCTGGTATGGTATGCAACCGAGCAAAACGCATCGCTGGCCAATGAGCTGAATGAAGATAATATATCCGCAAAACTGAGCCTGATTGAAAAAATGCTGGAAGGACAGGCAGCGCAGAAATAATAATTCCTTTGCAAGCTGTTCACTTTAAATAGGTGTATAAAAAATAACTAAGGGATTTTTATTGGACACACTTACACATATAGCCATCGGCGCTTGCATAGGAGAAGCTGTTTTACATAAACAGATAGGCAAAAAAGCGTTGCTATGGGGAATACTTGCCCAATCAATTCCGGATATAGATTTTATTGCATCTTTCTGGCTTGATCCATCAGAAAACTTACTGGCTCATCGTGGCTTTACGCATTCATTTTTATTTGCCATATTTATTTCACTTTCAATGTCATTGGCAGCTGATCACTGGCACCGTCCCCATAATATCCGTTTTACGAAATTCATTTTGTTCTTTACTGCACAGGTATTTATTCATGATATCCTTGATGCAATGAACAGTTATGGTGTCGGGTGGTTTGAACCCTTTAGTCATAAACGTATTTCATTCAATATCCTTTTTGTAGCTGATCCTTTGTTTTCAATAGCACCCGGCCTGGCCGTAGCAGCTTTATTTATTTTAAAAAACAGTAAAAGCAAACTACGAGCATTTTGGATGAGGATTGGTTTAACCCTGCCTCTTCTCTATCTCGGTTATGCTGGTTTCAATAAAATAGCAATTGATAAAGATGTACAAGCTGCGTTTACAGTACAAAAAATTCAGCATACTGATTATTTTACTACACCAACACCTTTTAATAACTGGCTTTGGTATGTGGTAGCAAAAAGTGATAGCGGTTATAATATTGGTTATCGGTCAGTATTCGACAAAAACCCGACAATTTATTTTACCTACTTTCCCCGAAACGATTCATTAATGAAATCTGTACTTGACAATGAGGATGCCCAGAACCTGCTTCGGTTTGCAAGAGGATTTTACACCATCGAGTACTGGAATGATACTTTAATTTTTAACGACCTCATCTTTGGCCAGGTAGCCGGTTGGCAAAACCCAAAAGCTAAGTTTGCCTTTCATTATTTTTTGGATAACCCAAGTGGAAATTTACTGGTAGTACAACGTGGCCGCTTGCAAGGCTGGAACCGGGAATCTCTAAGAGCATTGTTCAAGAGAATAAAAGGAAATTAAATAATCCTTTCGTTATATGTTAGAGACACAGATAAGTGCTTATTGTCCCCTTCGCAGTATGAATAAAGAAACAACTCCCCTAATTTTCCTAACTTACAGTAAACATTTTTTTATGTCAAAATCAATACAAGGTTCCGACCGCCGGAGTTTTATAAAAACTACAGCAACACTTACTACAGTTTTTACAGGTATTACTCTTTTTCCTCAAACGGGCTTTTCAATGGATAAGCTTCCGGCTGATGAAATAAATATAATCGGGCCCAAAGAAGGTTTTTCGCCACAAGTAGGCACATTGGTTTCGATGATGAACTGGATGCGAAATGTTGTACTAAGCCCTGTAAAAGATATGACAATGGAGCAACTGGATTTTTTGTTTGATAAAAACTCTAATACGATCGGAGCTATGTTATTGCATTTAGCCGCCACTGAAAAATATTACCAGCTCAATACATTCGATGATATGAAATGGGGAAGCTGGGATGAAAGCATAAAAAAGCAATGGGATACACCAATGAGTTTGGGTGATGAAGGAAGAAAAAAGATAAAAGGAAACAAGCTGGAATATTACCTGGATATTTTAAAGGAGGGCAGAGAAAAATCAATTGCTGAATTCAAAAAACGGGATGATGCATGGCTGCTGAAAGCAGATACAACATGGCCTTGGGGCCCTACCAATAATTATTGTAAATGGTTTCATGTAGTAGAACATGAATCCAATCATAACGGGCAGGTCAAATGGATCAAGAGCCGTTTGCCGGGAGCAAAGTCAGGGAATGATTAAATAAAAAAATGTACGAATAAAAAAATCCCAGCTGCGATCAGCTGGGATTAGAACTAATGGGTACTTTTTTATTTGGTTTTCCAATGTCCGGTATAGTTAGTACTTACCAGACACCCATCCTTCTTACTAACACCAATATTGTTTAACTGCAACCACCCTGGTTACCGCAGTTCAGACATTTATAACAAGTGCCGCTACGCATCATGATATGACCGCAAACATTACAAGCCGGCGCATCACTCTGCATATTTTTATTAGCAGCATTCATTGCATCTAATCCATTCTCCATTTTTGTTGATGCAGATACAGTTGAACGCTGCGCTTTTGCTACTTGTGGTACCACACCACCCGTGGCAGAACCAATGATACGTACTCCTGATAATTCCTGCGCAGGTGCCGGTACATATTCAAGATTGGAAGGAATTTCATCCCAGTCATCAGAACCTGTGTTCAGCACTTCGGGTTTATCCAGCACATGCACCAGATCAGTTCTTCCGAGATATTCATAACCAAGTACACGGAAAATAAAATCCACTATAGACGACGTGGTTTTAATATTCGGATGTTCAACAAATCCGCTTGGATCGAATTTGGTAAAGGCAAATTTGTCAACGAATTCTTCAAGCGGCACACCATATTGCAAACCGATAGAGATTGAAATAGCAAAACAGTTCATCATGCTGCGCATAGTAGCTCCTTCCTTCGCCATATCAATAAAAATTTCTCCAAGCGTCCCATCTGCGTACTCTCCTGTTCTTACGAATACAGCCTGGCCGTTGATCTTTGCTTTTTGTGTAAAGCCACGACGTTTTGCAGGCAGTGAACGACGCTCAACGATACGTGCCAGTTGGCGTTTCAATTTTGTATCAGCGCTGTTTTGTACACGGCGGTTTACTTCATCAAGCAGTTCTTCAACAGTGAGCTGTCCAAGATCTACAATATTACTTTCTGGCTGCTGATTGATGGCTACCGGTTGTTGTTCTTCAACTTCTGCAACTGTTTCTGTTTTTTTCTTCTTATCAGATTTGTTGCTCAATGGCTGTGACAATTTAGAACCATCACGATACAATGCATTTGCTTTTAAGCCCAACTGCCAGCTCAGGTAATATGCATCTGCTATTTCTTCTACGGTAGCTTCATTAGGCAGGTTAATTGTTTTCGAGATAGCACCACTGATAAAAGGTTGTGTGGCACCCATCATACGTATATGGCCATTAGCGTGGATATAACGCTGACCTCTTGTTCCGCATTTATTGGCACAGTCAAAAACGGGCAAATGTTCATCTTTCAAATATGGAGCTCCTTCCAGCATACCGGTACCACATACATAGTCATTGGCGGCAAATATCTGCTCTTCGGTAAATCCTAATGCTTCAAGTAGGCTCCATTCAAAATCATTATACTGTTCTTCAGTAAATCCAAGACGCTTGAGGCATTCTTCGCCCAATGCATATTTATTAAATACAAAACCGATTTCAAAAGCAGTAGTAACCGCAGCATCCAGTTTCTTGATCTCTTCAGCAATAAATCCTTTTTCACTCAAGACCTGGTGATTAATAAAAGGTGCGCCGGCAAATGAACCCGTGCCGATTGCGTATTTAATAATGGTATCAGTTTCTTTTTCGCTGTAACCTAAATTTCTCAATGCAGTCGGTACTGACTGGTTGATGATCTTAAAATAACCACCACCGGAAAGTTTTTTAAATTTTACCAATGCAAAATCAGGTTCAACACCGGTTGTATCGCAATCCATTACCAAACCGATGGTGCCTGTAGGTGCAATAACCGTTGCCTGTGCATTGCGGTAACCATACTTCTCTCCCATTTCTACTGCATCATCCCATGCTTTGCATGCAGCCTTCAGCATATAGTCAGGGCAATACTGAGATTTAAGACCCTGTGGTTTCAAGCTCAGGTTTTCATATTCATCCGCATCATATGCAGCGAGGCGATGATTGCGCATTACCCGCATCATATGAGTTTTGTTTTCTTCGTATCGGGGGAAGGCGCCAAGTACCTGCGCCATCTCTGCTGATGTTTTATAAGAAACACCCGTCATAATAGCTGTAATAGCTCCGGCTATTGCTCTTGCTTCTTCGCTATCATAAGGAATACCGCTTACCATTAATAATGTACCGAGGTTTGCATAACCCAAACCGAGAGTACGATATTCATAACTCAATTGGGCTACTTCTTTTGAAGGGAACTGCGCCATTAACACAGACACTTCCAATACAACTGTCCACAAACGGCAATTGTATTCATAGCCCTCTACATCAAACACATTTTTCCCTGAATCATAAAATTTCATCAGGTTAGCTGATGCGAGGTTACATGCAGTGTTATCAAGGAACATATATTCACTGCAAGGATTAGATGCATTGATGCGTCCACCTTCGGGGCAGGTATGCCACTCATTAATAGTAGTATCATATTGAGCACCGGGATCAGCGCAACGCCATGCAGCATAAGCTATCTGGTTCCAGAGTTCCCTTGCAGGGATCTTCTTCATTGTACGGCCATCAGTTCTTGCTTTCAGTTCCCAATCTTCATCATTATTCAGTTTATCGAAAAATGAATTGGGAATACGAACTGAATTATTAGAATTCTGACCACTTACTGTTTTGTATGCTTCGCCTTCATAATCGTTGCTGTAACCGGCATTGATCAATGCACCTACTTTCTTTTCTTCTTCTACTTTCCAGCTTACAAAGTCAATGATCTCCGGATGATCCAGATCCAAGCAAACCATTTTAGCTGCGCGGCGTGTAGTACCGCCGGATTTGATAGCACCTGCGGCACGGTCACCAATTTTTAAGAAACTCATTAAACCGGATGATGTGCCACCACCACTTAATTTTTCGCCTTCACCACGGATATGAGAGAAGTTAGTACCAACACCTGAACCATATTTAAAGATGCGTGCCTCACGGATCCAGAGATCCATGATACCACCATCATTAACGAGATCATCACTTACACTTAATATAAAGCATGCATGCGGTTGCGGACGTTCATACGCTGAAGTTGATTTCTTCAATTCGCCATCAACAGGATCAACATAATAATGTCCCTGTGGTTTTCCTTTTATACCATAGCTCTCATACAAGCCGGTATTAAACCATTGTGGTGAATTGGGTACACACATCTGGTCTAATATAGAGTATACTAACTCTTCATAAAATACCTGTGCATCTTTTTCAGATGAAAAATATCCGTAACGTTCGCCCCATACTCTCCAGCAATTGGCAAGACGATGAGCTACTTGTTTCGCAGATGTCTCACGACCTAGTGAACCATCGGTTTGTGGTACACCTGCTTTACGAAAATATTTTTGTGCTAAAATATCTGTGGCAATCTGGCTCCATTGTTTCGGCACTTCCACATTGTTCATTTCAAACACTACTTCACCACTCGGGTTTCGGATAACTGAAGTACGATAATCATATTCAAACTGGTCGTATACATTAATATCTTCACGAGTGAAGCGACGACGAAACTGCAATCCGCTCTGAGCGGATGCTCCTTTTTTACTTGCCATAACTAAAAAGAATTTATTGGGTTTTGGTCGATAGACCTTCTGGCGAAAGTCTCTAACGAAAGTATTTTTTACAATCAGTATTTCCTATTTGCAAATATCCACAAAAGTGGATAAGGGATGTGGAATTTTTTTAAAAGCCCGCCTGTATTAAGTTTCATGCCTTTTGCACAGTTTCATTGAAAATATCTGAAAAAAAATTTTGGAAAATTTCATAGTTGTCCGTACTCGTATCTATTACTTAAACATCGTCTTTTTAAACATAACTCCGGTAAGGCTTTTAAGGTCATGTGCCCTTTAAAAGCCTTGTCAGGCCGGCGTTTTATAGAATTTGACAGCCGGAAGCCTTGATAAGTAAGGGTTTAACCAAATACTTGTTTTTAAATATTAATTATTGAATTTTCTGATATGATTCAAACCTGGTTTTTATATCCCCTAAATAATTTTTTGGCTAAAAGAAAATGAGTGTAAACACAGTTAAAGACTATATAAGATTAAACCTTTCCCGTTATAGGTTACGCTTATTTACTCTCAAGATAAACGTAAAATTGAAATGGGTAAACCGGAAAAGTTTTTGCATTTTTGCATATACCCAACCGGGCAATATGAAGACAGGCATTTATCAATCACTGGAACAACGAAAGAAGCGGGGACAAAAATCATTCGCCGTACTGATCGACCCTGATAAAGTGAATCATCCTATGCTGGATGAATTGATGGATCTGTCTATTGCGGCAAAAGTTGATTATCTCCTGGTAGGCGGCAGTCTCGTTATCTCCAACCATCTTGACGATTGTATTCAGCATATCAAAAAGAACTGCAATATCCCTGTTATATTGTTTCCTGGCAGCCCTTCGCAAGTAAGTAAATATGCTGACGCCTTATTATATCTCTCACTTATATCCGGACGTAATCCCGAACTGCTGATAGGTCAGCATGTGGTTTCTGCTCCATTTGTAAAAATGAGCGGACTGGAAATTATGCCCACTGGTTATATGGTAATTGATGGCGGCGCCCCTACAACGGTGTCTTATATCAGTAACGCCTCGCCTATCCCGGCAGATAAAAATGAAATAGCTATGTGTACAGCAATGGCTGGTGAAATGCTGGGCATGAAATTAATTTATATGGATGCCGGCAGCGGCGCCAAAAGAGCAATTACTGAAAACATGATCGAATCCGTTGCAAAAAGCATAGCTGTTCCCCTGATTGTTGGTGGTGGTATTATAGAACCTGAAAAAGCCTACATGAACTGTAAAGCCGGCGCTGACGTAATTGTTGTCGGCAACGCAATAGAAAAAAATGCTTCACTGATCAAAGAGATGGCGGCCGCGGTACATAGTGTTCCTGTGAAGGCATAAACCGGGTTTACATTAGAAATTTCCTGAAACTCTTTTTGGTGTTTTCTCTCCTGAAATAATTTTTTCACATCCGGCAATAATATTTTTTAAGACTATTGACATTACTCCTGGATTCAAACCTATCAATTCGTCGCAAGGTTTATGATAACAAGGATCATTATCATAACTGGTCATTATAGAATGTGCCGGAACTCCTTTAAGTGCAAATGGATAGTTATCCGAACGCAGGAAAAGATTGTCGGCAGCTGGTTCTTCCAATATTTTGTGTCCTGGAGTATTTAGCGACTCCTGCATAATTTTTTTCAGGTCTGAATTTTTTTCTCCCGTAATAAAAAATTCACCTGGCTTTCCCTCAGTGTATTTACCCAGCATTTCAAGGTTAATCATTGCTTTGATACTTTCAGGTCTTAATATATCTGCTAAATTATAAGAGCCTCTCAGTCCTATTTCTTCTCCTGCAAAGGCGCAAAACATCAGTGTACGTTCATTATCATTTCTTGCAGCATAATATGCAGCCAGCGAAAGCATAGACGCTACGCCTGAAGCATTATCATTAGCACCGTTAAAAATCGAATCAGCTGCTAATTGCTTGTTAACACCTATGTGATCATAATGCGCAGAGAAGATTATAATCTCAGATGGCTTGGTTTTTCCTCTAAGCAAACCCACCATATTAAACATAACGTTATTGGTGTAATCCTTATCGGTGGATATATCAACTTCTTCGGGTTTTTGTTTGGAAGAAACCAGTAATACATTTGAAAATGGAACAAGGTTTGGAACCAATAGTTTATTACTGTTGATCTTTTCTGATTTGTCTTTGTTTCCTTTCCACCATATCAGCACAGGTTCTGTTTCGTTCCAATAAGTATATAAAATTGAATCCGGCAACTTGCCCTCTATCTCGATCAGCCTGAAATCAGAAAGTGTTTGTCGTGCCGGATATTTTTCTCCTGTAAAATAAAAAAAATGATCCTGGCTTAAACGCTGTCCATTCCATTTAAGCAGATCCCGTGATATAGTTTTGAATGTGCCGGCATTGAAAGGAATATAATAATCAAAAAAACCGGTTAATGGCTGCAGACCAGCCTTTGCAAATTCCACTTCAATATAATTAGCAGCTTTAAAAAGCTCAGGTGAAAAATTTTTGCGCCCTTTTAATGAGTCTGATGCTAACACTTTCAAATGCTGATCTATTAACTCAGCAGATACAAGTTCATTTTGTGCAAATGATTTAAACGTCGGCAATGAAATAAAGAGAACCAATAAAAATCTGCATATTCTCATACCCTAAAAATACTCATTGTCTCAATTCTTCCGTCTTCACCCTCGAAGGCGAATCCTTTCCTGCAATGATCGTTTTGGAGCTGATAGCAATTGACTTTATGATCTGCGCCATATTTTCCATGTCCAGTGTTTCAATATGGTCAGTTACTTTATGATAGTTGGGCTCGCTGTCCATTTTAGAAGTAGAGATCGTATGTGCAGGCACACCTAATCTTGCCAGCGTTGCATTATCCGAACGGTAAAACAATTGCTGATCAGTATAAGGATCCGGATGAAAAGTAAACCCGCTGCCCTCAAGATTTTTTTGAAGGATAATTCCCATATCCGTTTTTTCATAACCCGTTATATAAGCTGAGTTCTTTCCCCATTTACTTTCAGTACCGATCATTTCAATATTAAACATGGCCATTACTTTTTCCGGATCAAACTGAGTGGAAAAATAGCGGGAACCAAAGCCGCCTGATTCTTCTGCAGTAAAAGCGGCGAATACAAGAGTCCTTTCGTTATTATTTAATGCCTTGAAATATTTTGCCAGCATCATCACTGCTGTTGTACCAGCCGCATCATCATTAGCGCCATTATAAATAGAATCGTCATTCACCGGTTTGCCAATCCCCAAATGATCATAATGTCCTGAGAAGATTACATATTCATCTTTCTTCGATTTACCCGGTAATATTCCAACTACATTCGTCAACTTTTGTTCTGTAATTTCATGAACAGCTTCTACTGAATAATTTTTAGGTTCGGTATCCGTAAGAATAAAAATTACATTAGTAGCTGTTTTAAACATTGTAGATTTTAACCGTGCAAGATTGCCAAATCCATTTGCAAAACTTGTATTCACGAAAGCAATTGTATTCTTGTTTTCCTTTACCAGTTTTCTTGCTTCCTGTTGCAGGTTCATGTCACTTTTAATAATTACTATATTGTAACCTGAGCCCTGATCAGCTTTTAATTGTGGCTGACAGGTAATAACAATAACGTTTTTCTGGTCAATTGCATTGCCATCTAATGTAGCTGATGCACTAATGAATTTAGGACGAATCATTGCAAACTCCTGCAGGTAACCATTATTACCCGGCACAGTTTGCAAACCCGTTTTCTTAAACTCATCAGCAATAAATGCAGCAGCCTTCTCAATACCCGGTGTAAATGTCCGGCGGCCCATCATATCATCAGCACTTAATACTTTTTCTATTCTTTCTACTTCTTTTGCATTAATAATAGCATCAATGTTCTGTGCAGAAATAAAAAAGGTTGTTGCTATGAACAACCCGGTTACAAATACTTTTTTCATTAAATATTAAATTGAAAATTTTAAATAACAATAATTAAAGACTCATCATTTCCTTAAACTTTACTGTTTGGCGACGACTTACTTCAATTTTTTCTCCGCCTTTTAATTCGAGTAGCAGCCCGCCATTAAAGTAAGGTTCTATTTTCTCAATCATGCGAAGATTGATAATATGCTTCCTGTTTGCACGGAAAAACATTTTAGGATCCAGTCTTTCTTCGAGTGCATTGAGAGATTTTAAGATAAGCGGTTTATTAGGACCAAAGAATACTTTAGCATAATTGCCTACACTTTCAAACAAACGGATCTCGTTCAGCTTTACAAACCAGCACCGTTCTCCATCTTTTACAAATACCTGGTCGTGTTCAGCCAGCATACTATTATTGATATTCTCAACAGCTATCCTGTTTTCTTTTGATTCGACAAAACCTATTTTTTGAATCGCATCAGCTAATCTTTTAGGCTCAACAGGTTTCAATAAATAATCCAAAGCATTTACTTCAAATGCTTTTAATGCATATTCATCGTAAGCAGTAGTGAAGATGACATGCGGTGCACGGTCCAGTTCACGCAGCATATCAAATCCTGTTTTTCCGGGCATTTGAATATCTAAAAAAATTAAATCCGGCTGTAATGATTCTATTTTTGCAATTCCTTCTTCAGCATTGGCCGCTTCATCAGCCACTTCAATTTCCGGAAAATCCTGTAATAATTTTTTCAATTCGGCACGGGCCAGTCTTTCATCGTCAATGATCAATGCTTTCATGTTAAGTTTTTAATGTATGGTTACAGGCAGTTGTACCCTTGCCTCTACTATCTGCGGTGTTATTTGTTTCAATTCAAATTTTGCATTGTCGCCATATAAAATATTCAAGCGGTTCAATGTACTTGACAATCCAAAACCTTCCTTGTTAATAGTACCATTTAGCTTGCCGGTATTTTGAACGGCCAGTTCATGATGATTATTTTTAAAATCAGAGATCACTTTTACCACACCACCAGATAATTGTTTGCTGATGCCATGTTTGATCGCATTTTCAACAAGTGTCTGCAACATCATGGGCGGCACTTGTTGATCCAAAGTATCATCATCAATCTCGTATACTATTTTCAACCTGTCCTCAAATCGCATATTTTCCAATGCCAGGTAATCCTTCACAATATTAAGTTCACGTTCCAAAGTAACTGACTCCACTTTTTCCACCTGCATGCTACTGCGTAAAATATTACTTAATTCTGTGATCGCCTTTCTGGCTCTTTCCGGGTTCTCTACCACCAAAGCACGGATGCCATTCAATGAATTGAAAATAAAATGAGGGTTGATATGCGCCTTGATTGTTTGCAGCTCAAGTTCTTTTACCAAAGCTTCAAGTTTAAGAGTATCTAATTGCTGCTTCCTGGATTTTTCAACAAAATGATAAATAAAGTAGATACAGTTCCAGATAAAGATCAGGATAAATGCATTAAAACTGAACTTCACCAATTCACTCACGAAATTATCACGCCGCATTTCCTGCGTTTCGAGATTAAATAAGTTATAAGCACCTATTTCAATGCCAGAAAATATAACTGCACAAATGAATGTAAGGAGTACAAATCCTATTACCTGTTTATTTAATGGTTTTAACAAAAGATCTACCCTATGTATAAACCATCTCATCATATGAGTAATCAATGTACCCACCGTTACAAAAATGCCCATCCTCTCCACATAAGCTGAGGATAGAATATTCAGGCTTGCAGCTATGAATAAATAAATACCTGCAAAACCTAGCCACCCAGCTGCCTGGAACAACCAATATTTGGAATAATGTGAATTCATAATTGTCGCAATCTAACCAATCCTTTGACCAGTTATCTTCCGTAAATATACCAGTGGCAGATTGGTTTTACAAATGGGAGATAACTGACACAAATATGCAAGAAAAAGCGTAAACCTTTTAAAGGAGTTATTGTTATACAATCTTTAGCAAACGGCCTGCAAAAAAGGACTAATTTTACACCGCCAAAAGAAAACCATGCAAATAACCCCGGGAACTTTGTTGAGCAGCATCAATTCTCCAGCCGATCTTAAGAAGCTGACCCGTGAAAAATTACCACAAGTTTGTGATGAATTGCGTCAGTATATTATTGATGTAGTAAGCGTACGCGGCGGGCATTTTGGAGCTAGCCTGGGTGTTGTAGAACTTACTGTTGCACTCCATTATATTTACAATACACCCTACGACCAACTGGTATGGGATGTTGGTCACCAGGCATATGGACATAAAATTCTTACCGGCCGTCGTGATAATTTTCCAACTAATAGAAAATATAAAGGGCTGAGCGGTTTTCCAAAAAGAAGCGAAAGTGAGTACGATACTTTCGGAGTTGGCCATTCATCTACATCTATTTCCGCTGCACTGGGCATGGCGATGGCAGCAAAATACAAAGGCGAAAAGGATAGAAAATCCGTTGCTGTTATTGGCGATGGGGCTATGACAGCGGGTCTTGCTTTTGAAGCCATGAATCATGCAGGTGTTGCAGATGCTGATATGCTTATCATTTTAAATGATAACCGCATGAGCATTGATCCGAATGTTGGTGCATTGAAAGAATACCTCACAGATATATCTACCTCTCCTACTTATAACAAATTCAGGGATGAACTTTGGAACCTGATGGGCAAATTACCAGTTGGTAAAAAATTTACCCGTGATATGGCTAGCAAAATGGAAGCTGGTTTAAAAGGAATGGTAAGCAAGAGTAGTAATCTTTTTGAAGCGCTTAATCTCCGTTACTTCGGCCCTATTGATGGACATAATATCACGAAGTTGGTAGATACTTTAAAAGACTTACGTGATATCCCTGGGGCGAAAATTTTACATATCGTTACGGTAAAAGGTAAAGGATATGAATTGGCAGAAAAAGATCAAACCAAATGGCATGCGCCGGGTTTGTTTGATAAAATAACCGGTGAGATACAAAAAAAGAAATTTGATCTGCCACAACCGCCAAAATACCAGGATGTATTTGGTTATACAATTATTGAACTAGCCGAAAAGAATGAAAAGATCTTTGGCATCACTCCAGCAATGCCATCGGGTTCTTCCTTAAAATATATGATGGAAAAAATGCCGCATCGTGCATTTGATGTGGGTATTGCTGAACAACATGCAGTAACCGTAAGTGCTGGCATGGCTACACAAGGCATGAAAGTATTTTGCAATATTTATTCATCCTTCATGCAAAGGGCCTATGATTCGGTAGTACATGATGTCGCAATACAAAAATTACCCGTGATATTTTGTTTGGACCGTGCCGGCTTGGTTGGTGATGATGGCCCGACACATCATGGTTGTTATGATATCCCTTATATGCGCTGCATACCTAATATGATCGTAAGTGCACCGATGAATGAAAGCGAATTGCGTAACCTGATGTACACAGCGCAGTTGGAGTCTACAAAAAATCCATTTGTCATCCGCTATCCAAGAGGTGAAGGTGTAATGCCTGAGTGGAAAACAGAAATGAAAGAAATAAAGATCGGCACCGGAAGAAAGTTGAAAGATGGAAATGATATTGCCATTCTTTCATTAGGTCATCCGGGAAATTTTGCAGCCGCTGCTATCCGTGACCTGAAAGCAGATGGATTGAACCCTGCACATTATGATATGCGTTTTGTAAAACCGCTGGATGAAGAAATGCTGCATGAAGTTTTTGCAAAATTTGAAAAGATAATTACCGTTGAAGATGGAACAATAGTAGGTGGTTTTGGTTCTGCTGTTTTAGAGTTTATGAATGCACATAATTACAAAGCTGAAATAAAAATGCTGGGCATCCCTGATCGTTTAGTTGAGCACGGCACTCCTAAAGAACTTCACAATGAATGTGGTTATGATGCACAGGGAATAAAAGAAACAGTGCTGGAAATGATGAAGGGAAAAGTGAGAGCTGTAGTTTATAAATGAAATATTTCTTTGCATAAAAGTTAATCCGGCTCAAAAGGCCGGATTTTTAATTTACTCTAAATTCAATTTCATCCCGGGCGGTTCCTGTTTAATAAACCATTAACAACTCTGTATATGGAATTGCTTAAATAATAAGATCTATAGTTACAACCATCTTTCTGTTTTTAGAGTCATCATTGAGCTTAGCTTCCTGTGAAAAGTCATATCCAGTCAACTGTTTGAAATCACATGAAATATTTTTTCTGATTCGCTGTTTAGAAATAAGCTATATTTAATTTTAACCAATGCAGAAACTGTCCTTAACCACCTGTTTACTGTTAATTCAACTGTCATTTACTTATTCGCAAAACAAACTGGCTTTGTTGGTGGAAATAGGTACATACCCAACTGAAAGCAGGCTACGCCCCATTGCATCTGTCTCTGATATTAAGTTCATAAAAGCGGGTTTATTAAAAAACGGGTTCCCATTAAAGAATATTGATTCTCTTATAAATTCAAAAGCTACAAAGATTGCTATTCTAAATAAACTGAATGCATTGGCTGTAAAAGCAAAGAAAGATGATATTGTAGTAATTCATTTTGGATGCCATGGTCAGCAAATCCGTGATCAGCGTACCATAGAAACAGGTAAGGATGAAGATGACGGTTATGACGAAGCACTGCTTCCGTATGATGCAAAAGGATTTTATAACCCAATAAAATATAAAGGCGAAAATCACCTTAGAGATGACGACCTGGTTGTACCACTTAACAACATTCGTAAAAAAATTGGTATGGGTGGCAGCTTATTAATTTTAATTGATGCCTGTCACTCGGGTACCGGCACACGAGAAGAAAATTTTCCAACTTTCAGGGGCGAGCCAATTCCATTTACAGATCCCGAAAATCCGTTTGATCCTTCTGACATTTCAGATATTGATAACAAAGGCAGTTTTTTTGATGACCCCAAAGACAGCGCTTCCAATATGGTTGTAATCAGTGGCTCTGGCCCACACCAGGTAAATAAACAAATGCTGATAGACCATGAAGAAGTTGGCTCATTATCCTATTCATTTTATAAAGCGATTACTGAGATGCCCGCTGGGGCCGATTATAATTTATTGTTCCAGAAAATGAAAGCTTTTATTCAATCGGTAATTCCTGATCAGTTACCGATGATAGAAGGAAACGAAAACCAGTTAATCTTCAGTGGTAAATATTCAACAAAAGAGAAAAAGAATTTTATACATGTTGGACTAAAAATCAATCAGCCGGAAATTGGCGATTCCGTATTTACCCTTGCTCTTGGGCTGATGGATAATTTATCGGCAGGGATGACAGGAAAATTATACCAGCCCGGCAAAGATGAACCTGTTGCCAGTTTTACGATCAGAAGAACGGACCACTTCAATAGCATTGGAGTAGCTGAAAAAATTCTTAAAAAAGATGAACTGTATGAAGCCCGATTTACTGAAGAAAACTACGGAAGCCTGCATAGCAATATAAAATTTAATAACGCAAAACCGGTATTAGAAAAAAATCTTAAACAATTTCTTTCCCAGTATAGTTTTATCCGGTTTTCCGACCAGGCTGATTTTATTTTTGAAAATGACAAAACACCAATACTCAAGGACCGGAATAAAAAAATTATCTGGACAGGTTCAGAAAGCGATGCTGATACGCTGGCAACTGATGACAAAAAAAACATGGTTGCCGGAATTAAAAATGCATTACGAATAAAATATCTCCGCACTTTGCCAGATGGAGGTGATTTGTCAAATGTAGTTTCCGCTGAACTGAAAACTGATAAGCCCGGCAACCCTGCTGAAAACTTAATACTTAACAGTGGAGATCTACTTACCTTGAAAATAAATAACAATAGCAGCCAGAGCCTGTTTTATACTGTGCTGGATATTTACCCGGATGATCGGGTAGAGGTTTTATATCCGACAGCAGGAAAAGAGCCACAGGATTACAGGATTGAAAAAAACAGTTTTGTAGAAAGAAGATTACGGGTAAGTGCCGGCACACCAACAGGAGTTGAGTTTTATAAAATAATTGTTTCTAAGGAACCGATGGATTTAAGGGCTGTGTTTGAGAAAAAAATCACAAGAGACAATATGCAATCGTTTCAAACTGTACTGGATGATTTGTTTAATGAAAAACAGGGAAAGGCTGCAACAAGAGCTGATGTTTCAAGCATTAAGGCAGAAGAAATCGGGATCACTAGCGTTAGCTTTACTATTAAACAGTAATAATATTATCAATTGAATTCAATTTTTAAAAAATATTATCTCTTCCTCCAATTTCTTTTGATTAGTGCATTTGCATCTGCTCAAACGCCTGCTGTTGAGACAGAAGAAAAGGAAATGTGCTTTTCCATCAACGCTATCTACAGGGTAAATGACACCATGATTGTTTTTATAGATGAATCCAAGGGCATGGGAGTTCAAATAGGTAATTCGGTAAATGCATTTCATCGTTATCTTAATGTGAACAGGCAATATAAATTTATTGGTTCCGGCAGAATAGTGAAAGCAGACAGCTTTATTGCTGCGCTGGTAAAACTAAATAAGCTTGCAGATACACTTCGTAAGGATGATCTGCTTTCATTAAAACTAAATGTTCCGAAGTTAGCTTACAGGAGCCTATTCTCAGAACTGGCGTTTAATAATATATTTTTTTTCGACAATGATAATAAACCTTTTTATGATTTATCCAACTTATATTATGCCGACAATAAGCATAAAGAAGATTCAATATTTTCAATAATGCTGAACAACTTGCATAACAGGTATTTAAACATAAAGGACAGAACGGATTTAGATGAGTCAACAACACGAAAGATTAAAGGAGGAAGGTATTCAGGAAAATCATCTCTTGAAATGTACCGGGATGTTAAAAGAGAAGACCTCGAAAGTTTTTTGCTTTTTATATTCTCTCATCCTGAACCATATAAAGGCGCAGCAAATAAACTAACAAGTCAATTTAATGGCTGGATAATATTTGGGGCACCCTATAGTCCCGACGAAGTAAAAAAAGCGTTGTTCCCTGTTTATAAAAACAAAGCACTGCTTTTAAAAAAGCTTCCCGTTTATAAACAGGATATTATTAACCAAGCCTATTGCTCGATATTTGCTAAAGAAATTGAACAAATAATTGCAGCTGGTAAACTTACTGATGCTGCGGAGCTGACTAATTTTATAAAAACGCTGGCTTATGCACTTAATGACACAAGCGGTAAAGCACTTTCCTGGCTATTCGAAACAGAAATAACCCACAAACAGGATAGATATGATATTGCCGTTATTCTATGCGACTCTGCAATAAAATATTCTGTATTGGCAAATAATTCTGAATATGAGCTTGCTGCTATTTCAAAAAAAATATTTTGTCTTTTTAAATTATTACAGTTCACAGCATCTAAAAAATTGATACAGGAATTTGAAAAAAAAATCATTGAATACAGGTCCAAAGTGCCTGAATCTGTATATAACAGCAACTGGAAAAATAGATACGAATATGAAGGCAGTATATATTATGCAGAAGGCAATTATGATCTTGCGCTTAAATCCTACGGACAACTGATTGAATTAAATAAAGGAATAAACAGTTATGAGTCAATAAAAAAAAATGCTGAATACTTTACATATATTGGCCGTGTAAATAACGACCAGGGAAAACCATCAATGGCACTGGATTCATTTACAAAAGCTGCATTTATTTACAGGCGAAATCGTGATACGCTGAATTGGGCTAAGGTTCAAAATGATATGGCATATAGCTATTACAAATTGGCCAATTATCGTAAAAGCATAGCTTATTGCGATTCTGCTTTTGAAAATTTATTACGATTCAATGACTCTAACGACGCCGGCTATTCTAAATCTTTACGGGGAAGCTGTTATTGGGAAATGAGTAATTATGATTCTGCCGTAATTGCTCACAAGGAATCTATCGTATTAAGGGAAAAAGCAAATAACCTTTCGGGCCAGGCACAATCATGGAAAAGTATTGGTGAATTATATTTATTGAGTGGCGAAAAAAACAAGGCTTTGTTTGCTTATGATTCTGCTGCTGTGTTCTATCAACAGTTAAAAGACAGCTCCGGGCTTGCTGAAACCTACAATAAAAAAGGAAATGTTTTCTATAATGATGAAAACAATAAAAAAGCAGTCGAGTTTTTTGAAAAAGCAAAAGGGATAAATAGTAAAGCCACGGTAGAGGCCTTATATAATCTCGGCAATGCATGGTCTGAGATAGATTCAGTTAAAGCACGTTATTATTTTACCGAATGCAGCAAGTTAAGCGACAATACAAAAAACACTGCTTATCTTTTTGATGCAACAAGGTCGCTGGCAAATCTTGCGTACCGCACAAATAATATTGCAGCAGGTGATAAGCTATATATAAAATGCCTTGATTTAAGTAAACAATTAAATACTGCACAGAGTTATGGGGATTGTCTTTCATTAAAAGCTTATGGTTTTAAAACACAATTGCAATTAGACAGTGCATTACAATATTATAACCAGGCAATGCAGGTTTTTGATACGGTAAGTCAGTCTGGTGTAATCTGGCAGTTATATAGTATCGCTGAAGTAAATATTTCAATGGGTAATTTTTTAAAAGCAAAAGAAGTTTATAACAAGGCAACCAGGCTAGCGCAAATGAGCAACAATAGTATTGCCCTTGGATCTATATTAGGAGCAACTTCTTTTTTATATGGTCTCAATGGCGAGTTTGAAGAAGGATTAAGAAACAATGATAGTGCCCTCGCAATTTTTAAAAGATCGGGTAATATATTACGTTTAGCGAACACCTATCTATCCAGGGGCACCCTCTATAAAAGCATGGGCGATTATAACAAATCAATTAATGCTTTTCTAGTCGCTGATAGCATATATGTCGATCAACAAGCAGTAGAATACAGAGATGCTGTTTCTACAAATATTGGTGTAACTTATTTTACCCAGTACGATTATGTAAATGCACTTAAATACCACAGGCTGGCATTAACTCAGCTAAAAAAAGGGGTAATTGATGAAAGCTATCTTTTGGGTAAAGGAAATATTGGAGAAGATTTATTCTATTTGAAAAAATACAGCGAAGCCGAAAAGGAATTGCTGGAAGTTTACCCGGTTACAAAAGGAAAAAAATTGCACCGGGTTGCATCAGGCATGGCACTTTGCCTCGGTAAATTGTATTACGAAACAAAAAAAACCGACAAATCAATTGATTATTTTTTATATGCTGCCGAATATGCAAACAGCAGTGGTGAAAAAGAAAAAGCAATTGAAGCATTAAACTTTTTAGGTCAAATCAATAAAGACAAAGGCAAAACGGAAGATGCTGAAGATGATTTTAGAAAAGCCATTGCCATTACAATTGAATATAAAATTGCGCTGGGATGGGAACCTTTTTATCAATTGGGGCTACTGTTTTATACAAAAAACAAATATGATAGCGCCATACAATATTTTAAAAAAGCAGTTGAGCTGCTTAATAAAAATTCAGAAAATTTATACGGAGGTGAAGAAGCTTTAAAAATTTTTAATAATGATCCGAAAAAATCCGACCTCTATAATAAGATCACATTTTCTTACTACAACCTTGGCAATATCGATCAGGCCTGGGCTTATGCGAACAGAAGCAATATTGCAGGTTTGAAAGAATTGTCGGGTACATTATCTTCTTCATCCAATAACGAAGAAAAAAACGAAGCCTTAAAAAAATTGCTTGCTTTTCAGCAATCTAAAAAGGCACTGGAAAGCACACTGGAAAAACAGGATGGATCGGCAAAAGAAGAAACCCTGAAAAAAATAGAGATTGTAGAAGCTGATTATAATAATTTCCTGGAGGATGTTGTGCAAAAATACCCCGAGTTAAGTATTTACTTCAGCAAATCAAATGCAGATGAATTTAATAATTATAAAGCCAAGTTGCCAGAAGATGTAGCAGTATTGTTATACTTACTCAACAATAATACACTAATGATATTCTCTTTAACACGAGAAAATCTTTCTGTAGATACAATGACACTTGATATAAGCTCTAAAGTGAAAACATTTATTGAAGCAATAAAAAACACATCAAAGACAACGGGTACCGGGCCATTAACGCTAAGATCCGAACCGATAGATGAAGACAAACCTGCAGGCAATATTGAATTTAAAGATCTTTCAAATCAATTGTACAATATACTCATCAAAACCATATCAGATAAAATAATCGGCAAAAAAAAGCTATGCATTATTCCTACCGGCGTATTTAGCAATATGCCTTTTCAATGTCTTGGCACAAAGACAACTAATAACGGTTTTAAATTTTTAATAGAGGACTATAATGTTTTTTACACGAATAAAATGTCGATATTTAATAATGCTGAAAACGAAATTGTAAAAACAACAAACCTTACATCTTTTGCAGCATTTGGTGTACCGGATGCAGTACTGAGTTTCAATATAACTGAAGTAAAAGAAATCGGGAAGATTGTAGGCTCGGATTCCACCGTGTATACAGATGCAAGGGCTACCGAAAGCATGGCTAAGCAAAGCCTGCGTAATAAAAAATATATACATTTTGCCACACATGGCGTATTAAACTATTCATCAGATTATTCGCAATCATATCTTAAATTATTACCCGATAAAGACACCAGTAATGGTAATAACGGGCAATTAACTATGCGGGAAATTCAATCGCTTGGAATCAAAGATTGCAATATGGTAATACTATCTGCATGCCAGACAGCCGTAAGTAAACAGTTGGTAAAGGGCTGGAATATTTCACCGGCCAACTCCTTCCTGGTTAGTAATGTAAAAACAGTTGTTGCCAGTTTATGGAAAGTTGCTGATGAGCCTACAGGATTATTAATGCAATATTTTTATGAAAATCTTTCGTCCCCTGCATCAATGGAGAAAGCAGAAGCATTAAGACAGGCGCAAATAAAACTAAGCCAGGATAAACGTTTTACCCATCCGAATTACTGGGGTGCATTTGCAATGTATGGCGACTGGAGATAAAACAATACGTAGCGTGTAGTTGTAAATATTAATTTAATAAATAGTTTTACTCAAATTCAAACCACCAAAAATGAAAAAAGCATTAGTTATTTGTTTTCTAGTTACAATTTCCCACGGCCTGGCCTTTTCTCAAAAAATACTGTTTGCAGGTAAAAAACCAATAGGTGCGGCATGTACCACATTACTTGGAGATCTCATGTTTGCAAAAGTGGATACAACACCTGGCCGGAATGTAGCCGACAACTATAAAGCATGGGAAAACGGCGATACTATATTGGTCAAATTTTTTGACAACAGTGGAAGCCCGGCAATGAGACAGCGGATAATGCGATATGCAAAAGAGTGGGAATTATATGGCAATATCACACTTAAGTTTGTAACCGACTACGCACCGGTTACTAATATCCGGGTAAAACTAGGAAGCAAGTTTGATTCACTTGGGCACAATTCACTGGTTGGTGTAGATTGTAATAAAAGCCCGCAAACTAAGCAAACAATGAACCTGGACACCAGTGATTTTTTTGATGCTGATTATTATGTAAAAGAAATCCAGGACAAAGGCCCGTTTTATCAATACCTGGTAAATAAGAATACCAACTTTGATACCTATACCTATTCGCAATTATATGCTGACCTGGTTTACTATCCTTCTTCCAATAAAAAATACCTCGATAATCTGATGCGGGGAACTACATTACATGAGTTCGGGCATGCATTAGGACTATTACATGAACAAAGTTTCCCCGGTGCTATTAAATGGAACAGGGATACCATTTATAAACACTATTGGCAAAACTACCATTGGGCTAAAGCTAAAGTTGATTTCAATGTATTGGAAACAAGTGACCAGTTTTTCACCAACGGTACAGTATATGACCCTAAATCGATCATGCACTATTCAGTAGAATCATGGCAAACAACAGACGGATATTCACTCGTTGAATCGAATGAAATTTCGCAGGGAGACAAGAATATTATTGCAGCTTTATATCCAAAATATTCCAAAGTATCAGCATTGGCTGTTCCCAAAGTAATCATTTCAAATTTCACCCGGCTGGAGGTAAAGAATGATGATGTTGCCAAAACACTTTTAATACGTCCCACTTTTGACATAAAGACCGGTGCCAAACTTGCCAATGCCTATTTTGTTGCCAGGTTAACAACTGAAGATGGCATGCATTATCTTTCTACAACCAGTACTTTATATAACTGGGGTGGTTATGCAGCCACATATGCAAGGATGAACCTGCTGCCCAATACAAAAGCCAGTTACAATAACCTGGTAAAAAATCTTGAGTTAAATTTCCCTTACGACCAGATGCCGGATCTGAAAGGAAAAAATTTCAAGGTGGAATTCACGGTTTACCAGGATAATGCAGCCAGCGGTAAGCTTGACAAGCTGGTGTATTATTCGTTATCATCGCCTTTGAGTATTGTGAGATAAGAAAGCTGCTGGATTTATTTGTTCGTCAGTTTATATTTTGTTTCATTAAAAATAAGTATGCAAAAGATCCTAATCTTTCTTGCATACTTATTTTTTTGTGCCAATTGCTTTTCACAACAACACCTAAAAAGAATGAAGTAATTTATCTTTCATTTTTTTTAACCAATCATTCAAAAATCATAGCTATGGATTTTCGTTAGTTAAGCATCTCTCCTTTTGCTTAACCAACTTATATGCTGAAACCACGCAATCTCCTCATTCTTTTTATCCTGATCTTATCGTTTTCATGGTTTAGTTCTTCCGGTATCTGGAAAAGAACAAAGGCTGTTCATTTCAATAGCCCGGAGAAAAAAAGAGCAATTTCAAATTCAACATTCGAGGCATTAAAAGTAAAAGTGGAAGAAGCTAAAATATTTATTAAAAACAAATCATACAATGAACAGATCTGTTTTTTAATTGACATGAGTTTACCCTCAGGCCAGAACAGGTTTTTCGTTTATGATTTAAAAAAAGATACAATTAAGAATGCCGGCGTAGTTACACATGGCCGCTGCAATCAAAACTGGCTAGAAGGAAGGAAATACAGTAATGAACCCGGTTGCGGTTGTACCTCTTTGGGTAAATATAAAATCGCCAACTCGTATTATGGCAGATTTGGATTGGCCTACAAACTTCATGGCCTTGATAAAACAAACAGCAATGCTTTTAAAAGATTTGTTGTATTGCATTCACATGAGTGTGTACCGGAAACAGAGATCAAAGATGATATCTGCCAAAGTGATGGATGCCCAACAGTGGCTCCCGGTTATTTACAACAACTGAAACCCATCATTGATGAATCTACAAAGCCAGTATTGCTTTGGATCTATGAATAAAAAAATCCCGTTCAAGTTCTGAACGGGATCGATATTTTATTTCTAAAGTTTATTAAGCTTCTTCTCCACCACCACTAGCTTCTTCCTGGGCTTTAAAGCTTTTTACGATCTGTGCATTCATTGTTTGTTCGCAATTAAGCACTTTACCTACCGGGCAAGTTGTTTTAGCTTCTTCAGCATACTGGGGGAAATTTTTTGCTCTCAGTTTCGGCACCTTTGCTTTTACTTCCAAATGACTGTTGGTGATAGTACCATTCTCCAATGTAACAGTACAGGTAGTTTCGATACGGCTTGGTGTAAAACCAGCAGCTCCTAATACAAAACTTAATTTCATTGAAAAACAACCCGCATGTGCAGCGGCTATTAATTCTTCAGGGTTTGTATTGGTTCCGTCTTCGAAACGGCTGCGGTATTCGTAAGCTTTATTCTTGATCACTTTTGATTGTGTGATCAGTTTTCCGCTTCCTTCTTTACCTGAGCCTTTCCAGTTGGCTGTTGCAGATCTTTTCATAATGTAATTTTTAAAATTATTAAAGTTGGGTTTGTTCTTCCATTTCAGCAAGCCTGTTTTCCGGCTCGTTGTATTCGATTATGAAATTATTTTTCCCTTCACCTATCATTATTTTCAAAAACTTCAGTTGCACCAGTTCCAGTAATGATAAAAAAAGAAAAATAGCATGCACCCTGTTTTCACACTCACTAAAAATCCTTTCAAACGCAACCGTTTTTTGCTGGCGTGCCAGCGAAAGCATACTGTCCCTGCTTTCTTCCATTGTATAATTATACTGCACCACCGTATGTACCGGCCGGCTTCTCCGGTCACTGTATTTCTGCATTACACGTTCAAAGGCTTTCATCAGCCTGAACATAGTGATGGTTTGAATCTCTGTTCCCTCTCCTGCTTCTTCACCGATGCCAGCTAATTCCTTTTGCAGATTTCCTCTTCTCACCATTAGCATACGGGTAGCTTCCATTTCTGCCATCTGCGCCGATGCCTCCTTAAATCTTCTGTATTCAAGAATTTTATTTACCAGCTCTTGTCTTGGATCTATTTCATTACCCTGTGCATCCAGTTCCTTACGCGGCAATAACATTTTGGCCTTAATTCGCATAAGGGTTGAAATAAAGAGAATAAATTCACTTGAAAGTTCAATATTCAGCTCATCCTGTTGGTGTATATAATCCAGGAAATCGTTTGTGATATTAGTGATGGGGATATTATAAATATCCAGTTCGTCTCTCTCAATAAAAAACAAAAGAAGGTCAAAAGGGCCTTCGAACTGGGGTAATTTTATCTGGTAAGCTGTATTATTCACTAAAAATAGATTGATTTAAAAGAAACTCCCGTTTGGGTGCGAAACCGAACCTAAACGGGAATCTCCAAAAAGCCCGCCGTTCGACGGACAAAACTAAGGGAAAATGTGCTTAAAACCGGCAAATTGCCCCAATACCGACAAAACCGCGGTACATTACTGAGCTACTAATGTCTTCATCCATGATCAAATCAAAGTTACCGGCAACGGTAAACCATTTAGCCAGGTTAACATCAACACCAGTTGTCCAGTACATATTAAAGTTTTCAGCCCCATCACGAAAATCGCTTATTAGTTCCAGGCGACTTTTTATAGTCGTTCTTTTTGCAATTTCTTTTTTCCATGAGAAATTAGCCAATAAACCTGCCTCATAGCGAACCTGTTTTTCAGGATCAACATTATAATAAGATGCAAGTGTTGGTTCTGGTGAGCCATCAGGTTTGACACCTCCCTGGTAATTGAGGCTGTAAGGAGAGTTGGTTACAGTAACCCAGCGAACAGCAGGGCCTACAAACACATCCAGGCTTTTACATAACTGCAGGTTTGTACCGGCGCTGAATGTGATAAATGCAGGTGCAAAAAATCCGGAAGTTCTTTTAGGTGTAGCGTATGAATAATCATACCCATTCACAATCTGGGTACGGGCACTGAACAATACCCCCGGTTGCCATTTTTCATTCTTCAGTTTATAACCATAACGTGTATTAAGTTCAATTTTATTTTCGTTCAGTTCAGGCTCATTATCATCTGCTGTAGTACGTAGATAACCGCCCACCAGAGAGTTGGTCCATACGTTACGGCCCCAGCTTTTGTCAGCATGTAACTTCAGGTATCCGCCATAAACAAAGCCAAAGTCCTGGTTAAAGCCAGAATAATGATCACTGGAGCTACCACCGCCGCCTAAAATAGAAATGCTTCCGCCAGCTTTCCATGCGGTAGCAGGTTTTACTTTTTTTGTTTTCGTCGCTGCTTTTTCCTGTGCAGCAACAGAGAATGCAATAGTAATTGCGAGTAAGAAGAATAAAAGTTTTCTCATATCAAGTTAGTTGAGGTTTACAATCAGAAAGGCTGAACGCCTCTCCAAATATAAGAGAATGTTCTTTTCCGTCATAAAAAAAGCCGGACCTATTGAATGAGCCCGGCTTGTTTTAAAAATCATTTTATTTTTTTAAAGCATCCCGTATTTCCCTTAATAATGTGATGTCTTCTGGTGTGTCTGACGGAGGCGGCTCTTCTTTCTTTTTAAGGGTGTTAAGGGCTTTAATAATTAGAAACATGACGAATGCTACTATAATGAAATCGATAACAGTTGTAATAAATGCACCCCAAAGGACGGATACTTCTGTTTGAGTAACTTTCCCTGCTGCATCTTTGATCTCTTCTTTAATTATCCATTTATTATCCGCAAGACTTTTACCGGTAAGCAGGCCAATTAAAGGAGCTATAATTCCGCCGGTAAATGCTGTTACAACTTTTCCGAATGCGGCACCCATCACAAAGGCTACAGCAATATCGATCAGGTTACCCTTTAAAGCAAACTCTTTAAATTCCTTAAGCATTCCCATAAAATTGGTTTTAGTATAGTGAAAGAATATCCTCTCTAGAAACAAGAAATGGTTGCTTATTTAAAAATAAATTATTTACCCGAAACCTGTTTATTTTTTTAACCCTGGAAACTGCATTTTAAGATTTATCAGCAGGTCCCGTAATTGTGTAGCGATAATAAATTCTTTGTACCAGTTCTGATCAGACGGTACAATTGTCCAGGACGGATTATTACAATTATTAAAACAATCTTCATACATCGCCATATACACATCCCACAGCTTTGCTTCTTCAAGATCTTTTTCATTATACTTCCACATCTTACTGGGTTCATGTAATCTTTCAGTCAGTCGTTGAGTCTGTTCTTCTTTCGAAACATGCAGGTAAAATTTAAGTATATGTGTATTGTTATGCTGCTGCAACAAATCTTCAAAATCATTAATGGCTTTCATTCTCTTCTCCGCAGTTTTATCATCGCACCATTTGTGCACACGGGTCACAAGTATATCCTCATAATGGCTTCGGTTAAAAATCTGTATCATACCCTTGCCCGGCGTTGCAGCATGTATACGCCATAAAAAATCATGTGCAAGTTCTTCTTCTGTTGGCACCTTAAATGATTTTACAGTTACACCTTGCGGGTTCAATTCTCCAAATACATTTCGTATCACCCCATCTTTTCCGCTTCCATCTATTCCCTGGAGTATTACCAGTATAGCATGTTTATGTTCTGCATATAAAAGATTTTGCAATTCATCCAGCTCTTCGAGTATTTTCTCGGTTTTTTGTTTTGTAGCAGCTTTATCAAAATCTTTTGGTGCACGGGTGCTGATATCACTGAGCTTTATTTTACCCATAAATGCTTTTTGTTTGACACAATTTATAGAAAAAGCTGTTTGTTGTCACATTCATTTCAGACATTTGCAACTTCAATTTTATGAATGAACAATAAAACCATTAGCTGGCTGATCTTTGTAGTCCTTTGTTTTATCTGGGGCAGTTCTTTTATACTAATGAAGCTCGGCAAGAATGGATTAAGTGCAAGTCAAATTGCTGCTTTGCGGATTTTTTCAGCCGGCGTTGTTTTGCTGCCATTTGCTATCTATGCATTAACAAAATTTCCTCGGAAAAAATTGGTATATACTCTTTTGGCCGGTTTATTAGGAAACCTGCTTCCGGCCTTTCTTTTCGCAGAAGCAATATCAAAGAATATCGATAGTTCACTGGGAGGAATTCTGAACTCTCTTACACCTATCTGTGTAGTCATTACGGGTGTAGTTTTTTTTAAAGATGTAATTAAACAAAAGAAAATAATTGGTGTTATTGTCGGGTTTATCGGATTGGTTATACTTACTCTTTCGCAAAAAGGTTTGAGTTTTCAAAACTCTGCATATGCTTTAATGATTGTTTTGGCTACTATTTTATATGGCTTTAATGTAAATATTGTTGCACATAAACTGAAAAAACTTAACCCTGTACATATAGCAACGATATCACTCAGTTTTATGGCCATACCCAGTGGCATTATACTTTTGCTTAACGGCTTTTTTGAGCTTGACTTTACTGATAAAATAGTAAGAAACTCAGTGATCGCTTCTTCATTGTTGGGTATAGTTGCCAGCGCAATTGCTACGGCATTATTTTACATACTGGTAAGACGATCGGGGGGCTTATTTGCCTCACTCGTTACTTATGGCATTCCATTCATTGCGCTGTTTTGGGGTTTTTTAGATGGCGAAAAAATCACCTGGATTGAAATTGCCTGTCTTGGATTGATATTGGCCGGTGTGTATCTGGCCAATATGCCTGATAAAAAAGGCAAGATTGATGAGAATGATACGATTTCTATTGCGCCTGAATAAATGCACGGATACTAACTAATCAATCACCGTTACACGACCATCATCTCTTTTTCTTTTGCAGCAAGATGTTTATCTACTGCAGAAATAAACTTGTCCGTTGAGTTTTGAACGTCTGCTTCAGCATCTTTTGCCGCATCTTCACTCATACCGGTCTTCTGAAGCTTTTTAATATGTTCAATTGCATCACGACGGATATTGCGGATAGCTACTTTACAATGTTCTCCTTCAGCCTGGCATTTTTTTACCAGTTCCTTCCGGCGTTCTTCTGTCAATGGCGGTAAAAACAAGCGAATGATATTGCCATCATTCTGCGGAGTGATCCCGATATTAGCAGCCATGATCGCTTTTTCAATTGGCTGCAACATATTTTTTTCCCATGGCTGAATACTCAATGTTCTTGCATCCATCACACTGACATTACCTATCTGGTTTATCGGCGTAGGGTTACCATAATAGTCAACGACAATTCCATCGATCATCTGGGGGTTGGCTTTACCAGCCCTTATTTTTACCAGCTCCGCTTCCAGGTGGCTGATCGCTTTTTGCATATGGTCGGCTGCATTCGATTTTATAGAGCCAATATCTTCTGACATAATCTTATTTTTTATTCTAAAAATAAAGTGAGCAAAACTAACAAAACCAATGTTAATAAAAAAAGCCGCCAGTCAGATCCGGCGGCTTATAATTTTTTTATAAATAAAATTAATCTGCAGTTGCAGCTTCTTTTTCCTGGGTAATTGCAACCACTTTTGAAGCAGTTTTTAATTCAGCCTTGCCATTCAGGCCTTTTGCCACCACCAATGTTCTGCGGGGCCTGCCATAATAAAGAAATCCTATTCCTGCAAATCCTGCCCCTACCATCGTTAACATTACCCAGGTAGCTCCCCAATTTCTTGCAGAAATGGCAAATGCAATAAATAAAATATTTACGATCGTAAGAATAAATGTAATTGCTGTATGACTCAGACCACGATCCAATAAAAGATGGTGAACATGATTACGATCCGGTGTAAAAGGAGATTTGCGGTTAAATATCCTGATACTGAATACTCTTAAAGTATCAAGCAGGGGAACGATCAAAACAGCAAATCCTATCGCTACGGCTGATGTTACTGGTATTGTTACATCCTTTGAATCAGCAACAGTAATAAATTTTATAACTAATATGGAATTGATAAGACCGATCATTAATGATCCGCTATCACCCATAAATATTTTTGCCGGACTATGGTTAAAAATCAGGAATGCAACGAGACTGCCTGCCATTGAAAATGACAATAAAGCGTAAGCTTCCTGGCCTATAGAAATAAAATAAGCACCGAATACGACCATTGTAAGTGTACCGAGTGAGCCGGCGAGGCCATCAACCCCATCAATCAGGTTAAAGGAATTAATAACTACTATTATAGTCAGGTAAGACAGTGCAAGACTAAAAGCTTCCGGTAGTTGTTCAAATCCAAATAAGCCATGCATACTATCCAGCCGGATACCTCCAAGATGAATGATAATGGAGGCAGCGATCATTTGACCGATAAATTTTTTGGTAGCAGAAAGTACCATTAGGTCATCTTTCAGCCCTAGAAAGAAAATAACCAATGCGGCTGCAAAAAAATACTGGAATTCGGGATTCAGGTAGCCTTGTACGGACAAAAGACTGGCGAGCAAAAAACCACCAAAAATACCTACACCCCCTAGAGATGGCACGGGTAGTTTGTGAACTTTTCTTTCATCAGGTACATCAAAGAGCTTCTTTTGCTCAGCTATCTGCAGTACTACAGGAATAGCCAGGAATGTAATGATAAAGGCGACAGAGGAGGTTAATAATAAATCAAGCATCAAACAGAATTTTCAAGTTGCCAAAAGTAGGTTTAAGTTTTTATAGTTTTCAATGGGTTGCATTAAATAATTAGTAAACGGTGTTTACAGTTTACCATACGGCTATTGAATTTGTGGATAGTTTGATACAGGCGAATGGATTTCAAATAGGAAAAGGTTGCATTTTTGCACCCTCCTAATGGTAGGTTTTGAGCCGACAAGTTACTAAAAGTTTAATAAAATCAAAATTATTATGAGCGACCTAAGACAGATAACGTCACAACTACGAAGAGATATCGTAAGAATGGTACATGGAGTGCAAAGCGGCCACCCGGGCGGTTCCTTGGGATGTACCGATTTTTTTGCAGCATTATTTTTTAAGGTTATGAAACATAACCCCAAGTTTGATATGAATGCGCCGAATGAGGATGTATTTTTCCTTTCAAACGGCCATATTTCGCCGATTTACTATTCGACCCTGGCCCGTGCCGGTTATTTTGATGCAAAAGAATTAGCCACTTTTAGAAAAATAAATTCCAGGTTACAGGGCCATCCTGCTACACACGAACATTTACCCGGTATTCGTATCGCCAGCGGTTCGCTTGGCCAGGGAATGAGTGTAGCCATCGGTGCTGCGCTTTCAAAAAAATTAAACAAAGACCCGCATGTCGTTTTCTCATTACATGGCGATGGCGAACTGAATGAGGGCCAGATATGGGAATCAGTTTTATTTGCTGCTCACCATAAAGTAGATAACCTCATCTCAACAATTGATTGGAACGGACAACAAATAGATGGGCCCACATCAAAAGTTATGAACCTCGGCGATCTTGCCGCTAAGTTCAAAGCATTTGACTGGGAGGTTATTCAGCTTGAAAAAGGAAATGATGTAGACGAAGTCGTTGCTACTTTGGAAAAAGCAAAAACATTTATTGGAAAAGGAAAGCCAATCGTGATATTAATGAAGACAGCAATGGGAAAAGGTGTTGATTTTATGGAAGGTAGTCATGAATGGCATGGTATTGCACCAAATGACGAACAATTGGCAAAAGCACTGGCTCAAAACCCGGAGACATTGGGAGATTATTAAAGTCCTGAAGCAGATAGAAATTATTCACTTCGTAACGAAAACTCCAGCGATGCAGCTTTGCGTGCAGGAAACCAAGATGCGAGAACTGCAATTACAAATACAGTTGCACCAATCAATATAAAATCTTTCAGGCGAACCTCTACCGGGAAATAATCGATCAGGAAAGAAACGCCGCCAATTTTAATCAGCTTGAAATTTATTTGGAGATAAATAAGCAATAGGGCCAGCAGCATTCCTACTACACACCCGATTGAAGCAAGCAAAACGCCTTCACTTAAAAAAATTCGCTGTATAAAACTACGATTAGCACCCATTGCATGCAGTACGGTAATATCTTTTTGTTTTTCCAGCGTAAGCATAGTAATGGCACCTATCATACAAAAAGCTGCGACGGTAAGTATAAGACTGAACACACCATAGATAGCCCAACGCTCCAGGTTCATTATTGAATACAGGCTTTTGTTCTGTTCATATTTATCCTGCACTTTGTATTTATCGCCCAATACTTTTTTGAGATTTCTTTTTACCTGGTCAGTTGCTGAAGCATCATTCAAAGAAATTTCTAATCCGCTATACTCATCTGCGCCAAGCTTTAATGCATTCCGCATAAAATCAATGCTGGTGATGGCATATTTATTATCAAAATCCTGCTGGATGGCAAAGCTGGATGATGTATTTATATAACTGCTGCTGATATCATTTAACAGGTCGATCTGTTCGGTTGTACCCTTTCTTGGCAGAAATACGGTAAGTGGAATAATATTTCGTTCAGCATAAATATGAAGTGAATTTTCGACTCCTGCTCCCAAAATAATGCGAGGAGTATCTAACGTTCCAATATCATAAATCCCTTCGCCGATAATATGTTCTGCCACACCCGATACATATTGATAATTATCATCTACACCTTTCACTACTACCACATTCTGATAATCTTTATCGCCATCATTGTTTTTCAGCAATGCTTTTTCTTCTATCACCAATGAAAAATTTTTTACTCCTTCCACTATCCGCAGTTGTTGAAGTTGCTGGGGAGAAAGTGTGATCGTTTTTCCTGATGCTGGCAACACCTTTAAATCTGTGTAAAAGGAAGAATACAATGATTTCACCAATCCTTCAAATCCGTTGAATACACTTAACACAGTGATCAATGCGGCCGTTCCGATTACGATAGCAAGGATGCTTATCCATGCAATAATATTAATTGCGTTGGTTGATTTTTTAGATTTGAAATACCTGCTGGCAAATAAAAATGAGAGATTCAAGAATAAAAGGTTTTATTATTAAGTACACCGGTATCTTATTCTTCTTTCTTATCATCCGGTTTCTTTTCTTCATGTATTTGTTTGAAGATCTCTTCCATTTTGAAAACGTGGTCAAGCGTATCATCATGGAAAAATTTTAATTCGGGTATGCGGCGTAACTGTTGCTTTACCCTTGCCGCCAGTTCTCTTTTTATTTCATGGTGTCTATCTTCAATCTTTTTCATCGCTTCTTTTACGTCTTTTACCTGGAAAAGGCTCAGGTAGATCCTGGCTTCCAGCAGATCAGGTGTCACTTTTACATCTGCAATAGAAACAAGACCTCCATCCAGCATATTCAAACTCAATCGCTGAAATATTTCATTCATTTCCTTCTGAATTACGCTGCCGATCTGCTTCTGACGTTTACCCTCAATCATATACTACTCGTTTCTTGTTACTTGTTTCTGGTTATTGGCTGTAAAATTAGTTACTTTGCCGTTCTTATCAGTATTCGTTTTCAATGAAGCAATATTCACGGATTTTCACCTATCTCAGGGGTTATAAAGGAAAGATCGGACTTTATTTTCTTTGTACACTGCTTAGTATTTTTTTCTCCATTGTATCCATCGGTATGCTGATGCCTTTTTTGGATTTGATCTTTACTAATCCCGACCCCGCCTGTGCTACCTGTAACATGATGGGTAAACATAGCGGCAATGCTGTCATTGATAGTGTAAAAACATTCCTAAATACATCTTTAGACAAAAATGGGAAAATAACAACGCTTGGTATTATCTGTGTGTTGATGGTGATCTTTATTATTCTCAAAAACCTGTTTCTCTATCTTTCTTATTATATACTCAACCCGCTAAAGAATAAAATCGTTAATCATCTTCGTGAAGATCTGTATGACAAAATACTGAAGTTGCCTATTGGATATTTTAACGAAAAAAGAAAAGGCGACCTGATGAGTCGTATGACCAATGATGTAGCCGAAGTAGAAGCATCTGTTGTGGGTACACTGGAAGGATGGATACGGGACCCGTTGACAATAATTGTTACACTGATCGTACTTTTTATAATCAGCCCGCAGCTTACATTATTTCTTTTATTATTGATCCCTGTTTTAGGATTAGTTATAGGACGCATTACACGGTCTTTAAAAAAACAATCGCAGTTAGTTGCTGATAAATATGGAGAAACACTTTCTACGCTGGATGAAACATTAGGTGGGTTACGTGTTATCAAGGCTTTTAACATTGAAAGAATTTTAAGAGGCAGATATTTTTCTGCTAATGAAGATCTCTTGCAGGCAAAAAATAATATCAGTAAAAAAAGGGACTTGGCATCGCCTCTTTCAGAAGTGATGGGAGTCATGTTATTCACAGCCATTTTATATTATGGAGGTCGGCTGGTGCTGAATAATGAAATTGCATTGGAAGCATCTGCATTTCTTGGCTATCTCGGTATCTTTTACAATATCATCAATCCTGCAAAAGCGTTGTCAACTTCTTTCAGCAATATGCGCAAAGGAGCCGCAGCCATTAACCGTATTGAAGAAATACTGAAAACACCTGTTACAGTTGATGATAATGTAAATGGCAAACAACTAAAATCTTTTGAAGAAAATATTGAATTCCGTCATGTAAGGTTTGCTTATGAAGATGCGGTGATACTCGATGATATTAATCTTGTTGTTGGAAAAGGAAAGACAATTGCATTGGTAGGTTCAAGTGGAGCAGGTAAATCAACATTAGCTGACCTGGTTCCACGTTTTCATGATGTAACAGGTGGAGAAGTATTGATAGATGGAATGAATATTAAAGATTTTGCTTTGCAATCTGTCCGCAACCAGATGAGCATTGTAACGCAGGAACCGATCTTATTCAATGATACAATAGCTAATAATATCAAACTCGGCAAGCCCGATGCAACTGAAGAAGAAATTATCAATGCAGCAAAGGTTGCTAATGCACACCAGTTTATCATCAATAAAGAAAATGGTTATGATACCAATATCGGCGACCGCGGCAGTAAACTCAGTGGCGGCGAAAGACAAAGATTGACTATTGCAAGAGCTGTTTTAAAAAATCCCCCGGTATTAATTCTTGATGAAGCCACTTCATCACTCGATACAGAAAGTGAACGCTTAGTACAAGATGCAATTAATAATATGATGCAGAACCGTACCAGTATTGTAATTGCCCATCGCCTCAGTACCATTCGCCATGCAGATGAAATTATTGTTTTACAAAAAGGAAAGATCGTGGAAAGAGGTAATCATGAAGAGTTGCTTGCGCAAAATGGATTTTATAGAAAGTTGGTGGAGATGCAGGAAGTGAGGTAAGATGATAGTTTTTCAGATAATAGATGATAATTCAATCCTATAAACAACTATCATCTATTATCTATCAGTTATCATCTACTTCAAAACCTCTCTCGAAATAACAACCTTCTGTATCTCACTCGTCCCCTCGCCTATTGTACAGAGTTTTGAATCACGGTAAAATTTCTCCACCGGAAAATCTTTGGTATAACCATAGCCGCCAAAAACCTGTACCGCATCATTCGCAACTTTTACAGAGACTTCACTTGCATAATATTTTGCCATGGCCGCTTCCTTGGTCATTGGTTTATTGCGGTTTTTCAGATCACATGCCTGCATGATCAGCAACTCTGATGCAGCAATCTCTGTTGCCATATCTGCCAGTTTAAATGATATACCCTGGAAATTCGAGATCGGCTGGTCAAACTGGTAACGTTCCTGTGAGTATTTAAGTGCAGCTTCATAAGCACCTTTTGCAATACCTAATGCCAGTGATGCAATTGAAATTCTTCCACCATCTAATACTTTCAGCGATTGTTTAAACCCATCACCTACTTTACCCAAACGATTTGCATCAGGTATCCTGCAATTATCAAAGATCATTTCCGCCGTTTCACTTGCCCGCATACCCAGTTTGTTTTCTTTTTTACCACCGCTAAAGCCCGGCGTTCCTTTCTCCACAACAAATGATGTTGCATTATTCTTAGATCTTGGTTCACCGGTACGGCAAACCACTACAGCTATATCTCCACTTTTACCATGAGTGATCCAGTTCTTTGTTCCATTGATGATCCAATCATTTCCATCTTTCACAGCCGTACATTTCATATTGCCGGCATCACTGCCGGTATTCGCTTCTGTCAATCCCCATGCACCGATCCATTCTGCAGTTGCCAGTTTGGGTAAATATTTTTTCTTCTGCTCTTCGTTTCCAAAAGATAAAATATGACCAGTACATAAAGAATTATGCGCAGCTACACTCAGGCCAATTGAACCGCATACTTTGGCTATTTCTTCGATCACGACTTTATATTCAAAATAACCAAGACCCGAGCCGCCGTACTGTTCAGGTACCAGCACACCCATCATTCCGAGTTTACCCAATTCTTTAAAAGTCTGAACCGGGAACTCCTGGGTTTCGTCCCATTCCATTACATGTGGTTTGATATGCTGGTTGGCAAAATCTTTTGCGGCTTGTGCTATCTGTTGTGTTATTTCTGAAAGTTGAAAATTCATAGATGATCAATGGCATTATATTATTAAGTCTGCAAAGAAAAGGAATTTTATCAGAAACCTAACAATCGTTAGGAAAATTAAACCTTGGTGAACTCCAAATGCAACCCATCATACGATAAATGAATTCCATCTGGCAGTTCTGATTCCACTTCTTCATGCAGGCCCATTTGGTGAGAAATGTGGGTAAAATAGGCAGTTGGAACTTTTAATCCCTGTACTATTTCGATGGCTTCTCCCAAACTGAAATGAGAAATATGTGATTGTTTACGCAATGCATTTACAACCATTACCTCACTTCCACGGATCTTGTCCAACTCACTTTCTTCTATCCTGTTTGCATCGGTGATATAAGTAAATTTTCCGAACCGGAAACCCAGCACCGGCATTTTCAAATGCCAGGTAAGAACCGGCATCACTGGAATATCACCGATAAAAAAAGGTTCTTCTGTAATCGTATTTAAATTCAATTCAGGCACACCTGGATATTTAGTATCGGAAAAAGCATAATAAAATTCACGGCGTAATGCTTCTTCAGTAAGCGAATTAGCATATAGTTCCATCGTCTTCTTCTGAAAAAAATTATAAGCCTTTACATCATCCAATCCTGCTACATGATCCTTATGCGGATGAGTAAACAATACTCCATCTAATTTTTTTACTTTATAACGGAGCATCTGTTCCCGGAAATCCGGGCCGGTATCAACAACAAAAGTTGTGGTGGCTGATTCAACGAGTATACTGCACCGTAATCGTTTGTCTTTTGAATTGGTTGAAGTGCAAACCGGGCATTCACATGCAATCATCGGTATGCCTGTACTTGTACCGGTGCCGAGTATAGTTATTGTTAAAGGGGGACATATCACTCAGCAAATGTAAAATGCAAAATGAAGAATGTAAAATGTAAAACGGCTTAGGCTCCGTTATTCTCAGCTTCCAGTTTTGAAATAATACTGGCGTAGAGCTTTTTTGATTCTTCTGAAAGCATTTCCTGGTTTATTGTCAGTTGAGGGATCAGGTCCAGCATGGTATTAATGCGGCCTTCAACCTGCAGGAATTTATTAAGGACCACTACCTTTCTTGCTTCAAGAATGCAATAGCCGCTTTGGAAATTACCTCGTTCATAGCGCAGCACATAGCCGGTTTCTTCAACGACGGCTTCTAACTTATCGAGAGTTGTTTGAGTGTATTTCATTTTTGCTTTTTCCCTTTTAGAAGGATTACCAGAATAAACAAAATTAACCTTACAAGGGCTTATATAGTACGACCCAGACAATGATTTTTCCACAATCATTTCTTATTTTAGAATATTCATTTGACCACTACATGAGGAAACTAATCACAACTCTTATTCTTATTACATTTTTTACCCAAATCTACTCCCAGAAAGAACTACCTGAATTTGGCAAACCCGATATGAAGGAATTGTTGATGAAGGACTGTGAGTTTGAACCGGGAGTCTCAGCGATGAAGATCTTGAAATATGAATATGTTGATCTTGTATCTGATAATGATTGGTCGGTACGTACTGAAAAATGGGAACGTGTAAAAATATTGAGCCAGGCTGGGTACTCGTTTGCCGATATTGAAATCCCCTTTGCAAAAAAAAATAAAATAAAAAAACTGGTAGCCTATATCTATACCCTTGATGAGTCAGGCAAGATCACAACTGAAGAAATTGACAGTGATGACATCTTTAAAAAATCAGATAAAAAGAAAAAAAAGGGTTCACTTGTTTTTACATTTCCCGGTGTAAAACCCGGCTGCGTGATTGAATATAAATACACAGAACTCGAAAAAGAACCTTATTACAGTGATACTAAGTTTTTTCAGGATGTGATACCTGTTCAGTTGTGTATTTTTAAATTGGCCCATAATTCTGAATATATAAAAGCAAACCTGACCTTTATCGGTGGCGATGAAAATCTCGAATCCCGTATAGAAGAAAAAACCCCGGTCGAATATAAAAACACACAAACTATAACTGGAACCAATATCAACTCATTCAGAGATGAACCTTTGATGAGTGCTGTAAAAGATAACCTCCAGTATATGACTTTAAGGTTTGAATACCGGGCAGATTGGAGGGATTCGCTTCTTAAGAAATATCCCGATCAAAATTTATTGTGGGAAGCCATTGACAGTTGGTTGATAAATCATCCCAATTTCGGCGAACAAATTAAGAAAAAAGTTGCCGGTACCGGATCACTTATTGACTCGGCAAAAAAAATAAAAGATATAGCCAGTAAAGTTGAATTGATATATAAATCGGTCAGGGATAGAATTTCATGGAACAATGAATCCAATATTTTTGCTGAAAGTATTGACCGTGCCTGGAAAACAGCCATAGGTAGCAATGCCGAAATAAATCTCTTGTTGCTGAACCTGCTTAGAAAATCTGGTGTAAATAGTTTTCCTGTTATTGTTCGTTCCCGCGAATATGGTAAAGCAAACATGCTTTTGTATTCAATAAGCCAATTTAATAATGTAAATGTGGTTGTATTCAATGGAGAAAACTTTTATATACTGGATGCAACCAAGAAACACCTTTCTTATAATACACCTCCGTTTGAAGTACTGAATAGAAATGTGTTGCTTATAGATGCCGCAAGTACCAAATGGCTAAACATTGTAGATGATCGTCCTTTTTTAAAACAAACCATTTCGATAAAGGCAGCTGTGGACAGTTCGGGACAAATAAAGGGTGACGCATTTGTTTCCTTTTTCGATTACTTGAAGGATTTTAAGCTTACGGAAAAAGAAGAAGGGGAAAAAATTATGGCGCAGGAAGAAAAAGATTTTATTAACAGAAGCCCGGTTGATATAAAAATTGACAGCCTTATTGAAGATGCACCTCCCAATGAGTTATTACCACTTAACCACCGATTTGCTTTTACTTACAACCCTGAATCAACTGATGATTTTTTGTTTATAGATCCATTCTTTTTATCGCCTTTTCGAAAAAATCCATTCACTGATTCTATTCGACGAACTGATATTGATTTTGGAAGTAACCAGTATTATAATATTTACGTACATCTTACCATACCAGAAAATTACAGAATAGAAGGGGTGCCCAAATCCCTTATTGTTATTTCAAGTGACTCAACTATTATTTTTAAAAGACAAATATTACAGGAAGACAATATCCTTGTATTTAAACATAGTTTTGAGGTTAAAAGAGCTGAGTTTTCAAAGGAGGAATATTTCCCTTTACATGATATTTTCAGAAAAATGTATGGAGCAATAAAAGAACAACTAATACTTAAGAAAAAGTAATCCCTACTTACTCTGCATCTTTATCACCGGCACTATCATCTCTTCAAGGCTCACACCGCCGTGTTGAAAAGTATTACGGTAATAATTCACATAGTGATTGTAATTATTCGGGTAGCATAAGAAATTATCTTCCCTTGCAAAAATGAAAGATGAATTTACAGTTGGTACAGGCAAACCTGCTTCTCTCGGGTCACGGAAAGCCAATACTTCTTTTGGTTCATAATTCAGATTGCGCCCATGTTTATAGCGTAGGTTGGCAGTCGTTTGCTTATCACCAATTACTTTACTCGGCGTTTTTACACGAATGCTTCCATGGTCAGTTGCCAAAACAACCTTGATATTTTTATCAGCGATCTTTTTTAATGCCTGGTGTAACGGTGAATGTTCGAACCAGCTCGTAGTAATGCTGCGATAACTCATTTCATCGCCAGCAAGTTCCTTCAGCACTTCCATTTCCGTTCTTGCATGGCTTAGCATATCTACAAAATTATAAACGATAACGTTGATATCATTATTCAGCAGGTTATGAATATTATTGAGCAGATCAATACCCGCCTGGTTATTCGTCACTTTTGTATAAGTCACTTTCAGATCATCTCTCTTCAATCTTTTTAGTTGTGCCCGGAAAAATTTTTCTTCATGTAGGTTCTTTCCGCCTTCTTCTTCATCGTTTTTCCATTCGGCTTGAAATTGTTTTTCAATTTCAGCCGGCAGCATACCGGCAAAGATGGCATTGCGGGCATATTGTGTAGCCGTTGGCAGTATTGAATAAAAACTATCTTCTTCCAGTATGCGGAAACTCTCGGCAAAAATGGGCTGAATGGATTTCCATTGATCAAAACGAAGATTATCGATCAATACAAAAAATAAAGGTGTGCCCTTCTCTGCATGCGGCAGAACTTTAAACTGAAACAAATTATGGCTCATCACCGGCGCATCAGCACTCTTTGGATTCACCCATGATGCATAATTCCTTGAAACGAACTTAAAGAACTCGGTATTGGCTTCACTTTTTTGTGACTGCAATACTTCACGCATTTCAGGACTGTCACTTTTCGCCATCTCCAGTTCCCAATACACCAGCTTTTTATAAATATCCATCCATTCGTTATGATCGGGATTACTGTTCAATACCATAAACAGGTTACGAAACTGTTGCTGGTAAGCCGTTGTCGTCTTTTCAGAAACCAGTCTTTTATTGTCAATAATTTTTTTAAGGCTCAACCAAACCTGGTTGGGATTGACCGGTTTAATGAGATAATCGCTGATCTGTGAACCGATCGCATCATCCATCAGGTTTTCCTCTTCATTCTTTGTAATAAGTACAATGGGTATTTGTTGATTGACCTCTTTGATCTTTGCCAGTGTTTCTAATCCTGTAAGTCCCGGCATACTTTCATCCATCAACACCACATCTACCAGGTTTTCTTTTACAAAATCAATAGCATCAAAGCCATTTGTAACGGTATTCACTTCATAACCCTTCCCTTCCAGGAAAAGTTTTTGTGATTGCAGACTTTCTATTTCATCATCCACCCAGAGAATTTTTGCTAATGCCATTCGGAGTATGTTTATAATTTATTGCTTTTTGTTTAAGACCACCGGCTACATTGCAACTATTGAACCATTGTTGCGTCCGCCTTTGGCGGATCATCTTTCTGTAACCCGATAGCTATCGTGTCTATTCATCAATCGTCAAAAGTAGCTTATTAGTTTTATGGTTAGTACATTTGTCGCCAGCCTCAGTGGCTCCTTTAACAAACTCACAACAGCATGAGCACAGTTCGCAAAATCATCAACGACCCCGTACATGGTTTTATTACTATTGATCACCCGTTGATTTTGCAGGTTATTTCACATCCCTGGTACCAGCGACTGCGCAATATTCATCAGATGGCTTTTGCGCATTTGGTTTACCCGGGAGCCAAACATAGCAGGTTACATCATTCACTCGGCGCTTATCATCTTATGCGTATTGCACTAAATGAACTAAAAAGCAAAGGCACTGAGATAACTGCTGAAGAAGAACTGGGAGCAAAGATTGCCATATTACTGCATGATATCGGCCATGGCCCTTATTCTCATGCCTTGGAATTTGAACTGCTGAAAGATATTCATCATGAACAGATCTCTTTGCTCATAATGAAAAAGATGAATGAAGAATTCAAAGGACAATTACAGACGGCCATAGATATTTTCACTAATAAACACCCTAAAAAATTTATTTACCAGCTCATCAGCGGGCAAATGGATGTAGATCGTTTGGATTATTTATCCCGTGACAGCTTTTTTACTGGTGTTGCTGAAGGAGTGATAGGTCATGACCGCATTTTAAAAATGCTGATAGTTCATAATGGTGAATTAATGATTGAGGAAAAAGCTATTTACTCTATTGAAAAGTTTTTAGTGTCGCGAAGGCTAATGTATTGGCAGGTTTACTTACATAAAACAGTCCTTGCATCAGAAAATTTGCTGGTAAAGATCATACATCGTGCAAAAGAGCTTATCAAAAACGGTGTACAGGTGTCTGCTGCTACCGATGATCTAAATTTCTTTCTGCATCAATCAGGGCCTGTCGATCTTGAAAACCATTTAGATAAATTCTGTAGGCTTGATGATGTGGATGTACTCGCAACGATCAAAAATTGGTGCAGCCATCCGGATAAAATATTGTCAGCCCTTTGCCATTTTATTGTAGAAAGAAAACTGCTGAAAGTAAAACTGCAGGCAGAACCGATCGATGAAAAATTTATTGCAGAAAAGAAAAAAGAAGCCGCAAAGCAATTTGGTATAACGGAAGAAGAAACAAACTATTTTGTATTCACAGGAGAAGCTGTAAATACCACGTATAACCCGATCGAGGAGAAAATAAATATTCTGTTCAAAGACGGAACTGTTAAAGATATTTCACAGGTTGATAATGCACTTATTCATCATCATTTGTCAGCCCCTGTTAAAAAATATTACATTTGCTACTCACGGGTTTAATGTTTAATATGTTTAAAGTTTAATGTTCGTTCCGAAGCAACTTTAAACATTAAACCTGAAACTTTAAACAACCATGACATTTACCGCAGCACAAATAGCCCTGCTTACCAACGGAAGAATTGAAGGAGATGCCAATGCATCCGTTACATCTTTTGGAAAAATTGAAGAAGCAACAGTTGGACAGCTTAGTTTTTTTGCGAACCCCAAATACGAAGAATATTTATATACCACCGGCGCCTCTGTTATCATCATCAATGATAACATTGAATTGAAACAACCCGTGAAGGGAACACTTATCCGTGTAAAAGATGCTTACTCTGCTTTTGCAGCACTTTTAACTAAGTACCAGGAAATAACTCAACAACAGATGGTTGGTGTACAGGAACCCATTTATATTTCAAAGTCTGCTTCGTATGGCAAAAATGTTTTTATCGGAGCATTTGCTTATCTCAGCGATAATGTAACGCTGGGTGATAACACAAAGATTTACCCGAATGTTTTTTTAGGTGCCAATGTAAAAGTTGGTAATAATACAATCATACATGCAGGAGTAAAAATTTATAATGATTGTGTGATTGGAAATAATGTGATCCTTCATGCCGGTATTGTTATCGGCAGTGATGGATTTGGATTTGCACCACAAGCTGATAGTAATTATATAAAAGTGCCGCAAATTGGTAATGTAGTTATAGAAGATAATGTTGAGATTGGCGCTAATACAACTATTGATCGTGCCACAATGGGTTCAACAATTATCAGAGCCGGAGCCAAGCTTGATAATCTTGTACAGATTGCACATAATGTAGAAGTAGGTAACAGCACCGTTATTGCTGCTCAAACAGGGGTTAGCGGCAGTACAAAAATCGGCAAGGGTGTAATGATTGGCGGACAGGCTGGTTTGGCCGGACATCTTACAGTCGCCGATGGATCGAAAATCAATGCACAATCAGGCTTAGGTAAATCATTGAAACCCGGAAGTTCTGTTACCGGTTCTCCTGCTTATGATTATAATAAAGCGATCCGCAGCCAGGCTATGGCCCGTAACCTGCCGGAGATGGAAAAACGAATTCAGGAGCTGGAAGCGATTGTAAAACAACTGTTAGCAGAGAAAGTATAATAGGTTTCTTCTTTGTTTCTTTCCGTTTATCTTTGCCCACCTTCAATTAAAATTCATGACGGCAAATTTCAATCCTGATAAACAACATACGATTGGTACAGAGGCAAGCATTTCCGGCACAGGTTTACATACCGGTGTTCTGGCCGATCTTACATTGAAACCTGCCAGCCCCGGTTTTGGTTTCCAGTTTCAGCGAATTGATCTGCCGAATCAACCCATCATCAAAGCCGATTGTGATCTGGTAACCGATGTAAGCCGAGGTACTACGCTTGAATATAATGGCGCCAAAGTAAGTACAGTAGAACATGTATTAGCTGCATTGGTAGGAATGGGAGTTGATAATTGCCTTATTGAAATTAATGGACCCGAAATGCCGATCATGGACGGCAGTTCGCAGCCTTTTGTAGAAATAATAGAACAGGCTGGCGTAATAGAACAGGATGCAGCAAAAGCATGGTACAGCATTGATGAAAATATTTTTCATTACGATGAAAAGAAAAGAGTGGAAATGGCAGCCCTGCCCTCCACCGAATATTCAGTTACTACCCTAATCGATTTCAATAGTCCTGTGTTGGGTACACAACATGCGGGCCTAAAACATATTCGTGATTTTAAAAATGAAATTGCCCCTTGCCGCACATTTTGTTTTTTACATGAACTGGAAATGCTACTGGATAATAACCTTATCAAAGGTGGTGACATCAACAATGCAATTGTGGTGGTGGACAAGCCTGTGAATGAAAAAGAAATGGAGCGGTTGCAGAAAGTTTTCAAGAAGGATAAGATTGAAGTAAAGAGTGAAGGATACCTGAATAATCTTGAACTACGTTTCCCCAATGAACCGGCACGCCATAAATTATTGGATGTAATTGGGGACCTTGCACTCTCCGGCTATGCTATCAAGTCAAGAATTCTTGCCAGCCGACCCGGCCATAGTACTAATGTTGAGTTCGCAAAAAAGATAAAACAGTATATCAAAAAGAATAAACATATAAAAGATGTACCGGTATACGATCCTACTCTGGCACCGATTTATAATCAGCAGCAGATAGAAGCAAGACTGCCGCATCGTTATCCTTTTATGCTGGTTGATAAGATCATTGAATTAAGCGATTCAAAAATCGTAGGAATAAAGAATGTAACATTTAATGAATGGTTCTTTGCCGGCCATTTCCCCAATAACCCTGTAATGCCCGGTGTGCTACAGATAGAAGCCTTAGCTCAAACAGGAGGCATTCTCGCCATCAATCTTTCCGGTGATGGTTCATATGATACCTATTTCCTCAAAATAGACAATTGCAAATTCAAGCAGAAAGTTGTGCCGGGTGATACCATGATCCTGAAAATGGAACTGATGGCGCCAATCCGCCGCGGTATCTGCGAAATGCGTGGCACTGTATATGTCGGCAATAAAGTATGTACAGAAGCTGATATGGTAGCGCAGATAGTAAAGAAATAACTTCTTGACTAAGCTGAATTGCACTATTGAACACCTGTTGAGACGCTCCATTCATCGTTTCGAAATTCTGTTCAGCAACCCCAAAAAATGTGCTTTTTACGACCATTTTTTAGGCCTGAAATCAACCATCTTTTATCACATTTCCTTATCCACTTCAGTGCAAAAAAATAACAAAAATAGAGAGCTTTAAACCCACATTTGAGCAGCTCTTTCCGTACATTCGCATACCTCATTTTTCATTCGGAAAATCACAATTTTTAAGGTTATTTATGAGCACAGAAAATGTAGAAAAAATAGCTCCCCAACCGGCATCTTATGGCGCCGATAGTATCCAGGTTTTGGAAGGCCTTGAAGCGGTTCGTAAACGTCCCGCCATGTACATCGGTGATATCAGCGAAAAAGGATTACATCATCTCGTGTATGAAGTAGTTGATAACTCAATTGATGAAGCATTAGCTGGCTACTGTAAAAACATAACCGTTACTATTCACGAGGATAATTCTATCTCTGTTGCAGATGATGGTCGTGGTATTCCAACAGCTATGCATACAAAAGAAAAACGTAGTGCATTGGAAGTAGTAATGACGGTATTGCATGCCGGTGGAAAATTTGATAAAGGTTCTTATAAAGTATCCGGTGGTTTGCATGGTGTGGGTGTAAGTTGTGTAAATGCATTAAGCAGCAAGCTGCAGGTAACCGTTCACCGCGATGGAAAAATATATGAACAGGAGTATCATATCGGTGTTCCGCAATATCCTGTTCGTGAGATCGGCAAAAGCAGTTTGACAGGTACATCCGTTCATTTCTGGCCTGACAATTCCATTTTCACAGTCATGGTTTATAAAAAAGAAATACTGGAAGGCCGCCTCCGTGAACTTTCTTACTTAAATAAAGGAGTTAAAATAAAACTGAATGATAAGCGGGAAAAAAATGATGATGATACAACCTGGAGCAAAACATTTTACAGTGAAGGCGGTATCGTTGAGTTCGTGGAAATGCTGGATAAAAATGCCGGACGCAATACATTAATTCCAAAAGTATTGTTTGTAGAAGGACATGATGCTACCACGAATGTAATGGTAGAAGTTGCACTGAACTATAATGATTCTTACAGTGAACATATTTATTCGTATGTAAATAACATTAACACTATTGAAGGCGGTACCCATGTGGCCGGTTTCCGCAGGGCATTAACAAGAGTATTTAAATCATATGGTGATAAAAACGGTTTGTTTGAAAAAGCCAAAGTTGAAATTGAAGGGGATGATTTCCGTGAGGGATTAAGTGCTATCATTTCTGTAAAAGTTCCTGAGCCGCAATTTGAAGGGCAAACAAAAACAAAACTCGGTAACAGTGAGGTAAGTGGTGTGGTTGATTCAACTGTATCAAGAGTGATTGAAGCATACCTCGAAGAAAATCCAAGAGACGCAAAGAACATCATCAACAAAGTGATATTGGCTGCACAGGCAAGAGCAGCTGCACGCAAAGCAAGAGAACTCGTACAACGGAAATCTGTATTGACAGGTGGTGGCTTGCCGGGTAAATTGGCTGACTGCAGCGACCGTGACCCGGAGCGTTGTGAGTTGTTTTTAGTTGAGGGTGATAGTGCCGGTGGAACAGCCAAACAAGGCCGTGACAGAAGTTACCAGGCTATTCTTCCCTTGCGTGGTAAAATTCTGAATGTAGAGAAAGCAATGGAGCATAAGATCTACGAAAACGAAGAGATAAGAAACATGTATACAGCTTTGGGTGTTACAGTTGGTACTGCGGAAGATCCTAAAGCATTAAACATAAACAAGCTTCGTTATCACAAACTTATCATCATGACCGATGCCGATGTGGACGGAAGCCATATCGCAACTTTGATCCTTACTTTTATTTACCGTTATATGAAAGAACTCGTCGAGCAGGGTTATGTATATATCGCTCAACCACCATTGTATTTGGTGAAGAAAGGAAAAGAACAGGCTTATGCATGGAACGAGGAACAACGCAAAGGCTATATTGAAAAATTTGCCAACGGTAAAGAAGATACTGTGAATGTTCAACGCTATAAAGGTTTGGGTGAAATGAATTCAAACCAATTATGGGATACAACAATGAATCCTGATACAAGAACATTGAAGCTCGTAACAATTGAAAGCGCAGCTGAAGCTGACCGTGTTTTTAGTATGCTGATGGGCGATGAAGTAGCCCCAAGAAGGGAATTCATAGAAACCCATGCAAAATATGCGAAACTGGATGTTTAAAAATATTGACACTGATTTCTGCAAACCAGTCTATTAGACTGGTTTTTTATTTTTCCAGAATTGTTAGGAAGTTTTCTGACCCGCAGGGGCATATTTCGGTAATTTCAGCCATTCCTAACTCTAAAACTATTAATCATGAGTGATGTTCAACTGACAGCGTACAATGTAAAAACGAAAGAAAAAGGAGTGCCCATCCTGGATGCAGTAGTTACAAAAACTGCCAAAGGCGCTTATATGGTGCAGGGCAATGATGGTAAAGGCAACAAACTGACAACCCTTGTAAATGAGGCAAAGGCACTGGCTGCTATTGAAGCCGGTATTGCAAAGAAGGGTTGGGAATAAAATATTATTGTAGCAAATTGCAAAACGGTGAGGGTTAATAAACTCTCACCGTTTTGTTTTATTGTTTTACTGCCTTGAACGATTTAACGATCGATCCCAGGCTTACACGAATCATATATACGCCTGCAGGATATTTTCCATCACTTATATCTATAATGAACTTCTGCACATCTCCGATCGCAATGGTTTCCATATTTTTTATCTCTTGCCCCGCTGCATTATAGATCTTCGCCTGTATTTTTTCTCCAGCTGCTGCCTGGAATGCCAGGAGGAAATTTCCATTGGATGGATTGGGATGAATAATTCCTATCAATGTATTCTCAAATACAACTGGCTTAACCGATGAATAACTATATACACCTTCGTTATGAATTATTTTTAACCGATAGTAACGAACGCCACTCTTGTTAGCTTCATTATCAATAAATGTATAATTCTGTGGCAGTGACGAATTACCTGCACTGTTTACCGTTCCAATAGTTACAAAATTTCCGGTTTGCAGATCGTTGCTTCCCTTTGCTACTTCTATTTCGGTTCTGCTGATACCGAATTCAAATGCAGTACGCCAATCTAATTGTGCATTATTATCTCCCAGTTTTATTGCAGTAAAGTTTAGCAGTTCAACCGGGAATGCATGTGCTTTATCAAGACCGCCATCATTCAGCCAGAATTCGGAAAAGTCCTTTACTTTAAATTCTGCATAATAGCCTTTATCAAAAGGAACTTTTGTAACACGATTCGCAGCATAATAATACCAGCTTCCGGGCCCGTTATCTGTCAGCAACCCATTCTCAGTCGTATTTGTCGAATCACTGTATTTCGTAACACCTAACTGTGTAAACTGTGTTGGCTTTGTACAAACAGTACAGCCTGTAGCAAAAATGAGTGAGTCAGTTTCTTTATCTAAAAAATAAAAGCGAACTGTAGCGGAATCACTTAATGATTTCGTTGCAGGATTGATCGTGATACTCCTATCATGATAATATTGACCATTGGTTGAACGATCAGTACCTGTATTGATATAGGCCTGCACATTAGTAACACCCATATTCTGATTATTCGGATGAATAGATGCGACGAGTTTTCCGGATGCTAAGAAATTAACCCAGCTATTACCTCCATTAATTGTTTGGGGCACCGGCGAAGCCATCGTTATTCCATCATAGATGCCAAATGGGTTATCATAAATATGAATATCATCGACAGCAATGCCATCACGGTTTACCAAATCGTCAGACTGCATAGCAAAACGTAACCGTATTTGTGATTGCCCGGTCGGCAACGGGATAGTAGCTACATGCCAGCGGGTGTAATTCTGTGTACTCCAAACATGATTGCCGCCATAATTACGGTTGTACCAGTTATAACCCTGGCCAGTTACACCTAGTTTTATCCAGTTAGTTCCATCAGTTGAATATTCAACATAAGCTGCATCGCATAAACCTGCAGCCCCGCAATCTTCAATATCAATTGCTGTACTGAAGCTCAGCGTTGGACTTGTTAATCCACCAATATTGAAACAAGGGGAATAGAGATAAGATTTCTCATTATCATTATAAGTTCCGTTCAATCTTGTTTTCCATGCTTTGCTTCCACTCGCAGCACCTTTAATGCGGTAAGCTGCGGGTGTACCATATTCCCAACTGCTTTTAATTCCACCAGGATACCACTTACCATTATTGGTTTCAAAATTTTCTAGATAAGGAAAACTGGAAACAAGCGGACTGTTTATGATAGTTGCTGATAGTGTATCATTCTCTCTATAACTATCTGTTGGATAATCAACCCATACTTGTATTATATGGTTACCAAAAGCACTAAGGTTGGCTGTTGCCGTAAACCTGTATTGCAAATTTGAATTCGCTGCAACAGATGAAATAGTTTCTGAGATAACAGCGCCTCCGTCAATCCGCATTTTCACCGGTATATTATTTTTTACGCTACTCATGCTATTCTTCACAGTAATTTTTACCGTTGTAGCAGCACTTAATCCGCAACTACTCACAAATGGTGAATCAATACTTACCATTTGCATATCATCTGTCACTTTATAAACTTGTATATCATCAATCGTGTAACCAGCACCGCTTTTATTATCAGCTGCCTGCTGCTGTCCCCACTGTCCCCAACGTACCTGGAAGCTACTGCTGAAATTCTGACCATTGTTATTCAATAAATCAGAAATTTCTATACTATTGGTTTTTTTATAATTACCAATGTTCCCCTGGTTGCTGAACAGATCATATACTTGTACCCAGGGTTGTGTATCATTACCCCGAACCCAGACTTTATTGTTTGCATTACTTTCCTGTCCATGATGCTTATAACGAAAATCCAGCCTCACTTCATCCGATGCAACAGTATATGCGGCAAGATTAAATGTCCCATCAAGAAAATTGGAATTTCCACCACTTGCTGTGTTACTAACATCCAATGAAATAGCACGGTTACCTGAATAAGCAATTCCTGAGTTTATGAAAGTCCTTAATCTTCCCAATGCATTTGTATTTGAATAATCATACCGGTCTGAACCCGTCAGTCCCATTTGATTTGTTTGAACCGACTGAGATGTTGTTGATTCAAGATTATCTAAAAAAGATGGGGTTAATGTAACTGGTAAATTATTGAGTTGTTTAAAAACTTTTGTAACGCTGTTATTCGAAAGGTTCATATCTCCTAAAACAGAAGCTGTAACATTTAATGTATAAGTGCCCGGAGTAGAAAGATTGATCGTAGAACTAAATGTATGATCGTAAGTGGCTCCCGGTGCAAATATGCCGCTGAAGGATTCTGTAACTGGTGTGCCTGAATTTAGTGTATAAGTTACAGTAACCGTTCCGCTTCTTGTTACATCATCAAGATTCTTTATTCGGATAGTAACGGGGACTGTACTTGTCAGTTCTGTAGAAGTAAACACTCGGCCTGAAGATGCTGGCAAAACAATAGCATCTACTTTAATATCACTTTCAGAAATAAAACCTACACAGGTACCATTGTTAGGTTGCCTTGAAATAGCCGTTGCTCTTCTTCCCGGTTTTCCATTCAGGCGAGGTCTTACGCTTACCCAATACACAGAATCTTTTGACAAACCTGTAAAAGCATAATTGGTTGATGAGTTCGGAACGAGGGCTACAGAAACCATATCATCACCGATCAACCGCATCACTTCATAATCTGTTGCACCAGGTACGGCCGTCCAGTCCATAGAAATATAATCTTCGCATTGAACAGCCGCCAGGGATACGACAGGTACATCCATTAAATAAAATGAAGCACTGCTGCTGATAGCATTGGTTGTGTTATTAATAATTCTTACTCTTATCAAATCTGATGTTATTGATGGAGCTAACCAGTCATATTGAAAAGAGGCTGCTGGGACATTTACATCAATATTACTCCAGCTTGCACCGTTGTCAGTCGAGTATTGTAAAGTAAAAGTGGAATTAGAACCATAATTTTCCCATTGAATAGTTATTCCCTGACCAGGCTTGAAGCTTTCTTCACCAATAGGAAAAGTGATCTTAGTAGAAACAGGAATAATATCCCAGCTTACAAAATATTCTTGCGTTGGATTTTGTGTGATCGCTGTTCCTTTTATACGAACTGTATAATTACCTGCAGCCGGATTATTTATTGTTACCTGTTCAATGTTATTGATATGATCCGCACCATTGCCTGCTACATTATTTACATTGGCAACAGTTGTATCTAAAATCCTTGGAAGTATAATTGTACCGGAAGGGTTCACTACTTCCAGATCAAGGTCATTTACAAGTGCTATATTAGAAACCGCAGATGCTGCGGGGTCATTCCAATTCAGCATAAATTTTACCTGCGCTGTATTTGAAGGAATGGATATGATATGGTTATTTGTTGCACTATTAGCAATTGTCGCATTTAAATACCTGTTATTTTCCATTATCTCCAATGCTCTTGCAACATTCATCCAACCAAATCCATAAGTAAAATCAGGACCATCATTACCACGATCCATTGCTGAATTACAAATAATGTTTTTCATCAATACATTTCTAGGGTTTGCCCCGCTGTTCAGTTGCCGGTATCGTTGGTATAACAAGGCCAATCCACCTGTCGCACCCGGTGATGCCATACTGGTTCCGTTATTACTCCAGTAGCTTCCAAAGCCAGCAGAGATTACCGCTGATCCCTGTACCATTATCTCTGGTTTTATTCTCCCGTCAATTACCGGCCCTCGACTTGATCCGGGAGCCACAATACCTGCGCTGGTTACATTACCAACTATCAATGCATTTTTTGTTGACTGATAACTGCCCAGCACAGTTTTAAATCCTGGTGCATAAGGTGGACATGTAGATGCACCGCTATTACCTGCTGCAAAAACATGTGTAAGGTTAGGAAAATCTAACATCTGCTGGTCAACGACTCTTGAATACAGATCATACACTCCATTATAATCACATTGGCCTACTATTGCTCCATAAGAATTATTAGTAAGCACCATTCCGTAATCCTGTACATAAGTCGGTGCATTATCAAGTATATGATTAACGGCCTGTATGACCAATGTAGATTTAGGTGCATACCCAGCCAATGTATCAGTCAATATTCCTGCACCACCTGCAGTACCCGCTACGTGTATCCCATGCTGTCCGCTGCTGATTCCAAAGCGACTGATGACTCTTCCTGTAAAATCAACATGGTTCTGGGCATCTGCATTATCCCCGATCCCGATCACGATTCCTTCGCCATGTAAATTTCTTCCGCCCACTGCCGATGATGCATTTGCAATATTTGCTCTTGATCCGTTACGACTCCTGTTATTCAATAGCTGGTCTTCCTGNNCAAATGGAAGAGATGCTAATTCATTAATACGTTCTGTTGAAATCCTTAATTCAAGTATGCGATAATCTTTAAACCGCATCGATTGCAGATCGAAATTTCTTGCTGCTAATTGATCTCGTATTTCCTCAAAAGAAAAAGAAGAAGGAAAACTTATCCATAGATCAACTGTGCCCTGAACTTTTACTGCCCATGAAGGAATACTATTTTTTGCAAGAGCATACTGCATTTTATCTGCAGGTTTCATTTCAAAGATGGCCCTTGCTTTTACATTTAGTAAACTAAAAGCATCAATCGTATTTGTAATGGTAGCAGTATAAGCGTTTGCAGAGATATAATCATGCAGTTGAATCCCTCTTTGAGCTAAATATTTTTTATCAGTATCGGTAGGTATTTTTTCAAACTGGAGAACAACAAAAGCTTTTCCGTTTACACGTTTTACGTTGTTGTTGAACTCAAGAATATTTTGGGCTAAAATATTTTGCTGTGGAATTTGGGCTCCACTTTGCAATTTTAACTGGTACTGTTTTTCATCCTGTCCGAAAACAGAAAAAAACAGGCAGAGTAAGGCAGCTAGTAAGGATAATGGCTTGGATTTCATAGACACAAGAATGATGAATAAAGGTAAAATAAAGCCCTGTTAGTTCCTTAGTAGTTTCCACAGATTTTAACGAGGCTACTCAGGAAATTTACGCAGTTACGCCTGTTTTTTCGATCACAAACTCATTCATTTGTTTCAAAAAGCGGTGCATATCACCCATCCCTTTAATGTTTTCCACTACCAACAAAAACAAGCGGCCGGTTTGTTTCAGTTTTGCTTTATTAGTCCCAACCTGCAGAAAAGAAAGTATTTTCTGAAAAGTTCCCGATTCAAAATAAGGCGAATCAGGACGGTTGATAAAAAAGCAGCGCAATGTTTCTTCTTTCAAACTCATTTTTTCAAAACCAAGACTTACGGCAGCTCTTCTGCATTGCACTGTTATAAAAAGATCATCTACAGGTTTAGGTACCGGGCCAAAGCGATCCAGCAATTCCTGTTTCATGAGATCGAGTTCATTATCAGTCTCGCAATTATCGAGTCTTGTGTAAAGGGATAAACGTTCTGTAATATTTTCTACATAATCATCTGGTATCAAAATTTCCAGGTCTGTATCAATTGTACAATCCTGCACAAAATCATCCTGTTTGCTTATTTCTTCTTTAAATAATTCTTTAAAATCACTTCGCTTCAGTTCTCGTATCGCTTCGTCCAGAATTTTCTGGTACATTTCAAAACCGATATCAGCCATAAAGCCGCTTTGTTCGCCACCTAATAAATTTCCGGCACCACGTATATCGAGGTCACGCATTGCGATCTGGAAACCACTACCCAACTCACTGTGCTGCTCCAATGTCTGCAATCTTTTTCTTGAATCATCCGGCAATGTGCTCATCGGTGGTGCCAGCAAATAACAAAATGCTTTTTTATTACTTCTGCCTACACGGCCTCGCAACTGGTGCAGATCGCTTAAGCCGAATTGGTGTGAATTGTTTACGATGATCGTATTCACATTCGGAATATCAACACCACTTTCAACAATATTGGTACAAACAAGCACATCATATTTTCTTTCTATAAAATCCAAAATATGTTTTTCCAATTCATGCCCTTCCATTTGGCCATGAGCATATCCGATACTCAGATCGGGACATAAAGCCTGGATGATTGCACACATTTCAGCAAGACCTGCTATGCGATTGTAAATAAAAAATACCTGGCCTCCCCTTTCTGTTTCATAGTAGATAGCCTCACGTATCACATCTTCATTGTAAACCTGCACCTCTGTTTGTATGGGTTGCCTGTTGGGCGGTGGTGTATTGATTATACTCAGATCTCTTGCTCCCATCAATGAAAACTGCAATGTTCTTGGAATTGGCGTTGCTGTCAGTGTTAAACAATCCACTGTAGTCTTTAATGTTTTAATTTTTTCCTTATGACCTACACCAAATTTTTGTTCTTCGTCGATAACGAGTAAACCAAGATCTTTATACTTCACTTCTTTTCCCAACAAAGCATGTGTACCAATGATTATATCGATCTTTCCTTCCTCCAGTTTTTTCATTGTCTCCTTTTTTTCTTTAGCAGACTTGAAACGGTTTATATAATCAACCGTGACCGGGAAATCTTTTAACCGTTCGCCGAAAGTTTTAAAATGCTGAAAAGCAAGAATAGTTGTAGGCACTAACACAGCAGCCTGTTTTCCATCCAAACAAGTTTTAAATGCGGCACGGATAGCTATTTCTGTTTTACCAAAACCCACATCACCACATACCAACCTGTCCATTGGTGATGATGATTCCATATCTTTTTTTACATCAGCAGAAGCTTTGCCCTGGTCCGGAGTATCTTCATAAATAAATGATGCTTCCAACTCGGTCTGCATATAATTATCAGGAGTATGAGGAAAACCCTGCTGTGCTTTTCGTTTTGCATATAGCTTGATCAGATCAAAAGCAATTTCTTTAACCTTAGCTTTTGTTTTTTCTTTCAGCCTCCCCCAAACATCACTGCCTAGTTTATTTATTTTCGGAACGGTTCCATCCTTGCCGGTGAACTTGGCAATTTTATGAAGCGAATTGATATTGACATATAAAATATCCTTGTCTTTATAGATCAATCTTACTGCTTCCTGCAATCTTCCATTCGCTTCTATTTTCTGTAAGCCACTGTACACTCCTACACCATGATCAATATGTGTAACAAAATCTCCTGGTTGTAATTCACGAAGTGTTCTTAAAGTGATCGCCTTATTTTTATTGTAGGCCTGTTTTACTTTGTATTTATGATAGCGTTGAAAGATCTGGTGGTCGGTATAGCAGATGATTTTTAAATCTTCATCAATAAACCCTTCGTGAATTGAACTTGCAATAGGGTTAAATTTTATTTCTGCTTTCAGATCAGTGAAAATAGAATGCAATCTTTCCAGTTGCTTTGGATTTTCAGCAAAAATGAATAACTGAAACCCTTTGCTCTCCCAATTTTTTAAATCACGAATCAGGAAATCAAACTGGCGGTTGAATGCAGGTTGGTCTTTAGTAGAGAATACTATTGCAAGTGGAGAATGATGAGTTGCGAGTGGTGAATGTCCAAAACCAATTATATGCCTGCTTTCAATATTTTTTTCGAACTCTTTTACATTAATAAATTCATCCGGGTTTATTTCTTTTTTCATCAGCTTGTCATCAATATCTGCTATCTGACGAGTTGCTTTTGTTGAAACTTCAGCTGCTAAATTGCTGACTGATGATTGCCAACTACTGAATGCCAATTGAAGATCTTCCTCACAATCCAACAACCATTCTTTACAAACTTCATAATCTTGCATCCAAACAACCGTGTTCTCCGGTAAAAAATCAAGTAGTGAAACCCTGTCAGCGTTTTCAAATTGGGTATCAACATTAGGAATGATGCTAAGCTGTAATAGTTTTCTTTCACTCAGCTGCGATTCCGGATCAATGATGCGGATAGAATCTACATCATTACCGAATAATTCAATACGATAGGGTTTATCATTGCCGAATGAATAAATATCGAGTATGCCACCGCGAATGGCAAACTGCCCTGGTTCATAAACAAAATCGGTTCTTTCAAAACCAAGATCGCCCAGCTTCAGCAGCAACTGATCCACATTCAGCACATCACCTGCCTTGATATAAATAATATTGGCTGAAAGTTTCCCCGGCACAACTACTTTTTCATGTAATGCTTCCGGGTAAGTGATCAATATTTTTTTATTGGTTCCTGTTGCAATTTTTGTCAATGCCTCAGTACGCAACATTACATGCGATGAGTTCAGCAATCGAAAGTTTTTCCTGTTTTTAAAAGAAGATGGAAAATAAAACAGATCTAATGCATTCGTCAGGTTCTCCAGTGTATTATGAAAATAAGCTGCTTCTTCCGCATCATTACAAATAACAAGATGATTAAGCTGCGCACAAATAGGATTTAAAAAAGTAGCTGCTACTACAAACTGCGAAGCACTGCCATGCAGATTTTCAAGTTGTATTTTTTGAGGTTGGGAAAAAGAGATCCTGTCCGCAATCTGAAAAAGGCGGGGGGAATGAATATAGTTCTCCAGCAAATCCTGAACACTCATGAAGGCAACAAAGATAAGTATCAGTCGGCAATCGACAGTCAGCAATCTCTGGTCTGCAATTTGAAGACCATATCAATGAAAAAGTTGGAAGATAATGAATATTCCGGCTGCTGCTTGCGAACTGCAGACTGATTACTTGATCACCTGTTTTACAAACCGTTCATTCTTATCTCCCCATATCTTTAATATATATGAACCGCTTGTATACCTGCTTACGTCAAGCTGTGTATTTGCATAGGCTTGCCTGCGTTGCATCATCAGCCTCCCTTTCATATCAAATAATTCAAGTGTTATATTTTTTGTAGTAAGGTTTCCAACAACAACCTGCAACTGGTTATTATCAGCAGAAACATATTTGATAAAATCTTTTGTATTAGGAACATTGGGCACACCTGTAACATTTATTACAGTCAATGTAGTCGTAAACAGGCCACGGCCATGTGTTGCTGCAACCAATGTTTTATCACTGTTGCGGTATTTAAGCATATAGGTCCTCACATTTGCAAGACCAGCATTATTAGGCATCCATTGCGTAGCAGCGCCATTTATTTGTGATGTGGTCCAAACACCGAGTTCTGTTCCAAGTAAAATTCCGCCATTACCGCCTGTTGCACCATTTAGTTGTGTCCCGGCAGGAGGAAACATACACCACCATACCGGCATATCGGGTAGATTGCCCTCAATGCTGCTGAAAGTAGAGCCGCCATCTGTACTTTCCCATATACTCCTGGCGCCATAATTTGCCAACGTGGCAATAATATGATTGGAGTTTGAAGGATCAATATCTAAAGATGATAATGCTCCGCCGGCTGTAAAATTTGGATCAGTGGTTACCGTAGTTCCAATAGTACCAATATTTGAAATGGTCGGGAGAATTGTATTTGCATTAGATAACTTCATTACCACTGGTAATGAAGTAGCATTTACCGGAGATAAGCCGACCCAAATATTATTGCCTCCCGCGGGGTCAACTTTTATAAATGTTACTTCTCGTCCGCCAAAACCAGCAAACGGTACAATTGTTCCAACCGGTGTAGTTGTCCAGTTGCGAATGAAAAAATATTGTCCTGCATCATCGCCACAATATAAAATATCGGATTGGTCATCAAAATCTGTTGGATTGATAAACTGGCCTCTTGTATTAAAAACAGCACTTGCAAAAGTGAAACTTGCGCCACCATTAGTAGAAAAGTTATATCGGTTGCCTGTATTGGCAGTTATCTGTAACTGGCCATCTGTCTGATCTATATGCGGCCAACCGCCATCTCCACCAGTAACAGTAGTCGTTGTATTTATTCCGGTTGATGTAAATTTCTGTGTGCCGTTATCCTGTGCACCTGCTAAAAAATAATTGGGATTAGTTGGATGTAAATCCACCCCATAATATTGCGTACAGTTAAATCCATCGTTTTTTGTAGTAAATGATGGAGTAAATGTGTTTGCATTATCTGCCATGTATATACCCCCATCATTACCAACAATCAATTTTGTACTTCCATTGAAAACAAGTGCATGTTGATCCACATGATAAGAGCCAATGCCATAAGCACCCCATGTATTCCCACCATCAGTTGATCTTGCAAGGTTTAGTCCTCCGACAATTAAAATATTTTCATTATTCGGATCGACAGCAGCTATCAGGTTATACCAAGCCTGTGAATTGACACCATTATTTAATTCAGCAGGTGCACCTAATGAATCCCATGATGTTCCTCCATTTACAGAACGATAAATAGCCCCTACTTGGGTGTCATTTGCGCTGTCCTGCATCAATAAATATAATTTCTGCGGATTAGTTGGAGCAATTGCCAGTTCAACTCTTTGTGTTATAGTTGTCCTTACAGGAGTAATTTCTACCCAGGCACCCAATGCACCTGTATTAGCGCCGTTGGTTGCAGATGATTTCCAAACCATACTCCGGCCAAAAATTCCGAGGCAGGCATACACATCTCCATTGCTGGCAATTTCTAAATCGCTGGCACGACCTGTTACAAAACCCGGCAATGGAGCCCCCAATACTTGCGTCCATGTAGTACCACCATCTGTTGATCTTTGCACTCCTCTTGATATTCCAATAATATTTCTGAGCGAAGCATAAATGTTTCCATTATTATCCTGTGCAAGGTCCTGTACATATTCAAAAGTTAATTCAGTAGGTGTTGTGATGATTGTAGAAGGCAAAGCAGTCCATGTAACACCGCCATCAGTGCTTTTTAAAATACCACTTCCTTTTACGGCATCAATATTAAACCAACCCTCACCTGTTCCTGCATACATAATGTTTGCATTATTTCTATCCTGGAGAAGACAAGTAATAGCAAGGTTGGAAATAAAATCATTTACAGGTGCCCATGTTGCAGAAGCACTTGTGAAATTGGTGGTTTTAAATAAACCACCACTTACCGATCCGGCAAACACCGTGTTACCCGTTGCATCCCTTCTGTCGATCATAATAGCACGGGTACGTCCACCAACATTATTCGGTCCACGTTCCTGCCAGGTAAGCGCAGTAATATTTGTAACCCTTGCCTGGAGGCTATTCATATAATTCTTTGCGGCTATAAGACGTTCTGATGGAACAGTATTGGTATGCGGGTCACGGGTCATTCTTAGCTCTTGTTGTATAGCCAGCTCTACATCATCCATTTCATCTTCTTCGGGTATGGATGGATCTTGTTTTCCAGTACATGAAAAAAATAAAACAACACAAACAGCAGCAGCAATGTAATTCACAAACCTTTTCATTATTCGGATCATTTAATTTAGGAGTTATAAATAAGGGGGCAAAGTTCGATGTTCCGGGCTAAAAATAAGCCTTCCACCTATCTGATTTGTAGAATTAATTAGGCTGCTTAGCTATGGTTTATGAAAAAATTATACATTTACCTATCGATTGCTTGCCGTAAGGCTAAAAAGCGGTATCCCTTAAATAAGGAAAGCCGCTTTTTATTTCCTGTTCCCGAAAAAACGACTCTTTAGTTTCAGCTATTTTTATATTTAATAAAACCAACGATGGCTCTATTACCCTGGCAAAAAGGAAAAGTAATCAGGATTGAAAATGAAACAGAATCTACCAGACGGTTCTGGATCGAAGCAACTGAAACAACAAATTTTGATTTTATTCCCGGTCAGTTTGTAACTCTTGATCTCCCAATCCATGAAAAAGTAAATAAACGTTGGAGAAGCTATTCCATTGCCAGCTGGCCGGATGGTTCGAATGTATATGAACTGGTAATTGTATTGTTGCAAGATGGTGCAGGCACAAATTATTTATTCAATCAAGTGAGTGTCGGCAGCGAGATCATTTTCCGGGGGGCACTGGGTGTCTTTACATTAAAAGAACATAACCTGGATAAAGATCTGTTCCTGATTTGTACAGGTACCGGCATTGCTCCTTTCCGGAGTATGGCTCACTATATAAAGCTTCATAATGTGCCGCATAAAAATATTTACCTGTTATTTGGCACCCGAACCAAACCTGACCTGCTTTATTTTGATGAACTCTCTCAACTACAAAAAGATCTTCCCGGCTTTCATTATATACCAATACTCTCAAGAGAAGATTGGGATGGCAAAAAAGGTTATGTACACCCTGTCTATGAAGAACTATGCGCTGGACACCAGCCTGCCAATTTCTTTTTATGCGGATGGAAAAACATGATTGATGAAGCGAAGCAAAGAATCACTGCAATGGGATACGATAAAAAATTAATCCACCAGGAACTCTACGGCTAAACACTCCAAATTTTTATTTGAGTATTTACATGTGAGTAAATGATACTCGTCATGTTCGTTTTTCAGCCGTACTTGCTATATTCGTACAAATCAATCCGTTTATGGGTGCTTCTTCACTCATTGTTCTAATGATTTCTGCTGTTGCCTTTTCCGGTATGGCAATACTTGTCTCCAAATTTGTTTTAAAACCTACAACTAATAAGCAAAAAGCTGAGCCCTACGAATGTGGTATACCAACTACCGGTCCGAGCTGGGTACAGTTCAATGTTGGCTATTATCTATTTGCACTTATCTTTTTAATTTTCGATGTTGAGCTTATCTTTTTATACCCGTGGGCAGTTGTGGTAAAAAGCGTTGGATGGCTTGCATTAATTGAAATAGTAATTTTCTTTTTTATCCTGTTTATGGGATTTTTATATGCTCACAAGAAAGGGGCATTAAAATGGCAATAATTATACAGATGACAGAAAAATTTCAATCAGGATCAGAGCTTGCATTTCCAGGAGAGGTTCACCCTACTCCTAGCGGGGGAGTATTGGTTAGCAAACTGGATGATGTGATCAATTGGGCAAGAAGTAATTCTTTGTGGCCATTGGTTTTTGGTACCAGCTGTTGTGCTATTGAAATGATGAGTACTGCATCTGCTAAATATGATTGGTCAAGATTTGGTTTTGAAGTAGCAAGAGCAACACCGCGCCAGGCAGATGTAATAATAATAGCCGGCACCATTGTAAATAAAATGGCGCCGGTACTAAAAAGGTTATACGACCAGATGGGCGATCCGAAATATGTAATTGCCATGGGTGCATGTGCCACAAGCGGCGGCCCGTTTTTTTATAATACTTATTCCGTTGTTAAAGGTGCAGATCATGTAATACCTGTTGATGTATATGTTGCAGGTTGCCCACCAAGGCCTGAAGCCTTATTACATGCAATGATAAGTTTACAGGAAAAAATAAAAAGTGGCATGACCAGAGAACAGATCAAAATGGAAAAACCAGAACAAAGTTTTTAATGACAAAAGAAGAACTGAAAATAAAATTAACTGAATTGCTGCCTGCTGCCACCTTTGATGAAACAGGTGAATGGTTGAATATGAATATTGCTGTCAATGATTTTTTAAAAACAGCAGAACTACTCCGCAATAATTCCGAATTGGTTTTTGATTATGTCTTTTGCCTGACCTGCATAGACTTTAAAACACATCTTATAATGGTGTATCATTTTGAATCAACAAAATACCGTCACCAGGTAGTGATGAAAGTGCAACTGGACAGAAACAAACCTGAAATAGAAACGATATCGCATATCTGGAGAACAGCCGAGTTTCATGAAAGAGAAATGTATGAAATGTTTGGTGTGAACTTTCTCAACCACCCCGATCTGCGCTTATTAATATTACCTGATGGGTGGGAAGGGAAGAATCCTATGCTTAAAGATTTTGATGACCCAGTTAACATGATAAAATTGTAATGTACAGGGAAACAGAAATAATAAAGGAAGCTGTTGCAGGACCCGATGGGTTTGGCGATATGATCATTAATATCGGGCCACAGCATCCGGCCACACATGGTGTGCTGCACCTTGTCATTACATTAAATGGAGAAACGATAAAAAAAGTTGAACCGCATCTTGGTTATATACACCGTTCGATTGAAAAAATGTGTGAGAGCCTTAGTTACAGGCAGTTCATTTATGTTACCAGCAAGATGGATTATCTCTCTTCACATATAAACAATCATGGATGCTGTTTGTGTGTAGAAAAAGGAATGCAGATCGAAGTTCCGCCGCGGGCACAGGTAATAAGAGTGCTGATGGATGAACTGACAAGACTTGCATCTCATCAACTTTGGTGGGGAGCAATTGCGATGGATGTTGGGGCACTCACTCCTTTCTTTCTTTCATTTCGTGACAGGGAAATGATCACTGACATTATGGAAGAAACATGCGGGACAAGGTTAACGATGAACTATATGACTCCCGGGGGAGTAATGGCAGATATTCATCCGAGTTTTCAAAAAAAGGTAAAAGAGTTTGTTACGCATTTTAAATCGAAGGTTGGTGAGTATGATGAACTGGTAACAAATAATGTGATTTTTCAAAATCGTACAAAAGGTGTTGGATATATTTCAAAAGAAGATGCGATCTCTTTTGGAATGACCGGCCCATCTGCAAGAGGCAGTGGTGTACAATGCGATATAAGAAAATTATTTCCATATGAAGTTTATGATAAACTTCAGTTTGATGAAATAATAGAAACTGAAGGCGATTCTTTTGCCAGGTATATGGTGCGGATGAAAGAAATGCATCAATCATTATCTATCATTGATCAATTAATAGATAATATTCCCGAAGGCGATTTCCAGGCGAAGACAAAAGCTGTATTAAAATTACCCAAAGGGGAATTTTATAGCAGGATAGAGACCGCTAGAGGTGAATTTGGAGTTTATATCGTGAGTGAAGGCGGAACTACTCCTCATAGAATAAAATTCCGTTCACCGGGCTTTAGTAATCTAAGTGCATTGGATCATATGGCAAGAGGAAGTAAGATTGGTGATATGGTGGCGATGATGGGGACGCTGGATCTGGTGATACCAGATATTGACAGATAATATTCATTGGCTCTTTCAAAACATATTAAAGAAAATGAAAAGGGTTTTAATAATGGTATTTGTTTGTTTAGCAACGAATCTATTTTCTCAAAGCGACCAACAATTAATAAGGAAAAAGATTGATTCAACAGTTAAAGAAATAGATAAAGCTGATGGCAAAATCGAAAATTTTTGGTACGGCTCTGAGTACTACGAATGGAAAACAAAAGATAGCGTAATGGTAAAAATGATTTGCTCTTTTAAATCTGATTCCAAAACTGTAACAAAAAAGTTTTATTGTACAAATAAACAAGGATTAATATTTTCAACTGAAAAAGAAGTAACATACTACGGGAGTGATAGTGTAACATGGGCTGGAAAATATTACTTCCGGATAAAGAAATTAATTGATTATGAAACTTTAGGGCACGGAAAATCCGAAACTGAAGAATGGGAGCCTGAGAAAGAAGTTTTAATATCCTATTATAAAATAATAAATAATATAACACATTTTACACTGAATAAACCCGACAAAATAAATAGTGGAAATTAATAGCCGACCAGAATTACTAAAAGTACAAGAGTGCGACGCAACAAAAGTTCAATAGTAGTACAAAAGCTAAGTACATAAAATCATAGATGCCGAGTTTAGAAAACATATCAAACAATATTCATGAATGGCTCACCAGCACATTCAGCTCCACATGGGCGATACTGTTTGAATTTGTGATTGTTGGTGTTTGTATTATTAGTTTGTTTGCAATGCTTGGACTGGTACTTATCATGATGGAAAGAAAAGTTTCTGCGTGGATGCAGTTTCGCCTCGGGCCAAATAGAGTTGGGCCTGTTGGAATGTTTCAAACAGTTGCCGATACACTGAAGTTGATCGTAAAAGAAGGGATGACCCCTGGTGGCTCTGATAAATTTTTATTCAACCTGGCTCCGTTTATCGTGATGATAATTGCGATGGTAATTATGGCGCCGCTGATGTTTGCAAAAGGTTTACAGATCTGGGATATTAATATTGGTATTTTATTTTTTACTGCCATCTCATCTGTGTCTGTGATTGGAATACTGATGGCAGGCTGGGCAAGCAATAATAAATATTCCTTACTGGGTGCTATGCGCAGTGGCGCACAAATTGTGAGTTATGAATTATCTGCAGGCTTTGCTATTCTTACGATTGTCATTTTAACCGGTGATTTAAAAATTTCTGCAATAATAGATTCACAGGCAGATGGCTGGTGGCTTTTTAAAGGACACCTGCCCGTGTGGATCGCATTTGTAATTTTTTTAATTGCAGTAACCGCAGAAACAAACCGGGCACCGTTTGATCTGGCAGAAGCAGAATCAGAGTTAACTGCGGGCTTTCACACCGAATATTCAGGAATGAAATTCGCTTTGTTCTTTTTAGCTGAATATGTAAACATATTTGTGGTTTGTGCCATTGGCGCCACATTATTTCTTGGCGGATGGCAACCATTACATTTTGGAACTGGAACGAAATTCAATGAGATCATGGATTATATTCCATCAAGTTTATGGTTTTTAGGAAAAACATTTTTTTTAATTTTTGTTATCATGTGGTTCCGTTGGACATTCCCGAGATTGAGGATCGATCAGCTATTGAATCTTGAATGGAAATATTTATTACCGATCAGTATGATCAATTTATTGCTGGCAACATTGATAGCGATCATGGGCTGGCATTTTTAGTTTGAATAATGTATATAATTAAATACATAAAAGAAGTTTTTGGCGGAGTAAAGTCTCTGCTCACTGGCATGAAGCTTACAGGTGGCTATGCCATGCGTCATCATAAAGAAAAACTTACCCAGCAATACCCGGATAATAAAGAAACACTTCATATGGCAGAACGCTTCCGCGGTGAAGTGGTGATGCTGCATGATGAAAATAATGAGCATGCCTGCACAGGTTGTACTGCTTGCGAACTTGCCTGTCCGAATGCAACGATCAAGATTGTAACTAAGTTTGATATAACACCCGAAGGAAAAAAGAAAAAAGCATTAGACACTTTTGTTTACCACCTGGAGTTATGCACCATGTGTAATTTATGTATAGTTGCCTGCCCAACTGATGCTATTAAAATGGCACAGACATTTGAACATAGTGTATTTGATAGAACTAAACTGACAAAAAAACTAAATAACGAAGGAAGTAAAATAAGGGAGGGAATTGAATGACGGCATCACAAGTCATATTTTATCTTCTCTCCGCCTTTATACTGGCCACGGCTATTCTTTCCGTTACATCGGGAAAAATTTTCCGTTCTGCTATCTGGTTATTGTTTTCATTAATTGGCGTGGCGGGTCTATACTTCTGGCTGGAAGTTGAGTTTATTGCTGCCGTCCAGATAGTAGTGTATGTTGGAGGTATTGTAGTACTCATCATCTTTTCTATTTTTCTAACACAACAATCAGGCAAAGAAATGCCGAAAGCTCCGTTGGCAAGAACTATTTCATCAGTGTTGGCTGTCTTGTTTGGTTTTGCCTTAACGTATTTACTGATCTATAAAAACGATTTTATTGGTGGTGATGGAAAATTTGATCTGAGTGTAAACCGTATCGGTAATCAAATGCTTCAGACAGGCGAACATGGTTATGCCCTGCCTTTTGAAGTAGTGAGTATGTTGCTGCTCGCAGCAATGATCGGCTGTATCGTAATTGCACTAAAATCTAAACCGGAAGAAAAATGAGTAGTGTACCGGTAAGCCATATATTATTTGTAAGCACAGCGTTGTTCTTTATCGGCATGTACGGTTTATTTACCCGCCGTAACATGATTACTATGCTGATGTCAGTAGAGCTGATACTGAATAGTGTGAATATAAATTTCGTTGTATTCAATAAATATTTATGGCCCGATAAACTCGACGGCATTTTCTTTACCATATTTATTATTACGATTGCGGCAGCAGAAGCAGCAGTGGCAATAGCCATTATCATCAATCTCTACCGTAGTCATAAATCAATTGATGTGGAAGATGCTTCGGAGATGAAGTATTAAGTTTTAGGTTATAAGTTTTAAGTTTTGTGTTCTTGATTTAAAAATGAGTTTTTAGTATTAAATGAACTATTCGTCATACATAGCATTAATTCCTTTACTGCCACTGGCAGGTTTTGTTTTGCTGGGCTTATTTGGAAGAAAGTATTTGAAAAGTTCTTCTGGAATTATCGGAACAGGCTTACTACTTGTCTCAACCATTCTTGCATTATATACAGCATATAATTACTTCTTTGTTGATGGAAAAGTTGGTGACAGCTATCAGACCATTGTCGCTGTTAAATATACCTGGCTTAATTTTTCAAAAGATGCAAGTATTGATATGGGTATCATTCTCGATCCTATATCAGTGATGATGCTTGTGGTTGTTACATTCGTTTCACTGATGGTGCATATTTTCAGCCTGGAGTATATGAAAGGTGAAGAACGGTTCCCTACTTATTATGCATTCCTTGGCTTATTCACTTTTTCTATGCTGGGGCTTGTTGTGTCAAGCAACCTGTTCCAGATCTATATGTTCTGGGAACTGGTGGGTGTATCCTCTTACTTACTGATCGGATATTATTACGATAAACCTTCTGCTGTTGCTGCATCAAAGAAAGCATTTATCGTTACCCGTTTTGCTGACCTGGGTTTTCTTATCGGCATTTTAATTCTTGCTTTCTCGGGAAAATCGCTTGACATCTCAACTTTGATCAGCAATTTAAGTTCGCCAGAATTTAATGCTGCTGCAACAATGTCTTTTTTTGGTATCAGCGCTTTGACATGGGGATTAACATTGGTATTTATAGGCGGTGCCGGTAAATCAGCAATGTTCCCCTTACATATCTGGTTGCCTGATGCGATGGAAGGCCCTACTCCTGTCTCGGCATTGATACATGCTGCAACCATGGTAGTAGCAGGTGTCTACCTGGTCGCAAGATTGTTTCCGCTATTTCATATTAATGGAGTATCCTTATCGGTTGTTACATTTATTGGTTTACTCTCCGCATTTCTCGCTGCTATTATTGCCTGCACACAAACTGATATCAAAAGAGTGTTGGCTTATTCTACAATGTCGCAGATAGGATACATGATGTTTGCATTAGGTGTTTCAGGTTATGGAGGTGAACATGGATTAGGTTATACAGCATCTATGTTCCATTTGTTCACTCATGCTTTTTTTAAATCTTTATTATTCCTTGGCGCCGGCGTTGTGATACATTTTATTCATAGCAATGAAATGAAGGATATGGGCGGGTTGAGAAAATATTTACCAATCACTAATATCTGTTTTCTTATTGCCTGTCTTGCTATTGCTGGTATTCCGCCGTTCGCAGGTTTTTTCAGTAAGGAAGAAATTTTACTGGCGGCATTTCATTCCAATAAAATTGTTTATGGCGTAGCACTATTTACTTCAGGTCTTACAGCTTTTTATATGTTCCGTTTATACTTCTCTATCTTCTGGAATAAAAATGCAGAAGTACACAATCATCATGGTGAAGGACCAGTCACTATGAAAATGCCATTGATAATCCTTGCAATTTTATCAGCTGGTGCCGGTTTTATTCCGTTTGGTGAATTTGTTTCAGCTGACAGTAAAATTCTTGAATCACATTTTGATCCGATGTTTTCCATTGCACCGGTTGCATTTGGTGTTGCCGGTATATTGCTCGCAATGTGGATGTACAAAAATGAAAACGACAAAGCGGAGAAATTTTCACAATCACTCGGCGGGTTGTATAAAGCAGCTTATAGTAAATTTTATATTGATGAGATATATCTCTTCATAACTAAAAAAATAATTTTCAACCTCATTGGCCGGCCCGCAGCGTGGATAGACAGGAATATAGTTGACGGACTGATGAATGGAATTGCGAATACAACAGCAACCGTTTCGGGATGGATAAAAGGCATACAGTCTGGTAAGGTGCAGAGTTATGCAATTTATTTCTTCGGGGGAATTGTTACGCTGGCAATTGTGTTTTTGTATTTGTGGAAATAAGAATGATTTAATGATGGCGGATTTGAAAACTTGAAGATGAACGGAATTATTTAAGTTGATAATATGAATCTTTCAATACTGATATTGGTTCCATTACTGACTGCGCTTGCTTTACTGTCTGCAAAAGGCTTGAAACAGGTAAGAACAGTTGCATTATTGGGATCGGCAGCACAATTGATCCTTTGTTTTATTTTATTTTATTTCTACCAACAGGAACGGGCTACCGGCAATGCTGCGGCATTTCTTTTCGAATATAATTATACATGGTATGAAGCACTGCACATCAATTATCATGTAGGTGTGGATGGTATTTCGATTGCTATGATCTTGCTGACAGCATTTGTTGTAATTGCAGGTGTATTGGTGTCATGGAAGATGGAAAAAATGAATAAAGAATTTTTCTTCCTGCTTATATTTTTAAGTCTTGGTGCATATGGCTTTTTCATCTCACTCGATCTTTTTACTCTTTTCTTCTTCCTTGAAGTAGCGGTAATTCCGAAATTCTTACTTATCGGTATCTGGGGAAGCGGCAAGAAAGAATATAGTGCCATGAAACTTGCATTGATGCTGATGGGCGGTTCCGCATTAGTGTTTGTGGGTTTAGCAGGATTATATTTTAATACCGATGTAAACGGTGCACACAGCTTTGATATTTTACAGATCGCCGGAATGAATATTTCTACTGATGTCCAGAAATTGTTTTTCCCTTTTGCATTTATTGGTTTTGGAATTTTCACTGCACTGTTTCCTTTTCATACATGGGTTCCCGATGGCCACTCATCGGCACCAACAGCAGCTTCTATGTTCCTTGCCGGTATTTCTATGAAATTGGGTGGATATGGTTGCCTGCGTGTAGCTACTTATTTAATGCCTGATGCGGCACAACAATATTCAACGATCATTATTGTACTGGCATGTATCGCTATTTTATATGGCGCCTTTGCTACAATGATGCAGACTGATCTGAAATATATTAACGCATACTCTTCTGTCAGCCATTGCGGTTTTGTTTTGCTTGGTATCGGCATGTTAACGAAGACTGCGATTGATGGTGCGGTAATGCAAATGGTATCACACGGATTGATGACAGCCCTTTTCTTCGCTGTGATCGGAATGATATATGACCGAACACATACAAGACAAGTTGCTCAACTGGGCGGGTTGATGAAGATGATGCCTTTTATTTCAACGGTATTTGTAATTGCTGGTCTTTGTTCATTGGGTCTTCCGGGATTCAGCGGCTTTGTTGCGGAGATGACTGTGTTCATGGGTTCATGGGAAAAAGCAGATGCTTTTTATCGTATTGCCACCATCATTGCCTGTGCTTCCATTGTAGTAACGGCTGTATATATATTAAGAGCAACCGGCAAAGCGATCATGGGGCCGGTTGTAAACAAGGAACATTTATCACTCGGTGATGCAGCGTGGAATGAAAAACTGGCTGCAGTGTTACTAATTGCAGGGATTGTAATAATTGGTATTGTTCCTTTCTTATTAAAAGACTTGATCAATCCCGGAACTGAAATAATCATTCAAAAAATAGCTGGCTCAATAAAATAATACATGCTGAACGATTTTCTCATATTGATGAAACAGGAACTGATGATAACGATCATCATCTTTATCCTATTATTCCTTAAGTTAGGGAACAAGGAAATAAAAAATGGAACACTGATCAATTTTGTCAATGTTTTATTGCTCACCAACCTTGCCTCCGGATTTATTTTTCAGAAAACCGGTTGGTTATTCGGTGATATGTTTTATACCAATGAGCTGATAACATTTGAAAAAAATCTGCTAAATCTTGGCACCCTGATCATTTCACTGCAATCTTATAACTGGCTGAAAGATCATAAACATGTTCCTGAATTTTACATGCTGATCCTTTCAACTTTACTGGGAATGCAGTTGATGATCAGCAGCAATAATCTTTTAATGTTCTACCTGGCACTGGAGCTTTCAACTATTCCATTAGCAGCATTGGCTAATTTTGATCTGGAGAAAAGACGTTCTTCTGAAGCGGCGTTCAAGATGATAATCTCTTCAGCATTCTCTTCGGGATTATTGCTTTTTGGTATCTCTATGCTGTATGGAACCACCGGCACACTGAATCTTGCTGAATTACCGGTTCAATTAAATGGAAGCCCTTTGCAAATATTTTCATTCATATTGCTGATAGCAGGATTCGGATTTAAAATTTCTGCTGTACCCTTCCATTTATGGACAGCCGATGTATATGAAGGTTCGCCGGTAGCAGTGACTTCTTATTTATCTGTTATTTCAAAAGGTGCAATACTTTTTGTACTCGTATCAGTTTTATACAAAGTTTTTGCACCATTAAGCGAAACCTGGTACAATATGCTCTTCCTGATTTCAGTGTTAACGATGATCATTGGTAACCTGTTTGCCTTGCGTCAACAAAATATGAAACGATTCCTTGCTTTCTCTTCGATTGCACAAGTTGGTTTTATATTGATTGGCATCACCGGGCAATCGGTAGAAGGAAGTGCATCAGTAATTTATTTTGTACTGGTTTATATTTTTTCCAATCTTGCCGCATTTGGTGTTATTAACCTGGTAAGTGCGGTAACGGGAAAAGAAAATGTAGATGATTATAAAGGATTTTATAAAACTAATCCGGGTTTAAGTTGGGTATTGGCTATCGGTTTGTTTTCATTGGGAGGTATTCCACCCACTGCTGGTTTCTTTGGTAAATTCTTTTTATTGCTTGCAGGTGCAGGAAAAGGAAATTACTTACTGATCGGAATTGCAGCCCTGAACATGGTCATTTCGCTTTATTATTATTTAAAAGTGATAAAAGCCATGTTTATGGATGCAAATGAAAATCCGATTGAAAAAATACATGCCGGCTGGTCACCAAGAATTGCGATTGTAATTTGTATAGCTGGCATTATAATTACGGGATTAGCAAGCGGTGCGTATCAGTATATTTATTCTTTGGTAAAATAACTAGTAACCAGATTATGGCCATTAATAAAAATCACGAATTTGAAGATCTGGATGGAGTGAAATGTGCCATCGTAGAAAAGAATGCTTCGAAAGAAAGAGTTGCTTTTTTAAAAGATTTACTGGAACATAATAATTTTAAAGTCATAGTTGTTCCATCGCCTCCGCCAAAAGCTGCACCAGCGGCAAAACCAATTGAAGGCGAGACAGCACCAGTTATTGAAACCCCTCCTGCCCCTGAAACATTTACCATTGGTGTAACCAATGTTTCTTTTAACCCTACCAATGCTATTTTTGGAAAATTACTTAGAACCAAAGACGGACATATCGTGACGCAGGTTTACTGGTATCAGAAAGAAAATGTGAGTCATGATGAAATTCCTTACTACGAATCGAAACTCTAATCAACGATAAAATGGAAGTAAAAAATTTATTTGATCCTATAGCAAAGCAGGATATTATTGAACGTATTAACAAACTTACACCCGAATCAAAAGCGCTATGGGGTAAAATGAATGTATCACAAATGCTGGCACATTTGCAAATGCCGATTGGGATTGCTTATGGCACTCACCAGCCTAAAGGAAGTTTTTTACTAAGATTAATTGGCCCGCTTTTTAAAAGCAAATTGTGGGATGAAAACCCCTACAAACAAAGCCTCCCGACTGACCCTACTTTTGTAATGATTAGCAGTGATAAAGATTTTGAAAAAGAAAAAGTTGCGTTGGTGGATATGATAAATCGCTTTACAGAATCAGCTGTAGCTGGTGAAAGACATCCTGTATTTGGTAAGATGTCAAAAGAAAACTGGAGTAAAGCCACCTGGAAGCATATAGATCATCATCTTAAGCAATTTGGTGTTTAAAACAAAAATCCCGCCTTCTGCGGGATCAGTTATTTATAAGCAATGAGTTCGCTTAATACTCATCCTCATTAAAAAGAAAATCTTCCTGTGTCGGATAATCCGGCCAGATATCTTCAATGCTTTCATACACTTCACCACCGTCATCCTCCAGCTCTTGCAGGTTCTCAACTACCTCAAGCGGGGCTCCACTACGGATCGAATAGTCAATCAGCTCATCTTTGGTTGCGGGCCATGGAGCGTCTTCAAGATATGATGCAAGTTCAAGTGTCCAGAACATATTTTCGTAAGGGTTTTAGGTTATTAAAAATACGGGGCTTGTAATGTCTTCACCTGCCGTACCTCCCAAAATTTCGGCAAAAGTAGGCTTCTTAACGAATTTTCCAAATCTAACATTACACATCCATTTTAATTCATTCTTAAAGTTTTAAGACGATTTGCCGTCGATTTGCCTGCGCTTATGATTGTTAATGTAAATTCGCGGCATGCTTAAAGCCAGTAACATTCATAAGAAATACGGAACGGTGGAAGTATTGCGTGGAGTTGACCTTGAGATTAACCGGGGCGAGGTTGTTTCTATTGTTGGCCCATCAGGTTCTGGAAAAAGCACCCTCCTTCACATCCTCGGTACGCTGGACAAAGCAGATACCGGCGAGGTCCGCATGAATGATACATTATTAACAGCTTTATCAGGCAACAAACTGGCTTCCTTCAGGAATAAACATATCGGCTTTGTGTTCCAGTTTCATCATTTGCTGCCCGAGTTTTCAGCGCTTGAAAATGCATCTATACCCGGATGGCTGGCTGGCAGAAAAAAGAAAGAAGTGATGGAAGAAGCAGAAAAACTATTAAATATGCTGGGGCTTTCAAACCGGCTTCATAATAAACCCAATCAACTTTCCGGGGGTGAACAACAGCGAGTAGCTGTAGCGAGAGCATTGATCAATAAACCTGATATCGTAATGGCTGACGAACCCACCGGCAATCTCGATTCAGCAAATGCAAAAGAACTGCATCATTTATTTTTCGATCTGAGAAAACAGTTCAACCAGACATTCCTGATAGTTACACATAACGAAGAATTAGCTCAGCTAAGCGACAGGGTACTGCATATGATGGATGGGAAGATTGTTTGATTTGCGGATTTATCAATGTGCGGATTTGCGAATTAAAAACACAAATAATCGAATAGCTTTAAACCTTCTTTCATTCGCAAATTTGCTAATCCGCACATTTGCACATTAAATCCTCGGTTTCCACGGGATTTCTATAGCATTCAGTTTATGTGCTGCATACCTTGCCAGTACAAAAAGATAATCACTTAAACGATTAAGGTATTTGATAATGAGGTTAGGCACTTCATCATTCTTCTTTTGCATTCTTACAATGCATCTTTCGGCACGGCGACAAACACATCTTGCAACATGCAGTGTTGATGCAGCTACATGACCAGCGGGAAGAATGAATGATTTCATTTCGGGCAATACTTCATTCATTCTGTCAATCTCTTTTTCGAGCAATACCACATCTGTTTCGAGTAGGTCAGGGATCTTCAGTTTTGTTTCTTTATCCGGGTCACAAGCCAATGCAGAGCCGATCGTAAAAAGCCGGTCTTGTATTTCAGAAAGTATATTATCGATCTTATTATCCTGTAAATGATCAAAACACAACCCAACAAAAGAGTTCAATTCATCTATTGTACCGTAAGCTTCGATACGGCGATGTGATTTGGGAACTTTCGTTCCACCGATCAAAGAAGTTTTTCCTCTATCACCTGTTTTGGTATAAATTTTAAATGCCATTGGTTTGAAAGATTAATTTATGCTCCTGCAGTTGCAAGTTTGCCTGCCTGTTGTTTATCAGTTTCAATCAATCCGTCTCTTAACCTTACAACACGGCGGGCATGAGCAGCAATATCGGATTCATGTGTTACCAGCACAATCGTGTTTCCTTCAGAATATATTTTATCAAATATCTCCATGATCTCATAGGAAGTAGTCGTATCAAGATTACCTGTAGGTTCATCAGCCAATATGAGTGAAGGGTTATTCACCAATGCTCTTGCAATAGCCACTCTCTGACATTGGCCACCACTCAATTCATTGGGTTTATGGTGGCTCCTGTCTGTTAGATTAACCAGGTCCAGCACATGCAAAGCTCTTTCGTTTCTTTGTTTTTTTCCAACACCACCGTATACAAGCGGCAGAGCTACGTTTTCCAATGCTGTTAATCGTGGCAACAAATTGAATTGTTGAAATACAAATCCTATCTCTTTATTTCTAATCTCAGCCAATTCATTATCCTCCATTCTGCTCACTGCTTTGCCATTAAGGACATATGTTCCGGCTGTTGGTGAATCCAGGCAACCAATAATATTCATTAATGTGCTTTTGCCAGATCCCGATGGTCCCATTAAAGCCACATATTCGTTTTTTAATATATCCAGCGAAATACCTTTCAACACGGGCAATTCCTGTTTACCCATGAAATAGCTTTTGCGGATTCCTTCGAGATGGATTATTGAGCTCATAAATAACAAAATCAAATTCCAAATTCCATTTCGAAGTTCGCTGTGGAATTTGGAATTTCCTATTTGGGATTTTTAATAACCTTCGGTACTTTGAAAAACTGATCATCATGTTCAGGTGCATTTTTTAATGCTTCCTTACGGCTGATCGAACCCTTGATCTGATCCTCACGCAGCACATTTGCCTCTTCACTCATATGCAATAACGGCTCAACGCCATCAAGGTTGAGTTCATTCAATTTATCTGCAAATTCGATCATTCGCTGCAGGTCTGTTTTGATAGTTTCTTTTTCTGATTCATCAAATTTCAACCGGGCCAGATGTGCTACTTTCTCTACCAGTTTATCGTTTACTTCCATTCAACAAATATAGTTAGGAGTCATGAGTTGGGAGTTCGGAGTCAAGAGTTTTTTACCAGGATGTTTGATAAGTCAGCGGTGAGTTCGGAATCCCGTCTACTAACTCATGACTCCGAACTACCAACTCTGAACTAATCCCTATCTTCGCCGCCGCAAATGGAAAAGAAGAAACAAATCGTAATGAGTGGCATCCGGTCGACGGGCTTTTTACACCTTGGAAATTATTTCGGGGCTATAAAAAATTTTGTACGGATGCAGGATGAATTTGAATGCTATTTTATGGTAGCTGACCTGCATTCCCTCACGACCCATCCGGATACAAAAGAACTCAAGGAGAATGTTCACCGCGTACTGGCAGAGAATATTGCCTGCGGACTCGATCCTGATAAAGCAACTCTTTATTGCCAGAGCCATATTTATGAAACAGCTGAGCTATATCTCTATCTGAATATGATGGCCTATAAAGGTGAATTGGAAAAGACTACTACTTTTAAAGACAAAGCAAGACAACAACCGGATAATATCAATGCCGGCCTGCTCACCTACCCTGTTTTACAGGCCGCTGATATCATACTTCACCGTGCATCGCTGGTGCCAGTTGGTAAAGATCAAGAGCAACATCTTGAAATGGCCCGCAATTTTGTGAACCGCTTCAATCATCGTTATGGTGAAGTTTTCCCGGAGCCGTTTGCATTTAACTATGGCGGTGAACTGATAAAAGTACCAAGTCTTGATGGTACAGGTAAGATGAGTAAAAGCGAAAACCAGAATGCGACTATTTACCTGGCGGATGATGATACAACAATCCGGACAAAGATCAAGAAAGCAAAAATGGATAGCGGGCCAAAAGAAATGAATTCAGCAAAATCCCCCGAAGTTGAAAATATTTTTTTATTGCTAAAACTGGTCAGCTCCCCTGATACAGTTAAGCAATTCGAGGATGACTATAATAATTGTACCATTAAATACGGTGTATTAAAAGATAAATTGGGTGAAGACATGGCGAAGTTCATTTCCCCAATCCGCGAAAAAGTAAACAGCATAATGGGTGATGAAAAATATCTGAAGGAAGTAATGGAGAAAGGAGCTGAAAAAGCTCGTAAAAGTGCGAAGGCTACAATGGAAGCGGTACGCCAGGCAATCGGGTTGAATTATTTTTAAAAAACCAGAATTTCAAATCTCAAATTCCGAAAAAGGGCTTACTTTGAACTCAGTCCTCTAGAAGTTTATATTTTGTTCATTGGAATTTTTTTATGGTATGGCGAAAGTAAAATTAAAACCAAAGCATATAGCGATTGCCGGAAATATTGGTGCCGGTAAAACCACATTAACGGAAATGCTGAGCAAGCATTATAAATGGATACCCAACTTTGAAGATGTGGACCATAATCCCTACCTCAATGATTTTTACGAGGACATGCCCCGCTGGAGTTTTAACCTGCAGATCTATTTTTTGAATAGTCGCTTACAGCAGCTGGTTGAAATATTAAAAGGAACTGAAACTGTTATCCAGGACAGAACAATCTATGAGGATGCACACATATTTGCACCCAATCTTCATGAAATGGGATTGATGAGCAAAAGAGATTTTGATAATTACTATAAATTCTTTCAAACACTTAAGACATTAGTTAACCCTCCTGACTTACTGATCTATTTGAATGCCTCCGTGCCGACACTGGTAGGACAAATTCAAAAAAGAGGCCGGGAGTATGAAGAGAATATTCGCCTCGATTACCTAAAAAAGCTGAACGAATACTACAACCGGTGGATCGGCGACTACAAAGAAGGCCCGCTGCTTGTAATTGATGTTGACAAAAACAAGTTCGCTGAAAAAGATGAAGACTTTGGCGATATCATTCGCAAGATAGATGGGCAGTTGTATGGCTTATTCTGATTTTAATCTTCTATTTCTACAATTACTTCAACCTCTACAGCAATATTCATCGGCAGTGATCCCATGCCTACGGCCGACCGTGCATGTTTTCCTTTATCACCAAAAATCTCAACCATCAGGTCACTATAGCCATTAATTACTTTTGGTTGGTCTTTGAAATCTTCAGTACAGTTAACCATACCCAACACTTTTACAATACGTTTTACTTTATTCAGATCTCCCAGCTCGGCTTTTAAAACAGCAAGATGATTAATAGCAGCAAGTTTTGCTGCCTCATAACCTTGTTCAATAGTCAAGTCTTTACCGACTTTGCCAGTAATATTGCTTCCATCTGTTTTTGTAGGGCCTTTGCCTGCAAGAAATAAGAGATTACCTACACGAACTGCATTCACATAATTGGCTACGGGCTTTCCTGGAGTTGTTAATACAATTCCTTTTTCTTTCAGTTTTGCTTCTGCATCCTGTGACATAGATTGAATATTTAAAATGCAAATAGAAAATAAAATGAATAAGATCTTTTTCATGATAAAAAGTTTTTAAACACATATGCAGCAATCAATGCTCCGATAATTGGTCCTACAACCGGAATCCAGCTATAACTCCAATCACTATCTCTTTTATTTTTAATAGGCAAAATAAAATGTGCAATACGTGGACCCAGATCTCTTGCCGGGTTAATAGCATAACCAGTCGGTCCTCCAAGCGATAAACCAATTGCTAATATTAATAACCCGACAGGCAAAGCACCCAACGATCCGGTATTGCTTGCGGGTTTTGAAAGTAATGATCCCCCTAATACGAGGACAAATGTTCCAATTATTTCAGTCATAAGGTTCCATCCTGTATTTCGGATAGCTGGTGCAGTTGAAAAAACAGCAAGCTGTGTGCTGGCATCTGCCGTTTCATCAAAATGTTGTTTATATGCGATCCATACAATGATCGACCCGACAATGGCACCTGCAAACTGGCCGGCAATAAATGGAAGCACTTTGCTGTTATCAAAATCTGTCATTGTAGCCATCGCAATTGTAACGGCCGGATTCAGATGACCGCTTCCGCCTAAAGCAAGAGAAGCCGATGCACCCATGTACACAGCCATAGCCCAGCCAAATGTTATTACTATCCATCCGCTATTATTTCCTTTGGTTTTATTTAATACCACATTGGCTATTACGCCAGCGCCGAGGATTATAAGAATAGCGGTGCCGACAAATTCAGGAATAAATGAAGACATAAGCAATCGTTTTAGTTAATAATAGGAAGATAGTTCTTTGCTGTTAAATTAAAATTATCGATCTCCTTTTTTATCCACGTATCATCTTTACCCATTTCTTTTGCCATCATACCAGCAACCAAAGGCGCTGACTCAATAGCGGCTTTTGCATCCAGTAACAATGCTCTTGTTCTTCTTACCAACGCATCTTCTACCGTCATGCACAATTCATTTTGCACAGCCCATACAATTTCTGCTTTTATATAAGGCAGTGACGGATGAATCAACTCTCCGAGTACTGAATTATTTTTTACCAGCGATTCAACTCCTTCCGCATCACTGCCATAATAATACAATGCAGCATTATAATCATTATTTTCTTTATATCCATGTATATGCAAATCTCTTGTCCCACATTCCTTATCATATAAACCAGCTTTGTTTATAGCGATCTCCATTACATCTTCTGCCATCTTTCGATAGGTTGTCCATTTACCCCCGGTAATACTTATTAATTCAGAATCAGAAACAGAGATATGATGGTCACGGGAAATAGCTGCTGTTATTTTGCTATTACTTTTTACCAAGGGTCTTAATCCGGCAAATACGCTGCGTACATCCGATAGCAAAGGATCTTTCCTCAGATAACGGGCAATATGCTGCATTACAAATTCAATTTCACTTTTCAAAGCTATCGGTTCTATAGATGCTCCCGGAACAGGTGTATCGGTTGTACCCACAATTACTTTATTATGCCAGGGCACAGCAAATAATACACGGCCATCATCTGTTCTCGGGATCATGATCGCTGTATCGCTTGGTAAAAACTCTTTATCAAAAACTAAATGAATGCCCTGGCTGTGAGAGATCATTGGTTCTGCTTCTGTATTATCCATTCGTGCAATACTATCAGAAAAAATTCCTGTTGCATTGATGACAACCTTTGATCTGATCTCGTACTCTTTTCCATCAAGCTCATCTTTTGCTTTTACTCCACAAATGATGTTATTTGCTTTCATTAATTCTTCAACACTTATATAATTTAAAACAACAGCTCCATGATCGGCTGCGGTCATTGCTAAATGGATCGCCAATCTTGCGTCATCAAACTGCCCGTCATGATACAATACGCCGCCCCGTAATCCTTCTTCATCAAGATTAGGAGCTAGTTTTAATGTTTCTTCTTTGCTTAAAAATTCTGATGGCCCTAAACCTAAACTACCCGCCATCCAATCATAAACCTTTAATCCAATTCCATAAAAAGGATTTTCCCACCATTTATAATTAGGAATAACGAAGGATTGATTTTTTACGAGATGGGGCGCATTCTTTTTAAGCAAGCCCCTTTCCTTCAAGGCTTCCATCACCAGTTTGATATTTCCTTGTTGTAAATAACGTACACCGCCATGCACCAGCTTTGTACTTCTTGATGACGTTCCTTTTGCAAAGTCATATTTCTCCAGTAAAATAGTTTTACACCCTCTTGATGCTGCATCTACAGCAATACCTAAACCCGTAGCGCCACCACCAATGATGCAAATATCAAATTCCTTTATCGAACTAAGCTTTTCTAATTGTTCTTGTCTTTTCATACAGAATTATTACTCATCCGCCCATGCAATTGCTGCCGTCACTGCTCGTTGCCATCCATTCACTAAATCGTTTCTTCCTTTGTCATTCATGCCTGATGAAAATGTTTTATCTACCTGCCATTGCTTTTGTATCTCTTCTACGTTTTTCCAGTAGCCAACAGCGAGCCCGGCTAAATAGGCAGCGCCGAGTGCCGTTGTTTCTGTTACTTTCGGACGAATCACTTTTGTATTGAGTATATCACTTTGAAACTGCATCAGGTTATTATTTACTGTAGCTCCGCCATCTACTCTTAGTTCTGCAATACTTATTCCTGCATCTGCTTCCATGGCTTTTAGTACATCATAAACCTGGTATGCAATACTGTCCAGTGCAGCTCTTGCAATATGTGCATTAGTGCTTCCTCTTGTCAAGCCAAAAATACTTCCTCTTGCATGCTGGTTCCAGTGCGGCGCACCCAATCCGGCGAATGCAGGAACGATATAAACTCCTTCTGAATTTTTTACGGTTGCTGCTAATGGCTCAACTTCTGATGAGTTGCCGATAATTTTTAACCCATCACGCAGCCACTGAACTACAGCGCCGGCTATAAATACACTTCCTTCCAGCGCATATTCTGTTTTGCCTTCGATCTGCCATGCAATAGTTGTAAGCAGATTATTTTTTGATGTAATTGCTTTTGTGCCTGTATTCATCAGCATAAAGCAACCTGTACCATATGTATTCTTCACCATACCCGGTTTTGTGCACATTTGCCCGAACAATGCTGCTTGCTGATCCCCGGCAATACCTGCAATAGGTATTTTTATTTCAGGAACAATGTTACCTGTAGTTCCATAAATCTTACTGGATGGTTTTACTTCAGGCAAAACTGATTTTGGGATATTGAATAGTTTTAGTAACTCCTCATCCCATTGGCAAGTATGAATATTCAGCAACATCGTACGTGATGCGTTTGAAACATCAGTGACATGAACATTGCCAACAGTTAACTTCCAAACCAACCAACTATCTATTGTACCAAATGCCAATTCACCTTTATCTGCTTTTTCTCTTGCGCCGTTCACATTATCTAAGATCCATTTTAATTTAGTTGCAGAAAAATAAGCATCGATCACTAATCCTGTTTTTTCTTGTATCGATTTTGCATGACCTGCATCTTTTAATTCATCACAAAAAGCCGCAGTCCGTCTATCCTGCCATACAATTGCATTATAAATTGGCTTACCGGTACTGCGTTCCCATACCACGGTTGTTTCACGTTGGTTAGTAATACCAATACCTGCTACCTGCTTCATTGTAATACCCGCTTTCGCCACTGCTTCAGCCACTGTGCCAAATTGTGTACCCCAGATCTCCTCAGCATCATGCTCCACCCAACCGGGTTGAGGGAATATTTGCTTAAACTCTTTCTGTGCTACACTTATAATATTCCCCTGCTTATCAAATACAATGCTTCGGCTGCTGGTAGTACCCTGGTCTAATGCCAGTATAAATTTATCAGACATAAATATGCTTTAGTGAAAGGAAGTTAGGATAAAAAATCAATTCCACTATGATTCATTAAAAGAAGAAGGAGTAGATCAAAACCCAATTCTAACACTTCCATACACGCCAAATCTCCTGATCCGTTGTGGTGGTAAAGGTGTTGGCAATAACCTCCAGATAAAATCAATACGCAGTACGCGGAGAATATTATCTATCCCTGTTCCAAACTCCATATAAGTTTTTCCATCAAGAGTTTGAAAATTATGCCCTGCTTTGAAGTTGAGAGCAGTATTCTCATCAGAAAGATCTGCATTTAAAAGTTTTACCGTCCAGAACTGACGCAATTTCATTTTACGTGTTGGCCCAAACCATTTAAATATGCCGCTTCCGAAATTATGTTCAAAAGTTAATCCTGCATAACGATCATGCAGGAATTCCCATCTGTTCATCATACTAAAGGCGTATTTGTTGTAATAATACAAATCATTTCCCGGTGCAATGTCCAGAAGAACATAAGGCAGGGTGCCGAATGTTTTTCCTGCAAAGACAAAATAACTAATGGTGCCGAATGGTGATATTTTAAAATTGTCCGAAACATTCGCAAAAACTTTAGAATAACTATAACCGCTTTTAAAAATACCCTGTATACCTCGGGTAAAATATAATTCTGCTACCGGATAAGGGCTGCCAAGGCTTGTGCGAAAAAAAGTATTTTCCAAATATTTTTCGAGGTAAGCAAAGCGCAGGCGAAAAGTTGCTTCGAATGTCCGCAATGGGTCAGGATCTGTTGGTGTGACATACTGTTCTTTTCCCGGAAGACCCATCAATGGATAAAAAATTTTATGAGAAAAAATAAAGAAGCCCGAAAGACCATTTTTCCGCTGATGATAAAATTCAAACCTTTTCTCATTGATGCGTATAAATTTTCTTGGAATACCAGGTTTGTGAATAGCCAGAGAAAAAATATTATCACTTGTTATTTCACCATAATAGGTCTGTCCAAAATCAAGGTCATCGGTGTATGAACCATAGAGAAATGTTCTTGGATTTTTTTTTGGCAGGTAAAACGCTTCTGCTTTTCCTTTGAATGCCTTATCTCCAAATCCATAGGCAAGATAACCATGTAGCCATATTTTTTTATCAAAGTGGCGGTTTGTAGCTAAATCGAATCGAAGCCGGAAACCTTCCCAACCATTAGATGAAACCCAATAATACCAGGGACCCAACTGATAATTACCTACGTTGAAATAACCGGTACCAATAAAAGCAAGTGTTTTTGTGAATTTTTGAAAATGGGGGGAATTAGTCAGTGTATCAATCATGTGAATGATACCTTTCTCATTCTCGGTAAGCTCTTCATGTCTTGCCGTATCCCAAAATTCTTTTGATTTTTCTGCAGCACCGGGGAGTGTAATGATCTCTTCCTGGATAGTGTTCTTATCTAATTCCTTTATGACTGAACTATTATTCACTACAATATCCTGGTAGGTAGTTGTCTTTCTGCCAATAAATCCCAATCTCTCATCACCAATCGGGGAAACATCAGCAACAAATTTATCTTTCAATAAAAACCAGGTAGTATCATTTAATAACTGATACTCCTGTATCATGCTAAGGCGTTCAAGGAAATTTACATTAGCATCCTTCTCAAGACGAAGATTCATTTTCTGAATACCAAATGTTGCCGCCTGTACCCAGCAATCACCATCAAATGTATTCTCCCCTTTTCTTTTAGGTGCAAACACAAGGTGGAAATAAGCTTTCTTGCCTATATACTGTGTATCTGTAACAGAGTAATTATAATACTTATCACCATTATCACTGGCAGGGCTTACAAATTGTTTATCAAATACAGGAATGAAATTGTTGTAAACATTTACATTCTGATCAGTGCCTCCCAAATACTTCAGCATGCTTTCATTCTTTATACCATTGGTGTTAGCGGCTTTAATTATCTCTCTTCTCCTCAATGGTTTTTTCTGGTAATAATAATCTGAAATTGATTCCGTGAGATAAGCAGGAAGATATTTCACCCCGTCGGAGGAATCAATATTCTGGTTGATAATGTTGGTGACTGGCCGAAGCGGTTTGAATTTAGATATCTTCGCTGTACTAAAATTTTTCAGATCCAACTCCAGCTTATTATAAAGTTCATAAGAAAAATTATCAAAGCGGAATTTATCGTTCTGCGGTTTATGCTCCACTATTTTTCTCCATAAATAAAGCCCCTTGTTGATCTTGATCTTTACTGTTGCATTATCATTTATCTTTCGCGGCTCAAGCATTACTGTAATAAATATAGAATCCTTCGATTTATCGATAATATATAATACCTGCTGATAAGAAACATTGGTTATCTCCAGTGTATCGGAGGGCCAGTGAGTAAGTATAAATGAGAATCTTCCTGCTGAATCACTGAGTTTGCCAACGGTACTATTTTTAAATTGAATGGAAGAAAAAGGGACCGGTTCTTCGCTATGATTATCTTTTAAAATACCAGATATGATTTTTTGCTGACCTGATGCAGAACCAGGCGACAGGAAAAAGCTCAAAATGAACAAACTGAGAAAAAAAAATAACGATTTCAGCATCGTTACAAATTTAGCCCACAAAGCTGAAAGGCTGAATGTTAAATTGGCCGTTAAAGTAACCGGGTTGATAAAATTCATTTGGGAGTTTGCAAAAGAGAGGTTTACTTTGTATTACAAAGCACTTTTTTATGTTAGACCCAAACCAACAATCAGAGCCCCTGCAGGAGCTGAAAGACATCAAACGAATGATGGAACGCAGCAGTCGTTTTATTTCATTAAGTGGTTTGAGTGGAATTGCCGCAGGTGGTTGTGCCCTCGCTGGTGCATTAAAGGCAAAAAGCATTCTCGAGAATTATTATGGTGGTTATAATAGCTCCGGTTTTTTTTCAGGAGATGAATTCAGTAAGTTGAAAATTCAATTGCTGATACTTGGCGTTATCACTTTCCTTGCAGCGTTTATCGGCTCATTTATTTTTACCTGGCAAAAAGCAAAAAAACAAAACATCCCCTTGTGGAATATGACGAGCCGGAAACTATTATGGAATATGATGATTCCGCTGATCTCCGGTGCGTTGTTTATTATTGGCATGTTGCGATATGATGAATATGCATTTATAGCACCTGCCTGTTTAATATTTTATGGGCTGGCTTTGGTAAATGCCAGCAAATACACATTCACTGATGTGAAATATTTAGGATATGGACAGATAATACTTGGATTGATCAATATGCTTTATATCGGTTATGGTCTTTATTTCTGGGCCATTGGTTTTGGTATCCTGCATATTATTTATGGCGCAATTATGTGGTGGAAGTATGAAAGAAATAATTAAAAAATTTAATGTTGAAAAATCCGATCACAGGTTTAAATAAAATTTTTGAAAGCCGCATCCGCCTCGGTGTGATGAGTGTCCTGATGATGAATGAGGAGGTAAACTTCAATGACCTGAAACAGATGCTGGAAGTAACGGACGGAAACCTGGCAACGCATCTTGTAAACCTGGAGGAGAACGGGTTTATTAAAATACATAAAGGGTTTGTGGGGAAAAAAACGAATACTACTTATACATTAACCAAGACAGGTGAAAAAGCATTTACAGATCATATCACTGCACTTGAAAGCATGATCAAAGGGGTGAAATGATTTTTTTTGCCTTTTCACTTTGTACTACAAAGTGGATTATATGGAAAGGGATAAACGAATTATTAAACAATGGTTGATTTTCTTTATAGTCGCCTTATTCATTAGCGGATTAACAGCTATGCCAGTTCAGGCAGAGATAAATTTTCTGTATAAATGGACAGAAGACATTGATTTCATACAACCCTGGATGGAAAAGTTGAATGAAGGGATCAATACAACCGCTCAACACTATCCTTTTTTGTTTTATGGTTATGATTGGCTTGCCTTTGCACATTTTGTTTTAGCAATTCTTTTTATAGGTCCATTAAAAGATCCTGTAAGAAATAAATGGGTGATTGAATTTGGGATCATAGCCTGCGTACTTATTATTCCTTTTGCTTTTATAGCCGGTTATATGCGAGATATTCCTTTCTGGTGGCGGCTGCTTGATTGTTCATTTGGTATTGTTGGTCTTATTCCCCTTTCTATTTGTCTCAGAAAAATAAACCACATCGAAAACGCTGAAACTAAAAAAATAGATTATGAAAACAGCTTATCGTATTAACTGGTTTACTGTGCTCATCAGGTATAAGCAATTCTTCAAAATATTTTCTGAGCCTGAGACTGAAAACACCACATCCGAAAAACAATTCTATAAATAATAAAAAGTATAGCCATGGAAACAACAGCAGAAACCTCTACCGCCGGCATGGTCTGGCAAAAAAGTAAATGGATCATTAAAGGATGTATTGTAGGCCTGATGGCCATTCTATTTATGATTCCGATGCTTTATGTAAAAAACCTGATCATAGAAAGAGAAGAGCGGCAACGTGAAGTAACCAATGAGATCAGCAGCAAATGGGCAGGTCCGCAGAATATTGCCGGGCCGGTACTTTGCGTTCCTTACAATGAAATCCATATCACCAATGAAGGAAAATCCATTACGACAAAATATATCGCTAGTTTTCTGCCCGATGTATTAACTGTTAATTCTTCCATTAACCCTACAGAAAAACACCGCGGCATTTTTAAAGTAATGCTCTATAATACTAAAACAAAATTAACTGGTAGTTTTGGAAAGCTGGCTTTGGAGAAACTTGGAGTCGGTGCTGATAAATTTATCTGGAATGAAGCTTTTGTAAAACTGAATCTGACGGATATCAAAGGTTTGAATGACCCCATAAAACTGAAATGGAAAGATAGCCTGATAGAACTTTCTCCGCAGAATACAGTGAATGCTAAAGATGGTGTTTCCGCTTTGGTTAATGCAGCATCCATTAATGACTTGCAGGATCTTTCTTTTTCCGCTGATATTGATTTGAATGGCTCGGAGCAACTGCTCTTTACACCGTTGGGGAAATCAACTACTGTAAACATCAATTCAAATTGGAAAGACCCGAGTTTTAATGGAAGTATTTTACCCCAGGCAACCGAATTAAAAGACACAGGATTTTCTGCTACCTGGAAAAGCATGGCCCATACACGAAGCTTCCCCCAGCAATGGATCGATGATGCTTTTAAAATTGATTCGCATGTACCTGTTCTTTTTTATTCTGAACGAAATGATTTCAGCAGAGACGCAGTAAGGATAAGCGGCAGCGATACTAATCAGGCATCAAATTCAACAAGTAATGCCACTTTCGGAGTTAACTTATTTATCCCCGTCAATGGCTATCAGAAAACGCTTCGAACAGTTAAGTATGCTATCCTCTGCATACTGCTTACATTCGCAGCTTTCTTCCTGATAGAAACAGTACATAAAAAATCGGCACATCCTTTCCAATATGGACTTGTTGGCTTAGCCTTAGTATTGTTTTATACGTTACTGCTTTCATTTTCTGAATACACAGGTTTTAATACCGCTTACCTGATAGCATCAGTAGCCACGATCGGGTTGATTGCATGGTTTGTAAAAGGAATTTTACAATCTACCAAACCAACAACTGTATTGTCTGTAGTTCTTGTTCTTATTTATTCCTATGTATTCAGCATTTTACAATTGCAGGATTATGCTTTGCTATTCGGCAGCATCGGTTTATTCCTTACGTTGGCAGTTATCATGTATTTCTCAAGAAAAATTTCATGGTAACACTTAAACTCATTTTATGAACTATGTATATTGGGCAAAATATTTTGAAAATAAACAGGCAAGGCATCCATTAGAACCTGTTTTACGATAATAGAATAAGATAGCACCTAATCAGTTGGTTTTGTCCGCCAGTGATGCCATATAAAATGGCGGAGCTTGTGAAAACAAAAGCCGTCCCACTTGCAGGAGGACGGCTTTCTAATTTTATAATTATCGGGATTAGAAATCTATACCCATTCCAAAATACCAGATTGGTTTTCCTTTAAAGAAACCATCCATTTGCCATGCACAATCCATTCTTAAGAAATAACCAAGGATTGTACTTCTTGCCCCAAAACCATAACCACCGGCAAAAGGACCTATCCCCGGTGTTTTAATTTTTACATACAGGAATGGATTAGCAGGATCGGCATAAATAACACTTGGCCTTTCTATTTTATCATACTTACCGTTCCAGGCAGTACCCAGATCAATAAATTGAACGATCTGGAAATTGCGCAGGAAAGCATTGTTGATAGGTTTATTGAAAAATGATGTAAACACGGGAATTCTTATTTCACTGTTGATGGTAACTGCATTATTTCCATTGGCTGCGTTTTGATTAAAGCCACGCAGGTTCAATGAAAGTGATTGGTAAGTATAATTATTGTCCGGGTCAGGTGTATTTGCATTATTGAATTTTGGTTTAAACCAGTTATCAATACCTCCAACATAATAAATTACTTTCTGGTCACCCCATGAAAAATCGCCTGCGCCACGTACAGCCCAGATAATATTCCGATAGATAGGCAGGTAATGTCTTGCATCAAAACCGGCATTGAAAAGTAACTTGCCTTCGGTTGAACTTGTTTCATTGATCTGTGAAAATATGTCAGTAAATATTTTATAGCGTAGCCCTTTCCAGATATTCAATGCAGGGTTCACCACATCGTCATATACATATTCCAGGCTTGCTTGTGCATACACATTTTTAAGATCCTCTGCCTCTAGTGTACTGATATCCCTTGCGTTCAATGATAGCCTGTCAAATCTTGGTCCCACGGTTGCCCTTATGCTTCTTACTTTATCCAATGGGTATTTAATATTTGCAAGGTAATATACCTGCACCTGCTTACCGGGAAACACACCCGCATTAGTACCAACAGCTACTGATGTGCTGCTGCGATAATAAGTAAACCCCCAGTCAAAACGTTTCCGCTGGTTCATAAAGGAGAATACAATATCATTATCGCTCAGGTTTCCAGCCAGCCTGAAGCCACCTGTAAATTTGTAATCCTCAAACAAATCACTGGTTCCCATTCTTACCATCCCATTAAAACTATTTCCGTTTGACAAATAGATCGGTCCGGCGCCACCACCATAAGGCTGAAATTTATTAACGGTAAACACCGTATTATTAAATCCAGCTACTACATAATCAGTAAAATATTTCGGAGGACGGTACTCATACAGTTTTGCATTCTTCAGCACATTTATTTCTTCATCCGTGGTTGCCTCTACCAGTACAGGATCTGCTTTTTTCTGAGCTGCTTTTGTTGAATCTGTTTTTTCATCAAACTCTGTCTGGAAGAAATCATCCTTTTTCTTTTTATCATCAATCGTAGGTTTTGGATTTTCTATTTCCTCTATACCCTCTTTCAGCTTGTCATCCTCCAATACCCGCTTCATATATTCCGTGGGTTTGGCGGTTACATTTCTTTTACGTAGTGTACTTTCATCTACTCTTAAACGGTACAGTAATTTCATATCACCCACTTTCACTGTTTCACTTACATGGCTGTTATCACCAGCGCTGCGAGTTTCCAGCATACTGCTCTGGTAATTGGAGAGCGGAAACACATAAGTAGAGTCATTCGTTACAGAAACATAACCGATGGAATCGGGCTCAGACTTATCCCATTCTTTCAAAGCACTGTCCAACTCGGCCTGCGGTGGATTACGCAACATTTCATCTCCCACAAATATCAGTGTATCGAGTCCCGCTCTTTCGGTAGTAAAGAAACCCGCATAGCGGTTATTTACACCGTTCTCATTACTCATAAAAGTAAAATGCGATGTATTGTACTGGGAAGGATAACGGGCAGTACCATATTTCATATTGGTAAGCTGTGATATCTGTTTTATATCAGATTTATTCCAGTTATCCACTAAGAAAATATTGAACCGGTATTTTGCCGCCAATGAATCATCTGCAGAAGCAGCGTTTGGACTTGGACGGTTGCTTGCAAAAACAATTCCTGATTTATTAGGAAAAGCAACATAAGAAGCATCCAGGTCATCATACACATCATTTGTTATTTGCTCTACACGTTCCTTATCAAGATGATAAACAAAAATATCTGATTGCCCGCCTTTCACAGCACTTAAAATAAGCGTATTAGCATCCAGCATATACTTCATATCCTGCACCTGGTCAAACTGTGTCAGCTCTCTTTCGTTAATATATTTAGTACGGTTGGCATTGTCCCATACAAACAATTTCAATTTGCCATTGGTATTATAAATACAAGCCAACCTTGTTCCTTTATTATCCCATGCAAGGATGGGCAGGTTAGGGTTCACTTCTTCTTCACGGCTGCGGGCACCAAACTTCAGCAGCACTTTGCGGTTCACAAAGTTTTCAACCATTATCACTGAATACTTGCCTTGTTTAAATTCTACCATTGCATAAGCAAAACTGCGGGGAACCGGGTTGGCATTAAACCGGTAATAATCTTTGCGTCCTACCACTTCGGTAATAGCAACAGTACCTTTTGGTGCATTCCTTCTTCCACGGATATCTTTAAAGTATCGTTCCTGTTCATCCCGCATCATTTCTTCCAGCACTACTTTAAATTTCTTTTTTGTGATCTTAACTGAAGCATTATTCAGGTTACGATAGATCCGGGACAGGTATAAAAAATAGGTTGTTTTGTTTTTTCCATACTTTGAAGCAAAATAATTCCAGAAGGCATGACCAGCCAACAAGGGGTTTTTAAAACCAAACTGGTAAAAATTTTTATAATTACCAGAAAGCACGGCGGCACGAAATTCATCATCCAGTTTTGAACTCCAGTTTTCTGCAGCATAAGCAACATACCCGTCGGTAAGCCATTTGGGTAGATCAAGCAGTGCCTGGTTGGCAGCAAACTCACCAAGATCATCACCAAAAAGCACATTATCTACCAGGGTTTTTGCAATGCCCTGGCGTATCTGCAGCTTCAAATTTTCATGATTGCCGTCAAAATACAGCATCATTTTATTGTTCACCAATTTGGTTACACCACCGGCAGTCTGCCAGTCAATGCCGATACCGATATTGCTTTGCTGGTATTCATCAAAATTGTTGTAGACAACAATATTACCACGGCGTTGCAGTCCGTACTCAATATACTCTTCCAGGCTGGGCAGTTCCTGCTCAGCGACCTGTGCCACATATTTACCCAGCGCCAACCCATCCTGGCTAAAATAAACGTTGAAATTTTCGGTTTGATAATATTTCCAGTTAAACTTCTGGAATTGAACACGGTTCTTTCCAAACTCAACTGAGTTAACCTGTGCATGAACCTGTATTGCAGATATGGCAAAACCAACAGATAGCAGAGCAAAAAGTTTCTTCATAGCGTCTTTATTGATACGTATTGCTTATTAAATCGAAGGATCTTACTTTTTGGAAGCCGGCAGCATTGCTACTTTTAAAATGTTGTTGCGACGCTCCGTTCATCGTCCCGGAATTCTATTGTGCAAAAACCGGGCATGATCTATCTCCTCCAAAATCCTTTTTAATCCTTATTATCGTGGTTCTAAATTAAGGAAAACCCTCCATGTTAAGCGTTAAGCAATTTACATTTAATCCCGTCCAGGAAAATACCTATGTTTTGTATAACGAAGCAGGGCTATGCTGCATTATAGATCCCGGTTGTTATTTTCCCGAAGAGAACGAAGAACTGAAAAGTTTTATTGAGCAAAACTCACTCCAGCCAATGCTTTTACTCAATACCCATTGCCACCTTGACCATATATTCGGCAACAAATTCGTAAGCGAAACATGGAGTCTTACCCTCCACATTCACCCGTTGGAAAAACCCGTGCTGGATTTTGGTCCGCAATCCGGCCAAATGTGGCAACTGCCTTTCGACAATTATGATGGCGAATTGGTTTATTTAAAAGAAGGAAATTTTATAAACCTGGGAGATGATGAGTTAGAAATCCGGTTTACACCCGGCCATTCACCAGGCAGTGTTTGTTTTTATCATGAACCCGGCGGGTTTGTTATTGGCGGTGATGTATTGTTCAATGGCAGCATTGGCCGTACCGATCTTCCCGGTGGCGATTTCAAAATTCTAATCAATAGTATTCAAACTCAGCTGTTCACCTTGCCGGATGATACAAAGGTTTATTCCGGGCACGGGCCGGTAACAACCGTGGGATTTGAGAAAATGAATAACCCGTTTGTGAAGTTGTATTGATAATAGATCAAAAACGATATTTGATTCCAAGATTAATAAGTCCTGACATTCCCAAACCAGTATTATATGTTATTATGAAATTTTTAAGCTTGTAATCAACTTCAAGAATATAAAAATGTAATCCTGGAATCATATTGTTTTTTTCAACCTTAACACCCTGTTCCATTTCTATTGAATGTTCATTTGTAATACCAGCAGAAATAGCGGTAGATAGAATAAACCTTTTTGACTCCCTCAATTTATAGCTACAACGACCCATAAAACTAACATATCGATAACTATTCTCTTTATTGTATAACTGAAACTTATCATAAACTATTTCAACTCCTATCTTGAATCTTTTTGAAAGTCTGTATTGATAACCTAATGTAAAAACCGGTAATATATGATCTTTAGGCGTTTCTTCTTCATAGCCATAAGAAAAGAGACCTGAAACACCAAAAGAATATTGATTGAACGATCTTACAATTAAAGGAACAGTGCCAATACCTGCAGTAGTATATAATTCATGTTTTGGCGATTGGCTCCAACTTTGCAACCAACAGAATGACAATAGGAAAGTGTAAGTAAGCTTTTTCATAATGAATAATTTTGATGATACTAAAATAGAATCAGCCATCACCTATTCCTTGGCGAATTTTGCAATGCTAAATGACGATTTGCGAAAATTGCAAATGAGAAAACCGGGTAAAGGAGAATTTAGGAAGGCTTTGCAGAAAGGTATTTGCCAATAAAAGGCATTTTCTCTAACTCTTTTCTCTCAATCTTCACAACAAACAATGTAAACAACACGAGCAGCAGTGTTGCTGTTCCTAAATTAAACCAGTTATTATTCCATAAGTAGATCATCCCGAGATGGAGTAAATAGATAAGTACAACCAACACTATATAGGCAATCAATTTTTTTCGGGCATAGGGAACGGGATAATGTTTTTGCCCCAACATATAACTGGCGATCATCATAAATAAATAACAACAGAAAGTAGCAATAGCAGCACCGAGATAATGGAACTGCGGGATCAACAGTACATTCAATACAATAGTAATAGCGGCACCCCCCAATGTTATCCATGCACCGATCATATTCTTATGTGTTAGCTTATACCAGATGCTAAGGTTATAATAAATACCCAGGAAAATATTTCCTAAAGCAAGTAACGGAACGATCTGCAAACCTTCTACCCATGCTGGTTTATCAATTGCTTCAAAAAACCATTTGAACACATCTATATACAAACTGATACATAAAAACATAAAGCAGCAGGCTATCACAAAAAATTTCATGATGCGGGCATAAATGCGTTGCGGGTTTTCTTCTTTACTGCGGTTAAAGAAAAAAGGTTCGGCCGCCATACGGAATGCCTGTATCATTATCGTGATCAAAACAGCAAGACGATAAATGTTTCCGAAAATACCCAACTGGTGTTTGGCAACAGCTTCAGGTTCGTTTACTACATGCTGGTAGATCAACCGGCTCAGCATATCGTTAACCATTCCGCCCATGCCTACAATAATAAGAGGATAACTGTAGTGCATTATTTTTTTCCATAAAGCACTATCAAAGCTGAAATGAATTTGGCTAAACTCTTTCCATAATAAAATAAAAACAAGAATACTGCCTGCAAGGTTACCGATCAGGTAATAGCCAATGCCTGTGTCTTTATTATAAATGGAACTTAAAAAACTATCGGGATTGTCCTGCAGATATTTTGGCAACACACCGAGAAAAACAATTACAACCATCACATTTACCACCACCCCTGCTATTCTTGCAAAAGCATAGCGTTTCGGCCTGTTTTCCTGCCGCAATCTTGCAAAAGCAAGCGTTGCAATCGCATCAAAGAAAATAATTCCTGCCATTAAAGTGATATACTCAGGATGTTTTTCAAGATTAGCTGCCTGGGCAATCTGGTTTTTAAAAACAAAAAGAAGTGTGGTGAATAAAATAGTAGAGCCGATCAGTGAAATTGACAATGTATTGTACAATTTCTTTTGATCACTATCCTGTGAAAAACGGAAATATGCAGTTTCAAGGCCATATGTAAACAATACATTTAAAAAAGGGATGATCGCATATGTCTGTGTAAGATCAGCAGTGGTAGCTGGCTGTGCAAAAATGAGCGGCAATGAGAGGTTCATCAGGTAGCCGAGAAAACGACTGGCGATAGTTGGTATGCCGTACCATAAAGTCTGCCCCGCCAGTTGTTTAATACTGCTCAATAAAAGTAGATTTCAGCAAATTTAATCTTTGACACCTGATTGCACAATAGTAATTGGCTTTTGTATTTAGCCCATTTAAGCTTTATCTTATCTTTAACCTCAAAACAGAAGTTATGCGCAAGATCATTTTTTTACTGGCTACTATTGCTATTTCATTTTCCATTTCTGCACAGGCTTACGAAGATAAGATTGAATACAACAAAGTAAAACAACCGGCCCTGGCAATTGTATATAATTTTCCTCCCGAGGCTGTTGAAGATGCCCTTATACTGAAGCTGGCTAAATTAGGGTATAAAGGAAAAGTAGAAAAAGGGATATTTAATAGAGATAAAGGGTTTCATATATTCAAAGGTGCTTTACTCGGCGACATCAGTGCCAGCCGCTATGATTATTTGATCAACATAGATCAAAAAAACCATAAGACAACCGATGAAGCAATCTTGTACATGATCATTATGAAAAAGGATACTAATTATTTAGCAAAGCTGAGCTATGAAGAACTGACCAAGGCTAAAACTTTTTTAGATAACTTATTGCCCGACATTGAAGATTCTGACCTGGAACTTAAGATAGTCGCTGCGGAAACGTTGGTAATCCAGTCAGACAAAAGAATGAAAAAGCTTACTACGGAAAGAAGTGATATGGAAGAAAAAATTAAAACCCTTCAGGACAACTTAGTTGAAAATGAAAAAAAGCAGGAAAAGGAAAAAATGGAATTAGAGAATCAACGTAAAGCATTTGAAGAATTAAAATCAAAAAGAAGAAAAAAATCGTAGGTTAATTAAATGCCTTTGAAAAGTTGTTTGCTCACGGCAGTCTATACTTTGGATTTGTAAGAATAGAAGAATCGCTCAGCGTTTTCAGAAATACAGATAGATCGATCGCTTCATTGTTCGTCATGTTGATCCCGTTTTGTACTAGCGGATCGACTGTAGCGCTGTTCTGCACTCCGGTTCTGTAATGATTGATGACCTGGGCTACCGTTGCAAATCGTCCATCATGCATATAATTAGAGGTCAAAACAACATTTCGTAAAGTTGGTACCCGGAATTTTAAATTATCATCTGCATTGCCTGTCACTCTTATTCTCCCCAGGTCATTTAATGTAGGATCGATCGGCAAGCCAATATTCCGGTAACTGTAATCTGTAAACATCGGTTCAGGATGACAGCTGATGCATTTTGACAAAAACACATTATAGCCATTTTGTTCCTGTACAGTAAAACTTAACTCGCCTCTTTTTACTTTATCATACTTCGAATTATATGAAACGATATTGCCTGTAAACTGTGATAATGCTTTGATGATCCTCTCTTCAGTTATCCAGCTACTGCCGAAAGCAGCTTTGAACATTTTCTTTACCTGCTCATCATTTTCCAATCTTGAAACGGCACCGGCTACATCTGCTCCCATCTCATCAAAAGCATTGAGAGGATGACTTGCTTCTTGTAATAAAGTTTTATACTCACCATCCCAGTGAAACTCCTTTTCCCATGCAAGATTAAATAATGGTGGAGCATTACGCAATGTATGTGAGTTATTATACCCATGACTCCGGTCATGTTCGAACGTTCCAAATGCTCCCCTTTGTTCATGGCAACTTGCACAGGGAAAATTTCCATCCCGTGAAAGTCGTCCGTCATAAAATAATTTGCGACCTAATTCAAAACCTTCCTGGTTCAGCGGGTTATCTACGAATGTGTAAGGGGGTTTTGGAAATCCTGCCGGGATTTCTTGAGCCATATAAGTCCCAATACCTTCATATTTTGATTTTGAACAAGCACCCATTAAATAAGAAAGGAAAATAACCGAGCCAGTTATTACAGTAAGAAAGAATAATTTTCGGGACATCATAATTATAAACGTAATATAACCGAATAAAGTTGTAGTTAAAAACTATCCGGTCTGAATTTTCTCCTCCCTTCCTTTACTTCACTTTTTTTCTTCTTGCCTTCAAGCCTTTTTTCTTTTACTGCTTTGGGTAGCCTGGTTGCTAATCGTTTCTTTTTTTTCAGTAAAGCTTTATGCACAAGTTCATTTATTTTTTCTGCAGCCTCGAGTTTATTGCTTAGTTGTGTACGGTGTACCTGGCTTTTTACAAACAACGATCCGTCTGCATTGATGCGATTGGAAAGTTTTTCTTTCAATAATTGCTTTTGTTCCCCGGTCAATAATAAAGAAGCATCAATATTGAAATATCCTATCACAGCGGTCTCTACTTTATTTACATTCTGCCCCCCTTTGCCGCCACTTCGGGTGGTTTGAAAAATTATTTCATTGGTAAAGTCAATCATGGTGCCGGTAATATCCATCAAAGATAATATCGTATTCTGAATGCAATTATCTTTATAGAACTACAAAACCAACAACAAACAACCAGCTTATGCGAGCCGTAGTACAAAGAGTAACCCATGCCAGCGTAACTATCGATGGCAAAGTACATGCATCTATTGAAGATGGATTATTGGTTCTGTTGGGCATTGAAGACAGCGATACAATGGAAGATATTGAATGGCTTTCCGGAAAAATTGTTGACCTGCGTATATTCAATGATCCGGGTGGCGTGATGAATATTCCCATCAAAGAAATTGATGGCGATATTTTATTAATTAGCCAGTTTACTTTACATGCTTCCACCCGCAAAGGCAATCGTCCCTCCTATATCCGGGCAGCGAAACCAGATATCGCCATTCCGCTTTATGAAAAAATGATCCAGCAACTCTGCCGCGATATGAATAAAATGATCAAGACAGGGATCTTTGGAGCCGATATGAAAGTAGAATTATTGAATGATGGACCTGTGACGATCTTATTTGATACAAAGAATAAGGAGTAAGTTTATTGGACCCCAAATTTCTGAGAATACATTTTACCGTCTTCCAGTTCAATTCTTGCAAAAAAAAATTTTTCAGCGATCGTAATATTAAAGGAATAAGAATTTGAGTTTATTTCCTTTTGTTCAATAAACCGATGACCATTGGCTGTCCATACAAATACAGTTTTAATATTCTGCTTTGACTGAACAGTTATTCGTTTGCCATTTGTAAGAATTTTATACGGCTTAGGCGCAGCAATTTCGTTTTTATCAGAATTATAAGATTGTGCAGGTGCAATCAGCGAAACAAAGAGGCTTAGCGACAACAAAGTAGCCCATAGATGGTGCTTCATCATAGAATAATAGTTTTTGTAACAGGAATTTGGGTTAAAGTTTCAGTGGGATACGGTGTCCTAACAGCTTCCGTAAAGGAAGGGTTTCTCTAACGACAATAATCATGCTATATTGCAGATAACCGCACTAAATTTTTTAAAAATGACTATTGAGCAAGCCCAGCAACAGGTTGATAGCTGGATAAAGACCGTTGGTGTCCGTTATTTCAGCGAACTCACCAATATGGCCATACTTACTGAAGAAGTTGGCGAACTGGCCCGCATCATGGCCCGTACTTACGGCGATCAAAGTTTCAAAAAAACAGACCTGGAAAAAAACCTGGCTGATGAAATGGCCGATGTAATGTGGGTATTAATTTGCCTTGCCAACCAAACAGGGGTGAACTTAACTGAGGCATTGGAAAAAAATTTTGAAAAAAAGACCACCCGGGATGCAGAAAGACATAAGAATAACGACAAATTAGTATAAGCCGGTCCTTTGGCATAATTTTTAAATCTCGGGAGCTATGACTATGAGTGATGGTTGGAAAATAATAAAACATTCTGTATCAGATTTTTTTGAATGCGATGTACTGAAACTCAGCGGCGCCTTAGCTTTTTATACTATATTCTCACTGCCTGGGTTACTCATTATTATTATCTGGTTTAGCGATCTGTTCTATGGCCGAACTGTAATAGAAGGTTCAGTGTATAAACAGATCGAGTCCTTTGTTGGTCATTCAGCCGCCGTCGATATACAGGAAATCATACATAATGCAACCACCTCTACCGGTAGCCAGTTTGCAACGATAGTTGGCCTTATTGCGCTGATCATTGGTGCTACAAGTGTATTTGGAGAAATACAGAGTTCTATCAATCATATCTGGAGAATAAAAGCAAAACCAAGAAAGGGTTTAGGATGGTTGAAGCTGATCATCGACAGGTTACTTTCCTTTTCAATGATCATCACGTTGGGTTTTATATTACTGGTATCCCTCCTTATTAATGCCTCAATGGATTTCTTACTAACTAAGCTGACGGTAAAATACCCTGAGTTAACAGTGGTGCTTGTTTATATTTTGAATATCGTCTTCACCTTTCTTATCACGTCATTTATTTTTGCTGCAATCTTTAAAGTATTACCCGATGCCCGTATTAATTGGAGACATGTATGGGTAGGATCTTTTGTAACAGCTTCTTTATTTATGATCGGCAGGTTTGTTATCAGTTATTACCTCGGGCATAACAGGATGACAACAGCATATGGTGCTGCGGGTTCTGTCATTGTTATTTTAATGTGGGTCTATTATTCCTCCATGATATTGTATTTCGGGGCTGCTTTTACCCATTCTTATGCTAAATACAAAGGCACAATTATTTATCCTAACAACTATGCTGTTCTTGTTAAGCAAATTGAAATAGAATCGGAAAAATCAATACAGGAACATACGGATGAGAAAACAGTGATTGAAGTAAAAGAACCTGAGACATCATAGGTATGGCAAACTGGAAAGCCAAATGGTGTTTATTTAACAGATGAAATCGAAATAAATCTTTATTTCTATCGTTACCTAACCACCACTGTATGACGGCCACCAAATTGATATTTACACTTACACTTCTGCTGACTCTACAATTATGTTTTACCCAACCGGTAAATGATAAATCAACCCGAAAAGAATTAAAGAAAGAAGCCGTTATTAACTCAGAAGAAGATCTGAAAAAATTTGAAGAAGAATGGCGGATGGACTCTATTAAATTGATGAAGGAATGGAAAGATCAATGGCTAAAGGACTCTTTAAAATTTGTAAAACAAGCCGATGAAACAGTTAAACAAATAGAAAAAATATACCAGGAAAAATGGAACCCGGCCGATTCACTAAAATATATCGATGATAAAACGAAAAATCTTTTCAGTACCAACAATACAAAAACACTGGAAGAAGTAATTGCTGTTATCAATAAAAATTTTACAACGCCACTTCATAAAACAAGAGCCGTTTTTTGCTGGATTGCTACAAATATTAATTACGATTGGGATGCCTATACAAGCGGATTAATAAAAACTACATGGGATTATAAAAAAGATGCTTTACAGACATTTGAAGAACGCAAAGGAGTTTGTGATCATTACTCAAGCCTGTTTCAATATATGTCCGAACAATGCGGACTGGAAGCAATAAAAATTTCAGGCTATAGTAAAATATGGCCCGATGCAAAAGTAAATACTTCACGTACTGACCATGCCTGGAATGCTGTAAAAATAAATGGTAACTGGAAACTAATGGATGTAACATGGGCAAGCGAAAAAGATGGAGATATGGAATATTTTTGGTTCGATACGCCACCTGAAAAATTTATTTACAGTCATCTTCCTGAAGACACTACCTGCCAGTTTTTAAAAAATAAAATAACATTGAATGAATATGCGCTGATGCCAATCATCAGCAAATACCTCTTTCTTTCTAAAGCACCTATTACCATTCCCGCTTTGGGTTATTTTGCAAATACTTCCGGAGTATTTCAAGTGGATATAAAAAACAATAGCAAGAAATACAGGATTGAAGTATTAATTACAAAAATGACTGCCAACAATGAAAGACGGTTCACGGGAGATGAAACATGGCAGAAAATTCCTGTCAGTACAGTAAGAGATGCTAAGAAAGATGCTGCCGTGTACCAGACAGTAGTTCCTGGAAAAGGATCATGGTGGATCAAAGTAAACCTGTTTGAAAAATTGAATTATGAATTTTTGCCAGAAATAGAATTTCCCTCCTGCATGATCTTCCAGGTTACGTACCTGTAAAAAATTATTTGTTTTTTCTTCGGTTATCTTAATTAAACTAATTAAAAATTCATTTTCGCCTGTATACCCGGCGGGTTATCTTTGCGCCCTATGGCAAACGATTCGAACAGGTTCCAGGCAATTATTTCCCATGCAAAAGAGTATGGCTTTGTATTTCCCAGCAGTGAAATTTACGACGGCCTGCAGGCCGTTTATGATTATGGTCAATGGGGCAGTGAACTGAAAAAAAATATCAAAGATTATTGGTGGGAAAGTATGACCCGCATGAATGAAAATATTGTAGGTATTGATGCCGCTATTTTTATGCACCCTACTACATGGAAAGCAAGTGGCCACGTTGATAATTTCAACGACCCAATGATCGATAATAAAGACAGCAAGAAAAGATACCGTGTTGATCATTTGATAGAAGGCTTTGCTGAAGAACAAAAAACAGCAGGTAATGAGCAAGTGGCAAATGATGTATTGGCTGCGATGGATACTTTGCTGGCTAAAGATGATTTTGCTGGCTTGAAAAAACTGATCGAGGACAATAAGATCAAATGTGCCATCAGTAAAACTGCTAACTGGACGGATATCCGCCAGTTCAACTTAATGTTCTCAACAGAATTTGGTTCTACTGTTTCAAGTGAAGATGCTGACAATAAAGTGTATCTAAGACCTGAAACCGCACAGGGAATTTTTGTAAACTTTTTAAATGTGCAGAAAACAGGAAGAATGAAAATTCCTTTTGGTATTGCACAAATTGGTAAAGCGTTCCGTAATGAAATTGTAGCTAGACAATTCATCTTCCGCATGAGAGAGTTTGAACAAATGGAAATGCAATTCTTCATTCAGCCCGGCACTCAGAAAAAATGGTATGAGTACTGGAAAGAAGAAAGAATGAAATGGCATTTGGCTTTGGGCTTCGGACAAGAGAATTATCGTTTTCATGATCATATCAAACTGGCACACTATGCAGATGCAGCTTGTGATATTGAATTCAACTTCCCAATTGGCTTTAAAGAACTGGAAGGTATTCACTCAAGAACAGATTTTGATCTGAAACAGCACCAGGAATATAGCAGAAAGAAACAACAGTATTTTGATAATGATATAGATCCTGCTACAGGCAAGCCTTATGGAAATTATATTCCTTATGTAATTGAAACTTCAATTGGTTTAGACAGGATGTTCCTTGCCGTACTCAGTCATTCTTATGAAGAACAGGATCTGAGTACTCCTGAAAAACCAGACAGCAGAGTTGTATTAAAATTCCCAGCTAAACTTGCTCCGATGAAACTTGCTGTATTACCATTGATGAAAAAAGATGGATTACCAGAAATAGCAAGAAAAATCATGGATGATTGCAAAGCTTCGTTCCGTTGTTTCTATGAAGAAAAAGATACAATTGGAAAACGTTACCGCCGGATGGATGCGATTGGTACTCCATTCTGCGTTACTGTAGATCACCAAACAAAAGAAGACAACACTGTTACGATACGTCATCGTGATACAATGCAGCAGGAAAGAATTTCTATTGATAAGATTAAAGAGATTATACTCAAAGCAATAATCTAATTGTGTATGAATAAAAATATTCGTTTATTAAGTCTCTTTTTATTTTTATTTTCCTCTTGCAATTTTTCCAAAGATGATGACGAAAAAACAATAAAGGATTTATTTAACCAATACTCTGCCGCAGTCATTTCCGAAGATTACGAAACGATGTATCAATTCAAATACCCGGAAGTATTTAAGGATTATACTAAAGAACAAATTATTAGTGATTTAAAGGATGGGGTTCATTCTCCTGATTACGATATTATTATAAATTCGATGACCATAGATCCTGGTTACAAAGTAACTATTCATGACTCTAGTAAATATTCACTAATAAATATCAACTCCAAATCCTCTTTAAACTTGAAATCATCTAAAACTGGTGATTCAACTATCCTGTTTAATAAATTTTGTGAGGGATCAAAAAAATATTTCGGTGAAAATAATGTCGAATGCAATAAATCGAAGTTCAAGATTGAAATTAATTCAAAAACTGAAAATTGGTTTATCTATGATAGCAAATCAAAGAAGTGGTATCTCTTATCAAGTACAAATCCAGAGGGCATAGATGCTTTTATTCCAAAAGAAGTGAGACAAGTTTTTGGAAAATAACAAACCACATATCTACACACTTTCCATTTTGACATTATTCTTAGGTCTGATATAATTTATTTTTCCATTTGCTCGATCACTTCTTTCGTTACACCTGTAAAAGAAAATCCCCCATCATGAAATAAATTTTGCATGGTTACCATTCTTGTGAGGTCACTAAAAAGTGTTACAGTATAGTTCGCACAGTCTTCAGCAGAAGCATTTCCTAATGGGCTCATTTTTTCTGCAAAACTTATAAACCCATCAAAGCCTTTTACGCCACTGCCTGCTGTAGTTCTTGTCGGTGATTGTGAGATTGTATTTACCCGTACCTTTTTTCTTACACCATAATTGTAACCAAAACTTCTTGTTACACTTTCCAGTAATGCTTTGGCATCTGCCATTTCATTATAATCAGGAAACACCCTTTGTGCTGCGATATAAGTTAATGCCACCACACTCCCCCACTCGTTCAGTGCATCCAAATCCCATGCAGTACGTAATACACGGTGAAGACTCATTGCAGATATGTCGAGTGTTTTTGTATTCCATTCATAATTGATCTCGGTATAAGATTTCCCTTTGCGAACATTCAGGCTCATGCCGATTGAATGAAGGATAAAATCAATTTTACCACCAAAATGTTCCATTGATTTTTCCATCAGGTTTTTCAGATCATCCATATTGGTTACATCAGCGCCAATGACTGGTGCATTCACAGCTTCAGCCAGTTTGTTTATTTCTCCCATTCTTAATGCAACAGGTGCATTAGTGAGTACCAACTGAGCTCCTGCTTCATGACATTTCAATGCCGTTTTCCAGGCAATGGATTTTTCGTCCAGTGCGCCGAAGATGATCCCTTTCTTTCCCTGTAATAAATTATTTGACATAGCCTTTGTTATTTTTAGAATTGTGGGTAAATGTATGAAGTAATTATTATTTCATTATCTCCTGCGGAAAAAGGCGGCCGATAATAAAAATCATTAAAGTAGTCAGACCGAGTATCATGACAATTGTTGCAAGAAAATAAAGCAAAAGTCTTCCGGGTGATTTGCGTGGGTTGATCAGTTTTTGAAAATAAACATTGAGAAAAAAAGCAGCAGCCAGGAAAGCAATGATAATTAATAGTACCGAGATCCTCATTTCCGGAGTTTTGTCAATTAGAAACCATTTCCCTTGCATTCTCAATTGCAGCAACTGTTGGTTTTTCTCCACTCAGCATTTTTGCAATCGTTGTAATTCTTTCTTCAGTAGTCAGTTTGCGGATATTTGTCTTCACCGCATCCTTTACTATTTCTTTATAAACAAAATAATGAGCATCGGCTTTGCCGGCTATCTGTGGCTGATGGGTAATGCAAATCACTTGCCTGCTGGCTGCAAGGTCTTTCATAATTACACCTACCTGTCTCGCGGCTTCACCTGAAATACCGGTATCAATTTCATCAAATATCATCGTAGGCAAGTCGATCTTTTTTGCTACTAATGACTTTATGCAAAGCATCAAACGGCTCAACTCACCACCGCTGGCTACTTTTCGAATGGGGTGATACTGTCCACTCCGGTTTGCATCAAACAAAAACTCGATACTATCAGTTCCGAATGCATTCAATTCCTGGTCGCTTTTAATTTCAACCTTGATCTTTGCATTTGGCATTCCCACCTGTACCAGCAGTTTATTCACTTTATCTTCTAAAGGCTTTGCTTGTTTTTTACGACCATCAGATATTTTCTGTGCATTTTCGGAAAGGGTTTGCTTTGTTTTTGAAAGAATTTTCTCTTTCTGCTGAATTGTTTCATCGATGTTCAACACGGCCTGCAATTTACTCTCCAGTTCATTCCTGATCTGCAATAACTCCGCAGTCGTTTTCACTCCATGTTTCTTCAGTAACTTATATCCTAATGATAAACGTTCATTTAACTGCTCAATTCTTTCCGGGCTATAATTGATATGATTGCTGATCCCGTCAATTTCATCCGCAACATCCTGCAGTTCTATTTGTGTTGATTGCAGCCGTTGAATCAATTCTGGCAACCGGGCATGATAAGAAGAATAATTCTGTAACTGGTTTACCAATATTTTTAATTGCTGAACAACCGGGCTCTCTCCTTCTTGTAACTCCTGGTATACTTTACCAAGAACCGATTTGATTCCTTCAGCATTACTCAGCAATTTCAATTCAGCTTCCGTTTCTTCCAGTTCATTTTCCCTGAATGCTGCCTCATCTAGTTCATTAAACTGAAATTTATTGTAGTCAGATTCTTTATCGAATTGCAATTTTTGTTGTTTGAGATCATCACATTCCCGTTGCAGCGTTTTCCATTGATTAAAAAGTTTACTGTATTCACTTAACAAGTCAGCATGTCCTGCTAACGCATCCAGGACCTCACGTTGAAAATGGCTTTCCCCTAATTCCAGTGTATCAAACTGCTGGTGCAGATCGACAAGTAAGGAGCTTAACTCATTTAATTGATTTAATGTTACAGGTGTATCATTTATAAAAGCACGGGATTTTCCGGTAGCTGCTATCTCTCTTCTTATTACCAGCTCATCAGTAATATCAAAATCATTTTGCTCAAGAAATTGTTTGATCTCTTTTTTACCATGAGCATCAAACAAACCTTCGATCACAGATTTCTTTGTTTTATTTACCAGCACAGAACTATCTGCTCTTTCGCCTAGTATCAGACCCAAAGCTCCAAGGATAATCGATTTACCGGCGCCGGTTTCACCAGTAAGAATATTCAGTTTGCCTGAAAAATCTATTTCCAGTTCATCGATGATAGCATAATTCTGTATCGTTAATTTCTGAAGCATGTGATGCAGCAAATTAGCGAATTTTCATCCAGCCTAAGAGAAGGTTCAGTTTTTTTTAATGATGAGAAATAAAAACCCCTGACATTAAATGTCAGGGGAAAATAAAAAAGAAAATTTCATAGTACCCATTTTAGAAATGGGGGAATATTATTTTATTTCTACTGAGGCGTGTAGGTCCCCATCAACAAGGATACGGCCGCAGTTTTCACAGATAATAATTTTTTTACGCTGACGAATTTCGCTTTGCTTTTGAGGAGGAATAGAATTGAAACATCCGCCGCAGGCATCACGTTCTACTGCTACAACAGCTAATCCGTTGCGGTAACTTGTTCTGATCTTTGTATAACTGGTCATCAGGCGTGGCTCAACATGCTCTTTTGCTTCGGCAGCCAGTTTATTAAAATGCTTCTCATCTTTCTCGTTATGAGCAATGATCTTTTCCAGCTCCCCTTTTTTGTTCGTCAATACATTTTCTTTACTGGCAATTCCTTTGTTTGCTTTTTCTAAAGTTTCAGCTTTTTCCGCAATTTCTTCGCTTGCATCTTTAATATGTTTTTCGCAAAGCTTCACTTCGAGCTGCTGCATTTCAATTTCTTTATTGATCGCTTCAAACTCACGGTTATTCTTTACATTCTCACTTTGCTTTTCGTATTTCTTTATCAACGCCTGGGCTTCTTTAATTGCTTCTTTTTTCTTTTCAATAAACTCGTTCACACCGTTAACCTCTTCTTCAATTCTCACCTTACGGGCATGCAATCCCTGGATCTCATCTTCGAGGTCATTCACCTCCATCGGCAATTCACCTTTCAGGATATGAATTTCATCCAGCTTGCTTTCAATTTTTTGCAGGTAAAGAAGTGAACTTAATTTTTCTTCAACGGAAAATTCTTTTACGTGTGCCATTATGATTGTTTATAGTTTGAAATTTCTGAAAGTCATGAGTCATATGTGTCATTTAAAATCCTTATACATTTGACTTACCTGACCGTTTAAAAATACCTCACAGGGTTGGTTATCACTGCTGTTTTAAGGACGGCAAAAGTAGGGAATTTTTGCTCCAAAACCTCTTTTAAAAGGTCGATGGTGAACTGCTCGCTTTCGTAATGGCCGATATCGGCAATAACCATGTGGCCATTGGCATCAAAGAATTCATGATACTTCATATCAGCAGTAATATAAAAGTCTGCGCCTGCGCTAATTGCAGCCCCAATCAAAAAACTGCCTGCGCCGCCACAAAGGGCCACCTTTTTAACAGTCTTATCCCTCAGTTCGGTATGCCTGATAACCGGCGTCTTGAACGTTTTTTTTACCAGTTCCAGGAAACTTATCTCATCTATGGGATTTTCCAGTTCACCAACTATGCCGTTGCCTATTCCCTGGTGCGAGTTTGCAAGATTAACAATATCATACGCCACCTCTTCGTAAGGATGCGCTGATTTCATGGCTGCAATGATCCTGTTTTCAAGAAAGCCCGGAAATATTACTTCGATTTTAATCTCTTTTTCATGGTGACGTTCGCCTCGCTTGCCAACAAATGGATCAGTGTTGTCACCAGCTTTGAATGTGCCTGTACCCTCCGCATTAAAACTGCATTCAGAGTAATTGCCAATATTTCCCCCTCCAGCTTCAAATATTGCATTTCTCACCTGGTCAGCCTGGGCTGAAGGAACAAAAGTGAAAAGCTTTTTTAGTGTATTAATCTTAGGAGCCAGTACAGTACAATTCTTCACACCTAGCAGTTGCGCCATTTTCCCATTTACACCACTTAATACATTATCAAGATTAGTATGTATGGCATAAATAGCAATGTCATTTTTAATAGCAGCAATTATCGCTTTCTCCACATAATTCTTCCCGTTTATCTTTTTTAAACCTGAGAAGATGATAGGGTGATGTGCTATAATAAGATTGGCATTTTTTGTGATGGCTTCATTTACCACATCTTCTGTAGCATCAAGAGAAATAACAATTCCGTTACAATCCCAAGCCGGGTTGCCCGTTATTAGTCCTGCATTATCATAGGGTTCCTGCAAGACCGGATGGGCAAGAGATTCAAGAAAAGAAGTGATCTCGGCGATTTTCATGCGGGGAAGTTAAGATGGATAGCTTTAAAAAGTTCATAAATCAAACTTTGCGGAATGAAAATCTTTTGTAACTTTTGCTCCCCTTTCCTGCCCCTCATGATCACTCATGGTTTTATTATTCATTTAAAACTCCTGCTATGTTAAAAAGAACTTATGGTCGCCTGCTGCTGACCTTGCTGGTTATTTCAGGGCTTGCTGGTACGCTCCGGAACACTTCGCTTTCAAAAAAAGAAAGAAAATATGCGACTACCCTGATGAAAGATCATAAGACAAGCCTGATGCAATCAGTAAAAGGTTTGTCAGATGCCCAATTAAATTTCAAGCCTTCCGCTGAATCCTGGTCAGTAAAAGAATGTATGTATCATATTGCAATTACAGAAAAAGGAATATGGGATATGATGGAAGCCGCCATGAAAGGCCAGGCTACTCCCGATAAAAGATCTGAGGTAAAAATGACTGATGAACAGGTAGTGGCCACAGTAGAAAGCCGCGAAAAGAAAGTAAAAACATTCCCGCCATTGGAGCCGCAGAACACCCCTTATAAATCAATGGAAGAAGCCATGAATGCATTTAAGGAAATGCGTGCCGAACATATAAAGTATGTAAAAACGACAACAGAAGATTTGAGAAACCACATGGTTCAAATGCCATTTGGAACTGTTGATTGTTACCAGATGGCACTATTTATGACTGCACATACAGAAAGACACAGAAAGCAAATGGAAGAAGTAAAAGCCAATCCGAATTTTCCTAAATAAGATCAATAAACATATTTTAAAAAAATCCCGCAGCGCTGCGGGATTTTTTATTATCAGAATCCTTTTAGCGGAGGCGCTGCAAATATTTTTTCGAGAAAGATCATTTTGCCATCTTTTGTCATTCCTTCCACTATCACTTTAAATCGTTTACTATTATCATTATTATAAAACCGGATCGGTACAACAGGGTTGATGGTGCGTAAATAGATATCCGGTTTCCAAAGCAGTGTTATACGATTGTCATTTTGCATTTTCAATGAATCAATACTGTAATTGGGAGAATAAAATTCACGGATAAATGAAAAACCGCTGTACTCAAACACATCAGAAGATGAAGGCATATCCTTAAAAAGGTCAGAACCCTTTTTTGTGTAAATAGATAATACACCTCCCGGTGCATTGCCGCTAACACCAACAAACGAATTGTAGATTTTTACCATTGCAATTTCAGTTATCGGAATAACAGAAACAAAGGCGATATCTGTTTGCATTTCATTTAAAAATATTGTCATGGGAATTGGCCCGCTTGCACTCATCGTAACTGCCTGCCGGTAATAAATAGTGTAATCAAACCCGTCTTTTGCAACAGTAACTCCGGGTATCCTTGCTTCAATATATTCGAATATGGAAGAATAACCAAAGACATCATCTGCATTTAAAAGATCAAGCGTTTTCATGGCATTACCGGAAAACATACCGTTGGTATATTTTTCATCCATTAGTTCTAAAGGGCTTTTCTTACGGGCACTTACAATCACTTCTTCCAGTGTATTATCAAACACTGAAAGACTTTCGTGGGCATTTTTCAATCTTCCGTCTATAACAGATGCCAAAGCATGAGGAGAAATTGAAGGAAATAAACTCGTATTGATCTTAGCAAGCGAATAGGATTTTGAAAGACTATCTGAATTATTAATTATATCGATCCATTTACTTTTTTTGCCCCTGATATCACTGAAAAGAATTCTTGAACGTCCATAGAAGATCAATGAGTCGAGTTTATAATTTCCTTTTGCATCTGTTTTTATCATCCGGCTGGTATTGCTTGCATTCTTGGGAGTTTTAATTAACACAACAAGTTCCTTATCAGGCACCGGTTTTTTAGAATCTCTTTCATTGATCTGTCCTTTCAAAGAAATATATTTCGGGTCGATGTAAGTAACCGGTGAAGCTTTACCAGCTAACAGATCAACCCATTTAAACCTGCGCCAGCCATTGGTCATCATCACAAGGTCCAAAGCTGTTTTTACCGAATCATTATCAGTAGAAAAATAATAAACCGGGTTATGAATATATCCTTTCAGATCGCTGATAAGAAGCAAATTTGAAATGATACTTTCTGTTCTCAGTTCATTTGCACTCAGGTCAGGATCGGTTATTGACAATGAAAAACTCCCGATGATGGTATCCCTGATCGACAATGTAATCTGATTGAGAGCTTTCTTATTAAAGTTTAATGTATCGGGTTTTAAATCTCCTTTGAGTAAATATTCTTTGTTATCTACAAACCATAGCCTTTCTGCCAATGGAATACCATTGATATTAAAAACGGTTACTTGTAAAATGCCAGAATATAGTTTGTCCAAATTAATTACCCCTGTTACCCAATCTTCTTTTGAATTGAACTGTTTTTCAAAAACTACACGATGGCCCATTTGACCAATCATGTATGAAGCGGCAAATGCAGTTTCATCTTTGCGATGTTTTATTGAATAATAAATTCCTTGCGGGTCAGGCATCAGGCTGAAGGCAATTCCTTTTTCAACAGCTTGGGGCAACTGAAATTTTTCTGAGCTAGCATCGCCAGTCAATTGAGCATAATATGAAACTCCTTGCTTTGATTCTATTTCAAATAGCCCCATTCCGTCATGATAACTTTCAAAAGATAAGATCGAATCACCATTCTGATCTCTGATAACGCCAACTCCATTTACAGGTACACCGGACTTATTAGTTATTTTAAATGCCACAGCACCCGAGAATCCGTTGACAAGATTTCCACCCTCCGGAAAAAATTCTATCCGCAATGTTTTATCTTCCGCAACCGCTGGCATTTTTCCTTTACCAACAACCCTGATCTTTTTTGAGTATAAAAACTCATGATCATGATTAAGCATAGTTGGTGAGTAAGCCCTGATAAAATAATTACCGGATGTGGCCGTAACGGGTATATCAATATCACCAAAAGCATCCCCATCTATTACCGGCAATATAGCCCGATTGACCAGTTGCTGGTTTTGATCATATAATTCTGCATATACAACCGAACTGATTGAATCCGGAATATATTCTGCATATAAATAGGCTTTAAACCATACTGTTTCGCCAGCCAGGTATTCTTCCCTGTCCGTATGCAAATAAACTTTTTCAATCGGGGACCTGGCAGACCATCTATTTAATGCTTGGGACGGGGTCTGACCAGCTAATAAATGTGTAAACCCTAAAGTGACAATGGCTATAAAAATTCCTCTCATCTTTAAAAATTGGCCTAAACTAATGAATTTTCAGTCTTAAGCTTCTGTTTTGAGTTCTAAACTTTTCAAAATCAATGCAAAATTTTGTACCCGGTTTGGCGTTATAATAGCCTTATCGTGTTGTATAAACGGTCTTGAAGCTGTATTTTGTGTAACTTATGAAACGACTTTTACCATTAATCACCTTTTTTGTTTTTACCCTATCCTGTAAAAAAGCCAAGGAGAATATTTACCAGGACCTTGTAATAAAGGCAATGACCGATGGTCAATGGTCAATTACCAGTTTTTCACTCAACGGAACGAATATCACATCAGATTTTAATGGTTATAAATTTCAATACTACAGTAACAAAACTGTGGATGCTATAAAAAATGGCATTGTGGAAAAAACCGGGACCTGGGATGGCAATGCCAGTACCATGACCACTTCGGCCAATTTTCCTTCTGCTGTAAATCCATTGCAATTGATAAATGGCAATTGGAACATTACAAATAATAGCTGGACCTATGTTGTAGCCACGCAAACTGTTGGCTCAGATGTAAAGAATATGCGGCTTGAAAAGCTGTAATCTTCTGTTTTTCCATACCCCCTATGAATTAAACAACCTGTTGCAGGTTTTGTCAAACTCCTCTTATGACCAATATGCGGGATGATTTTTGATAATACTTAATAGCAACAAGGAAATTTTTGAACCCTTGGGAAAATATTTAATTCATATACACCAGAAAACTGCGGGAATATTATTCCACCTTTTACTATTTACCATTATTGGTTTTGGGCAGACCTCGCCTGTCGCAAATTTTTCAGCTACACCAAGATCAGGTTGTTCCCCATTAATTGTTTCATTCCAGGATTTATCAACCGGCAACCCGACTTCCTGGAACTGGGATTTTGGAAACGGACAATTATCCACTCTCCGAAATCCTATAGTGAATTATTCCATACCTGGAACATATACTGTGAGACTCGTCGTGAGAAATTCAGCTGGAATTGATGAAGAGATTAAAACGAACTTCATAACAGTCACACCTTCTCCCTCAGCAAGTCTATCAGCTAATATTACAACTGCCTGCGCACCAGCAACCATTCAGTTTACGGATCAGTCTACGGTTCCTCCCGGTGCTGGGACAATTATAAGTTGGCTATGGGATTTTGGAGATGGCTTTACTTCAACTTCTCAAAACCCTTCACATACTTATACTGCTATAGGGTTTTATACTGTTTCATTGAGAATAACCAGCACAACAGGTTGTCAAAGTTTTACTTCAATCGGAAGGTACATTCGTATTGTAAGCGGTATTACTGCAGATTTTAGTTTCTCACAACCAGGCACCTGCCAGGCTCCGTTCACTATTAACTTTCAGGATCTCTCGAGTGGACCGGGAACGCTAAGTTATGTTTGGGATTTTGGAAACGGCGGTCCTACTTCAACCTTACAAAATCCTTCTGCCACTTATGCTGCTGCCGGCACTTATACTGTACGTCTTAATGTTCAAAGTGATCTCGGGTGTAGTGGTACAATAACAAAAAATGTAGTGATCACAGGCAAAACGACAAATTTCAATATACCTCCAAGCATTTGCATTGGGCAAATGATAACTTTTCAAAACAATTCTTCACCGGCACCGATATCATCTTTCTGGGACTTCGGTGATGGTACTACTTCGTCACAGATCAATCCTGATAAAACATTCTTATCAGGTGGAACATATCCGGTAAAGCTGATTAATAATTATGGAAACTGCATAGACTCCATTACACGAAATGTAACTATAACAAGTCAACCTCCTGTTAATTTCACTTTGAACGATAGTACAGCATGTCGTTCTCCTTTTACAGTTCAGTTTACCGATATAAGTCCTGCTGCTTCAACCTGGCTATGGAATTTTGGTGATGGAGGAACATCCAATCTTCAAAATCCATCGCATACCTATACGAGTGGAGGAGTTTTTGATGTTTCTCTAACCATAACACTTCCGGGAGGATGCACGAATACAATAACGAAGCCGCAATTGATCAAAATCCTCAACACTACTGTAGCAATAGCAAATGCCCCTACTGGCGGTTGCATTCCTTTTAGCTATAGCCCTATTCCACAAATACAATCTGTTGATAATATTATTAGTTATTTATGGGATTTAGGAGAGCCGGGTGGAATTTATACAACACAATTTCCTACTCATATTTACAATACAGCGGGAAATTATACAATCAGTCTGACTGTCACAACTCAAACAGGATGTACTGAAACCATTACCATACCTAACGGAGTAAGAACTGGTACAAGGCCTACAGTCAATTTTAGCTTTACCCCGAATAATGTATGTGCAAGCACTCCTGTTCAGTTTACAGATCTTTCAGTAACCTCACCTGGCGCATTTGTTGAGTGGGATTGGGATTTTGGCGATAGTCTTTTTTCTACTCTTCAAAATCCACAGCATATTTATGAGGATACTGGAGCATTAACAGTTAAACTCGTTGTTTCGAATAATGGTTGCCGCGATTCAGCCTTTCGGCCAATACAGATTCTTCCACCCGTAGCCAAATTTGGTTACATGGTAGATTGCAATAATCGTCTGCGTGCAACATTCCTGGACAGTTCATTAACCAATCCTATTTATGGCCCCATTACTTATGAATGGAGGATGGGTGATCCTGCTAATACAATTTTCTTTGGTTTACCACCACCAACATTTACCTATCCTGCCTACGGTACCTATACTGCAACGTTAATCGTTACAAATGGCGCCTGCTCTTATCAAAGATCGAGACAGATCATACTGGTCAACGAGACGCCAAGTTTTACAATCAATAAAAATCCTGTTTGTAAAAGTGAGGTCTTTACACTTAATGCCGTTGTCAGCAACCCAGCTAATATCAGGGATTATTCATGGTTGATCGGAGCTACAGCGATTAATGATACTACACGTACCCTTAATTATAGTTTGGGAAATTATGGCAGCTATGACGTAGCATTAACCATTGAAGACATTAATGGGTGTTTTGACACAACTCTACTTTCTAATTTTATTGTAGTGAGTGGCCCTCGTGCAAATTTCTCAGTAAACGGTCCGGGTGGTTGCGTAAACAGTACTATAAGTTTTACCGATCTATCAATTCCCAATGCATCTCCAATTACACAATGGAATTGGAATTTCGGAGATGGCAATCAACAAACATTTACTTCTTCGCCTTTTACCCATACCTATACTCAAACCGGCAGTTATACTGTCTCACTTGCAATAAAAGACAATGCTAACTGTGCAGATACAATTACACTTCCAAATTCAGTTTTGATCACAAGACCTGTAGCCGCTTTCAGGGCGGATAGTTTTTATTGTCCTTTAGCGGCATTACAGTTTACCGATACGTCTTCAGGTTCCGGATTGACATATAACTGGAGCTTTGGAGATGGAGGAACATCCACATTACAGAATCCTACACATATATATCCATTGGGTGATAATATTTACAACGTTAAGCTTACCATTCAGGATGCAGCAGGCTGCAAGGATTCTGTACTTAAAACAAATTATATTTATATCAGGAGTCCGCGGGCGGCTTTTGATATAATAGATAGCTCCGGTATTTGTATTCCATTGCAAACAAGTTTTGTTTTCCAGGGGTCTAATTATCAAAGCCATTTATGGGATTTCGGTGATGGCAGCAGCAATGCTGCATTAAACCCTTCACATTTTTATAATGCATATGGAGCATATACTGCAACATTATATCTTACTGGTCCTGGTGGTTGCATTGACTCTGCAAGTAAAACAGTTAACTTGTATAACCCGGCTTTAGCAACACAAATCACTCTTGGGCCCGATACTGCCTGCCATTCAATTACAACAAATTTCAATATCTCTGTTCCAGTTGGTTTTAATTTCCAATTTTATTTTGGCGATGGTAGTTCGGATACAACACGCCGAACCAGTCTTACACATACTTATAATTCGCCAGGAAATTTCTTTCCCTACTTGATTTTAACGGACAAATTTGGTTGTAATGCGGTTGTTTCTGCAGCCTCTCCTGTCATAGTATATGGTGCTATTCCTTTGTTTGGAAAAGACAAAAAAGAGTTTTGTGACACTAGTGAAGTGTTTTTTACAAACTATTCTTTAAGTAATGACCCGATTATTTCAAACGTATGGAATTTTGGTGACGGCACAACAAGTACCGCAACTGACCCTTCTCACTTTTATAATGGAGCCGATACATATATTGTTACTTTGACCGTAACTACGGTAAACCAATGTTCACGTTCGTTTTTCGATACAGTTCGGGTATATCCTACCCCTGTGTTATCTCTTAACATACTTGATACTTTGTGTGTTAATAAATCAGAAATATTTTCAGGAGTATTGTTTCAACCTGATTCAACTATTAAATGGCAATGGACATTAGGAAATGGGAATACTGCTCAAACGCAACAAGTTGCTGTTTCTTATAATAGCCCTGGCAATTATCCAGTTCAATTGATCGCTTCCAACAAACTTGGTTGTGCAGATACGGCTAGAACGAATATAAATGTAGTACCACTACCTACAGCAACTCCTGTAACAGATCCGATCACTATTATTTCAGGAACGTCAACAGAGCTTGCTATGAATTATACAGGACCAATTGTTTCCTATAATTGGCTTCCACCAACCAGGCTTGACTGTACTAATTGTCCACGGCCAGAAGCTAATCCTCAATTTACGACTAAATACAGTGTTACAGTCACAGACAGATATGGTTGTATTAATAAAGGAGATGTTACCGTTCAGGTGATTTGTACAGGCCAAAACTTTTTTGTACCAAATACTTTTTCTCCTAATGGCGATGGCAGCAACGATGTATTCTATTTAAGAGGCACAGGCATATTCCGGGTAAAAACATTACGCATCTTCAACAGGTGGGGAGAAGTTGTATTTGAAAACAGGGAGGTTCCCGTTAACAATCCTGGCTCAGGCTGGAATGGTAATTACAAAGGAAAACCTGCTCAATCTGATGTATATATTTATCAATTGGAAATATTATGTGCAAATGGTGAGTTAATAAAATATTCAGGCAACATTGCTCTAATCCGATAAGACAATAATGAAACCGTTACATACTATAATGATCATTTGCTTTTTATCGTCTGCATTAACAATGCAGGGACAGGATATTCATTTCTCCCAATTTTTTGAAGCGCCATTGCTGCGCAATCCGTCACTGGCAGGAATTTTTAAAGGAGATATCAGGGCACAGGCTGTGTACCGCGACCAATGGAACAGTGTAACGAATGCATATAGAACAGGCTCGTTGAATGCAGAAATTAAAATGCCGATTGGTAAAGCAAATGATTTTATAACAACCGGTATACAAATGTTATTTGATAAAGCAGGAACGATTGGATGGACGTCAGCACATGCATTGCCTGCTATCAACTATCATAAATCGTTGAGCAATGACTGGAATACTTATTTATCCTTAGGCTTTATGGGAGGTATTGTAAACCGCCGGTTCGACAGAAGCAAGATGACAACTAATAGTACGTATGATAATGGAACGGATGGTGAATACTTTCAATCTGCATCTTATACGTATGCTGATGGTGCCGTTGGTATGAGTTTTAATTCGCAGGTAAATGCAAATCCTGATAATAATTTCTTTATTGGTGCTGCTTATCATCATTTTAATAAGCCGAAAAATTCTTTTTACCAGAACATGGGATTGCAACTGGCGCCTAAATATGTTTTCAGCGGAGGCATAAAGTTTGCTGTTACTGATTATAGCTATTTGACATTACAAGGGGATTACAGCATGCAGGCGGGGGCTAAAGAAATGATTGCCGGCGCTATGTATGGGTTTAAATTAGGTGAAGACCCGGACAATCCTTTATATACTCTTCACGCCGGTGCATTCTTAAGATGGAATGATGCGTTGATACCTGTGATCAAATTAGATTACAATCCCTTCTCTGTAGCGATAAGCTATGATGCTAATATTTCAAAACTAAAACCGAGCAGCTATGGTCGCGGAGGTTTTGAATTATCCGTTTCATACATCGGATCCAGGAAAAATAATTCCACCGTTGAGTATATGAGATGCCCACGGTTTTAAATGAAATAAAAAAGCGAAACAGTATCTGTTTCGCTTTTTAGTATGCTCAGCAATTTTTATTTATCATTAGGGTTATTCACATTAAATACAACTGCTGCAAGCGCAGCACCACCGAAACATCCAACTAAATAGATCCAGATATTAGCCCAGCAAAAATTACCTGCAACTGATTGTCCAATCGCAACAGCCGGATTAAATGCTCCCCCGCTGAATCCTCCAAAAGTATATGCCATGGCTGTTACTGTAAAACCGATTGCAAGGCCAAAATAACTGTTACCTGAATTTGCTTTTGAAGTTGCTACATTCAGCACCACATATGCCAGTGCAAAAGTTCCTAATATTTCACCAACCAATGCTTTAATAGTATTGCCTTCTGCAACAGCACAATCACCTGCACCTTTTATTTCCAGAACCTGGCTGCAAATTAGTGCCGCTACTGCTGCACCTGCTACTTGTACAAGCATATAAGGCAATGCTTCGTTCATACTAATTCGTCCGCGAAGCATAACTGCAAGTGTAACTGCAGGATTGTAATGCGCCCCGGAAATATGACCCCCTGCATAGATCATCACCATCAATGTGGCACCGATGGCAACAGGGGCCATAGCTCCCATTGTTGATGCCATCCCTACTGCCATTACTAAAAAAAAGGTTCCGATAAATTCTGTAATGTACTTGTTCATAACGGTTGGTTTAAGGTAAAAAATAAACAAATGACAACCTTTCAAAAGGTTATTTGTTTCTTTGAAGTTAAAGAAACTAACTTGAAATTATAGCGAACTAATTTGACAAAATTAAAATTATGAAAATAGAAGTTGGACAACCTGCCCCTGATTTTACACTTTATGCAAGCGATAAAACCCAGGTAACACTTTCTCAGCTAAAAGGTAAGAATGTTTTGCTTTTGTTTTTTCCGTTAGCTTTCACCAGCACTTGTACAAAAGAATTATGTTCTATCAGGGATAATATAGGTTGGTACAATCATGCAAATGCAACGGTGTTTGGAATATCAGTAGATGCTTTGCATACACTGGCAAAATATAAAGAAGACCAGAAATTGAATTTTACCTTACTCAGCGATTTCAATAAAGATGTTTCAAGACTTTATGATACCATTTATGAAATGTTCGGGTATAATATGAAAGGAGTTTCCAAACGTTCGGCATTTGTAATAGATAAAGAAGGAATCATTCGCTATGCCGAAGTGCTGGAAAATGCCGGACTAATTCCAGATTTTGCAGCAATTAACAAGACATTGGAACAATTGAACTGAGCTTTTTCATCCTATAAATGCGCCGTTTAGCCAATTAGTAGGGATTTTTCATAAAAAATTGCGGTTTTTGCGTTAACTGAATGAATAATTTGGCTTAGTTTTAGGGCAATAAAGGCATAAGCCACTACGTTGAAACGCCTCATTACCATATTATCCTTTATCTTGATTGCCAGCTACGCAAATGCGCAGGCTAACAGGACCACACCGGGAACACCGGGAGATATTGTTGTAAAGACTTATCCCGTACCTGCAAATACCTTTATTAATATTGAGCTTGAGAAAACGAATACTGCTAATTATACACTGATTGTCTATAATTTTCTCGGAAGAAAAATGTACGAGAAATCCAATTTTTCACAGAAGGCTACAATAACGCTGGAGGAATATACTCGTGGCGTTTATATCTATCATCTCTCCGATGCAACTGGAAGATTGGTTAAGTCTGGAAAGTTCCAGGTGTCGAAGTAATCTTTATAATAATTTAGAAACTCTTCTTAATTCATTTATTGTCTCGGCATCCTTGCAATTTTCCTTCAATGTATTTTCCAAATTATTTGCATAGGATTCCGACGCAAGCCCCTTTTCAACAAGTTTTATATCTTGAATTAATTGTGCTATCAATCCCCAGTCCTCTCCATTCATTTTTCTTCTGTTCCAAGGCCATGCTCCTCTTAACCAAGCATCACCATCGCCATCGTATTTTTTAAAAATCCTTATTTTTTCTTTTGTAATCATTACTTAATAAGTTTTTTTATCTCACCTCAACAATTAAAAATTTCAAATACTCCGTTGTCTCTATACCCGGCACAATCGGATGATCAGCAGCCTGTGGTTGAAAACAAACTTGTCTTATTTTTCTTCTTGCATCTTTTGCAGCCATTCCAATGATCTCCAAAAACATTTTTGGATTTACAAGATTAGTGCATGATGATGTAACTAAAAATCCTCCGGGCTTTAGGAGTTTCATTCCTCGTAAATTAATTTCTTTATACCCCGCAATCGCTTTCTCAATTGTTTCCCTGCTTTTGGTAAATGCAGGCGGATCCAGCATTACCACATCATATTGTCTCCCATCTTTACCCCACTTTTTTAATACATCAAATGCATTGGCTGCTTCGAATTTACAAATAGAATCAAAATTATTCAATTCAGCATTTTTGTTTGCCTGTTGCACAGCATTTTCAGAAATATCAATTCCTAAAACTGATTTGGCACCATAATGTGCAGCATGAATTTCAAAAGTGCCCGTATAGGTAAATGCACCGAGTACGTCTGCTCCTTTTACAATATGCTGAATGGCGCGGCGGTTATCTTGTTGATCCAAAAAATATCCGGTCTTTTGCCCGTTCTCAATATCTACATGAAAATTCAAACCGTTTTCATTGATGATAATTTTTGTATCAAACGAAGCTGATAAAAATCCTTTTTGTTGAGGCAATCCCTCCAGCTCACGAACCGGTACATCATTGCGTTCATAAATTCCTTTAGGATTGAAAATAGTTTGCAATGCCTTCACGATCGCCGGTTTCCATACATCAATCCCTAATGCCAGTGTTTGAATAACGAAGTAATCATTAAACTTATCGATGATCAGTTGCGGTAGTTCATCGGCTTCTCCAAAAACAAGCCGGCAATTTTCTGTATAACCTAATTTTTTCCTGTATTCCCAGCACTGCTGTATACGCCGGTGAAAAAACTCATCATTGATCACATCCTGTTTATCACGGGTGAGCAAACGAACCAATATCTGAGATTTGGGATTAATATATCCTTTGCCAATGAATTTCTTATCATGAGAAAAAACTTCGACTACTTCTCCCCCGGTTACATTGCCTTCTACCTTCTCTACTTCATTATTAAAGATCCAGGGATGGCCGCTGACAATACGGTTAGAAATCTTTCTATTCAGGTAAACTTTATTCATAAGTTTTGCAAACCTATGCCATTGTTTGGAAGTATGACATACGTTGTTGGTCTTCAAGGACAAAATGTCCCGAAACCCGCTGTTGGCAGTATTCTTGACAACCCTACCTTTGCACACAATACTGAAAAAATGACAAAGAAGGATATGACAGAAAAAGAGCCCATTACCCCAGAAAACGAACCCGGAATTGATATTAACACAGATGAAAATATGAGTGGTACCAGCCACCTGAATGAACCTGTTGCTGAAGAATCGGAGATCGAGAAACTGAGAGCTGAGCTGGCAGAAATGAAGGATAAATTACTGCGCAAAACGGCCGAGTTCGACAATTTCAGAAAACGAAATGCAAAAGAACGACTGGAGCTGATAGTAACTGCCGGCCGTGAAGTGATCACTGAACTGCTGGATGTGCTGGATGATTGTGACCGTGCACAAAAGCAGTTTGAAACAAGTGATGATGTTAACCAGCTGAAAGATGGTGTTACTCTCATTTTTAATAAGCTCAGAAACAAACTGCAGGCAAGAGGATTGAAAGTAATGGAGGCAGTAAATACAGAATTTAATACTGACCTGCATGAGGCCATTACCGAAATACCTGCGCCTAATGAAGATATGAAAGGCAAGGTAATGGACGAAGTGACAAAAGGATATTATCTCAACGATAAGATCATTCGGTTTGCAAAAGTGGTTGTAGGAAAATAAGATTCATTAATTGGTTAATTAATTTTAAGTGGCAAAAAGAGATTTCTACGAAATATTAGGCGTTGCAAAAGGCGCATCAGGGGATGAAATTAAAAAAGCATACCGTAAAGTGGCTATGCAACATCATCCTGACCGCAATCCAGGAGATAAATCATCAGAGGAAAAATTTAAAGAAGCAGCAGAGGCTTACGAAATACTCAGCGATGCAGATAAGAAAGCCCAGTACGATCGTTACGGTCATGCAGGTGTAAGTGGCAACGGACGTGGGGGCTACCAGGGTGGTGGTGGTATGAATATGGAAGATATCTTCAGCCAGTTCGGTGATATATTCGGCGATGATATGTTCGGAAGTTTTTTTGGTGGAGGTGCTGGTGGAAAACAAAGAGGCGGTCACCGCAGCCGTGGTGTAAGAGGAAGCAATCTCCGCATCAAACTAAAATTGACTTATGAAGAAATTGCAAAAGGCGTTACAAAAAATATCAAAGTAAAAAAACATGTTGCCTGTAGCACATGCGGTGGCAGTGGCGCAAAAGATAAAGGAAGTGTACAGGCTTGTAATACTTGCGGCGGCAGCGGCCAGGTAAGAAGAGTGCAGAATACTTTTCTCGGACAAATGCAAACCGTAACTACCTGCCCTACCTGTAATGGTGAAGGCTCTACTATAACAGCAAAATGCGGAAACTGTAAAGGTGAAGGAAGAGTATATGCGGAAGAAAATATTTCGATTGAAATTCCCGCCGGCGTGCAGGAAGGAATGCAACTGACACTGAGTGGCAAAGGAAATGCTGGTGAACGTGGCGGTATGAATGGCGATTTGATAATCCTTATAGAAGAAGAACAACATAAAGAACTGCAACGTGAAGGATTGAATGTTGCCTTTGATCTGCATTTGTCATTTACAGATGTAGTATTTGGCACGCAGGTGGAAGTACCTACTATTGACGGCCGTGCAAAAATTAAAATACCTGCCGGAACACAAAGTGGAAAAGTTTTCCGATTGAAAGGAAAAGGCTTTCCGGCTGTTAACTCTTATGAAAAAGGTGACCAGTTAATTCATGTGAGTGTATGGACACCACAAAATATAAGTGCAGAAGAAAAAGTGGCGCTGGAAAAATTAAGTCAGTCCAATAATTTCAAACCCAACCCGGATAAAAACGATAAAGGATTTTTTGATAAGGTGAGAGATATGTTTTCTTAAGCTCTATTCGCCTTCTTCTTTTTTAGATCTCTTTTTTTTCTTCTTTGACTTTATATAAAGTCCTTTTGCCTTTTCTACTATGCTAACAAATTCTTTTTGTTGAATATCATTAGCATCAGCGGATGAATTTGCCATTGAAATGATATCGTTCCATTCAACATTCTTAGTAAAAGGGGAGGCACGGAGTTTAGAGCCAAACATTGCCACAGCAGCGGAAAAACGCTGACATTTATCAATTTCCTTGAATCGTGAAAAGCGAAAATCACAACCGTACGGAAATAGCCTGCGTATAGTATCTGCCGGAAGGCTATATTCTACATTTAAATCCGCCAGGTTTCCGGAAGCTAAACCGGTTTGAATTGCCGAATTATTTTTTTCGGTTGGAATGATCTCAAAAACTGCTGTCATTGAAAACCCGGAACCAATTTCTCCTCCTTCGATATTGGTAAGTGAATCAGCAATTTCGCCAGCTTTATTATCGAAACCAACCAATCTATATTCTTTTACAAATTCAGCATTGAAATTGACATTCATAAAAACTTTATCGGCAACAGTATATAAGGTCTGCGTAAATTCTTTCAGCAAGACTTTCTCTGCTTCTGTATATGAATCTATGTATGCATAATTGCCATTGCCCTTGGTTGCTAGTGTATGAATTTTTGAATCCTTTAAATTTCCCATACCTACACCCAGACAGGTCAGATAAATTCCCGACTCCCGGTGCTGGGAGATCAACTGGTCAAGCTCATCTTCTGTTTTTAATCCGACATTGAAATCTCCATCCGTTGCAAGTATCACACGGTTATTTCCATCTTTTATGAAATGATGTTTTGCCAAACCATAGGCTGTACGGATGCCAGCCTCACCAGGGGTAGATCCACCTGCAGCCAATTCATCAATTGCTTTAATGATTTTTGCTTTTTCATTTCCAGATGTTGGTTGCAGCATAATACCTAATGCACCGCCGTAAACAACTATTGAAACAGTATCTTGTTCACGCAGGTTATTAACCAGCAAACGAAATGCTGACTTCAATAAGGGCAACCTGTTGGTGATCTCCATTGAACCAGAAACATCAATAAGAAAAACAAGATGGGTAGGTGGTAATAAATCTGTATTTATTTTTTGTGCTGAAAGATTAACTAAGAAAAGCTGGTTGTCATTATTCCATGGGCAGGAAGTAAGGGTTGATTTTATATGAAAGATCTTATCCGCATCGGGTTGACGATATCCGAGATTAAAATAGTTCAGCATCTCTTCTATCCGCACTGCATCGGGTGGCACCAAAGCACCCTGCGAAATAAACCTGCGTATATTGCTGTAAGAAGCACGGTCAATATTCAATGATATTCCGGTAAGCGGAAATTTATCTGCTTTTACAAACTGGTTTTCCAGCAGGCTGGTATAAGTTTCATCGGCTGTGAACCATTTGCGTTGGACCTCTCTTGATAAGTCTTTTGTAAGTGACGAAAGTTTATCTTTCTTAACATTGATATTCGTAGTAGGCGCAATTTTTAATTGCACTTTTACATACTCCTCTGAATTTACTACTACCCTTTCCGACCGGAAGCCATCAAGGGAAAACAAAAAAGTATCAGGCTTATTCTTAGTAGTAATTCCAAAAGTGCCGTAAGACCCTGAACGAAAAATTAACCCGGTTGTTTGCTGGAGTATCTTGACATTTTGCAAAATATTACCTGCCTCATCCCTTGTTTCGCCACGGATATAATAATCCTGTGAAAAAACAGGCGAAATGAAGTAAAAAAATATGGCAATGCTAATCAGCGGTTTCACACAGGTTTATTAATAGTGTAAAATACAAAAATTGCAGTGTGTGTGATAAGGTTTTAAACCAGTTGGTAAATTTCCTTAAGATTTCTACCTAGTCCGGAATAATCAAGTCCATAACCAACCACAAATTTATTGGGGATGGAAAAACCAATATAGTCAAGTGTTAATGGATACTCAGTTGCTTCAGGCTTGTGCAACAGCGTTGCTATCTTCAATGACTTCGGCTGCATATGCATCAGTTTGGGCAAAAAATGATGTAACGTTTTACCGGTATCGACAATATCTTCTACAATCATCACATCCTTTCCAAAAATATCTTCTTCTAGACCGATAGTAGATACAACCTTTCCGGAAGATTTCATCCCTTTATATGATGCCAGCTTAATAAAACAAATCTCTGCCTCCAACGCCAGGTTCTTGAACAAATCAGATGCAAACATGAATGAACCATTCAGTATAGCAATAAACAGCGGACGTTTGCCTGCATATTCCTTATTTATCTGTTCAGCAATTTCTTTTACTCGCTTCTGAATCATTTCATCTGAAAGATAAGTTTCAAATTTTTTGTCGTGAACGTTTACAATCGCCATGAATCTTAAAGCTTAATTATTTTTAACTGCTGTCCTGTTTTCAGATCATAACCCTGCAGGCTATTCCACTTTACAATATCCTCAATTTTTACATCGTACCTACGGGCAATAGAATAAATCGTTTCTTTCTGTGCCACTACATGTTCAAGTGTTCCTGTTTTTCCTTCTGCGCTTACAACTACGGATTGCTTTTCATTATTGATTTTTGCAAAACCCAGATTTACATTTTCATTCAAAGCAAGTTTTGGCTGTGCCGCTGCTTTTGTGAGCAGGTTTAGTTTTTCACCAATTGCTGGTTTTTGATTATAAGAAAGGTAGTTGTATTCGAGCAAAGATTCAATCCTGATTGCTTCCTCCTGTGCAATATCATGGAGTGTTTCGCCGGGTCTTACAATATGAAATTCATTGTTACCTGTTTTTCTTTTCCGCATCAGGTAGATCAACCTGTCTTTATCGGCTGCTTCGGTCTCTTTCATATCATTAAAGTCAAAAATTCTTGCTAGCGGAATATTGTATTGTTGTGCGACAGATAGATAAGATGTTCCTTTTGTGATATATACAACTTTGGTTTCATTTATTTTAAACTCACCAGTAGGATATGAGGGTTTTACTGGTTCTGGCAGAACTATTTCTTCTGCAGGACCTGGCTGAATCATTACGGGGTCAGTAATTGAAATTTTATTTGCTAAATCAGACTCTTTCAATTTGCCTAATGCGATCAATGTATAATCCTGCAACCCATATTCTTCAATCAGCTTGATCAATACAGGTGCATATTTTGGATTAGTAGCATAGCCAGCACTTTTCAATCCCGTTGCCCAGCTTTTATAATCAGTAGGGTCAAGCTCAAAAAGCGATGCATAACGTGGAGTGTTTCTCAAATAATCGGACTGGTCTTTATAAGAATCAGCAGGGTTAGAATATTTTCTGAAACATTCATTGGGTGCATCATCGGTATGCTTTACGGTCATGCCTGTCCATTCTGTTTTACATTTTAACCCGAAATGATTATTTGATTTTTGAACCAGTACACTGGTACCGGCACTGGTTTCATGAATGCCCTGCGCCAGTTTAATAGATGCAGGAATTCCCGTACGCTGCATTTCAGCAATTGCAATGTCTTTGTATTTGGAAATATATTCCCGGATCGTAGCTTCATCCTGCGCAACCAGTATGGCAGCGGTAAAAATTGAAATAAAGCTTAGCAAGAGTTTCTTTCCGAACATAGTTATTGGGATTATCGTTTTTTTATAAGGTACAAGCCGTCCCGCAAAGTAACAGCAACTTTTTCAATATCATTCCGTGCCGCAATAAATTCATTGAATGCTTTCATGGCTTTTCCATTTTTTCCTGACACTGGTTCTTCCAATACCTGGCCGTGAAAGAATATATTATCTGCGAAAATAAATCCATTTTGCCTGACAGCCGGTAAAACAAGGTTAAAATAATCGATATAGCCAGGTTTATCTGCGTCAATAAAAACGAGGTCCCAGGTTTCATTTAAAACGGGAATTATATCCTTCGCATTGCCCGTGTGGCAGACGATTTTAGCCCCGTAAGTCGATTTTTTGAAGAATTCTTTAGCAGTATTCGCATCTTTTTCCCGTAATTCAATGGTATGCAGCATACCATCATCCGTTAATCCTTTTGCCAGGCAAATAGCACTGTAGCCGGTAAATGTTCCAATCTCCAGTATTCTGCGGGGCCGGATCATGCAGCTTAACATCTCCAGTAATTTGCCTTGCAAATGACCGCTCAGCATCTGGTATTCACTGTGATTATTTAAGGTAAAATTATTTATCTCCTGCAGCAGATCATCTTCGGGAGAACTCAGGCTTTCGGCATAAGATTGCACCAATGGATTAATTAATTCCATGCGGCAAAGATACTTGTCAGTCGGCAGTCTGCAATTGGCAGTATTCAGTCATTGATTGTTGATTGCAGACTGTTTAAAAATTAGGTTGCAATGCGTTTTTAGAATAGAAATTTAAAACTTCCTGTACTGCTTCTTCAGGAGTGTCCACGAGTTTTAATAGATCAAAATCTTCAAGCGAAATATATTTTTCTTTTTCCTGCACTGTTTTTTTCAGCCACTCAAGTAAACCTTGCCAGTAATCTTTACCTACCATCACCAATGGCACTTGCAGCATTTTACCTGTTTGAATTAATGTAGCCACTTCGAAAAATTCATCCAAGGTGCCGAAACCACCTGGCATCATGATGAAAGCCTGTGAGTATTTTGTAAACATGACCTTGCGTACAAAAAAATAATCAAAATGCAGGTTACGGTCTTTATCTACAAATTCATTTGCATGTTGTTCAAACGGCAATTCAATATTTAACCCAACTGATTTACCTCCACCTTCCGCAGCGCCTTTGTTTGCTGCTTCCATAATGCCCGGACCACCACCCGTAATAACGCCGAATCCTTCCTTTGCCAATAACATAGCGGTTTTAACTGTCAATTCATAATAAGGCTCTCCGGGTTTTGTACGGGCTGAGCCAAAGATGGAAAGGCAGGGTCCGATCTTCGCTAATGCTTCAAAGCCATCAACAAACTCTGCCATGATCTTAAATATCTGCCAACTGCTATGTGCTTTCGATTCGGTCCAGTTACGTTGTTTTGATTTTTGTACGGGATGACTCATAGAATTTTATTGTTTATTGGCTTCAGGTTTTGATATAAACCATAAACCTGTAAAAGTAAGGATGCCATTTATTAAAATCAGTTCATTACCGATTTTATAACCGTTAAAAATTGTTTTTGACAAACTATCGAGACCCAGCTTCATATGCAATTTGACTTCATACCAAACGGGGTTACTCAGCATATCAATACCTAATGCTAATAATGGCGCTATAATACAAACGATCCAAATTAGTTTTTCGTTCAGTTTTCGTTTAGTTAAAATACCAAATGCAAACAAACCCAGAAGCGGCCCATATGTTACGCCTGCAAACTTGAGAATGAAATCAATAATGAGCTTGTCATTCATCCATTTAAAAATGAGAACAAGTATGAAAAAAACTACGGCAAAGCTGAAATGCACTTTTAGTCTTGTACGTTTTTTTGCTTTTTCATCAGCATTGCTTTTTTGAATGCCCAAAATATCTATACAAAAGCAGGAAGTAAGAGATGTAATTGCGCCATCAACACTCGGAAAAAGCGCTGATATAATGGCAATAATAAAAATGATCCCGATTGCTCCGCTGAATGTATCACTCAAAGCAATAGTTGGAAAAAGATCATCTGGCGGTACCTTAATATTATTTGCATTCGCATACAGATATAAAACACCTCCCAGGACAAGAAAAAGAAAATTCACGATTATTAATATCGTGGAGAAAGTCATGATATTCTTTTGAGAATCTTTTAGTGTCTTTACACTAATATTTTTTTGCATCATTTCCTGGTCAAGTCCTGTCATTGCAATGGCAATAAACATTCCCCCGATAAGATGTTTCCAGAAATAAGAACCTGCTTTTACATCCCAGTTAAAAATATTGTTGTAGCCCTTTTCAGTCATCATAGTCCATGCACCACCAAAGTCAGTCCCTAATGCTTTTATAATTACGATTATGCAAACCACTAGCCCAACCAGCATTCCCGTCGTTTGCAATGTATCCGTATAAATAATTGTTTTTACACCGCCTTCAAAAGTGTAAAGTAAAATCAGCCCTAAAATCACAAGAGTTGTTAATTCAAAGGGGATCCCTGTTTTACCCATGAATTGAATATGATTAAATACAAAAATCTGGAGAACACTAATTACAAGATATAACCTGGCAGTAGCTCCAACCGTACGGGAAAGAATAAAAAAGAAAGCTCCGGCTTTATGTGCATTCATCCCGAATCTTTTTTCCAGATAGGTATAAATACTGGTAAGATTCATTTTATAATACAAAGGGATTAAGACGAAAGCAATAACTGCGTAGCCCAGCAAGTAACCCAATACAACTTGAAAATAATAAAAGCTTCCGCTACCAACACCCCCGGGTACACTTACAAATGTGACTCCGCTGAGTGAAGTACCGATCATTCCAAATGCCACCAGCATCCAGTTACTATTGCGGTTGCCGATAAAGAAAGATTCATTATCGGATTTTCTTGATGTCCACCAGGCTACCAATAATAAAATGACGAAATAACCGATCACAAAAGAAAATAATAATGCTGGGGTCATAATAAATTACAATTAGAAGTTTAGATTTGAAACCAGATTTAAATGTATGAATATAAAATCATTGGCGGTCTTTTGCGGCTCAAAAAATGGAAACAACCCGGTATATGTGAATGACGCGGAAGAGTTAGGAAAAATTTTGAGTAAAAATAAAATTACGTTGATCTATGGTGGCGGTAGCAAAGGTGTAATGGGCGCCATTGCTGATAGTACAATGAATAATGGCGGAAAAGTTATTGGCATTATTCCAAAACTGCTGATCGAGTGGGAACACCAGCATGAAGGAATTACCGAATTGATCGTTGTTGATGATATGCACAGCCGAAAAAAGAAATTGTATGAATTATGTGATGCAGCATTGATACTCGCAGGTGGCTTCGGCACATTAGATGAATTATTTGAAATGCTGACATGGAACCAGCTCTCTATTCACAACAAGAAAATATTTATCCTGAATTCAGGCGGATTCTACAATCACCTGATAGAGCATTTGAAACAATTAGAAAAAGATAATTTCTTGTATGATAAACTGGAAGAAAGAGTTCATATCTTAAATGAACCAAAAGATTTTATTTCCTATTTGTAATTATCTTCTTTTTTTACCCTGGCATATTGGAATCTCCAAACCTCCCCTGATGATAGGTATTGATCTCCCATATGCATCGGTATAAGGCGAATTTATATCATTACCAATATCAAACATGATCGAGAGATAATAAAAAGGTTGTCCGCTTTTGGGTTCACGACCTGTGCAATAACCGCCGCCAACTAAAAAGCTGTTACCGGAAAATTTTGTTTTTTCATCGGGGCTGCTATCGTTGGGATAAATATATTTTAACTGCATCCAATTATGCTCGGCCTGTGCTTGTGCAAATAAAAATTTAATAGGATATAATCTTACAAAACCACCACCACCCCAGTTTGATTGACGCATCCTGTCGTCGAAAATGTATACATCCCGGTATGATGTATAATTATAATTAATTACTAAACCGGCATCGAGCCATTTAGTAAGACTATAGCCAAATACAGGGCTGCCGCCAATTAAAAATGTATTGCTGTAAAAAGCAAGTGATATACTACCGCCGGTAAAAAGGTTTTCTTTCTTAAAACCTTTTTTTTCATCCTCATCTTCATCCTGTGCTTTGATTGTGCTTAAAAGAACAAGGTTGGCTAAAAGAAGAAACAACATTTTTTTCATAGCTTAATATTGCGGTTAAATTTCAGAACATTATAAAGCTTGAAGTTACGACTGGCAGCTGATAAAATAATTCCGGGAAAAATTATTAAACAACTATTTTAAATTTTATTCAGCGAATTCTTTTTTCTCAGATGAAGTAAGCTGTAATTCAGATGTAGCCCTTGCTCGTGTAGGGGCCTTCATAAGTACAGCGCCAAAACACATCGCCACTATTACAAAAATGTAAATATTGCCAGTAAAGACAAAACATAATAAGGCTATAAAAATCGGGAAAGTGCAGATAACAAGAAATACAGCTATAGCAGAACGGTAGCGGTTTAGTTTATCCGGCAAATGACGACCTTCTGCAATTGATTCGCGGATACGACTGTTATAAACCCTGAATCCGAATATAAGCAGGCCGGCAGTTAAGGTTACATTCAGCAATAAAATGAAATTGATGACATCCCTGTCATCCGTTAAGGGGCCAAAAACCTGGTTCACAATTACAGCGGAAATAATAGCTACAACAATTACAATAACAAAGCCTACCCAGGTGGAACGACCGGACTTATAAATGGATTGTGTGAATTCTGACGGAAAAATGCTCATTTTATATCAAAAAATTTTACTTCGGTTCAAATACATTCTTTAACTCTCTTGCTCTATTTCATTGACTTATAAACGGGCACAATGTCTTAAAAATTTCTTTGAATGAGGGCAATCCGGCAATTCAGGGTGATTGTTCTCGCTGGTTTTTTTATCAACAGGATCAATTCCCTAGGTTTTTTTACCATTCCGGGATTACAGAAAATACCAATAGCCTTTGTTTTATTTAATTCTGCCTGAGAGACGGACACTTGAAATCCCGTTTGTTACCCGTAAACTGATCGAACATTCCCTGCTTGATCAAAGAGAACTCGAATGCTCCTCTTGCATTGTTATAATTACTCATAGTGGAGATGGTAGCGTCGTATGTAAAAGTAAATGTAAGATCCTTATAGCCTAAGCCAATCAATGGAATGATCGCATCCTTGCTTCTGAAATATAATCCTGCCAGTAATTGTTTTTCGCCATCACCACTCAGGTTGTAATGTGCATTGGCGCCGATATTCAGTTGCCAGCTTTTAGCCTGCATTGTGAAATAGGCATTCGGGCTGATCAGCCACTGATCATTCAATTTAAATACGCCATTCAGAAAAGCGATATGTCTTCTCGCCAGCCTGTTACTGTCTGCAAGATTATTAAAGAATGACTCCCGTGGCCTGTTTACATGATGCACAGAATAGCCTGCATTCACATATGCATTATCACTAGGAAATAGTGCATAATTCATTCCTACCTGCATATCAAAGTAGCTGATATTATTGGCGGATAAGATGGCTGCAGTGGGTAATTTGCTATCAAAAAAATGTCCATCAAACTGATCAGGAAATTTAAGATTGCCTACGCTGATCTGTTTATTTACCCAACCTGTATTAAAACCCAAACTCAATAAACTGGAATAACCTAATGGCTGATGATAAGCTACCGAGCCATAAATTTTTGTAGAAGTAAGATTGCCACTTCCTGCAACATCTCTTAAAATAACAGCACCTAATCCTAACCATCCTTTTTCACTTTCCTCGTCCCCGGGTTTCATTACCTGGAAATCTCCAAATGCACTCATCGTTTTATAAGGTAATGTCATAATTGAAGACCACTGGTTTCTGAAATTAACACCTAACCGGTAGTCGCCTTCAGGAATAAAGCCTGTATTAGCAGGATTAGTTGTTAATGGTGAATTGAAGAATTGCGAAAAATGCAGATCCTGTGCTTTGACAGAAACAGCAAAACAAAAATTCCAGATTCCAAACAATATGATAATTCTGCTCTTCATTCGTATTATCTGATTAACGTTATATCACCCTTTTTAGTTGTTTTAGTACCGTCAAAAAACTCTACTTCAAGTGTATAGGCGTAAACATCCATAGGTTGAACCGCACCCCTATACTTTCCATCCCAACCCTGTAAACGGTTAGCGGTTTCAAAAACTTTCTGTCCCCACCTGTTCCAGATTATAAAACGCATTTTACTGATACCAAAACCTCTTACATATACAATACTGTTTTCGTTACCTGTTTGAGGGGTAAATGCATTGGGAACATCTACCAGCGGAGTGATCAGGGTTGTTACCTGCTGGCAGGTATCATCAAAACAGCCAGCTGCATTATAAGCCCTGAGACATGCATTAAAGGTGCCTGTTGAATTGTATTGATGAACCACCGGCAATCTTGTTGTAGTAAGCAACGTATCGCCATCACCAAAGTCCCAACGGAATCTTACCGCATCGGATGATGATAAATTGGTAAATGTATGAGATGTATTTTCAATCGGCACAACGGGATTATAGCTGAAACTTGCCAGCGGATTATTAAATACATTAATAGTAAACCTCGCCGTATCTGTTACATTACATGTATTCGGATCAGTTGCAATCAGTACCACATCATAGCTACCTGCCGTATTATATGTATGTGTTGGATTAATTGCTGTTGAAGTACCTCCATCACCAAAAAACCACTGGAAGGTAAGTCCTCCAACAGAAGTATTATTAAAGGTTGCTGTATACGGTACACAACCTGTAGGTGGTGTTATAAACTGCGCATCGACTATTGCAGATACTCTTAATTGTATGGTATCCGCATCAGGCGAATTACAATAGCTTGTATCAATCAGATGAAGAATTACATTATAAGTACCGGGTGCAGGATAATTATGGAATACGCTGCCTGCGCCGGTTGTATCTTTTGGTGAACCATCACCGAAATCCCATACAAATGAACGGGGACCAAATGGTTTTGAAGGTGGTGCAACGGATAAATTATCAAACCGGTATTTAAACGAATCGCAGGGATTCAGTTTTACTGGTTGAAAATTTAATGTAGCCCGCAAATCACCAACACGGATATGTATATACGAAGTGTCACGAATATTACAGGTGCTGGAATCAATAGCGATCAACATTACCTGGAAAGTGCCAATCGTATTATAGGTATGGGATTGAGTATAACCTGTTACAGCCGGCAACGGCCCTACTGTTGGCGATCCATCGCCGAAATTCCATTGATACCAAACAGCATTACGTACTGAATCAGTAAAATCAACTCTTAATGGCACACAACCCGCAGTATCTCTTGGCACTCCGTTTATGGACGATTGCACCTGTGCATCTACACCAGCAAGGTTCATGGCAATTTTTACCATTGTAAGATTACAGCCGCCACCACTTGTAGCACTGGTGTTATTTGTGGTACTCCATGCCCCTGGAGTGGTTGGGTATGGAATTGGTGGTTGTCCTAGTCTGCAATTACCACAAATAGCCTGGTAGATAACACCATTCTGATCGAAACGACTTGTACCACCATCCACATGGTCGCTACCCGAATTTGCCTGGAGACTATTGTTTTCTCCCCAGAAGCTTCCGAATAACTGGGACGTGGCATCTTTCTTTAAAACAAAGAAATAAAAATCTCTACCATCAGTTGTGCTTTTTATAGCATCGGGTGTTATTGGCAAACCTGAAGTTCCTGCGCTGTTGAAATTATTAACATCAAAAAAATGTCCTCCCCAACCAGACACATAAACATTCTCACATCTGTCAACAAGAAATGCTATCGGTGAAATATTAGGAGTAGCCGATCCAGAGCCAAAAACTGTGGAATACACATATGCGGAAAGATCAGGTTGCAATTTTGCGATGAATTGCTTACCACCCGCATTACTGAAAGTTGCATTTAGAATCGGCCATGAGCCGGTAGTTTGCCCCATTACATAAGGAAATCCAAACCGGTCGAACTGTACACCATAAACCTGGTCAATACCGGCTGTACCTAAATAAGTGGATCGTATAGGCGTAGAGCCATCATTTGAAACAACTGTTAAGAATCCATCGATCGGGGTGCTCGCGGGTCCATGATTAGAAGGGCCAACTGTACCAGCACTGCTTCCCGGAAGATTATTACTGGTAGTTCCACCGCCAATAAAAATAGTCCCATTTGGAGCTATGGATAAAACATAGCCTGCATCATCTCCTGAACCACCAAGAAAACTGGCGAATAGAAGTGATGAAACATTCGCATTAAACTTTAGTACAACCCCATCTTGTAAACCTCCTCCGAAACTGGGTTGAAATGAACCTGCCGAAGCGGGAAAATTGGAAGACTGGGTGCTTGATGCAACATAAATATTACCTCCCCCATCAATTATTACTTCGCTTCTTCCATCATCACCATAGTTTCTCATTAATAAATTAGTACCGCCCTGTCTTGTCGTAGTAATGTTTACTCCATCATTCTCGGTGCCGCCTATTTTTTTTGAGCCAATCAATCCACTACCAGTTGCATTCAGTTTTGTAACGATAATATCATACTTGCCGGTAGTCCCAATTACTCCGCCTGCTCCACCCGTCACAGGGAAGTTGGATGAACTTGTTCTGCCTGCTACAATCAGATTGCCGGCTCCGTCTACAACCAAACTATGCGGTTGTTCATTGGCTGTACCGCCAAGATAAGTTGCATACATTCTTGTTCTTCCATCGGGTGCTAATTTTATTAAAGCAATATCTGTTGCTCCTGAACCATCATTATTATCACCACCCTGGAAAACCGTTTGAAAAGCTCCGGGTGATGTTGGAAAACTTCCCGTCTGACTTTCAAATGCTATGCCGCCACCGTAAAAACTTCCATCTGGTCCATAGGTAGCTGTAAAACCCCAGTTATCCGCAGAGCTTCCGCTAAAAGAGCAGAATACAAGTGTAGGGTCGATTATAACTGTTGTATTCGGATCATAATTTTTCAATTCAAATTTTACCACATTATCTTTTACAACATACTTACACCCGACTTCTGTTTTTATTCCGCTTTTAAATTGGTAAGTGTAAGGCGATGATTCTTTCATTTCACCCAATGAAGTAGAAGTAAAAAGTTCTTTATTTTTTACCTCGAGCTTATTTATACCTGTGTAACGCAAAGCGATCTTACTGATATTGGCACCGGGTTTGGCTATAATATCGTATTTCAATGTGCCATTATCAGTGTAATATCTTACATCTACATTCGGATACACTTCTTGTAATGTAATAGCCTGGAATATGCGACAATCACTGGCCCATTTAGAAGGATCGTCACCAATAAAATAATTATTATTTGAGCTTACTTGTTTATCCGCTGCTATACGCATTTGCGGACTAGCCCCGATAAAGTCAACATTCCATGAATGCGAGTTAACTGTAACAGAGCCATCTTTTGATTGACCAGTCTCAGGTCGAATGCCATGTACTTTTTCTGCTAAGGCCTGTATATCGTTTGGGTTATGCTGTAAAACTGTAAAGCCTCCATCGCGGAGAAAGAAGGCGCCGCTATTCAGCATGCCGCGGTATTTAACTTTGCTGTCCCATTGTCCTTTGTTCTCTACAAATTCTATTATACCCTGGCTTTTTGCCTGAAGTATTAAGATGAAAAAACAAACTATGCTAAGTGTAAGGTGTCGGTTCAAGGGTTTATAGATTTCCTTTTATAAATTAACGAAATTTAATTGTTTTTCGTTTGATTTCTTTTGTTAAGATAAATAAGTCTGCGGGGTTTTACCCTGAGCTGACAAATAAATCTGCTGGGTTCTATGAAATTTTGCTCCAAATCCTTCCCCCATGCATTTGTTGAAGGAAGTTCTTTAGTCGCAAATTTTCGGCCGAAATAAGATCCGGGTCTTTCTCAATCAAGTCATAAGCAGTGTTACGGGCAATATCAAGCAGAGGTCTGTCTCTGACTATGTTTGCCAGCTTAAAGTTTAACATGCCACTCTGCCTTGTTCCATCAATATCACCGGGTCCACGCAACTCAAGATCCTTTTCTGCAATCTCAAAACCATTATTAGTTGATGTCATTATCCTGATGCGTTCACGGGCATCATTACCTATGCTGGTGGAAGAAATAAGTATGCAATAACTTTTTTCTGCTCCCCGCCCTACTCTGCCCCTCAACTGATGAAGTTGCGAAAGTCCGAAGCGTTCTGTGCTTTCAATCACCATCACCGATGCATTCGGCACATCCACCCCTACCTCAATCACCGTGGTTGATACCATAATCTGAGTGTCTCCGGTGACAAATCGTTGCATATTAGTTTCTTTTTGCTCCGCAGTTTGCCGGCCATGCACCATACTTATCCAGTATTTTGGTTCAGGGAAATAAGCTTTCACATTCTCATATCCCTTCATCAGGTCTTCATAATCCATTTTAGAACTTTCTTCTATCAACGGAAAAATGATATAGACCTGGCGGCCTTTTGCTATTTCTGTTTTTAAGAAATCCATCACTTTACTGCGCTGTGTATCGTAGCGATGAACAGTGGTGATAGACTGCCTACCCGGAGGAAGTTCATTGATCACACTATAATCCAGGTCGCCATAAGCAGTCATTGCTAATGTGCGGGGAATAGGCGTAGCCGTCATCACTAATACATGCGGTGGAGTTTCGGCTTTTTCCCAAAGCTTGGCCCGCTGTGCTACACCAAAGCGGTGCTGCTCATCTACGATCACTAAACCAAGATTTTTAAATTGTACCACCTCTTCAATCACTGCATGGGTGCCTAGTAAAATTTGTATTGAACCATCATTTAAACCAGCAGCAATCCTTCTCCTTTCTGCTGCTTTTGCTGAGCCAGTGAGGATCTCTACTTTAACCGGCATATCCTTTAGCATTTTTTTTATGCTGTTGAAATGTTGCTGAACTAATATTTCCGTTGGGGCCATCATGCAGGATTGATAACCGTTATCTGACGCAAGCAACATTGTAAGCAAAGCGACAATTGTTTTTCCACTTCCTACATCGCCTTGCAGCAAACGATTCATCTGGTGGCCTGTTGCTGTATCTGTTCTTATTTCTTTCAACACTCTTTTCTGTGCATTCGTCAATTCAAATGGTAAATAGTCTTTATAAAAGTTATTAAAAAGCTCTCCTACTTTTTCAAACAATACACCTTTAGAATGGCGATGTCGGTTGCTGCGGATCTGAATCATCTTTAGCTGTGCAACAAAAAGTTCTTCAAACTTTATTCTTGAAGATGCCAGTTCAAAGTCGGCCGGGTTTTTGGGAAAATGAATTTTGGAAAAAGAATCAAACCTTGATGCAAGTTTCAATTGCTTGAGAATGGGATCAGGAAGATTTTCAGGAATATCTTTTTCGCTAACCATATTCATTAAAGCCTGTGTGAGTTTTGCGATCTGCCTTCCGCCCAAAGCTTTTGCTTTTAGTTTTTCAGTAGTTGGGTAAACAGGTTCAAGATATCCTTTACCATCTTTTTTTTCTTCAGTGAGTATTTCTATTTCAGGATGTACTATTTGTGGCCTTCCCTGGAAAAAACTGAGTTTGCCATAAACGAGATAGGGTCTTCCGATCTCAATTGTTTTTTGTACCCAACTTACACTTTGAAACCATGCAAGTTCCAATTCGCCTGAGCCATCTTTTAAAATTGCGACAGCTCTTTTATTGAATTTTTGTCCTATCACTTCAAAGCTGATGATCTTTCCAGCCACCTGAACGTATTCGGTTTCGGCATTTATATCGCTTATCCTGTTGAGCTGCGTTTTATCTACATGGCGAAAAGGGAAATGATTGAGCAGGTCACCAAAAGTGAAGATACCCAACTCTTTTTTCAACAGATCAGCCCGTTGAGGGCCAACACCTTTCAGGTACTCAATTGGATTTGATAATATATTTTGGGATGCGGCTATTGTTTAAACGATTTATGGCAAAAATAACTGAAAGTTCATGCCATAAATCTGCAGTTATAACCTCGAGATAGTATTAAATTTTATCTACAGGCTTACACAATAAATAGCCTGTTGCATTTTCCGGATATTCACCCTACTTTTATCCTAACCAGGTATCTAAAGCCAATAACTAAATGAAATTCCACATCCACCTTTTGCAGACCAATCTGCAACTCGGCGACTTTAAATTCGCCTTGCTTTGTTTAGTAACAGCATTTATAGTTACACTGCTTGCAATTCCCCCACTGATTTATTTCATTAAAAGATATAAACTGTTTGATCAACCCGGTGCCCGCAAAGAGCACACGATACCTATACCCACGATGGGAGGCCTGGCAATTTTTGCAGGTATGTGTGCTGCGCTATTAATCTGGTTTCCGTTTACAAATAACTTAACGCAGGTATGTTTTTTCTTTTCAATATTAGTTTTAACGGGTTTGGGAATAATGGATGATCTAAAAGATCTGTCAGCCCGTTATAAATTCATAATTCAGATCGGGCTGGCTACCTTGATTGCATTATCAGGGATAAGAATAACTTCTTTTGAAGGACTATTCGGGGTATATGAGTTATCTCTTTCTGCACAATACACAATGACCATACTTGCAATTGTTGGCATCACTAATGCTATTAATCTTATTGACGGCATTGATGGCCTTGCAGGTGGTTTGAGTTTTATGACACTCATTACGCTTGGCCTTTTTCTTACGATAGCTAAAGACGCCAATACTGCCTTAATTGCATTTGCCATTTCAGGCGGTGTACTTGCATTCTTATATTTTAATTTAAACCCTGCCCGGATATTTATGGGTGATACCGGCTCATTGGTTTTGGGATTTATAATCTCTGTGCTTTGTATCCGGTTTATGCAAATAAACCCAGGCAACTCAAGTTCAGTTATCAGCTTTGCTCCTGTTTTTACACTTGGGCTTGTAATGATACCTGTTTTTGATACAATGCGTGTATTTGGTATGAGAATATGGAAGGGTAAATCTCCTTTTGTTGCTGATAGAACTCATATTCATCATTTATTAACCAATGCAGGAATTAGTCATGCCATGTCAACACGTATCATTTGTTTTGTACATGCAATTATACTTATTGATGTGTATGTGATGCGGAATCTCAGACAGGAATGGACGCTGGCTTTCCTATTTGCATTGATGATACTGGTGACTTATATTTTTGCCAATATATCATTGATCATTAAATGGTTTTCTCCATCGTCTGACTCAGTACATTCAAAAAATTAATTCTTCAACTACTGTTTTATTTCCGCAGGCAAAAGCGGCCAATCTATATTTGAATGATGAGCTTTCTTCATGAAGCTTTCTATCTGCCTGACTATAGCTGCGTTTTGTAAGGCAATATTATTCATTTCCTGCGGGTCTTTTTCAAGATCATATAATTCGATCTCTGAATCAGCTTTTTTATTTACAGCAAGCCTCACTCCCTTCCACTTTCCCCAATGCACAGCCTGTCTTCCATTATTCTCATGAAATTCCCAGTAAAAATAGTCGTGTTGTTTCTGTTTTCCTGTTTGCAGCAAAGAAGGTACTAATGAAATACCGTCAATTTTATTTTTATACTTCACACCAGCCAGCTGTAAAAAACTTGGATACATATCCCAAAGAGCAGCAGCATTATTATTTACAGCGGGTTTTATTTTACCTGACCAGTAAGCAATAAACGGAACACGGATGCCGCCTTCATATAAATCTCTTTTTATTCCTTTATAAATTCCATTGCTGTTGAAAAATTCCGGATCGCCTCCATTTTCTTTATGCGGGCCATTGTCACTTGTAAAGATGATTAGTGTATTATCTGCAATACCTTTTTCTTTTACCAGTTTTACAATTTCACCAACATATTTATCAAGCCTGCTTACCATAGCAGCAAAACCCGCATGAGGATATGGTTCGGGATTCATATTGTGATCCAAAGGCTTTAATGCTTTGCCTGTTAAAGGAGGATCGTTAAATTTTTGTTTGTAATAATTATAAAGACTGTCATGCGGCACAATCACATCACCATGTGGTAATGTGTAAGGGAGATAAAGAAAAAACGGTTTGCCGGAGCTTTGTTTTATATAATTCATTGCTTCATGATGAATCATATCTGCCGAATAAACAGAATCATATTTTAAATTGATGGACAAATCAATCCTCTCATGATTATTCCATAAATGATCAGGATAATAGTCATGTGCCAGTGTCTGGCAATTGTAGCCATAAAATTTATCAAAGCCTTTTTTGTTTGGATCGCCGCTGGTAGTTATATATCCCAGTCCCCATTTACCAAATGCAGCAGTGGCATAGCCATTTTGCTGAAGCATATTTGCAAATGTGATTACGGAATCGGGGAGAGGAGTTTGTCCTTCGGGTTCATAAGAAATATTTCCTCTGACAGCAGTATGTCCTGTATGCAAACCGGTAAGGAAACTGGATCTTGAAGGAGCACATACTGTAGAACCGGCATAGAATTGCGTAAACCTCATTCCATTTTTTGCCAGCTTATCAATATTGGGTGTTTCAATTTTCTGCTGGCCGTAACAACCAACTTCTCCATAACCCAGGTCATCAGCGAAAATGAAAATGATATTTGGCTTTGTGGTTTTTTTCTGCGCATTAAGGGAAAATGAAAAAAATGCCAGAAGCACTATTGAGAGAACCAGTTTCATTGTTTGGGTTTTACAGCTTCATAAATTTCCACCTCAATAATACTTAAAGTTCCTTTTGCATTTACATCATCCCGGGCTACACCATCATCCAATTTTTTCCCGGAGACTTCCATTTCATTATTTGCCTTGTCCTGGGAAATACCTGACAATTGTATTTTCACCTTCTTACCAGTTTGTGGTTTGCATATGATAGTATAATAACCAAGACTGGTTTGTGTATTTCCATTAAAAGCCTCTTTGCCATCAACAGTAATTGTTAAAGGATATATTCTTGAGCGGAAATTATTAAGCTTGATAGTTACCTCGCTTACTGTTCTCACATCATCCAACTCATATTCTATCCATGCTGTTGAAAGCTTTCCATCATTTACCCATTCAGTTCTTTCATTATCATCGTAGCTGGCAAAACTGCTGTCAGCACGGGCTCCGGCGGCTGCCTTTACGATCATAACGGGAATTCTTGTCATGGAATAAGACGGGGTCGAAGGTGTTGGTCCTCTATCCAATCTTGATGGAAGACCTGCAGAAGGCAATATTGTTGCTAATCCATTCTGCGTTGCAAATGGTTTTGTGACCAGCGTAATCTTTGCATCTTTTAATCCGTCTGCTGATGCTTTAACTGTTATGGTTCCCGGAGTTGTTGTTGATCTTATCATGAACCTGTTAACGCCATTCTCTACCGGGAAACTCTTTTCAAGAATATAATTGCCAGGTCCCATTGCCATTCCACCCCTCCACTCTGCTGGTCCTTCTAATGTATAGTTTATCATGTTCAATGCAATTGGACAGCGGTTACCTTTTGCATCCACCACCTCTACTTCTACCAAAGCAATATCATGCCCATCAGCAATAAAGGCTGTAGGTCTTTTTATGGGTGTTAAGCGCAAAGCAACAGGCCGGCCAACGGTATTTATTTGATGGCTTGTAACCTGTTTGTTATTTGTATCATACCCAATTGCACTTATAGTACCCGGTTTCCATTCAACATTTTTAAAAGTGAAAAGAAAGCCATCACTTTTTTCTCCAAAGCCCAATGATTGTCCATTCAATTTTAATTCAACCTTATCAGAAGTAGAAATAACATAAATACTTTTTTTGACACCGGGCTCATAGTTCCAATGACCTACAATGTGCATACGCTGCTTTTCAGGATTTACCCATCCATCCCACATTACCTGGTCGGAATAAAAATTTTGCTTTTTGATTCTTAATCCATCTACCTCTCCGCTTCTCCGGTAATTCTCTTCACCACGATGATGAGAATTTGCTTCGGCCCAGCCTATGTTCACCCCACCTGCACTTACTCTTTTTCCTGTTCCCGGCCTTTCATTCCAAAACTCGAACCAGCGCTTTACATTTTCCACTGCATGACTTTCCATGTTGCGGTTGTAAGATGATGCATCTTGTCCGTTGTACAAAGGGCCAACACCATCTTTATGATAGGGCGGTGTATAATCATCCCAGTATTTTCTTGAACCTTCATCTCTTGAGTATTCCATTGCCCATAAAGGAATCGATGCACTTTTATTTGTATACAACATCTCACCGCCATATTCTGCCACTTTACTGTCGAGCATTTCACGGCTACCGATTGCTCTGCCACCATATGGATCATATTTATATTTAAGGTCGTGCATGTCTTTCATGTTCGATTCTCTTATTCCCTTATTGCCACTTTCATAAAAGATCACACTTGGATTATTCCTGTTGTAGATGATCGCATCTCTCATCACTGATCTTCTTTGATCCCATCTTGTGCCTGTAACATCTCCCTCTGCATCTCCTGCTGGCATTGCCTGCATCAAACCTAGCCTGTCGCAGCTTTCAATATCCTGTTTCCATGGGGTGGTATGCATCCAGCGAACGAGATTTCCATTACCCTCTACCATTAATCCATTGCCGTAATCACTCATCCATGCAGGAACAGAAACACCAATGGCAGGCCATTCATTATTGGTTCTTTGAGCATAGCCATGCACCATGATAACACGATCATTCAAATAGATCATGCCATTTTTGAATTCAGTTTTCCTGAAACCTGTTCTTGTTGTAACTGCATCACCAGGAATATTATTTATAAGTAAAGTTGTCTGCACTTCATATAAATAACCGTAGCCCCAGCTCCAGAAATTCAATCCTGACACAGGTGAAAATGCTTTTACTATTTTTGTTTCTCCCGCTGCAATATTTATTTTATCGCCAGTGAAAGATTTTACGAGCTTACCATTCACATCAATTATAGAAACACGATAAGTTACCTGCTGCGTCGCAGAACTTTCATTTTTCACTTCGCTTTCTGCATGTATAGTTGCAGACCTTGCTTTAATGTTGAACTGATCTGCATAAATATAAACTCCTGTTGTTTGCAGGTTTGAATACAATGGAAGCGTTTGATAAATTTTAGGAGTAACATGCAGGTAAACATTTTTATTGATGCCTCCATAATTTGCATTAAAATTTTTATCCTCCCATTGGAATTTTGTGTTGGTTGCTTTCTCCCTGTAATCCCAGTTATTATCAATTTGTGCAGCAATAACATTTTCTTCATTACCAAATTTTGCAAGATCGGTTATGTCAAAGCCAAAAGCCATAACACCGTTCTCATGCATGCCTATTGACTTTCCATTGAGATAAAATTCTCCTGCTTGTCGTATGCCTTCAAATTCCAAAAATATTTTCTGGCCTTTTGCTGATGCAGGAATTTTAAAATGTTTGCGATACCAGGCAATACTGTCTGAAAGATCTTTAATATCTTTTTTAAATGCTTCATCTTCGTTCCAAGCATAAGGAAGCGTTACATTCTTCCAACGGGAATCATCAAAGTCATTTTTATAAGCATCAGCATTATTGCCAACAAATACTTTCCAGCCGGGATTGAAATTATATTTCTGTCGTTGTGCAGGTAATGTGATAGTTGTAAAAAATGCTACTATTAAGAATACAAATTGTTTCATTAAGATATTATTTCAACTTATAAATCTCAGTGCCTGCAAACAGAAAACAACCTAAGCCATAATCTTCAAAGTCGGGTGTGTGTTCATAATTTACAGGTTGACCATCTTTTGGTTGTATACCTGTTCCTTGCACATACCCTAATTTACCATCAGGATGAACAACTTCCTTACTCATCGCATTCCATGCTTTTGTAATTGCAGGCAAATAAGTCTTCTTATCAAATATTCCATTATTGATTCCCCATGCAAAACCATAAATAAATAAAGATGTGCCTGAAACTTCCTTACCACCGAAATTATTCGGATCATTCAAGCTTACATTCCAGTAACCATCTTCACGTTGCAACGGAAGTAATGCAACACACATATCTTTAAAATCCTGCAGGTATTCATTGTAATGCGGGTCAGTTTTTGGCAAAGCCCCTAATGTCTTTGCCAAAGCAGCTACTACCCAACCATTGCCGCGGCTCCAGTAGCAATCATCGCCATTCGGTTCTTTGTATGGCGGATCAAAATCTTTATCTCTCCACCACAAATGTTCTTTTGGATTATATAATCCATTATCGCCATGTTTGTTTTTTGTAAAAGCATACATCGCATACATCCGGTCGAAATATTTTGAATCGCTGTAAAGATTACCCAACTTCACAAATACTGGCATTGCCATTTGAAGTGCATCGATCCAGTTCCAGTCATCAATCTTACTTGTAAGCATCATAGAGTCAATAGACAATTTAATGTCTTTTACTCTTTCAGGATGTTGTTTATTATCCAGCAGGTACATATCAATATAAGTTTGCCCGCAACAATGGTTATCAGCATTCCTGGTTCTTACACCACCACGTAAACCCCATTTATGCTTTTCACCCCATTGTAAAGCATAATCATAATATGATTTTTGTTTATCTATTTTATACAAAGCCATCAAACCCTCATAATATACAGCCCTCGTCCAGATATTACTCGGTCTTTCTATATTAGTAAAGATCGGTTTGCCAGCATCCGGCCATTTATCCATGAAGTATTGATTGGTAAGCCTGAGTGTTTTTAAAATCTTTTTCTTAGCAGGAAGTTTTTGTGCTGTTGAAGCAACGGCTAGAAATATTAACAACACAAAAGAAAAAATTCTTTTCATATGAAGCAATTAAATATTATTCAATGTTAAATTAATTCAGACCTTTATCTATCACGCAGCATCCTGTGCTAAAACATTTTTTTCAAACCTTCCCATCTCACTTTCCAGTCTTTAGGAAACCCAATATTAATTTCTTTATCTGCATCAACACCTGTACACATTAATGCAACTGCATTTAAAATGCCACCATTACCCGGCAGATAAATCGTGAGCCTGTCATCCTGGTAATTATGTCCGTTGATTAAATAAGTATTCGTCTTTATCGGCATAAGTAGCGCATCAATGGCTTTTTCAGGCAAATGCAATCTTGCTGCTGTCATTGCAACCAAAGGAAAATCCCAGCCCCATGTATCATTCCATTTCCAGACTTTCCAAACAGTATCCAATGTATTTTTCATGATCGTTGTATCAAGCCCATGAACAGCAGGTAAACTACTATATGCACCTAACACTGCAGGATGATCGGTGAGATATTTTGAATCAGGTTGATAACAATCGGGTGTGCTTTCAGTTGCCAAATAAACTCCATTTGCCTGTGGTAATGGAGCAAGATTATTTATTATCTCATCCCATTTTTTATCTCTTGATAAACCTAATCTTTTTTTCCACTGTTGTGCCACATTCAAAGCCCAACTCCAGTATGCAAGTTCATACGTTGGATTAAAAGTTGTAACTGCATCAAAACATTCCTGTGCAGGAATTAATCCTTTACCAAGATTATATTTTTTTGTTTGTGGATTGTAAGAAGGGAATGAAGCCATGAAATCAGCAGTTGCAAATAAAAGGTCTTTATATTTATTTAATACCTGCGTTGTTGGTTTGCTGCGATAGAGCATTTCTGCCATATAAATAAAATGTGGTTGCTGCCAGATCAAAAATGCCCCGACCGATGACGGCGATTCATTGCCATCGTTGTCGGTCATCTTTTGCCATCGTAATCCATCGAGGCCTTGTCGTTTGGCTATTGCAAAAGCTTTATCAGCAACTTTAAAATACCAGTCCAAACTTTTTTCCATCAACTCTACTCTTCCCCATTGTGCATAATGTACAGCATGCCACCAATGCATTTCTAAATGAGGTTTGCCATACCAGCTATTATATGTCAATCCTGTTTCCTGCGGCGGATAAGGCGATGAACATTGGATCTTTGTCAAGTATTGTGATAAAACAGTTCTTCTTTCTATTTCAAATGCCCGTTTATCTTTTACCTGTGAAAAATCAACTGCCCCACCACTAAGCCAGAATTTATTCCAACTAACAGTACTGCTTGATTGTGTTTTCGAGAAATCAGTAAGCATAGTTACGGGTTCTCTTTGACTGAAATGACAAGTAAACTCAAATGATTTTTTTTTGTTGGAGGGTTGAAGTAAGAAATAATGATCGCTATTTTTTTTAATAGTACCCGAAGTCCAGTTCAATGATGTGTAATAAACATTGGTATCCAGCGTTCGTTTGATAATTGCTTGCCCGATATGTTGGGATACAATAGAAGAAGTATGTTTTTCATCATTTTGCCAATTATTCCCAACATCTTTCCACTGTCCGGTGGGATAAGGAAAACGAATTCGTATTTGAATACTATTCACTTGCAACAAAGAAGATTCTACTCTAAAAGAAACAGCATCCCATTGTTGATGGCAGATCGTTGTGACTTTTATTTGTTCACCTTCAACAGTGAATGAGCTTGTGATAGTTCCCGTCCACATATCAAGCTTTTGCTTTATGTCTTTTATATCATCTGCAGTTGCCAGTGAACCATCTTTCTTTTTTATTTCCAATCCGATATTACCTAATTGCAGGCGATGCTGATTGACCCGGAAGTATTCAACTGCTTTTTTACTTTCCTCTGGCTCTTTCAACTGAACTGTATAAGAAATATTTCTTCCTTCCAGTTCATATGTTTTTTGTGCTTCTTCTATCTTAAGATTTTCAGTATTGGGAAAACTATGCCAGCCCCAGACTGATTGTGTCCCCAATGGAACTCCTTTTGCATACGCCTCCGGGAAACTTTGCATACCGGTAGCATCAACAGTGAAAGCAAAATTTCCATTTCCGACAGAGAGCGATGAAAGCGAATCTATTTTTGTTATAATAATATTATGCCGTTGCACTACAGATTTTCGATCGATCTTTTGAGAGAATAAGATGGCAGGAGTTGCAATAACAAAAATTGAGCAAGCTATTTTCTGAAAAATATTCCGCATCAGTTTAATTCATGTATTTTTTGATCTTTCCGGGATTGATCCTTTTTAATTCATTGGCTACAGTTTCAGCATTTAATTTTGCCCCATCATTATTTGTATGCGTATTATCAACCTGGAAGAACGCTTTAACTGCCGTTTGACCCATTGCATCATATTTATCAGCAACCAATCCATTCAACTCAATATAAAAAGCACCTTCCTGTTCAGCGACCTGCTTGGCCCATAATGCCCATGAATCATTTGAACGGCCGACCTTATTGTCTTTCCAGTTATTTCTTGGAACAAGCGAACATATTATAGGAATCGCTCCTTTTGCTTTTGTTTCTCTTACATATTTCCGCATATACCAGCCATAAGTATGAACCACTTCTTTTATTTTCCGAATAGGGTTCCATATCTCTGTGCTGTCTTCACCAATTCCCTTAATGACTCCTCTTGCCCTTGCTGTATCATCCAACGGACTTGCATCGTTATGTCCAAACTGCATTATTACATAATCACCTTTCTTTAATGTTTCCAGAATTTTATTCCATCTTCCTTCTGTAATAAATGTGCGGCTGCTGCGGCCACCAATAGCATGGTTACGGACACTTATTTTTGTTGTATCAAAAAAAGGAGGGATAACAGTTCCCCAACCCATCTGGTTGTTCTTGCCTGTACCATCACCGTTCTTTACCGTGCTATCACCAATAATATAAAATACCGGTTTTTCTTTTTTTAATAACATAAAAGAAGAAAGAGCTACTACCGCTATCATTAAAATTGCAATAATCTTTTTCTGTGAACTCATAATCTAATTTTTTTCTTTTAAACCTGCCTGTCCGGCAGGCAGGTAATTATTCAATTGGAGATTCTTCAACATTCTCACTCCTTCTGCAACTGATGCCGCATTTATCCTTGCTCCATCAACATTCGTATGAGTATGATCACCCTGAAACAGTTTGCTTACTTCATCCGGGCTCAGTTTATCATATTTATCTGCTGTTATTGCATTGAGGTCAATAAAAAATGCTCCTTCGCTTTCAGCTACTTCTTTTGCCCATTTTCCAAAATCATTATTTGCCCTTCTAACGATCTTCCCACTCGTCGTATCGCCTTTTATTTTATCATCCCATTGATTGCGGGGAATCATTGAGCAAATAATAGCGGTTGCACCTTTTGCTTTTGCATCATTTACAAATTTCTTTAAATACCAGCCATAAGTATGTACTGTTTCTAATGTACTGTCTTTCCAAAGTAAGTCAATTGTTTCATCACCCGTTCCTCTTAATACACCACGATAGCCTCCTCTTGATGTATCGGGCTTACTTCCTTCATTATGTCCGAATTGCATGATCACAAAATCACCAGCTTTTAAAGTTGATAAAACTTTTTCCCATCTTTTTTCTTTGACAAATGTTCTTGTACTTCTGCCGGCCATGGCCTGGTTGCTGATGCTTATCTGTGTAGTATCTAAAAACTCATTTAGCATTTCGCCCCAGCCGCATTGAGGACGATTGGTATTACGTACAGTTGAGTCACCGATGATATATAAGGTTGGTTTATCTTTTTTAAAAATGAAAAAAGATGTTGCGATTATAAAAACTGAACCCAGAAGTAAAAAATTTTTATTCAATTTATTTCTTATTTACAATTACAATATTTGGTTTCGGCGGCATCTTCATTCCATCGCCTAAATAATAACTTGTATGTGGCGGTTGATTGTACGCCACATTCTGCCAGGCAATACTTAAGCGATACTGCGGATTATGCATCAGCGTATATAATTTAATATCTGTTGGAATTGATGTACTATAAATGCGCAACTCCTTGCTGTCAGTTGTACGGCAAATAATTTCTTCACGCCAATCGCCAAACAGATCAGCACTGAGACATGGATTAGCTTTTGTTCCGTTATTACTTGCACAACCATCATCACGGCCATCAAATAATTTTACAGATGCACTATTGATATAATCCCATTTGCTGATGTTTACACCATTGAGTACTTCGCTGAGTGCATCACCATCCCAAAAGATTCCCATATTACAAGGCGGCGTTTTTTCAGCGATCTTATTTCCTTTGATATCAAACATTCCGGTAATGCCTGCACCAGCAACCCAACATTCAGCGCCGGGATAACGTGGATCCAGATCCAACGCACATGCACGGCCTGGGCCCTCGCCATCTTCACCTGCTTTTATTGATGGTTTTTTCCAAATGATCTCACCGGTTTTTGCATCATTTAAATGAGCACCAGCATCGTCAAAGCGTTCCTGTATATCGAAAACTTCAAGACCGGGACGTGATGGATCAAGATCACTTACATGCAATGCATCACCATGACCAAGAGTTGTTGAATACAGGCCTTTGCCATTATCATCGATCGTCATGGCACCGAAAACAATTTCATCTTTTCCATCATCATCCACATCAGCCACTGATAAATTATGATTACCCTGTCCACGATACTTTCGGTTTTCACCGCTTGGCTCATCACTATCAAATGTCCATATCTTCTCCAGCTTTTTATTTTTAAAATTATAAGCACTCAGTACTGAACGGGTATAATAACCACGGGTCATTATAAGTGAAGGGTTTTTTCCATCCAGATAAGCAACACATGCAAGAAACCGATCCATACGATTTCCATAACCATCACCCCACATCGTTTTTAGTTCGTCTGTTGTTGGATTTAATTTTCCATAACGAGGCGGGGTAAAATCAATGGTAGATAAAGCAACACCAGTTAGTCCATCAAACATTGTCAGGTATTCCGGCCCTGATAAAATATAACCATCGCTATTGCGAAAATCTTTTGTGCTGTCACCAATTACATTTCCTTTTGCATCAATCGATCCATCCGCAGTCTTCATTGCGATCTCAGCTTTTCCATCGCCATCAAAATCATACACCATGAATTGTGTATAGTGAGCACCTTCGCGGATATTTTTTCCAAGATTGATCTCCCATAAAAATGTTCCATCCATTTTATAGCATTGAAAAATGGGTGGATCTGTAATTCCTTTCTGAGAGTTATCCTTTGCCCTTCCCGTTAAATGAATGACAACTTCGTAAACGCCATCACCATCCATATCCCCCACACTTGCGTCATTGGCAGAATATCCGGTCGGAGTTCTCAATGGAATAGATAAATAGGGTTTCGCATTTGCAGTCAAAGTGAATGAGCTCCCCGTTTTTTCTTCTTTGTTGTTAATGATCGCTTTTACTGTATAAGTATTTACCAGGTTAGTATCAGCTGATTCATCAGTGAAATTTGTAGCAGTTATAATCGGTTTTTTATTTAACTGGACCGTTTTCTTATTTGTTGTTCTATATAAATTAAAAGCAAGACCATTATCTTCAGTCCCCAGCAAACGCCAGCTTACAAATATTTTTCCTTTACCGTCCTTGACAGCATGCACACCCCTTGTCAGATACTCCATTTTGTATTGAGCATGAAGATTGGAAGCAGCAACTAAGCAAAAGAAAATACTAATTGATAATTTATATTTCATCAGTAAAAAGATTATTGTTTTAGACGTTCATCTTCAGCAATCCCTCCGACTTTCTTTTTTTCTTCCGGTTTTTGTGTAACCGATATTTCAAAATTTTTATACTTCCAGTTTTTTGCAAATACCATTTCACCCAGGATGGCAGCAGAAACAAAGGAATTTGTAAAGTTGAAATTCTCTATTTGTGATTGCGGAAGGCCATTTACTTCAAATGCTTTATAGGCGTTGGTGATCTTTACATTACTGATATAAAAATCTTTTGTGTAAGGAATTCCTTTTTCAGCAGGTGTTACCCTTTGCAGTAATGCTCTCCAATGCTGGGGAACTGAATCGATATGATAGCCCTTAGGTAATTCGCTATAGCTGTAGGCAGGATACCAGTTGAGATTAAACTGGTAAGCATTACGAATCGAATCAAGTACAGAGTTCACAAAATAAACATCTTCAACTGTGCCACCTCTTGTAGTTGCAGATTTAATACGCAGTCCGTTATCGGTATGCTTTGCAAATAGATCAGTGCAATAAATATGACGAATGCTGCCACTCGTTTCACTACCTAACGTGACGAGTCCTGCACCACGACGTGCAATACATTTACGGATCACAACATATTCAGTCGGCTTGTTTACACGCAGTCCATCCCAGTCTCTTCCTGCTTTCAAACAAAAATTGTCATCATTACAATCAATATCACAGTTCTCAATCAAAGTCCATGTGGAAGAGTCAACATCAATACCATCTGTACTCGGGCCGCTGCCATCTTCATTGTTTTTAATAATAACACCATCAACAGTGAGTCTTGTTGAATAAAGTAATTGAACTGTCCAGAATCCTGCATTTTTAAAAGTCAATCCTTTTAATGTAATATCAGATGAGTTCTGCACCAAGAAAGTTCTAACCCTTTTTGCATCATAGTCCACGATCCAGCGAAGGCCTTTTGTATCATAGTCCTTCCGCATTGCCCAATATTTATCCCAACAGAATTTTCCTCTTGCATTTACAATACCGGCGCCGGTTACTGCTGCATTCTTTACATTAATTACATTAATAAGAGCTGCCGGCCATGATGTTTCAATACCTGCAATACGAGTTTGCATGTCGGGGTAATCAGCAAAATTTTGTGAGCCCAGTATCAAAACACCTTTATCGATTTTCAGGTGAACATTGTTCTTTAAAAAAATGGAACCGCTTACATAAGTACCCGGTTTAAAACTTACAATACCGCCACCTTTAGCCGCACATTCATCAATTGCTTTTTGAATAGCTTTAGTATTTACAGTCACAGTATCGCTGATAGCACCGTAATCATTTGCATAAAATAATTTCTGAGATGAGGGGAATGATTTAGCACCAACATTTTTAACCCATGAAGGGATGGATACTTGAGAAAAGCCGGTACCAGATACCAGCAAAAGGATGGCAAAGCAGATCTTTTTCAAAGGCAATTTTTTCGTATTAAATCAGGACGTTAAAGTAGGGTATAAAGGTTGCGGCGGCGTCCTGCTGCATCCTGAAATAAAGGCTGAATTTTATGAGCGGTTATAAGGAGGAAAACATACTGTCAAACTCTGGCTTACTGATTTTGAAAATACTACCATGACGAATGCCGGGTGGCAGTGAAATTTTATCTGAAATGTCCGACCAAGTAGCCAGGTCAGTAGATTCTACAGCGCCATACTTATGATCCCTGTATTTATCAAAATAAACGATCCATTTTCCGTTGACTTTTAAAGTAGTTGGCCCCTCTGCCCAATAATTACCGGTAATAGGTGCAGATGCATTGCCATAGTCACCGTTCATTTTTTTACTTGTTGCAATCTTAATATTTTTTTGCGGTGGTGTTCGGGACTCATCTTTCAGAAACATGACAAACCTTTTTCCATCAGGAACAATCGTTGCATCAATTACATTAAAGCCTTTATCGTAAAGTAGTTTTGTTGGGGTAAAATTTTTAAAGTCTTTTGTCAGCACATAATACATACGGTGATTATAGCCATTCTCAACTGTACGGTCGGCAGGATATTTACCGGCTATAGTAGTAGCCCAATAGATCATATACTGCTTTTTCTTTTTATCATAAGTTATCTCAGGTGCCCAGCAATTTCTTGCACTGTCTTCATGCATCATTACCGGAATAAATTTTTGTTCACTCCAGTTTATTAAGTCCTTACTGTTTGCATAACCAATTCCTCTTTGATTCCAGCTTACTGTCCAAACCATATGAAATAAGCCATCTGCGCCAAGGATAATACAGGGATCTCGCATCAGTGAATCTTTACTGAGTATCGGTTGTAAAAAAGACTGATCATTTTTCAAAGCTGTCCATTTCAAGCCATCATTACTATAAGCGAGATGTAAACCATCTTTCCCGTTATTTTTAAAATATGAGAATAGAAACACCGAGTCAGTTTGTTGTGCATTTAAAACAAAAGAAAATGATGAAACAATTACAGTAAGAATTATTTTTCGCATCAGTTATTTATTTAATGTTAGAATTTCATCCCATACCTTTTTAATTACCGGTATCCCATTTTCACTATTTCGTTTACGATTGCTTAAAACTCTTTCACCCGGATAAGAAATGGTTGCCTGTTCGTTTTCAGGGACAGAGTTTTTATAATCGTTAATAATACTTTCTATTAATACAGGAATGGAGGAATAGTTGGACAGTTTTTTAATATTTATTGCGATAAAAACTTGTGACAATCCATGCTCGATACTTTGGCTGCTTATCTCTTGTGTAGATAATCCACCTGATAAAACTGCCGCCAATAAATCCAATAACAAAGAAAGCCCTGCTCCTTTCCAGTAACCAATGGGTAACGGCCTTCTTGATTCAAGAATTGCTGCGGGATCGTCAGTTAGATTTCCATCTTTATCATAGCCACCATGCACTTTCAGGTTCTCATTTTTTAATACAGATAATTCCATACTCCCGAATGAATATTGCGACATTGCCATATCCAATACAATGGCAGTATCGTTATATGGCATTGCAATTACTAGCGGGTTATTTCCAAGCCTGGCATCTTTTGCTCCATGTGCCGGCATATTTGCAATTGTATTGGTAAACCCAATAAATATATAACCTGCCATTGCTGCTTGCCATCCATAAGCACCACCACGCATCCAATGATTGGTATTACTTAATGCAATACAGCCAATGCCAAATTCATCTGCCAGTTTTATGGATCGGTTTGTTGCAGCAATCGCATTTAAAATTCCGGGACCAAGATTTCCATCCCATTGTTCCATTCCATTATTCTTGGATTTTAATGAAGGCTCAGCATCTTGTTTTACATAACCATTTTTAGAATATTCAATAAACCGCGGAAACCGGTTTATGCCATGAGTATAAATTCCATCAAGACTATTTTGTGTAAACGCTTCAGCCAGTTGTTCTGCTTTTTCCTTTTCAAATCCCTGTTTTATCAACACAGATTGAAATACCGCTTTCATTTCGCCGGCTGTGATATATATGGTTAGATCTTCCTTTGTCAACTTGTTATTCTGTTTGCAAAATAATCTTTCTGGTAACAATTCCAATCCCTGAATGATGATTTATAGCTCCCGGATTTTGACATTCCGGTAATAAATCTCAGCATATTCAGATTGTAATAATACTCTTCCTTCTTTGATACTTGCCTCCTCACCAACATTTACTACTACATCGTTTACAATATGCACACATTTGCCATTATAAGAAATAACCTCTACGGTATTCCATTCACCGGTTGGTTTTTCGGCATCTTTCTGTTTAACCATCCTTGTATGGTTGGCAGGTATATTTTGTATGCCATTTACCTTAATCGTACTTAAACTCAATAACCAGAAATCGCCGGTATCGCCTTCCTGTACCTGGCATTCGATTGACTGTGGCCAGATAGAATCGGGTTCATTCATAGGGATATTATAACAAATACCGGCATCACGTTTTTCATTTTCACGGGGTGGCCATTTTTCTTTGCCCCATTTAAAATCAACTTTAAAATGATAGTTCCTGTACCCTTTTTTGGTGATCAAGTATCCAAGATCTTTTCCTATTACATGCAATGAACCATCTTCAATTCTAAAATTGTTACCAGGATCTTTGTTTGTTCCTATATTTCTGAGAAATGTATCCCAACCATCAAAATTTTTTTCGTTGAATAATGTTATAAACGGATCCTTAGTGACAGGCGTAATATTTTTTACTAAAAAAACATAATCATTATAATCACCATTTTTTGCTTCTTCAAAACAAACTAGATAACTGTTTTTCAAAATTTTGCCAGTCACATCTTTTACAGGATAGATCCTTGTTGCATGCACTGCATTTGCAGGATGCAATAACATATTCCATACATCTTCAGAATAACCAGTATGATCAGGCCCTGTTGCATAAAACCCAAACACGGAATTACCGGGATCAAAAGAAGACTTGCTACCTGATTTAATGGAAGGAAATAATGTCTGATGTTCAGGATATTTATTTTTTGCTGACAGTATACCTGCTTGTTGTTTAAGAATAGTTTCATCATTACGGGTATAAAAACCAAATGGAACTTCAAAATCGGGAGAATATCTTGCAACAGGAATCATTTCAACTTTTCCCTTTCCGGCTTTTTGAAAAACTGAATGTGACAATTCTTCTCCCTGTAATGGCGGAAGACAATTATTACTTAAACCAGTCCATCCAATGTTTATACTGTACCCTAATGCATCAATAATTTTTGATAAAGGCGGTTCGTTCTCTCCTTCAAGTCCTTTCATACTAAGCCCGGTAAGGTTGATTTCGGCAATTAGTTTACCTGTTGCACTTTTTGCCTGCAGTTTTGATTTTGCTATTCCGGTAAAATCATCAGATGGTTTAAATAGAACGATACAGTTTCTATTGATCCCTGATAAAATTTTAAAAAAAGCAGTGTCCCCATTAAGCAGGTCAACATATTTTGTTGTTGCAGGAAGTATTACAGAATCAGGTTTGCTTTCAGTACCCCTGATAGCGGAAAATATAAAATCCTTTTTTATAGTTGCGGTCTGAGCATAAAGACCTGTGTGAGCAAAAAAGACAATTGCCAGCCCTGAGATGATTTTTGGTATAACATTCATGATTGATAAAATGAGTGAGATTAAAATTAAAACATGGATCCCGGGTTTATTTACAGAATGTTCATGAGTTTTGGCAATAAATTAGCAGGTAAATAAAAATTCACAGATTTACATGCAAAAAAAATTGCTATTTTTCCATTTGTATAAAAATGATACTGCTGTTATATGAAACCAGTTCCTGCATTTATTTCACCTGAAAGTATTTTTTTTATCCGGGAGGTTAAACAAGCCCATTTTCCCAGCGAATTGCATTTTCATGAAGAATGCCAGCTTGCCTACATTATTAAAGGAGCCGGTAAAAGAATAATTGGCGACTCAGTAGAACATTTTGATGAACAGGAACTTGTTTTTATTGGTTCCAATATTCCGCATGTATGGTATAATACAGATATAAATTTCCCTAAAAGCAAAAAATTGCATTCGGTTTCATTATCGTTATTTATTTCTCCTGAGAAATTTATAAAACACATGAACGATTTTGGCAATGTGGAAAGAATAAAACAGTTATTCCGCAGAGCACAAAGAGGAATGTTTATTACCGGTAAAACCAAAACAAGGTTAATTAGTTTATTAAAGAAAGCTACAGAAGAAAAAAACAGTATCCAGCATACGATAATTTTGCTTGAGGTAATTTACATACTATCAACTACGGAAGAATACCGGTTTTTAGCCAGCAGCAGTTATGTAAATTATTTTCAACATGACGAAAATGAAAGAATGAATACTGTCTACAGTTTTCTGATGAAAAGTTTTAACCGGGATATATTACTTGCTGAAGTAGCGGATCTTGCTGCAATGAACCCAAATGCCTTTTGCCGTTTCTTTAAATCCAGGACTCAAAAAACACTTACCCGGTTTATCAACGAGATCCGGGTTGGCCATGCCTGTAAATTGCTTATCCATGAAGACAAGAGCATTGAACATATCGCTTATGAATGCGGCTACAACAATGTTTCTAACTTTAATCATTTTTTTAAGCTGATTAAAAAAACAAGCCCCCGTAATTACAGAAAAGAACTTGAAATAAAATAAAGAAGCCTGGCGTGAAGAAGATCAACCAGGCTTCAGGTTACTGGATTGCTGCTATGCGAAATTCTTAATACCCGGGATTTTGTATGTATAGGCCGGGTACTGCATCCATCTGTGTTTGCGGAACAGGATATATGATATGATTTGCTGTTATCGGGTTGATCTTGTGAAGAGCAGCATCCTCCACAGCTTTCCACGCATCCATGATTGTTATCAGATTGCCACTTCTTTGCAGGTCGAACCACCGTAAACCTTCACCAGCAAATTCTCTTCTGCGTTCATCAAACAACTGCGCCAGTGTAACATTGGTAACAGCAGGCAGACCGGCCCTTACCCTCACTTGGCTGACAATACCGTCAACATCACCTTGTGTTCCGGTAGTGCCGTGTAAGATGCACTCGGCTTTTAGCATGAGTATATCGGTGTACCGGATGGCGATGAAGTTGACGGGCCAATCAAAACGGCTGGCTGTTGATATCCTGGTTGTATCCAGGTATTTTCTGAAGAAAGGCTTTGTGTCGCTTCCAAAAGTTGTTGTGTGAATAAAGGGCAACTTTCGTGTATCACCAACTGCATAACTAGCTACGAGGTTAGCCGATACCGATGGCGTTCCAAGAGCCCCGTTTAATGCCGTGCTATTGCTGCCTAAAATATTGAAATAAGTTTGTGGAACAAGCTGCCAGGGATGGGTAGCTCCTAAAACAGGGTTTTGAGCACCAATATACATTACATCAAATATGGCTTCTCTGTTACCCGTCGTGTGTCCCGGGCTTTGATTGGTATAAGAGAAAATGCCGGCAGCAGGTGTAGGAAAACTATATGGAAGTGGATTGAAGACAAAAGGACCGTTGCTGATAATATCCTGCAACAAAGGCAATGCAAGGCTCCATTCATTTAGCCCCAAACCAGGTCCTTCAATGCCATACGTAGGGCCCGAACGGGTCATGTAAACTTTTGCAAGTGTTGCCTCGGCAGCATATTTGGTAGCCCTTCCAATATCGGTTGCCGTATAAGCAGGAAATACACCGCTGTAATTGGCCGGCAAATTAGCTATTGCAAACTGGAGGTCGGCAATGATGAGTGCATATACATCAACAACAGAACTACGTGCAATCGTGGTTGCTTCGGCAGCCGTCACCGTACGATCAATAACCGGAACTTTCCCATATAACTTAACCAAGTCGAAATAATAAAAGGCCCGGAGAAATTTTGCTTCAGCCGTTAACCTGTTTGCCAAAGCTGCAGAACCGACGTAAGTATTGTTTTTGACAATTTGTTCAATAACCGTGTTGGCCCTGAAGATGCCATTGAAATCTGCCGTCCATGCTTCTTCCACATACACATTAGCTGCAATGCCAGTGGAAAAATTATTGATAGGATCAGGGTCGCGGGCAACATCGTTGGTTGGATAAATATTATCTGACCTTACTTCAGAAAGGAATAACTGCCTGTCGGGGTAGCCCCTCAGTGAATTGTAAGCTGCATTAACAGCTTGTATAAAATCACTTGGTTGCTGATAAAAAGTTGGAGTGGTTGCCGTTGATAGTGGTACCTGGTCTAAATCTTTTGAGCAGGATGCTAAGATGCCGGTCGCTATTATTAAGATGAATGATATTTTTTTCATTTTTTTAAAAATTAGGGGTGATTAAAAAGTAAAGTTTAGTCCGAATATCAATGCTTTTGGCAGTGGTATACCGCCATAATCACCCGCTGCCGGAAATGCTGCATTGGAACTTGAACTGGTATTCACTGCATCGGGGTTCAGACCATTGCTGTATTTATCATGGCCGAAGAAGTTTTCTAACGTCAAGAACACTCTTGCACCATGTATATAATTAGTTTTAATCAAAGTCTTCAAATTATAACCCAGTGTTATGTTGCGTACACGTATATAATCTGATGAGAATAAATTATCAGTTGCGGAAGTAATCGGGCTGTAATAATTAGAAAACGTCTTTCCATACCTTCCGTCGCCCTGGTTAGTTGGCGATCGCCACCTGTCTACATAGTCTGCAGTATGGTTATCGGACTTCCCTTGGCCGGGCCTGTTAAGAGCTCTCCCTAATTCTGAATAAATAGAGCCCCCCCACTGACCTTGCACCAGCACATTCAGATCGAAACCTTTATACCGGAATGTATTCGTGATACCATATGTATAATCAGGGTTTGGATGTCCCACTATTACTTTATCTGCTTCAGTTATTACACCGTCACCATTTGTATCCTGGTATTTTAAGTCACCTTCCTGTTCTGCTCCGTAACGGGCAACATTCTTATTAATATCCTCCTGTGTTAAAAACCCAATGGTTTGCAAAACATAAATACTGTTTAAAGCATATCCTACACGTAAAATCTGGGAGGTTACATTATTACCCTGGGGTATTATGATTTGAGTTTGTCCCGGTGCAAGTGCTTCAATTTTGTTGGTATTATGAGTGATGTTCAGGGAAGTGGTCCATTGAAATTTTCCAACCAAATTGCGGCTGTTCAATTCCAATTCCTCACCAACATTTCTTACTGAACCGATGTTAGTGAGATAAGATGTAAAACCGGTTATTGACGGAACCTGTACATTCAATAACAAGTCTGTATTTAGTTTATTGTAGTAATCGAAAGAACCGGTTATCCGGTTTTTGAATAGCCCGAAATCAAAACCTATATCATAGGTTTCAGATCTTTCCCATTTCAGATCGGGGTTTGCCAATACGTTTGGCGCCTGGCCAATGACTGCTGCAGGTGCACCAAGTACATATCCTGCAGAACCAATCGTGGCGAGGCTGGCGTAATCATTCGGCAAATTATTGTTTCCGTTTACCCCATAAGATCCCCTTAATTTCAGGTCACTGATAAAAGAGAGTCCTTTCATAAATCCTTCTTCGCTTGTTATCCATTTTAAAGAAATGGATGGAAATGTACCAAACTGGTTATTGACGCCAAACCGTGACGACCCATCCCTACGTAAGCTTGCTGATAAAAAATATTTATCCTGGAATGCGTATTGCAGCCGGCTGAAATAAGAGATCAAAACACTTTTAGTTGATGTAGTATTACCGGTAACAGCTGCTGCTGCATTTAAGGTTTGTATAACAGCACTGGTATATCCTCCGTTTGAACTCATGGTCGCCCTGTCCAAAAGATCGTAGTTATAAGCAAAGCCTGCCAGTACATTAATGCTATGCACTTGTTTAAATACTTTATTATAAGTAAGGGTGTTTTCATTTACAAAGGTTTGTCTCCGGTAACTGTTATAGGTGCCGCTGGTGCTGGCAAGCAGATTGTTGGACCCGGTAAAGATCCGCGGGTTTACATCGGGCTGCCCGTTTACTCCTTTAGTACCGTTGCCAACGATTATATAGGGTACATAGGTGTTGGCAATATTATCCGTATTATCTAAGTTGACAGAAGATCTAAAACTCAATTGTTTGGTAATTTGTAAATCGCCATAAATTGTACCCACTGTACGATACCTTTTGGTGGTTCCTTTGCTGTACATTAACCTGCCGTATGGCATGATTGAATTACTATAGAGATAGATCAGGTTTTTTCCTGTATTGGTGAATAAGCCAACCGTATCTTCCTGCACAGGCGAATGACTTAGAATCTGGTGAAAAATGGCGTTTTGTCCGTCTATGCCCGGATCCTGTGTTTCGGAATAAGTAGGCGCTATGTTCACACCAAATCTTAATTTTTTAGAGGCGGCGATATCAAGATTTGCCCTGAGTGAATATGCTTTGTAACCAACGTTCTGAATAAAGCTTTCCTGGTTTGTATAATTTCCAGACATGAAATATTTTATAACATCTGATCCACCGCTGACAGAAATCTGGTAGTTCTGCATTTTACCTTTCCTCTCTATTGCATCTTGCCAGTCTATAAATGCCAAACCGGGATGTCCGGGCATTGCCCATCGGGGATCAAGAATATAATTAGCATCAAAGAGTCCACCGTTTTTTGCCAGCCTTGTCGCTTGATCATCATTGGCGGTTGCACCAACAGATCCGTATTTGGCTACGTATGCTCCATTAATAAATTCCGTGGCGTTTTCAATCCACTGGTCGCCATTCATCATCTGCAGTTTTTTAGAAGCTTCATTATATCCCCCATAAATAGCCAGGTCAACTACAGGCTTACCAGTGCGGCCACGTTTGGTGTTGATCAGCACAACACCATTGGATGCTCTTGAACCATAGATAGCCGCCGCAGCAGCATCCTTCAATACTTCAATGCTTTCAATATCGTTGGGATTAATATTATCTAGTGGGTTACCAGTTGTAAAAGTACCATTACCGGTATTGCTTGAATTAACTGATAATGGAAACCCATCCAATACATACAATGGCTCATTGCCTCCACTGATAGAACCTGAACCACGTATCTGAATACTAAAAGCCTTTCCGGGTATGCCTGTATTTTGCTTTACTCTTACACCCGCCAATTGTCCTACCAATGCCTGGTCTACCCGGGTGATAGCCCTTTCCTGAAAATTTTCATTTTTCAGTTTACTGACTGCGCCAGCAACATTTCTCTTCTTTTGTGTACCATAACCAATAACAACCACATCATCCAATTGGGTGGTAGATTTTTGCATGGTTAATGACACTTCAGTTCCTGAAACATTTATTGTTTGTTCCATGTAGCTTACATGGGTAAAAGTCAACTGAGCGTTCTTCAGATTTCCGGGAACGGCGATTGAGAAACTTCCTGAAGCATCAGTCTTGGTAACAACAGCTGTTCCTTTTAAAGTAACAGAGACATCGGGAATGCCCATACCTGTTTCATCAGTGAGTTTTCCTTTAATTACTATTTCCTGTGCCAATACAAATAATGGCAAAAGAAAAACCAGAATCGCAAAAATTGTCTTAACAGTTTTTGTCATACAGCAAGTTTTAGTATTTCAAACCTAACTTGTGCCATAGCAAAAACTATCCTGTTTCATCCTGTTTTATAAAGAGTTTATTTTTTTTTGAATGCAAAAAAAAATCAATTACAGTCGGGGAATTTTTATACTAAAAATATTTTAGCAAGTTCTGGAAAGAAATTATCAATGTCGTTGCACAAAATATTTTTTCTTCAATATAAAATTTAAAAACTTATTGGATAAAGAGGTATGATTTATCGCAGCAGTGTTATGCTCATCAGTCCGATAACCACATCATTGGCTACTGTTTTCAAAACAAGGTCCTTTAATTTCTTTTTACTATCCAATGGCATACTAAGTACTGTTGCAGCACCACCATCAATACCAAAGTTTGAAAAACCACGTATAGATGTGTATTTATAATCTTTGGGAATTTCTTTTCCTGTTTTTAATGAAATGCGAATTGGTTTTGGTGCATCAGTCGTAAAAGCAAATCCATCAGTGTAATAATCCTGTTCAATGGGCCACCAGTTTTCTGGATTTTTCAATTCAAGATGATCTGAAGTACCATCTGTGTAGCTGATAATAATTTCTCCATTGAGCAACCGGCTCTGCATTGGATTGGTGCTACCTGCCATGAGGAAATAGGCATGTGATGCATTTCCTTTTAAAGGAATGATAATTGAATCCGGGTAGTTGTCCCACATGGAAGTGAATACAATATTTTTTGAGTTTGTAGTACCGGGTGTCTGAAAAGGGATACCTGTTGAAGTAATGAATTCATTTTTTGTTCCAGCTATTGTTCTTAATCCGCTATCTGAAATATTTACCTGAACAGAATGGTAAGCCCAATTTCCAATTCCTTGTGTTGGCAATTGAAGCGTTGGCGATTTTGGTCTTGGTGAGAGATACTTGTTTTTAAAAATCTGTGTTACTGGATCGTTGAAAGATGGAGTCAAATCAATTTTTTCAAAAAGTCTTTTTTCATTTATGGGCGTTACTTCAGCAATAGGATATTCTTCTGTAATATAAATATCCAAAGCCTGCCACCATGTAAATGCACCTTGCTTTGTTTTTATAAAAATTGTTTTGTGCCCTCCTTTCTCTGTGAACCTGGCAGAAAGGAAATTTTTACCTGTTGACACTTCTCTAAGCACTTTTTGCGGATCATATAATTCAAACCCGGATAAAATTTTAGAATCGACTACCAATTTTTCATAATTGTATAATTGTTTACGATAGAATAACTGGCTTAATTTATTTCCCCTCCAATTAATAACAATACTATAGTTTTCACCCGCAGGTACATTAATCTCAACAGACGGTCTCCCTATTGTATTCTGAACAGGCTTCCATTTAACCGGTTTACCGTTAACAAATACTTCAGCAATATTATCTTTCAAAGCAGGAAGGATCAATTGCAAACCAAGATGCCCGTAAGTATTTTGTTTGATTGTGTAAACTTCTTTATCTCCCGTTCTCACAAAATCGAAACTAATATCCGCCGTTTGTATGGATGCATTATCCCATGCTGCCGGAAAACCCGGTTTTATCACTAATCGTTTATTCAACGCATCGGGTTGTATGCCAAACAAACCTTCCACTAAAGTTCTTGCTGTCATTCCTAATCCATCTGCAAAGTCCCTGTATAATTCGCCCCGTATTGCATCATAAAAACTTAATTGCTGAAAATTTCCGGGGCTTGAACTTAAATACATTGTTTCTAAAATAGTACTGCGCCAGAGTTTAAATGCATCTTCATTTCTATTACCCTGCCAGTAAGCCAAAGCTGTATGAAGATTCTCAGCAAATACTACATTATTCAAACTCCATGTATAAGGTTGCCAGTTAGTTTCGCTTAACAAGTACAAATCTTTTTCATCCCAACCTTTTGCAATTACAGGTATATGCGGAATCTGCTTATCTATATATCTTAAACTTTGGTATGCTTGAAAAGCATCAGGCACTTTACTGTCTATTGCATGATAAATGGTCCACAAACCAGCAGCAGGATGAAGTAATTTATTTCCGAGTAAATCTTTATATTCTGCATACCAACCTTTTTCTGGCATCCACAAGTTTTTGTTGATAGCATTTAATATTTTGTTTGCTTCTTTTTCATAAGCCACCCCGTCTTCACCGATCAGTTTTGCCAATCTTGCAGCTTCTTTAAATGCACGATAATTATAGGCACTTGAATGAGTAACTCCTCCTCCACTGTATTGCATAGCATCGCTTGCCCAGATAGCTGCATACGCATCATATAAGCCATCGCCATCTGCATCAAAATTTTTCTTTTCCCATGCAAGATGCCGTTTCAGTAAAGGCCACATCTTTTTTACATACCCAATATCACCTGTATAATTAAAATGATTGAGCAACTGGTCAATAAAACCAAGATTCATATCATAATGATGGGCACCTATATAACCATTTGGATTGCGGGTGATATATCCTTCACTGAATAATTGTGTGCCTATTTTTTCTAAATGTCTTGCAAGATTTAAAGCAGTATCCATCACTACGCCGCTTGTTGCAGGTGTTGTTAACTGTGATTTTTCATACGCATCAAAATGTGTTCTTGCCCTGTCATGCCAACCAAGAGGATCAGCAACATAAGCACCCCGCCAGCCGGGCAAACGCATACGCCAGGCAATAGCGCCATGCATATAAGTTGGTTCTTCCCAGATAGCATCAGCAGCAACAGATAATGCAGCACCGAGTGTATTTAAATATTTATCAGGGGTATTTATTTTAATTCTGTCTGCCAATTTTTTTCTTACTGCTTCGGCATCATTAAATTCCTGATCAGCTTTTTTCGTAATTGGAGTTGCTGTATTGTGTAACAGAAAATATTCTTCAACATTTTTTAATTGCAATTTACCTCCAACACAAAAGTCTTTTTTAGCCGAGTCAAGTGGATTAAAAATCCTTTCCGGATTGGAGGCATCAATCAACCTGGCAGATGAAGAAGATGGATAAAACCCTGTTATTTTTTTTGCATTACCTATCTCACCTGTAAGCTGACTCTCAGGTTTAGTTTGAATTTCATACCGTTCTTCTTCTGTCAGTACTTTGCCTGTGCCATAGGTAAGAACAAATTTTTCATTCAGCAACTGGTAGCGATTATCGGAACAGTTTTCAGCTTTCAAATAAAAAGATGATTCAGGGTCAGCACCAATATCACCATCTCTTGAAAATTTTTTGCCTGATGCGCCGCCGTATATCCATAACAACTGAACATCGCCTGTTATATTTTCTGATCTTATTTTAACCACCATACCTTCTGCATTGCTTAAAGCCAATACAGAAATAAATAGCTTTCCATTGCCGAGTAATGGATCTTCGATCTCATATAACATACTACCCGCCCTGTAAATGGTCTTTATACTTTGCGCTTCAATCAACCATTTTCTTTTATCGGCATTCATCAATGCAAAACGCAGATTACCTCCCATACCGGGCATATACATAGCGAACTCAGGCAAATCGCCTGCTTCAACTCTGAAAGCTGTATTGGTTCCATATAATGCACGGTTGAAACGGAGTTTACCATTTTCACAGACAAAATCAGTTCCTTGCGGATAGTAATGAACCGTTCTCTCCTTTCCATGCCATAAGGTTGTATCGACTTTGATCTGAGCTTCGGTACATGAGAACCTCAATAATAAAACTGATAAGAAAAATAATTTCTTCATTTTAATATCTGATAGCGTACCTCTTTGTTCAATAGCGAACAGGAAGTACAAGTGTGCGACCCTTCGACAAGTTCAGGGTAAACTGCGACGCTATTGCTGAATAGCGAAGAGAAACTTGAACGGAGCGTCGCAACGATGTTTAATAGTAGTAATCCAGTTTGGTTCATAATAAAATTAAAATACTTCATCAACCTTCGGTCTGCTATATTGCTCCTTGCTGTTTATTGTTTTTGGCATACCGAAATAAAAATACAACGTACGTTTTTTATTGCCACTTAAATGATTCAATTCGCTTTGCGGGCCATACACTCTTGTATTGGTAGTGAGACCAACTGCTAACTTTGTTCCAATCGGCGGAATACAATCTAAAAACGAAATATTACCTAAAGGAACTTCGGGATGCGGTTTAATTGCATCACTCAATGCATAAAAATCAAAGAGGCGGACAAATAAACCAGTATCGGGACTAGCGATATATAATTTACCCTGCACAGTACTAAGCTCCATCCACGAAACCTCTCCATAATAACCTTTGAACTCAGGATATACAACCGGCGAATAGCCGGTATGTGTATTATTATAAATATTCTGCCATACATTAATTGGTGTACCAGCTACCCGGTTTTTCCATTGTCGTGCCGGGCCTTTACCCAACCAACGGCTTGACAAAACATAATTCTCAGGATAATTAAAACTGATACCTGCAAATGGTTGATCTCCTTCAATACTATATTCATATTCCATCGTTGTCCACCCGCTGGCATTCATTTTCCATTTTACATATTTCATATTGCCGCTGTACGTAAACTCTACCACCTGGCTATTTTCTTCTTTGTATGCTTTAGACGAAACAACTGCTGCATTTCCTTTTACCAGCACAGGACCATTGTTAAATGACAACACATAATCGTTGGCCGTATTTCTTGTTGTAACAAGGCTGCCCGTTTTTTTATCCAGCACTATACTTACTTCACCTCCTGTGATCGTATAAACTGTATCAGTTTCTTTTAAAAATGTTGAATCATTCTTTAGTGTAACGAAGTTTTGCAGCAAAGAAGCATTATCCTTTATTTTTGAAGTCCATTTATAAATTTCTTTTCCAAAATTATCTTTTGCAACGATCACCAACGCATCATAATTTTTATAATCAGCAGGTAAATTAATTTTCAGGCTGCCCTTTTGAACAGGGGATATATTTGGCGATGACGCAACTCCTTTTTGTTTTACAACATAGCCATCAAAACGATCGAAGGGTTTGCTATAATCCACCAATGCCCAATAAAAAGTACACTGGTTGGTGTTCAGAAAATGAAACCGGTTCTCAAGTTCAATTTCTCCATTGAAATTTGAAGGCAACTGATTGGATAAAGAAAGCTTAACAGGAGAAAAAATTTCACGCAATGCATAAAAGCTTCCTTCTTTTTCGCGGTGCGGGCCAAGAATGCCATCATTTGCATTCAGGCCATTTGCATCCAGCATACCATTTAAATCTGTTCTTACAACCGATTCATCCACCATTGCCCAGATAAAACCACCGGCAGATTTTTGTGATTTCCAATGGAGCTCCCAGAAATCTTGCATCGCTGAACCACCACCGCCATCATCCTGTGCATGTAAAAATTCAGTGGGCATATAAATGAGTGAATCGTTTAGGATTTTCTGTGTGCTGTAATAATCTTCATAGTGGTTGCAATCAATACCATTGAACTGGTTGCCGGGGCGATGATGCGGATGTATAACGGGACGTTTTTGAAAATCCCATTTTACAAAATCATCATCAAGGTCTTTGTTCGTGCCGCCTTCATTACCATTATCCCAGAAAATAATGGAAGGATGATTCAAATCTCTTAATACCATTTCCTTTACCAGCGGTTCACCGGCTTTTGATGAATAAAATTTTTGCCAGCCAGCCAGTTCATCCAATACATAAATGCCCAGTGAATCGCACAGTTGTAAAAAATATTTATCCGGAGGATAATGAGAACAACGAACGGCGTTCATATTCATTTCTTTTAACAGCAAAACATCCGTTAATTGATTCTCATTGCTTAATGCCCTTGCTGTCTCTGGCCAGAAGCAATGACGATTGACTCCTTTGAACTTTACCTGTGTCCCATTTATATAAACACCCATGCCATAACGTATCTCAATAGTTCTGAAACCAAATTTTTCATTCAGCTCATATAATTTTTTTCCAGCTGCATCCTGCAACACAATATTCGCATTATAAAGGGTTGGTGTTTCTGAAGTCCATTGCTTGATATTTTGAGCCTGAGTATTTACAATTATATTTTCATCAGCCTTAGCAACAGGAGTTTTTGCCGAGGCAATAACTTTCTTATTTGAATCTGTAATGGTGGTAACAACAAAAGCATTTTGAGACAATCCTTTTTTCCAAACCTGCATGGCAAATTTTCCATCATGCTTTGCATCAATACCAACATAATCTATGTATTGTTTTGGCATTGCTTCAAGAAACACCGGACGAAAGATGCCACCGAACACCCAATAGTCGGCTAACCGCTCAGCATTATTTACACTGGCATCGCTGCTCATTTTACTTACAGTTACTTCCAATGTATTTGGCTTATCGAAAAATAAAAGTGACGTGATATCATATTTGAAACGATAGAAAGCTCCTTGATGTATATCTCCTGCTGACTTACCATTGATCTTTACTTCTGTATCCGTCATGCTGCCGTCAAAAACGATATTGATACTTTTTCCTTTCCAGGATGCAGGCACTTTAAACTGGTATTTATACATTCCCTGCTCATCATAAAACCTTGCATTCTTTCCATTGGTTTTATAATCACGGCCATAATTATAATTGCCAAAGCCTTGCTGCTCCCAGCAGCTCGGCACTTGTATCTTTTTCCATTCGCCACTATTTCGACCTGCCGTGCAAAAGAAATCCCATTGCATCGTATGTGTGGCATCGGTGCCGCTGAGATACTGTATTTGCTTCTGTTGTGCCGAAGAAACAACGGCACAAAGCAGGAATAATCCTGATAGTAAGTTGCGCATCTTATTGTACTTTATAAATTTCAACCTGGTTGATAATAATATTTTTATTAAGTAATTGAATTGTAATAGTAGCTGTGCCGCTTGTGCTCAGCATATGAACCGTCTCTCCAATTGAAAATCCTCTCAGCACATTTTCCTTCCATACAGGTGAATCTGCTTCAGCATTTACATTCACAGTCTGAATTGCATCATTATTTAATGAAACACTATAATTCAATTTCTGTTCATTCTCCATTGCAAATGTGGGCAAACATTTTACAATAATATTATACACACCAGCATTTAAAGTTGTTTTATACTGAATAACAGATTTTGCTGCGTTAACAGATGGAACCAGTCCCGCATTACTAATACCTGAACCCGGCAGAAGTAAACAACCAGTAGTAGCTTTAGTGTTATATACCTGCTGCGCAGTAATAATCTGTACCCTTTGTGCTTCTTTAATTTCCTTTTTCATCAAAGTAGAATCTACAGTTATTTTCAAACTGTCAAAAACAGGTGGCGCATCAAATGTTTTCTGGTCACGTGGATGCCAGCTCATGATCCCATTCCATTTCCCTTTTGCAATAAACCGGTTGTATCGTTCCGTTATTTCAGGAATAATTTGATAAGCCTGCTGCGCCAACTGCAGGTTTTCTTTTACTTCATCAATTTTATTTCTCCTAAACAGCTGCACAGCTAACTGCTGGTATAATATTTTTTTGTTTTGCAAGACCGCAGCTTCAACCGGGTACTTGACTAATTGAAAGAATGCATCTGTAAGATCCTTATCTATCTTTCCAGCACAACTATCCGTCATCTCATACAAATTCTGATAAGCTTCCAGTCTTTGATAAATTTCTTTTGCTGTAAACTTCAACATATTCAGGTGTTCTGGTTTCCCTGATGCAGCGAGTTGATAATATTGTTTTTTAATTCGTACAATATCCGCCGCCGGTTTACTACCAAATGTTTCCGTTGCCCATTTGTGAATATAAACATCAGGATTGGTAGCATTGTAAGTTGTAATATCCCACGCCATATCCAAAGCAAACTGCATTTCTAGTTCAGCAGGCTTAATATCACCTACATTAAACACCCATAGTTTTTTTGCATTGTAATCATAAGCCTTCTTCATTTCATAGCCAATCAATGCAGGTGACATAGAAGAAAGCCATAAATAATCAGCCGGACTACCCCAGTAAGATAAATGATAATAGACCCCATGACCACCGCTCCGCTTTTGCTCTGCTTCATTCGGTAACTGGCGGATATATCCATGATTATCATCGGGCCAGATGATAGTGATATCATCAGGCAGTTTCATTCCACGACGATACAAACTCAACACTTCTTTATAAGGAACAAAAATTTGCGGGACTTTATCTGGCTGTTTTTTAAAATTGTTCTGCAGCATCTGTCGTTGGTCAGTAATGATCTGTTCAAGCAGTTTTAATTTCTCATCCGCATCTTTAGGCCCGGGCATACCACTGTCATGCACACCACGCATACCTACTGTAAAAACTGATTCAAAGTTTGTAGCTTGCTTAACACGGTCGTTCCAGTAATTATAAACTATATCCTTATTTGTGTCATAGCGCCACTCACCGGATTTCTTTCCATACTCATTTTCAAAATTCACTGCCCACTCAAATACGTTATTACGTAACATCGGTTCTGCATGACTGCTGCCAACAATTATTGCATAATCATCTGCAACTTTAGGATTCTCTTTGTAGTAATAGAAAGCTTTAGTGCATGGATGCATAGCCGGCCAGATATAATTTGCTTTTAACCGCAACAACAATTCAAAAACCTTTGCATAGGTTTTCGGACCGATATCTTTTATATCCGTATCCATATTTTTTGCCGCCCATGGTTGCAGCCCCCAATCTTCATCGTTAATAAAAATACCGCGATATTGAACGGATGGTTCTTTTGAAATATAAGAACCTGAAACATATAACTGCTTTTTCTTTACAGGTAATACGTCTGCCCACCATACAAAGGGAGAAACATCCATCAGCCTTGACAAATGAAAAATGCCGTAAGCTGTGCCTCTTCTGTCACTGCCAGCAATAACCAGTTTATTTTTATCAATAGCTTTTATGATAAAGGATTCCCATTTGTTTTTAACAGAAGACACATCAAGCTGCTTTTGCTTTATCATTTCATCAATGAATTTTGATTTGCCAATCGTGCCTGCGATTATACTCACTGTTCCCGGTTGGATACTATTACTCACTTGCATTTGTTTACCGGAAACCAGTTCTGCATCTTTAGCAAATGCATCAGCTGCAATGGAAACTACTTTAGCATCATTATTATCTATACAAATGGAAGAAATCGTCGATGTAGTAAATACCGGGAATGAGTTTGTCGATGCAGTTTCAGAAACAACAAATTGTTTCTGTTGTGCAGTCAAATCATGAGTATACTGTAATAAGCAAAATATAAAAACTGCCCTGAGCATTCATTATCGTTTTAGTTTTATCTGTGTTGGTTCATCCCTGTCACAAATAATTTCACCATTTATATATTTCAATTCAGCTATTTGTATCACACTTCGTTTATCATCAAAGGAACCTCTTGGAGCAGGATTCGCTTTGCTTCGGCCGGGGTGTGTGAAATAACACACAAAAGCCCTTCCTTCATTTACCACCACATCACAATGCCCGCCAATGGCCTGGTCATCTTTTCCTTTTCCGGGATTTTCCAAAATTCTTGAATCTTGTTTTTTCCAGTTGAGGAGATCACTGCTTGAATAAACTTCCATTCCCTTCCATGCATCAACGATCATAAAGTATTTCCCCTGCCAGTAAAATGTTTTAGGACCCTCCCCTCTTGCTGCAATTGCTTTTCCTTTATCAGTCCAGTTGTATAGATCTTTGCTATCAGCATACCAGATACTTTTTCCATCCCGTTCATTATTATACCACATCCGCCAAAGCGTATCATTTATTTTAAACACAGAAGCATCAATTACTTTTTCATTCACCAGTTTCAACGTTGACTGGTAGTTCCAGTTTTTTAGATCTTTACTGGTAAGATGAATAATAACTCTTGGATGGTTCCAATCTTTGAATGTACCGGGTACATAAGTAAGATACATGTGATAAGTTCCTTTATGCTCGATCACATCCGGCGCCCAGTGAGTATAGCCTTCATCAACATGATAATTAATATTACAGGTATCAACATATTTCCATGTTCTTCCATCTTTACTTTCTGCAATACCTATTCTTGTTCCATGCACCCACTGCACAGTTGAATCCTGGATAGAAGCACGGCGATTGGTGTAGAGCATCCACCATTTCTTCTTTGCTTTATTGTAAATAATCACCGGGTCAGCAGCACCATGATAAACGGGATCATCATATAAAGGTTTAGGTGCAGCGTTCTTTTGAGCAAATATGTTTATTGAAGAAACACAAAAAATAAAAAGCATTAAAAGTTTACTCATCATTCAAATTTCATTGGTGTAAGTGTTACGGGTCCGAGTAATCCTGAAGGTTTGGGTAGCCATTTAGCAGCGGTGAATAAACCATCGGCCCCACGGTTTTCCGCCAACCGTGCTGACATATTTATATTATAAAATTTTTTCCATTGAATACCTTTCTTATCCAAATCAATGATGCGGTTAGCCATACCATTGGTTACTATTACCTGCAAGTCATTAACAGGCTTTATTAAGTTTGGTGTAATTGCCACTGTATATGAAGGCCCGATCAGTGTAGCTATTTTTTTGCCATTCAATATTACAGTTGCCGATTCTTTTACATCACCCAAATTCAATAACCATGAACTGGGATTACCAGCAGGCCTATTAAAACTGATGCTGTATTGCGCAGTGCCTGAGAATTCTTTCACTCCTTCTACAGCCAAGTCCGTCCATGATTGTAATTGACCCACTATTGTTTCTTTTGGTAGTGTAGGGCCGCCTGAAATAAAATTCAGCTTCCACCCGATAGCTATCGGGTCACCACTGATTGTTACAGCATCGCCTGCAACCTTGGCATATGGAAACATTGCTCCCCTGAACTTTGCCGGACCTGTTTGCACCACGCATGATTCGCCGGGAGCCAGTTGTAAAAAAATATCCAGCGTATTCGCATCCCCTTGTCTTGTCATTGCTACACCGCTTCTTTCCAGCATAGGATCATACAATGCAGCATATTGTATTGGCGTATTCAGTAAAACCCAATTATTGAAAGTCTCTTTACCGTCGTTCGTGATAAAATAATATTCGCCTCCGGCAATTTTCCTACGGATACATTTCAATTTTTCTTCTGCGAGATATCTTTCATGACGTACATCTGCATTGGCCAGTAAATACTTCAGTTCCTTACCTTCCCAGAGTGTTCCTTTACCCAATTTGGCATTATTAATACCGGGAGCATTTGTAGTTTCAAATTTTATTTGTCCAATTAACGCATCAAACTGTTTTTGTTTATTCTCAATATCACTCAGTCCCGGAACCATTTTGGGAACACCATCATGAAAAATGATCTGTGCTCCAGCTTTTGACAATGAAACTAATTTCTGCAAAGTAGTTAACAGTAAATATTTTACTCCGCTTAAAACAAGAGTTTGATAATCGTCGCCCGGTGCTTTTATTTTACCGTTCACAACTTGCAACAATTGAATTTGCCGGTCACTTATCAAATCCCAGCTATAACCCAGTTCCAGCATTTCTTCTGCTGATTTATTAAATGATGTTCCCTCAAAACCTTCCATACCATCATAATGATGCAGCATACCGCCTCTCGACGGCAGATTGTTTCTGTCAGCAAAAGGAAAATATAATAACACATCATTCGATGGTTTACCTGCCTGCAAAAAGCTTTGGCATCTTGCCGCATAAGCATTCAGCGTACCGAAATCTTTCCAGAAAGGATTGGCAGGTGTAAAATGCACCGCTGCATAAAATAACCAACCGGGAAACGGTTCATCTTTCGGAGAGTAGTTAGTGCCATGATAAAAAATATGATTAACTCCTCCGAGAAAATATTTATCGAGAATCAGTTTCACATCACCTAGAGTAGAAAGAAAATGATCATTCAACCATGTAGCAGATTCTGAAGATGCCAATGGCTTACCCATTACATGTGCTGATGAAGTAGCAAACTTAAACCGGGTAAGATTTGTTCCTTCTGTTTCAGGAATATCAATCGTTGCATAGAGATCCAGAATATTTGCAGGCGAACCATGACTTTGATTACGGATCAATTTCCCTTTTGCTTTTGCCCATGCGTGCCAGGGCTGTGTAAATTTTTCCAATAGCAGATCAGAAATAGTTTCCCGGTAATCATACAATACTCTTGTATGCCTGTCGGAATTATCGGTTGCAAATAAAGCTGGCAATTCATTTTTCAGATCATACCCACGACGCTTTTTAAATTCATTAAAAAGATCTGGTGTCCAGTTGCTTTGGCCTCTTGCATCATCTACTTCATAACTATCATTAAAAAAGCTTCGCAATGATGAAATATCTTTTCCTGCAAATGCTTTATCAAATTCTGATAAATAATTTTTTAATGCCTGCCCGTTAAAATGATCAATAGCTCGTCCTTCACCACCGGGTGCAGCTCTTTCAACCATTTTACCATGCAGCCCTTCAAACAAAGCAATGAGTCTCCAATTACCCGCAGGAGCCGTCCACTTTAATTTTCCATTCACAACATTCTTTGTTACATCAATTGATTTTCCTTTCTCATCATAAGCCATCAGCAATTTTAATGGCAGCATTACATCAAATCTCACCTGGTCCAATGCCATTTCCTGTAAGTTCTTATTTGCTGTTATGGGATTTAAAACCTGATCCACTTTTAGTGGTTTACCATTGGCAGTGCGAACAAAACTTTCCTGCCTGTATTGAACAGTATCTTTCAGCATTTCACCTCCATTCAATGAATAGGATTTAAAAGCTATGTATTTGCTCGCATCCTTATCCTGAACCCATGGTCCGCCGAAAGGCCAGCCGGTACCTGTTGCCATATCAATACCAAGACCTAATCTTTTTCCTTCAGTCAAACTATATTGCAGCATCTCCACCCATTTCGGTGATAAAAAATTTATGAATTGAGCTTCTGCACCTTTCACTCCATATATCGGTGTTATTTCCATGCCACCCAATCCTGCCTGTTGGTATTGTTCCATGCACCATGTCAGATCTTTTTTATTTACGGCACTTCCTTCCCACCACCATCTTGTCCATGGTTTTGTTTGTTGTGTTATGGCCGGCCATTTTATTTGTGCAGGAATATCTGTTGTAAAGAAGATTACAAAACAAATGATGAATATCTTTTTCAAAGTGAAATTTTTATTTTGTTTACCAGCTTAGTGCTACTATTAAACTTTTGTTGCGTCGCACTCTTGTACTACAACAATTCTATTCAACACATATCAATTATTCGCCATTTTATCAAGCATTCATTCACCATAAGAAAATATTGAACCCCTAAGGGGTTCGCTTCGTGTATCATTATTCCTTACACCGGGTTTCGGTGCTACCAATATTAAGCCCCTACGGGGCTTTAAGAACTTTACAAACGAATAGACTTCTCCATTAATCCCCTTTAGGGGTATGGGGTTTCACTTCCACTGCATACACATTTGTTTCTCCCTCAAAGTTGGCTCTGAATATAATCCATTTCTCATCAGGGCTGAAATGCACATTGGGTTCTAAACTGTATTTATGATTTTTCATGTTAACTAGCTTCTCCGAAACAAATTTATTACCACTAGGTGTAAATAAGTATATCCACATGCCATCTTTTGCTTTTGCAACCTGACCTGGGTCACCTCCATCACCACAAAATAATTTATTGTCTTTTGTACTGTTGAAATGAATGCTCCATTCATCTCTTTGTAACTCGTATTTTGTTTTTTCTCCCGTTTTTACATTGTGGCCTTCTATGAAAAAGTTTGTGTTGCGTGGCTGTTGCAAGTCATACCAGATTATACTTCCATCCGCGCTGCTCCATTCATGTCCTGCTATTTCCATATCCATTATTCTTTTATGGATCTGGGTTATCTTTTTTGTTTTTACATCGATCGTCCAAATTCTATTCACTTTATGCCAGGGTCCTTCGTGACAAAACATTAATAGATCAGGATCGGTCGCTGAAAACTGCACATGATTCAGCCATGCAGTGTCTGAATGTACTTTATCAAGCTGTTTGGTCTTTGTATTAATAGTAAATAATGTACGTGGAAGCTTCGCTTCATAAATGATATTGAAATAACTTGATTTGTTTGGATACTTTTTGAACAACTCTTTTTCTTCATCGCTGCTTTTAGCACCGCCCAGCAAAGTGCCATCAGCATTAACAGCAGTTATGGTACCTTTAAAATCATTCGGGAAAACATAAACCAAAGTTTCTTTTTTTGTATCCACATTTACAGAAAACACACTATCCTTTACCTGGAAAAAAACTTCTTTTGTTTTTGCTGAAACGATCTCACCATTCATTGCAGTCTCGTGATTTGTAAGCTGATCGATTTTCAGGGTCTTTAAATCAACCCAATATATTTGGCGGTTTCTTGCACTGGTATTACTGATCTCTACTTTGGCTGCTTGCTCTTCTGGTTTTTGCGGGGAAGTATTATAAAAAACCATCTTATTCCCGATGAAAGGATTGTTGTGAAAGTAAAAACTATAGCTGCTGCCTTCCATTCTTGACAGCTTAATTATTTTATGATGTGTGTCTTTATCGATCCACTCATCGGGCATTTTTTGTCCGCCGGTTTCCATTACTGGTTGGGCAAGAACAAAAGAAGAGATGCAAGTAAAAATCATTGCAGTCAGCAATGCTGCAACAGGAAAATTTTGGAGTTTCATTTCAAGCAATCTTTAGTCTATAAAGTACGGCCTTCAGGTGCTTTTTTGTGTCCTGTACAGTCCTGCTATTTTACAGGGTTTACACCCTCAGAAGTCATTATTATCCTCTTTATAGTCCCATCTTTATTATAATAGAGATAATCAATACAAACTGAGCGGTGAAAACTGCCTGCATCTGGTACAAGTGCTCCATTATGGTAAATGAAATAATTCTTTCCTTTAAAATTTATAATTGCCTGGTGGTTGGTATTGCTGTTGCCTGCAATTTCATTCAGTATCCCTTTATACTCCCAGGGACCATTGATATTGCGGCTCATGGCATAGGCTATCTTCTCCGGAAATTCATAAGCATAAGAAAGATAGTACCAACCATTTCTTTTATGGACCCATGGAGCTTCTGTAAATTTTGGAAGATCAATCTTTTTAAAATTACCATCCATTTCAATCATGTTTTCCTTCAGCTTTACATAATGCAAAGTGGTATTGCCCCAGAATAAATAAGCCTGCCCGTCATCATCAATAAAAACAGTTGGGTCAATATCATCCCAACTGATCTTTGCTTCAGTGGTCATATCATTTGTAATAAGTGCTTTGCCAATTGCGTCTTTAAAAGGACCAGTTGGGCTATCACTGACTGCGACACCGATCGCTTTTCCTCTATGTGTACTGTCGTGAGTGATTGCAACAAACCAATAAAATTTTCCATTGCGTTCAATCACCTGGCTGGCCCAGGCATCATCTTTAGCCCATTTAAATGCTTTTACATTTAATGGTGAAGGATGTTCTCTCCAGTTTACCATATCTGTTGTTGAAAAGCATAACCATTCATGCATTACATAACGGTTTTCTTTTGGCGGAGCTATATCATGCCCGGTGTAGAGATAAACTTTGTCCTTAAAAACCAGTGCTGCCGCGTCGGCAGTGTATTTATGACGAATAATGGGATTTCCATTTGCTTGAAATGTCGTGTCAGTTATTCTATTGTCATTCTGCGCATAAGTTATATTGCTAAATAAAAATATCACAGCAAAATATATTGAAGTTCTTTTCATGTTACATTTTAATTTTTAACCAACACTACATCATCCACATAACAAAAAGCATTTGCTTCAGCTTCTGCTTCAAAACCGATCTCTGCTTTTCCATTCTTTATTTTTATATGTTCAATTTTAATTGCTATCCAACCCGCATTTTCATTCTTTATATTATACTTAAATATTTTACCATTACTCTCAGCATACATTTCAAGTCTGACAAAACCACTGCTGTTCCTCACTTTGGCAGTTAATAAGTAATCACCGTCTTCCAACTTTACATAAGGTGATGAAGTTATTGTTTGTGATACTTTTCGTTTAAAGTTGACTTTATCGTTTATCTGTAAGCTTTTCTCCCCAATTACAATATTCCGATCATTTTGTGTATTGAAATAATTCAAGACCGGTGAATTATTGCTATCGAGAGAAACTTTGTTGCCATCCAAAACTGTTGTGATCCAACCCAGCAAATGCTCTTGTACAGGTTTCACATGGCTTGGAATTCTTCTTCTATCTGCTTCAAAACTTCCATTCATTACATAATTATTATCCCTGCCAACTTTCCATTCGCCTGTTTTTGCATTTATATTCCAGGAGCCGAGTGAATTAAAATAAGGAACGCTTCCATCAAAAGAAAGCGGAAACCACTGATTATAACCTAATCCATTTCCTGCAAAATCAGCCCATCGGTCACCACAGTAAATAACAGTTTCCTGTTTGCTTCCTTTCACATTAAAGAAAAATCCAGTTTGAGTTACATGTGCATAATCATTTTCACTTCCCTTCATCACTTGCATATCATTTGTTGGTAAATAAGGTCCGCGAATATCATCGGCAACCAGGTAATAAGCATAAGAAGCATCCCATCCATAAATGTTAGATGCGGCCATGTAATATTTGCCTTTGTATTTAAACATACAATTCCCTTCCCTGCTTTCTCCCTGAAAAACCTTTGTGCAGTCCAACAGATTTACCATTCCATCCTTCACACCAATTTCTGAAACGTATATCTTATTTCTTCCACTGCCGTAAGAATAAATTAGATAAGATTTTCCGCTTTCTTCATCTGTAAAAATCGTCTGATCGCCAGTGTTTGTAGTACCAATCATATCCTTCATGTTTATTCGCTGATGCCATGTGAATTGACCCGTTGGTGAATCAGCGACAGTAATCAGCACCTGGTTACCATGCTGAACTACCATTGTATATTTATTCAACTCTTTGATATAGGCAACACCCAAACGCCCCACCCATGTCTTCGGGATAGTCTTAAATGCCTCTTCCTTAGTGAATACATCCGCTTCAAATGTCCAGTTGATCAAATCGGTAGAACTATAACAGGTTACCGTTTCAAATGTAGCATTGGGTAATGTTACCGATGGATCGTTACGATAAGTCTCGGCTTCTTTATAATGAACGCCATACCAGTAATATTTTTTTTCACCAGTTACCGGATCTGCAAATTTGAATATTCCACCACCCTGGCTGTAAATCGGACGATCGTCTTTTGTTTTCCAGAATATATCGTTTTTAATATTGAGTAGCTGTGCTTTTGCGTTGTCTATGTTTAGCAATAACAAAAACAGTGTAACTGAAAGAGAATATTTGATTAATCTTTTCATATCCTCATTTATAAGCTCTCTTTAACCATTCTTCCGGAACAGGAATAATGCAAATATTCATGCTCCTGTTATCAGCAGATAACATCGCTGATTGAATTTGGATTTTTGTGCCATCAGGACTCATTGTTGGATGCGGGTGATCTGCTGCAGTTGTTTTATGCCCGGCCGAAAGCAACATCATTTCACTTGTATGCCGGTCAATCAAATAAATATTTCTTGCAAAATCATCACCTACGGCCCATCGCCCATCTGGTGAAGCACTTACATGCCAGAGGCCACTTCCACTTTTTGTTTGACCTACAATTATCATCTCTCTCGTACGAAGATTTACAATTCCAAGGCCAGTTGGTTTTTCTCTTGTACCGGAAGGACCCCATGCAGCTTCTTGTCCTGGATTAGCGCCACTCACCGGTGTGCCTGCTTCAGCAGTTTTATTCGTTCCGGGAATTTTCCGATGACCCATGATCGCAATAGCTACTTCATCTTTACCAGTAACCGCTTCATGTGTTACCCATTCATATTCCGATTCGGGATAGAGCGGACGAAGACCTGAACCATCACTCATCACCGTCCATGTACGTTGTGGTGATTTACCGCCGGTCTCCCAGCAAAAAACAATTTCGCCACCTACCCATGGATTGGTTTGTATATGCCCGATCTGAAAAGGAACAGAGATGACATATTTTATTTCACCGGTATTTATATTCATGCCTGCAATACCATATGGCCCTGCCCCCATATTACGTGGACCAAAATTCTTTTCCAGTTTCGTATCCGGAGCTAAATGCTTTGTTGCTTCTTGCACACCTACACGGAAATAAGCCCATTCTTCATCACCATCAAGTGCCATATCACCACCTGCACCTAACTCCTTTGGTGTAGTACCACAAATGCGTTGGTACACATCTCCCTTTTTTAATGTCCCTGCTTTGCTGTCGGCAAATAATTTTTCAAGATCCACTTCTATAATTTGAACCGGGCTTTGTACACGACGACGAGCTGTATCTCCCGGCGTAGTTGGGATCGTATCAGTTTTTGGATTACGCATAAAATACAACTTCATTGATTTGCGTGCAATATTCAGCATGCCTGTGTAACCACCTTCTGTAACCTGCACAATATCTCCTGTCTTTTCATTCACTGCCATCGCTTCGCCTCTTACACGATTGGATCGAAAAATAAGCCACTGCCCGTCAGATGTCCATTGATTATGTGTTTGATAAATTTTTGAATCACCGCTTTGTGTGCTGGTAAGAAATAAAAGTTTGGTGCCAGTAACAGGATCAATAACTTCTTTACGTTCAGATGGGAAACGTTTTCCGATTTGAGCATGAATCGTAACTGACAATAATATTTCTGTAAAAAATATTACGACAACTAAATATTTTTTCATTGTGAAAAATTTTTATTTGATTAAATCACCAATCCAGCTTTAGCAAAGAAACTCCCTGTTGCGGTAATGATATACTTAATGATAGTTTACCTGATATAACTTTTAATTTTTCAGATTTGCCGATCGTTTGTAACTGGCCTGCCTTTTCTAATGTTGAAATCTGTTCTGCAGTCGGACTTTGCGGCGAACCCATTTTCTTCCACACTTCATATGAATTGCTGTGTTCATCATCAATGCGGTATTGTGTAAGTATTACTAATGTCGAAGGCAACCCATCAATACTTACTGCTACAGGTAATGCAGCTTTCATCACATCATCATCATGGTAGTTCCAGATCATTACTGTTGCCGATTTTTTATCCTTAGCTGCCAGCCCGCCAACATCATTATATGATCTTCTTACGCTTGAATCCACCATCGTTTTCAGATCGTACATCTGGTTGCCTTTTACTTCTGCTCTTTTTCCTTTCATCATTCCAAACATTCTGAAAACATTCAATACTGGTTTATCAACTCCATTAGTAGCTAAATCCCTGAAACCATAATACCAGGGCTGATCTTCAAATTCAAATGCCCAGGTAACAGCGCCTAAAAAATTTACTTTGAAAGAATCCGCCAATAAATATTTCCTGGCAAAAGAAGCTGCTGTATAACTTGAATACATCGTTCCGTTACGGTACCCGTTTGAAGGATTTGTTTTCATACCACATGCTGCACAACCTTCGGGATCACTTTCACCAATTACTACAGGAAGGTTTTTTAATTGAGGATAAGATGCTACGAATTTAAAACCGGCATTTATATCCGATAATTGTCTTCCCATATTCATTTGTACATGACCATCTACTACTCTTGGCGATCCTTTGGCATGAAATAAGATCATATCGACAGGTGCACCGATCTTTTTTGTTACATAATTGGTATCCGAAAAACAATGTTTTATAAAAGCATGCATCCATTGTTGTGCACCTGCACCGGCAGTTCCTGCAATATTTATTCCACCGATCTTTGCAGTTGGTAAAGCTCTTTTTACTGCATCGGTTGTGTAATCATATAGTTTAAAAAATTCTTCCTGTGTCCCTTTCCAGTAGCCGTTGGGTTCATTCCATAATTCCCACCACCAGCTTTCCACTTCTTTTTTTCCATAACGATTAACGCTATGTCTCACCCATTGAAAAACAAGTTCCGCCCACTTGTTATAGTCCTTCGGGGGGTAAGCCCAGCCGGAAATTATTGTAGAATATTGATCTCCGGGTTTCCAATTATGTTTATATGGATCAGGATTAGTAGATAATGCCTGTGGCATAAACCCAATTTGTGCCAGCGGTTTCATTCCGCGTTGTACATAAGTATCAAAAATGCTATCAATGATTTTCCAGTCGTAAACAGGTTTTCCATTAGCATCTTCTGTATATGCATTGGTACTTCCCCATTTCAATGAGGGTTTTCCATCCCCTGTAACCAATAAACTATGTGCTCTTACATGAACAGGCACCGGGCTTAATGCAGCGATCTCTGATAATAATTTTTTCCCATCTTTCATATAGGTATAGTTTGGTTCATCATAACCAAACCATGCCCAGACAGGTTTCATTTCACCCAATTCCTTTTTTAAATCAACCTGTATTGTTGGTGATTGTGCAAATAATAATGTTCCGCAAATTTGAAACAAACAATAGAATATTATGACTTTGAAGTAATTCATTATTGCTATTTTATTCAACAGTTAAACGCAACAATACTGATGCATGTTTATTTATATTCTGTTTATATGTTTTTTTAAAACTTCCAACATCCATTTTCTTCCACAAATCCCTTACTGTTATTTTTCCTTTTATTCCCAATGCTGAAAAATCAACTGCTACATCATGTGCATCTTCGCTGATATTGAATAAACCAACATACCAATCCTTACTACCACTTACATTCGATACCCAAACCATGCTTCCATCTTTTTTATATAACTGTTTTGGATTTTCTCCATGCTGGTTTACTGCCAGCACTTCTTCATTGGTAAATAATTTCAATTCCAGCTCGCGGTTCTCGGGTTGATGACCACCCAGCATTAACGGTGATCGGAATATGCACCAGAAATTCATATGTGTATACAATTCATCTTCTGTAAAACGGCTATAACGTTCCGGACCAACAGGGCCACGTTTTGAAAGCTTGCCAATCTGTATCATATCACAATCGGGCCAGTGACCGGGGCTGCCAGTGCCTTCCCAACTTTTTGCATAATCAAACATCTGTAATATCATCTTCCAGTTGTCCCAGAAATCATCCGCCATACGCCACATACTCGTATGCTGTTTTACATGATTGGCTTTTAGTACTGGTGTTTCACCGGGAGAAATACTAAATGCCATTGGCCTGCCAGAATTTGCAATCGCTTTTTCATATCCTTCTACTTCTTCCAAATGATAAGGTCGTGCTATATCATCTACTTTTATAAAATCAACATCCCAATCTTTATATAAATTCAAAATCGAATTCAAATATTCCTGCGCACCCGGCTTACTCATATTCAGTCCGTACATATGATTCATCCATGAACAGGTAGAACTTGTATCAGCAATCATATCTGCTGTTATTCCATTTGTTCCTAATACAGGTGATTTAGACCATACAGCCTGGCGTGGTATGCCACGCATTACATGAATGCCGAATTTTAATCCGAGTGAATGAACATAATCACTTAATGGTTTAAATCCTTTATCGCCAAATGCTGAAGGAAATTTATGTGTATGCGGAACCAATCTCCCCCATTTATCCATTGTAAGCCAGGGAACATAGGAACCATCCTGTAATTGTCTTTGGTAAGGGTTGCCAATTTTACTCCCGGGAGGATTGTCATATGACCATAAAAAATCTACTACTATATATTGCCAGCCATATTGTTTTAAATTCTTTGCTACATAATCTGCATTGGATTTTACTTCATCTTCATGCACTGCAGATCCGAAACAATTATAACTGTTCCAGCCCATAGGGGGTGTTTGTGCTGGCTGGCTATGAGATACAGTGAAGCATACTACAAAATAAATAGTCAAAACAGCATGCAGTTTATTTAAACCTCTCATTGTTTTATCATTAAACCTAGATCTTTTAATTTCCATCAGGTTTAGAAGAAGTTACCATTTGACTCAGCGGCCAGTTCCATTTTTCAACTGGATCTGGTTTACCAGGATCAAATGGAGGAATATCTTTTCTTAAATATTTTGCTATATTAAGTTTTGCGTCCTTTATTCCCTTCATAATACATTTAGCTATCTGCCACGCACCATAGGTATTAAAATGGGTATTGTCCTTTAATTCCGTTTTCTGCCCGGGAAATGTATTGGCTGGATAATGAACAAATGCCTTAATTGATTTTTCAGGTCCCCATGCTTCATACAATATTTTACTCATTGCATTTAAATCGATCAATGCAACATTTTCTTCCTTTGCTGTTTGCCGCACTGCTTCGGGATAATCGCCGAGTGTATTAACGATATGACCTGTTGAATCAAAATTCCTTCGATGCATGGAAGTAACGAGCACAGGAATGCCGCCTTTTTTTCTTACTTCACTGATGAAAAACTTTAGATCACGTTTATAACTGGTAAATGGTCCAACACCTTCACCTTTCTGCTTCTGATCATTGTGGCCAAATTCAATGAATAAATAATCGCCTGCTTTCATTAAACTCAAAATTTTTTCCAACCGTCTTGCACTGATAAAAGAATTCAACGCTTCACCCGACTCAGCATAGTTGGCAACTGCAATTTTTTTCCCTTCAAAAAAACTTGGAATCATTTGACCCCACGCAGCCCAGGGCTCCCTATCTTGGTCAACTACAGTTGAATTACCCGCTAAAAAAATTGTTGGTGCAGTTTTGTTGGGAGTAATTTCCACAGCACATATTTTTGGGTTAGCTCCATTAAATTCCAGTGTTAGCAAATTATCCCAATGCAGATAACCGACTTCCCTATCCTTCAATCTTATTTTTTTTACAACATTACCAGTAGCATCCCTGATCAAAGAATCCTTTACATGCACAGTAAAGTTGACAGTTGTGGTTTTGCCTTTCATTGATGTGACCTTTTCAACCATCAACCTCCTGCATTCTGCACGGATCGTGGCTGATGTATTTTCCAGCTTATCCCCTATGATGACTTTTAAATCATAGTTTCCATCGGGAAGTTTTACTGAAAAGTAAAATGGTTTATCGCTGGTGATAAAATCTGACGTTAACGGATCACCTCCACGGTCTTTTGATTCAACAATTGAATTCTGATCAAAACCATATCCAGTTTGATAACTGAATTTTAAATCGGATGTTATTTGAATATAGCCGGGTGCAACTTTACCTGATCCAAAATCAAATTTGAAAGATGTTTGCTGTGCCTGAAGAGAACAGGCAAGAGCTAAAAAAAATATTACAAATGTTACCTGTTTCATTTTACTAAATAAGAAAGTTTGATCACATTAACAGAATATGGAGCTAATTGCTGATTTATTTTATTTGATTTTACTTCAAACGATTTTTTCAATGGAGCTAGCCTATCCAGTTCATCCAGTTTATTATAACTGTACAGATCATTTCCTGATAGCTGAAAAAACGATGCGTTATTTTTTGCCAGCTTAAGTCCTTCTATATTCAATTCGATCATTTGCGGAGTTGAAGAATTGTTTACCAACTTAACAATAAGTTCATTTGCTTTTTTATCAATAACTGAACTGGCAAACAAACTATCCTTACCCGCTAGTATATTTCCATCCTGTAAAATTTTTACTACATCTGTTCCTTTATTAGTAGAAAACAATTTCTGTACATAATAATTTGGCGTAGCAACTGTTCTCAAATTATCAAACCAGATCAGATCAGGTCGCCACTGCCATGCATCTACATGTGCAAACAAAGGAGCATAAGAACACATCTGCACGATATCAGCATTTCTTTCTAATCCAGTCATGAATGCCGCCTCCGCTAACGCAGATTCCCAATTGTTTCTGCTTTCCGCTTCTGCATTTTCCTTTGAATGTGCAGCATATTCACCAGCGAAGATCTTTGGGCCCGTTCTTTCATAAGTATCATAACGGCTTGCATTGTTAAAAAACCATGTTGGTGGTTTATAATAATGTTCATCGATCAATGAAGGTTTTAATTGCTTCAACTCCTTCCATGCATAATTAAAATATTCACCTTCAGCAAAAGGGCCGGCACCCGATACAATTTTTATTTCAGGATATTTTGAAAGAATTGCCTTCTCAAAAATTTTATATCGTTCAATGTACTGCGGCTCCCATTGTTCATTTCCCACACCGAGAAATTTCAAATTGAATGGAGCAGGATGACCCATATCATTTCTCAGCTTTCCCCATTTAGTAGTTGTGGCGCCATTGGCAAATTCAATTAGGTCGAGTGCATCATCAATATAAGGCTGCAATTCATCCATGGCAACAACCTCACCACTATTGAACTGGCAGGCCATACCACAATTTAAAATCGGCAATGGCTCTGCGCCCAAATCATCGGCTAATAAAAAATATTCATAAAAGCCCAAACCAAAGCTTTGGTAATAATCGGGTGCGGGGCGATTACGGAACTCTACATTCCATCGATTCATTATTAAAGTACGGTCATACACATCGCCCACTGTTGTTTTCCATTGATAACGGTTAGATAGATCTTTCCCTTCTACAATACATCCGCCCGGAAAGCGGATGAAGCCCGGTTTTAGATCAGCGATCTTTTGCACCAGGTCATTTCTTAATCCTCCCGGTCTGTTTTTCCATGTGTCATGCGGAAATAATGAAACAATATCTATATCAATCACTCCCTCTCCTTCAAATATCAAATTGAGTTTCCCTTTTTGTGTAGTATCAGTTGTTGTAAGACTTACAGAATATTTTTTCCAGTCACTGTTGAAATTTTCTATTGAAGAACTCCCGACAACTTTACCGCTATAATTCAGCAACTGTACTTTTATTTTAATATTGGTTGGTCTCTCTGTCCTGGCCATAATAGAAAAATCATATTGCTTCTCTTTATGCAAACCAATTCCGCGGAATCCGTCATTACTTAATGAATAATTTCCTTCCGGGTTGTTGATAGTTATTCTCGCAAATCGTGTATTAGTTGAGTTATCAGATTTGTTGATAATAAGAAATCTTCCTTTCTGGTAATTTACCCTGTTTTCCCGCCATCCCATCATTGCTGTTGGAAATTCAAAGGAACGATTCTTCACCAACTCAGCATACAAACCACCATCAGCACCAAAGTTTATATCTTCAAAAAAAACGCCCCACATAGTTGGAGCTATTGAAGCAACTGGCTTATCTGCAATAACAGTAAGCTTTCTTTGAGAATAAGCACTTGTAAATAATAAAACAGAAATAATTAAAACAAATCCTGTCTTCATTTGATGGGGTTTATTTTCAACTAAAAAATGTTTTGGGCTAAAGCCCATGAAATTCCGTCTTTTCAATTGCCCCGGTCTTAAGACCGGGGCAATTGAGCTGTTTTTCTAAGTTGGGCTTTAGCCCTTAATTATTTTTTCTTTTCTTTCAATTGTAATGCACTGTCATTTATCTCAAATGAAAAATTATTGAGTAACTCAATAATTTCTGCCCCAGCTAATATTGCAGGGCCATAGCCATGCGCTGCAAAAACATTTACTGGGCGGTAATAATAAAATGCCGGGTCAAATGCCATTCCGGTTCCTACACATGTTCCTTCCACCTGGCCTTTATCGTTGATCTTTGTTGATACAGCATTCCATGCCAATATACTCATTGGCCCATAGCTCATTGGATCAAGCCAGCCTTTATTACAGGCATGTGCAATACAATAAGAATAGATTGCTGTAGCTGATGTCTCTAAATAAGAATCTTCCCTGTCTAATAACTGGTGCCAGAAACCCGAACTACTTTGAAGTCCTGCAAGTCCTTTTGCATGATCTTTAAATTGCTGCAACACTGCAGCTCTTCCCGAATGATCTTCTGGTAATACATCAAGCAGTTCACTCATGGCCATCAGTGCCCATCCGTTAGCTCTTGCCCATCGAAACTCAGGATGTGTTTCCATGCTTTCCACCCAGCCATGCATATATAAACCTTTCTCTTTATTGAACATTCTCTTACTGTAGTCGAGGACTTGTTTAACACAATCATCAAAATACTTTTTATCGCCAGTGAGCTTTCCCATTTGTGCAACAGCAGGTATATACATGTATAGATCATCCAGCCATAATGTATTTTTTTGAGGACGGTTTCTTCCGATAGTACCATCTTTGAAACGATACTCTTTTGTAAAAACATAATTTATATAATTATCGATCATGGGGCGAAGATCAGTTGTCAATCCGCTTCGCTGTGCCTTTATCATAGAAGCGCAAACTGCACCTGCATCATCTAGTGCATGCGGTGTTATCGGCTGATTAAACAATCTTTTCCTTTGTATATACTCTATTGGAAATTTTTCTTTTACGGCGGCTACCCATTTACTTAAGAAATCAAATCTTGTTTTTACATGATCCGCATACTTTTTGTCGCCTGTAGTTTCTGTTGCACGTTGCAGGGCAGAATAGGTAACACCCCACTCATAACTTGTAAGCCGGAAATCACCGGATTTGACAACTGAGTTTGTATCTAACTTACTGATGTCATTGACCACTTCACCGGTTTGTTTATTGATCATCTGTGCCGGGGTAACGCCATCGAGATAGTTAAATATTTTATCCAGCACAGCCTTTACATTTTCTTTTGACGGAGCCTCATACGGCACGGGATAATTCACATTCATGGCATGCAAAGGTGTGACCACATCATTTTTTACAGTTGTTACAGGCTGACCGTTTAATTTGAAAAGAAAAAAAACAGGCAATAAGAATGATAAGCTTATAAATTTTTTCATAATGCAAGCAAATTACATATAACAGGCAATAGCGGATTTTAAAATTACCGAAAACGCTTTCGTTTTCATCCTGAGCTATCCTGTGGGGATAAAATAAAAAATGGCGGTCATATAAATGACTCGCCATTTTCTTCAGTGCTTATGCTTGCTTATATGAAGACTCGTTAATAGCCTGGGTTCTGCATCGCTTGTTTTTGTGCTGGACTTAAGTTTACACCTCCAGACTGTATACCATCAAGGAATGTTTGAGGTATTGGCCGCAGTAAATGGTAATCTTTAATATTGGGAGCCGCATCAGGATTAAATGCTTTAGCACGGTCAACTAATGTTTTGGTGCGGGACAAATCCTGCCAGCGTAAATATTCACCAGCTAACTCACGAGAACGTTCATCCAATAAAAAGCACATCATTCTATCATAAGTAGATGTATAACCAAGCTTAGTAATTATATATTCGTCTTGCGCAGGCAATGGTGAAATACTTGCAACAGTCAAGCTTGTTGCTGTTGAAGGCGGCGCTAATAAATTAAAATTATTGGATTCGGCATAAGAATTCTCAGCCATGTAAGCCATAGGTATCCCTGCTTGTAAAGTTGTATTACTGGCACCACCACCATCATAATAAGCTACTCGGTTTTCTCCACCCTGGTATTGAGCTCTTACTCTTACCGGGTTGATATAAGCCAAAGCATCCGTGTAACTACCAGTACCTAAAAGAGCCAGACGTATTTTAGCTTCGGCAGCTATTAAATATGTTTCTGCACTACGGGCCAAAGTAATATCGCGAAGGCCATCAATATCATTAAAGCCACCTATACGGGAACCATCAAAAAATTTACTTAAAGATGGGAAACGAACATCCTTAAATAATGCAGTATCCAATGTTGCTCCGTTGGGGTAAGCCACATAAACATTAGCAATTAGTCTGTTTGTTCTTGCGTAAGGTATAGTATTTGGCATTGACCTATTAGTAAACCTCGTATCACCGGGCTGATTGATTACATACATAACACCTACATCACCATTTACATAAGGAGCCGCAGCCTTATTTACCAAATACTTCGTTCTAAAGCTCTTCCAAAATCTTGAATCATTCACTAAATCGTACACTCTATACATAAAATAATTTGTAGCTAAACGGCTAAATGGTCTACCTCCACTAAGATCCCGCTGCATCTGGGGTATATCTTCATAGCGGCCTCCGTAATACAGATGCTGTTGATTAACTCCACTGGCAGAAGCATCAGCTGTAAACTGCGCAGATAAAATTATTTCGCCTAGGTTTTCATTGGCACTATTAGGAGCAGTATACTTCCACAGATCTCCAAAGTTTGGCGCCAATGGATGATTGGCAATAATACCATCGCACAAAGGAATAATAGCAGCAAGGTCAGCTGCTTTTGTAGAAGCGTTCCAGGAATTATTAATTTCACTTGCACGGGATAAATATGCTTTAGCCAAAAAATGTGCCGCCGCATCTTTGGTTATTCTTGCAGGACCCCCGGTATTAGCCAAAAGGTTATAAGCCTGTGTAAAGTCAGCGATAATTTGCGCAAATACATCTTTAGGTTCAGCACGGGTAAACTCCAATTCAACAGTGGTGCTGGGTGTAGTTTTTAAAGGTACCGCCCCATACTGGCTCACCAATCTTAAATAACAATATGCACGGAAAAAGTACCCTTCGCCCAAAGCAGTTTTCTTAATAGCATCAGCAGTGGATGTACTTGCAGTTGCATTTTGTATTATAATGTTAGCGTGACCAATTCCTATGTATAAATTATCCCACTGTGCATTGGCAGTAACGGTATTGCTATTAATAGCAGGGACAATAGAAGCAAGTCCATTACCATAAGATGTGTAGGATATGTTTGAATTGTCGCCTCCTACATGAAATTCATCGGTGCCATAGGCCATATAAGCAAAAGCAAATTCGCCATTAAATGGTTGGCAAAATATGTGATGATAAGCACCTGTTACCAAAGATTGAATACCTGGATCAGTTGTATAATATTCCAGGCTCCTTGCTGTTTTAAGTTCTTCATCTAAAAAAGTCTTTTTGCATGAAACCGTAGTCATCACAACTGCAATGATCGCTATAATGATAAAAAATTTATTCTTTTTCATACTTTAATGTTTTGTTGGGTTAAAATGCTGCATTAATTCCAAATATAAAGCCACGGTTGCTGGTAAAGGCAGACACATCCATATCCATGTAGTCGATCTTTGAAAAAAGCATTCCCGGGTTAGCGACCTGGACGTATATCCTCAAACTTGACATACTTGCTTTCTTTAAAAGCTTCGCATCAACATTATATGACGCAGAAATATTCCTGATCTTTATAAAAGAAGCAGGTTGAAATCCTAACGAAGTAGAATAAAGATCTCCGGTACCTGTGGAATAAATTGGTTTTTGAAACTCAGCATCAGTATTGTTTTCTGTGTAATAATCAAGAGCTCGTGTACTAGCTCTGGCCACCATGGCTTCTCCTCCAGTATTAAACAGATAATTTAACCGGCCATATATAAAGATCGACAATTCAAAATTTTTATACGTAAACCCATTTGTCATACCTAATATCCATCTTGGCCTGGTATTACCAACAATTATCCTATCATTGTTTGCATCAATTTTATAATCACCATTTTGATCTACAGGTCTTACATTTCCAGGAGAAAATTTACCAGTTGGCAGGTTAGCATTAAATTTATTCATTTCGACCGAATCAGATACATGCCATAAACCGTTTGCCTGAATTCCATAAATAACACCAATTGGCTGACCAATAAACCAGTTATTATTAATATCATCCTGCTTACCGTTTGATAAAGAAACAATTTTTTCTTTCTGCCAGGAAGCATTAAATGTGGTTGTCCATTGAAAATTTCTGGCGATCACATTCACCGTATTGATATTTATATCTATGCCCTGGTTTTCAGTTTGCCCAATATTTTGTAATGTAGTGGTAAAACCAGTAACCGTAGGGATACTGCGGTTCAGCAACAGATCTTCTGTTTTGGATTTATATAGATCAATTACTGCAGAAATGCGTCGTTTAAAGATAGAAAAGTCCAGTCCTAAATTATACTGCGTTGTTTTTTCCCAGCCAAGTGCCTGGTTGGCTAAAACAGAAGATGGAAGAGTACCAGCAGATATTGTGCTTACAAAAGGATAGAATAAAGGTGTAATAGCCCCTTTTGTAGTATACGCATCAACTGCTGAGTTACCCGTGTTACCAGCTCCTAAACGAAATTTTAAATCGTTAACCCAACTAAGATTTTTCATAAAATTTTCATGGCTGACACGCCAGGCTACTGCAGCACTTGGAAACCATGAATATTTATTACCTGGCGCAAATTGTGATGCGCCATCCTGGCGGGCAGATACCGTTAATAAATACCTGTCGCCAAAATTATAATTCAATCGAGCCATATAGCTCGTTAATTGCCTCTCTATTAAATCAGCATTTCTCGTTACTGTAAGATTGCTTGAAGGAATTACTGATTGATTTAGCGTATACCATCTTTGGCTTGCAAATGGAATTCCGGTTCCTGTAATAGTACTAACAGGGTCCGCTACAAATTTAGTAGCGCTTTGTAACAGAGTAAGACCAAAACTATGTTTGTTTATTGTTTTATCATAATACAATAAATTATCAATAGTGTATGAATAAGTCTGGCTTTTTTGTAGTGAAGCATTGCTGGAACCGCTGCTCGCTGCTGATAGCGCATCAATATAAACTCCCTGCTGGTTGTGAGAAAAATCAGGACCAAAGTTCAGCCTGTATTTTAATCCTTTCAAAACAGGAAGGATCTCGCCAAGATCAACTTGTGCATATAAACTACCAAAAGCCCTAAGCGTTTTACGTTGGTCTTGTGTATAATTCCATTCATCTACAACATTCTTAAATGCAACATCACCAGCTGGATAAAGAACTCTTGCTCCAGTAGCATCGTAAGGAACTGCATAGGTGTAAAGTCTCCTTGCGGATTCATAAATGCTTGTAGCCGGGCTTCCAACAAAAGCACCAATTACTCCATTAGATTGGCCAAATTCCTGTACACTAGAAGTGATATTCATATTAAGACCCATGGAAAACCAATCTGTCGCCGTAATATCTACACTTGCTTTTCCAGAATATCTTGTAAATTTTTGACCAATGGATGTGCCCTTGTTATCTAAATACCCAAATGAAGCATAAGCTTTGATTTGTTTAGTACCGCCACTAACACTCAATGTATGGTCTTGTGTAAGACCGCTTTGAGATACTAAATCTTTCCAATCTGTAGTTGGCACTAGTGAACCATCCCATTTGCTTCCAGCCCAACCTTTATTAATATTAGCCCAGGCAGCAGGATCGCTGGTAGCAAGAAATATGGTCCGGTCATTGGTTGGGTTGGGATTATCGCCCCTTGGATATACAGCAGGGTTTGAATAATGATATGCCCAACGGCGAAAATCAATAGCTTCCGAAGCAGACATCGCTGGAGCTTTATCCACTATCTCCTCGATTGTAACAGAGCTGTTAAGACTTAATTGCAGTCTTCCAGCTTTACCCTGTTTGGTACTAATAATTACAACGCCATTAGCACCTCTTGAACCATAAATTGCAGAAGCTGATGCGTCTTTCAACACATCTATCGATTCTATATCGTTCGGGTTAAGATAATCAACACCCCCTGTACTTAAGGGAATACCGTCCACCACAAAAAGAGGTGTGTTGGATGCAGTTAAAGAACGTATGCCACGAATGTTGATACTTCCAACCGACCCGGGGCGTTCATTAGAGGTGATATCAACACCTGCAACTTTACCTTGCATAGCTTCTAATGCATTGTCAACCGGGCGAGATCTGATGTCTTTCTGATTGATACCTGCAACCGCGCCGGTTACATCCTTTCTTTTAACTGTTGTGTAACCAGTAACTACAACATCCTCTAATGCTGAAGCCGTACTAGAAGTGTGTACGATCACTTCCGGTTGTTCATTAACGGCAACTTCCATTTGAGTATATCCAACTGATGTGACCACCAGCCTTGCTTTTCCTGAAGGGGCCATCAATGAATAAGAGCCATCAGCAATAGTTGCCGTAGCAATGGTGGTACCCTTTACCTGTACCGTGGCTCCTTCTACAGGTTTCCCGTTTTCATCAAATACTTTACCGGATACTTTAAAATTGTTTTGAGAAAATGAAAAGAGTGAGAGGGTTAGCAGGACTGGTAATAATATACCTAGCCTGCATAAAGCAGTTTTTAATTTCATACAGCAGCAATTTTAATTTTAAGAGCCTTCAAATTAAAAGAGCCTTTTTGGGAACTCATCCTGTTCTATCCTGAAATTGTGGAATTATTTACGCAATCGTTCCCGGAATATCAAACAAAAAAACCGGCTTAAGCCGGTTTAAAAAAATTGAGCAACTAAGAATTACCAGTTAAAAGGCAAATACCAGTTCGCTGGTGTCATTAACTTGGTGCGTATAGCTGCTGCATTAGGTGTTCCATCCTTCAGCAATTTTGAATATATTTTATCAGCTAAAAATGCTGGATCATTTCTTCTTAATGCAACACGAACTAAATCCGGCCAACGAGTTCCTTCAAATGCATTCTCCAGTGCTCCTTCTTTTACCAAGCCATTCTCAATGGTCAATAAACTATCGCTGGCAGGAACAACAATATCCTGTACGTTAGCCCTTAAACGAATTCCAATATTTCTATACCAATCGGCACGGAAAAAAGGAACACCTGATCCACCGCTGTTTCTTGCATCAAAATTAAATGGGTAAGGTTCCCATAGTGTATTATGAGAAAAAGATACATCGGTTCCGGGTGCAGGATAAGCACCCGCAATGCCGCTATTTAATAAACCCCATGCGAGTCTGTATCTTCCTGTACGGTTTGCTGCTTCTGCAAAACGCAAATGCATTGTAGTTTGCCTGTACAAAAACCATTTTCCATTTTTTTGCAATGGTATTGTTGGAACAAGTGATGCATAGTTAATATAATTATATAAAAATTTCATAGCAACCGGCTGACCGCCGATATTCATTACGCTGAGTAATTTTCTTGCATCATAAGGAATAGAACCGCCCAATACTACTCTTTGTGGCTCTCCATCCCACATATCCATTATCTGTTGCGAAGGCTTAACAAGATAATTACCCCCCGAAGGTGAAAATAATTTGATCAAAGAATTTTCCGGGTTAAACTTACTATCAAAAGGCAAAGCCCATATCCATTCTCTTCTGAAACCATCGGCTGTAAAACTGCTTTCAAACATTACCCTCCAGCCATCATTATACACCAGTGATGAAGCATCACCAGCTCTTGAATAGGTAACATAGTGATTAAAACCTCCGGCCCATCCTACTTTGTATTGTGAATAATAATTTTCTCCAGCAACACCTGCGGTGGCTAATTCCATTACCTGTCTATACCATTCAGCCGCTTTTACATAATTGCCTTTCCAAAGATTAAGATCACCCAGCAAACATTTTTTATTAATGTAAAATTTTTCAGTAGGGTATCCGTCAACTGTAATGTTCAGGTTTGTGCCTGTTGGATAAACATCTTTGAATGGAAGACTTTCAGTAAAACTAACAAGGCTGTCCAATAAAACAGAAAATGAAAGCTTTGGAAATAAACTTTCGTTTTTAACATCATCTATGTTTTCAAGCGGATTTGTGACATAAGGCACCTGGCCATAATGAATACCCAACTGGAGATATAAAAAAGAACGTAAAGCGCCGATATCAGAATAACGCTGGTTAAATTCAGTTTCATTTAATTTATTCTCAGCATACATTATCCTGAAATGCTTCAGCACATCATTACAATTAATAATGAGTTCGTAGAAAGGTCTCGGGTTTGCATAAGGATTACCTGCTGTAACACTATGCGTACTGATCTGTCTTAAATTTTCGTCAGCATTGCTAGTATATTGAAGGAGATCGCCACGTAGTTCATTTAATATAACATAGCGATCAGCCAGGTTCATGAACTTACCATAGATACCTATGACAGCAGCATCAGCATCATATACATTTTGATAAGCCTGCGTTACATCCAGCTGATCCTGCGGTTTGATATCAAATATTTTTTTACACCCGCTGATGCCTGTGAACAGCAACGCTGTTACAGTGAGTTTGAGATAAGATATCTTCCGAATATTCATAATTATTTTTTTCATTGTCTGCATTCGTTTTGTTGTTTTATAATCCAACTCTCACACCAATTGTAAATGACCTGTATAAAGGATCCATCCCTGTGTCAATTCCCTGTGAGAAAACACTTGGGTTAGCACTGAACTCGGGATCATATCCCATATATTTTGTAAAAGTGAGCAGGTTGTTTGCTGCTGCATATATATGAGTATACTTTACAAATTTTTCTTTAATAGGTATATTATACAAAACAGATAAAGAACGTATTCTTAAATAAGATCCATCTTCAATCCACCGGCTGCTGAAACTGCTATTGCCCATTGGGTCATTATAAGTAGCTTTTGGCATATCGGTTACCTGGCCTTCGGTTCTCCACCTGTTTATTACACTGTTCAATTGATTGTTTGTACCACTTGCTGATTCCAACCGGTAGCGTACATAATTATATAGATCATTTCCTTTAGTGAAAGTGACCACTGCGTTTAACTCAAATCTTTTATAAGCTACTCTTGTATTAATGCCTCCGAAATAATCAGGATTAGGGTTGCCAATCACCTGCCTGTCATTTTCATCAATTATTTTGTTACCATCTAAATCCTCGAAGTGAATATCCCCGGCTGTGAATGAGCTATAAGAACCATCAATGTTTTTCTTTGTTAAACCGGCCGCTGTTGCTTCAGCAGTAGTGCTGAAAACTCCCATGCTTTTATAACCATAAAAAAGATTAGCATCGCTTCCATTCTTTGTAAGAATAGTTGCACCTGCATACTCTGTAGTAAAGCTGCCGCCCGGTACTGAAAGTACTTCATTTTTGTAGTTGCCAATATTGAGACCAATATCCCATTTAAAATTTGCACTATTAATTACCCGAACATTCACTGATGTTTCCCATCCTGTGTTTTGCATACTGCCATCATTGGTAGCAACATTTTTAAATCCTGAAGGTGCCGCAAGTTCTTCGTACACCAGCATGTTACTTGTTTTTGATTTATACATATCAAAACTGACAGCAACTCTTTCATTCATGAATGCAAGGTCAAAACCAGCATTAAACTTTTTACTTGTTTCCCACTGTAAAGCTGGATTAGGTATTCCATTGCGTACAAGGCCCTGCATGCCCAGTAAGTTCTGTGCCCCATAAGTCTGACGGCTTGTATAGTTTCCGATATCATCGTTGCCTGATAAGCCATACGATAACCTGAATTTCCAGAGATTGATCTTTGAATTAGCCATGAAATTTTCCGATGACATCAACCAGGCAAAAGATGCAGAAGGTAAAACGGCAAAATGTACACCATCCATGGCAACACCATTTTCTGCCTCCTGGCCAAAACGTGATGAACCATCCATCGCCGCATTCAATGAGAAGAAATATTTTTGACTCAAACTGTAATCAACATTAAAATAGGTATTCATCCAGTTCCACTCTCCTATTCCACCACCGACCTGGCGCAATGCAGTTACACCATTCTGCACACTTACCAATTCATCAGTGGCAGAGTTAAAGCCTAATGCATAATCCTGTTCTGCATCATTATCCTGGTATCTTAAACCCAGTCTTGCGGCAAGGTCATGCTTGCGATTATACACTTTACTAAACTCCAGGTAAGAATCACTGAACACACTAAATAATCTTTTTACCTGTGAACCGAGACGGCTGTCAGCAATTGCATTACTTAATGTATCATCAGCTACACCTTTCCTTGGAATAAAAACATTTTCTCTTACTTTATCGTAAATGATCCCAAATAAAGTAGCAGCTTTCAGCGATTTAGTTATTTCATACTGAAATTTGAATGAACCCTGGAAGCGGTAATATTTATTATATGCCTGCATGGTTTCTATCAGGGCAGATGGATTACTTACTCCAAATACATCTGTGTCTTCAAGATTTGGAGAGAAAACACCTTTATCATTTACCTCTCTGTCAGTAAGAAAGGGAGCCTTCGTCAATGCAAGAAAAACGGGTGCTGTTTTATCAGATATACCCTGGTCTTTCAGGTTTTGTTCATTATATGTAAAAGAAAGATTAGCGGCACCTGTAAATCGTTTTGAAAAATTAAAAGCCGCGTTAAACCGGGTGTTGTACCTCGTAAGATCTGTATTCTTAATGATCCCTTCATTTTTCATATAGCCAACACTCAAAGCGTAAGTGGCAATATTATCACCTCCTGTTACTTTCAAATAGAAATTCCTGTTTACCCCACTGTTAAAAATTTTCTTCTGCCAGTCGGTTTGATTGTGATAGCGGTAGTATTCTGCATTCGAAGTATCATCACTCATATAAGGAAGGGCAGCAATATCAGTTGATGACATTCCTTTGCTTTGCAAAATTTCGCCCAGGTAAGTTCTGTAGTTGTACGCATTCATAACAGGCAATGCATCCGGCACTTCATTAACCCCTGTATAAAAAGACGCATCGATCTTTGTTGCCTGCTGGCTGGCTCTTGCTGTGGTGATCAATATTGCACCATTACCACCTTTTACTCCATAAATAGAAGATGCATCTTTCAGCACTGTGATATTATCGATATCCTGCACATTGATCAATGCAAGCGGATTTGTATAATTATTTGCAATAATGCTTTCGCCATAATCATTCATATCATACAACATACCATCTACAACAACCAGGGGCTTATTAGTAGCAAACAAAGAATTGTATCCACGGAGAAAAAGGTTAGCACCCACACCCGGTGTACCCGATCTGCGGATAGAATTTAACCCTGTTATTTGTCCCTGTAGTAAAGCATCAGGTATTTCGTCAGGACGTTTCCATTCACCATTTGCATTATAACTACCGGCCGCTGCTGTTGTTTTGCGTTGTATTATTTTACCAAAAGGCAATGTAAGCGGTTGCTGAAATGAATAATGATCATCATCCAGCAATGATATTGAAATTGTTTTTCTTCCTTTCAGTGGTATATTCCTTGTTTCGTATCCATCACCGCTGATAACAACTTCAGCATTATAAGATGGCACATTGATAGTGAAGTTGCCGCTTTCGTCTGAAATGGTTGCAGAAAATCCATCAACTGTTACACGGATACCTACCAGTCCTTTATTCGAAACAGCATCTTTAATAGTACCTGAAACAGGTAGCTTCTCAACTGCTTTGTCGGTACTCTGCGCTGCAATAACTCCCGAGAGCAGAATGCACAAGCTGGCTAACAATACTATCTTAAATTGAAAATATTTTTTATACAACATGTTTCTTTTTTATTTGAACTGTAAAAAATTAAGGTACAGGTACCAATCTTATATAATCACATACCAATGGATTAGCTGTATTGGTTGTAGAATTCGCTGCCGTTAAATAAATATTGAAACTTGGTCTATAGCCCGGCATTACAAATTCTCCCAGGAAAACTTCAGTGAAACTATTTAAGGGCACAGTCGTATAAGCGAATGTTGCTGAGTTAGGGTCACCGATCCCAAGTTTTTGGGTATGAGTTACTGTTTGAAAATCGTTGACTGCCACCCAATATGCTTTGTAACGGATAGATGGCACATCAGTCAGATTATAACGGATATTGAAAAGTGCAACACCATGATTTAATACTAATACATCACGGAAATTTTTTCCTGAAACACTACTAAATCGGTCCCTGAAATAAGTATTGTTGCGACGGTCATGACTTGTTCCAGTATAATTTTCAGCTTCTATTAATATTGGTTTAAACTTGCTTGAAGGTTGTACATCTATTTTACTCATAATATAAACAATGCCGTTGCTGGTCTTATATGTTTTTACGATCTGCGAAAGGGTAACTGGTACTTTGGTATTAAACTTAGAAAGAATGGTATCTGGTACAGTTGCGGGATCATATACACCCTCTACTGCAAAATCAGCTATCACACTCCAGCTCGTAGCTTTTGTTGTGCTATCAACTGAGCTTGTTGCATAATAAGGACGAAACTTATTTATTTCGGGATCCCATGCATTATCGGTAAGTATAAAAAATGTGTATTGCTTTTTTTCATCACGCAGATCATACACTTTATTCCAATAAAGATTGGTAAACACAGAATCTGTACCCGGCTGATAAATAGGGGCACCTGTGTTTGGATCAACTCCGATCACTACTGCATTGGTTGTATCAAAAACTTTTTGAAAAAGCGAAAGCATATAAGTGCTTTGCTTTACCGGTGCATCGGCTGTGCTCAAAAACTCCCAGCAATTATTAAGATAAGGCAGCACATTGTTTGTGATCTGCAGTATACCATTGGCAGCAATCTTATCAGCTGATGTAATGTTAGCATCGCCAATCTTATTTTGCAGCATATTATTATACTTGCCACCAACCATTGCTATGCGTGTAGTGCTTGTAACAGCAGTGGTACGATAGAGCTGGTATGCTATATGATTACCGATAAGTTTTTTAAGTTTATCCGGATCGGTAAGAACTGAAGGGTCACTCAATGATGTAAAAACTGCATTCACCGGGGCAAAAACGGTATAATTACCCGAGGCAGAAAGCAATTTATCATACCCGGTTTGATTGAGATAGCTTGCAAAAAGACTCAATTCCGGGGTATTGCTTATTTTCTCATACAAGCTGTTTTCAAGATCGCTGTTTGTAATTGCATTATGCTCATCTGTCATTTTTTTACAACTTGATGATGCCAATATCAATACAAAAACAATACTGCCTGCATTTAACCATTTACTTATTCGCATAATTTTTATTATAAAATATTTTCTTGTTGTCCCGGTTTTATAAAAATTGTTTTACAGGTATATTTTAGTACCATCTGGTCTGAACCTGGGTAAAATCTGATTCTCATCTACCGGGATAAAATGTATCATGTCAAGGTTATTATTGTTCTGTGTTCCGGCAATTGGCGTTATTCTTATCGTCTGTTGTTGTGTGGTCGTAAAATCTATAACACCAACTTGTCTTGCTGCCTGCCGGGTGCCGGTACCTGTATTTTCAATATAACGTTTCCAACCAATTGCTTCCAGTTCTGCATCCGTGCCTAAAGGTCGGGCCTCTGTAAAATTCATGGTCCGTTGCATCAGCACCCCGTTTACATAAACCTGGCAGAGCTGATTGGAACTAGCTGATTGTTTTTGCCAGGAATAACAGATCCAGACTTTATATCTTCCTTTAATAACTGGTGGTGTTCTCATCTCCCAATAAGTGGGGCGACTGGGTGATCCCAATGGCAGCATGTTCACGTCGTTATTTACACTAAAGTTCGTAACAGAGCTTGATGTTGAATATTGATATTGTAAAAAATTTGTACTTGCTAAAGGACCCCAACCCCAATAATGATCTTTGATAGGGTTGTCAGCTTCTGTTAATCTCGTAAAATCCCTGGTAGCTCTTTTGTAGAATGCAGGTAATTTTTTTATTTCCTCAAACGATGAAACATCCCAATACACTGCTGTTGGTTTTCTGTATTTAACCATAAAATGTGCTTTGGCATAATGCCATACTCCATTTGATGCTGCGTTATCACTTTTTGGTCTGTCAAGAGTAATTCCAATTTCAAGAATATCATTAAATACGTCCTGGTTAAGTATTACATCCTGGTTGATCAGTTTTACAGTCAATACCTCTTGCGGAAGTAAAGTACTGTGAGTAGGAACTGTTATAATATCCCCAAGGAATTTTATATTCGTTGTGATATGATAAGCTACATACATATTCAGGCTGTCATTCGGCAATGCCGGGTTACCGGTTTGTGAATATTTTGCTTTTAATGCATTGTAACTCGTGATGCCACTATCGGCAAGTGCCTGGTTGCTCTCAGCAAAAACAGTATACCATTTTAAAGAAGGATCAGGATTTACTGTATTCAATCTTGTATAATAGCCGGTTGCCTGCAATGCCTGTACAAAAATGGAGAACTCTGGTTTCTCCTCTAATTGTTTTGCAAGTGTTTTTGTTGCAGGAATTAAAACATTATCGATAACATGTATAACTCCATTACCAACCCTGATGTTTGACTGAGTTACCAGGGCCTGGCGATTGACAGTGTAACTTGAAACACCGCCATTAGTAACAACGGATGTAACAAGATACTGTCCGTACATTGTAATTACCGGGAGTTTACCATCAGTAAATGAGCCTGTATATAATGTATCTTCCAACAGGTGAAGACGTACCATATCTTTCAGTGTATTCAGATCTGCATCATCAACAGATGCTGCGCCGATCTTCTGCAGGTAGGTTCGTACTCCCGAATTGGTAGGTGCAAAGCAGGTATAAGCACCGTATGCATTCAGAAAAGAAGAATTTCCTGTTCTGTCAAGGATTTGCTTGAACAGTGAAAACGAGTCCGGGTACTTATCAAGATAACCGACAATATTCACGTCGTCGGTAGTATTAGTAACCAGTGCTGTTTTTTTACAAGCCGGCATAAACATCATGATTACGATGATGCTTAATAAACCGGCAAATAATAATTTCCTTTTCATGATTTGTTTTTTACTGATTATCGGTAAAATGGATTTTGTACTAGTAAACCGTTTGTTTGTAGTTCAAAAAGATATATTGGAAAATAATGACTATTGTGATCCTGCATTTTTGCCTGGGCCGATTGTTGCAGGTTGGAAGGTACACTCGTAGAAACTGAGTTTAGTAAGAACCCTATCCGGGCATAGTTATTACGTTTTGAAAAACGTAATATATCGTACCAGCGTTTGCCTTCAAAGCAAAATTCTCTTGCACGTTCATTTAAAATAAAATCTTGTATCAGGCTTTTGTCGGACGCAGATGGTGTAAGATCTGTTGCGGTCAAAGCATTGGCTCTTCTACGAATGGTATAGATCAGGTTCAATGCTTCAGCGCCTTGCCCTGCTTCATTTAAAGCTTCTGCTTTCATTAATAAAATATCTGCATAGCGGTAAAAAAACCAGTGAGCATAGCTTTGATCAACCGAACGGAGTGCAGTAGCACTTGCTCCAACATATTTCCATATTGAACTTGTAGCAGCTCTTACAGAAGCTCCATCGGCACGTATATCATAATTCTGATCGTTGGTAATATCGATCGTAAAGACTCTATCCATTATTAACGGATGCATTACCCAATGGCGGCTGCTAAAGGTGGATGAAAATATCGGGAAGTATGGATTTAACTTCTGTACATCAAACTGTAGTTCAAATATTCCTTCGTTTGAATTACCATTATAATAAAGGGTGTTAAACCACTCAGGATTATAATCTACAACAGTTCCATTAAGTGTAGCACCGCGAATCAATCCATAACGCTGAGAATTGATCACTTTATTACATTCTGCTATACACTCTGTGTATTTATCCATCCACAGGTAAACATCAGCAAGAATGGTGTTAACCGTATATTTAGTAATACGTCCTTTATCAGATGCCGCGTCACCGAAAGTTGTAACAGCTTTTGCTTCAGCCGTTTTCAAATCAGTGACGATCTGATCTAATACTACCGCCTGTGTTGATTTTGCTAGGGGCTGAATATTTTCATCAGTCAATGTTGCATCCAGTTTCAATGGTACTTCACCAAAACTTCTTGCCAGATAGAAATACATCAATGCCCGGATGGCATATGCTTCACTCAGGTAATTATCAAGTTTGGCTTGTGTAAATGTATTATCGAGAGTTAGCACTTCCGGAGCTTTTTCGAGAACTGTATTACAGAGGTTGATGATACGATAAAAAGGACGCCAGTTTACATTTACATTCGTTGGTTGGGTATTTACATTTACTATTTCAATATCATCGCTGCTGGTAAATGTAGAAGTTGCAATATTATCAGCACGGCTTTCGCCCCATAAAAATAATTGCTCGGACAGTGAAGGGAGGTAAGTTGTCGTACCGTAGTTACCGGTTGCACTTTCCATCATCGAAGCATAGATGCCGATCACTGAAGCATTCACCTGTTCTTTTGTTTTCCAAAATTCTTCTTTGATGATACCATCCTGCGGTTTCAGTTCCAGCCATTTTTTACAACTGAAAGAAAAAACCGTGAATGTGAGCAGTAAAGAATAAACAAATATTTTTTTCATCTTATTACTTTAATAATTTTAAAAACCAGCAACAATTCCCAATGTTATTATCCTTGAAGGTGGCGTCATAGAATAATCATAAGCTACCCTGAAAGGATCAGCACCACGGGTTGATATTTCAGGATCCTGCCCGGTATATTTTGTAAAAGTGAGCAGATTCTCACCAGTTATATAAGCACTCAATGTTTTCATTTTCAGTTTGCTCAATATTTTTTTATCGAATGTATACCGTGCAGTAATTGTTCTGAAACGGATGAATGATGCATCCTCAACATACCTGTCGCTACCCAACCAGTTATAACCACCGTTTATCAATCCGCGGGGAATATCTGTTACATCTCCATCTTTTCTCCAACGGCGCAATACAGCTGTGCTCTGGTTATCAAAAAAATACATGTTTGATGTACTCATTTTAGTACCATTCACAACATCATAACCTACCCTGTAATTAAAGAAGGTAGAGATCTTAAAATTCTTAAATGTAATTGAAGGTCCAAAACCACCTGATAATTTTGGATTGCTGTTACCGAGATACACAACATCCATATAATTAATGTTACCATCGTGGTTGATATCTTCATACATCGCATCACCTGGCTGGAAAACATAATCCAGGGAAGGATAATTAAAACGCATATAAATAACCTGCCCGTTCGGACCAATGATCGGTTTTCCATCGGGGCCGCTGGCAATAGTAGCCTCTCTATCTGAATACACACCTTTGTATTTGTAACCATAAAACGATCCGAATGGATTATTGATCTGTAACAGGCGGAGATACTCGCCGTTCTTGGTCACATCACCACGGCTATTAGGATACAGATCAGAAATTTCCCGGATGATATTTTCATTGGAAGAAATATTTAAATCAAACCCGATGATATACTTTGTTGTTTTTACAGGTTGTGTCCATATCGCTACTTCCCAACCCTGGTTGTCCATCGTACCCACATTCATAAAAATGGAACTGAACCCGGTATAACCAGCCAATTGCAAACCATCAAAGAATAGATCTTTTGTGCGGTTGCGATATATTTCTGCATCCAAACGGAAACGTCCTTTGTACATACTGATATTACCACCGATATTAACACCATGCAAATCCTGCCATTTCAGGTTCTTCAATTCCATTCTTGATGGAAATACTGCAGATTGGCCGAGGTATGTATAGTTATAGGTACTGTAAGTATTATAAAATAAATAATCATAGCGGGGAACCTCACCGGTGATACCATAGCTTGCACGGAAACTCAGATCATCTAAGTTCTTTGCTCCTTTCATAAATGATTCTTCAGACATACGCCATCTCACTGAAATGGAAGGAAAGAATCCATAACGATAATCAGCGCCAAACCTGGAGTTACCATCTGTCCGTATAGTTGCATTGATGAGGTATTTATCCATATACGAATACTGAGTACCCAATACAGCGCCGAATGAACGGGTTTGATTGGAACCGGATACAGCTCTTAACTCTGAATTTTGTGTACGTGAAGGGATAGAAGGATCAACCAGCAATGATGAAGCTGTATTGGATGTCATTGCCTCCTGGTATACTGCTTTGTAATCATTGGTTAGAAAAGTCAAAAAACCAAAAATGTTATGCTTCTCATTTTTTAATGTGGGTGTATAAACGAGGTTAGTCTTTGTACTTACACTGAACGCATCGATATCACCATCATAAGCTCTATTCACCACTGTCTCCGTATTGGGTCTGCCGGTTGCTATTTGTGGCAAGAAGCTTGAGTTCTTTGTATTATTAATATCGAACTGCACATCGAAAGTTGCTTTCAATACACTTTTTAAAATATCATAATCAATCTGGAAACGGGGTACTACCCTTTCGCCCAATATCGTGTACTTCGCTTTATCTGCCATTGCTACCGGGTTATAAATACGGCTGTACTGCCCCTGAACATTTGAAGCAGGTGAAAAATAATTCGTAGTAAGATTTCCCAATGCGTCATATTCAAACACACTCATGTTCGGCATTTTGATATAAGCCATTCCTCTTATTGTGGCTTCACCAGTAGTCGAATTTGAGCCCAGGTAATTTCTGCTTTGATCGGTATGCGTATAAGCGATACTTGTAAAAAATTTTATCCTGTCGGAAACTGTGTAGTCAAGATTAATACGGGTATTGATACGCTGCAGGTCGGTGCCGAGTGTAATCCCTTTTTGATCGAAATAGCCAATGGATGCGAAATATTTTGCTTTTTCACCGCCGCCATTTAAGCTGATCGTATGATCGTGTAATTTACCAGTCCGGGAAATTTCATCGATCCAGTTTGTATTGTTGCTGTAATTATGATACCAATACGGATCGTTTGGATCATAATTGAATTCCCGAACGGTGGTTGTATTTAAAGTAGTCCCTGTCCGGTTCATGTATGCTTCCGGGATCATTGTAGAATACTGATCTCCGTTCAACAACGGTATTGCATCTGGCACCAGCGATACTGAACCTTTAAATGTATAACTGATCGATGGTTTGCCAACACTCCCCCGTTTGGTAGTAATTACTAAAACCCCATTGGCAGCCTTTGAACCCCAGATGGCTGTTGCAGCTGCATCTTTTAATACAGTAATATCTTTTATATCAGCTGGTGAAATATTTAATAATTGTGCATAGCCCTGTTCATCTGCTGTACCGAAATTAAAATCACTGGGTATCTCCGTATCATAAGGCATACCATCTACTATGATCAAAGGAATACCTGTTGAGTTAATAGAAGAAACACCCCTGATGCGGATATTCATTGCAGCACCCGGATCACCACTTGTTGCTGTAATATCAACACCGCTCAATCTACCCTGCAAAGCCTGGTCAATACTTGAGGCCTGCATTTCTTCCAGTTCCTTTGCATTGATTTTTTGTGCTGCTGTAGTAAGATTTCTTTCGCTGATATTAACCATACCATTATTCGACTGGGGCCGGGCCACTACCACCACTTCGCCAAGATCGGATTGTGCATCTTCCAGGGTAAAATTGAATGAAGTACGTGTACCGATACTTTGCGTAATACTTTTATAGCCGATATTAGAAACAGATATCCTGTTTTTAGTGTTTACATTTTTTATAACAAAATTTCCTTCAATATCTGTTGAGGCTCCACTTACAATTCTTCCATCAGCATCCAACACAGAAACAGAAACACCCTGCATTCCTTTTCCGATTTTATCTGCCACTTTACCACGTACTACTACTACTTGCGCCGTAGCTGCAATGGCAGTAAAGCTGATGAAGGAGAGAAGGAGAAATAATTTCTTTATATTAATAAAATTCATATCGGGAATAGTTTATCAGTTTTAATTGAATCTTAAATAATTATTGACCAGGTGAATCATACAACGGTTACTCAGATTGTTACTACTGTTTACAATAACAGTACCCGACCGGGCCATCATATCATTCAGGATTATATTATTAGGTGTGCTGTTATTAACAAAGATTGTGGAAGGATCACCATTTGGAAATTTGTATAATGTTTCAAATGTTCCGCTTTCTTGTCCGTCCGTTCCAATATTTTTCTTATTCAGTATATGATAGTAAATAAAATTGTTCACCTTTTCTTTATCAGCGAGTGAGGCAGGATTGAAATTGGGAACCATATTAGGCACTGTTCCTGTACCCGGCAAAAAACCTGCATTTACAGCAGCTACTATTGCAGCTTTGTTAGGTATAAAGAATGTATAGAAACTGCCAGATGATACTTGCAGTATCTCACCTGTTGCCAGTGTATAAATAGATGAGTTTTTTAAATACTCCCAGAAGTAATTATATTCTGAAGCCACTGGTGTACCTAATGCTTCAATATGTTTTCCAATTGTTTTTTCACTAAACTCAAGAATACGATTGAGGTAATGAACGGTTCCGTTTTTAGCCGTCTTTGTATTAACCACAGCAGGAATATTCCCAGCATCCTGGTTACCGGCAGCTACAACTGTATTGGAATTATACTTAATAAATTCACCAGAATAGGTCATGGCCACACCGGGTGATGTGAGGCTGGTAATATCACGGCCCGGTACTACATGCATATTTAATATACGCTGCAACCGTACCAGTGCAGATGTACCTGTAAGCTGCGTGCCACCGCCGGGTGGTATATATCGCCATTGCTCATTTATATTATTACTTACTGTAGGGTCTGCAAAATAACCAGCTGCATTAAATGCTGCATTACTTATCATGAACAGTGTGTAAAGCTGATGAATATTTGAGATCTGGAATTTCAATTCAATATTAAGCAGGCTTGTCATCATTGAATAAGCAGGATCGAGATACGCTTTTCCATAAACACTACTGAACACATTTGCATCCTGTACTTTATTTGTACCGTAGAAAATTCCATTGCTGAGAATTTTTTTATCTATTACGTTTGTGTTCGGATCAAATCTTGCTTCTTCACCAACAGAACTGAGTGTAGTATTGAATTTGGTTGGCCATACAGTGGTACGCCACATATGTGCATTCACAAAATCATAAATAACATTTATAGGCAATGCCTCAAGACTTGGATAATGCTCCAATAACACAGTGTTGATGAAGGTAGTCAGTTCGGCATTGCGGGGCACAAACATCGTATACCCATCTGACTGCGCATCATTATCCTGTTGCTTTAAAAAATTCTCATTGTTCGGTGAAAAAGCCAGGTTGGAAGCATACACTTTAGTAAAAATGTCTACTGCGGTGCCTGTGATATTTTTGTAATTCTGAGTTACGGTTTGATTCAGTACATACTGTACAAGAAATTTATCAAGTATCTTTTTAAACTCGCTGTAGTTTGCAGAAGAACCAATATACTGATCAAGACTTGGCAATGCAGTGATCACTTTATTGATCACATGGATCATCCCGTTCTCTGCATAAATATCTTTTTCCAATACCTGTGCATCCATCACATTAAAACCTGTATAATTAACTCCGGGATAGAAATAATTATAATCAGTTGCAGTAAGATTTTTGGCCGTTGTAAAACCCGTTTCGAAATAAGGCAAGTGCTTATTGTTATTATCTGCATCTACATAAAAAACGGTTCCATTATTATTCCTGTTGGATGCGATCGCTTTTATCGGGGCACCAGAAGTATTTACAGTATTATAAATACCTGAATAGTTTGCTGTTCTTCTTTTAAAGGCACTGTTTTCCTGCCAACCACTATTACTTTGAAAATCGGGTATGCGGTCACGGGTAAATGCATTATAAACGAGGCTGTAGGTTACTATGTTTCTGCATGCAGTAGAATCAAGTGCATCAATACCTGAAATATTATTGGCAGTGAAATAAACCTGGAACGCTGAATCGTGTGGGGCAAATAAAGTCCAGTAACCGGCTGCACTCAATGTTTGTTTATAACCGGCTTTATCAATTGCCGCAAGCAGGGTTTTGAAGTTTCCTTTTGCCGCTAATGTTTGATAAATAGGTGGCACCAGATCACCGGGGGGATTATAATACTCGTCGATCGCTTTTTTCCTACACTGAAAAAACAGCATACTCACCATTACCAGCAGTAAAAAACTCAGTTTACTTTTTAGCATAGTCGGAACTCTTTTATTTTAATAACAGCAACGAATGAGAATAAAATTTTCTCATCCTTACCGGTTATGAAATGAATAAATTTATTTGTAGGTGAACTGCTGCGAAATGTCGCAGTGTTTTGCAAAATACTCTCAGTAAAAGAGTGAACAGTTAAATTGGGCATAGCAAGCATTAAGCAGTTTGAACAATCGTAGTATCCGGTTTCGTCTTTGCTTAACCGGGGCAGCAACTACATAGCGCTAAGTTGTTCCTTTCATCTAAGAAAACTATCCTGAAGCATCCTGACAGAAGGTACTAATTTTCATGATTGTTATCAAATAAGTTTTAGCATTGTTTCGATTGCATACTCCTGACTAAATAACCACCTAAGTTTGCAAGAATCCGCATGAACATGCTTTTATCAGCAGCTAATTTTTCAGGGAGTATGAGTAATGGAAGCAATATAGGGTTTTCTAAATAAGATGCTTGTAGAACTCCGTCGTTTTTGAGCAACATACCTGCTCCATTACTTGTTGCAACTGGGTTTTTAAAATCGAAATGGTATGGTTTCCTCCATCATTTCCCAACGCCGAAACGCCGTACATGAATGTGCGGCCCATAAAAGTAAAATCGGCTCCGCTTGCCATTGCCCTCGCTACATCTGGTCCCGAACGCAAGCCGCTATCAATCATGATCTTCATTTTCCCTTTGTATTTGTCTACTATCGGTGCTAAAGATTTGATGGAAGATTGACCAGCGTCAAGTTGCCTGCCTCCATGATTGGAAACAATAATTCCGTCAAGTCCCAGGCGCATCGCCATCTCTGCATCTTCAGATGAAGCAACCCCCTTTAAAACAAGCTTTCCCTTCCACATATCCCGGATAGGTGCGATCTTTTCTTCATTCAATCTGCCAGAAAAAGTTTTATTCATATATGCGCCGAGCTGTTTCATATTCAGGCCTTTTGGCATATAAGGTTTCATATTTGCAAAGGCAGGTTGTCCGTGGATCAATGTTCTTAAAGCCCATTCAGGTTTGCCCATTATTTGAATAATGTTTCGCAGCGTCATTCTTGGTGGCATTGCCAAACCATTTCTTATATCACGGGGGCGGTAACCAAAAGTTGGCACATCACAAAGAATAACAAGAACGGGACAATCTGCAGCCGCAGCTCTTTTAATAATACTATCCCTGATCTCATTTTCAGCAGGATGATAAAGCTGAAACCATGCACGGCCCTCAGTCAATTCACTTACTCTTTCAATACTCGAAGTAGTAACAGTGCTTAATATAAAAGGGATATTATGAGTAAATGCAGCTTTCGCAAGAATTTCAGGGGCATTGGGCCACATGAGACCCTGCAAGCCAACAGGCGCAATACCAAACGGTGCATCATAGACATGTCCAAACAATTCAGTCTTCATATCTGAACCTGTATGTTTAGTCAGGTAATAAGGCTGCAGTTCTACTTGTCTTAAATCGGCTGTGTTTTTATGCAGGTTTACATCTTCATTGCAACCGCCATCCAAGTATTCAAAAGCAAATTTTGGAATTTGCTTCTTTGCTTTTTTAATCAAGTCATCTATTCCGGGATAAGCTGTATTATACTGCCATTTCATCTGAAATATTTTTATAGAAGGGGTTAGCTATGATCTAAATTGTTGTGTTGTGTGCAACAGAATATAGTTTCAGGTCAATGATATCTGAAGGAAGTTGCTTATTATTCCAATGCGGATGAACAGCCATTGCTGCACCCAGCGCCGATGCCTGCGGAACGGATGCTGCATAAACTTCTATATCCGGAAAAGCTTCAGATAGTAAATGCATGTAAATAGGATTCTGACTGAAACCACCATCTACAAAAATCCGTTTCACTGTGGTTCCTCTTAAAACAATATTCGTACTCCTCACCTGTTGTTCCATAATATCAGCGATCAACCGGTGGTATGCTTCTTCATAATTGCTGAAACTGTTTAAATCTCTTTTTTCAAATTTTGATTGGCTCACCATAGCGCTGTCTTTCACACTTTGTGAAGAAGCGGGTTTAATCTTAAATTTTTTCAACAGATCAAGATCAGCTTTTACTTTTTTGTAATAACCTGTATCTGTTTTAAAATGTTCACCCAGTCTTTTTGTTTGCTGCTCGTGTTCATACCCCGCAAATAATCTTGATGCTTTTACCGGGCTGCCATGATAAGAAAGATAACAAAGACAATCCTGGTGCAATTCGTAATCAGAAAGTAAACTGTGATTAAACGGATTTAAACTGATACACCATGTTCCGGTTGATAATAAAATAAATGGTTCATTAAAAGATGATAAGTAAGGAATCAATGCTGCTGAACTATCATGCAGGCCTGCGCCAACAGAAATATCACCCGCAGCACCCGCCATTTCTGTACAATCCTTCAATGCAGGAAATTTCTCCTCCACTCCTTCTGATTTTGCCCAGCTATGATATTTGTTGTGCTGAAAATGCCAGAGATTGGTATGACATCCAACACTTGTAATATCCGTATTCAATTCTCCGCAGATAACATAGCTGAGATACTGCGGCAAATGAAGTGCATATTTTATTTTTGCAAACTCACCAGGCTTTTCATACTTCAGGCGATAGAGTTGCATACCTGAGTTCAAATTACCCAGAACAGGTGAAGCTGTTTGTTTTGCAACTAAACTTTCACCACCATATTTTTTATAAAACTGTTGTTGTAATTCTTTGGAGTATGGTTTTAAATAGTTGTAGAGTGGTAGGATTTGTTTTTCTTCCTTATCGAGATAAACAAAACTGGCACCATAACCGGAAAAATTAACAGCCTTAATTGTAAATCGTTTGTCTGAGCATATAGCATCAAAGGATTCTTTCAGCCATTTCGTTAGTTCTTCAACATTTTCGCAAGGATAATCATCTTCATCTTTTACTTCAGCAAATTGTTTGCTTTCCTCGAAAACGATCTTATAATTCTCATCGAAGAGCAATAATTTTTTATTGGTCTTGCCGATGTCAAATATTAATATGACTGTTGTTGTTTGCATTATTGTTGCCTACTTGCGAATGCGATATTAAGATATTGTGATACTAGGATATTTTTTGCCTCTTAATCCATAATGCAATATCTCAATATCATAATATCCCAATTTCATTATAACCCTGTTGCAATTGTTTTAGTTCCTCTTTCTTTAGTTAATTGTTCACGGATATTTTCTTCACGGTAGAATTGCAAAGGGTCGATTGCGCCGCCGCTTCTTAATCTTGCTTCGGCTGCTATGCTTCTTACATCGGTGCGGAATGTGTTTTGTAAAAGCTCCTGCGCTGCTACCACATCATTAGTATCCTGTGCAGCATTCAGTTTCTTTCTGTCAACTAACAAAGCATGTGCATAAGCAAGCATGATCGCATCTACAGACTGCAGCAGATCTTCCAGCGGGTCTTTTACATTATGTGATGCATCGATCATCCAGCCCAGATCTTTTGCGTGGTTCATTTTATTGGCATCCATTCCTTCTACCAGTTCATTAAAGATCAAAAAGAGTTGATAAGGTTTTATACTGCCAACAGTTAGATCATCATCACCGTATTTACTGTCGTTGAAATGGAAACCTGCGAGTTTGTTTTCCATTAATAATAATGAAACTATTTGTTCAATGTTTGCATTTGGTAAATGATGCCCGAGGTCAACTAATGTATACGCTTTTGGCCCGAGTTTGTTTGCATATAATAATGATTGTCCCCAATCACCAACAGTCATCGAATAAAAATTAGGTTCAAATGCTTTATACTCTACAAATACTTTCCAGTCGGCCGGTAATGCTGCATATATTTCCTGTAAACTTTCTAATGTATTCTGAAATGCTTTTCTGAAATTTAACTGGCCAGGGAAACAACTTCCATCGCTTAGCCAAACAGTAAGTGCCTGCGAACCTAATTCAACACCATGTTTTATTACATCGATGTTATGATCAATTGCCTGCTTGCGAGTTGCTTTATTTACATTTTGTAGCGAACCGAATTTATAAGTTAGTTTCTGATCCGGCTGATCCTGGAATGTATTGGAATTAACAGCATCAAATTTTAAATCCAGGTCAGCTGCTAATTTTTTTATAGCTGCATAATCTTTCGGAATATCCCATGGAATATGCAATGATATAGCGCCGCTTGATTGATTTAATGAATGAAGCAATCCAACATCCTCCATTTTCTGCTCGAGATTGCCGGGTTCACCGGGACCGGGAAAACGGCCGAAACGTGTGCCACCTGTTCCTAATGCCCATGAAGGAATAGCAACCTGGAAATCGATGAGCTTTTTAATAATTGCTTCAACATTTTCAACTTCTGAATTTATAAATGCAAATCGTTGCTTATGTTTTGAAAGGTTTTTATCATTATGCTTCTCAACAAATTTTTTATCAATTCTCATATAGCTTTAAATAAATTATTTATTCAATATCCTAAGTTAATACTTTATAAACAGGGTAATAAATTCTTCATTAAGCATTGCAAATGCTGAATAGGCCGGCTTGTAAAAAGATGATAAAAATATTTAGGGCTAAAGCCCATTCGACATTTTATTCATCATCCCCAGTCTAAAGACTGGGGCAGTTGAAATCTTTACCTATAAAATCCCATTGCAACACCGCCATCTACATTGAGTGCATTACCGGTTGATTTATTAAGCAGTCCGCCAACAAAAGCAAAACATGCATTGGCAATATCTTCCGGTAGAATGATCTCGTTCAGTAATGTTCTTTTTGCATAATATGCAGGTAACTCATCCACAGTTATACCGTAAGCTTTTGCACGACCCTCGGCCCAACCGCCTGCCCAGATATTCGAATCTGAGATCACGGCATCGGGATTTACAGTATTCACTCTTATTTTATCGGCACCTAATTCAGCTGCCATTAAACGTGTAAGATGTGCCTGCGCTGCTTTTGCAGAACCATAACCGGGATTATTCGGACCAGCGACAACCGCATTTTTAGAAACAATATTTACAATGTCGCCACCAAAACCCTGCTTGCGCATAACTTCAATTCCTTTTTTAGAAACCATGAACTGACCTTTCACCAATATATCATATAAACGATCCCATTCTTCCAATGAATGATCAGCAATGGATTTGGAAATACTGATACCTGCATTGTTAATTACAATATCAACACCACCAAATGCAAGGCTTGTTTCATCAATCGCTTTATCAATACTTGCTGTATCTGTTACATTCAACAAAGTGCTGCTCACAGTATCTTTACCGTATTTTTGAATGAATTCTTCTTTCGCACTATCCAATCTTTCTTCATTGATATCATTGATAACAACACATGCTCCTTCTTCAGCAAATTTTTTAGCGATTGCTTTGCCAATGCCACCAGCGCTGCCTGTAATCAATGCTATTCGACCGCTTAGTGGTTTTGGTTTTGGCATACGCTGCAATTTCGCTTCTTCAAGTAACCAGTATTCAATATTGAAGGCTTCCTGTCTTGGTAATGATGTGTACTGAGAAACAGCTTCCGCACCACGCATTACATTGATAGCATTGGTATAAAATTCAGCTGCTACTCTCGCAGTCTGTTTGTCTTTTGCAAAAGTGAACATACCAACACCTGGATATAAGATCACCACCGGGTTTGCATCTCTTATTGCAGGACTGTTTGGATGCTTGCAGGTATTATAATAGTCTGCATACATTTTACGATATGCTTCAAACTGAGGTTGTAATTTTTCTTTAACTGCTTTTACGTCGCTGAGATCATCTTTCGGTGTAAGGTTAGCAACCAACGGAGAAATTTTTGTACGTAAAAAATGGTCAGGGCAACTTGTTCCTAACGGAGCCAGTTTTTCCAGGTCATTTGAATTGATGTATTGTAAAACTCTGTCATCATCTGTAAAGTGGCCGATCATTTTTGTTTGTGATGAACAGAAACCTCTTAATACAGGAGCTAATGATGCAGCTTTAGCTAATCTTTCTGCCTTAGGAAGTGATTCAATTTTTTGTCCTCCGAATATTTCCCCTTTCTTTCCATAATTATCTTCGAGGTATTGAGCACAACGTTCAATCACTTCCAGTGTGTTGATATAACTTTCATAAGCTGTATCGCCCCATGTAAACAAACCATGAGAACCGAGCATGATGCCGCGGATGCCGGGATTTTCATCAAGGCATTGCTTTAACTGCAAACCCAGATCGAAACCGGGTTTTTGCCAACCCACCCAGCCAATTGTTCCATTAAATAATTCCTGTGTAATTTTTTTACCATCTTTTGCAGCAGCAATTGCGATCGCTGCATCCGGATGCAGGTGATCGATATGTTTGAATGGAAGAAAACCATGCAAAGGTGTATCAATAGACGGAGCTTTAGAGGCAAGATCATAGATGCAATGATTGAACAACTCTACCATTTCATCTTCATACTTAATACCACGATAAACATTTTTCAGGCTGCGAAGCCTGTCAACATACAATGCCGCCAACCCGCTACGCTTCATTGTACCCAAGTCGCCACCGCTTCCTTTTACCCACATGATCTCCGTTTCTTTTCCCGTCAACGGATCTTTAGCTATTGCTTTGCAGGAAGTATTTCCACCTCCATAATTTGTTAAACGCAGATCGGCGCCCAATAAATTGGAACGATAAACTAATAAAGCTACTTCATCACCCGCCAGTTCAGCTGCTTTAGCTTCATCCCAGAGGTAGCTTACATGTTTAAAACCCCCAACCCCTGAAGGGGGGTTATGAGGCTTATTTTTTACTTGTGTTTCCATAAATTATATTTAAAACATTTTGTATCCCCTTTGAATTCTCCCCTTTAGGGGCCGGGGGTTTTATTTTAAGGAATTACCGATACCTACAATTACTACCGAAGCAATGATCGTGATGATACCAATAATTATGGTTAATGCTGTTTTCTTACTTACTCCCTTCCATTCTTTTGATAAAATGCCCCACATGTTTGCAACAAGAATAATGAACGACATATGCAGTATCCATGAGCTGGCGCCATTACCCATTTTACTTTCTCCCATACCATAAAAGAAGAACTGGAGAAACCAGGTAGTGCCGGCTAATGCACAAAGCATATAGTTTTTTATCAATGGTGATTTCTTATTGGTATAATCACCAAAAGATTTGTTGCGTGCATTTAAGATCATACACCAAATAAGATTAGTGGTAAGGCCACCCCAGAGTATGACCACAAAAATTACATTGTTACGGAATAAAAATTCTCCCTCACCTGGGTTAGCAGCTTTCCATGCCTCATTCGCCTGAACACCCATACTAGTACCGGCCTCAATACCGAAACTGAAACAGGCACTGAGTACACCGGATATGATCGCAAGTATCAATCCTTTTACAAGAAAGAACTCACCACCAGATCCATCTTTATGTGAATGTCCCAGGTCATCATCTTTCTTTTTACCGGCAATGCCACAAATAACGATCCCAACAATGCATAATAATAAACCCAACATTACTAACTGGCCCCATGAATGACCAAACAGATCAGCAATGGTATCTTTTCCTTGTTTTGGATTGAAATAATAATAGATCGATGGAACCAATGCTCCAAAAACTGAGCATAACCCCAGAATGATCGAACTACCTAATGCCACACCGAGATAGCGAACACCCAAACCATAGGTCAGTCCGCCGATACCCCAGAGCAAACCCATAATATAGGTTGAACCAAGAGTGGAAGAGGAAGACGATGTGATAATGTCCATGAAACCTGGAATGGTGAGATATGCTGCGAGTGGTGGTACGATCAGCCATGAGAATAATCCGCCTACGATCCAAAAACTTTCCCAGCTCCAGCCTTTTACTTGTTTATAGGGCATGTAAAAACTACCCGACGCAAATCCACCGATGAAGTGGAAAATGATTCCTAATATAGCCTGCATTCGTTGATTGTTTTAGAATAAATCCTTCTAATTAATATAAAAGTAAAGTACCCGTTCAGCACCGCCGTCATGTGCTGTCATGTTTTCTGAAAGGGCTTTCAGGACTGGTTTTCAGGGCATGTAAAACACTTCTTCAAGAGGAACGGAAACAGGTGAATTGTCAGGGTTGCTTTCCATAATATCCTTCATATAGGCCCACCATTTTTTCATGAGGGGTAAATGGGGTAACTCATCCAGTTTTGCCTTATCAGCGATCTTTAAAACGCCGAATAAAAAACCGGTTGGCTCATCCAGGAAAATTGAATATTCTTCAACACCTTTTTCTTTTAACAGGGCAGATAATTCGGGCCATATTTCATCATGCCTTTTTTTGTATTCGGCTTCCATACCCTTGAATAATTTCATTTTGAATGCTACCCTTTCCATTGATAAAAATTTTGGATTGATATCCAAATGTAATGGAATTGAGTTGTCAAATCAGGCATCTTTCGCAACTAAATGTCAATGGTCAAAAAAGTTCTCTAATAAACTGAAAGTATTTACCTTTCGGCCGCTTATTACTTGCTTTGCGAATATGAAGAAGAACATATTGTTTGAGTATATCAACATAGACTACCTGTCTGCCACTCCCAAGTACATGCAACTGGCCAATTCGGTTATCAAAGCCATTCATGAAGAAAAGATCGGCAAGGATGATCTGTTGCCCTCCATTAATGAACTAAGTTTTGAATTTGAGATCTCCAGGGATACAGCAGAGAAGGGCTATAAATACCTGAAACAAATCGGAATTCTCGGCTCTGTGCCGGGCAAAGGTTATTTTGTAAAATCAACCGAAGTAAACCAGCCGCTGAAGATCTTTTTGCTGTTCAACAAACTCAGTGCACACAAAAAGATCGTGTATGATGCTTTTGTAAATACGCTGGCCGATATGGCCTCAATTGATTTTTATATTTACAATAATGATTTTTCACTCTTCAAACGGCTTATACAGAATAATAAAAATGAGTATACGCATTATGTGATCGTACCTCATTTTTTAGAAGGAAGTGAAGCAGCAAGCGAAGTCATCAATCAAATACCGACTGATAAATTACTGATGCTGGATAAACTCATTCCGGGCATCAATGGAAATTATGCTGCAGTATATGAGAATTTTGAAAACGATATTTATGATGCGCTGGAACAATTGCGGGAAAAGCTAAGTAAATATCATACCATCAAAATGATCTTTCCGGGATATACTTATCACCCGGAAGAGATCATAAAAGGTTTTAAAAGATTTTGCCACCAATATGCGTTTGGCTGTAAAGTAGTACATGATATTGCCAATGAACCCATCAAAGAAGGTGAAGCCTATATCAACCTGATGGAAGATGACCTTGTGATACTGATTGAAAAGATCCTGACAACAAAAATGAAATTGGGCAAACATGTTGGCGTGATCTCTTACAATGAAACTCCGCTGAAAAAAATAATCCTGAACGGCATCACTACTATTTCTACCGATTTTGAATTTATGGGTAAGAAAGCTGCGGAGTTAATTCTGAATAATTCAAGGGAACATTTTGAAGTGCCTTTCGCCGTTACTGATCGGGCCTCTCTGTAATTATTCATTCTTCGTTACAGCCCTGTATTTCTTGGGTGATAAACCAATGATGGTCCTGAACCGTTTTGAAAAATAATAAGGATCATCAAAGCCCATTCCAAACGCAATTTCTTTTACTGACTGATTGGTCAGGTCAAGTTGCTGGCAGGCTCTCTGCATTTTCATTTGCAAAAAATAATCGATCGGTGCATAGCCGGTTTTTTGCTTAAAGAGATTTGAAAAACGGGACACTGAGTAATTGTAATGCTTACTTAGATCCGTCAAAGAAATATTTTCATTGATATGTTGCTGCATAAATAAAATGGCACTGTCCACACAATCCATTTTTTCTGTACTCATTGACTCAGAGTGCCGGGAATTATAAATAAACAAAGTAAGAAAATGCGAAAGACACATATTAGCAAATAGCAGGTTGTCGATACTATAACCGAGCTGCAGCGTTTTATAGATCTTGGAAAAAACAGAAATGATCTCAGCGCTGTATTTTAAATGAAAGGGTTTGAAATATTTTTGAACAGCCTGTATCTCATTCAGCTCTCCCAAAGCATCTCCGCCAAAATGGATCCAGTAAATACTCCAGGGATGATCGCTGCTGCTGCCATAAGCATGCTCAGTATTTTTTGGCAATAAAAAAAACTCGTTTGGTCCAACTTCAAACTTCTGATTACCTAACTGGTAAAAACCATGACCATCAACACAGTAAAAAAGAAAATTCTCCGGCAGGCCCTTCTTTCTGTAAGTATAATGATCTTTTGCTTTGGGATAATAACCTATCGAACAAATATGTAAGTGCTTTAATAATACATTGCTCTGCACTCTTGATTTAAGAATGGTCCGTGGGATCTCGATCCGTTGACGGCCGAGCCCATACCAGATATTTTTATGCGAGCCTTCTTTATTCTCTTTTTCCTTTTCTTTCATAAAACAGCAATCGAATGATTGGGTAAATTAAGGAAAAGTTTGAATTATAGTTTTGAAAAGAATCGAACCACATAGGGCAATAGATAACATAAGATTTCACATAGACTATGTGAAAAACTATTGTGGGCTATGTTCTATGTGGTTCAAATATATTAAGTTGAAGCAAATCCATTACATAACAGTCCAAGACGGCAGTTAAAGCTTATTATTTATATTCGTAATCCTAAATCATTCTTATGCAACGATTCGCTGCCGCACTGTTTTCCTTGTGTTTCTTATTTTTCGCTACATCTATTTCAGCAAAAATTACGCTGCCCTCTTTTTTTGCTGATAATATGATACTGCAACAAAAAACAGATGCAGCTATCTGGGGCTGGGCAAAACCAAACAGTTCTGTGCAACTCATATCATCATGGAATAAAAAGAAATATACAGCAACAGCAGACGCTGCCGGCAAATGGAAATTAAAAATAAGCACTCCCGATGCAGGCGGGCCTTATGATATTACCATCAGTGATGGAGAAATGATAACGTTGAAAAATATATTGATCGGTGAAGTTTGGTTTTGCAGCGGCCAATCGAATATGGAAATGCCGATGAAAGGTTTCAGAGATCAACCCATCAAAGGTTCGAATGATGCAATTTTCAATTCTACGAATAACCAGATACGGATTTATACAGTTCCCCGTGCTGTAGAAAAATTAATAAAAGACACAAGCAAAACTTCTTTTTGGAAAGATGCCAACCCGGAAAACATAAATAATTTTTCTGCTACTGCTTATTACTTCGGCCGCCTGTTACAGCAACAATTAAAAGTGCCTATTGCTCTCATCAATGATAGCTATGGCGGTTCAACTGCAGAAGCATTTATGAGTGTGGATGCATTAAAAGCATTTCCTGAAATAAAAGTACATACAGCAACTGATACATTTCGTCTTAACAACCGTAGTGCAACTACATTATACAATGGAATGATCCATCCGATAGTTGGTTATACAATTAAAGGATGTATCTGGTACCAGGGTGAAAGCAATGTAGACAGGCCCGACCAATATGAAAAACTATTTCCTGCAATGGTTGCTCAGTGGCGCAGTGAATGGGGACAAGGTGATTTTCCATTTTATTTTGCTCAGATAGCTCCATATGCATCGCCGCAGTATGCAGCGACTAACCGCACAGAAAAATTAAACTCTGCCTATTTAAGAGATGCTCAGCGCAAAGCAGCATTGACAATTCCCAATAGCGGTATCGTTGTGCTGATGGATAATGGTGAAGAGTTCGGCATTCATCCGGCCGATAAAGAAACAGTAGGTAAACGTTTTGCTTACCTTGCTATTGGTGATACTTATAAAATGAAAGGCTTTGCTTATCAAAGCCCGTCGTATGATTCTTTATTCATTACTGGAAATGTTGCAACTATCCGGTTTAAAAATGCACCGAACGGTTTAACGAGCTATGGAAAAACGCTGATACAATTTGAAATTGCAGGAGCTGACAAAGGATTTCGTCCTGCAACTGCCACTATCCGTAATGGAACAATTGTTTTATCATCTCCATTAGTAGCAACTCCTGTTGCTGTTCGTTATGCTTTTAAAGATTTTATTGTTGGAGAATTATTTAGTACTGAAGGTTATCCTGTGAGTAGTTTCAGGACAGATGATTGGTAAAATGCAACTTGTATTTGCGCCTCAACAATTGAAACGGTGAATATTATTTGACTGAGAATCAGTAGCCCTACTCTTCAAACATCCTCAAATTATTATATGTACATTTGAAATAAGCGATTGAACTAAGCTTCGTGATATAGTAAAAATGATAACAACCGAACAATTGATTTTAGAAGCTGCTACCAAAGTTTTTAAAGAAAAGGGATATGATGGCACCACAGTGCAAGACATAGCGGATGCAGCGAACACAACTAAATCAATGGTAAACTATTATTTCAGAAGCAAAGAAAAACTCTTCGGTATCGTTTTTAAAACTCAGTTTCTGGAATTCTACGAGGGAACGATTCGACTTTTAAAGTCTGATTTACCATTGTACGACAAGATTGTGAACCTAGTAGAGGACGATACCGAGAAGATTCTGAAATTTCCCCTACTGCCTATTTTTATTTTGAATGAAATCAATCGCAATCCCTCGATGGTTTTTTCCCTTATCAGCAATCTTTCTTCTGAAACTCTCGGCGCTTTGGATAAACAAATTAGCAGGGAAGTTAGGAATGGTAAAATAAAGAAAATAAGTGCGATGGATTTATTGACCAATGTACGGTCTTTGACTGTGTTTCCTTTCTTGTTGAAGAGTGTTCAAATGAAGTCCCTAAAACTAACAGAGGAGCAAATGAACCTCAAATTAAAGGCTCGAAAAAAGATGATCGTTGAACTCGTCTGGACTTCTCTTAAAAAATAACTTACCAAGTTTTTTTGGATTTGTGTCGAACATTTGTTCGAACCAATTGTTTTATTCAAATAATTATCTATAAATTAGTGTTAACTAAAAACAAACCAACATGGACGCTTGGGTTACAAAATTTGACTTTGCTTGGTCCTGGATGGGCTTAGCAATTGCAATGGTGTTTTTCGTTCTGTTGTTTTTTACAGATATATTACGCAGCGATTTGAATAAACCCCGATGGCAGGATGCCGGTTGGTTTGCGTGGGTTGCCGCTCCAATGTATATGCTTCATCAATTTGAGGAGTATGCACTTTATTATAACGTGAAAACGCTGAACCACCCTTTTGCAGATTGGATTTGCCAAAAAATTGGATATGGAGCATATCCAGATTGTCCGATTCCGTTGCAACATTATTGGCTTGTGAATATCATCGTGTGGGTATTGGCAATGCTTGGTGCTTGGAAATTCTATAAAACTAACCCAATGATTGCCTTGGGGACGTACGGACTGATTTTGTCTAATGGACTTTTACACATTGGAGGTTGGTTGTCATCTGGGAATCCCATATATTATTATGCTAGTGGCGGAACAATGACCAGTATTGCATTTTTTATTCCTGTAACAATATTGATGGTTCGTGCATGCTTGAAATGGAAAGTAATGAGCGGATGGGCGATTACAGCCACTTTACTTGCTGGACTTATTGGACATTTAATATTATTTGGGGCTTACGCATCGCTTGATGCAGGTGGGGTAGTCGCTCTTTACTTATTTGATTTATTAGCGATGACATCACCATTGTTGTTGACGTGGTTAGCAAGCAAATGGCTTTTAAAACCCACACAGAAGAATTAGAAAATATATCATATGAAAAATTGGAGAAACAATTGGTACTATTTCGGAGGCATTCTCTTTGTTGGATTAGCTTATTACATCGGAATTTTTGGAAATGATCTAGTAGTACCTCAAAAAATTATGATTTTATCTTTTATGGGATTGTTGGCTCATCAATTTGAAGAGTACGCCATTCCTGGGGGCTTTCCTCCAATGTGGAATATCGTTTTCAATGGTGAAAAAGAAGCACCGGACAGATTTCCTCTTAACAAACAATCAAGTTTTTTTGTCAATGTTGTAGGGGCATACTCTTTCTATATTATAGCGATATGTTTTCCTCAATGGTACTGGTATGGTATTACAATATCAGTTTTTGGTTTCACACAATTTATCATTCATGGAATAATGTTCCCGATTAAATGGAAATCATTCTATAACCCCGGTCTTGCCACAGTTATAACCATTTTTGTTCCAATTGGTATTTATTATTTATGGTTCATTCATTCCTACTGCCAAGTTCAACCCTGGGAGTGGTGGGTTGGTGTTTTTTCAACTCCAGTAGTGGCCCTTCTTATTATTCAATTACCCATTATTGTTTTCAAAAGCAAAACATCTCCTTTTCCTTTTACACAGGAAGAAATGAAGAAGTTTAATGTTCAGGACAAATTAAGTCGCCTAAGCAAAAAAGCTTAACAAAGCGAACCAACATAAAGACTGCTCTGCCTAGGTTAGTGTCTGCAATAAAACCCCCGTTGCGTGTCCCCACGCAACGGAATAAAACAATGATACATATTTTCTTCATTAAGCCGCATGAGCCAGCACTTGCTTCACGAATTGTACATTGGCTGTTATCTTCACTTCATCTCCTAACAATAAACCTCCTGTTTCTGTAACAGCGCCAAAGCTCATTCCAAATTCAGACCGGCTGATCTTGCCTGTAACTGAGAACCCTGTTCTTGTATTTCCCCAGGGGTCTTTTGTTATGCCGCCAAATTCCGCATGTAAAACAATTTTCTTAGTTACACCATGCATGGTAAGGTTGCCCTCTATTTTATATTCATCGGTTTCTATCTTTTTCATTTTTTCGCTTTCAAAGAGGATAGAAGGGTATTTTGCTGCATCAAAGAAATCTCCATTCTTTAAATGTGCATCACGTTGCTCATTGTTCGTAGAGATCGAATCTACTTCTGTCTCGAACTGAACCTTTGCATTACTAAAATCATCAGCTTCTGTTTCAACAGTTGCATTGAACCGGCTGAATTGCCCGGTCACCGTTGATATCATCAGGTGTTTGATCTTAAATTGAAGTTCTGAATGGGTGGGGTCTAATGTCCATGTTTGCTTTGCCATAATATTTTTTTTTGTTTGAGGACACAAAGCTACCTATCTTTACTATACTTTTTATAGTACTATACAAAAGTATAGCACTATCCTTTAGTATAGTTGCTCACAAAAATCAAGTTTATGGTAGTAAAAACAAAAGAAACGGGCAGAACACAGGAAACCTGTACAAAAGCACTCTTGCCGGTACGGGATGCACTCGATATTTTAAGCGGCAAATGGAAATTGCCGATCATTATTGCTTTATCATTTGGCCACAAACGTTTTGGTGAACTGAGGAATAATGTGCATGGCATTACGGATAAAATGCTTTCAAAAGAATTAAGAGATCTCGAAATGAACGAGCTCGTCAAACGAACAGTACATGATTCAGTACCCGTAGTAGTTGAATATTCACTTACTCCCTATGGTGATACTCTTGAGGACCTTATTGGTGAATTACAGAATTGGGGAACACTACACCGGAAACGAATTTTGAAAAAGCAGAAATAGTCGTACTATCATACATAGCCTAAACAGCGACCTCTTTATTGTATTTACCCTTGTATTCCAATGGTGACATTCCTGTAATTTTTCTGAATACTTCACGAAATGCTTTCACATCCGAATAACCAACATCATACATTACTTCATTGATGGTTTTGCGGGTGGTCTCAAATGTTTTTTTTGCTGCTTCAATTTTTACACGTTGCGAATATTCAACAGGTGTGTTCCCGGTTGCTTTGATAAATCGCCTGTCAAAGTTTCTCCTGCCGACAGCAAAACGGGAAGACAAATGTTCAACAGATATTTTTTCATCGATCTTGCTTTCAATGTATGCTTGTGCCTTTTGCACCATCTCATCCCCGTGCAATTTCTGTCCTTTAAATATTATAAATGGTGATTGACTTTGCCTGTCCATTTCGATCTGGAAAACCTTGGAACAAAAAATGGCGGTTTGCCGGTCATAATATTTTTCAATAAGATAAATGACCAGGTTCAGAAAAGAGTAAGCACCGCCATTAGTATAAATTCCATTTTCATCAGTGATCAATTTATCAGGTTGCAGATCCACTTTAGGAAACATTTGCCTGAAATTATCCGCAGCGGCCCAATTCGTGGAGCAAGCTTTGCCATCCAGTAAGCCTGATGCTGCAAGCAAAAATGCACCGGTGCATATACTTGCTACTTCAGCACCATGTTTATATTGCTTATCGATCCAGTCGATCAGCAATTCGTTTCCTTTTACCGCTTTTTGATAATTATGGTTCAATGAAGGAATGATGATAAGATGGGTTTTTGCTATTGAGGAAATATGAGTATGTGGTTTCACTGTAAACAAGCCGTTATAGAATTCAACTTCTTTTGAAATACCTGCTAACTCTATTTTGAACAATTCTTTTCTGTGGTTTTCTTTCCAAAATGCATTGGCTCTTGAAAATATTTTGTAGGAGCCTACAATACTGCTTAGGTTATTTTCTCCGTCCGGTACAATTATGGTAAGATGTTTCATTTAAAGTATTTTGGCAAAGATAGAAATTCACCTTGTCCAAATCAACCCGTCAGAAAGTCTATTTTGCACCCCCACAAAGTAATATTCAGACAATAGCTTTGTTCTATTAAATAACAATCCCGATAGCTATCGGGAAAAAAATATAAAGACATGAAAACAGAACAGCTCATAGTTAAAATGTTATTGGACAGGTGGAATTCATTGATAAAATCCTGCGATACAACTCTTGAATCAATTACTGACGAACAATTGCAAAAGGAGATCGGACCAGGCAAGAACAGGGGAATCTATTTATTAGGACATCTTATAGCTGTGCATGATGAGATGATCCAAATATTAGGATTGGGTGATAAGCAATATCCCGAATTGTATGAGCCTTTTATTAAATCTCCGGACAGGACAGTGAATGATATTCCTTCTTCAAAAGAATTGAGAACCTATTGGAATAAACAGAACGAAGTAGTAACTCAGAAATTTAACAGCTTGCAACCCGAAGAGTGGTTTTTAAAACATAATTCTGTTTCTGCCGAAGATTTCATCAAAGAGCCGCATCGTAATAGATTAAATGTATTACTTACCCGGACAACTCACCTGGCCTATCATGCTGGACAGTTGATATTACTTAAATAGAGCAAACTGATCTTAACTGTTTTAACAACAATAAAAATTATAAAATGAATACAAAAGATTTTACGGCTACCATTTTAGTAGACCAAACACCGGAAGAAGCATTCAATGCAATCAATAATGTTCGGGGTTGGTGGACAGGTGAGCCTGGAGTTGAAGGTAACACTGACAAGCTCGGTGATGAGTTTACTTATGTTTATAAAGACATTCATTACAGCAAACAGAAGTTAACAGAATTAATTCCTGGTAAAAAAATTGTTTGGCTTATTACAGACAGCAAACTCAATTTTACAAAAGACAAAACCGAATGGACAGGTACCAGCATCATTTTTGATATCTCTGAAAAAAACAACAAGACGCAGATTCGTTTCACTCATGTCGGATTGGTTCCTGCCTTTGAATGTTATGGTGACTGTTCAAACGCATGGAGCTCTTATATTAAGAATAGTTTGCAGAGCTTTATTACTAAAGGTAGAGTGCCGACAATTAATTGGTAAGAAAGAAACTATTCATAACAATAAAACATTACAAACATGGTTGACATTATTCATCGTATCGGCATCAAATCCCCGGCAACGCAAGTCTATAAAGCGTTATCAACAATAAAAGGTCTTGCCAATTGGTGGACCGAAGAGACTGAAGGTGATGAACAAAAAGGAGGAAAGATCAAATTCACTTTTCGATCAAATACCGGGGACATAATGGGTGAAATGGTTATGGAAGTGCAGGAACTCAATCCCGGAAAAAATGTGAGGTGGCGTTGTATAGAAGGGCCTGAAGAATGGATTGGGACTGATACTACTTTCGAGTTATCACAACAAGATGATCAAACTATTATCATATTCGGTCATAGGAACTGGCGTGAAGCAGTTGAGTTTACTGCTCATTGCAGTATGAAATGGGCTGTGTTCCTTTTAAGTCTTCGTGAGTATGTAGAAACAGGGAAAGGAAAACCTTCACCGCATGATCTGAAAATTGATAACTGGAATTAGGAGAAAGCATCGGCTAAAATGTAAACACTGTGCGATCGTTGCCGTAAATTAATTCCCGGCATTCCCTTACCCGATCCAACCCGTTTTCAGATCAATAGAACATTGCTGCATAACTCCTCGCAAATGATTGCCATGCGGCACTATCCCTTACTTGCCATAACAAAGCTCCAATCAAAAGGACTGAAAACACAACAAGGAATGGCTTGTAGTTTTTCTTCCTGTAAATATCATTGCCGAGTAAGAAACCAACTATGGCAAGGCTGATCAGATCAGTAATTATAATAGCATTCCCAAACCCAACATCAAAACTATTAATGAGTCCACGGCCCATTCCGGGCCCGATAGCTAATATTCCGGTAGCGATCATATACCGCATATGCGAAGAAGAATCCTTCCGGTATATCATGGCAAGTGCCCAGAATATTGCAAAAGATAGAAACCCCCTTATATCCAGCACCATGGGAACTAATAGATCATGCTCAGGAGCTTTACCAACAAATCGCAAATAGGCTCCCCTGCCAATCAGGAACAGGAATATAATAATAAGTGGCCCGAGTACATAAGATACTTTACCGATGGTTCTGTGAAGTTGTGCCCTTCCTGTTTTGATAAGCAAGGGTTGAACGATCAGCAAAACCAACCACATCATCAACAATGCTCCGTGAATGTGGATGGTAGCAGTTTTGTCTACGAAATTCGGGAACTGGCTGGTGTAGTGTTTATAGAATCCCCATTGTATGCCGATCATGATCAGAATGACGAGGATGGCAGAGTTGCGGTAAACTTTCAGCATGGCTTGTTAGTTTGGTGGTTTGCTGAAGATAAACAAAAAGATTCCGTCCGCCATCATCTTACTAAAATTCGAAAATTTCCTGTCACAAGATTCGGGTGTCTAAAGCGATTCACATAACTTCAGTACATTCATAAATGAAAACTGCAAGACTACTTCCTCCTAAGTTTTTGGCAGCAATGATCGCTGTATTACCACTTCCCGGTTCACCTTTATATGATGGCGATGACCAACGGGTAATAGACCAGGCATTGGCAGATCTTGATATTTATAAAAAAGCAGGTGTTGACAGTATTATTTTCGAGAACGATCATGACCTACCGTATATACAAGCTCCATTAGATAAAAAAGGAATTAGACTAATGACAAAGATCTGCAAGAAAGCAAGAAAAAGATTTGATGGCCCGATCGGAGTTCAAATGCTGGAAGCTGCAAATCTTGAATCGTTGGAAATTGCTGCTGCCACGGATCTTGATTATATAAGAGTTGAGGCTTTTGTTTTTGCTCATGTTGGTGGCAGCGGCATCATTAACGGTTCGGCTGGAAAAATATTACGAAGAAGAAAAGAGTTGAATGCAGAACATATAAAAGTATTTGCTGATGTAAAGAAAAAACATGGCTCCCATTCATTGACAATAGACCTGGATATAAAAGATGAGATCATGCAGGCAGAATTTTTCTTAGTGGATGGAGTTATTGTTACCAGCCAATTCACCGGTTTGAACCCGGATAAAAATGATCTGATCAAAGCAAAAGCTGCAACAACATTGCCTGTATTGGTCGGCTCAGGTATGAATGTTGATAATATTGCCGACTATCTGCCTTTAGCTGATGGTTTTATTGTTGGATCTTATTTTAGAAAAGAGGGGAAGTTTCTAGAACAATTAGAACCGGAAAGACTAACCCGGTTTATGGAGCAATTTGTTTCGATCAGAAAAAACATTTTATAGATTTTAGTTTTCATTCTTCAAAAATAATTTTATGGATACTGAAACAAAAAATTCACTGGGCTTAAATCTTGCTCAAATTGCCTGGGTAGTAAAAGATGTGAATGCCTCGAAAAATTTTTTCAAGGATGTGCTGGGAATAAGCAATTTCAGTAACGTTCAAACCATTCGTGTCAAAGAGTTTGATGCTACCTATTACGGAGAGCCGTCTGATGCCGAGAGTCTTGTTTCAATGGCTTATTCAGGCGGAACATTTCTTGAACTCATTCAACCTCTTTCAGGAAACAGCGTATTCCAGGATTATATTGATAAAAATCCTGCAGGAGGCATTCAACATATTGCATACAGTTTACCCATTGCTCAACTTGATAAAGTAATTTCCGAATTTGAGGATAAAGGCTTCCCGGTAATATCCAGCTTTGATACACCAATTGCCAAGATCGTTTTTTTTGATACCTCCAAAGAGATCGGCGTTATGACTGAAATAATGGGTATTACCAAAGAAGGCGAAGAGATAGTTGAAAAGATGAAAAATATGTAAAGACACACCTATGAAAGATCTAAGTTATTCGATAATGATCTTCTCTCTTTTTATTCCATCACCTGTGTGCACCTGAACAATATAAATGCCTTTTGAAAATTGGGGTATAGAAATAGCTGTTGTTCCTGTAAATGCATTCAGTTCTTTTTTAAACACCATTGCCCCATTCGCACTTAAGATCTGTAATTTGGATGCAGGTATTTCAGTTTTAATATTCAATATGCCGTTTTTAATAACTGTAGGATATATTTTGAAGCCTTTTTTACCGGATGAAAGCCTGATAATGGATGAATAAGCAATTTGTCCGTCATCTTCTTCTATCGCCAGCCTGTAATACAGATCGGAGTTGGTATTGAAACGATGCTGAAAGGAATAATTACTTCCATTTGGATCCCTGCTTGCAATTACAATTCCTGCATTTTGAAAATTACTTGCAGTAGTACTGAATTCAATTCTGAATCTTGCTGTGTTTTGTTCTGTTGCTGTCTTCCAACTTAATTCGGAAATATTATCATTTCTCTTTCCGGAAAAATTGATCAATTTAACAGGCAAGACACCGGTAACGATCACTTTATACAGATCATCTGAAAATTGTGAGACTGCATAAAGAGTACCATCGGGTGCTTCTCCAAAACTTGATATTCCTGCTTGTCCTCCCGGTTGTGTGAACCATATACCACCAGGACTTCTTCTAAAAATGTTTCCGCTAGAGTAATCGGTTGCAATATACGAACCTTGCAGTGCCGCGATCTCAGTGCCTCTGTAAACGAATCCACCTATAACTGATGCTCCTCCTGGATTGGCATAAACATGAGAAGGAAAAGTAATTGATCCGATTGCCGGACAATCAGCAGTTATTTCGAACGGCGTATTTCCTTCATAACAATCCCATCCAAAATTCAATCCGCTTGATCCTGCAGGTTTAATATTGATCTCTTCCCATGCGCCTTGTCCCACATCGCCGATCCATGCATCACCTGTGTTTTTGTCAAAGCTCCAGCGGAAAGGATTTCTCAATCCAATATCAACAACAGTTGGCGTGATAGGAATCGTTGCATTGACATCTATTCTTAAAAGTTTACCAAGAAGGGAAGCTGGATTCTGTGCATTTTCAGCAGGATCACCACCGCCACCACCATCGCCGGTTGTTAAATATAAAAATCCATCAGGACCAAAATTCAAATCCCCGCCATTATGATTATCGAAAGATGAATGATCAATAGGAGTGATCAGAACAGTTCCACCTGCGGGATCGATAGCGTTTGGATCTGTTGGATGTGTCCTATACCGGGCAACAGTAAGACCGCCATCAGAACTGCGGGTGTAATACACAAAAAAATCTCTGTTAGTGGTTCCATTATAAGAAGGATGAAATGTCATGCTTAGCAGGCCTCGTTCACTGCCTTGAGCAATAACCGTAGAGAGATCCACAAGGCCTGAAAGTGATGTTCCATTCCACAGTTGGATAAATCCATTTTGTTGCGCAATGAATATTCTTGTACTTCCGTTTGCAGGACTTGCATTCGGAGGGATCGCTATATCGATGGGATTGACAATACCTGTAGCAACAATAGTTTGATAACCGATCTGGCTCTTTGCTGTGTAATTAAATAAAACGAGGAAGATGAGAGCCCTGGCTATAGCAGAAATTTTCCTCATATGGTTAAGGTTGAGTAAATCTTTCTCACAAAATCAATGCCCGATTCAACGTCTGAAAAGTATTGATCGTTTGCAAAATTGCAAATTATCTAAGTCCTGTTATCAAAATCGTTCCTTAGCAGGTTCAGGTTGCTTAGTAGTCTATATACTTCAGATGTCCGATATTTTATCTACTACAAATTTCCTGGCTGCTTCCCCATCCACTAATTTGTATTGTATCCTGCGAATGCCTCCTGTTGGCTTACTATTCGGATCGCCTTCTTTGTAAATAGGGAATTCCTGGATCAGGCTGGACTCATTGATCAAAAAACTGTCATGACCCATATAACCTTTGTTGAGTTTAGGGTTTTCACTTGTAGGTGGAAAATAAACCTGGCTCATTGACTTTGCACCATTGGCAGAAAATGCAATTACATTTCCATATGTTCCACTTCCTGCAGATTGTGTAAATATCAATAATTCGGGAAACCCGTCTGAGTTTAAATCAGCAACCTGGGCATCTGTGACTTTTCCATCAATTTCAAGTTCAAACTTTTTATTAGTTTCCTCAAATCCTTTTGGTTGAATGATGAGTTGTCTTAAAGAACCACTTCCTTTTGTTTTTATATCGAACGACATGTCTTTAAATTGAAGTAACTTTTGAAAAGAATATGTTTCTTTCTCAATATTAGGTTCCTGAATTTTGATCGTGTCTACTGGTTTATTGTCCTGGGATTGATTTTCTGTTTGATCATTACATCCAATAATGGTCATTACTGTAATGGTTAAGTAAATTATAGTCTTTGAACTTTTCATTAGTAAAATATTAGTAAGGTAAAATTACTGTTAAAAGTGCAATCAATGGTCAGTAAATCTGATGTTAAAGTGATGCGTGGGGGTATTGTCATAACAATGCTGGCATCACGGCCTCAACATGAATATTATTTTACCATCACCTCCACATCCTTCTTCCTCTCCTCCGGAAATACTTTCAACATTTCAAACTTTCCGTTTTTCCATTCGGCTTCAACAATAGTATTATAAGGTGCATGCAGTTTAAAATGTACATCTTTGTCTTTTGGCCATGCAGGAAATAATAAAATACGTTTATCATCTGTCTGCATCAGCATTTCCTGTAAACCGATCATGGCACTGCCACCCCAGTTATGGTCGGGTGTCCAATCAAAACCCGGTCCCCAGAAAGCTGGAAATCGCTTGGGTGCATCCTGGAATTTTAATGAATTAAGTTTCCATGCTTCATCTGTTAATCCCAATCTTGCTGCCCAGATATTATCCTGTTTCCAACCAACATGACTTTTAAATTTCACCACATTGGTATCATAATTCCATGTGTTGAGTGCAATATCCAAATGCGGTTTACCAACACCATAAATACCCCATGGAAATACAGGATACAATTGCGGTGATTCAACATTATTTATCCGCTCCCATGATCTTGCAGGTGCAATAGTGGTATGCCCGTTAAAACTGGCAAAGCTGATTGCAGGAGTTCTTTTCAACAAACTATCATAGTGATGACGTTTATCAGCAGATATGTAGTTGCCGGGCAAAGCCAGTAAACGATTGATGATCGTTTGCAAAGCAGCCAATGTTGCTGTCGAGTTAGTTGCTACCTTAAAAGTTTCTGCACCGCTGCCGGGATAAAAAGTCAGCTTGCCGATATTATCAAATGGTCTTGCTGTACGTTTTTTACTTTCATAAAAATAATGTTCATAAAAAAATTGAACACAACTTTCAACAAACGGAACCCGGTCACTGATATCACGGCCGGTATATTGTCCCTCTTCGAGCATCATTAAACAAAACTCCAGCACAGTATCCCATTCATATTCCAGCCACGCATTAAACTCAACACCCTTATCATAATTCTCAGGACGTTTTACTCCATACTCAGCATAATTGGGCAATCCATAGTTTTCCATTTGCTCAGTAAAGCAGGCACCGCCATGATTCCAATAAACTTTGCTGCGCAGTTCTGCATTTTTTAAAATGCGCAGATAAAAATTGATTTGAGATTGCAACAGATCCCAATCACCATTTTTGATCATGGGATAATAAACCAGTCGCTGATTTTGTGCGGTGTGTAATCCACCGCCCCAGTTACGATAGTCGGGTGTAAGCCCTTTGTTGCCGGCATCGGTATAAAGCGGATCAACTGTAAAAAGGCCACCATTAAATTTTGTCGGCCATTGGCTGTTGGAATTGCAGCCGAGCATATAACGAAATAATTGAAAATTGCGACCCATCTTCCATGCAGCAGATGCTGTATCCGTTTTATTAATATAAATAAAACTTCTGCCCCAGAACTGTTGCCACCATTGCTGTGTTTTAGCGAAAGCGTTTTTATCGCCGGACCCGATCAATATAGATTTAAGTGACTGCTGCCATTGATCAAAATTAATTTCCTGCTTAGTATGCAGGGCCAGTATAAGCGAATGTGTTTTCGATGGTTGCTTACTTTTTAATTCCCATGCTTTGAAATCAGTTTGTTCGTAGACTCCATCATATGTTCCTGCATCAATAAAATTTTCACCACGAAACAAACCACCAAACGCCAAATTCTTTAACGGATTATAGAGCTGATCTTTTACTCCATCCATTCCTTGTTGCGAAACTGTAGTATCAAAAACTGTTCTTTCTCCATTATTATGATAGAATAAAACTCCACCCGTACTGAAGCTGATATCATCCTTCAGGTATTTCTTATTTTCCGGTGGCGCCCATTTCCATGAGTTAGAATAGTTCTCTCTTTTTGTAAGCAGCCTGTCCTGGTACCGCCAGCTTTCATAAGCGGCTTCAACAGCGATCTTTTTATTAGATGAAATTTCGAAATGAGCAACGGGATTGTTTACATCAACCCAAATTCTTACAGTTGCTTTCACCCCATTATTTTCTCCATCAACCGTTACATAACCTTCCTGCAGATGTAATTCCTGTTTAAAAATTTTTCCCTGCCCGACTGCGTCATTCAGGCGGGCATCAAAAGGATTAGGCAAGAGTCTTATCCGCAGCCTGCCGGACTTCATCAGGTTATTATCTTCATTAAAACTTCCGCTTCGTGTTGCATAAATGAGCAACTCTCCTTTTTCCACCCACACATTTAATCCAATATCGCCGCCGCCGCAAGGCATAGATTCAGATGCGTTTTTACTTTGTGTTGTCCAGACAATATTATAGTTGGGTTGGACTGATTGAGAATCCAAGTTTGCACTCCATAAAACAGATATGATTAATATTATTCTTATGTTCATCTGAAAATAAGTTTTACTTCACCAACAATGCCTGCTGGCAACAAAGGTTTATCTTTTAATCTGAATGGAGCTGTCGTCCATGTAATTCTTTTGTCAGGTGGCAAAAGATTATCACCGATTAGACGATTATGCCATGTATTGGTGACCTCGATTTCGATTTTATTTTCGCCTTGTTTGATAGCCTTGGTAATATTTAATTCGTACGGCTCTGTCCATAAAGTTCCGCAGTCCATTCCATTTACTCTGACTGTAGCAATATTATAGATAGAATCCAATTCAACAAACACTCTTTTATCGAGTTCATTTTTATCTATAACAAAAGTCTTTTGATAAATTGCCGATCCTGAATAATACTTAATATGTAAATCAGAATTTTTTGACCAGCTTATTAAGTCATCGAAAACGATGGCCTGTTCTGCTCCTCCGTAATTCTTATTAAACAACACTTCCCATTTTTTCGAAAAAAACTTTACTGGAACTCCAGTCATCGTCCACCCGCCGGGTTCATACTTTACCGCTTCTTTCCTGAATATAATAAATATAGATTGATTCGCTTTTAAAGAAATTCCGGTTGTCACACTTCCTTTTTCAACTTCAATTCCAAAATTGTCGCTTATAGTATTTCTTATAGGGTCCCACAGTTCCGGGTTTTTTCCATTAACCCGAAAAGTTAACCGTACTGAGTTTGGCTCATTCATTTGATTTGATAAAAAATAAATATCGACATCACCAATTTTTCTGTGTGTCCATGCAACAGAATGGCTTTGTTCTAAAAACTCTATATCTTTTTTCACTCCGAGTTTTTCAAATGAGCTTTCCATGTAAGGTGTCGGAAAAACATTTTTACTGCCATTAAATGATTTAATATATCCTTCGTCAACTATGATCTTAGCCCCTGCATTTGCTAACTGTTTTAATTTATTCAAAACAGCCGTACTCATTGTTCCATTAGGATTCATTGGATGTTTTCCCGGTATTATTAGTACAGCATAACTTGCTCCTCCCGGGGTAACTACTCTCCCATTCACGACTTTCATTGTCATCAACACATCGGGATTAAAGCTATCATATTTATAACCATTCAAAGGATCGATCCAGTCTTCCGGATCAGCCATATTTGCTGAATGAGAAACTCCATCTGGTATTTGACGCATCGGTTGACCGGTGTTTTCTAATCTTTTCTTTTCTGCATCTACTTTCTCTTTTCCGAAAATTCCAGGTAATGTGTTTACTAACCTGTCTGGCAAAACTGAACGCCTGGGTATTTCTTCACCCGTAAATACAGCAATATCAACAACAGGTTTTCCTAATTGCAATAATGCCTGGCATCTTGTAAGATATTCGATCCATGCCTTGCTTTGTTTGAACCATGTCTGGTCTCTTTGAAAATATAAACCCACACCATCCAATGTCATTCCCGGCTTTTTATTCAACCATGGATTGTGTGTCCATACATGCAAGACCATTTTATTAATACCTAATGCAAAATTCCTATCGCCGATCGCTTTTAAATTTCCGGGATGTTCGCCCCAGTTCATTCTTACTGATGTAAAAGCTTCTGCCTGGATAATATTCTTCCCATAAATATGTGCGGCACTGATGGCGTCAAACATATCATTGGGCTTATCATGTGTTGGACTATTGAGCCAAAACTCACCCATTGGCAGATCAACATTTTTATAATGCAGTAATCCATCGCTTACAAATGTTGGAGCAATACTTTCTGCACTGAACTGGCATCCTTTTGCAGCAGAGAGTTTTTTAAGCGTAACATAAAATACATCATTCACCAATTCAGCGATCGTAGTTCTTACATCATGCAAGATCTTTTCTGATCTCTCTGCACTTTCAATTGGCACACCGGTCATCACTAATAAATAAGGCACCAGGTCATAGCCTCTTCTTTTCTTAAACTCAGCAGCAAAATTTTTACTCCAGTTCTGGCTACCGCATTCCCAACTATCAACATGAAATATCTTCAACACTTCTTTTGCTAAAGCAGGATCTGTTTTTTCAAAAGCTTTTCCAAACCAGTTATCAAATTGCAGTTTTATTGCTGCTGCATTGAATTTATCGCATTCTAATCCTTTGCCTGCGCCGCCGGTTGCATTCGTTTGCCCGGTAGTAGTGTGACCAATTCTTACAACTACCCAATTACCTTGTGGCGCTGTCCAGTTCAGATTTCCATCTGCATCTAATTTTCCAGTAAGATCAATGATCGTTTTTAATGACACGGCTTCTCTTTCATTTACCTGTTGCGTTGTTGTATTTGCTGCTACTCTCCACACAGATCCGTTCTTTGACTGGTATTGATTGATCACCGGCTCATCACTTAAATAAATTCCCATCACTTTTAAAGATGGTTTCCATTTCGCAGCATCCAAATCTTCTGCGCCGGGTTCGCTTCCTTCTTTATCGTATACAAAACGGAAATACTTAGAAGTAGTTAAAGGAATTGCATGTGTGTAATCCTCTTCGGTATCCTGCCAGCCATGACGCGGCGGTTCTAATCTCGTTACAGTTTTAAAATTGATGCCGTCTTCACTTGTTTGAATGACCAGCCGCTGTGCCTGGTAACTGTTGGTACCGGTATGAATACGAATGGAACGACATGTAAATGGTTGCGGGTATTTATATTGGATCCAGCAATTAGTATCACTTTTAAAACTCTGCTTATTATCCGCATCAGGATAAGATAAGAAAGGAGCTTTCACGCCATTACTTGTTGAAACCGTCGGTATCATTATCTCGTTCCGGAAAGCATAAGAAGAATTAGCCGGATAAGCAAATACTGCTACCTCTTTATAAAAATCTTCTTTTGTTTCAGGTTGCTCTAAATTTATTTTTCCGGTATACCCGTTTCGGATATATGTTTTTGTCCAGGTTAATTTCTGCATGGAAAGTTCGGGAGTGATCCAGGGACCACCGGCTAGTGCAAAGCCATCACTTACATGCATCGCTAATTTTAACTTCAATCGTTTTGCTTCCTGCATGGAAAATTTTACCATTTCCCACCATTCCGGTGTTAGCTGTCTTACTGTTGGTTGAAATGGAATTACTGATGAAGTATCCTTTATTGGCATTAAGTATGCGCCGCCAATGCCGACTTCTTTCATTGCTTCTAAATCGGCGGTGATGCCTTCTTTGGAAACAGCACCATGCATCCAGTACCAGAATACCCATGGCTTTGCTGATTCGGGTGGATTGAGAAAATTCTTTTCGATTATGTCAATAGGCCTAGTTTGCTGTGTAAATCCAATAAATGAGATCAACAGCAAACAAATCGTGGTAACAGAATATTTTTTTACTATCATCAATTATACTAAGACAAATATTTAAGCCTTTACCACCTAAGTTCCCCTTTAGGGGACAGGGGTTTAAAATTTCATTTTGCTTTTCCCCTTATCAACAGAAGTAGCGACAGCGATACCCCGATGATCCTTATTATCTACTGCACAATAAAAATGATACACTACACCCTTCCATTTTACCACATAACTTTTATGTGCATACTTCGCATCATAATCTTCCGTTGATTTGATAAGATCATCGCCGTTCCAATCTGTCCAGTTCACCAGGTCATAACTACAGGCAAAACGATTAAACGCTTCATTTTTTCTTTCTTCCCAAAAAGCTCCAAAATAAAACATTACCCACACATCTCCGATCTTTTGTATCACTCCATCTCCCGTTATTCCAATTTTATGGTGAACGACAGGATCAATTTGATATCGTTGCCAGTTGATCATATCATCACTTACTGCCATACCGATCCTTTCAAACCAACGCCACTTGGGTGTGTTGTTGCTTGTATCGCCATTAGCATTATAGTACATCACAAATGGATGCCCTAAAGTTTTGTCTTTATCCCAGATAACCGAACTCTTATATAATTTTTTATTCTCCCACCAGCGAACATCAATATCACTAATTGATAAAACAGGGTCACCAACACGTTTCCATTCATGTGGTTTTGTCGGGTCTTTATCAGTATGTGCTATGCCAATGCTTAGTTTACCCGTCTCATATCCTTTTTCTTTTCCCCCGATAAAACTCATCCAGTACTTCTTATTATACTTCTCTAGTTTGTATGAACCCTCCCATTTATGATCCTGTAAGGCAATATAGCCAGCTTTTTGATTTGCATCCCATTCAGTTGCATCTTTATTGGTTGTATCTCCAAAGCTCATGATCTTTCCCAATGTTTTCCATTCCAATAGATCTTTACTCTTTGCAAGCCATGTTTCATAGCCACGACCGTCAAAAAGAATATAAGTCATATACCAATCTTTTCCTTTTCGAAACACAGATGGACAATCTATTTTCTTTGAATCATATTCCGGAGTAACAACTAATCCATATTTATAAGGCGTTTTTACTTCATCATAAATTTTTTGCATCAAAGACTGAGGAACTTCTTTCTGTGCAGATACAGCTATGTAAATAAAATGGGCTAAAGCCCATGAGAGAAAAAATTTTATTTGCCCCGGCCTTAAGGCCGGGGCAAATAAAAACCAATCTTGTTTTAGGGCTTTAGCCCAATTAAATTTTTTCCTCATTAGTATTTGATCTCTCTAGCCCTTGCCCCCGCTTCTTTTGTTTTTGAATTAAAAGGAACAATATAAAAACTATATTGATAAGGTTTAGCCTTAATTTGATATTGTTCAAGCGGAGCTGCCACATCACTCCAGCTATCATTACCGCCAACACCCATTTGAATTAAGTCAATATTCAAAGTTATATAACCGGCATCTTTTAATTTGTTGGTATGTTTTGCATTCTGAATATTCTCTTCGGTATAAGGCCATGCACTCATACTTAATAAACTGTCTGTAACGATCAGTAATCCATCTTTTGTTTTGGGATCACTTAAATACATCCACCTTACATCGGTTCTATTTCCATTTTCTTGTGGCACTACATAGTTTTCCATAAAATCTTTGATGGGTAAATTATAAATACCTGCATCAGCGCCATAACGTTTGTCAATATAATTTTCAAATGGACCCCGCCCAAACCATTCAATATTATCATACGTTCTTTCAATTCCCATTTGCACACCTACTCTCGGAATATTTGGCAACCCCTGTTTTGTTTCTAAATCATAATTTATTTTAATAGTCCCATTGCCATAAACTTCATAACTGACAGTAACTTTTGCGCTATCATGTATAAGTGAATAAATACTTTGAACAAGAATGCCGCTTCCATGATGTCCATCACATTTTCCTGTACTGATATTTACCAGGTTTGGTTTAGACTCATACCATTGCTTTAATACCCGATGTGTTTTCCAGCCACGTTTATCGTTATCTGTTTGAGGACGGGTAAAATGTGGCAACAGAGGAGTCTTCAACTGTTCTTGACCGTTTTGTATATAAGAAGTCAATGCTCCATTCGTTTTACTAAAATTTATTGTGAAGTTTTTTCCGGTCAATTGAATATTGGAATCATTTTCTTTGAAAGTTGTTGGTGCTGTAAAATTTTGTGACGTTGGTGTGTAATAATTTGCAATTTTCAATTGATTACTGGCAATCTCAAATCCTCTTTCTGCCCAGGGCTCTTTATTCAACAGTACAAAACTCAATTTTGCATGATATTCAGCATCCGGTTTCATTTTTGGCAACCATGATGATATATCAACTATTTTTTCTCCTGCCGGAGCTACATCTATTGCGCCTATAATAGTATTCACGATCTTTTTCCCATCTTCTAATACTTCCAGTATAGCCCAATATTTATTTACATTTCTTATTTCACTGCGATTAATGATCTGCACCAGCCCTTTTCCTGAATCAGCCCATTCACATTGTATCGGTTGAAATACTCTCTTGCATTCATACATCGCTCCTTTGGGTTTTCCATCAGCATTTACAACTCCTTTGATAGTGAAATTGTCAAAATATTTTTCTCCGAAATCACCCCCATATGCATAGTATTCAACACCGGCTGAATCCTTTTTCAATAATCCCTGGTCTTTGAATTCCCAGATACAACCACCGATTATTCTTGGTGTTGTTCTCCATTGATCCCAAAACTCTTTGATATTACCTGCACTGTTCCCCATTGCATGTGCATATTCACAAAAGAAAATAGGTCTTGTGTCTCCATTTTTTTGATTCACTAATAATGGTGCTGTATAATCCGAAGGGTACATACGGCTTATCACATCCACATAATATTGATCAAGCGGATTTTGGATACGGTGTGAATGATCATTTGATTTTAAATAGCGAGGATCGGATGGATCGATATAACCTTCTTCTTTTGGACTTCCCATTGCTGGTTCATAATGCAAAGGTCTTGTCATATCAAAGTCTTTTATCCATCCTGCCATTGCTGCATGATTAGGCCCACTTCCTGCTTCATTGCCCAAACTCCACATGATAATTGATGGATGATTTTTATCCCGCAACGCCATTCGGCTCATTCTTTCAAGATATGCTGCAGTCCAACTTGCATCATGATCGAGTTTGCCACCCAAACCATGTGTTTCCAGGTTAGCTTCATCAATCACCATAATTCCAAACTCATCACATAAATCCAATAAATACGGGTCGCTGGGATAGTGGGAAAGACGGACACAATTAAAATTGAATTGCTTAATTGTTTTTATATCCTGCAAAATATCTTCTCTTGATAATGCTTTTCCTTTTGTTGGATGATGGTCTGGGCGATTGACTCCATATAAATAAGTCAGCTTGCCATTAATTAAAAGCTTGCTATCTGATTTTCTGAATTCAATGGAACGAAAACCTAGCTTACAGGTTTTTACTTCGAGTAAATTACCGACGCTGTCTTCTAAACTTAATACCAGCTTATACAAGTTGGGTTCTTCAGTACTCCATTTCTTTGGATTAGAAATGTTTGTTTCAAGTAAACCAAACTTTACCCTGTCCAGTCTCGGATGAATTTCATTGATGATATCATCCACTTTTTTTTCTAATGATTGATTCAGTACTGGCCTATCTGATTCGTCATATAGCTGCGCTTTCAAAACATAGCCTAGCATTTCATGTCCCGTTAAGTTTTCAATTCGTGGACGAATACTCAGCAATGCATCTTTATAATTTTTATCAAGTTTGGTTTGATAAAAGAAATCTGCAATACGCAGTTTAGGTTCTGCATGCAAATACACTTCACGATGAATACCGCTGAGGCGCCACTGGTCCTGGTCTTCTAAAAAACTCCCATCGCTCCACCTGATCACCCAAACTGATAAAACATTTTCTCCCTCTTGCAAATAAGGTGTGATATTAAATTCGCTTGGCAGAAAACTATCTTCCGCATAGCCAACAAATTTCCCATTGAGCCAGACTTTATAAGCAGAACTTACTCCGCCAAAATGTAAACTGATGTTTTTATCCTTCCAGTCAGCGGGGACACTGAATGTTCTTTGATAACAACCTACTCCATTATAATCTTTCGGGACATAAGGAGGATTCGCGGGGCGGAAAGGATATACTGCACTTTTATAGATCGGCTTATCGTATCCTTGCATTTCCCAGTTAGATGGGACAGGAATTTTCTTCCAGCCACTTACCCTGCTTTTATAAAAATCCTTTGGTTCATCACCGGGTTTAAGTGCAAATGAAAAATCCCAATTCCCATTTAATGATATATATCTTCCGCTTTTTACCCGGTCACCTTTCAATGCATCATTAATAGAAGCAAATGAATATGCTGTTGTTCTTGATGGATCACGGTTGATGCCGCTTATCTGCGGGTCTTCGTATGGCTCACGGTTGTAAATGGATGGAGCAACAGGAACTGCTGCAGGAGTTTTATCTACTAACTGAGCCAGTGAATGGTCAATGGTGAATGGTGAATAGAGAACAATCAGTAATATGTAAAGTCTTGTGATCATTTAATTTTTCTTCGTTATATGTTCAATAGCGAACAGAACCCTGAACGGAGCGTCGCAACAAAAGCTTCATAGTAGTACTTAAGCTTGTAAAATAATTTTATTACTTCTTCTTCAACAACTCCATTTCAATACATGCCTGCATAAAAGGTCCGATCGCTTTTAAATCATCATCCCGTCTGGGTTCATTTACATAATATTCATAAGTGCCATCACGATATGGTATGCCGCCAAGCCCCGCACCAGCTACCGCCTGTATATAATGATACTTGCCGTCGGCATCTTTGGTTACAAATTCTTTTATCATTCCATTATATGCTTTTTGCAAAGCAGAATTAAATGACTGCGGAATATATTTTAACCGCACTGCTTTTGCCAATGCAAATACAAACATGGCAGTACCTGATGACTCGAGATAATTTTTTTCTTTATAAGCTTTATCAGTTACTTGCCACCATACTCCTGATTTTGTATCCTGAAATTTTATCAACGCCGTTGACAAGCGAGTGAGAATATTAATTAACTCATTCCTGCGTGGATGATTGGTTGGAATAAAATCCAGCACATCCACCAACGCCATCATATACCAACCCATACTGCGGCTCCAGAACTCGGGTGATAAACCTGTTTGCGGATTTGCCCATCGTTGCAGTTTACTTTCATCCCAACCATGATAGAGCAAACCTGTTTTTGCATCACGGCTATATTTTTCCATCCAAACAAACTGGTTGATAATATCATTGAAATCTTTTGATTGTTTATTTACAACACCATACTCTGCATAAAATGGCTCTATCATGTATAAACCATCGAGCCACATTTGCGTTGGATATTTTAATTTATGCCAAAAACCGCCAACCTTGTTTCTCGGTTGCCATGAAATTTGATTACGTAGGATCTCAGCAGCCTTTTTATATTTTTCTTCTTTTGTTATTTCATGCAGGTGCAGCAATTGACGACCCGGTGGAATAAAATCACTGTTATACTCATCCATCACATAAGTTCTGATAGATCCGTCAGCATTTATAAAATGGTCAACGATATGTTTGGTGTAATCCATATAGGTTTTGTCACCAGTCATTTTACCAAGACGTTCAAAACCCATCAGTACAACCCCAATTTCATAATTCCAATTTGCAGGTCTGTTGCCTTCCGGCAATTTATCTTGCTCTAAATGACTTGCATATTTTTTAACCACCATTGAATCTTTGTACTGGATCATAATGGTAGCAGCCATTTGTTTTGCGTAATCAATCTGTGCAAAAGAATTATTACAGCAGGTAATTGCAAATGCGAGGAAAATAAAATATTTCATGCTTCGGTAAGTTTTAATGTTGTGTTATCCTTCGCTGGTTTTCGTCTCCAGTAATTCGCCAAAATACTTCCACTGATATTCATCCACGGACTAAAAACCGCGGCCGCCAAACCAACCGTGCCTAGTTTGCCCATACTGCCCGCAATGCCCGACGCCATACCGCCATTCTGCAATCCAACTTCAAAAGCAATTGTACGGCTCGAGTTAATATCCATTCCAAAAAAACGACTGAGCCAGTAACCAAAAAAATATCCTGCTGCATTATGAATAACAGATGCAATAAATAATAATACGCCAACCTTCATCAGGTTTTCACGGCCCGCAGCAGTTGTAACAGTTGTAAAATAAATTATACCAAACATTGAAATGAGCGGCATAATGCTATCCAATTTTGGAAAGCGGCGATGCAAAAAATTATACAACACACCAACAATTACTGCGCCTGCGAAAAAACCAGAGAGAGTTATTGATTGCTGTAATGCTTTGTCAGAAAGGTTTTGTAAAAATAAAATTACGGTGAATAACCAGGCGATTGCTACTGCACATATTATATATACTGTTTTTTTTTGAGTTGATGTTGCTCTTTTCAGGTAATCGTGTAATAAAGCAGCGCCGATTGGCACCAATACAATTTTTACGATCTCAATCATCATATCTACAAACTTTACTTCTATTAAAGTACCTGCTAATGTTTTCATTAATAGCGGTGTTAAAAATGGTGCTACCATTGTTGCCATTGCTGTCACGATAACTGATAACACCAGGTTTGCTTTTGCCAGGTACACCATTACATTACTTGCCAATCCGCTGCTGCAACTGCCAATTAAGATTATACCTGCGGCGATCTCGGGTTCAAATGAAAAAGCTTTCGTGAGTAACAAACCCATCAGCGGCATAATAGAGAAATGACAAAACAATCCTACCATCACACCTTTGCCTGTTGATGCAAGCCCACTGAAATCTTTTAAACTCATATGTGTACCCATACCGAACATAACGAGTTGAATAATGACAAGTATTAATGTTTTGTCACGCAGATTAACACCACCCCAGTTTTTAAATGCCTCGGGAAAGATCATTCCCGCCACCACTGCACTTATTATCCATGCTGTGTATTGATACCCTTTGAATGAAGGAACTGCACCCAATCCGATTGCCAAACTTATCGCAGCTACCAGTGCAAAAGGTTTGTATAAAGAAGATTCGTTTATAAAAATACCAATAAGCATTATCGCTAATGCCAATCCGCATATCCATAAACTTATCTTACTTAAATTTTTCATGCATTATAATATGGTGGCCAAATGTTGTATGGCAATTGCCGGGCTTGCGAGTATCGGGACTTTTTTCTCTGCTTCACTCAATGTGTCGACTACTCTTGCCATGCTCGCCTGCGCCAACACAATCACATCCACTTCGGTTGATAATTGTTTTAATGCATCGCCTACTTTTTTATCGTGTGTCGCTGCATCGCCACTCATCAATGCCTCAAATGCACCTTCGCATAATTTACTTACTAGCACAATTTCTTTTCCTGCTGCTGCGGCTCTGCGTTTCACCAAATCACTTGTTGGCTCCAATGTTGTCGGTAATGTTGCAATCACGCCGATCCGTTTTCCTAATTGTACTGCCTGGTCTGCCATTGGCTGGTCTACCCGCAATACAGGTACTTTGGTCAACATCGCTGCTGCTTCCACTGCCGGTCCGATCGATGAACAGGTGAATAAAATAAAATCTGCGCCTGCATCTTCTGCCGAGCCCGCATAGTTCACCACCCTTCTTGATGTGTCTGGAGTTAACTCACCACATGCAATTGTATTTTTTATCAAGCTATCATCTACGATGTTGAAAGTTTTTACATGCGGCAAATATTTGCTGCACAATTCTGCAAACACCGGAACTAATGTTGCTGATGTATGAACCAACCCTAATGTTTTTTGTGGCATGTCTTTTATTGAATGTTTTAATTTTTATGTTATTAACTGCATTGCTACTATCATCGCCTGTTGTCTAGCTTCTTCCAGTGGAAGAAGGTCTCACTTGTGCGTTCTGTAACTCTATTCATCTTCTTCTCCGGGCTAAAGCCCGGAGCAAGTCACCGGAGTAATTCACCGGAGTAATTCATCATTCATAATTCCTAATTGTCCATTCGCCATTACTTCAAAATAATCCTCTACCCCCACCTGTCCGCCTTTAAAATTTACTTCCAGTCCATTTATCTTTTTATTTTTTGAATATGCTTTGCATAATGGAGCACCAATCACTAATGAAGCAATCATTTCCACTGCATCTATCTCCATTGCTCTTGCTGCATAACTACTCGTATCTCCCCCGGCAATCACAACTCTTTTTACTCCTCTAGTTATTACGGCATCTTTTGCAATAGTACCCAAAGCTGTTCCTAATTTTTCAGAAGAAAGATTTTGTGTTTGCTTTTCTCCTGTATGAACTATTAGACTTTTTCGTTGATCCAATAGTTTATTTATCTTCTTCATTGCACTTTCATCAATCAAACCATCGTTACAAATCTTTACGGCATCGATAATCACTTCTTCAAAATCATTTGCTTTAGCATAAGCTATTTGTCCAGCAGTAACGGGTGAGCAGCTTCCTGAAATAACTAATAGTGGTTCTGCCTTATGAATCTTCTTCCATTTAGTTATTGGCTTCAATACTCTTGTTTTATTCCAGTAGTTACCCAAAGCCATTTCAATTCCGGAGCCACCAACTGAAAATAGCTGACCATGCTTTTTTTGTTGTGTATTCAACCATTCACCAATTTTGAGCAATTCATCTTCATTCGTCGTATCAAGTAATACTACTTCCTCATCAGAAATATTGTCAAGCCATTCTTTTTTCTTTGTTTTCTGCTGCACGTTATCAATCAAGCCGATGTTTTTATTTGTTTGTTTTCCTAAGTGAATTCTTAAATCACCTTCATTCATTGGCGTTACAGGGTGTTTACTCATGGAAGGATGTTTATCGATTCGATAAATTTTTCCATTACTGCCGATACCCATTCTTGCAAACAGGTTTCCAAACACACAATACCTTCCTAACGCAGGCATACCACCCAAAACCGGAATCGGTTTGTTATTAAAAACATTTGCTCCGCAATCAATTGCTCTTCCAATACTTCCGATAGTTGGTGATGAATCAAATGTTGAACAAACTTTATAATGTATATGTTTTGCTCCTATTGTTTTCATTTGTTCAAATGCAGGAAGCAATATTTCTTCCATCTCTGTTGGCGACAATGCTCTTGTTTTTCCTGCAACTCCATATGCATCCAAACCAGGAAAAGATTTTAATTGCTCTGCAGTTGGAGGTTCAGTAAACAATACAGTCTTTGCTCCCGCACGACTAATGAATTCCAGCGCATCAGTTGAGCCGGTAAAATCATCACCATAAAAAGCGAGTAATATGTTATTCTCTTTTTTCAATTACTTCTTTCCGAATTTTTCAACTGATTTAGAAAACTCGGGATACATCTTTGCAGCATCATCTAAACTCAATCCATCAACGGCAGCTTTCCAGGCCTGCTGCAATGCTATAACTCCTGCCGCTGCTCCCATCGGATGCGCCATGATACCACCACCCGCCATATATAATAAATCAATCGTTTTTGTTCTTCTGTAAGTTTCAAATGCCTGCCCACCCCACTGACCTGATGATACAACCGGTAATATTGTTTTGTGATCATACATTTTAGCAAGACAAGCTTCGATAGAATTCACCACACTATCATCACTCTCCCAGAATTTATTTTGAATACCGTTTACATGCAATTGGTCAACGCCAGCAAGTCTCCACAATTTTTGATAGGCTTTAAAATCAATTCCTAACAATGGATGCCTTGTTAGCATTCCCCAGCCATTTCGATGGCCGTGAATAGCTAATTGCTTTTGATCACAGATCTTTTTTGTTGCAGATAAACCAACACTGTTGATACTAACCATCGCACAAGTACCGCCACTATTTACGATCTTTTCATATCGTTGCAGCATCTCATCAACTTCACCGCTGATATTAAATGCATACATCACTTTCTTCCCTGTTTTATCAGCCTGTGTATTTATCACATTCATCACAACATCAATCCTCTCATTGAAATTGGAATTAGAAGATGAAGAAAGCAACTCATCATCTTTTATAAAATCAATCCCTGCTTCAGCTAATGTCTTTACTATATCCGCTGTTTGGCGAACTGTAAGACCAATTGATGGTTTAATAATTGTTCCAATCAAAGGTCTGTCGTTTACTCCTGTTAATTTTCTACAACCATCAATACCAAATGCCGGACCTGTATAATGTTTACCGAATGAAACAGGCAAATCAATATCCATAAGTTTCAAACCGGTGAATTGGGTTATCTCGTATAAATTTCCCTGCAATGTTGAAACCATTACAGGAAGATTGTAACCAAAATTTTCTAGGCTCCATGACACCTTGACGATTGCACGATAATACTTTCCATCTTTACTTGAAGCACCTGGGATAGCAGGTTCATTAACTGTTTCTAGCAATTCAACAGACTCGACTCTTGCAGCAAACCGTTGCTTCAGTTCTTCTGTTTCTCCCGGTACTGCTACAAATGTGCCGGATGATTGTTCCCCTGCAAGAACTGCTGCTGCTTTTTCAGGAGCAAAGGGAGTTTCGATATAATATGTTGCTGTGATCCTTTCCATTTCTTATCTCATTAGCGGCATCCAAACCGTCATATCAGTTTTACCACGATTAGCCCACGCATAATAGGGTATCAGTTTTACATTAATAGGTTTCAAATTTGTATTTACTTCCCTATACAATTTATTTTTCCAGTTACTATTCTGCAACATCTTTGCTTCACCAGTCAACGCCATTATTTCTCCATTGCCAATTTTCATTGGCATAGGCTGCAACTTTATTGAAGAAGGAATCACTACATCAAAAATATTTTGATTGGTTAAATCTGCAGATTCGAGACAATACACAACGGGTCCCCTTTTAACTGTTACCTGGTTTTTTGTTTCTTCTACCAGCGGATTACTCTCAATTAGTGTTGCAGGCATTTCAAAATTCAATTCAATCTTATCACCCGCATTCCATTTTCTGCCAGCGATCACATATCCGTTTTCTGTATCTCTTACTCTAGGAAATGAATTCTGGATTTTCAAACTATATCCTTTAGCCCAGCCCGGAATTCGCAAATAAATATTTACAGGTCTAGTTGTTGATTCTTTAATCGTAATTACAATCTTACCATCCCATGGATAATTGGTTGTTTGCTCAAGTTTTATTTTCGTACTGTCATGCAGTTCGGTGCTCAGTACATTTCCGCCATACATATTTATATACAATCCTTTTTCACCGATGCTGTACATATAGTTACTTATTTCCGCAATTGTTCTTACTGTATTTGGCGGACAACAATTACTCTTGCTGATATATGGTTGCCTTCCTCCGCTCCATCGCAAATCATAAGGATAGTCTTTTGATGCAGCCAGCGGATTTGTATAAAAATATTTTGTACCATCAATACTTACACCACTCAGTACACTATTATATAATTCAAGCTCTACGATGTCGGCATATTTTGATTCACCGGTTAACAAAAACATTCGCCAGTTCCACAATACGTTACCAATATTAGCACAGGTTTCATTATGTGCAGTCATATTCGGCAACTGGTAATCCTTTCCATAAGCCTGTTGAATTTTTTGTATTTCATCCGGTTTATATGATAACCCTTCCAATGATAATCCATCATACAAAGCACCGCAACCACCAGTGATATACATTTTATGATTCACCACATCATCCCACATCAAATCCAATGTATTTAATAATGTAGTATCTCCTGTTTCCGCATACACATCAGCAACACCTGCGAATAAATAATTAGCTCTTACAGCATGACCATTTACTTCTTTCATCTGTCGAAAAGGAAGTCGGTCACTGTTATCATCACTGCCTTCACTCACCCCCCTTATATCAATCAGTTTTTTTACAAGGGTTAAGTATTTTTCTTCTTTTGTTGCCCTGTATAACTCTGCCAATCCCATATAGTGTGAAGGACAAATAGCATTTCTTGCCTGCTCAGGGGTAGCTGTGTTATAAAAACCGATCAGGAAGTCAGCAGCTTTTTTTGCAATGTTCAATAAACTTGTTTTTCCTGTAGCTGCATGATGTACACAGGCGGCCGTCATCAGGTGGCCAAAGTTGTAGGCTTCAAAACTCAGTTTATCATCAAACATTTTTGCCTGTCCTGATTTCTTTTGCTCAATGATTGACTTAGTATAAATATATCCGTCATCTTTCTGCGCCTTACCAATTACAGCAATTGCCTCATCCATCCATGCATCTAGTTTTTTATCTTTTGTTGATGCATACATAGCAGCTACTGCCTCAAGTGTTTTATAAAAATCACCGTCATGAAATGATGGCCCGCGGAAACGGCCGGTATCTAATCCTGCTGCTATTCTGAAATTCTGAAATGAATAGCACATGTCTTTGCTTGTATATGTCTGCCAAAGTTGCGGCACCATTGCATCACGGCACACTGCAAAACGTTCCGCCCAGAAACCTTTTGTCCAATGCACATCACTCAATCCTACACTATTCAGTTTAGCATGCGGGCTTTGTGAGGTGTTCACCAAACTGTTTTGCGCAGGGCTATGCAAGAACGCAAAAACAATTACCAATATCACTATACTTCGTTTCATGAATTTTTATTTTGCGCTGTAGTTTATAATATATTCAACTCCAGGCTGAATAGTTATTTCATAAATATCATTTCCTTTTGCCAGAGTATTAATATTTTTTCCTGATGGCTGTGTTTTACTTTTTATTCTTAAAGTGCCTGTACCCGAAGCACCTTTTATTTTAACCTGCTCCTTACTCACATAAAGTTCAATATTATTATTGGGTGTAGGAACTTTCCCCTGCATCCATTGCAAACCTCCTAGATTTGGTTCGACAACATAAGTAGCATAGCCAGGTGAAGTAGGTTTTATGCCGAGATAATATTTACCTAATAAATAAATCGGGCTGGCACCCCATGCATGACATAAGCTTTTTCCAAATTCTCTTCCGTACATAGCATAATGCTCTGCTCCTTTCTTTTCGGGGTTGTATTCCTCCCAGAAACTGGTGGCCCCTAATTTCAACATACCGCCCCAGTAATCTTTCATTTCTCCCAATACATAATTCTGCTCACCCATTGCACATAATGCTTCGAGTTCATAGAACCGCATATAAGGTGTGGTGATCTTTTGAATATTATTATTCAGCAAGACTGATTTTTTTACAGCTTGCTTCTGCTGTTCATTAAAATAATCAAAGAAAATGGCGAACATATTTGAATAGCGGGTCACATTATCTGTTTGCTTTCCATCCACACGACTGTGAACCAATGCTTGTTTCTGTTCGTTCCAATAAATATCAAATAATTTTTTGCGGATATCTGTTGACAGAGTCTTGTATTGTGTTGCGCCTTGTTTGTCATTTACAATATCGGCACAAAGTGCCATTGTTTCAAGGCTTCTTGCAAATAATAATTGTTCAAAACTTACTTCTCCTTTTTTACTTAGGCCTGCTGCCCAATCGATAAATATCCAGTCGCCGGGTAATCCCTGCAGTAAACCATCACTGTTTCTTCTTCCCATAACATAATCCATCAGGCTTTTCATTCTATCATAATTCTGTTGGATAAAAGTTTTATCGCCTGAGTAGAGATAATAATCATAGATACCGAGGAACCAATAAAAAGTATAGTCCATGATCGTGTTGATATGAGCAGTAACCGGGTCTTTACCCCGCAATGCATACATAGTACTTGTTACTGTACGATTATCGTTCATCAGGTAATAATTCATCAAATAGCTTTGATAGGCATCCCCACTCCACACCCAGCGGTCACGTTTAATACCATCAATAAAAAATTCCCTTGTACTTAAATGCAAGGTGTATTTAGCGATATCATAGATCTTATTAATTTCTTCATCGTTGCAGGTAAAGCTTCCTTTGTCCTTTATATCAGCATACTCATACAACATGGAAACATCATCGAAATGAACTGCACCGTCTCTCACAATATTTATATAACGAAATGCTTTTGATAAGGGCATTACCGAATCTTTGGCTACTGTATTATTAATAGTCAGCCAGTCGACTGTTACTGCCCCATCCTTACTTAATGCTTCTTCTTTGCTTTCGCCATAATAAATAGTGATATTCCCTTTCCCTTTTAATCCATGCAGTTTGATAAACCCAAATGTTTCTTTGCCAAAGTCAACCAGTATAGAATTACTATTCACCTGCTTGCTTACTGCTTTTAGTGCTGTAACAGGCAACTTGAATTTTGATGGTGGTTGCTGTGGCCTGCTGAAATTCCAATAACCCGCATTGAGCCATTTCGTGGCTGATATATCTGAGGTTTTTCCTGTTTCATCGATCCATTCTTTGTCTTCGAATGTGGTGAGCCATGTACCATCACTTACTATTGTTTTCCCTTTTACATAAACAGAAGGCACTGCCTGCTGGCAAAATACTTTGATGTTTATTTTATGTTTGCCCGCAGGCACCATTATTTTAGTAGGTGTTCCTTCCAATGGTTTTCCGTCGAGCTTAACATTATACTGCCCTTCTGCATAAATGGAAACTTCTTCCTGTTCTTTTAAATCAAACACTTTATGAAAATCCATCAATGGATAATGGCTATCCACTTTCCAGAATACAGGGAAAAATGTTCCTCGGTCTGTTCTCCGGTTTTGCATTTGATTGCTGAGCCATATTTCATAGTCGCCGGGATACCATATCCATGTTTGCGATGAAGATGCCTGGGATATAAGAAGTGCAATAAATAAGAAAAACAAAGGCTTCACGCAAAGGCGCAAAGGATGCGCAAAGACGCAAAGAAAGTTTGAGTTATTGCTTTGCGTCTTGTGATTTAAAAACTTGGCGTCTTTGCGTGAAAAAAAAGCTGAATAGAATTCCTGCAGTACAAGAGTGCGACGCAACAGAAGTTTAATAGTAGCAATAAAGTTGGTATCAAAAATATTTTTCTTCATAATTAATGAAAATTGAAAATGAGATATAATGATAAGATGACTAAACCCAGCAGGGCAAATAATATTTTTACTCGCTTATCTGTTTTGGGTAATTCGTTTTCTTCAATGGCTGCCTTCACTTTATTTTTATCAACCAAAGAAATTACAATGGCAGCAACAAAGAGAAATGCAAACAAATAAAAAGAGACTAAAAAATAATGCGGCCACCAAGTATTTTCGCCGGTTTCACTATCGGGTGGCAAAATCCATAAGTTTAACATGCCTGTAAAAAGACTGATGGCAGAACCTGCAGACAAAATTAAATTTACGGCCAACTTTGTAGTGCCTTTCCAAAATACGCTCAACAAAAAAGTAACTGCAAGCGGCGGTGCTAAGTAACCGAGTATTGACTGGAAGATATCGAACAATGTTTTTCCCTTTACATTATCCAAAGCGATCGCCATCAATACCGCCAATACACAACCTACAATTACCACTATGCGGCCAACAGTAACCTGCTGTTTAACCGATGCGTTTTTATTTATGTTATTTACATAAATATCTTTTGTAAAAACAGTACTCAACGCATTTAATGAGGAACCGATGGTAGCAACCAATACTGCGATCAACACACAAATAACCAATCCATTTAATCCAGTGGGGAATAAATTAGTGACCATGGTCATATAGGCTAATTTATCATCGCCAATTTCAGGATACAAAACATAACAAATAATACCGGGCAAAATAAACATGGGCAATGCCAGCACTTTCAACCATCCGATAAAATTAATTCCTAACTGACCTTGTTTTAAATTGCGGGCACCTAATACACTTTGAACCATACTTTGGTCGGTACAAAAAAATGCAACTGCAGAAACAGGATAACCCAACAAAATTGCATGCCAGGGATAACCGGGATCAGAAGCAGGCCTTGTGAGATTCCAAAAATTTGATGGTGTTTTATCAATCAAAGCACTTATTCCACCAATTTCCTTCAATCCCAAAAAAGTTAATGTAAGAGAAACAACTATCAACAATATCATTTGAAAAACATTGACCCTTGCAATGGCTTTTAATCCGCCCATAAAGGTGAATAAACCAGAGAATGCCACTAATACAATGGTGGATTGCCACATGGGAATACCTAAGATCTGCCGCACAAGGATACCACCACTGAATAAACCTAAGGAAAGCCAACTTATTAATATTTTTATCAGTGCATAGCCTGCTAAAATATCCTGTGTGCTTTTTCCATACCGCCTGCCCATAAACTCAGGCATAGTGGAAACTTTGCTTGCAATATATCTTGGCGCAAATACCATTGCCAGTAACATTAAAAAAACAAAAGCATACCATTCAAAATTTCCGCCAACAATACCAGCCGTATAACCAATGCTTGCAAATGCCAGTAATGAAGATGGGCCTACATTGGTGCCCCACATGTTAAAACCGATATTGTACCAGTTGAGTGAGTTCTGCGCCAAAAAAAGTGTTTCGTTTTTCTTTTTGTTTCTAAAACTTGCGATATAGCCAATGATCAGCAAAGCCACCAGGTAAATGGCAACAATGGCAAAGTCAAGGCCGGTTAGTTTATCGTAAATTTTATTCATTCCCTGAATGATGAGTTATGAATGATGAACCTGCCTGCCGGCAGGCAGGTTATGAATTGTCTCATCATTTCACAATGCTATTTTATATTCGTTTAAGATATCTTTTATTTTTACTGGCATTCCTGTTTGTAAACTTTTATCCATTGCCTGCAATAAAGCAATCGTTCCGATTCCTTCTTTCATATCAGGATAGGCTGTAAAGTTTTGTTCGATTGAATCAACAAAGTATTCCAAATAATTTTGGTACTCTCCGGCATGATGGCTTTGGCCTTCGAACCGGAAATAATACTTTAATGTGCTATCACCCCAGGTAATTATTTTTTCTTCGCCATCATTTGTGGTTACAGCATAGCGCAGTTCATGATAATCCGCCTGGCTGGCTCCTGTTGTCCCTCTTAATATACAGGTCATGCCGCTATCCCTTTTAACAGGCTGTGTCGGTCCGGTATAACTTCCACTTACTCTTGCTATTCTTCCTTCAGATGATTTAAAGATAAAATGCATTGTGTCTTCGTTCTTCAAGCCGGCTATTTTTCCGTTTGTACTTATTATTCCATAACCCATTACTTCTTCTATATTGGGTAAATAATACCTGATGAAATCAACAGGATGACTTAATCCGCCATACAACCATTTAAATGATTTTTCCAAAGCCCATTTTTTTTCAAGAAACCAACGGTGGTCGGCATTATAATGGCTTTCGATTGTGATAAGTTCACCGATCAATCCTTCTTCAAAATCTTTTCGTTGTCTTTTATATGGTTCAAAGAATCTTGAGCTCTGCCCAACAAAAACTTTTTTGCCTGTTTTCTTTTGCAATTCTAATAATTCATTTGCCTTGCTCAGATCGTCAATAAAGGGCTTAGTGCAAACAACATGTTTGTTATGTAGCAATGCTTGTTTAATATGAGCTGCATGTAAATGGTCAGGAGTATAAATAGCAATGATGTCGATCTCATCATCATTCAGCATATCCTCATATTCTGTTGTGTATTCATACACTTTAAATTCATCGGCCCGCTGACGGCAAAGCTCAAGACTTTTATCACAAATCATTTTAAGCTTAAGCTTTTTGCTTTGCAATGCTGCTGACATAGTACTCCTGCCTTCTCCCAACCCCAATATTCCAATATTTAACATGATTTGAACTATGAATTATGAATGATAAATGATGAATTATTTTTTACTATTATTTTTCTTTGCTGTCAAAATGCTATTTCTGATAATTTTCAACAACTCCGACGCTTCAACTTGAATTGATTCAAACTCTTTCTCGTTAAGTAAACCTACTTCCTTCAACAATTCAAGCCAATAAATTGTCTCATCGGTTTCTTTTTGAGCAATTGATAATTTATATATAAAATCACTTTTACTCGAAGCATTATAAGCTTCCCTCACATTTGCACCAATCGAAGTGCCGCTCCGTAAAATCTGCTTACTCAAAACATATTCCTTTTTCTGTTCAACCAAATATTGATTGAGTTTGTAAATCCTCACAGCAAAAGCAAATGACTTATCCCGCAATATGTTTTTCTTCTCATTCATAATTCATCATTCATAGTTTATAGTTGCCGCAAGAACACCCAAGTTTCATTCGGTTTCGTCCCCTCAATCCCTTCCTGGTATTTACCCATTATTTTATTCCATTCAACCATCTTTGGATTATTTTCTACTGTCTTTGGATTTAATGCATCCAAACTTTCCCCTTTTGGAATACTGATCACCAGCACTAATTGTCTTCCGTTTCTGAATAATAATAACTGTTGAAAGTTTGCATTGCAAAATCCTCTTGCTATATCCGGCCATTTTTCAAATTGCGTGGCATGATAATCCAAATATTCCTGTTGCAATTTTTTATCAGCTACCAAATTTGCTGTCAGCAAAATATGCTGCCATTCTTTTGCAACCGATTTATCAGCACAATGTTTTTTCTTGCTGTACTCATAAAATAGATCATGATATACCTTTACATCAGCTTCAGGAAAATTATTCTGTAGCCTTCCCTGCATTACCCCGGCATCCTGAACCTTTGCATAGATCACATAATGGTTTTGCCATTGATAGACTGCTGAACTGTCAATATTATTTTTATTCAATAATTGTTTCAGTTTAGTAACATCCAGTGATTTATTTTCTTTTACTATTAATTCAATTACTTCGCTATGTTCTTCATTAATAGCTTGCTTAACGGTTGCAGAAGTTTTTTCTTTAGCCAGATATTTAAACTCAGCCTGCACTCCTGCATTCAATTTTACATTTTCATTCACCATCGGCCCATTATTGCTCCATTCATTATTTGGCCCATTTGCGTTTTGCAAAAACTTTTCCGAAGGAGCCCAGTTATTTTTTACAGTAATGCCAGATGAACCTTCATCAGTGTATATATAAAACCAATGCGAAGGCAGGTGGGCATATGGAGCCTTATAAATGCTATCAATATAATTTTCGCTGATAACAGAACCCGGTTGTGCACTCAATGTATAAATACCGCTGCAATCATAATTATGTTTGCCGTAATGATGGATCTTGTTGCCAATAATTCTATTATTTTCCATTGCATTTGCCGCAGCCGTCCAACCCCAACCCATACTGATACCGCTATAAGAAACATTCTCCACTTCATTATTCTCAATCCTGCTATATCGGGTATAACCAATTCCTATTCCTACACAGCTCCAATCTTCGTTTGCAACATCGGTAACTAAGTTATTTCTGATTGTCATTGCATCACAAACCTCTCTTACATCTATTGGGTTATAAGGCAAATGAATTTCATGCCCGGCGTCAGAATAAACCCCTGCCAACAATCCCGTGCCACCAATATCTTTAAACAAGTTACCTTGTACGATATTATCATAAACACCTTTATGATAATCCAACCCGGTTGATGCCAGGTGTTCAAAGCGACAATTATCGAAACGGGTATCGTCTGCAAAGGATATTTCAACAGCAGCAGCAGGACGTCCTATCCATGCCTGGTTATCCAATCCCAGTTTTTCTTTCGTGCCTGCAGGTCTTAGTTTATAGGCCTCCGTCATATACATTCCTGCCTGGTGAGGCACAAGGCCAAAATGTGAGGGCCGCAACCAACCACTATGCTGAAATGAAATTCCTTTAAAGGAAATATCTTTAACACGCCGGTCCATCGTTCCTTCTACCTTAACCAACGTTTCCAAATAAGGAGCAACAACAGAAGCAGTTGATAAATTTTCACCGCTACGTGGCCAATAATAAATTTTTCTATTAACCACATCGAGCCACCATTCACCCGGCTCATCCAAAAACTGTAAAGCATTCACCAAATAAAAAGCAGAGTTGCCTGTTTCTTTCGACAGCCATGGCGCAGGCCAGGGATGTTCATTTTGTATTTTACTTTCCGGCTGATGAAAAAATAATTGAGTGCTGTCGCCATGCACTTCCATCTTTTTTATACGCAGCATCGCAATAGCCCACCACTGGTGAATAAATAATTCAACACCCGCCGCACTATTCAACAAAGGGAATCGCGGAGTCGGTATCCAGCAGCTTTCATCTTTTTTACTCCAATTCAAAATGCGAAGCATCCCATCACCATTCACACTTTTTGCTCTTACTGCTTTCACACCATTCACCCATAACTGGCGAAACTCAAACAACTCGCCATTCATCATCGGCACATCGGACACCCACACATTTCCTTTCGCCGCGTTAGACAAACCCGTTTTTTGCGACAATAATTTTTTCCAGCCATTTATCATCACACCGCCGCTAAACACCGGCTGTTCACCCGCAGCCGCTTCAATAAAAGTCGGGCTATCGCCACTTCCCGCATCTTCTGAACGAATAAGAACAGTTTCATGCAACACATATACACCGCCACGCAAAATGATATGAATACCCCCGCTCACCGATGCATCATTCAACCGCCGAAGCTCTCTTGCTTTGCGTAATGCACCGGAAATTGTGGCGAGAGGTTTTTCTTTGGTGCCGGGATTGCTGTCGAGCCCGTTGGTTGCCACCCATAGTTCGGCGGCAATGCCGGCAAGAGCAGGCAATACCAACAAAAGAAGCAGGCAAAATCGCAATCGCATCATGAACGTAAATTGGCTGTTAACGGCCCTGAAAATTTTCCGGAAAATACAACTAAATGTAGCCCGATGTAAGCCGCTGAAAAAGGGGTGTATTTATTATAAAGATGGAGGATTTTCCTATTTCCCTTTGCCGGCTGCTGAATGGTAAGGTTATTTTTATTGGGTCGGCTGAATTGCTACAGCATTTAAAAACAATTAGAATATCTTCTGGTTAGGAAACAATGTTTGCCGTTTATTTTAAATCTTATTAATAGGTAGATTGCAGCGTATGACAATTGGCAGTCTATTTAAACAGCTCTGGCCTTATGTAAAACCTTACAGAAAACTTGTAACGGCGACGCTTATACTTACTGCCATCGGTTCTTTTGCCGCACAGGTAAATGCACTTATTCTCCGCTATACAGTAGATCATATCAATGGGCTTGCTTTGGCGAATCAACCGTTGAGTGAAGGATTTTCTTTATTGATCACAATTAGCATTGTGCTGTTGGCAAAAGAATTGGTCAATGCGTTTGTTCAGTTTGGACAAAAATTTTATGGAGAAAAATTACGTATTTATGTTTCCCGTGATCTTGCCCAGCAGATAATTGAAAAAGTTCTAAGCTACAGGATGGCTTTCTATACTTCATCCGAAAATGAAAGTGGTAAACTGCAAACACGTATTGACCGCGGAATAGAAAGTCTTACACGGCTGGTACAGAATTTTTTTATTGATATACTTCCGTTGTTTGCCAATTCTGTGGTAGCGCTGGCACTTATGTTCAATGCAAACAAATATGTTGGACTGGTTGGGCTTTGTATCATACCCGTTTATTTTTATATCAGTCAGTTGCAGGCAAAGAAGTTAGGCGGGTTTCGCCGGCGTATGAAAACGTACAGGGAAAATAAAAGCAGCGGTATCATCGGCATTATTGAATCTATTACCGTCATTAAATCTTTTGTTCGGGAAAAGGAAGAATCGGAAAAACAAAATGCACTCCAGCTTGAGATGACGGGCAACCAGATGCAAACAAGAAAACTGAGTTTTATTTTTGACGGCGCTAAAAATTTTATTGAACAGATCGGCGTGGTGATTATTATTATTCTTACCGCTTACTTTGTACTGAAAGGGAATATGACTGTTGGTGCTATCATGTTCCATATACTTTTATTTAATAATGTATCTGCTCCCATTCGCCAGTTGCACCGCATATATGATGAAGTAAATGATGCACTTGTTTATTCTGAAGGTTTCTTTGATATTATGAATGCGAGTGATGAGAAAGAAGAGTCCGGCACTTATATCCCTGAAAAAATAAAAGGTCATTTTGAAATAAGGAATGTATCATTCACCTATCCAAATGGTACACAGGCTTTGCATAATGTAAGTGTCACTATCGAACCAGATAAAAGCAATGCGCTGGTGGGTTTATCAGGGGCAGGAAAAAGCACACTTATTAACCTGCTTGATAAATTTTACGAACCTACAACTGGTGAAATATTCTTAGATGGAGTCAACCTCAGGGATTATAATACAAAGGAATTAAGAAAAGAGATAGGTCTCGTATTGCAAAAGAACCATATTTTCAAAGGAAGCATTGCTGAAAATATTGGTTATGGAAAACCCGGTGCTTCCGTAGAAGAGATACAGGATGCAGCCCGTAAGGCATACATACATGACCAGGTAATGCAGTTACCGATGCAATATGGATCAGAAGCAAAACTTTTATCGGGTGGTCAGCAACAGCGTATAGCTATTGCCCGGTTGTTTTTAAAAGATCCTTCTATTATTTTTCTCGATGAACCAACTGCAAGTCTTGATGCGATTGCAACGGAACAAATAAAAAATAGTCTTGATGCTATAAAGAAAAACCGTACCGTGATCATTATTTCACATAGTATTTCACAGATTATAGATGCAGATAAAATCATTGTAATGGAAAAAGGTAAAGTAGTTGAACAAGGAGATCATGAAACAGTATATGATAAAGCAGGAACGTATAAAAAGATTTTTGATGCCATGGCGCATAGCCTGAATATTGAGAAAATAGCAAAGACGCTTGACGATTAAATGTTTTTTCTTGCTTCTTGGTTCACAAAATATCATAAAAAAGGAGACCGAAATTCAGTCTCCTTGTAATCGTCTTAGGCAAAAATTATTTTAATACATCAGTTTAATTTCCACTCTGCGATTTTTTGTACGTCCTGCAGCAGTCGTATTATCAGCTATCGGCATTGTTTCGCCAAATCCTTCAGTTGTTATCCTGTCGGCACTTATTCCTTTATTTACCAAATATGTTTTTACAGCTTCTGCACGGTTAGTACTTAGCGTCATATTCTTAGCATCATCACCTGCATTATCCGTATGTCCTTCAATTTTTGCTTTCAGATCCGGGTTTTCATTCAGGATCTTCACAATATTATTCAACGAAGCATTTGATTTTGTCATCAGCGTTACTGTAGTTCCTGTGAAAACAATATTCTGCGCATTTGTATTTACAACTCTTGTGAGCTTATCACTTACTTCTCCTTTTGTTTCAGGGCAACCATCATTTGCAGCTATACCAGCTACATCAGGGCATTTATCCAGTTCATCATTTATACCATCACCATCTCTGTCAGGAACAGGGCAACCATCATATTTAGCAGTACCTGCCTGGCTCGGACATTTATCCAGTTCATCATTTATGCCATCACCATCTGTATCAGGTATCGGGCAACCATTGTATTTAGCAGTACCTGCCTGGTTAGGACATTTATCCAACTCATCATTTATTCCATCACCATCTGTATCGGGTATCGGGCAACCATCATATTTAGCAGTACCTGCCTGGCCGGGACATTTATCCAATTCATCATTTATACCATCACCATCTGTATCGGGTATCGGGCAACCATCATATCTTGCTAAACCAATTACATTCGGGCATTTATCATTCGGGTCAGATACACCATCACCATCAGAATCAGCCGGTACTTTTTTTCCAAACAATTTTAATTTCAAACCTGCCTGAATATTTTGGTTTTTATACTCCAGTGGCTGAGCTTCATTTTTTTCATTCATATTACTAAAGCCATGAATATAACGTCCGAAAAGAGTCACTCTTCCATGCGGAAGAATTTCCAATCCCGCAAAACCTGAAAAACTGGTTTGATTAAAATCATTTTCCTGCGCAGTACTGCCAGTATTATTTTTTACTTTAGACATGAAGTCGACCTGTGGTCCGGCTGTTATTGCAAATTTATCACTGAGACCAAATTTCAATAAAAGAGGCACGGAGATATAGGTGATGTTCCCATCTTTCAAAAGTACGTTTGCTGTACTGTTGGTAAGATACCGGTAGGAACTATGCATTACCTGCGGCTCAATAGAAAAATTATTTGATACAGGGAAATTCACCCATCCCCCGGCGGACCAGCCTGTTTTTGTTTCATAGTCAATATTGTTAGGATTATCGTTTGTGATCCTGAATTGACTAAAATTAGCTGCTCCCAGTAATCCACCGGAAACAGTGTAATGTTCCTTTACGATGTTCTGCGCATAGATAAGATTGATCGCACAGCAGCACAGAACAAAGAGAAATGTTTTCTTCATAAAAAAAATTTAGATGATTAAAATACCTGACTATTTCAGGGTCTTACATTATTATTAAAATTGTTTATACTCTTATGCGTAGGAAGATAGGATCACAGGCAAATCTTTCTTTGTTGGTTCAGGACAATGAAATTTTGTAATTATGATCTTTGTAGTGGCCTGTAAAATTTTTCATAAATATTTTCAGTGTAGAGATTCCAAATTCTATACCAATACATTTTTATCGTGAATATACCCATCAATGGTTTTTTCAATAAAATCGATATAATGATGGGGAATTAAAAACATGGGGAAAATAATCTACGTAAAAAAAATTCTTTTTTATCCTGATTAAAAGATGGAAATAAAATAAAATATACGATCAAATCTTTTTTACTCACAGTAAAACAATCGCTAACTGAGTGAGTTATCTTTTAGCCATTGAATCTGGCACGTTTTTCAAAGGTTATACCCATTGAAATTACCCAGTGTGGAATTTTTTTTATGCGCAAATTATTTTTTTATTTTTTTTGTTTGTCTTGTTTGTTGCAACCTTTTTATTCAATGGTTGCACAAACGCCACTATCTCCTGCCACACAATTGAAAGAAGAACAGAAAAAACTGCTTCATAACATTAATATTATTTCAATTGATTCTGCTATCGTTCGCAGGCTTACCCCTTTTATTCAATCACAGGTAGATAGCATACGCTTATTTATATATGCAGATAAAGCATTGCCCGCAGCGGAAAAAGAAAAAGCAGAACAGAGCCTCCTGTTTTTTTTAAATGAGATGGGTGAAAATATTTTGAAACAGAAAATGGATGTTTATGATATCCCCGGTGCGATAGGATCTTATAAGAACATTTTGAAAGCATTGATGTATCATAGATCATTTACAGGTATGATGACGGCACCGGGGCCGCGGCGTAGTCAATTGCTGGCAAGAGCATTCAGGCAGTATAAAGATTTTCCTTTGCTGGATGATATTGCTGTATATAAACGTATAGCCTCCACACCTGAGTTTATTGTGCAGTTCCTGGAAAATCAACCGGGGTTTCGTTATGCTGATTCTTTAATGATCTATGCAGCAGTTTATGATCCATTGAAATTAACAAGTAGCTCAGGTTTACAAAACAATATCCGGCATACAAAAAATATATACCTGCAGCAAATTGTTGCGTTGGCCGGAGATAAAAATGCAAAAGAATTACTACCATTTGCAACACAAATTGCAGAGAACGGCATTACAGCGGATTCAGTACTTAAAATAAGGATGGATGTAACTAAATACTTTCAATTGATGGTAGATAGATTGAAAGAATCTGGGGGAAGAAATAATTCAGCTGATATTTTCCGGCAACTGATACGTAATGGCGTTAAAGAAAAATCTCTTTCGTTTTATGTGAACCATATCAATGATCAGCACAGTGCTGCCGATGCAATACGTTTTGCCCCGGTAAAAGATCTTCGTCCCGAGGATATCTATTATATCATTACCAGTTGTGGTGATGAATTATATACATCAAGTTATCTCGGTTTGTATAAAAGGCTGATGGCACATTTCAAAGGACAATCAGCGGATTCATTGTTCAGCATTGTACAGTATGATAATTTCCGAACTTTTATGCGGATGGCAGCCAATTATAATGTGCTGGCAAATTTTTTAAGTAGTATGTCACAGGAGAAAGCTGCAGAGTTATTAAAGCGATTCATTTACGGAATAGAAACGGATACACATTCAGGATTAGAAAAAGCGATGGATATTGCTGATGCTTTTACAGGGTTGGATTCTGTTGCATGGGTTAGTGATCAGATACAAAATGAATTACGTTCCAACCTGCATCGTTGCCAATCCGGTCAGCAATATTTTGGTATGCGGTTATATAGTATTTTGTTGCAGGTACTTGACCTGGTAAGACAAAAGAATTCCTTCAATAAATTATGGGCAACACTTGGGAATTATGAAATACTGGAACGAAAAGCGTTGCAGAATAAAAAAGCAGAGATCATTCAGCTGGTTTTATTTTACGGAGATGATGACGGCATTGCCTCCTTCAGTAATTTTAAAAAGCTGTTTATTGATACCAGTAAATGGGAAATTTCTAAACGAACATCCTGGATAAAAATTCGTTCCCGATCTGACGAGCCTGTGATCATCTATGCTAATTTGCCATTGGATAATAAAGAGGAGCTGGATCTGAAAGCACAGGATTCTTTATTTGATTTCTTAAAGCAGCAATCAGAAGAACCTTCGGTTTTAATTCATCGTGGTCATAGTTATCATTTAAGCAATACTTTAAAAGGACTCACTCCATCGGTTAAGCTTGCAATATTGGGTTCATGCGGTGGTTCTAATAATGCTATCAGTATTGCCAGTATCAGCCCGGATGTACAGATTATTGCTTCTAAGAAAACCGGGACCAAATCTATTAATGATCCGCTTATTGATATAATTAATGAATCCCTGCAGAATAAAAGAGATCTTAATTGGTCTGCTTTATGGGATGAGTTGACGTCGAGGTTTGCAAAAGATGAGTCAACACTCAATCTCTTTAACGAGTATATTCCCCCCAGTAAAAATGTAAGCCTTTTTGTACTTAAATTATTTAATCACAGCAACCGGACTCTTTAGTATTAAGAAAGCTGGTAAGTCTTACTCCTGAAACACTTTCTTCAAATACATTGTATTCGCCCCATAATTATATTTTGTATCTGAAGGTTTTTTAGCATCGCGGCTGCGTTCAATAACCAGCCAGCCGGTATAACCCATTTCATCCAACGTCTTTTTTACTTTGTACATATCGATTTGCGGATCGTTCTCCAGCCATACACTGTCTTTGTTGGTTGCATGTATCATACAAATTCTATCCTTCCCTAAAATTTTTAATTCACTTATCAAATCCCTTCCTTCTTTCAGTGGATTGGAGAAATTAAAATAGATCTTTATAGCAGGTGAGTTTATTTCTTTCAGCAGCTTTACTTCTTCAGTTGCTGACAAAGCGGTTTCAATGCCAATCACCACGCCGGCGTCTTGTGCCATTTTACCGGCTACTTTCAACCTGGCAATAACAGAATCTCTTACTTCGGGTTTCTTTTTTAAATCACATTGTACACCCAATGGAAGAAAAGCTGTTTTTACATTCATCAGCTTCATGGTCTTTATACAATCTTCAATGCTGCGTTTATATTCTTCTCTCCCGCAAAATGATTGAGCATAATAGCCTGTCATCGCCAAGGAGAATATTTCGACATTATTTTCTTTTGCTGTCTTTAAGAACTGGTTGCGTACAGAATCAATCAGCAACTGGTTATCGAATGTAGGCCTTGTACCGAGACCACCCATATCTACTTCTACCCCATCTGCTTTTAATTGTCCAGTTAATGTAATAGCACCGAGCTTTTGTCTTTTCAGCAGCATCAAATCAATCAACCCGATTTTATATCGTTGGTTACTCTTCGCTTTTTGTACTTCGTCGGCAAATAACTTTTCAAGGTTATCAAAACCTTTTACTGCATGAGCTGGTAATTTTTCACCTTTATCACCAAAAACATAAAAAGCATTTTCAGCTTCGAGTGTGATGCTTGTATCAACAATGCTTCCATCTCCCGCTTGTATCGGTTTTAAATTCAGACTGAGATATTTTGCAAAGAACTCATACACTGCCTTACGTTTACTAAAACCAAAATCATGTTTATCGTTGGGCAAATGAACATTTATCACATTATCAGGCTTTCCATACCAGCTATACATTTTTTTCAAATAAGGAAAATCATGTTCAGGCATTCGATCTGTCCAGTCGCCACCATCACTCACTACTAATTGCGGTTGCGGTGCAGCCATTGCTGCAATCTCCATATTATCTGTACGGCCCATGCAACCATGCACATTCTGTCCGCTCTCACATGGACAACCGCCATAGAAATAAGAGGAAAGATTAACAACAGGTGCAGAAACTTTTATTCTTTTATCCAGCGCTGTCATAAATACTGTATGCGTACCACCGCCGCTGCCACCAACTATTGCTACTCGACTCGTATCTGCATCTTTTTGTGATAAAAGATAATCAAGTATGCGGATACTAGCCAATGTCTGTAGCGTCATTGCTAAACTCTGACGATGAAATTCATATTTGAATTGAAGCGTTGACTCCCCCCAGGCAAACATGTCGTAATTAAAGATCATCGCTCCCATTTTTGCAATGGCTGCTGATGTGTACTGGCAATCGGCTCGATAACGATGCTTATCCCAATGTCCCTGTGGATGTAAAACAACAGGAATTTTTCCTTTATATGTTGCCGGTTTATATAAAGAACCATTTACCCAAACACCGGGTAATATTTCTATGGCTAAATTTTCAATCGTATAGCCATTCATTTTTCTAAAGTTGGCTCTGATGGGTGCTGTGCGGGGCGATGCAGGAAGATGCGTTAATTGTAATGCTTCGAGTAAACAAGGTTTTAGTTCTGCTTTTCTTTTTTCCCATTCATCTATTGTTTTGTATTGTGATGCGATACGATCGAGTTCGGCCCAGCCTTCTTCGGGACTCCAGCGATAGTACTCATAGTTGCTCAACTTATAAACCTTGTCTTTTTCTTTCTTTACTTTCATATCAAATAATGAAAGAATATTATTCAATGTAGCTTCAACATCTGTTCTGTATCGCCAGTCAGCGTAGTTCACAAATTTGTCAGCAACCATTTTTTCGTCATACTTTATTTGTATGCCATATTGCTTTTGTATATCATTCAATACTTCCTTGAGTGGTTTGCGATAATTGTTCTCCGTATTTTGTTGTGCTGATAGATTTAACCACAGAGAGATAAACACACAGAGGATGAAGAAAGGCTTCACGCAAAGGCGCAAAGAACTCGCAAAGACGCAAAGAGAGTTTGAATTATCACTTTGCGTCTTATGTATTAAAATCTTTGCGTCTTTGCGTGAAATAAAAGCTGAATAGCGAACCGAACGTACAAGAGTGCGACGCAACGGAAGCATCATAGTAGCAATTCGGCTGGTTACATATTTAAAAAAATCTTTCATGTTATACTGTTTTACAAATGCCGGTTTGCTTTCCAGCTACTGTATAATAAATTTTTCTCAAGCACGGGTTTTGGAAAGAACAAGCTGGCGATATATCCGACCACAATCACTACGAGGTGGCTGTACACACCGAGCATGAGTTTGTGATGCGTGAAATTAAAATTACCTAAATCGAGCAGCAGTTGCGGATTTTTTACACCGACGGGTGTAGATGTAAGAAACGCATAAGCCGTAAATAAAATACAGGTGATGATCCCGATATTAACTCCCTGCCGGTTGGCTCTTGCACTGAAGACACCCAATAAAAATATTCCCACAATACCTCCTGAAAAAATTGCATATACGGTAAAGATCAAATCAATTATCCCGCCACTGCTAAACTTTAAATAAAAGTACCCCATTCCTATTGCGAAAAAGCATGATAAAAGCACCATCATTTTACTTGCATATAAGTTTTGCTTATCGGATCTATTGGGCCGAAATTTTTTATAATAGTCTTCCATTCCAACTGCGGCATTTGAATTAATATCGGCACTTAAACTGCAAATAGCTGCACTTATTAAAGCAGCAACAATAAAACCAATTACCCCGGTTGGTAAATTGGTCATCATGAAATAAGGAAAAACGGTTTTGGCAGTAACATCGGCAGGCAGTGCATTTTGCTTGTAGTAAACAAACAAAGCTGTACCAATAAACATAAAAATTGTCCATATGGGAACAGTTAAAAAAATCCCCATTAACGATGCTTTGATCGCCGATTTATCCGACTTGGCTGTAAGGTAACGTTGTACTACTGTTTGGTCCGTTGCATATTTTTGAATAGCATAAAATGCTCCATTGATCACCAAAACCCAAAATGTAAGTCTATCTAATTTGAAATCATAAGGTCCAAAACCGGCACGGCTATTTTCATTAGCCACTTTTATTGCTTCAGGCACCCCGCCTTTTATTGAAAACAATAATATGCCTAAGCAAATAAACCCACTTGCAAATAACATAAATCCCTGGAATACATCAAGCCATATTACAGCCTGCATACCACCTTTTAAGTTTAAGATGATCAACACCATTCCTACACATAATAAAATAAAGATGGGATTAATATTTGTTAGCTTATGAATGGCTAATGCAACTAAGGTCAACACAGAGCCCATACCGGCAAACTGTCTGATGATAAATGATGATGATGAATAATAACGGGCAAATTTTCCAAAACGTTTTTCAAAATATTCGTATGTACTTAAGCCAATTACTTTACGAAACAACGGTACAATAAACCATATAGAGCCCAACAGCACTATTGGCACCATGTATCCTTGTAATAAATAGATCCAGTTGGATTGGAAGCCCTGTTCAGGATATCCTAAAAAAGTATTGCTGCTTATAAGCGTAGATAATAATGATAAACCCAAAGCCCATGAAGGAAAATTACCTTTTGAAAGAAAATAGTTTTCAGTGGTATTTTGTTTTTTGGCAAAGCGAAAACCCAAATACAATGTAATTCCTAATACAATTAAGATGATGAGATAATCTATGGCATGTAAATGATTCATTTCAATCGTTCGTTTTCCCACAAAGGCACAAAGGGCACCAAGCAGGTTTTATGAATACAGTCTTAATATTTCTTCTGGCAATTCATAGCTTCCCGGTTTAACTGTTATAAACAAATCCTTTGCTTTCATCCTTACTACTCCACGCTCCAATTCATTCACCGGTGAAAGTTTTTTTATATCCAATTCCTGTAAAATAGCAGCAGCTGTTGAACCTCCTTCAATAAATATTTCCTTTATTGATTCTCTCTCCACTATTTCTTTTATAGCTTTTGCCATATTAGTTCTTAATGATAAAGCAGAAACGTCGGTTTTATCAATTGCAATAACAGCTTTATGTCTTTGTTTTATAATATCCCCTGTTGTTTTCAACCAATCTTCATTAACTACTTCAGGTAAATATGAACCACAACCCAGCTTCTTTATAAATTCTTTTCTTTCTTTAAATGCAGTACCGCATACATACAGATGAGGCAACTGGGTTTCAAATTCCTGTTTTGGCCTCGATTGATAATTTCTATCCAACAGTGCTGTATAGAAATCGCCTGCACCTGCGAACATCCAGCTATTGTCCAGTTTATTTGTCCATTCCTTAATATCTTTTTCATTTGAGGCTTCACCAACAACAAAGCCGTTTGTTGGCAATACTTCAGAATGTTTTAATACTCTTACTGAATCATCATTTACTATTTCTTTTATTAAAGAACTCTTTATTGGAAATTCCGGGTCAGTAGTGAATGCAGTTTCATTGATTCGTTTGCCTTCAATAAAATATTCCCCGTTCATGATTGTTCGACCGAGTGATGGATTAGCAGGAAGTATAAAGGCCTTATTGAAACCTGATAACTCCATCTGTACTTTTAATTCATCAATTACATAACCTCTTAAAACCGAATCAATCTTTTTATAAATAAAACTTGGTTTTAAGGAAACAACTTTACTAACCGCATCAGTTGTAACCTTTAACGCTTCTTCTTTTTTCAAAGACCTGCTGTCTGTAGAAATAATCAAAACATCTGCATCTGTACTTATTTCATCATGCAGGCAAACACTTATTTTTAAGCCATAGCGAAGACTTATACCAGCCAATTCAGCTGCACCGGTGAAGTCATCTGCTATAACTGCAATCATACAAAATGATGAATGATGAACTATAAATGATAAATCTTAATCTTCACAAATTCATCATTTATCATTCATAGTTTATAGTTTGTTTTTAGTTAACTGCACCGCACTCTCGATCGCCAGTATCATCGCATCTGCACTCGCTATTCCTTTACCCGCAATCTCGAAAGCAGTCCCATGATCAACTGATGTGCGGATGATAGGTAAACCCAAAGTAATGTTTACTCCTTTCACACTATCCATTTGTTGCTTTTCCGCATTCCATTTAAAACCGGCCAACTTAAAAGGAATATGCCCCTGGTCATGATACATGGCTACCACACCACCATAAGCTCCCATGGCTGCTTTGGCAAACATGGTATCGGGGGGTACGGGCCCTTCTACATCATAACCCAAACGTTTTGCTTCCTGCACTGCCGGTAAAATTTCCAAATCATCTTCGGTGCCAAATAAACCACTATCACCAGCATGCGGATTCAATCCTGCGACGCCGATTTTTAGATTTGTTTTGCCGAGACGTTTCAATCCATCAACAATCAATTGAATCACCTGTACAATTCTATCTTTCTTTACCAAATCACAAGCCTGGCGCAACGACACATGTGTACTTACATGAATCACATTGATATTATCCTCCACCAGCAGCATGGCATATTTTTTTGTGCCAGTATAATGCGCATAAATTTCTGTATGCCCTGCAAAATGATGGCCCGCTTCGTTAATTGATTTTTTATTGATCGGGCCAGTTACTGTTGCATCTACTTCCTTTGCAATCGCCAATTCAATAGCCTTCTTCACTGCCTGGAAAGAAGCTTCACCACACATTGCATTAATTTTTCCAAATTCAAGTTTGCTGATATCAGTAATATTCAAATCAAATACATCAATAGTTCCCAGTTCAAATTTTGCATCCGATACTTTGCTGACTGTATTTACTTTTACACTCAACTTTAGCTTGATGATGATTTGTTCAAAAACTTTTGCATCCCCAACTAAAAGCGGTTTGCATATCTCATGAATTGATTTTTCCTGTAATGCCTTCACGGCTATCTCCGGTCCGATACTGGCCGGATCACCCATAGTAATTGCTATAATTGGCTTACCCCCATCCCCTAAAGGGGAGTTATGAACACTCTTATTTTCCATTTTCCTTTGTATACAACTTTATTTGTTATCCGTTAAGTAAATAAACTACAAGTTCTCAAGCACCTCAGTTTCCCCCTTCAGGGGGTTAGGGGGCTTATAATGGTGGCATCACATATTCGTTACATAATCCTTTTTCCTTCATCAGTAATTTTAATGCATGCAGGCTTTCGCCAAGTGTCCGGTTGCTTTGATACAAAGCTCCATAATCATTGCTTAGCTTTTGCATAGCAAACATTTTTTCTTTATCATCTTTTGCAAAAGCTTTCAGCATATCTGCATAAATTTCGGGATACAGGTTTCCTGTGCTGGGTACCAATCCATCTGCACCACGCAATAACGCGTCAGCACTTTTAGCTGCCCACCCAAGGATATAGTGAAAATCTTTCCTGTCTTTCCAAAGTCGCAATGACTCATTCATTCTTTCCTCGCTTCGTTCGCTGTCTTTTACCCCCACTATGTTTTTATGATTACTCAATTCATCAATGACATGCAGCGGTATGCTCATATGCGTAGTAGCCGGAATATTATAAATAAACAATGGCATTGAAATGTTGTTTGCCAGTGTTGTAAAATATTTCAGCATCTGTTTTTCAGTCAAGCCATAATAAGAAGGGAGTGTTGCCACTACCACATCAATAGCATGCAGTGAACAGTATGATGCAAATTCTATACTCTCTGCTAATACATTTGAACCAATGCCTGCATAAAGCAGCGAACCCATCTTTTTATTTTTTCCGGCAGCCAGCACATAATCTTTCTTTAACTGTAAAGACAATGATGCTGACTCACCTGTTGTACCCAGAATAAATGGGGAAATACTGAGCTGGTAAAATGAAGTAAAAAGTTTTGCTATAGCATTTTCATCTATCTGCAGTTTCTCAGTCAGTGGTGTTACTGCCGGAACAATTACTCCTGTATATTTTTTTTCTTTGCTCATTTAATAAGCCGCTTTATAAATTTCAATTGCATCTTTTTCTTCAATTAGCCTTGGGTTATTTTTTAATAATCGCTGAATCTTTAAAGCATCAACCGCCATTTGCGGAATTGCTGATTCAGGAACGTTGACTTCTTTTAATGTTGCGGGGATACCACAAGCCTTGATCAACTCTCTTATTTTTTTTACTCCTGCACAAGCTGTTGCTTCATCCTTGCTTTGCCTTTCGCAACCTAAAGCGATAGCAACCTCTGCATATTTCTTTGTTGCTGCCGGAATATTATACTCCATTACATAAGGAAGCAACAAAGCATTAGATAATCCATGCGCCAGGTGAAACATACTTCCTAATGGATAAGATAAGGCATGAACACCGGCTGTATTTACCGGCCCCAAACAAAAACCGCCTAGCAGGCTTCCCATTGCAACTTTTTCTCTTGCTTCGATATTCTTTCCATCCTTCACTGCGGTAACAATATTCGCAGCTATCAACCGCATACCTTCATAAGCATACATATCAATAAAAGGTTGAGAAAATTTATTTGTATATGCTTCTAAGCAATGTGTCAATGCATCGAGCCCTGTTGCTGCCGTAATAGCAGGAGGAACAGATATAGTTAATAAAGGATCAACATAAACAATATCAGGAACCAGGTAAGGACTAATGATTCCTTTTTTCTGGTTTTCATCATCTACTAAAATTGCATTAGGAGAAACTTCGCTACCAGTACCAGAAGTAGCAGGTACACAAATCAATTTCTTTTTTCTTCCTTTTAATAAACCAATGCCAACATAATCTTTCAGTTGTTGCTCATTTTCCAGTTGTGCCGCTACAAGTTTTGCAATATCCAAAACACTTCCTCCCCCAATACCAATGATCACATCGGGATTGAATGGAGTTGCAATTTTCATCAGCTTTTCAAAATCAGCAAAGGTTGGTTCCTGTACAATCGATGTATCTGTTACAACCTCAATGTTGTTTTGCTTTAGTGCACCCGTAAAATCTGCGATTGAATTCAGCAGAGGAGAAATGGTGGCAATAAAAACCCTGTTGGGTTTTAGCTGAACTACTTCATCAGCTAATTGAATCAATATACCATTACCAAAAACTAATTTGCCCGGAAAAAATATTTTAAGCGAAGAGTCAAGCATCGTTATTCATAAATTAAATAGCAGCATCCAGCGGATATTTTGGCAGCATCAGTGATTCAATATCCACAGGTTTTATTTCCAATCGTTCGCACCATGTTTTAAAACTATCGTGAATTTCATCCAGTGTTTTCTTTTGTTCCGGTGTTAGTTCCAGTGCCGTTGCACGGCTTATCGTTCTTACTGGTAAACCACGTTTACGTAAAAAATATTTTGCACTCATAGGGTAAGCAATATGTATAAGCGGATCAACCCGGCTGATTTCCCCCTGAAGCCATTTCACATCTTCCTGCTTGTCGGGGTTGGTTGCATTGCTCACCATCCATACCAGTATCTCCGGATAAAAATTACCACTGATAGATGACATCCCTTTTGCGCCCATCTGTAAACTATACATTGCATTGGGTGAATGCGCATCATAAAATTCAAAGTTGCTGTTGGCATTTTTTACTACGTCCAGTTTTGCTTTCACACTTTCCAGGCTTATCGAAGTGTCTTTATGATATACAAAGCGATTAGATGCTAACAACGTTTTAAAAACTTCTGTGCCCAATATTCTTTTGTACGGCGCCGGGCATTCATACATACCCAGCGGAATATTTCCGGTGAGCTTAAACATCCTTTCAAAATTGCGAAGCAGGATATCATCACTGTCTTCAATATTCGCATAGTGGCCCGTTATCAATATCGCAGCATCGATACCGGTATCATAAATCTTTTTTGTAAACTCTGCCTTATCATCAATCGTTAAACCAAATGATGAAGTAGCCACCACCGGCACACGACCATTTACATACCGCACTACATGCTGTGTCAATTCCAGTCGCTCATCTTCGGTAATGCTGTACATTTCACTGCTCAGGCAGTTGGCAAAAAAACCTTTTACGCCGGCAGCGAGATAAAAATCAATCAGTGTACTCACCGCATCCAGGTCAACCTTTGCCTTCAGGTTGAAAGGTGTGATCATCACCGGCACAAATTTCTTATCAGACATAATTTTCCTGAATTTAGAATGTATAAATATTCAAAGTTTTGTCACCCCCAAAAATGTAAAATCTGACTATTCTGATGCAGAATTTTCCTGTTTTACCCTTCTGCCGCTGCTGCCCTTGCAGCTTTTAATTTAGTTAGCAATAAACCTGCTAAAAATATCGTCAGCGTTCCCACAACGATGATCATGTTCTTATGAAGGGGGCTTTTCAAAAAACTATATTCACCTGTGAGTCTGTCGCTGAATGTCATCCATAAAATAACCACGATACCAATAATCGTTGCTGTAAACGCTTCTGCATTTTTTGACTTGCGGCTTATCAATCCCAGTAAAAATAAACCCAGCATACCGCCGGCAAAAATTCCTGACAGTTCCCACCAGATATCAAGCAAACTTTTAGAACCGATCATTGCCAATCCGGTACATAAACCAATTAAACCAAAAATAACTGTGGCAATATGCAATGAAAACAATTGCTGCTTATCATTAATATTTGGTTTGAAATATTTTTTATAAATATCCATCGTGAATACCGTTGCACTTGCATTCATATTGCTGCTGATAGTGCTCATAGCTGCAGAAAGTATGGCAGCTACAATCAGTCCTACTAACCCCGTTGGCACTTTTGTTACCATAAAATGTGGCAGCACTTTATCGGCATAATCTGCCGGGTTATAAGATGCAGCCAACGAAGCAATTTGTTGTGATGATGCTCCACTCCCTAATTGTTCAGCCGCCTGTTTTATTCGTACAGGATCTATTAATTCAGGTTGTGTCTGGTAAAAAGAATAAAGTGCAGTACCAATGATAAAAAACAATAAGGAGGCAGGCACATACATAGCCACACAAAGCCATACTGATTTTGCAGCCTGCTTTTCAGATCTTGCGGTATGATAACGTTGAATATAATTCTGGTCCATGCCAAAATTATTCAGGTTGATAAAAAAGCCATACAACAATACCATCCAGAATGTAGACGTGGTAAAGTTGGGCGACAGGCTTCCAAGACTTATTTTATTATCAGCTTTTGCGATCTCAATTACTTTATTTATTCCTCCAGGGATTTCTCTTATCACTAAGAATAAGATGAGCAATGCGCCCAATGTTTTAATAATTCCCTGTACCACTTCTGTCCATATCACCGCTTCCATACCGCCAAGCACTGTATATATTATTATACAAATACCCATTACAATCATAATGCTTTGCATAGAAAAACCAGTCAGTGCCTGTAGACTCAACGCCATTCCAAAAAATATGGAGCCCATTCTTGCAAACTGAGTAAGTAAGAAACAAATCACTGCATAGGTTCTTGCCCATGGGCCAAAACGTTTTTCTAAATGCGTATAGGCTGATATTTCACCTGTGCTTCTGTAAAACGGAACAAAATATTTTGAGGCTACCCATGCAGCCAGTGGCATAGAGATACTGAACACAAAAGCATTCCAGTTACTGCCAAATGCTTTGCCCGGCACTCCGAGAAAAGTATTACTGCTTAAAAATGTTGCATAAATAGAAAGCCCGATTGCCCAGCCGGGAATTTTGCCGGATGCTTTTGTAAACTGTTCGCTATTTTTATTTCGCCTGGAAAAATAAAAACCGATCGCCACCATTGCAAGAAGGTAAATGATGATGATGGTAATATCTATTAATGGAAGATTATTCATTCCGGTATTTTAAATGGACCCTCCGTCGTGATCAATACTTCTTTTCCTCGATGCTTTCTAAAATTCCATAATAACTTACAAAGCGGTCTTCATGTATTTCTCCATTCGACACAGCTTCTTTTATAGCACAGCCCGGTTCATTTATATGCAGGCAATTATTAAACTGGCAACCGTTTAGCCTGTCACGCATTTCAGGAAAATAATGTGAAAGTTCCTGTTTTGAAATATCTACCAACCCAAATTCCCGCATGCCGGGTGTATCAATGATGGAACCTCCATCCGGCAGGTCAAACATTTCGGCAAATGTGGTGGTGTGCTGCCCCTTACCACTCCAGCCACTAATATCTTTTGTTTTCTGGTTCAGGTCAGGAAGGATTGTATTCAACAAAGATGATTTACCTACACCACTATGCCCGCTGATCAATGTGATCTTGTCTTTGAGTTGTTCTTTTAATGCATCTATACCATCATTGTCTGCTACACTCGTTAAAAAAACTTTGTAGCCCACTGCTTCATACATTTTTTTCCATTGTTCATACTTATCCGATTCTTTCTTTTTATGTAAATCACTTTTATTAAAAACGATAACTGCGGATACATGATACATTTCAGAAGCAACCAAAAACCGATCGATGAAGCCTTGTGAAGTTCTTGGCTCTTTTAAAGTTGCCACCAGCATGGATTGGTCAAGATTTGCAGCAACAATATGATGCTGATGCTTCATTCTTGGACTTTGCCGGTTAATGTAATTACGGCGTTGAAGAATTTCAGTGATCATAGCCGTTCCTTCGTTTTCATTCTCTGCTTCTATTTCCACTTCATCACCCACAGCAACGGGATTGGTACTTGTTATCTCTTCATCAATTTTAAATACGCCTTTCATACGGGCATTATGCCAGTTGGCATTTTCATCTTTTACAGTGTACCAACTGCCTGTTGATTTATATACGATTGCTTTCATTCGACTGCTAATTTACAGGAATGAGAGGGAATGTTTCTGATTATGTGTATCAGGGGAATTTTTTGAGCAGGGTAAAGCGGAGTAACACTTCTAAAAATAATAAACCCAGTGCAGCCAGTACAAATGGTAAAAATTTTTCTTCTGCTCTTTTAAAAGTAGTAACCTCAATTCTTGATTTGGTAAGCACGTCTATCTGTTCATAAATTCTTTTCAGGCCGTCTTTATTAGTAGCCCGGAAATATTGACCTCCTGTTTCATTAGCAATTTTTCTCAATAATTCTTCATCAAGATGATCGCCAGCCGCATTTTTTTTCCGGCTTACATTTTCGGTAACAATATCTCTCGGAACAATAGCACTCATGCCTATCGTATAAACTTTTACCCCTTTGGACTTGGCAATTTCCAACGCAGTCAACGGATCAATCAGTCTTGTTGCCGGCGCATCTTCTTTTCCATCTGTCAGCAGAATAATTACTTTACTTGCTGCTTCACTTTTACTCAATCTGTCTGCCGCTGTTGCAAGACCTTCTCCTATTACTGTACCATCGGTTAAATATTTTCTGCTTTCCAGTGATTGAATTTGTGCAATGAGTGTATTGCGGTCAGTTGTAAGTGGAACCTGTGTAAAACTTTCACCGGAAAAAATAACGAGGCCGATCCTGTCAATGGGCCGGTTCTTTACAAAATCGACCGCTACTTCTTTTGCTGCTTCCATTCGGGAAGGCAAAATATCTCTTGAACCCATACTTCCACTTACATCCATGCAGAGTACGATATCAATCCCTTCACCCTCTTCATTAGTTTCGCTGTGATGACGCTGCGGACGAGCCAGTGCAACAATCAGGCAACTCAATGCTAGTAACCGGAATATAAAAGGAAAATGGCGTAACCGGTTTTTATAGGTGATCACCTTGAAAGACTCACTTGTACTTACTGTGAACGAAGCCTGCTTGTTTCTTTTTACATACCACCAGATCATTAGGGGCAGCAGTATAAATAAACTGAAGCAAAAAGGGTAAGCAAAATCAATATGTCGTAACCATTCGTAAAGCATCAGGGTAATTGTTCTAAATATTGAATTGTGTTTTTCATTGTTTCAAAAGCTATAGTATCATCTTCAACAGCAGACTGATATTTTGCAAATTTTACAAAATCACTCAACTGTAATGCCTGCTGCAACTGATTGTATTTATCCTTATCTGGCATTATCATTCTTAACTGCATAACCAGGCCATCTGTTGTTTTCTGTAGCGACAAAATATTTTTCTTTCGCAGCACATAAAGTTTAAAAATCTCGACAAGTCTTGTGTGAAAATCTTTACCAGGCAGGTTTTGTTTTTTTAATTCAGCCAACTGCTTCATTGCTTCTTCATAAGCATTTAAAGCCAGCGCTGCTACCGGTACAGGTTTCTTTTTCTTTCTAAGTAGTAAATAAATCAATAATAGAATCAAAACTGTTCCGGCAACGGCATACCAAAGCCAATCCTTTTTTTCTTTTTCTTTTACTTCAATGATGTCTTTTATGTCATGATACTCCTGCTCCGGGTTAAAGGGTGAGAAAGCAACATCAATAGGTATCGTATCTGATTTTACTTTTGCGTTTAATACAAAAGAGGGAATTACCCAATGCCCTGAATCAAAACTTGTAAGGGTATAAACAGTTTTTATGGCTTTGCTCTTTGCCTCAAAAAAGGAATCAATTTGTGCCGGTTGCAAAAATTCGAAATGTTCAATGGTATCAATTACAGGAAGGCGACCATTATACTTTGAAGGAACAACTATTTCTACAGTAAACTTCAGTGGCTCGCCGATCAGTATTTTATTTTTATCAACCGATGTTTTTATTTGTATGTCTTTCTGCGCAGCAACCTGACCCAGGAAACAAACCAGTAAAAAAGAAAAAACTACCCGGTATAAACTCATTTTATTCATTTCGTAAGTGCATTAGCGGTTACGGCTGATAAAAAATCGCTGCAGCACCTTTACATAATCCTCATCCGTACGCAGGTGTAGCAGATCACATCCTGCTTTTTTAAAAGTTTCATTACTATAATTTGTTACCCTGAAAAATTCCTGTTCATAATTATAACGTACAAATGAATCATTGCTATCGATCCATTTTTCCTTGCCTGTTTCTGCATCATGTATATGCAGCATACCTGCAGCCGGTAACTGCTGATCCATTTTATCATATATCTTAATGCCGATCACATCATGCTTTTTTCCCGCCACCCGCAGGGCATCATTATAATTGCTGTCAATAAAATCGCTCAGCACAAACGCAATGCTTTTTTGCCGGGTAGTATTGGTAAAATATTTCAGCGCCTTACCCAGATCTGTGCCACCGTTCTTTGGTTCTATAGTAAGCAACTCACGAACGATAAACAAAGCATGCTGTCTTCCTTTCTTCGGAGCAACAAACTTTACCACATCACCGTCATAGAATATCACACCTATTTTATCATTATTATTTACTGCTGAAAAACTAAGCACTGCTGCGATCTCAGTGATAATATCTTTCTTACTGGCGTTTATGGTTCCGAACAAAGAACTATTGCTGATATCAACCAGCAACATCACAGTCAATTCTCTTTCTTCCTCAAACAACTTACTATAAGGATGACCCATTCTTGCTGATACATTCCAGTCTATAAACCGGATATCATCCCCTGCCGCATACTCACGAACTTCTTTATAGCTCATCCCCTTTCCCTTAAATGCACTATGGTATTCACCCGTAAACAGATCACTGGTGAGTTTTTTGCTTTTGATTTCAAGCAAACGAACTTTTTTTATTATCTCGGTTGTTGTGAGCATGCAAGGTGTAAGGTGTCGGGTGTCAGTTATTTTAAATTAGAATTATTTTCAAAATATTTAATCAGGCCTCCTAAAAGTTTTCTACATTCTTCCATTTGCAAAATTAAACTTTCAAATACTGGTCCTGACAAGTACATTAAATCATATGCGATATACAATTGTGTTTCCAATTCATACAATGAACCTCTTGCAATATGAAAGAAGTGAAGGGTTTCCTTTTTGTATTGCCTGCCATATCCTTCTGCAATATTTGACGGTATTGAAATTGCGCATCTCCTCATCTGTGATGTAAGTCCATAAAGTTCTTCTTTGGGAAATTCTTTTGTAAAAAGATAAATCTCTTTGACAAAAGCTCTTGCCTTAATCCAAACATCTAGTTCCCGGTATGTTTTATATTCTGACATTAAACTTAAATAATACACCACCAAACCTGACATCCGACACCTTACAACTCACATCTTGTATCTTACGGCACATTAACAGCCTTCACCACTTCTTCAACAACATTGGCAACATCCACTCCTTCTGCTTCTGCTTCATATGTTAATCCAATACGATGACGCAATACATCCATACAGATACTTCTTACATCTTCCGGTATTACATATCCTCTCTTATTTAAAAAAGCATGAGCTTTTGATGCTAGCGCCAGGTTGATGCTTCCTCTTGGTGAAGCCCCATAACTGATCAACGGTTTCAGCTTTTCCAATTTATATTGTTCAGGTTTACGTGTTGCAAAAACAATATCCAGGATATACTGCTCGATCTTTTCATCCATATATATTTCTCTTACCATTTCTCTCGCATTCATGATTTCCTGCACAGATACAACCTGCTTCACTGAAGGATAAGTTATTCCTTGCACATTTTGCCTCAATATCATTTGCTCTTCATGCATTTTTGGGTAATCAACGATCACTTTCATAATAAACCGGTCAGCCTGTGCTTCAGGCAATGGATAAGTTCCTTCCTGCTCCAATGGGTTTTGCGTAGCAAGAACTAAAAATGGTTCTTCCAATTTATAAGTAGAGTCACCAATAGTCACTTGTTTTTCCTGCATAGCTTCCAGCAAAGCACTCTGCACTTTTGCTGGTGCACGGTTTATTTCATCAGCAAGGATAAAATTTCCGAAGATGGGACCCTTGCGTACTACAAATTCATTACGCTGCTGGTTATAGATCATTGTACCGATCACGTCGGCAGGCAATAGATCGGGTGTAAACTGTATACGACTAAATTTTGCATGAATAGCTTGCGCCAGACTTTTAATGGTAAGCGTCTTTGCAAGCCCGGGCACACCCTCGAGTAATACGTGACCATTACTCAATAACCCGATCAGTAGTTTATCAAGCATGGCGGATTGGCCCACGATTACATGGCCCACTTCCTCTCTTATTTTTTCTGTAAACTGTCCCGCATTACTTATGCGTTCATTAAGTTTCCTGATGTCTTCAGCAGTTTTTAACATTGTTAGATTTTATTTTGTTGAGCCGGGTTTAGTGGTTGTGTTAGGTTATCGTTGCACAGTTTAGCCTGTACAAAGCGAAGGAACTCTTGCACCTCCGGTGGTTCTGCCCGGCAAAATACGAACTTGCATTTAGCAAAATGCCTGCCGTTATGCTGAATGGCGTAATATTTGGGTAAAATATCCCGGTAAAGTACTTTCCCGGCCCGAAATTCGTTTAGTATTTTTATGCTTTAAATCCATGAATATGAAAAGATACTCTACACTTTTAGTTTGCAGTTTAATTATGATGGCCTTTATTTACAGCAATTGTAGTAAAAGCGATCCACCGCCGCCACCACCATCCAATTCTGAATTACTCGTTCGTTCTTCATGGAAATTCAAATCTGCCTCTGCTCAGGGTATCGGCGATGTATCAGGAAATATCCCTGCCTGCTATAAAGACAACCTGAATGTATTTGTATCAAACGGTACCGGCAGCGTGAATGAAAGCACCGATATCTGCTCACCATCTTCTGCGGGGCCTTTTACCTGGAGTTTTCAAGCAAACGAAACACAATTATTTATATCAACGGTATTATTCCCCGGAGGTTCACAGACGTTTAATTTCATATCTGTCAGCGAAACTGAATTGAGAATTTCACAAACAGTAACACCGCCGCTTTCAACTCCTTTACTGATAACATTTATATTCCAGCATTAATTGAAGAACAATTAACTGAGATATTTACCAACTATCGGCACCCTTCTGCCTACACCAAATGCTTTGGGTGATATGCGAATGATAGGGCAAAATTGGTTTCGCTTATACTCATTTATATTTACCATTTTCAAAATCCGGTCAACCAATGCAGCATCAAAACCTAATGCTTTGATCTCATTCGGCCCTTGCATTCTTTCTATATATTGATATAGAACTTTATCGAGTATTTCATAATCTGGTAAACTATCGCTGTCTTTTTGATTAGGTCTCAACTCTGCACTCGGGGCTTTGGTAATTATATTTGGAGGAATGATTTCTCCGTTGCGGTTTATGTATTTAGCCAATTCATACACCTGCATTTTATAACAATCACCCAACACACTCAATCCACCGGCCATATCGCCATACAATGTTCCGTAACCGGTTGCCAGTTCACTTTTGTTGGACGTGTTTAATAATATATAGCCGAATTTATTGGCGATAGCCATTAATAAATTCCCTCTCACCCTTGCTTGTATGTTTTCTTCTGCCAGCCCAAATGGCAAATCTTTATAAACGGGTTTAAGCTCAGTAAGAAATGATTCAAAAATATTTTTAATAGGAACGATATCATAAGGATTCCCGATATTCTTACTTAATTGTTCTGCATCATCAACTGAATGCGAAGTAGAGAATTGTGAAGGCATTAAAACAGCCCTTACATTTTCTTTTCCCAATGCAGTACATGCAAGAGCAATAGTAACAGCGCTATCAATACCGCCACTGCTTCCAATGATCGCTTTGGTAAAACCCATTTTTAAAAAATAATCACGGATACCGAGTACGATTGCATCATGAACCTGGTGAATATTAAGGTCCTTTTCAAAATGTAATGGCGTTAACTTTTTATCAGGCACACGACTCGCTGGTTCAAGAATTTTTCCATTGATAGTACCGTCGTCATTTAATTCAATCACATCAACTGCTTCTTTAAACATTGGCGACTGGTGACAAAGATTGCCATGCTTATCAAATACGAGTGATGCTCCGTCAAACACAATTTCTGTCTGGCTGCCAATTGCATTGCAGTAAAACATCGGCAATTTATATTTCATCACATTCGCTTTGATAGTGGCCTTGCGGTCTTCATCATGAGTGTAATCAAACGGCGAAGCAGAAAGGTTGATCATTACATCTGGGTTTTGCTTCATGAGGATGTCCATCGGGCAAATACGGTATAATGGGTTGTCGCCAAGATTCCAGATATCTTCACAGATCGTAATTGCCAGTTTTTTTCCTTTAAACTCCACCACATTCCATTCATAAGCCGGTTCAAAATAACGATACTCATCAAACACGTCATAGTTTGGCAACAGTGTTTTATGTATTTCAGCCTTTATTTCTTTTTCATATAGGAAAAATGCTGCATTAAATAAGTCTTTACCTTCCTTTCTGGGGTTGCGGGCAGGTGAGCCCACTAATACTGCAATCGTATCAGCATGTTGTTTTATTTCATCAACCGCGGCATAACATTTATTGATATAATCATTAAAGTCTAGAAAGTCGCGGGCCTGGTAGCCACTTACACTTTGCTCAGAAAAAACGATAAGATCGGCCCCTTGCTTTTTTGCGTAGTTAATTGCTTCAATAATCTTCTTAGTATTTCCTTCTATATTCCCGATATGATAGTTCTGCTGGGCCAGTGCTATTTTCATAACACAAATTTACAGATTTGAAAAAAGGAATTAGCCCTAATTTCGCCACAACATTATTAACTCCACCCCGTTTTATAATCCATGAAAAAACTCTTTTTACCGATAATCTGCGTTTTACTCGTTATTTCCTGTAACAATAAACCGAAAGGCCCGGATGTTTCAAACATTAAAATTGACCTGAAACTCGAACGGTTCGAAAAGGATTTCTTTTCAATTGACACTAATAAGATCTCCGAAAACCTTACGCAACTACTAACTAAATATCCCGGATTCTATGCAGACTTTATGCAGGGGATGCTTGGTATTAACGGCGACCCTTCAAACCTCGAAGAACAGGCAAAAGTGAAAGAGTTTTATGCGGCTTATAAATCTTTCAACGATTCATTGCTTATTAAGTATAAATCAACGACCGATGTTGAGAAAGAAATAAAGAATGGGCTACAGCATGTAAAATATTATTTTCCTGATTATAAAATTCCCGGGTTCATTACTTTTCTCAGTACACTCGATGGACCTGGTGTTGCATTGACCAGTAACTATATTGCAATCGGCCTGCAACAGTATGCTGGAAAAGATTTCGTTCCTTACCTCGATGAAGAATTTCAGCGGTTATTCCCCCGCTATGTCTCCCGCCGTTTTGATGAAGAGTTTATTGCTGCCAATTGTATGAAGGCCATTGCGGATGAATTATTTCCTGAGCAAACAATTGGCAAGCCATTGGTAGAACAAATGATTGAAAAAGGAAAACAATGGTATCTCGTTGATCTATTTTTACCCAATGCGGCCGATTCAGTAAAAACCGGCTATACCAAAAAACAATTGGATTGGTGTAAAAAAAATGAAGGTGAGGTATGGAGTACAATAATTAAAAATGAAGATCTGAATTCAGTTAACCCTACAGTTATTCAAACGTATATTGGCGAAGGACCTTTTACACAAGGTTTCTCGCAGGAAAATTCTCCGGGAAATTTGGGTCAGTGGTTTGGCTGGCAGATCGTAAAAAAATATGCAGAAAAAAATCCATCACTAAAACCTGCCGATATCATGCGTACGGATGCAAGAAAAATTTTAGATGAAGCAAAGTACAAACCGATGTAATTAGCAAATTAGTTAATTTGCGAATGTGTGAATGATCAAAAAATATGGGCTACTAAATCAGTAATTAGTTATTCTTAAAGGGTGCCATCATTTCAAAAGCAGGAATATTTACATCGAAGAATTTTTTAGAATGCATGTTTTCCATTTGGTAGGTACCGGTCATTCTACCCATTTCAGTACGAAGATTACAACCACTTACATATTGATATCTTTCACCTGGTTTTAGTACAGGCTGTACACCAACAACACCTTCACCTTCTACTTCACGTTGGGCACCATTACTATCATAGATGAACCATTGACGACGATGTAACTTAATAGGAAATTCATTTCCATTTTCGATGGTAATGCGATAAGCAAACATAAATTCGAACTGAACAGGATTACTGTAGTCGGGTTGGTAGAAAGTTTCTACGCTGATTGTAACGCCTTCTGAGATTTTACTTACCATACAAGCAGAGATGTTTAATAAAGATATGCAAACAAAATTATTATCACACATGTTTGCGAATAAAACATTTCAACATAGTAGATTTGCGATTCAATCATTGAATCAAATCAAAAAATTTAAGTATGAAAATTGCAGTTGCGAAAGGAGATGGCATCGGACCGGAGATAATGGAGGCTGTCCTTAGTATTTTTACTGCTAACAATGTGCCTTTGGAGTATGAATATGTAGATATGGGCAAATGGGTTTTCGATAAGGGTTTTAATAATGGTATGACACCGGAAGCCAAACAATCCATCGAAAATCTCGGGTTGCTTTTTAAAGGCCCGATGGAAACACCAAAAGGCAAAGGAGTAAAAAGCATTAACGTAACTGCACGTAAAACATGGAACACATTTGCAAACAAAAGAGATTTTCAAACCCTGCATGGAGTAGATACCGTTTTCAGTAAAGCAGGAATACTAATTGACATTACAATTGTAAGGGAAAACATTGAAGACACTTATGGTGGCATTGAACATATGCTTACACATGATGTGGCCTTGAGCCGTCGCTTCATCACCCGCCCAGGCAGTATGCAGGTAATACGTTATGCTTTTGAAATGGCGAAACAGAAAAATGCAAAGCGCATCACCTGTGGTCACAAAGCGAACATCATGAAAATAACGGATGGTTTATTCCTCGATTGTTTTTATGAAGTGGCAAAAGAATATCCCGAGCTCAAAGCAGATGACGTGATTGTTGATGACCTCTGCATGAAACTGGTTGTAAAACCTGATACTTTCGATGTAGTAGTACTAACTAATCTTCAAGGCGATATTGTAAGTGATCTATGCGCAGGTCTTGTTGGTGGTTTGGGTTTTGCGCCTTCCGCAAATATTGGTGATCATATCGCCATCTTCGAAGCTGTGCATGGCACAGCCCCGGATATTGCAGGAAAAAATATTGCAAATCCAACTGCATTATTATTAAGTGGCCTTGCAATGCTCCGTCATGTTGGGCTTACTGAAAATGCAGCGATCATCGAAAATGCATTGCTTTATACTTTGGAAAACGGTGTGCATACCGGTGACTTTGGTGACAAATCAATTCCTGCAGTTAATACAACTCAATTTGCAAATGCTATTATTGGCAATTTTGGAAAGAAGCCAAAAACAAATCCCAGGGAAATTATTCCGAACGTTCCCGGTACACCAACACCATTAAAATTATTCAGCAATTCAATGATGGTTTCTATAGAACCTGAAAATGAGTTGATCGTTGGTGTTGATCTATTTATTGAAAGTAATGAGCAGCCAATGGCTATCGCGGAAAAATGCAAACAACATGGGGGTGTAAAATTCAATTTGATAAGTATAAGTAACCGCGGTACGCAGGTATGGCCAACAGGTTCAGTATATACCAATCTCGTTAATCAATACAATGTTCGTTTTGAAAGCATCAATGATGAACCGCTTAATCAACAGGATGTGATCGGACTGTATGTAAGCATGAGTGGGAGTTTCAAAATCTGTTCATTCGAATTATTGAATATGTGGGAAGGCAAGAAAGCATATAGTTTGGCACAGGGGCAGTAGCTAACTTGTAATTATTCAAAGTATCATGCAAAAAACTTTTAAATATCCCAATGGAGAAATAACTGTGATCTGGAAGCCGGATTTGTGTATTCATTCTGGTATTTGTGCAAGAGGTTTACCGGGAGTATTCGATCCTAAAAGAAGGCCCTGGATCGATACGAGCCAGGCCGAAACACATCAGATCATTGAGCAGGTAAAAAAATGTCCAAGCGGAGCATTGAGTATAATGATCGATGAAGATGCAAAATAATTAACCAGCTTTTTTTGAATCCTTATACCCATTCTTTATCAGCCATTGCAACACTTTATCCCGCTGATCGCCTTGTACTATTATCTCGCCGTCTTTTGCAGAACCACCCGTGCCACAAAATGATTTTAATTTCTTTCCCAAATCTTCGAGGTCTTCGGGTTTTCCAATAAAGCCAGTAATTAATGTCACGGCTTTACCGGCCCTGTGTTTTGCATCGAGCCAAATTCTGAGTTTTTGCTGAGCCGGAAATAATGTAATCGCTGACTTCTGCTCTTCTTCAAATTTAAAACCCGGATCAGTGCTATAAACAAAACCCCTGCTATCCGGTTTATTCTTTTTACTCATAAAATCATTTAATATAATTTCATTCCATAATCAGGCAATCACAGCTTTCAAGCTCAAATCCAAACTCTTCGCCTGGTGAATCAAAGCTCCCACACTTACATAATCCACTGCGGTTTCAGCATACTCTTGAATATTTTCAAGATTAATCCCACCACTTGCTTCCGTTTCAAATATTTCTCCAACCAATTTTACTGCTTCACTTAATTGAGTCGGTGTAAAATTATCCAGCATCACGCGGAATACTTTTCCTTTTCCAACAGTAATAACTCTTTTTACATCCTCAATACTTCTTGTCTCTATTTCAATTTTCAAATCTGGTTTAATATTCTGCACATATTGCCATGCCTTATCAATTGCTTTTTCAATCCCGCCACAGTAATCAATATGATTATCCTTCAGCATTATCATATCATACAATCCAAAACGATGATTTACTCCTCCTCCAATTCTTACTGCTTCTTTTTCCAGCAAACGGAAATTTGGTGTGGTTTTTCTTGTGTCTAAAAGTTGCGTCTTATAATCTTTTAGCTTATCGGTGTATTGTTTTGTGAGTGTTGCTATACCACTCATTCTTTGCATGCAATTCAGCACAAGTCGTTCGCATTTTAAAATAGTATGCACAGATGCTCCCACTTCAAAAGCTGTTTCTCCATGTTTCATTTCATCACCATCTTTCTTAAAAGCGGTAAAAACTGAAGCCGGCTCTTTATAGGAGAATATTGTTTTTGCTACTTCCATTCCCGCCAATATTCCATCCTGTTTTATTTTAAGAATAGCTTTGCCTTTTGCCGTTGCTTCAATACAACTTAATGTGGAATGATCACCATCACCCACATCTTCTTTTAATGCTTCATCTATTAAATGCCGGAGTTGTTCCTTATTCATTACATCAAAAATAAAAAAGCCCCGCCAAACAGCGGGGCTTTTAAAATATTATCCTAATTATTTACTCGATAGATTGAAATCTTACTTCATTCACCATTTGCTTGCCGCCTTTGTTTTTTGCAAAAACAGTAGTACGGAAACTACCTTGTGAAGTGGTCAGCGTACCAATGCAATATTCACCACCATTCTGATCGCCTTTGTGTTTTACCTCAAAGCCTTTCACTTTATTGTTGGCAAAAAAATCTTTTACAATATTCTGTGCCTGGGCTTTGCTGTAAGTATCACTTTTGTCCGGAAGGGTTAATTCAACATTATTGTCAAAATAACTTCCGAACTCATTTGCATTACCGCTTTTTAATGCACTTATCACACCATCAATAGTACCGGGTTGGGTAAATGCTGAAAGCATTATTAAGCCAACCGCAACCAAAGAAGAAAACAATGTTTTCATAATGTGTAATTTTAATTCACCAGTAGTTAATCTAAAAATGTGCCACAGTTAGGCCTTCTATTTCCCTGTAAAACTACTAAACTGTACATTTAAGCTCAAACTGCCAACTGTTATTTCTTTTAAACTTAGTTTTGCCCCGCATTTATACCTGTAAATGAACGGTTTTTTACGAACCGGCTAAAAATTGTTAATAAATGAGTTCTAAAAAAGTAATGTTAGTCATTATGGACGGCTGGGGACTTGGAAAAGTTGTCTCTGCCGATGCCATACAAAATGCCAATGTGCCATTTACCCGGTCGCTTTACAACAAATATCCCAACACTACTTTGACCACTTGTGGCGAACTGGTAGGATTACCGGATGGCCAAATGGGTAACTCTGAAGTTGGTCATTTGAACTTGGGTGCCGGCAGGGTGGTTTACCAGGAATTACAAAGAATTAATGTGGCTGTAAAAACCGGCGAGTTAGCACAAAACAGTGTTTTTCTCAATGCTATTCGTTTTGCAAAAGCGAATAATAAACCGCTTCATTTAATCGGTCTTGTAAGTGATGGTGGCGTGCATTCGCATATTAATCACCTGAAAGCAATTGTTGATGTTTGCAAAAAAGAAAATCTTTCAAATGTCTTTATACATGCATTTACCGATGGCCGTGATTGTGACCCTAAAAGTGGGTTAGGTTTTATAACAGATCTACAGGCTCATCTGAATAGCTCAGTTGGCAAAATTGCATCTGTAAGTGGCCGTTACTATGCGATGGATCGGGATAAAAGATGGGAACGGGTAAAACTGGCTTACGATGCTTTGGTAAATGGAACCGGTGCAAAAGCTACTGATGCAATAGCTGCCGTTGAAAATTCTTATGCATCAAATGTTACTGATGAATTTATAAAACCTACCGTGGTTGTTGATGAGGCCCAGCAGCCATTAGCTGTTATAAAAAATAATGATGTCGTTATTTGTTTCAATTTCCGTACGGACAGATGCAGGGAGATCACACAGGTACTTACACAAACAGATATGCCTGATCAGGGAATGAAAAAATTATCGCTTCACTACACAACGATGACGGAATACGACAAGACTTTCAAAAAGGTAAATGTTATTTTTGAAAATGATAATCTGAATAATACAATTGGCGCTGTAATAGAACAAAATGGATTAAAACAAATCAGGATTGCCGAAACAGAAAAATATCCGCATGTCACTTTCTTTTTCAGCGGAGGCCGTGAAGAGCCTTTTACCGGTGAAAAAAGAATCATGATACCTTCACCAAAAGTGGCAACATACGATTTAAAACCTGAGATGAGCGCAATTGAATTAACCGATGCCATTTTACCAGAGATAAAAAATAAGACCTTCGATTTTTGCTGCCTGAATTATGCCAATGCTGATATGGTTGGCCATACCGGCATTTGGAAAGCCGCTATTAAAGCGGTGGAAACAGTTGATAGTTGCGTAGAAAAAATAGTTACTGCTGCTTTGGCAAATGGTTATACTGTTTTCTTAACTGCCGATCATGGAAATGCAGATTACATGATAAACGAAGATGGCACTCCTAATACTGCACATACACTAAATCTTGTTCCTTTTTTTATTATTGATAAAGAATGGAAAGGAACGATCAAACCCGGTAAGCTAGGTGATCTGGCACCAACTATTCTTACCATGATGAATTTGCCCATTCCTAAAGAAATGACAGGAGAAATCCTAATTTAGCGCATCAAAAAATAAGTATGAAGAAATTTTTTAAGACAGTTGCCTGGATATTGTTGATTGCCTTTTTAGCTATCCAGTTTTTTCATCCAAAGAAAAACAAAAGCGAAGGCGACCAGCCTAATGCTTTTGCAAAACTTCATGCCATACCGGATGATGTAAAGTCTATTTTAAAAAAAGCCTGTGACGACTGTCATACCAATAACACTGTTTATCCCTGGTATAGTAAAATACAACCTGTAGACTGGTGGCTAGATGACCATATCGTAGAAGGTAAAAGAAAATTTAACCTTGATGAATTGGGGAAAGCCCCGATCTGGAGACGGTACGATAAAATGAAAGATGTAGTTAAAACAGTAAAAGAAAATGAAATGCCGCTGGACAGTTATACATGGATACATAAAGATGCAATTCTGAATGATGAAGAAAAAGCAAAACTTACTGGTTGGGCCCAAGGCATAATGACTGAAATGGAAGCAAAATTTCCTGCCGATAGTCTGAAGCGACCTAAAAGACCTGAACCTCCTAAACAATAAAAACGCTTAAGAAAATACTGGCTATTCCTTTGCTGGCATTATCAATTATGCCGGTGATATTTTCTATCTGTTTTTTTGTACAACCTTTGCGTCTGGTTTTTCATTAGCAGGAAGGATTTTTATCGTTGCTCTTAGAACTGATATAAAATAACAGGAATTGGGCAGCTTACCGGATTTTAATTTGCGGTAGCTGCCCAGCCCTTTAAATTTCTCCCCCAAGCTGTAGAATTAATTCCTGAAACCTTTTAAATTTTACATTTCCATGCAGCATTCGTGTCAAAAAAATGTCTAATTTACAGGCAACCCAAAGGGAGACTATGACCGAGGAAGCCATTTTACAAGGTTGTTTAAAAAATGATTCGATAGCTCAGCGAGAATTGTATAACAAATACAGTTCTAAAATGCTGGCGGTATGCTATCGCTTCGCTCATAACCGGGAGGATGCTGAGGATATGCTTCAGGAAGGATTTATTAAGGTTTTTACGCAGATGCATTCTTTCGAAGGCAGGGGATCATTTGAAGGTTGGATTCGCCGGATCGTTGTACATACCTGTATTAACATCCTGAAGCGTAACAAAAAGTTCAATGAAAGTGTTGACTTGATTCATGCTACCACTGCTGTAGTAAGGGAAGAGTCGATACCCGCTATCATCCAGGCTAAACAGATAGTGGAATGTATCAGGCTTTTACCAATTGGTTACCGCACAGTATTGAACCTCTATGCTGTGGAAGGTTACAATCATAGGGAAATTGCAGTGATGTTGGATATTGAAGAAAGCACAAGCCGAAGCCAGTATACCCGTGCAAGAGCAATGCTGGAAGATATACTGATAAGAAAAAGAATTTTGCACAAACCAAAGCAGAATGTGGATTGGTTGATGGCCGTAGGAAAATAATTTAAACCATATCACGTATCCTATAATCGCCGACTGACTATGGAGAGAAATTTTGATAACAGGGATTTTGAGCAGTTTTTAAAAACGAATGCTGATCAATATAAGATGTATCCATCTGGAAAAGTGTGGGACGAAATTAATAATTCGCTTCACCCCCGCCGGAGATGGATAGGCATTGGGGCATTACTGCTTTTAGTTACAGGAGCTATTGTTTCATCTGTAATGATTTTGAGCCCGGGGTCTTCAAATAATGAAATAACTCAACAATCACAAGCTGGAAAGACCAGTCAATCACAAAAAGCAATTCCTGAAATAACAACTAAACCTGCTTCTGTATTAAGAGTAGCAGAGGCAGACAAACCAATTGCATCGATCAGGATTCCTTCTATCATATATGATAATTCAACAGTAACAAGCTATACAGAAGAAGCGGTCATGCAGCCTGAAGATTTTACAACAACTGCACATTCTGAAAAACAAAAAACTGAACGCATTGCAGAAGTAGCTACAGAAGACTGGTATGAAGTAAAAAATAAATCTTATTCCCCTTCACTGGTTATTGGTGAACAACCTGCAGCATTTGATCAGAATTTCCAGGTAAATAGCGAAAGACAAATCAAAGCCGCTCAGGTAAAACAAAATTCATTTTCTTTAGATGCCTCAAAACCAAGTTCAGAACAAGCAGTCGCTACTCCTAAAAAAATTGAAAGAAAATACATCGGGTTCCAGGTCTACTTTACACCTGGCGTAACTTATCGCCGCTTGTCAGAAAATAAAGAAACGATACTTGCAGCATCAGGTAGCCCTTCTATTCCCACAAACCTGGCTTTGCAGGATGTAAAGAATGTAGTAACACATAAACCTGATATAGGATTTGAATTGGGCATTGCAGTAAAATACCCACTCAGTAAAAGAATTGCTTTAAAAACAGGATTACAGTTTAATATAAGTAAATACGATATCCGTGCATTCAGTTATTCAGGTGAACCGGCAACTATTGCCATGCAAGGTAATAATCAGCCATCGGTTATCCGCACATCCTACTACAGGAACTCCAGCGGCTACCGCCCTAACTGGCTGACCAATGTTTATTTTTCTCTTTCAATGCCTATCGGAGCTGATGTAAAAATTTTAGATGGTAAAAAGGTGGATCTCGGCTTAGGATTAACAGCACAACCAACCTATTTATTGGATAACAGGGCTTACCTGCTCTCAACCGATTTTAAGAATTATGTAAAAGTACCCGACCTGATGCGCCGTTGGAATATGAATGGAGCTGCTGAAATAATTGTAGATGTTAAAGCAAAAAGATCAAACTGGCAGATTGGTCCGCAGGTTCGCTACCAGGCCCTGTCAAGCTTTAAAGACAAATATCCTGTCATAGAAAATCTTTTCACTTTTGGCCTGAAGGCAGGCGTTACGTTTAATTATTGATCCGACACTAACTGCTGCTATGCTTGCAGAATTATCCCGGTTCGTTTATTCGACCGGGATAATCGTTTATAAAAGATTGTTTTCATTTATTTTTGGGCATGAAAACATCTATTCCCTTGCTCATGGCGCTATTGTTTATAGCCGCTTGTAAATCTCCTGAAAAAAAAGACGACAATAAAAATGAACGGGTCACTCCTGTGCTTTCTTTTATACAAGGCCAGGTTGCGCAAATTGACACTTCACTTTTTGCAATTAGAAGAATTGAAATACTGGATAGTCTGCATTCGGATACAATTGATATTTCCAGGACTGAATTTCGTGCTCAGGCAAAAGATTTTCTTGACATACCAGACATAAGTCTTGAAAAATATAAAGATCAATATAAAGAGAGCCAGACTTATGACCAGGATTTAAAGCTCATCTCCTTTCTCACCTTACCAAAGTCTACATCCCAGTCATCAGATATTCAGAAGCAGGAAGTAATTATTAAACCTGATGCAGATGGTGGAAAAATCAGGACAATTTATATTGACAGGGAGATTACAACTAAAGACAGTTCGGTTATAAAAAAAATGATATGGCAGGTAGATGAATACTTCCAGGTATTAACATTAAAACAATTACCCGGTCAGCCAGAAACCACACATATTTTAAAAGTTACCTGGAAAGATTATACTAAACCAGAATGACGTCTGTTGAATTTAGAAAAATACAAAAAACAATTCCTGATAATCCCGGTATTTATAAATATTTCGATGCCGGCAATGAGCTGATCTATGTAGGTAAGGCCCGAAGCCTGCGGAAAAGAGTCAGCTCCTACTTCACAAAAACTTTTACCGGATATAAAACACATGAGCTGGTAAAACGAATCAGCAAGATCGAGTTTGTCATTGTCGGCTCTGAACAAGATGCGTTGCTGCTTGAAAATTCCTTGATAAAAGAATTTCAGCCCAAGTATAATATCAGTTTAAAGGATGATAAATCATATCCTTATATCGTAATAAAAAAAGAACCTTTCCCGAGAATATTTTTTACCCGCAGACTTATAAAAGATGGTTCGGAATACCTGGGCCCTTTCACATCAGTAAAAAAAGTTAGAGAGTTGGTTGAGTTCATTCGGAATACAATTCCGCTCAGGACCTGTTCACTTAATCTCAGTAAAACAAATATTGAAAAAGGAAAATTTAAGGTTTGCCTGGAATATCATTTGGGCAATTGTAAAGGTCCATGCGAAGGACTTCAGGATGTAGACAATTACAATGAAAATCTTAAACAGGTAAGAAACATTCTTAAAGGTAATCTCTCGGAGGTGGTTAATTACTTTAAAAGAGAGATCAAATCTGCCGTTGAAAACCTCGCCTATGAAAAGGCAGCTATACTAAAAAAGAAAATTGAGTTTCTTGAAAACTACCAGGCTAGTTCAGTGGTAGTAAATCCGCGGTTTGGTAATGCTGATGTTTTTTCTATTGTAAAAGAAAATCAAATCGCTTATATCAATTACCTGATGGTGAGAAGTGGCACAATCGTACAGTCTCATACAATACGAGCTGAAGCCAAACTTGAAGAGACCGAACAAGAAATTCTTGAACTCTGTATTCAAAATATGCGTACCACCTTCAACAGTGATGCAAAAGAAATAATAGTTCCTGTTATTATTACCCCATGCCAACCGGATGTAATGATAACAGTGCCCCGCTCAGGTGATAAGAAAAAACTGCTGGATCTTTCTTTTAAAAATGCTGGTTATTATATAGAAGAGATCAAAAACAAGGATCGATTGAAATTAGGTATAAAAAACAGCACCAGCTTTGAAACTCTTGAGCAACTGCAAAAAGATCTTCAACTTTCAAGTCTACCTGTACATATTGAATGTTTCGATAACTCCAATTTCCAGGGAAGCTACCCTGTATCAGCGATGGTTTGCTTTAAAAATGGAGAGCCATCAAAAGCTGATTACAGGCATTTTAACATCAAAACTGTGGTCGGGATCAATGATTTTGCCTCGATGAAGGAAACTGTTTTTCGGCGCTATAAAAGGCTTACTGAAGAAGGCAAGGATTACCCTCAACTTGTGATCATTGACGGAGGAAAAGGGCAATTAAGCTCAGCTAGTGAGGCTATTCGTGAACTGGGGCTTGAAGGGAAGATGACACTTGTTGGGCTAGCAAAAAATGAAGAAGAGATCTTTTTTACGGGTGATAGGGACTCCCTTAAGCTCCCATTTAACAGCCAAAGTTTAAAATTTATCCGAAAGATCCGGGATGAGGTACATCGTTTTGGCATAACATTTCACCGGAAAAAAAGAAGTGCCGGCACCTTTAAAAATGAACTAGAGGATATACGGGGTATTGGGAAAGCAACTGCAGATATGCTATTGAAAGAGTTTAAATCAATAAAGAATATCAGGAATAAAACGATAGAGGAGCTTGCTTTAGTTATAGGGCATTCAAAGGCAAGTACGGTTTTGGGCTATTTCAGGGATAAAAGCTAATTAATTAGTTAGAAGTGTCTATAAAAAAAATGGGGCCCGGATAGAAATCCAGCCCCGTTTTTAAAATCCAATATCCTATGAAAAACCATGACGAAAATACAACATTATTCAATATAACAAATAGGATAATTACGATTTACTGAAGTTTTTTTTAATAAATATTTGGATGTTCATACAAACAAAATATCCCGCTTTTGGCGGGACATTTTGAGTATTGAAAGTAAATACAGTTTGTAATTAATACGACCACAGGTTCTGCTCGAAATTGAAGATTTTATCCTTAATGTTATCACCTTCAAGAAGGGCAAGAATCTGGTTTCCGTTCAATAATGACCTGATTGGTTTGAACGATGGGTTATCCAAAGTAGATTTAACAATATAGCTGCTGAACATGCGGCTTTCAAATAACTCCTCCCATGTCATACGGCTTTGTCCCATATTCTTTGGATTATACACTTCATATTTAGCCAATGTAGGACGCAGGTCAGGATAATAAACCCAGAATAAAACTGACTGGCCCAGTTCCTGGCCACTTGGCAAATACTTAGTTTGTAAAGGCGCCAGACCTAAAATACGACAGACAAGTCTGCTTGATTCACGGTCAAACACCCACTCTTCTTTCATTGCAATTTTATTTACTGATTTGACATCAAAGCTTGATTTGGTCACTTTATAATATAATGTCTTATTGATGTCATTAGGATCAGTAACCGGCACTGTATCATTCTGGCCTGCTGTTTTTTGATTAATATCGTCAACTGATAAAGGTGTTGTAAATCTGTCATCAGAAAAAGCTGTAACCTGTCCGCTCTGAACTGCTTTCATAAGAATGTCTACAAACATCTGGCTTCCGTTATCATCTTCAGTCTCGTATTTGAATACAAGATTCAATTTTTCACGCAGATCCAGTTCTCTCCAAACCTTCTCAGCATAAAACGCATCATCCCAGCGGATATGCTCATAAGGTAAGGGAGTGCGGGCAGTCAGGTTTCCTTTATCAAAGGCATTATCGTTACGCAAGCCTTTTTTAACTTCTGCTTGCTTCATGCCTGCTGAATCTACAACGATCGGAATACCGGCTGTTGGATTATAAGCCGGAGCATTATTATTATTTACCTGTTGCTGAGGCTGACGGTTAGAAGTATCAGCAGGATTTCTTCTGCCTGATCTACCGGAACGCTGTGCAGCAGCATCAGATGCAATAATCATAACAAATATTCCCAGCAAACTGATTTTTACAAAACACCTTTTCATATCTATCCAGTTTAATTATTTTATATAATATACCAATGAAGGCAATTTTTGGCTTCTTCCATCAGGCCCTGTTGCATAAATATCGTCAATGGTTATGGTACGACCGCTCTTTAATTTGCTCAAAACAGCTTGAGCAGCACTACTCCATAAGTTACCCTGGCAAGGAGCTTCGTCAATATAGCCCTCATCATTATCGGCTGATAAAATAAACCTTGTAACCTGGTATTTTAATTCAAAAGGAAAATCTTTAATACCGGCACCCACACCAGCCTGAGCCTTGAATGCATTAGCATTTATGCTAGCGCCACTTTCATAAGGACCAACAACAGCTATAGGTTTAGGTATTGTACGTGTACGGAAAACTGAAGCTCCCGCAACTTTGCCACCTACTGTTACAGTTATTTTGCAATCATCAGTAACACTATTTACACGGGCAATGTATTTACCTTTTCCTAAATTCTGAAGTGCACCTCCGGCGCCAGAAATGGAAACCTGAATTGCTTCAGATCCACCACCACTTGCAGCAATTGATACAGGATTATCAACACCAATATAAAGTACATTCATTTTATCCAAAGCAATAGATGCTGCTGATTGACCAACAGTGTACTTAATTGTTTTCAGGATTGTTTGCTTCTTTCCTTCCTGGTCTGTGTATTCTACATTTACATTAATGCTATGTTCACCTAAAGTTGATTCAGCATTTAATAATTTATGAGCAGCTCCATCATCACCCAACGGTGTAACTGCGCCTGCGATTGTTACAGTCGGCAAGGCTGCTTTACTAAAAGCACCTACACCAGCAGTAACTTCCATTTCATCACCAGGCATTACATAGCTTGAATTTGACTGTGCAAAAGCTGCATACGTATCATAACGTACAACAACTTTATCTACTTTGTTATGACAAAATTCAACGATCTTATTTTCAGACGTCTTAACGTCATTCTGAAATTTACTCAGAATAGTTAATGCAGCAACAGTCGGCACCATATGGAAATAAGCTCTTTCCCATGTGTTATTTGATTTCGATACCCCTTTCGGTATTTCGAGGTAAATTGGTAATGTAGATGAAAACGCTGAATCAATCGAAGGATCTACATTCTTCAGAATGTTCTTCTTGAATTCGGTGAGCTTAGCTAATAACTCCTTAGCTTTTCCTTTATCAAGCATTAAACGGGTAGCGATATCCAGGTTATCAGCTTTAAAACTGCTTTTATCAGGATCACCGCCGCCTTCTTTAATGATCTCGTTTTTTAAAGATTGTATAAATGTGTTCATCGACTTTGCATACTCCTGAACAGCCTTTGCTTTTGGCAGCCATATAGCAGCCTTTTCAGCAGTCTTAGGATCATTCTGTTTGTCTTCTAATGACTGCATGATTGCAGTGGTAGAATTGTTGACAGTAGCATTTGTAGTCTCTAAACTTTTATTTACCGTTTTGAAGGCATTAAGAATTTCAGCAGATACATTCAGTGCCAGCAGCGCTGTTAACACCAGATACATCATGTTGATCATCTTTTGCCGTGGTTCTCTAGGTAAAGACATGACTTTTAATTTTTATTTATTCTGCTTTACAGCGGAAATGGTTTTTACTAATGGTAACTTTTTCAAATTACTGGATACGGATTCATTCCTATAAAACGAACCCAACTAATTAAGCACGGCCCTGCATTGCACTGAGCATATTTCCATAAATATTGTTCAGGCGACCAAGGTTTCCGGCCAATACAGCAATCTGGTCATGTGCTTTCTTAGCATCATCCACACTTCCCTGCATTGCATCAGAAGCTTGTACCAGGTTGTTGTAAAATTTGTTCATTGCTTTCAGGTGGTTATTAGTATCCTGCAATTCCAGTTCATAAATAGTATTTAATGAACCGAGATTTTTAGTTAATACCTGAACCTGCTCATGGAACTGTTTAGTACCATCAGCTGCCTGATTGAAATGCTGAATACTGCTTGCAGCACCAACATATGCATCTTTCATTGCGCTAAGGGCAACAGAAGCTTCTTTTGTTTTAGCGGTATAGTCGCCGGTAGCAGCTACTACATCACCAATATCTCCCATTTTGTCTACTGTAGTGCCTAACTTTTTGAAGTTATCACTCAAGCGGCCAAGATTAGTAGGTGTGATATCTGCAGCTTGCAGCATATCTTCTAATTTGTTCAACGCAGGATTACCTGTGCTTGCACCAGCTAATGCTAATGGAGTTGGTTTAAAATTCGGACCTTCAAGATCAGGGTGTTTGTTAATGTCAGGGAAATAACGCTGCCAATGTGGTTCTTCTGGCGGCGGTACAAGTAATGCCATTACTAAAAACACTAACACTTCTGATAATAGACCAATAGTGATCATTTCATCGGCTGCTGGCCAGTGACGGATTTTAAACAATGCGCCAAGGATTACCACAGCGGCAAAAAAGGCGAAAATAAAGTTAAGGGTTACTTGACCCTTATGGGTTTTAAAGAAAAGCATAATAGGCTCGTTTTATAGGTGAATTAAAAAATTACGATATTGTATTAAACGAAAAAGAGTGTTTGAAAATTGTTTCAGGAAAAGAGAGAGGTTATAATTTTTATTTTATAACCTCTCGTAATTATTTATTTATGGCCTTTTGATGATGGTGCCGGCAGATCGATCACTGTACGGAAACCAACATAGCTTTTGGTTGAATCCTGGTATTCGTAAGTGCTGGTACCTGTTTGAAGGAAATAACCAACATCTTTCCAACTACCGCCACGAATTATTTTACGTTTCATGAGAGGAGGATCATCGTCTTTTGCATTCCAGCGAACATCAGGGTTCATATCATGCTGGAAGTTGTTTCTTCCTTCGTAATAGATTGATGAAGTCCATTCAGCCACGTTACCACTCATGCAATACAAGCCAAAATCATTTGGCCAGTAAGCATCGGCACGTACTGTATAAAAACCTCCATCTTCAGGATAGTTACCACGACCAGGTTTGAAGTTGGCCATTAAACAACCTTTCTTATTACGGAGATAATAGTTACCCCAAGGGAACATTGATTGTGAACGTCCGGCTCTTGCTGCATACTCCCATTGAGCTTCTGTAGGCAGGCGGAAATCTGATTCCTGCGCACGGCTTTTAGAGATAAGATATGAGTTGAGGTATAAAGTACGCCAGTTACAAAAAGCATCAGCCTGTTTCCAGTTTACACCTACCACCGGATAGTTACCGAATGATGGATGGCTGAAGTATCTTTTTGTCATTGGTTCGTTGTAAGAATAAGAGAAGTCACGAATCCAGCATAAAGTGTCGGGATAAATAGCTACCGGATACTTTTGGATGAATTTAGAACGAGGCTTACCAGCGTTTTCTCTTTTTGCTGCTTCTTTTAAATCCATACGCTCAACCTGGTAAACTAATTTAGAAGGATCGATTTCTTTTTTACCATACAGCCTATCGTCAGGAGGAAGAATAAAATCAGTTGCTGCAAGGTCTTCGACGATCTTAGGGTCAGAATATTTTATTTTCTTAGCAGCTTCCCAGTTGATATACTGGTTGCCGTCTTTATCATCTTTTACATAATTACCTCCCAGTCTACGGGCTGCGATAGAATCACGAACCCAATAAACAAACTGGCGATACTCGTTGTTGGTAATTTCTGTTGCATCCATCCAGAAACCGCTGATAGAAACTGCACGGTTACGGGCACTAAATGCAAAAGCTGGATCCTCATCACTGGGACCCATATGGAAAGTTCCCTGAGGTATGTAAACCATACCTGGAGGTTTCGGAAGTGTATACTTTGCGCCTGGGGCAACACCATGCACCTGGCCATCATTCGGAAGCACACTTCCTTTACTACTTTTCTTTCCAAACATTCCACAGCTAGACAGCAACACTGTAAGTGAAGCCGCTGCGATTAATTTAAAATAAAGGTTTCTCATTTTCATATACTTAAAGGGTATTGGGCAAATATAATATTTTGAACAGTTCTTAACCACAAGGCTAATGTTTATTTTTTAAATATCAAAGCGCATTTTACGCGGTAAAGTTTCTAACGGAACTTAATTTATTTTATTGTTTCCAGGGCAAATTAAATTCTCCTGACTGTTAGGCCTTTAGAAGTAATTCTACAATCGCAGCTGCGGTTTGTACGGGCTGTTTACAGGAATAGTTACGACACAAATAGATGAATGGAGGTTCGGAGGCTGTTTTACCATCCAGTAAAGCATAGGAGCTGTTTCCGCCTTGAAAGCTCATAACCACTTTGTTGGGAATGTATTCACCCAATATTTCCCGTAAGCTTTTATCAAAATTTTCTCCGGCAATGGCAATCTCGTTTGTGCCTACAAATCCCTCAAGGACCAAATTGGACCAACAGCCAAAAGATGTGGGATAGCGGTAGACGGCATTGCTCAACAAACCCGTGATTTTTGTCGAGTGTTCTCGCCATTCATTTTGGTCAAAGTAAAGACCCAGCCGGTATAGGTTAAAAGCCATTATGCTGTTCCCGGACGGAGTAGCACCGTCATATACTTCCTTCTTCCGGATTATAACATCCAAATTGTTTAGGGGTGTATAAAAAAAATATCCCGTTTCATCTTCTGAAAAATTATCGATAACAAACTCCGAAAGTTGTTTTGCCTTTACGAGCCATTTTGTATCGCCAGTTACCTCCTGCAGATTAATTAACGCTTCAATGAGATAAGCATAATCATCAAGAAAAGCAGAATACTTAGCGATATTGTTTTTCCATGTATGAAAAAGCTCAACCTTATTTTCAATTGAAAACACAGCCAGTATAAAATCCATATTCCTGATAGCTGTCTTTCTATAATCTTCATTGCCGGTAGCAGCAAATGCTTTTGAATAAGCTGTATTCATCAGTGCATTCCATCCGAGAATAATCTTGTCATCCATTCCCGGCCGAATGCGTTTGTTCCTTTCTGCCAGCAGTGTTTTTTTTGTTTTTATCAAGAATAAATTAAACTCTTCGGAAGGAAAATTTTTGCTCTTTGCAAAAGCATCTGCATCTTCCCTAGTGTGCAAAATATTTTTGTGTTCAAAATTTCCTTTATCAGTCACCTGGTAATACTCGCAAAACAATGCAGCGTCAGTTCCAAGTAATTCATTTATCTCATTTTTACTCCATATGTAAAACTTACCTTCTACCCCTTCGCTGTCTGCATCCAAAGCTGAATAAAAACCTCCTTGAGGGTGAGTCATTTCATTTTTAATAAACCCCAATGTTTCATCAATCACAATTCGGTATTTTTCATTCTTTGTAAGCTGGTATGCTTCACTTAAAACAAAAATAAGTAAGGCATTATCATAAAGCATTTTTTCAAAATGAGGAACCAGCCATTCTGTGTCTGTAGAATATCTTGCAAACCCACCGCCAATATGATCATAGATCCCTCCTTCCATCATTTTATCAAGACTTAATAATGCCTGCTTTAACGCTTCTTCATTTTTTTGATAATGAGCATAACGTAGCAAAAACTGGATTGTGTAGGTCTGCGGGAATTTTGGGGCCTTGGCAAAACCTCCCCATTCTTTATCGGCCGATTTCATGATGTTTTGAAATATTTCATCGACTTTTTCCTTTGAAAAAATATTTTCGTTGACATTTTGTTTCTGTAGTCCAAAAGCATTTGAATTAAGCAGATGCCCTGTAAGATTTTCTGCCTGTGCATCTATTTCATGTCTTTTTAAACGAAAAGCATCTGATACAGCAATTAAAGTTTCTTTCCATGAAGAACGATTGAATGCTCTCACCGGCGGAAAATAAGTTCCTCCATAAAAAGGTTTTTTCTCCGGAGTTAAAAAAACATTTAGCGGCCAGCCACCACTTCCTGTCATTGCCTGCACTGCATCCATGTAAATATGATCCAGGTCCGGCCTTTCTTCTCTATCGATTTTTATATTGACAAAATGTTCATTCATGAGAGTGGCCGTAGCTTCATCTTCAAAACTTTCTCTTTCCATTACATGACACCAGTGGCAGGCTGAATAACCAATGCTAACGAGAATAGGTTTATTCTCTTTGGCCGCTTTTTGTAAAGCCTCTTCTCCCCAGGCATACCAATCAACAGGATTGTGTGCATGCTGCTGCAGGTAAGGACTTGTTTCATTTATGAGGTGGTTGGAATATTTATGATTCATTGCCAGGGTTGAATAACAAATTTCGTTTAATATCATAACAAAAAAGCCAGGCTTCTGTTTGCCTGGCTTCATTTATAGTATCTGATAAGTTACTTCTTTTTTAATTGCGCAGAAAGGTACTGATCTAATGCAGAAACCATACTGGGAACGAGTGGTTGGGGTGCCCTTATTTCCAGCTTAAGACCGGCTTCCTCTACAGCTTTTACTGTATTGCTTCCAAACGCACCGATCAATGTTCCGTTTTGTTTGTATTTGGGAAGATTATCGAAAAGACTTTTAACACCACTTGGAGTAAAAAAACAGATCACATCGAAATTGGTTTTTGTAATTAGTTCCTTTACATCATTGCTCTGTGTGCGGTACATAAATGCCAAAACGTACTCACAATTATTCGATTTCAGCCAGTTTACGATCTCATTATCCTGCTGGTTTTCTGAGCATACATACATAAACTTTTCGTTGCCTTTATGCTTGTTTATGGAATCAAACATACTTTTATTCGTACCATCTGTTCCATAAAACACTTTGCGTTTACGATAGAGAATGAATTTTTGCAGGTAAAGTGCCACAGCTTCGGTAATGCAGAAGTATTTTGTATCCTGTGAGATGCTCACTTTCATTTCCTCACACATCCGGAAAAAATGATCAATGGCATTACGGCTGGTGAAGACAACCCCAGTGTAATTCTGAATTTCTATTTTCTGCCTGCGGAATTCTTTTGCATTTATAGCCTCAAGCCGGATAAATGGCTGAAACTCCAGTTCAACGCTATACTTTCTGGTCAGCTCATACCAAGGCGATTTGTCGCTTTCGGGCTTCGGTTGGGTAACCAGGATTTTCTTAATTTCTTTGTGCTGAACGAGTGTCTTGCTAACCACGGTTTTATTCATATACGGTTCGGCTAAAATTGGCTGCAAAGGTAGCCGTTTTATTTAAGAAACGACATTACCCATTTAAATAATATTAGTAGAGGAAAGACTTCAAATGCGGTGAGGTAGAGAAGAAAATGCAACATATTAACCCGGGCCTGTGACCGGATCACTCCAATAGAAAGATAAAATCGATATAAATACAGACAAGCAACCGCTGTAATTGAAACAATCAATGTTACGGGGTAAATCTTTTCATTACCAAAACTTAACAACACCAAAAAGGGAAGTACCACTATTCCGGTTATTTTATTGTTCATAAAAACAATAAACGTATATGCAGCGGCCGCATCAGTTCTACTAAAGAGCCAGCCCGCCAGCCAGACACCGGCAAATTTCATCATATATATAATACTCAACAGTATTGCGCTATATAGCCATAACTGCCAGAAATTAAACTTAGGCGCAATATTAAAATGCTGAAAAATAAAGGCAGCATACATTCCACCACTGACAATAAAAAAACCATTTAATAATAATGAGGGTAAGGGGGTTTGCAATAACTGCTCTCTCACCTGGCTTTGCTTAAGTGTGGTACGGAAATAAACACGAAACAGATCTGTAAAGTATTTTGGAAACATTTGTTTCAGTATCGCATAGAAGATCAACATGATGATCAGCGAATAAAAAAGTAACTCTTCTCCATTAAATTGCTTTAATGAAAACATTTGTTGAACGGGTTTCGCTTTGAGAGCAGCAGTTTGTATTGAATCCTTTTGCTTTTTTTTGAAGGCAGCAGTAATACTATCAATTTGCATATTCAAGGAATCCTTCACAGGTAAAGAATCCGTAAGGGAAGTCTTATTGGCTTTTTTTGCAGAATTCCGAATATTTTTTTTTATTATAGGCGTATCCTGCTTTACCTCATTTAGTGAATCGGTTTGTGCAGTTGCAGAAAAAAACTGGCATAAAAAAAGACAAAATAAAAATAGGCGGCTCACGGGTATATTTATAAAGCAAAAATAAAGGAGCAGAAACAACCTGTACGAATTAGTTTACAACACTTTTTTTTGATTTAAGTATTTTCACCAGTAGATGCGCATCATTACCCGGACCATAGTCATTCTTTCACTCGTTAGCCTTCTTGCCGATGTAGCAAGTGAAATGATCTATCCCGTCATTCCCCTTTACCTTAATGAAATTGGTTTTAATGTTTTCTGGATCGGGATGCTGGAGGCAGTTGCCAATTTTACTGCCGGCATCAGTAAAGGATATTTTGGAAAATTAAGTGATGAAAAAGGTGTCAGGCTACCATTTGTAAAGCTCGGGTATTTATTAAGTGCTATTTCCAAGCCTATAATTGTATTATTCACTGCCAAGCTTTGGGTATTTTTTGCCAGAACTGTAGACCGGTTGGGGAAAGGTGTGAGAACAGCGGCAAGAGATGCTTTGCTTTCACAAGAAGCCACAAAAGAGAATAAAGCAAAAGTATTCGGATTTCATCGTAGTATGGATACACTCGGCGCCGCAATAGGTCCTATCATTGCTTTAGTTTTTCTTTTATATAGTCCGGGGAATTATCAATCACTTTTTTTTATCGCTTTTGTGCCGGGCATTCTTGCTGTGCTGTTGATTTTTTTATTGAAAGAAAAAAAGCATCCTTCGTCGACACTTAGTAAGGGAAATTTTTTTAGCTATTTCAGTTACTGGAAAATTGCGACACCGGCATTTAAAAAGTTAGTGCCGGGATTATTATTGTTTGCATTGTTCAACAGCTCAGACTTTTTTCTTTTATTAAAAACGAAGGAAGCATTAGGCGAACAGACACTTACAATTTTCAATATTACTTTCGAAAGCGAAACAATAACTATACTGGCTTATATATTTTACAATCTTATATTTGCCCTTGCTGCCTACCCGCTGGGAATATTGGCAGATAAATGGGGAATGAAAAAAATTTTTATGATTGGGCTTATGTTGTTTGCAATTGTATACGCAGGTTTTGCTTTTAACCCTTCATTGAATATTATTTTTCTTCTTTTCTTTTTATACGGTATTTATGCAGCCGCCACAGAAGGCATCGCAAAAGCATGGATAACCAATACAGCACATGAAAGTAATACGGCAACCGCAGTTGGTTTTTATACAAGCTGCGAAAGTATCTGTGCATTTGCTGCCAGTGCTATGGCAGGAGCAGTGTGGGCCGGTTTTGGCAGCATCGTTACTTTTCTTGCCACATCGTTTATCGCCCTGATAGTTCTACTTTATTTTCTATTGAAATTCAAACGGCTGTAAGAGAAAATCGTTCATAACGGTCTTTTTGGCATAATAATCGCAAGCTGTGCTCAATAAGAAACGTATTTTATGAGACGCTTAATTTTTACTGCATTTGCGGTTGTATTTTTTTCTGTAGCAAATGCACAAAGTAAATCAGCCAACAGTTCCACTTACAGATCTGCACTGGGCATAAAAGTGTGGGATGGTGCAGGTATCACATTCAAACATTTTTTTAATCCACAAAACGCCGGAGAGTTGATTGCCTATTTCTGGCAACATGGTATGCGCATTACCGGTTTATATGAAATTCACGGCAATATTTCGGGAGCACCAGGCCTAAAATGGTATATAGGCCCCGGTCTTCATGTTGGATATTATGATGCCGGCTACTATCATAGAAATTATTATTATCCTGATAGCCATACCATGATTGGTATTGATGGCGTATTAGGATTGGATTATAAATTTAAAGGAGCCCCGATCAATATTTCTTTGGACTGGCAACCCGCATTTGAATTTGGAGATTATGCTGGTTTCTATGGGAATTGGGGAGGACTTGGAATCCGTTACACCTTCTAGATATATCGTTCACTTTGTATTCATTGCTAAAAGGAGGAACAGAGATGTTCCTCTTTTTATTTACCTTAACCCGTAAATATGTTTTTATGAAGAAAATATTATTGTCTGTTATAACATTCTTTGCATTTTTTTTATTTGGTTCTGCGCAAACTGATTTTGAAAAATTGCAAATGGAATATGAGAAATTAGTAAATGATCCGAAAAATATTTATGGCAAAAACAAAGAAGCTGGTAAATATTATGACATCCGTGGTTTTAAAATGTATGCAGAAGTATATGGTGAAGGACAACCGCTTTTATTCATACATGGCAATGGCGGTTCGATCAATCATTTTACCTATCAAATTCCCTATTTCTCCAAAAAATATAAAGTGATTATTGCTGACAGCAGAGCACAAGGCAACTCAAAAGATAACAAAGATTCAATAACTTATGAAATGATGGCAGATGATTATGCTGCCTTGCTGGAAGCTATGAAAATAGACTCAGCCTATGTTGTAGGTTGGAGTGATGGTGGAATTAACGGGTTATTATTAGCAATACATCATCCTGAAAAAGTAAAGAAGTTGGCAATAACCGGGGCTAACTTGAGGCCAGATACAACCGCTGTTCCTCAATCCATTTGGGATTTGGTATATCCAATCTACAATGAGTTAAAAAATATTGTAAACAAGAATGAAGCTCAAAAAAATGCACTTAAGATGATGCGTCTTCTATCAGAACAACCCCATATTCCATTGACTGATTTACATAAAATAAGTTGTCCTACTCTCGTTATTGGAGGTGACCATGATGTGATCAAAGAAGAACATACGATGGAAATATATAAGAATATTCCTAAATCGTATTTATGGATCTTGCCAAATTCAGGTCATAGCACGCCAATTGTTTATGCAGATGAGTTTAATAAAAAGATTGATGACTTCTTCAAACAACCTTTCAGGAGTTTTGATGCAGCAAAAAGATTCTTCTGATCTACTGATGTACAAAACCCAATCTTTGTTCCAGTTCAGTGGGTAGTTGAGGGAGTTTTCTTCTTTCAATCAAAAAACTATTAAGCTGTGCGATCTCTTTGTAGATATAATGTTTATCAGCTGCTGCCTTTAAATAGTCTTTCCCGCTGCTGCCTCCAGTACCGATTCTTGTACCAATCATCCGATGCACCATATTCATATGGCGATAACGCCAGGAACTAAGTTGCTCATCTATTTCCAGTAAACAGTTTAACAACTGAAAAGGCAATTGTAATAATGGGTAGCCGCGATATAACATTATAAATAAAGCTGAACGGTTGGCTTTTGAAGAAAGCTGATTGACGTTTGCTGATTGCTGGCTGCTTTCATTCATAAATAAATTATCAAATGGTTCCAGGTTATCTTTTTCAGCATCAGCAAGACTGCTTTGATAAACTGACCTGTATTGCTGCCAGAAAGAATTTTTATCATCCGACAATGCAGGAGCCAATGGCATTCTTTCCAACCATGCGTTTACTAATTGCAAAAGTGATTTATCTGATTCTGCCTTTTTTATAACCGATACATGTTCGTCTCTCAATTGTGATGTATAATACTGCTGACCATGTCGGTGTTCAAATTTCAATCCGAGTTTTGCTTCCAGTTCTTTAAACTGCCAGCTCTGAAAACCGGATGCAGGGCGAAGCATATCACGGAAATCAAGAAAATCCATTGGCGTCATTGTTTCCATAATCTCTATCTGGTGAACCAACACCTGTAAGATCGTAATTGTTCTTTTCAGTCTATGAACTACAGTCTGCAATTCAGGTGAATTATCATTCAACGCCGGTTTGTTCATAATAGCTGCAATGGAATCGGCTTCATGATGCAGTTGTTTAAACCAAAGTTCATAGGCCTGGTGAATAACGATAAACAACATCTCATCGTGGGCAGGCAAATTTTTCTTTTCGCTTTCAGGTGCTTGTGCGTTAAGAATCTTTTCCAATTGAAGATAATCGTGATAATTCATATTTGACATGCTGCAAATGTAAGAAAGCAAGTTTCTTTCAATTGTAGATTTTATTCAAGATTTAAAATTTTTCAATCATAACAGTGTTTATTTTAATCTTATCCATCCCGATGCATCCATTTCAATTTTATCTTCTGCCTGCATCAGATCAAGTACTTTCCATGCTTTTTCTTTTTTGATACTTCCTAATTGCAAGATCAGATCCTTACTAGGCAATGGCTGGGCCGCTAATGCTGAAGAAATTATACCTGAGATCTTGTTGAAATCTTCCCTGTTTACCACAAGAGCTTTTTGACTAAGGCAATTATCACATACACCACAACTCTTAATTTCTTTATCACCAAAATAACCTCCCAATATTCGGCTTCTGCAGTAAACAGTTTCATGAGCATATTGCACCATCATCTTACTCCGGTTAATAAATTTTTCTTTCCTTGTTTTAAATCCTGTTATATCAATCTTCAAATCTTCTGCTTTTATTCTTTCACGAAGCAGGAGTATTTGTGGCGAATCCTTTTGCGGATTGTATTCAATAATTCCGGCTTTATGTAATTGATGTAATTGCAGTTTAGTAGTATCAGTATCTGTTTTATTCAACCTGGCAACTACAACTTCAGAAACAGGGACAGGAAAATCAAATATTCCTTCATAGGCTCTTAGCAAGGATTTTATCATTGGTTCTAATAAAGCATGGCTCTTTTCAAATTCATATAAATCCTTTTTATTAACAGTAAACCGGATAGTTGATGGAACAAAAACCTGTTCATTAAAACTCAACCAGCCCTCCTGCTCCAATGCCTTTAAAGAATAAACAGCAGTATGCACATTCAGTTTAAACTTTTTAATAAAATCATTGATATCAAAATCATAATACACTCTTTCACTGCCACCAGATGGAATTTGCAAATAATTGCAAACCGCATGATAAACAGATCTTATATCTTCCAATGAAGGAAATCGAATAGCAGCCATCTTGTCCAACTCCGCCACATCAGTTTCATCATATAATAATACCGCATAGGATTTTTTCAGATCCCTTCCAGCACGGCCCGCTTCCTGGTAATAATTCTCTAAACAATCCGGCATATCGGCATGCACGACTATTCGTACATCGGGTTTATCGATCCCCATTCCAAAAGCATTGGTGCAAACGATCACTCTTACTTCATTCTTTATCCATGCTTCCTGCTTTTTGCTTCTCTCCTCCTGTTTTAAACCTGCATGATAAAAATCTGCTGAAATTTTTTGAAGTTTCAGCAATTCTGCAATTTCTTTTGTCCGCTTCCTGCTTTTACAATATACAATTCCACTCCCCTGTACTTTAGAGAAAATCTCAGTAATCTTTTTTGCTCTTGAGTCAACATTAAACACACTAAAAGAAAGATTGGGCCGTTCGAAAGATTGCCGGAAAATATTATGATTACTAAAGTTTAGCTTCTCACAAATATCATTCTGTACATCGGGTGTTGCAGTAGCAGTTAAAGCAAGTATGGGTATGCCCGGTAGTTCTTCACGCAATGCAGCTATACGCAAATAAGGCGGACGAAAATCATAACCCCATTGCGAAATACAATGTGCTTCATCAACTGCAATAAGATTTACCCCAAGTGAAGGAAGAAATTCCTTGAACAAATTAGTTTCAAGCCGTTCCGGGCTTACATATAAAAATTTGCAGTTACTGTTTCCGGCAACTTTAAAAACATTCTCTACTTCTTTTCTGCTCATTCCGGAATAAACAGCAAATGCAGTGATCCCTTTTTTACGCAGGTTTTCAACCTGGTCTTTCATTAAAGCGATGAGCGGGGAAATAACAAGACATAAACCTTCTTTACACATTGCCGGAACCTGGTAACAGACAGATTTACCTCCCCCGGTTGGCATCAATGCTAACGTATCTTTATTTGAAAGTATTGACTCTATTACTTCCTGTTGAAGAGGCCTGAAAGCTTCATAGCCCCAATACTGTTTAAGTATTTCGTGAGTCGTGAGACGTGAATCGTGAGTAGAATCCTTCAGCGTCATTATCCTATCATTTTTGAAATCATTTGAAATACCCTCACCATCAAAACACCCAGTTCTTTGAGGTTTTCTTTTGAAACATACTTCAAATTTACGGCTATATCAATTGCTGCATCTATCTCGATAACAGAGCCACGAGCAATCTCATAGAATCGTTTTCGCTCAACAAGTGATTTTCTTGAACAGCCCTCCGCTACATTAAGATGCACTGACAATGCTGCACGCCTGATTTGTGAAATAATTCCGAATTTTTCATCTGACGGAAATGATTTTGTCTCACGATAACAGGACAGAACAAATTCCCTAGACACAACAAAGACATCAAGTTTTGTATGTGATAATTCTAAAAACATAATTTTTTTCCCTAAGCTAAGGAAAAATTAAACCATTGGATACACTCACGATTCACGTCTCACGACTCACGATTAAACTATCTTTTTCACAAATAACCTCACTGAATTTATCGCAAGTACCACATCACTCAAACCCATTATCAAGGCACCGAACGTTGGAGAAAGAAAACCTAATGCTGCCACAGGAATAGCAACAATATTATAGGCAAATGCCCAGAAAAGATTTTGTTTGATAGTTAAATAAGTGTGCCGGCCAAGTCCCAGCGCATCAGGTAGTTTTTTAAGCCCATGATTCATCAGCACCACTTGTGCACTCTGCATAGCTACCTGCGATGCATCGCTCATGGAAATACCAATCGTAGCTTTTGCCAATGCAGGCGCATCATTAATTCCATCACCAACCATGGCAGTTGGGGTTGCAGCATTCAGTTCCGTGATCTTTTGTAGTTTTTGTTCGGGTGTTTGTTCAGCTATTACTTCATCAATACCTAACTCATCCCCTATCAATTTGGTTTTTAAATAACGATCGCCGCTGAGCAAAATGGTTTTAATGTTTTTACTGTGCAGGTATGCAATCACTTCTTTTGACTCCTGTCTTAATTCATCCTTTACATCGATCCAGCCCAGCAGTTCATTGTTTTTTAGGATATAAACATTATGTGTTTCGTCGTTGGTTAGTTTTTCAGCAGCTTTAAATGAACCAGCAATAAAAATATTGCCTTCATTATCTTCTGCTTTCATGCCCATTCCTTTAATTTCTTCAATTTGCTTCCATTTCATTTCATCTTTTGTCTTCCACTCATCAACAATACTTTTTGCGATCGGGTGGTTGGAATACTTCTCTAATGAATATGCAATTGATTTAAACAAATCCTCATTCATAGTTCCGTGTTCCTTGTTAGCTATTTTGAATTTTCCCGTTGTCAGCGTTCCTGTTTTATCAAACACCACCTGCTTAATATCTTTAAACTGCTCAAGACTTGTTGCATTCCGAAATAAAATTCCGTTTCTTGCCCCACGTCCTAATCCCACTGCAATAGCCGCAGGTGTTGCTAATCCCATTGCACAGGGGCATGCAATTACTAATACAGCAATACTGCGCATCAGTGCAGGTTCAAATTCTTTTAAAACGATCCAACTGATAACTAAAGTTCCCAATGCAATAATGAGAACAATAGGAATAAACACAGCACTGATCTTATCAGCCAGTTGCTGCACAGGAGGTTTTTCTCCCTGTGCTTCTTTTACCATATTTAATATCCGGGATAAAACGGTCTCATCACCTACAGCAGTTACCTGCGCCTTCACTGTTCCATCCGAAATAACACTTCCGCCAATCAGTTTATCTTTTTGATATTTATGCACAGGAGTACTTTCTCCTGTTACAATTGCTTCGTTCACATGTGCATCACCCCACAAAATTTTAGAATCAATAGGAACCTGTTCTCCTGATTTTATCAAAATAAGGTCACCAACTCTTAACTGTATATTTTCTACCTGGAAGATCTGTTCCTTATGTTCATCATCAAAGGCAATCATATTGGCCATCACTTTCTGGCTTTTGGTCAACGCTTTCAATGCTTTTTGTGTAGAAGCAATTGAAGCATCTTCTAAATAATTACCGAAGAAAACCAATGTGATGATGGTAGCCGCTGTTTCATAAAACATATATTGCTCTGCCTGCCCGGTAAGGGTACCATATAAGCTATATACAAATGCAGCCGTTGCACCTACTGCAATCAATACATTCATATTTGGCATCCGGTTTCGAATACTTTTCCATGCACTTCTGCCGAAAAAACTCATACCAACAACATAAACAGGGATGCATAATCCAAGTTGTACCCATGGATTCATCAACCAATGAATAGGGATCCACTTTTCGAACATGTGCAGCATAAGAATAGCCGTAAATGGCAGGCAAAAAAGAAACCGTTGAAAATGATTAGAAAGAAAAGCGGTTTTCACATCTTCTTCAGCATGCCCGTGTCCGTTCACAACCTTATAACCTAGCCCATCTATTCCTTTTGCAATTTTTTCCTTGGTTTCATCACTTACTTCTTCAAACAATACATCACCCGTTGCAAAGTTTACTTTCACATTTTTTAATCCTTCTCTCTCCAGGTACTTTGAAATATTGAGTGCACAAGTGGTACAATCCATGCCCTCTACTTTCCATTTTACAACTTCTGTTTCCATACTGCAAATTTACCGAATACTGTCTGCATGGATTCTTACGAAAAAAGCAATCTTTTCATCATCGTTGCAAATGCAGCGAATATCTTTGCAACGTGGATTTAATTTTTACCAAAGAACAATTACCTACAGCCGCAAAACAGTTTCTCCAGATCGCTGGCGATACAAAAGTTTTCGCTTTTCATGGTGAAATGGGAGCCGGTAAAACGACTTTTATCCACGCCATTTGCGATGCAAAAGGTGTAAAAGATGTGGTTGGCAGCCCCACTTTTTCAATCATCAATGAATATGCGTATAACTGTGATGGTACAAAGCGGATCTTATTTCATATTGACCTTTACCGCCTGAAGGATGAGGCCGAAGCCATCCAAACCGGTGTGGAAGATTGCCTCTTTAGCGATTATCCCTGTTTTGTTGAGTGGCCCGATAAGGCCCCCGGTATTTTTCCGCCGGATACCATGCATGTTCATTTATCCATCATAGATTCACAGACCCGGCGGCTCACTATCACAGATAAATAGTTATTTTTGGTATCCGGCAACAGTGCTACTATTCAGCTTCCGTTGCGTCGCACTCTTATACATTTTGTTTTCTATTCGGCATATTCGAATAAAGAACAAAAGCCTGAACGAAGCGTCGCCACAACAGTTTAATAGAATTACAAAAGCTGGCAACAAAAACCAATAGCCGACAACCAGAAACCACAACGAGCAAATGAGCCAGCAAAAGCCTAAAATAAGCACATCGTTCAGCTACGAAACGCTGGAAGAAACCCTGGATATAAAACCTAAAGGCCAGCAGATGATGATTGGCATTCCGAAAGAAATTGCTTTCCAGGAAAACCGTATTGCGCTGACACCTGATGCAGTGAGTGTGCTGGTAAGTAATGGCCACCAGGTTGTGATAGAACATAATGCAGGTGAAGCATCTCATTTCCGCGATAAAGATTATAGTGAAGCCGGCGCCAAGATCGTATATGATCGGGCAGAAGTTTTTAAATCACCTATTCTTGTCAAGAGTGCCCCGATCATTGATGAGGATATTCCTTTATTACAATTTAACCAGATCGTCATTTCGCCTATTCATCTTTCTGTGATGAAAAGGGAACTACTACAGGCTATGATGGATAAACGCATTACGGCTATTTCATTTGAAAATTTAAAAGATGACAGTGGTACTTATCCTATCGTTCGCAGCATGAGTGAGATCGCAGGAAGTGCTGTTGCATTGATAGCCGGGCAGTATTTAGGTTCAGCCAATCATGGTAAAGGTGTATTACTTGGCGGTATCAGTGGTATTGCGCCAACAAAAGTTATTATTATTGGTGCAGGTATTGTTGGTGAATACGCAGCAAGAGCTGCTCTTTCACTTGGAGCCTCCGTAAAAGTTTTTGATAATAGTGTGTATCGTTTAAAGCGTTTGCAAAATAATATTGGTCATCGTTTATGGACCTCAGTGATTGAGCCCCGCATGCTGGCCAAACAACTTAAAACATGTGAAGTAGCTGTTGGTGCATTGGGCAGCGAAACAGGAAGAACACCAATGGTAGTAACAGAAGAAATGGTAAGTAATATGCGGGCCGGTGCTGTTATCATTGATGTAAGCATTGACCGTGGCGGTTGTTTTGAAACTTCAGAGATCACATCGCATGAACATCCCATCTTTATGAAATATGGCGTGATCCATTATTGCGTTCCTAATATTCCATCCGGTTTTGCAAGAACAGCTTCACAGGCAATCAGTAATGTGCTGATGCCATTGTTGCTCGAAGCCGGTGAAGATGGCGGATTTGAAAATCTCATCTGGCATAATATCAATCTGCGCAGTGGTATTTATTTATTCAAAGGTTCACTTACTAATTTCTATTTAAGTGAACGTTTCAGTTTAAAGTTTACTGATTTAAATTTACTGATTGCAAGTCAGAGGTAAAATTATTAGCCAATAAATACTTACGCATTAACTACATCTGCGATAAACTATGAGGAAATGAAAATTGCGAGGTTATCAATTGTAACAGAGAATCAGAATAACGCCACAAAAGCAGAGAATCTTGCTAAGCTTATTTGTAAAGTGACTGGCGCAAGTAAGAATTACCAAATTGATAAATATTCAAAATTTGAAAATTCATACAAATTCGATTTTATATTAAATTTTCATAATACTGCAAACTCAATTACGGAAAGTTTAGATATAACAAATAAACTATGTTCTCCGTGGTTAGTATTCTTTAAAAAAAACGAAGTTGAACTGATTTTTAATAAATCAGACAATTCAGCATATTCACAAAAGGAGTTTAATATTATTAGTTGGGGACATTGGCAAGTCGAACAACTTTAATAAAAGGGGTAATATTAATTGACTCTCCTGTTTGGACACAGCGTACAACCTGGGATGATAAAGGGAAAGCTCCAAAATGGTCGGCAAACCGGTCATTTTTTTTTCATTACTTCCAGTCCATTATGCTCACTCTTTCTTTACAAAACCCAAACTCCACTTCATCATTGCTACTTACTACAACTAAACGATCAGCACAATAATCTGAAATCAGTTTCTGGTATAAGGCAATTCCCTCGGCATCAAGATTAGTGCAAGGTTCATCAAGCAACACAACCGGCACATCAGAAAAAATACATTGTGCCAGTTTTACCCTTTGCTTCATGCCTGACGAGTAATAACGGATCTGTTTGTTCACTGCTTTTTCCAAACCAACGAGTGCAATGATATTATCAATAGAGATTGATGAAAGAAGTGGTTTAAACTGAGAATGAAATTCTAAAAACTCTTTCGCCGTCATTTCCTCCACTACTTCTAAATAAGGGGCGCAGATAGAAACTTGCTGGTAAAAATTTTCAGGAGCTATTGGGTTATTGATTCCTGAGCCCTGATTTCCGACTTGAAACTCAACTTTCCCTTCATTCAAATGCAAGGCCCCTCCTATTGCTTGAAGTAATGTTGATTTTCCAGAACCATTAGGTCCTGTGATAGCATATGATTTACCAGCTTTAAAAGTGTAAGTAAGGTGGCGAAAGATCCAGTCGCGGTTATACCGCTTGCCGGCATCAGACAGGGAGATCGTCATCGGCACTGCCTTTTGTAAAACGTTTAATAATTCCTCTTGGGCTTTCACGTACGAAAGTTACAATTTCATCCCGTTCATCAGTAGCCGGCATTTCTTCTTCTATAAATTCGATTGCCTGGCTCGTGTTCATCCCTTTATTATACAGCACACGGTAGATGTCGAGAATATGATTGATACGTTCTATGCTGAAACCTCTTCTTTTTAAACCAATAGAATTTACACCTGCATAACTCAAGGGTGTACGACCTGCTTTGATATATGGAGGTACATCTTTACTTACCAATGAACCTCCGCTTACAAAAGAATGTGAACCGATCTTTGCAAATTGGTGAACGGCACACATACCACCGAGTATCACCCAATCGCCAATGGTAACGTGACCTGCCACCTGTGTGTTATTACTCATGATACAATTATCCCCCACAAGGCAATCATGTGCCAAATGGCAATAAGCCATGATCAGGCAATTCTTTCCAACTTCTGTTTTATCTCTGTCTTTTGTACCGCGATTGATGGTTACAAATTCGCGGATGGTTGTACCATCGCCAATTACCACATTACTATATTCACCTTGAAATTTTAGATCCTGCGGAATAGCTGAAATAACTGCACCGGGGAAGATGCGGCAGTTCTTACCTATCCTTGCGCCTTCCATAATCGTTACATTACTGCCTATCCAGGTGCCTTCGCCGATCTCTACATCCTGGTGGATGACAGTGAAAGGATCAACCTTTACATTAGTTGCCAGTCTTGCATTCGGATGTATATAGGTATGCGGGTGAATCATAAAAAGTGGTGCAAATATAGGCTGATTTGATGACCCGATTACCTTCAGGTGGTTTTCTGATTTTGGTTTTTTGGCTGGCTTCATAAGAGAGTATTTAAGTATAAAAGCAGCAGTCATCAGAAAAAATGATGCCGCTTTTTAAAAATCAATATAATGAAATACTAAAATGCCTTTAGTTTTTCCAAGGGTAACAAATCTTCAATGAGCATGGCTGTATGCCTTTATAAAATAAAAACTTTAATTCACTCTGCATTTATGATCCTTATAAGTATTAAGATCATTGAATGCAAAAAGCAATGCAGCATTTATAAATGCTGCATTGCTACTGCAGATTTTATACATTAAATGTAATAAATCTGCCTGACTATATTGCTTTATCAATTTATTTTCTAATAAACCGGCAAATACTATTTTTTCGCCAATCCATCATCCTGCAGCTGTTTTATCAATGTTTGCGTATAACTTCTGCTAAATTTATCAAGAGAGGAGGGATTAAAAATTTCTGATTGTACTGACCACATGATCTCCTGTGAAGCTGCATCATATAAATTACTCTGCATGAAATAGGATTTCTCCTTTGAATAATACGATGGAGTGTAAACGGTAGGTTGATAGTAGCTATAATATCCAACATAGGTCCCGCTCCATGCTACAGTTGGCATTACTGTATAAGCGGTGCCACCCGGTGTGTAATGTGCATCTTCGTCCTGTTTTAATAGGGCCGCAATTAATACAGCATCGCAACCGGTAGCTTTTACTTGTTTCACTATTTCATCTTTTGCAGGAGCCAGCGGGTCACTTAGATTTGGCGACATCACATCTATACTTTTTACCACTTCCAAACCTTTCTTAGTTGCCACTTTTGCTAAATCATTTTCTACTACAGACCTCGCTTCAATATCGGCCGTCATCACTACAATGAATAGTTTTTTGAAGGTCTTCCCCTGTATCTTTTCCTTATTTACCCATACACCTGTCGATTGCTTGGGAGAGGAGCATGCTCCAAAAATTAAAATAATAAGAGCCAGTAATGGTAAATGGCTTTTTTTCATGGTCTTTAGTTTTAAGATTAATATGAATTTATAAAATAGTATTACAATGATACGTTAATTCAAAAACAAGATGACCTGTATTTTCAGAATTGTCCCTTTCTGACTGCTATTTTTATTAATTCTTTTTTACTCCCATTCCCATGCATCGTCATTGATGAGTTCTGCAACCAATGCAGTCCATCCAGTTTGGTGATTAGCACCTAAACCCTTTGAATTGTCTCCATGAAAATATTCATAAAACAATACCAAGTCCTTGTTTTCAGGACGATTATAAAACTCAGCATGATCATGATGTACCGGTCGGTTTCCCATTGCATCTTTTCTGAAAATACTGATAACCCGTTTGGCAAGTTCGTGTGATATTTCGCCAAGATTGAGCCAGTTGCCAGAACCCGTTGGATATTCCATTTTAAAAGTATCACCATAAAACTGGTGATACTTCTTTAAAGCTTTGATCAAAAGATAATTGATCGGCATCCAAACAGGGCCCCTCCAATTGGAATTACCACCAAACATATCTGTGGTAGATTCTGCCGGATCATAACTGATATCATAGTTTTTACCCTCATGCGAATAATGCTTTGGATGTTCATGGTGGTATTTTGATAACCCACGGATGCCACCGGGTCCAAGAAATTCTTTTTCGTCCAGCATTGTCCTCAATATTTTTTCCAGCCTTTCTTTACTTATAAGAGAAAGCAGCATTGCATTATCTTCTTTTCTTTCTTCGTTTGGCAAATGGCGATTTTTTCTTTTACGATTCTCTTTGAACCACTGGGTGCGTCTTTGAAAATCCTTTAAAGATTTCATGGTCTCGCCGGATATAACAGAAACTCCAAATAACACAGTGAGTCCTACAATAGATCTGACCCGGACAGGAAATAATTTTCCATTTGGATTGACAAATGCATCATAAAAAAATTCATCTTTCTGGTGCCAGAGATGTGCTTGATTAAGAGATTCAGAAATAAGTACGAAGTGTTCATAAAATTTCGTAGCTACATCTTCGAATGTTGGATCTGTTTTAGCTATTTCAAGAGCGATATCCAACATATTCAGGGCATACATGGCCATCCAACTGGTTCCATCTATTTGTTCCAATGCATAACCTTCTGGTATCTCATTCCGGTTTATAACACCTATATTATCTAAACCCAGGAACCCGCCCCCAAAAATGTTATTCCCGTCTTTATCTTTTCTATTAACCCACCAGGTGAAATTGATCAGTAGTTTTTGAAATACTCTTTTCAGGAAATCAACATCACCTTTACCATGAATTGTTTTTTCTATCCTGTAAATATTGAGGCTGGCCCATGCATGAACAGGAGGGTTGACATCTGAAAAATTCCATTCATAAGCAGGAAGCTGACCCATGGGATTCATATACCATTCTCTAAGCAATAAGATCATTTGATGCTTGGCAAATTGACAATCAATAAATGCCATCGGTATGCAATTAAATGCAAGATCCCACGCAGCATACCACGGATACTCCCACGTGTCAGGCATTAGAATAATATCCCTGTTTGAAAGAGCTTTCCATTCATTGTTGCGTCCAAAATATCTTTCAGGAGGCGGAGAAGGAGTGCCCTTATCACCAGTAAGCCATTCATCAACTTCATAATAATAAAATTGTTTACTCCATAAAAGTCCGGCTGTGGCCTGCCTCATTATAACAGCCAGGTCAGTGTCTGCATTGTCAGGGACAAGGCATTTGCCAAATTCATTTCCTTCCTTAAGCCGTTGTTCAAAAATTTTTCCCGGATCCTCCACCGGTGAGCCTATAACGGGAGTTTGAGATAACCGAAGATAAATTTCTTCTTTATCAGCGCCTTTTACATTTAACCTATAAACAGGAGCAGCTTTAGTGCCTTCTGTTTTACCTTGTAACAAAGTTGCTTTGCCATTTACGATCACATCATGAAAAGCATCTTTTACATAAGGATGTGGGTTCGGTATACCAAATAATTTTTCCTGGTTGGTTTCATTTTCCGTAAACAAAATATCTGCAGGTTGGTTGAAATACAAATGATATTTACCAAGTTGTGGATGATCTGCAGAAATATATTTTCCAAATTCATTTGTTACCAGTTGCATTTTTGGTTTTATCGCATCAGGGTCAAATGACCATTCATTACGGAACCAAAGTGTAGGCATTAAGGTCAGTTCAGCTGTATTAGTGCCGCGGTTCATGACAGTTATGCGAATCATAATATCCGTACTATCTACCTTAGCATATTCAGTGTATACATCGAAATACTTGTTATATGCAAAGATCCCCGTGTCCAGCAATTCGTATTCAGGATCCAGTTTTCCCCGTTGTTGGTTCACTTTTATCAATTCTTCATATGGAAATGGAGCCTGCGGATATTTATACAACATTCTCATATAACTATGTGTAGGCGTATTCTCCAGGAAATAATATAATTCTTTACAATCCTCTCCATGATTCCCTTCCGAATTGGTAAGGCCAAACATTCTTTCTTTTAAGATTGGATCTTTATGATTCCATAATGCAAGTGAAAAACATAAGTATTGATTATAATCGGATAAACCTGCAATACCATCTTCGCCCCACCGGTAAGCTCTTGAACGGGCATGGTCGTGAGTAAAATAATTCCATGCATCGCCATTGGCACTGTAATCTTCACGTACTGTGCCCCACTGTCTTTCACTTAAATAAGGCCCCCAAAGTTCAAGTGGAATAGTCTTTTTTAAATTTTCATCAAGCCTTTTTTGTTCGGCTGTTTGAGAAAGGTCTTTTTTCATTCCAGTATTATAAAGTCTGGGCTAATTTTAGAATCATTGATAAAGATGATAACATAATTATTTTCCTGTTTAATTATTTTAATTCGATAAGCCAACAATTGTATTAAATGAGCCGGTTACATGTCGTCCTTCGATCTGGCTCAATAATAATTGTAATAACTCGTCATAATAGCGGGCCTGGTTTTCATAAAGATCATTTTCACCCAATATCAGATCCTGGTTATCAGCTACACCATTCACAAAGGCCTCATGGAGTAAATAAATATTATTTTCGGCCAGTTTTAAATTTGTTTCAGCATATAGAAATTTTTCCCTTGCATTTTTTATCTGGTAAAAAACTGTTTTCTTTTCATTTTCAAATTGACTTGTAAACTGATCAAAATAATTTCTTACCTGGGATGCCTGAAACTTTTTTTGTTCAACAGCCCTGTTTACATCACTCCCATTAAATATAGGCACAAAAACACTTACACCGACGTAGGAATAAGGCTTCCATCTTTCGCCCTGGAAAATTTTATCAATACTATTGGCAGCCGGTGTAAAACCCAGTTGGCCGTCAGCGCCAATGCTGATCTGTTTTCTTGCCCGCTCCAGTTTGATTGATTCATCAGCCAATGCAATTTGAGTTTTTAGCATCTGGCTTTCTATTCGCTTTGCCGGATCACCCAATAAGAGTTCCTGCATTATAGGATCCGTAACGCTTAAAATTTGGGGTATAGAAAATGCGTCGGAAAGTATCATACTATCTTTCTCCAGGTAATTCATCTGGAACTGTAAACCAAGCATTGCTCCGGCAAAGCTGTTCCTAACATTTGCCAATGCACTGCGCATCCGGTTACCAGTAACTTCTACACGATTCACTTCTATTTTTATACCTGCCCCTTCTTTAAATTTTACACGAGTAAGTTCTATCAGTGTATCAATTCTCTTAATATTTTCTACAAGAAATTTTGCCTGTACTTCCAATAACCTGCATGCACTATAGGCTTTATAAATTCCTGAGACGAGGCCAATTTTAAAATCTGCTATTTCCTGTTGTTGCAGTATTCTATTTTGCGAGGCAATGTTATAGGAGTTACGATAAGAAGGATCAAAAATAAGCTGGTTCACACTCAGTGTAGGGAACCATGTATTGTTGTAACCTACAGGAATTGCATACGGCTCACCCGATGGCACAGTTGATGGAGCAAGAGCAGTTCCTCCTTCAACAAGCAGGTTCCTCTTAGTAATAAAATATTGAACTGCTGCGCCGAAATTTACCCTTGGCAAATAGAGCCCGGTTACTCTTTTAATATCAAGGTCGCTGATAGCAGTATCGGTTGATGATGCCTGCAGCAATGGGTTGTGCATAAAAGCGTATTCCACACATTGCTGGGCGGAAAAAGTCTTCTGTGCATATATTGACTGTGATCCGTATAAAAATAATATCACCAAAAATAAATTAAGCTTTTGGTGATACAGCATTTGCATTTTCATTCGTTTTATTTTTGAATGTAAAAAAATCAATAAGCATACGGTAGTTCTGCAGTATCCATAAAATAAAAATCACAGCTATCAATACGAGGCATACAACAACTGCGATTTGAAACACCTGGCTCATACTTTTAAAAAAGGCCTGCAATTTTATCATTCCTGTTACACCGTTCACTGCCGCCTGGTAAGCTTCATCAGGATCATAACCTTTACCAGAATAAAATGACTGCAACGCATTAAACCTTTCCATGAATTGAGAATTTGAAGGGTCCGTATATCTCAGCATGGAATTAAAATTTTTTACTCTTCCCCAATCCAGTATGCGACCGAGGTCAACTGCTGTAATTGCAATGCCCATCAAAAAAGCAACAGATCTGAAATTGGCAACCTTACCCATCTGGTTTGGTGGTACCGCTTTCATAGCAATTATTACTACTGAAATGGCAACCATACCTGCGCCCATCATTCCAACCAAAGAAGGAGTAACGATATTATTAAAGCTAAACTCTGTATTTAGTAGTGAAAGAGAATAAGCGCCAAATGCTATGCAACAAAGACCGGTGATCATTATCCAGTAAGCGCTGATCTTTTTTACGATCAGGATAAAACTGATTATTAAAGAAATAAAAATTACAAGGGCCAGGAAATTAACAAAATGAAAAATATCTTGTAACGGCATTTGTAAAATACCTCCCAGCATTTTAGACAGCATTGCCAGTGTAAATACAAATAAAGCACCGCTAAGAAAAGAAATAATCATCGAGACGGAAAAAGCCGGGTATTGTAATAACCGGGTATCGAATAATGGTTTTTTATGTATAGCACCGCGGATCAGTAATATCACTGTCGAAATAATTACTATGATAAGTGATATAAGGATCTTCGGATGGCTGATTCCCTGGTATTGCTGCCGGTACATGAACACAAATAATATAGAAATAATTAATATCGAAAAAGGGATGAGGCTTATCCAGTCTTCTTCTATTTCCTCATTTTTTTCTGTTGTAGGAACGAAAAAGAAAGCAGCAATGATCACGATCAGCAATACGGGCAAACTCAGATAATAAGTAAACTGCCATCCAAAATCTTCTGTGAATGCACCATTGGCAAGCAATCCTACACTTAACCCTGCGATATTGGCTGCCACAGTGAACAATGCACCAATCAACCTTTCTTTTCCAGGATAGGTTGCCAGGAAAAGCTGTGTCGATACGGCGATCATAAACCCATTAGCAATACCCGCTGCGATCCTCGAAGTAAGTAAGGTTGTAAAATCAGTGGCTTTAAAAGAAACAATGGTGGCAATAAGAAATAACAAAGCAGAGCCAATGAAAAGCCATCTATTGCCCAGCCATTTTATAAACACAAGACCTGCGATGCTTGTAATGATGGTACCTGCATGAAATCCCCTTAACAACCAGTTAGCATCCCAGAAACTTACGCCAAAATAACCCTGCACGAAAGAAAAGGAAAGGCTTTGTCCAAAGAAGTTGAATGAACACATGAGCAAAACCAAAAAGAAAAAGAAGCGAACCCAGAATTTGTCTGTTACCAATTGCATGCTTATGAATTATTGAGTGACCACGATACTAAATCCCGGTCTCAATACTTGCCGGGCATGGGCGGAATCTTCAAATCTGATCCTTACGGGTATGCGTTGAATAACTTTTACATAATTACCTGTGGCATTATCCGGCGGAAGTAATGCGAATTTTGAACCGGTTGCGCCACCAATAGTTTCTACAATTCCGGTAAAGGTTTCTTTTGGATATGCGTCTGCTGTCATCTTTACTTTTTTTCCAACAGGGAAAGATGACAATTGTGTTTCTTTGAAATTTGCGGTTACCCAAATGTCCTGGGATTGTACTACAGAAAACAGTTGAGTGCCGGTTCGCACCATTTGCCCTATCTGAATTTTTCTTTTAGAAATTATACCGTTTACCGGTGATTTTACAGTTGCATATTTCAGATCTTGCCGGATGATATCAATTTGCGTCGCCTGCGTAGCTATATTCTGATGAGCAAGGTCTACCTGTTTCTTTGCATCTTCCAATCTTACTGTAGCAGCTCTTTCCTTATCATAAGCATTTTGAAGATTGACAGTATTTCTAATAAAATTCTCTTCAGTAAATTCATATACTTGTACCGATACAACTCCTTTCTCCATCAGTAGCTTATTCCGCTTGTAATTAGTTTCCGAGGCTTTGAGAGCTGCCTTGTTAATCTCTATACTCTGAGTAGCCATTTTTTTTTCGATCTCCGCTGAACTTATTCCAATTTCTGATATTTTCAGGTTAGTTCTAGAAACATTATATGCATTTATGGCTTGTCTTAGTTTGAGATAAAGATCGGTGGTATCCAATTGAAGTAATATCTCACCGGCATAAACGACCTGGTCATCGTCTACGAAAACCGAATCCACAAATCCATCGGTACGGGCAAGTACAGGAACAATATCACCATCCACTTGTGCATCATCAGTACGGTTCTTATCATCATAATAATTAATGATAAGCCAGTAAATAACCGCTAGTGTACCGGCAATCAATAATAAGATCAGGATGTTTCGAACGGCAGGTTTCATTTACTGAGGTTTTAGTGGTTTGATTAATAAAAGTACTAAAAACTATTCTACGGCACAGACCGGCTATCAATGATTTTTTTGTGTAAGTAGGAGATTATGTTTCGTAAAAACATTTGGTCACGATAGAAAAATATTAAAGGTAATAAAGCTCATTCTTTACATAGAGTCATAAGCTGAAATGATCACTGTATTACAAAAAGTATTTGCATTAAATATACGGTGTTTGCATACAAAAAAAAGATTAACTTTCAGAATGGACTTACCGAATATGAATAAGGCAGCGAATAGATTTTTAAACGCCAATTCTTTGCTGCTCCTGTTACTGTGTTTTATGATTTTCGCAACTACCCTTCTTCCTGAATCCTGGTACAGGGCTTCTTATTCAATTCTTGTTAATCTTATTCTTATCTGTGTAATTTTTTGTCTCGAAAGATCTTTCAAGATATTTTCAAGTATCGCTGTCATTGTACTTTTAATACTTCTGAATATTGCTTACTTCACAAGAGGGCAGTTTATGAACGGAATATCAGATGGTCTGAACCTTCTTTTTTTTATTTTCGCAGTCTATCGTTTATTGAAGCAGGTGGCACTATCAAAAGTGGTGACAACAAAAGTTATCATACAATCTGTCAGCGGCTACTTATTACTGGGTCTTGTATTTTCTATGGCTGTTGCCCGGTTAGATTTTCTTCAACCCGGAGCTTTTAGTTTCCCTGTAGATGAAAATGGTTCCTTCCAGCGTAATTTCTATGATCAACTTTATTTTTCATTTATCACGATGGGTACTGTTGGATACGGTGATCTTTTACCCAAAACCCCTTTTGCAAAATCGTTTGCTACTCTTATCGGAGTTTCAGGACAACTGTATGTGGCAATTGTTATTGCTATGCTGATCGGTAAATTTTCTTCTTCACCCGGTCAATCAAACCAATAAAATGGTTTACACTAAAAGGCTGATCGAATAAAATTGAATCTGATTTTTTACTAAAAATAAACCAACCATGAACACATTTAACACTGACCAAAGACGTAATGTAATAGAAACAGCTTTGGTCTTATTACTCCTACTGGTATTACTCGCTTCATTGTCCACTGTTTTGAGTGTTTTTTTAGGCGTCTTTACTTTTGCCATTATTCTTGCCGTAGCTCTTCACCCACTATTTGAAAAATTAGTCAAGCTCCTGGGCAATAAACGGAAACTCGCTGGTTTTATTTATGGATTGATCCTGATCGCCATTGTTGCGTTACCCTATATTTATTTAATCAGTCAATTGAGTAATAGTATACAGCAAGCCGGACAATGGGTTGCTGATGCAAGAACAAACGGGCTTCCTGCTTTACCTGAAACGATAACCGGATTACCGGTAGTAGGAGAAAAAATTTCAACCGGCTGGCAGAAATTACAAAACGACCCTGCTACTATTGCTACCTATGAACCACAAATAAAATCTTTCCTCGGCCATCTTCTTACAGGAGGATTGGGACTTATTGGATCAGGTCTTGAATTTATTTTAGGTATTATCATTTCTGCAGTATTCCTGACAAGCGGCACTAAAATGCTTAATCCGATTTACCTGGCAACGAAAAAGATAATAGGAGAAAATGATGGCCCGGCATTGGTTGATGCTTCTGGTCGTGCTGTAAAAGGTGTAGCTGTTGGAGTAATGGGAACGGCATTCATTGCAGCAATAGCAGCCTGGATCGGTTTTACTATTGCGGGTGTTTCAATAGCAGCAGGGCTTGCTGCAATTACATTTTTTTGCGTGGTTATTCAGATCGGTCCACTGCTGGTTTTTGTGCCTGTGGCTATTTGGTTAGGATCGCAGGGTGAAACCGGAATGGCGATATTTATGACTATTTATGGCATCGTTGTATTGATGAGTATTGATAATATTTTAAAACCAGTTCTTATTGCCAGAAGTGGTAAGCTTCCGATACTGGTACTTTTTCTTGGAGTGATAGGCGGTATGGCAGCCTGGGGTTTTACGGGGATGTTCAAAGGAGCAATTGTCCTTGCTGTCGCATATACGATGTTTAATTCATGGGTAAAATCTAAGGCTGAAGCTCCAGAAAATATAGCGGTTAGATAAAGTAGATTTCAATTCGCATTACAACATATATTTTTTCAAGGGGTTGATTATTTTATAATCACAATCATTTAGAAATTAATGATCCATTCTATAAGGTCATTGGGTGAAGCATTAACAGGTCTTGCACCAGCAGTGCTTGTGATATCACTCCATTTTAACCGTCCGTTATTACTGTAAGGAATTAACATGATCCTTTTTTTCGATTGCTCAACTTTTATTTCCATAAAACTCTGGAAAAAAGGAGCCACATTATAATCGAACATTGCTGATAACCATTCTGCCGAAAAAGGCCAGCCATTAAGATTTTTGGTCCACCACCATGATGGATATTTATACCATGCAGTATTTTCTTCGATCTTTTTTACCAATGGAGCTTTTGATGGATAAAAAGCATAATTCTTCGTAACAATGGTTTCTGGTTTTGCCATTGCAGCACCGATACTGAGATAAGCTCCGCCTCCACCATTTACAAAATGATGCATCACATGCTCATTACTATTTTTTGGAGTTTCAATATAATATTCCAAATCATGTGTATCGCCAGCCATTACCAGCGGCACTTTATAGCTTTTCAATAATTGATGCAGTCGTTCAAATGCCGGATTCATTTTTCCCTGGTACTCACCAATGGCATAAAAGGGATGACCTGAAAGTGCCATTACAAACTTGCCTTTGGATGCTTCGAGGACATTACGCAACCATGTTGCCTGCAATGTATCGATCTCTCTTTCCACTCCGGTTTCAATGGTAATAAATACAAAATTCCCCGTGGTAATCTGGAAGTAAGGTGCTTTTTGAAAACCGGTTGGCACATTGTATTCCTGTCTCAGCTTTGCCGTGCTGGCAATCATGCTTTTTATCTTATTCTTATTAGTAGAAGAAATATGTAAGTCTTTCTTTAACCGGGCTTCCATAGCTGTCTGTGCAGCTTCGGGTTCAAAAAAAGTGGCAGTAAATCCTTCCAGCGCATCATACCAGTCATGATTTCCGGGAATAGCATATACAGGTTTTGTAACTCCTTTAAATGGCATCCAGAATTTTTTTTCATAATCCTTTAAAGCGCCGGATGGATATACAACATCAGAAGATATTACTACAAACTTTACATCGGGTTGATTCGTGACAGAAAGTATTTGATCTTTTAAAATAAGTTGCGAAGCATCACCTTCCCCCGGGTCGCCAATAACTACAAAAGAAAAATCTGCTGTATCCGTAACTCCTTCCGGGTGCAGTTGAAATGCATTGGCACCCGTGCCTTCACCAGATGCGGATGTAATAGCCATTCGCCATGTATTCGTACGACTGGCAGCCCAATGATCCCACATACCAGAAGCCCAATTCTCCGTATCAAAATACCAACTCATTCCCAACACCGGCATAACAGCTGCCAATAGCGCTGACCAGGGCAATCCTATTTTCAGCCCGGTTCTTATGGCAGTACCAAGTGAATATGATGCCTTACGAAAGCGGATCGTGTTTCTTAATCTTCTGGTCAGCCATGTTTCAGTTACTCCTGTTACACTCCACCACTTCCTTTTTTCATCAGGACTTCTTTCTACCCATAACCATAACTTTTTATCTGCCCATGCAGTTACTCCTTTGAAGACTGAACGGCCAGACCCGATAATAACATAGGCAATTACTAATGCAATAACCGCATCTCCTATAGTAGCAACAAGGGGTGAAAGGATGCCAAGAAAACTTCTATCTGCACCCATACGGCCAAGATGTATGAAAAACAGCATCAGCAAAAGAACAATGATCCATTTAGTATCATACGGTGCTTTAGTTTCTTCATCATTTTCTATGCTCTCAGCAAGTGCAAGTATTCTTCGATTTTCGCCAAGCCCCATATCATATACTACATCCACGTTCACATCTCCCATTACTCCCATACGAGCAGAAAGAATTGAAATTGCTATTCCGAAAATCCGTAGAGCAATAACTAATGAAAGTACCCATCCTAGTCCGTTGCTTTTAAAAACAATTAAGACCAGCAATAAAAGAATGCTGCCAGCTCCTGCTGCCAGGTCCTGCCATCTTCCTTTTGAAGTCTTTGATTCTTTGAAGTATTTAAACAAGAATCTAAAAGCTTCGACTGTAAATACAATAACAATAAAAATCAACAATGCATTGTCAAGTAACATTTTCGCATTGATAAGGAAAAGAGCTATCAGCAAACTGAAGCCCCCGCTATACCAGGTCGATTTTCGTTCTGTTCTTAATGAGCAGCGAAAGCCATGAAGTATTTGAATCATCGCAACCCACAACAATAACCCACCAAGTTGTTCATCGATTGATGTGCCGGGCCATATAGGTGCTAACAAAGCCAATAATGCGATGAGAAAGCAGATGCACGGGACCAGCCATTTCCTCACTTTTAATTTTGCAGTCATGAAATTTTCGGTTGTTTTAAAATCTATCGTGCAGTATTGTAATTCTTATAAACAGATCAGCTATATCTGTTTTATAAAGAAAGGAACAATATTGCTGATTATCCTTATAATTATGAAAATTTCATGATTAATAAATTCTCTTTCCCGGATTTTAATTAGAAAACAAATATGAGACTGAATTGTAACACTCCATTTCTGAAATCAGGGTCGATATTGGCAGAATCAAAATCACCCACATTGCTCACACCAACCATATAACGGCCACCAATACCTAGTCCTTTGCTTTTTAAAAACCCCAGGCCTACTCCAATTGAAAGGTCGGTACTTTTGGCAAATTCATCGATAGCAGAATTGGGAATTTCTTCACTTACTTTGAAACCTGCCTGCGGACCAGCTTCTATATAAAATCTGCCTTTGAATTGCCACTGCAGCATTATAGGTATGTTGACATAAGAAACCTTGTAATCTGCTTCAGTAACGCCGTCATCCAGTTTAGCTCCTTGTGAAGAAAAGAGAACTTCGGGTTGCAATACCAGGTGATCAAACTTGATCCGCACTAAACCACCGGCATGAAATGCCACCAATGAACTCTTTTCTATATTATTAAAATTGCCACCAGTAAAGTTGCTGATGTTTACACCACCTTTCAGGCCGAATTGGAGTTGGGCATTCACGATCCCCACAGCAAGGAATAGGGGAAGAAAAATAATCTTTTTCATAAACCAGGTTTTAATAGTTAACAAAAACATTTAGCACTTTGGTGTTTTATATTGAGGTGACTTTTACTTCTCAATAGTTGTTGTTATAGTTCCTCCTTTTTATTTGTATAAAAATATTGTTACTCTATATAAGTACTTTCATTCATTATTTCAACCCTCAGGTTGATTAAACCCAAGGCTGACTAGTGGTCAGCTTTCCCTGTCCGTAAGATAGTGGCCTGCAAAACTCAAAAGAGGATTTCGAAACTTATTATACAATAGTGTAAAACGCTGACATCATTTTGGTGGGACAACGAAAGAAGCTCAGCGTCACCAGGAAATTGAATTTTCAATAACTCTTTCATTAGAATCCGGTTTATTGGTTAACGAATTGTCGAATTCAAATGAGTAAGTAAGTCTGCTTCGAAAAAAACTATACTAATAATATCTTCCGTATTATAATTAATAAGCGATAAAGGAAAGCCTATTTGATAGTAAAAGGTACTTCATTTTTTTGTGGGAATAATCAAAGGATCCCGAAAATTTTATGAGATATCATATAGTTTTTGAGAAAATTACTCACCGTGCTTGTTTTGAATTTTTAAAATACTTCATTTAATCCAAAGAAGAATCCGTTTGCTCCATATTTGCCCCGGGCATAATCGATACAGATGGTTGAGCGGCTTTGTTTTTGTAAGAGGACCCTGAATCCAGCGCCATAGCCTGTTTCCCAATAATCAAATACTTTTTTATTAAGATCATCGGAAGCGGTTTGCAAATTCATAAAGGCTACACCGCTCACTAATTTATTCCTGGAGATCGGGAAGCGGTATTCACTTTCAAAACAGGCATAAGACGGGCCTTTAAAACGGCCCATTGTATAAGCACGGCCACTTCTGCCATAAGTATCGTATGCAGTTGCAGGCAATTCCAGGTAGGGTACCGTTCCACTCAGTTTGTAAGATGCCCAATGCCAGAATGCTAATACATGCTCTGGATTTTTTTTACTAAGGCTAATGTATTTCCTCATATCATATAGCAATTGTATTGAATTCTTAGTACTGCCCAGCCATTTCTGGTTAAAGCGTAAACTAAAATCAAGATAGGCCCCACCATAAGAACGAAGAGGATGTTCACGGGTATTATATTGGAGAGCTAATAACAATCCATTTGCAGAATATTTCTTTGGATCAAAATCATTTTGCAAACTATAGCGCAGATGAGGTGAACTGGGTAATACATCAAGTTGTTGGTCATTGATATTTGAACGGATATCGAAACTAATACCTCCACCTGCAAATAAATTCGGACCGATCTTGCGATATATTTTTTCCGTTAGCCTGATAAATGTAAACCTGATAAGAAATGTACTGTCGCTATTTGATCTGTAATCTTTATTTCCCGTCCCAATTCCATAATCAGCGATCAAAAATTTTGATAGTTGCCAGTTACCCTGAAAATTCCATTTATTTTCTTCAGTAAATGCATTATGACGGGCTTGTGCTGTGACCACACCTTTCGTACTGTAAATAGCTTCAAGACCAAAAGATGAAAGATTGGTATTTTCAGGAACTCCATATTGCTTAATGGCTGATACCTTAGCTCCGATCACAAAACCGAAACTTGGATTATATCCAATAGACGGTAAGATCGTCATAGCCCTCTTTTTCTTCGGAGCTTTTGTAGTATCCTCTTTTTTATTAAACACCCGTTTAAAAACATCCCCAACATCAATTACCGGTATTAAGCTATGTTCTCCTCCGGTTGTTTGTTGAGCATTAGCAGAAGCAGAGAAAAAAAGCAAAAAGCCAACTGCGCAGGCAGTAATAAAAAAGTAATAATTAATATAGATATTTTCTTTTCTCGCCGGCATGAAGGTTTTTATTATCAAAATTAATTTTACACCGAGCTGTAAAATACATATAAAAATCGGCTACAACCTGTATGGTCGTAGCCGGTAACAAAATGCAAATGATTCAGAATGTTTTTTATTTTGCTTTAGCAGGTCCGCCAAGTGCAAAGCATAATCCACCACCAAGACCAAATTGCAACATAGATGAGTAAGTGCTAACTCCAGCTCCAGCCCCACCTGTTCCAAAATATAAGCCTCCGCCTGCTCCCTGAACAGCTGACATTAATTGGCCTTGTAATTTAATTGCCATTTTCTCAGACGCCCAGATATTTGCTCCTAATCTAAACCCCCATCCAAATTTTGTTCCACTGTTATCATTACCAGTATCAGGATTTTTAACATTGATGATAACCGCACCGGCCATAAGACCACCAAATCCTTCCACTTTACTTCCTGGTTTTCTCACATAGCGATTACTGGCCAGCATGATCCAGTTGAATCCAACATCAAAATTGGTAGTTTTTACTCCACCTATTTGCCCATTCTGGAGATAAGTAGTAGGCGCATTGGTTGATTGATTTAAATAAAGAAGTTCTATACCCATCGATGGGTGAGGCAGGTATTCAATTCCTGCACCCCATTGAAGGCCGCCTTTGAATTTTCCTTCATAGTAATTGTTGACATCATAATAGGAATCGAACCTATCATCAAATACATAGTTTGCATACCCGTTCAATCTTGTGCTTTTTTGCGACATGGCGGGAATAAAAAAACAGACTAGTAAAATTGAAAGAATTGTTTTCATGATTATTTTTTTAAATGGTTAAAACTAATTTTGATCTTTCTTCCTTTCTTTATCAAATTGATCAAACAGCAACTCCGTATATTCTCTGCTTGATTTCTCTATACCTGATGGGTTTTCTGCTTTTGATTGAACAGACCAGACTATTTTTTGCGTCTCCATATCATAAGCGTTGGCTTCAATAAAATAAGTTTTGTCTGTCGTATAATAACCCGGGCTATACAATGTTGGTGACCAGTAATTATAATAACCATAGAACCCGGCGCCATACATACCGTAAGTACCATAAGGCCCGTAACCACCATAAGGAGCATAGGATGAGCCCGAAACATAACGTGTTTCACTTTTTTCGTGAATGACCGCAACGGACAGTATAACATCACAACCTCTATCACGAATTAGTTTCAACACAAGATCCTTGTCCCTCATGTTATCCTTGTTAAAATTCGGTGGAAAGATCTCAAACCCTTTTACTACATTAAATCCTCTTGCTTTTGCGGCTGCACCCAAATCGTTTTCAAGCGCATACTTTATGCCATTATTTTGCATTAAAGCAGCTACAAAAACAGTAGTATATTTTTTCTTCGGTCTGTCCGGGTTTACCCAGGAGGTTGTAATTCTTTGAGTAGGTTTACAGGAAAAGATCAATACTATCAACACAAAAAAAATCAGCGAATTATTTTTTTTCATACTACACTTTTTTAAGTATAAAAAAAATGAGGAGATATTTCTCCTCACTCTTTATTATTGGAAAGCTGGTTATTTCAAAAAGCCATCTTTTTTCATTTTATCGGAAACCACATCTGCAATTTCATTCACTGTTTTTTCAAGCTTGGAAGGGTTCACTGTTTTTGTAGTTCCTGTCCACACTAATTTGTCAGGATTAACAGTATACACTGTTGTTTCAACAAAATAATTTTTGTCAGTAGTATAATAACCAGGACTAGTATACATGCCGGCCCCATAACCATAATATCTGCCATAGCCGCCATAAAAACCAGTCGTTGAACCCTGTACATAAGAAGTTTCTTTTTCTACATCGGCCAGGCGCATTAATAATATATGTGTATACTTGCCTTCAGTTAATTTTTCTTTTAATGCGGCTTCACTCGCATTTTTCAGCACATCTGTTGTAAGAACAGTGTAGGAGGATGTCCCACCGCTCTGTAGGCGTTTTGCAAGTTGGTCTTCGATCACACGACGGGAAGTTTCATCTTTCACCAATGCAACTACAAGTGTTTTATTAGGCGCACTTGCAGTAACTGTGGCACCCGGCTCCATCCAGCTTTTTTCAATTTTTGTTGCCGGTCCGCATGAAACAAGTGAGATCATAACAAACGCTGATAAAATCAAATTTCTCATAATTAAAATTTTAGATGAACAAAATAAATGCATTTATAAAAATGCGACTATACAAAATTATTTTTTCTTGAAATTAAAACATACTGCTCCACCCAGCCCAAATTGAAAGATGCTGGCATAATCAGTAAAGGCTGTAGTCCCCCATCCCGGATAATAATAATAATCGTAACCAACAGCTGAGGTAATGGATTGGAAAAAAGCATGAAGGTTAACTGATATAGCAGCCGAAGTTTTTATTTTTACTCCCAGCTTTGCATCCCAGGCAAATTTCGTTGCGCTACTACCTTCTTTTAATGCTAAGATCCCAACACCAGCGCCTATTCCAAAGTAAGGCAATGCCTTTGCGTGTGGATCACTTCCAAAATAGTTGGTACCTCCCAGAAGTATATAATTTATGGAACCCTCATCTTTTCCGGGATTAAGTTGAGTTCCTGCAGGTCCATGCAACGGAAATTGTGTTGACATTGAAAGCCATCTGAGTTCAACAGATTTGTTTCTTGAAGGAAAATATTCAATGCCGGCTCCGTATTGGGCAGCCTCATTTATATATCCATAAGATGCATCAAAATTCACTTTGTCCTGAAAGGAATACCCGCCATACAAGTTAAGGAGAATGGATTTTGGATCCTGTGCTTTTAAACCGATTGCAAAAAAGAATACAGCGATCAAGAAAATAAAACGTTTCATAATTTTTGATTAAGTTAAGGAATTAATTGAAATTTCAGTAGGGGTAGGAATATATTGTCAATATACAATAAATTGACAGACAAATGTTTTCAATGTAGCGCTGCTTATCCCCTCTTTCAACAATCGAAAGAAAAATCGATCTTGAATACTGAACCAAGACAGCCTCAACAACTGATCAATTACTGGCCGGTCGTCTTTGTTTTCTCCAGCTCGCCAATAAAGGGTATGTCTTCCTGAATGCTCAGCCTGATACAGTTCTCAATATAATCTTCCAGTTGAATAAATTTAGCTGCCTGTAAGCCACCAATAACAGCAGTAAATTTTGTAAGATACAATTGCTGGAACTTAGTGTATTTATCTGCCCATGCAAGTTTTTTTGTTGTCAGGTCAGTAGCCTTTTTGTTATCAAGCGTTTCATAATTAGTCGCATAAGCTTCAATTATTTTGATCCTTTCCTGGCCAAGTTTTTTCCTCGCGGTTTCATATACATCGTATAATGACCAAAACTTAACACTCTTTGCTTCAGGAATAGTCATGTAAACTTGTACCAGTTCTTTTTTTTCTTTCCCGAATATGGATTGAATCAGGTCAACATCTTCCTTGTTAGATTGAGCGAACATGCATGTTGAAAGCATTAATACTGCGGATAAAATAATTACTCTTTTCATTTTTTTCGGTTTTATTTGGTTTTGTAAAGTTGCCAGAATTATTCAAAGGGTTTTTCTCATAAAATTTGATGCGTAGAATATTAATTTTAATCAGGATTAAAAGTAAGTGTTATACGGTCAAATAGCGGTTAAGCCTAGCGGCCTCAACAGGTTTTGGGAGAACAAGATAGGGGTTTTTTTTATTTTTCAACCCGACTATGACCAAAGGAATATAAAAAGGATTTAAGGTATTTACCGGGTCCGGTTGATTATAACCGGTCTTACTGATGACCGCTATGCTCAGTTTTCAAACGCCGGTCCTTACACAGACTATTTTATGCCTTCATTTATTAGTCTTCTGTTTCTAGGTTACTATGATTTAATCATTATTTTTATCGGGTCGACCGTTTTAAAATTATAACCCTTTCTTATTCTCATGAGGAGACCTGTATTGAAGATATTCGGAATGATCGTACTGCTAAGCATTTCTGTAATAGTACAGGCACAAAAAACAGATAAGGTTTTCCTGAAAAATGGGGATGTATTTACCGGTGAGATCAAAAGCATGAAATTCGCCAAGCTTCTTATTGATGTAGAAGGTCCCGGCAAAATTGATATAAAATGGGAATTTATAGTAAAGATCGTCTCCAATAAAACATTACAGATAACCCTGGGGGATGGAGAAGTATTTGTTACTACCATTGATTCGCTTTTTTCTGAAGTGCCGTATGTCATGCTATCCGATGTTGTGGAGATGGTACGCATTAAAGACAAGTTTATAAAAAGGCTTGATGGTAGTGTTAATCTTGGTTTTAATTATGCAAAATCAAGTGATAATGCCCAGTTTACTTTCAGTAGTGCTACAACTTACCGCAAACCAAAAGCAGAATTTACCCTAAAACTAAACTCTGTACTGACTCACAATTCTTCAGACACCATTGTGGCAAAAAAACAAGATGCGGCTATTGACTTTTACAAAAAGTTAAAGAATAGTTGGTACGTCAACTCACTTTTTGGATGGCAACAAAACACACAATTGGGATTGAATAGTCGTTTTCTATTAAGCGGAAGCGGCGGTAAAATGATCATTAATAGCAACGAGGAACGTTTCTTAACAGGGGCTGGTCTTTCTTTTAACGTGGAGGACAGGGGTGATACTACAGGGTATAATAGCAACCTGGAGGGGCTGGTCATGATCCAATACAAAAAATTCCGTTATATATTTCCAAAGATGACAATTGATGCACAGTACATCCTTTATCCCAGTCTTTCAGATTGGGGTCGGGTAAGGATGGACCTGCAGGTAAATACGAGTTATGAGTTCTTTAAAGATTTTAATGTCGGTCTAAGTTTTTATGATAGCTATGATAACCGTCCATCCGCAAAAGCTGCATCTAAAAATGACTTTGGTATAAACTTTACCATTGGTTATGTATTCGGCAAATGATCTTTTTGTAATTTATTTTCTTCAAATAACTAGCCAATAAATTCTTTGCAACAAAAATTTATCAACTGTGAACGTCTCGTTCAACATTGTATGTTTTGTTGCTAGAATTCAATTCCTAATGTTGCAATTACAAACTCCTCACTTGAAAATGGATTGAAGTAGTGAACCCCTGTAGTTAATTTCCAAAATGAATATTGTGCAAAAATCCCCTTCTCAACTTCAAGATCGGATTGAAACAGCCTTGTCCGGTTACCGACAATTCCTGTTCTGAAATTCCTGAAAGGAGTAATAGCCAGTTCTGTCCAGGTATAAAAAAAATTATTTTCTTTCCCATCGAAATCAATTACGTATTCACTTTCAGAATAGAAGTCAAGCTTTTTCCAGGCAAGACTTGTTTCCAAACCCGGGGCCATGCCATTTGCATTTCCAAACACAAACCCGATCATGGGTGTTGCAGTAAACACTAGTTTATTCCCTGTTTCGAACGTGTATCCCCCGAATATAGAACCTGTTTTCAGGTCTTCATAGTTATACCGTGCCTCTAAATGCAAAGCTTTATGATCAGCGTATCCCAAAAGCGTAGTTGTATTTTTTTCACCGGGCAGAATATAATGATATACGGCCGCCGCAAATGACCAGGGTGATGGAATTGTATCGGAAGTTGCCTGCAATGAATCATTGGTTGGTTGCTGTGCAAATGCCGTGATAGCAACCTGTATTGATAAAAAAACTGTGATTAAATATCTCATGATCATCCTCCTAAAGCAATAGTGATAAGAACAAGTAATACCCCGAAATTATCATCGCTGCCAGGGAGGATAGATGTTGATTTACTTAACTTATCACTATCCGGCATTATTCCTTTTTCGTTAGCTCTTACTTATAATGCAATTCTCTATAAACTGAAATCAAAGAAATGTGTTTAAGCACTCCAGTTGCTCCAATTTTATTGAGGATGTTATTCGCAGTACGTTACTGATTCTGTGACGCAGCTGCTTTGGCTTCTTTAGCAGCTTTTTTGGCAGCTTTCTTTTCTGCTCTTTTCTTTTCGAAGTCTTCATAAGCGGTGATAATAGTTTTCCCGGCTTCAATAATAAAAATTAAATAGACTCCCACACCGATAAAAATGTATATGATATTAAAAATTACGCCAATAGTTGATAGTTTTACCTCCGCCAGCAGGTGGTATGGGCTATTCATGGAAAGAGTGCCTATAGCATAGGCCAATGCCCCGAGAAATGGTAATCCTTCTACCAACCAAAAAAACATAGTGCCTACAAGCATAAGTACAAAAAGCAAGAAGCCAAGTGTTCGGAAAACCTTGTCATGTATTAGTCTTTTAACGATATCGTAAATAAACTTTCCGGATAGTGCAAGTTCAATTAACATAATTTGAGTTTTTATTGATGACTGAATATTTAACTAATATAAATGAAAGGTAGCCAAAAAATAAAACATACTGACCCCGATCAAAATAGATTTTTAAATACAAAACTTGAATTTTTTATAGATCAAAAGTCAGATTAGACTTTATTATTGGTATGTACCGCCGCCCTTTATATGAATATAAATTATTATCGTTGCTAAATCAGTCGTAAGTATCCTTCGTTATTTATTTTTCTTAAACTTCATTTCCCTGAATAAAAAATAACGGCCACCTATATCTAAGCTCCATTGATATCTTCCTGCAAAGTCGCCGAATATTCCTGCACTTGGCGTTATCCATATATTCATGCGGGGTGTAGGTGCACCTGTGAACCGTGTTCTCAGGTTCATAGAAACACCATCATTGATATAATCATAAAACCATTCTGGCGCCAACACGGTCCAGAATCTTCTTGACCAATATTTGAGAACAATAATCTGCAATTTTGAAAAACTGATATCTGATCTTGCTTCATCGCCACCTATAGAATTTGCTTGTTGAAGAACTGCTGAAAAAAGTATTTTATTCTTTGGTAATAATTTCGAATAAGAGACCACCGGGATTATCACGTTCTTTCCAGTTCCAAGAATTGGTGATTGCGCTGTATTCAAACTGATCTCGACAGAAGCGGTAAAGGCAGATAATTTTTTTTCCAGGAATTTGTAACCAAGCAGGCGAAATGAAATATCGCCTATTCCCGATTCTTTATGGTTTGCAGGTGTTTTAATGGAATTATAAACAAAGGGTAAGTCTACCCGTGTAGTAAAACGTTTTCCTATTCTAAGAATAGTTCTCAGTGTTGTCTGGTTTACATAGAAATCATTTCCATTCCTTTCATAGTGTTGTAGCTCATTAAAGAACTCGATCCTTGTCAAAAAATTTGCGGGGTCATCGGCGTTTTTTTTGATCTGTTCCTGTTTTACTGTATCAGTTGAATTTTGAGCAAGCAAACCGCAGGCCTGGCATAATAAGAAAAACAAGAAAAAAAGTTTCTTCATCTCGTAAGTTAAAGTTTGAAACAGGGAGCATCACTGCTGAATAATTATTCGGCTCCCAAAATTGTAAGACCCACAAGTTTAAAAGTACCGGAAATACTATTGTGTTGTTTGTTCAGTTTTTTTCTTTTTGGGATTTTTTCCAATAGGAATACCTGCTGTTAAATAAAGAACCCTGTTAAATTGATTGGGTGATGAATCATCGATCATAATATCGATCAACCCATAGTAATAGTTCACGCCAAAGTTCATTCCATTCCCTTTCATGAGACGATATCCTGCGCCAATTGCTAACCCTGCATCAATAGGATGAAACTCATCCTTAATGTCTACTTTATACTTCAGGTCCTCTTTATCAATAATTGATTTTTTAAATTCATCGAAAGCTTTGTAACGTAATCCAAGTTGTATTCCGCCTTTTAAATACATATGATTTTGAAAACTGTACTTCATCATCACAGGAACATTGAAGTATTTTATTTTTCTTGTTATTTTTCCCCCGGTAAACGCATTATCAAGGTCCGGGTTACCCAGTGAATAAACAGGTAATTCATCAGCCCCCATATTTGACTTTACAATAACACCGGTATTCAGCATCCAGGATGGATGTTTCAATTTGAAATCAAAATAAAAACCAAGATTAAATGCGGTAAGACTTTTTGCTCCATCAAGATTTTTAACAGTAGCCCAATTGGCTCCTCCTTCTAATCCAAATTCTATTTTCCCGGAGTTTAGTTTATCGCCAAGCAAAATGGAAATCAAAACCTGGGTCCTTGCTGTACTAACAACGGCCAGCAAGCCCATAACAAGAAAATATTTTTTCATGTACTCTTTTTATGTTACAAACCGAAACGCCATTGAAGACCAAGTATAAACTGATTTCGGGTACCCAGGAATCCATATTCACCTCTTAGCATCCAATGTTTATTGAGTTGAAATTGAGATCCGACGATGAAATTCCATGCGTCTTTTGGTCTTTTATCCATAGAATATTGAACAGTTGAGGTTTCTATAGTACTAATGGCATTATCGGCAGCTGACAATAGATTACCTGCTGTAGTCAAAGCTCTGTTCGCAGTATTGTACTTTGCTTCATTTACGGGATTCTGTTGTTGTGGAGGAGTAAGACTTGCCCACCATGCATCTACTTGTTGCTGGGCATCACCTACTTTTACAATCCCCGCATCCACTTTACTCCCTAACTCACCCGGCGGTAATACTTCTGACAGATTAATTGATCCATTTGTTTCCGAGCTGAGTTGCACCCTGAATCCGCCAACCCATATCGCCACCGTTTGCTCAGGTTTTTTCATCTTGAAGTTTTTGCCCAAGCGAGGACCAAAAATAAATGAACGTGCCGGTTTACTTAGTTGAGGCACATCTGTCCATGCAACATTCATATCAAGGGCGAGGAATCCCCCGCCAACACCGATAGTAGGTGTAAAACCTATTCCGTATGTACTGGTATTGAATTCAATTAAAGTATTTGCAGATGCTATCTCTTTCGGCGTATTAGTAGAATCAGGTACCCATATTCCAAATCCAACTTCGGTAGATGCCTGGGCCTTTCCCAAAATTGCATAAATATTCAGAAAAGGGAATAGCCATATATCAGGCCTTATTGTTGTGGCACTAGCTGTTGCACGGGCCGTGTTAAACCTCACTATTTCGTCAAGGTTATACATCGGTCCATTATTAAAACCTACATTCAGATTGTCAATGACAATATCTGATTGCTGCCAGAAATATTGAACACTTAAGCCGGCTGAGTAAGGTAAAGCATATCCGGCCTTGGTAGCTTTTGCACCCAAAATAGGAAGTGAATAGGGATACTCCGATTTCTTGAGGCTGTCAATAAGTTCAGCATTTTTCTGCCCCACCTCTTTATTGGTAAACACCTGGGCAAAAACACCGGATGAAAGGATCGCTAATAAAAACATCAGAATCGTCTTACGGAGAAATTGCTTTGTCTTATCGTTATACAACATATTGGGTTTTTTAAATGATTTTATTGACTTTTTATATAGCCTTGTTTTGTAAACTGGAAGAATTGATACCGTTATAAAAGTCAAAGTTACTTACACAAACCCGTTTGTATAAAAAAACTGGTAGGAATTATTATTATTATTTCACATCCTCCCTCGGCACCATTTCATAATTCAATTGCCTCAATACATCGGCTTCATTATAAAAAGTTCTGCTGCGTGCAATTTTCCCATTTTCGATTTTGTATACTGCATTTACCCAAACATTTACCGGCCCTCTTCCGTCTTTGTATTTAATGGTGAGATAAGCCCAGTTAGAAACCCAATCGCCCGGATCGGCTTGTTCTCCTTCACCAACAGTGAGTGCCATATTTTGATGACGGGTATACTTAACAGATTCATACAGGTTGGCTGCATTGTGTTTCCAGTTGCTGATCGCATCTGCTTTATTGATTGAATCACCAACAGAAGGTCCATAACCCATATAATTATCGGCTAGCAGTGAATCCATGATAGCAGCATTATTGGTTTCTACTGCTTCCATATATTTTTTAGCAATAGCCAGGTTCTCCATTTTATTTTTATCGGTAGTACCAGAGTTGCAGGAAAAAAGGCCGATGCTTAGGGCAGCTAAAAAGATCAGTTGTTTCATAATTGAAAAAAATTTATTGTTGGGGTTACGTTTGCTTTTTATTATTGTTTTGTGTAAAACAATAATCCAATTAATTATATCCTGTTATTTGACAGTGTATCCTTTTCCTTCAATGCATGCAGAAAAAGCTTTGAGATAGCTATCCTTCATTGCCTGTTCTGTTTGTTTTACAGCGGCATCTGCCTGTTGTGCTTGTTGAGCCTTTGCTTGTTTTCCCGCCCTTCTTCCAGCTACACCACCTGCAACAGCCCCGACAGCCGCACCTTCACCTGCATCATCCCCTATTGCCCCGATAGCTGCACCTGCTGCTGCCCCTCTAGCCGCGCCTCTAACTGCAGAACCATCCGGCCCGGTTTCAGCGGGTTTAGCTTCAACTTTTGGCAGGTTGAGCGGATCAATTCCGGATTGTTGCATAGCCCATTTATAACATTCAAATTCATCCTCTTTCTGTTTTTGCTGGCTTTGTCCCTTTGAAGGAAAGACATATAATTTCAACCCATTTGATATCTGGTTATAAGTCATCTTTGATGTGTCTGGGACTGAAGACACCTGGCCTGAAACTATAAAACCAAAGCAGAGGATAGTCACAAGTAAAAAAAATCGTTTAATTGATTTAAAGAAGGAAATGGTTTTCATCTTTTTTGTTTTAAAGGTTATTACTTGGTTATTGATATCTATCTATTTTTTTCGTTTAAATCTTTTTGGCTGTTTCTTTATGACTCACTCCAATTAAAGCTTATAAGAGCAAGCAGCTACTTGTTTTCATCGTTAGTTTTAGAACTTAAAACCTGAACCCGATTTGAATCATATACCTGTATCCCCAGGTGGTAGTATTGGTAGATCCTTTGGATTGAAACTCCCCATCATCAACAAGCTGCCCCCAGTTCGGAAATTTTTCAGTCAGGGCGTCATTAATTGCTTCAAGAAGTTTTTCTCTGTCTGACTCTGATAAATTACCGTCCAGAGTAGCTTTTAAACTATAACTAGAGATCCCGGGCCCGATCAGGATCGCATTCAACGCAAGCCAATTATTAAAAACAAACTGGTAACCCATTTCAAAACCAATAGTATGAATATTGAGGTTGAGTTCCGTTTTCGTTTGGAGTGGAGCACCCCCGTTAGTGCTTTTCAACATCCAGGTTTGATCCCTGGCAAAATTATTATATGAATAATAGGGCCCGATATAAACACCTCTTGGAGCGGCATATTTATTTTCTTTTGACAGGTAGAACCGGAAATCTGCCGAAACATTCAACCCGCTTTTATTTTTGACATTGTTCACTTTCACTGAATCAGTATCGGTATTATCTGAACCGGGAAAACTGGTGGTACCCAAGTTAACGCTGAATGATTGATGGGGATTTAATACCCGTTCATAACCTATAATGAATGAACTACCAAAAATGATCGGGTTAGTAACGTTGAAAAGAATGGTGTTTTTCTTGGGTTTGGTCGTGTCCTGTGCGGATGCCGTTTGTTGTAAACCCGGAAAGATCATTACCAACAAAATGATTTTTTTCATAGTTAAAAGTTTAAATGGTTTTTTAAACAAATTCCCAAATCTGTGTGGAGCAAATTATTTTGTTCTTAATAAGCCCACATCATAGGTAACCTTTTCAACTGCATGGAAATATTTACTGGCAAGCATATCTCTTTCCGGAATGTAAGTTAAATTATAATTTGAACCCGGATAGTTTTCATCTCCTAATTCAACATAAATTTTTAGCATGCCGTCCGCAAAGGTCCATTGACACTTAAGTACAAAGCAATTCGGCAGTTTATTAAAACAAATTCATCCCTTGAAGATCACGACCAGCAACATGAATAAAGAGAAGACGAGCATAAAATAAGAGACACGCAATGATAGGGAATACTGCATTGCTTCTAATTGTAATTTCAATTTCGTAACATTTGATCTATGCTGAATAGTAGCTGTCAGTAACGATATAGTTCCCACGGAAATCATAACAACTCCGATATGCCATCCGTTTATAGTAGTCCCGATCGGATCTGCCCCGGTAACAATTCTTGAATAATAAAACCGATAGACCCCAAAACCAAGTAACAAACACGTTACATTCCATTGTAACCAATTCAATTGTAATCTTTCTAAAATAATTCGATATTTTTCAAGGTTAAAAACATTTTTTTCTGCTTCAAGTATTCGCCTGGTTTCTCTCCACTCCATCCTGGCCATTTCTTTTTTCCTTTTAACCGCTTCCTTTTCCATTTTGGCGATCTTAAATGGATCATTCTTTGCTTTCATTTAAAAGAATTTAATTTACTAAATAAATATGTTGTTGCTTGTAGCATGGATAAGTATATGAAATACCAACTATCAAATTTAATTCATCCCATAATAAGTAAGACTACTGTTTTCTGTCGTACCCAGGACAAGTTCTTTCCAGGCCATCTATCACAGCTGTAGATAGAAAATGTCATTCATATTATTTTTTTTTGAGGATTTGTCCTATTTTACAACTCTAAATATTTCCTGAAAAATTCTTTAAACCCAATTTTATGAAAAAGATCTTCTATCTAGCATTGAGTGTTTTTCTCTTTTCCTGCAATGACGAAAAAAAAGAACCAGAAACTAAGACCCCTGAAGTTGCAAAGCCTTTACCTGAATTTGCTTACCCGGTTGACCGGGCACATTGGAGTATAGGTGACCCAGGCAATACAAAACTGATATTGGATATGTACCATGCATGGGATCAGAAAGATGGGGCGGCCGTTGCCGGATTTTTTGCTGATTCTGCAAATATGGATATGCCCGATGCCCGCAGGCTGGCTTTAAATAATAGTAATGTATATGAAAAATTTGCTAAGGCAAGAAGCCAATATGATAACACTTCCAATAAGATCATTTCAGCCGTCTCGCTTCATAACGATGAATATAATGAAGATTGGGTGCAGGTCATGACCTATAATAAATGGGAATACAAAGACGGCGTAAAAGATTCAATGCTTTATTTTGATAACTGGCGTTTAGTAAATGGTAAGATCAACTACCTGAATAGCCTGCAACAAAAACCTCCGAAATCATTGCTCAAAACACTTGAAAGTAAATAATCTTTTATAAGATCCCTGCAATCAACAATCGCAGGAACATAAAAAAAATCACTCATGTACATGAGTGATTTTTTTATTAATGCTATTCTTAAACCCGTGCAGGGTCTTATCAGAACATGGTATTCTTATTAGCTGATTCTTTTGGCACAGCTTGCTCTACCACCCAATGCTCGGTAATTTTTCCATTCTCTATTTTGAAGATATCTAATCTTGCAAATTCTTTACCATTAGGAGCTACATCCTTTACCATTACCCATACCTTGTCACCTTCAGCTGCAATATGTTTTATATCAACTGTTTTTTTAGTGATATTAGGATTAGTATAAAATGGCCGTAATGCGTCTTTAAAAGCGATTTTCCCATCCTCGAAAAGAGGACTATGCTGAATAATATTATCACCGACATACTTGTCAATCGAGGTTGAATCTTTATCGCCAAAGAAGGCCTGGTAAAATTCTGTAACAAGCTTTTTATTCGCTTCGAGTTTTTGCTGGCTATTATCCGCGTTGCTTTGTTCAACGGGTGTAACAGTAGTTGTACTGCCTTCCTCTTTTTTATCATTGCAGGAAGTAAATGCAATAGCGATCACCATTGATGCTGAAATGAGAGATTGTAATGGTTTCATTTTTTTCAATTTAATAATGGAATATATTTATTGCAAAATAAGAACTCTTGAATTATTAATCTTCGAATAGCAAATATATTTTTAATCACGATGAAAATACGCCCAAATCCATATTTAAAATACAACTGAGCTCTGTTAGTTGGAGCAGCAAAAACCATTCTTAAAATTTTCTTCCTCCCCTATTGAAATTCACGCCTGGCATAAGACAGGGCTGTTTCAGGATTAATTTTTATTTCGTTATACCATTTTTTAGTAATTTGAAATCTATCCTCCCAATTTAAACACCCGTTGAATATGAAAAATCAAAAGCCCCTGGTATTGATCTTGATTTTATTTTTTCACTGAGCCTCTCTTTAAAGCTATATAAAATGACACAAAGCAACGATAAGAATTTTTTCGAACCAGAACGTTCACTTGCCGATGAAATGCGTGATTCTCATAAAGTACTTTCTGATCTATGGCAGGGAATAAGTGCTTTTGAAAACATCAGAAACTGTGTTACGGTTTATGGCTCTGCACGATTTAAGGAAGGGCATCTTTATTATGAACTTGCCCGCAGTATAGGCAAAGCACTTGCCGAGAATGGATTCACTGTTATGACGGGTGGCGGGCCCGGTGTAATGGAAGCCGCCAATCGCGGCGCAAAAGAAGGTGGTGGTAGATCTCTCGGCTGTAATATTTCCCTTCCTTTTGAGCAAAAGATCAATCCATATGTTGATCATAAAGTTGAGTTTGAATTCTTTTTTACACGTAAGGTCATCTTACGAAAAAATTCTATCGCTTATGTTTTAATGCCTGGCGGTTTTGGTACTATGGACGAAATTTTTGAAGTGCTTACTTTAATTCAGACCGGCAAATTACCTCCACGTCCCATTGTGTGTATGGGAGCTGATTACTGGAAACACCTCGGAACATTTTTAAGAGAAACAATGTTGAATGCAGGAACCATTTCTCCGGCAGATATCGAACTTGCTTTTGTAACAGATGATGTACAGAAAGCAGTTGATCATATAAAACAGAATACTCTCAATCTCACGGCACGGAATGAAAATGCAGATATCTATTGAGGAATAAAGCCATACTTAATAAAAATTCTATGCCTTCAATTGTTACTATAACATTTAATCCTTGTCTTGATATAAGCAGTTCTGTGGATGCATTATTGCCTGAAAAAAAAATGCGATGCGCCCCTTTAGTTTATGAAGCCGGTGGCGGGGGTATTAATGTAGCAAGAGGAATAAAAAAGCTAGGTGGCAACCCCCTGGCGATTTACCTGGCCGGAGGAAACAACGGGGCTACATTACAGTCCTTGTTAGAAGCCGAATCGCTGGATACCGTGTTAATTGATACGGGTATCAATACAAGAGTAAACGTGACAATGGTTGATAAGTCAAGCACTCTTCAATATCGTTTTATAACAGCAGGCAATCCTATAAACGAGATATCTTTAGAAAAATGCATACGGGCACTTGAAGAGTTAAGCAATGTTGAATATATAGTTGTAAGCGGAAGTTTGCAAACTGGTTTGCCGCATAATATATTCGAACGTCTGTCTGCAATAGCAAAACAAAAAAAGGCAAAGCTTATAATTGATGCTCCTACAGAAGTTTTGAAGACATATCCTATAAAAGGCGCTTATCTTCTAAAACCTAATCTTAATGAATTAAGCATGCTTGCCGGTAAAGAAGAATTGCAGGACGATGAGATCATAGATGTTGCAAGAATTATTATTTCAAGAAATGTTTGTGAGGTAGTAGTTATATCAATGGGGCCGGCCGGTGCATTGCTTGTTACGAAAGATATCACTGAGCGATTTATAACTCCGATGGTAAAAGCAAAAACCACTGTTGGCGCAGGAGATAGTATGGTTGCGGGTATAGTGATGCACTTAGCATCAAACAAAGACATTAAAGAAGCCGTTCGTTTTGGTGTTGCCTGTGGAACTGCAGCAACCTTGAATGAAGGAACTCAATTATTCAAAATTGAGGATGCAGAAAAATTATATCGGGCTATCCGGACTTTATAAGAGTGCTGATTAACTTCATGAATTGCTTACTACAATTTGAATATATTTGATATAGGCTTAGTCTTCATTTAATATTACAATTAATTTGAAAACCATTAACCACCAAAAAAAATCTATTAGGAACTTCCTGCTTTCTTTTGGAATTGCATTTGGATTAACTCTGCTTTTAAAGGAGCCTGGGTTTAATGATTCGCAGGTATATGTTCTCTTCCTGTTGTTCTTTGCTATTGGATTGTGGATCACCGAACCAATACCGGCATTTGCGGTAAGTCTTTTTATCATTGCATTCCTTGTATTCGCATTGGGAAATAAATATTTTAATTCAGCACCCGAAAACATTGAAGAATATGTAAGCACTTTTTCAGACGGTATTATATGGCTTATGCTGGGTGGTTTCTTCCTGGCTAAAGCAATGGCCAAAACAAACCTGGATGTAGCACTCTTCAAGTTTACACTTAAGATAGCGGGAACTAATCCAAGGAATTTATTGATGGGCGTAATGATCGCAACGATGATAGCCTCTATGTTGTTGTCGAACACAGCCACAACAACTATGGTGTTAGCGATGATTATGCCACTGCTTATATCACTTGGTAAAGAATCAGGCGTTACCAAAGCTTTGGTGTTAGGCATCCCGTTCGCTTCTACTGCAGGCGGCATGGCTACTATTATCGGAACTCCTGCAAATGCCATTGCCGTTGGTGCATTGGAAAAGTCAGGAATTACCGTGGAGTTTATCGACTGGATGGTTTATGGTGTACCCATTGCAATTGTGATCACTGTTGCAGGTTATTTTGCCCTGATCAAAAAATATATAAAGAATACAACTCCTATATCTACTGCTTTCATAGATGATCTGCAAATCGACAAATCAAAGGAATCATCGCAACAGAGAAAGATCGTTATCGCTGTAATTATTGTAACCATTGGGTTATGGATAACCACCTCTTTACATGGAATAAAAGTGGCATCAGTGTGTGCACTGCCTCTTGTTGTGCTTACACTTACAGGTGTGCTTGATGGAAAAGATATCCGGACCTTAGCATGGGATACACTATTGCTGATTGCCGGAGGTTTGTCGCTTGGGCTTGCCCTTCAACATACCGGGTTATTAGATCACTATGCAAAAATGCTGATCACCCTGCAATTAAACAGCCTGGTACTGTTTTTCATATTTGGATTTTTAGCCGTGATACTTGCTAATGTTATGACCAATTCTACTACCACTGCTTTAATAGTTCCTATTTGTATGGTGATCCTTCCGGCTTTTAAATTAGAAGCGAGCATGATCGTAGCACTTTCATCATCAGGAGCATTGTTATTGCTGGCATCAAGTCCTTCTAATGCCATTGTATTTAACACAGGTCTTATTGAACAAAAGGATTTCAGGCTCACAGGAATTCTGTTTGGACTGCTTGCACCTTTGCTCGCAATATTATGGGTGCTTCTAATGACTTAAATTTTTTGTAAACCGATTTAAAATGACAGATAAATACCATTAAAAAGATAAGCACCTTAGTAAGTAACATTAATCAAAAACAATACAAAAATGGACAACAATATTTCTGACTTTCTTAAGAAAAAGGTGAGTCTGTTTGAGCACCTTTCCGAAAATAAATTGGCTGAGATACTCCAAGGTTCACGGGTAGTATCTTACGAATCCAATGAAGCAGTGGTCAGGTTTGGCGAAGATGCAGACTTTCTCGGCGTTTTACTGAAAGGCAAATTGTCCGCTTCTGTTATGGCAGATCAGGGACAGCGTACAACAATCGGACATTTAGAGCAAGGAGCTACTTTCGGCGAAATGGCGTTGATGAGTGGCAATAAAACCATGGCTGATCTTATCGCTGAAACAAATTGCCAGGTGTTGAGGATTCCAGTTGAACTTTTTCAATCAGTTATAATGACTGAACCAAATGCGATTCAACAACTGTCGAAGAATGTAGGCGAACGCTTTAAACAAATGATGGCAGATCCGGAAAAAACTGCAGCTGCTTTTCGTAAGAGTGCAGATCCATACGGTTTACAATTAAAAGGTGAAAGACCTGAGAAAATACTAGTGATCAATTGCGGTTCATCATCTCTTAAATATGCTTTTTTCGATTCTGAAAATGAATCCAACACCGTTCGTGGCCAGGTTGAACGCATCGGTATTGCAGGAACACGTCTAATACATAAAGGACGGACAAATGAAGTGAAACGTGATCTAACAGGAGGTGGATTTGAAGAAGCACTCAAGGCAATGCTGGAGGAGCTTACCGTAAAAGATAATGGTGTCATCCGGGATCCATCAGAAATTACTGTGGTTGGTCATCGCGTTGTGCATGGAGGAGAAAAGTTTAGTGAAGCAGTTGTAATTGATGATGAGATCCTCGGGCACATTGAAGCATTGAATCATCTTGCGCCATTACACAATCCGGTAAATGTTACCGGTATCAAAGAAGCACAAAGAATTTTTTCAACAGTTCCCCATGTAGCTGTTTTCGATACAGCCTTTCATTCAACACTGCCATCTTACGCATACTTATATGGTTTGCCTTATGAGTATTATGAAAAGAAAGGCGTTCGCCGCTATGGATTTCACGGAAGTTCACACTCCTATGTTTGTCTGAAAGCTGCACAGCATTTGCAAAAACGTGTCAACGAATTGAAGATCGTAAATTGTCATTTGGGTAACGGAGCTTCACTTTGTGCCATTGATCACGGCCGTTCTATTGATACATCAATGGGATTCACTCCGGGTGAAGGCCTGATCATGGGTACACGTTGCGGCGATCTTGATCCGGGAGTAATAACATACCTGGAGCGGGAAGCAAACCTGAAAGGTGAACAGATCGATCAACTACTAAATAAGCAAAGTGGTTTACTTGGTCTTTCAGGAATTTCCGGAGACATGCGAGAAGTTGAAAAGGCAGCTAACAATGGAGACATAAGGGCATTGGTAGCATTAAAGGCATTTACTTATCGTGTACGAAAATACATCGGTGCTTATCTCGCTGCGATGAGCGGCATGGATGTCCTGATCTTTACCGGGGGAATTGGACAAGGTAGTGCCGGTGTTCGTTCGCTTGCATTACAAGGACTTCAATGCATGGGTATTCATCTCGACGATCAACGCAACCGCGAAGCTGATGGATCTTCTGAGATCTGCCGAATCTCAACCGATGATTCTCCAATTACAATACTCATCGTTCCTACCGATGAAGAGCGGATGATTGCAAGAGAAACACTTCGCTCTTTAAGCCGTTCCTATCTTAAGCAGATAGTAAAAACTCGACAGAAGGAACAATTCCTGATTGAAGTCTCAGCACATCATATTCACCTTGCGCAGGAAGATGTGGAAGCGTTATTCGGTAAAGGACACCAGTTAACTAAGAAAAGTGATCTCTCTCAACCCGGTCAGTTTGCATGCGAGGAACAACTGAACATCATTGGACCCAAAGGTACTATCGGTCGGGTCCGTGTATTAGGGCCAACCCGAAAGGAAACACAGGTAGAAATTTCCATGACAGAACAGTTTAAACTAGGCATTCATCCACCTATCCGTGAATCTGGCGACTTACAGGATACTCCCGGATGTATATTAGAAGGAACTGTCGGCAAAGTAGAACTTAAAAGAGGTGTCATTTGTGCTTTACGCCATATACATATGACGCCTGCTGATGCACTACGGTATGGATTAAAAGATAAATCAACGGTTCATGTTCGTGTGCAGGGAGATCGGGAGCTTGTATTTGGCGATGTGCTCATTCGTGTAAATCCAAACTACAGTCTTGCTATGCATATAGACACTGATGAAGCCAATGCCGCTCACTTACAAACAGGTGCGCAAGGATTTATTGAAGGAATTCAAAACCAAAGCTAAATCAGAGAACCAGATCTAATAATCAGTTACTGATACAAAAACAAAATTATTATGAGCAAACTAACCGGTCGTTCAATAATTCGTAATCCCCGAACAAATAAGGGTACTGCGTTTACTATAGAAGAAAGACAGAAATATGGTTTAATAGGGTTGATGCCAAATGTAGTGGAGACGATGGAAACACAGATACAACGGGTGCATATACAATTAGACAATTTCGAATTGCCGATCCAAAAATATATGTATCTGAATAATCTGCTTGATAGCAATGAGACCTTGTTTTTCAAAACCATCATCAGCGAACCGGCTAAGTACTTACCGTTGGTTTACACACCCACTGTTGGTGAGGCTTGTGAGAAATTCGGTCATATTGCCCGGCAGACAAAAGCACTGTTTATTTCTATTGAACAAAAGGATAACATTAAAGAGCTGCTTAAAAACTGGCCGGTTGATGATGTTCGCTTTACAGTTGTTACAGATGGTGAACGCATATTAGGACTTGGGGATCTTGGCATATGTGGTATTGGTATTCCTATTGGCAAATTAATTTTATATACAAGCTGTGCTGGCGTTCCTCCTGAATATACATTGCCAATTGTGTTGGATGCAGGAACCAACAATGAAACATTTCTAAATGATCCCCTCTATCCCGGTTTAAAGAAAAAAAGAGTTAGCGGTGCAGCGTTTGATGATTTTGTTGAAGCCTTTGTTGTTGCGATCAATGAAGTATTTCCAAAGATCTGTATTCAATGGGAAGATTTTGCGGGTAAAGATGCGATCCGCATCCTGGATAAATATCGTGACAGGGTTTCTACATTTAATGATGACATGCAAGGCACGGCAGGTGTTGCTACTGCCGGCATCATTACTGCAAGCCGGTTTTCAGGTAAACCTTTTAGTGAACAACGAATTCTTTTTTTGGGAGCAGGAGCAGCAGCATTTGGCATTGCGGATATGCTTGTTCATAAGTTTCAAAAAGATGGCCTTACCAAAGAAGAAGCACATAAGCAAGTGTGGATGTTTGATGTAAATGGATTGCTTGTCAAATCAAGAACTGATCTTGCCGATTATCAAATGCCTTTTGCACATGATAGCGAACCATCAGATGATTTTGCAAAGTCTATCCTTAAAATAAAACCAACGGCTATCATCGGGGTCAGTACAGTGGGAGGTGCTTTTAATCAACAGGTGATTGAAAACATGTGTGCCGTAAATGAACGACCTGTTATTTTTCCTTATTCAAATCCAACATCACATTCAGAGTGTACCGCAGAACAAGCTTATACCTGGAGTAAAGGCAAAGCGATTTTTGCCAGTGGCAGTCCGTTTGCACCAGTAACTTTTGAAGGCCGCACATTCACACCGGGCCAGGGCAATAATGTCTATATTTTCCCAGCTGTGGGCCTTGCAATATTTGCAACCGAAGCTAAAAGAGTTACTAATGAAATGTTTGTTGCGGCTGCTGAAGCAGTGGCCGAACAGGTGACTGAAGAAAACTACGCAAAGGGTTTGATCTATCCGCTAATTAATGATATCCTGAAGGTATCTTATAACGTAGCGATAAAAGTTGCTGAAAAAATATTTGAAAGCGGATTAGCTGGTATAAAAAAACCAAAGGACCTGGGAACATTTATTAAAAGCAAAATGTACGAACCAAAATATCGTTAATTCCCAAATGGAAACCTTCGGTTCAGAAAAACCAGGTTTATCAATTACTTTTTAAAAAATTAAAACCAACTATTATGTTACCATTATTACTTAGAAAATCGTGGGTGATACTACTGCAAGGCATTTTGCTTATCATCCTTAGCATTTTTATTTTCAATAACCCGGTAGCAGTGCTTGCCGGAATTTCAATTTGGTTTGGATTAATATTGACTGGTGCTGGCCTGATTGGTATTATTTCCTGGTTCGTTAGTGAGAAAGAAGAAAGAGAAGAAATGTCACTTTTCTGGAGTGCTATGACTTTTGCATTTGGGTTAATACTAGTATTCAATTTATTGGCTGCAATGAAATTACTTACTGTCATCTTTGGCCTTTGGATCCTCTTCTCAGGTATCCTGTTGTTTAAAAATGGATTGGCTCTCAAAAGTCACAACGCTGGTGGATGGGGCATGATAATAATAAGTATCTTGTCTGTGCTGCTTGCAATAATGATGATCTTCAACATTAATACTGGTGCTATTGCCATTTCTACACTACTTGGCGTGCAGGTATTACTTATTGGGATTGCATTAATATTTTTATCTTTTGTTAAAAAAACGTTTAGAGGTAAGATCAGGGATAAAATTGTAGCTATGAAATAAAGACGTGACTATTCATAGTCCGGAAATTGGAACGGTGCCATTTACTTTTTCGGATTTTTGTACCACTTTTTTGTCAGGTGCTGTAATGGTATTAATCCCTTCTGCTATCGTTTTTGCCGGTACTGTTATTTCAAAAACATGATAACTCCATGCCGGCATATCCAAATACATTCCTCCCGACAACAGTTCATTTCCCTGGCGATCATAAACAGTTGTATTCATACAATCATTGAGCCGAACCAATTCATTAGCCAGTTCATCAAATGGTAATCGGATATAGCATTGGCTTGAATGGGGCGCATAGTTAACAGCTATCAACGCCAACTCACCATTCGATCCTTTCCATGAAAACGCAAGAAAAGAATCCGAGCTGTTATTCCCATCCCAGGCTGGCATGCATTGGAGTAAACGCCAATCGCCATCGCGGAAGAGTGGTGTGTTGATCACTGCAAGCAGTTCAGTATAAAATAATAGCAAATCTGTATTGACTGGCTCCTGCGGGCCACGGACCAGGTGTGGCGAAATTCGTTTTGTTCTTCCTTCAAATTCTCCCTGGTGAAAAAACCTAAGTCCCGGTGATAAGAATGTTATCACGGCAGCGGCTTTATGTATGTCTATTTCGAATGCTGATGCTGCCCGGCATTCATCGTGATTTTCAAGAAAGCGGACCAACTTAACTTGATAATCAAGTTCTGCATAAAAGTGTTCCCGCACCGGTTTGGCCTCGCCTTCATGTAAACGATCATAAAGTCTTTTATCATACGTATAATCGAAACCTTGTTGCTGAAGATCCCATTCCATATCCCAATAAACCTCAGCCATAAAACAAAAGTCGGGAACTCTGTCACGAACATCTTTTATGGCTTTGGGCCAGAAGGGTTCAATTTTTCGGCCCCAGGTTTTTTCAAAAACTTCAGGTACAATAAGCATTGCCATATCACATCTTACACCGTCGCACTGATCAGCAATACGAAGAAGTTCATCTCTCATTGCCTCCTGCATTGCAGGATTACTAAAATCCAATTGAAGTGTATCCGGCCAACCAGAAAAATGAGGATCCCGGCCATAGGCCATTATCAAATCATCTTTTCTTCGTTTTACAACAGTAAAGTTCAGCGGAAACCTTTCAAGATCGCTTTGAGTTCCATGAATAAAATAATCAGGATGTTCTTCAACCCAGGGATGATCTGGCGCCATATGATTGGGAACAAAATCAAGCATCAGTTTCAATCCATACTGCTTTAATCTTGATCGTAGTCTTGATAAAGCAGCATCTCCACCAAGATCAATATGGACTGTATAACCAGTGACAGCAAAACCGGAACCTGCAATATCTTCTTCATTTAAATCCGGGAGTGTTTCTTCAAAATCATTCCGCCAATCCTGATTTTCACACGACACCTTGCGGCCTAGTTCACCTGTTTGCCAGACACTCAGAAACCAGACCCAATCAAAACCTGCCTCAGCAAGTTGTTCCAATGCATCGTTCGGAATATCATCCAATGTAGCCGGACGTTTCAGTTTCCCTGACAATTCCGTAAGCCATACTCTAGTATTTACCTGGTATAGAGTTGGGTATTTTGGATGCTTTGTCATGGTTTTCGGTATTCCTGTTTCACTACCTCTTTTTTAGAAAGTTTGTTACTAACCAATTTTATTGGCTGCTATATTGAACTCATTTTATATACAAGATATAGAATTATTAAAAGCAAAATGTATGAACCAAAATATCATTAATTTCAATTGATAAAATGTTGAACTGGCTTTTTATAATCGAATTGTTATACCTGCTTGTCCTGGTAATAGTTTGTATCCGCATTATTTATGACACCAACAGTACGGATAAAACTTTAGCATATATATTGCTTGCTATTTTCATTCCGCTTTTTGGTATTCTTTTCTATTTCGCATTCGGGGTCAATTATCGTAAGAGAGAATTTTACAGTAAGAAAATAATCAATGACGATAATCTTTGGAACCAAATAAAACAGGATATCTCTCTCTATTCAGCGCAAACCTATTTCAACATAGCTGAGTCAGATCGACCCAACAAGCACCTGGCTAAATATTTATCAAATGAAATGAGTCCGCTAACTCCAGGTAATACGGCCCGCCTATTGATCAATGGTGAAGAAAAGTTTCCAGAAGTAATAAAAGCATTAGAAGAAGCGAAGGATCATATTCACATTGAGTATTACATATATGAAAACGATAAGATCGGTAAAACCATTGAAGAAATATTAATAAGAAAGGCAAACCAAGGAGTATCTGTCCGATTTATTTATGACGATTTTGGAAGTCATGGGATCCGCAAGAACATAGCGATAAGACTTAGAAATGCTGGAGTTGAGACTTACCCATTTTATAAGATCCCATTTCTAAGAATGGTTAATCATTTGAATTACCGGAACCACAGGAAGATCATAGTAATTGACGGGAAAAAAGCTTTTGTAGGAGGAATTAATGTCAGCGATAAATATATCAACGAGCCGGCATCCATGAACAAATTATTTTGGCGTGATACACATTTAATGATCGAAGGACCTGGTGCGTATTATTTACAATACCTATTTATTTGCGATTGGAATTTTTGTTCTGGAAAACCTTTAGAGAATATCAAACATTATTTCCCTGATGATTACCGGAACAACCCGCCCGGCGATAAAATAATTCAAATTGCAGCAAGCGGACCTGACTCCATTAACCCAACGATCCTGTATTCGTTATTATATACTATATACCGGGCAGAGCAGGAAATTCTGATCACTACTCCTTATTTTATACCTGATCAAAGCTTAATGGATGCACTCATGGTGGCAGCACTTGCCGGAGTGTCGGTTCAGTTATTAGTTCCTGAAAAATCCGACTCGCGGCTTGTACAGTTAGCCGCTTGTTCTTATTATGCTGATCTGCTCTCCGCAGGAGTTAAAATATTTCTTTACCAGGATGGTTTTGTTCATGCAAAAACATTGGTTATAGACAAGAAGATTGCTGTTATAGGCACTGCCAATATGGATGTCAGGAGCTTTGATCTGAATTTCGAAGTGAATGCAATTGTTTATGATGAAGAACTCGCTTCATCACTTGCCAGTGTATTTAATTCAGATATTAATGATGCAATATTGGTGGATAGAGACGCCTGGTTAAACAGACCTATCAGCAGAAAGCTCCTGGAAAAAACTGCCAGGCTGGTATCACCTTTACTTTAATGAGTCACAATAATTTCGGCTATACACTCCCAGCAATTTTTTTTTACAAAAAAATACATGATGAAATTGATTTATTCTTATCTTCAAATTTCTATTGCCTGCTTTCCCTTTTGGAGGATTTATCAACCCGTACCAGTGAAAATAAAGTTCGGGTACTGCTTATAGATTTAAGTGAATAACTACTACAAAGATCATACGGAGAAAATTTAAGGGCTTCCAGTTATAAACCGGAGCATTGTTTAATATGCAAGGAAGCAAGAAAAACAACTTCGTCTGGATCGTAAAATTTTTTATTGTAATTTATATTCTAATGCAGCTTTTAAAACAAGTCTATTGCCTAACTAAAAAATCATAATTCATGAAACCAAAAATTCTTCTTTTTGTCACTTTATTAGCAATCGGTGTGTCCTGCAGAAAGGAACCCAACTATGACCAACTTACCTACCAACAAGTTGTTGCTACCGACCGGGATCTGGGAGCTGTTTTTTCCGATTACTCCACTTATTTTATATCGGATTCAGTAAGTGTTGTAGCAACTAACCCGAACGACACTATCTTAACTGGTGCACTTGCACTACAATTGGTGAATGCTATTAAAACCAATATGAACACCAGGGGATACACATTTGTAGCCCGTAATGCAAATCCCCATCTTGCTTTACGGCTCACCGTTATTAAGGACATAACACGGACAGCCGTTTGTGGTGGTTGGTGGGATGGCTGGTGGGGTTATTATCCACCCTGGTACTGGGGTTATCCTGGTTATGGTTATTATTATCCATGGTGCACATCTTATACATATACCATTGGCACATCTACCCTGTATATATTTGATCTGAAGAATGCCGGAGCTAATCATAATCTCCGGGCTCTTTGGGGAGCTACTATGTTTGGAGCTTTCAGTACTACCAACAATCAAACCAATGCCGACTTGACTACTACAGCAATTAACCAGGCATTTGCGCAATCAACTTATATCAAAAAATAAAATCTTAGAAATATGAAAAAATTATTTATCCCGATATTTATTTCTGTCTTATGTTTTGGTTCAGCAAACGCTCAGAGCAACTGGCGTATGAAAGATATGATGACAGTTAATTGGCAAATTGCTACACCTTTAAGTACAACTTACCTGAAAGAAACTTCACTAGCCGGTGGAAGTTTTGAGTATCGTCATTTTTTAAAACCAAACGTCAGTATAGGCGGTGGGATCAGCTGGAACTCATTTGAGCAATACATTCCTCCTCGTGTATATGAAAAACCTGATGGCTCCGCGGCTATCTACACAGATTTTGTTCACCAGGTGTACACCTTGCCAATGTATCTCAATGTTCATTACTATTTTAATGGCGGCGAAAATCTTAAGCCCTATGCTGGTATTGGACTTGGTGGACAATACAGTGAACAAAGCGCCTACTACAATACCTTCGTTACTGAAGAAAACAATTGGGGATTTGTAGCCCGGCCTGAAGTTGGGTTGTTGTACAAGCTTGGTCAATCTGCCGGTATTCATGCCAATGTGGGTTTAAACTATGCTACGAACAAAAATGAATCTTTTAAAATCGACGAGCTGAAACATGTTTATTATTCAATTGGCGCCTTTTGGAATTTATACTGATCATTTTTAAAATTTATAAAATAGCCATTCGTTACGAATGGCTATTTTATTTTTCGTTATATTAAACATCGAAAGTTTTATAAACACTAATTAATTTATCCCTTAATTATTCTTATATCATGTCAAAAGAAAAAAAATCAAAAAACAAAAATGCCGTTCAAGAAAAATTGAGTGAATTACCTTCAATGAGCAGAAAGGAACGCATTGAACGTTCCAGGAAATTCTCAGGACAATATTGTGTTGGCGATGGAACTAATTTTCGTCTTAAGGATTATAATACAGAGCCAAGTTTTGAATTAGGTAAGGAAGATAAACCATTGGTAAAGGAGACCCTTCAAATGGGTGTTGAAGCATTGGCCGCCTTGCAGGATATTTTATACGCACAGGATAAATGGTCGTTATTGCTGGTGTTCCAGGCGATGGATGCTGCCGGAAAAGATGGCGCCATCAAACATGTGATGTCAGGTGTTAATCCACAGGGTTGCCAGGTCTCATCTTTTAAAGCACCCAGTTCAGAAGATATGGACCATGATTTTTTATGGCGCTGTCAAAAGCATTTGCCTGAACGTGGACGCATAGGAATTTTTAACCGTTCGTATTATGAAGAAGTCCTGGTGGTACGTGTACATGAACAAATTTTAAAAGGACAAAAACTGCCTAAAAAATTAGTTACTGAAAATATCTGGGAAGAGCGGTTTAAAGACATTCGCAATTTTGAAAAATACCTGTATCGTAATGGAACCGTCGTTATCAAATTTTTTCTGAATGTTTCAAAAGATGAGCAACGTAAACGCTTTATTGAACGTGTTGACGATCCGGATAAGAACTGGAAATTCAGTGCTGCTGATGCAAAAGAACGTGGTTATTGGAAAGAGTATATGGTAGCCTACGAAGAGATGATAAAACATACGTCTACTGAAAAATCTCCCTGGTACGTAGTTCCTGCAGATAGCAAACCCTATGCTCGTATTGTAATTGCATCCGCAATAATAAATGCCTTAGATGGGATGGGGTTAGAATATCCTAAAGTGAGCAAGGAAAAAATTGCGGAGTTGCAGGTTATTAAAGAAGCATTACTTGCTGAAAAATAATTCAACGGCCTTCCGGAAATAAACTTAATGTCATGTGGAAACTACATTTTCCTCCTTTTGAATGGCTTAAAGGCTATAGTTCAAGAACACTTAGACATGATTTAGTTTCCGGAATAACACTTGCTGCTTATGGCATACCGGTATCATTAGCTTATGCAACACTTGCAGGCCTGCCCCCGCAATATGGTATATATGGTTACCTGTTAGGAGGTTTGTTTTATGCTATGTTAGGCAGTAGCAAGCAACTTGCTATTGGACCTACTTCTGCAATCTCATTGCTTATAGGAACAACTATTGCAGGTATGGCTAACGGTGATGTGCAACGCTGGGCAGACATTGCATCGTTAACCGCTTTAGTATTTTCAGTATTGGCCATACTTGCTTATTTTTTACGGCTAAGCGGCATTATCAATTTTATAAGCGAAACAGTTTTAGTTGGATTCAAAGCCGGCGCATGTTTAACTATTGGCTTAACTCAATTACCGAAATTATTAGGAGTTAAGGGTGGCGGGGAAAATTTCTTCGAACGTCTTGTCGCAATCTTTCGGCAAGTGCCGGATACCAACTTAACCGTTTTTATTTTTGGAATTTCTGCCATTGCAATTTTATTGCTGGGAGAAAAATTATTGCCCGGCCGCCCGGTTGCAATTGTGGTGGTGATCGCATCTATCATTTTAATATCAGTTACTTCACTTGGTGATCAGGGATTCAAAATCGTAGGCATTATTCCAGCAGGACTGCCATCATTTCATTTGCCCACATTAAGCTTTAGAGATGTTGATGGCGTTATTCCACTTGCACTTGCCTGTTTCCTGCTCGCCTATATAGAAAGTGTTTCAGCTGCAAGAGCATTGGCACAAAAGAATGGATATGATATTGATGCACGACAGGAATTGCTTGCATTAGGCGTTGCCAATGCTGCAACTGCACTCGGCCAGGGTTACCCGGTTGCAGGTGGCTTATCACAATCAGCGGTAAATGACACAGCAGGTGCTAAAACCCAGATGTCATTAGTATTTGCATCAGCAACTATTGGTTTGTGTCTTTTATTTTTAACCGGTATGCTTGCAAATTTACCTATGGTAATTCTTGCTTCCATTGTATTTGTTGCTATAAGAGGTTTATTTGATTTAAAAGAACTGAAATATTTATTCAGAGTTGACAAAAAGGAATTTGCAATTGCAATGGTTGCACTGTTTGGCGTTATCTTTTTTGGAATTTTAAAAGGCGTTTTACTTGCTGCATTAGTCACTATTCTAATGCTTATTAAAGCTGCCACTAGTCCAAATATTGCTTTTTTGGGAAGAATTCCCGGCACAAAACGTTATTCAGATAAAGGACGACATCCTGACAACGAAAATATTCCCGGAGTTTTGATTGTGCGTATCGAATCATCTATATTTTATTTTAATGCAGATTTTATCCGCGAAGTAATTATGTCGAAAATTAAGAAAGCAAACAATTCGGTTAATACAATAATATTTGACTTAAGCTCGTCACCGCACATTGACATCGCCGGTGCAAGATTATTAAAAAGACTTTTTACAGATCTCAACGCAAAAGGAATAACACTAAAAATAGCCGAAGCCCGTTCTGAAGTTCGTGATAAGTTACGCTCCGAAAAGCTTGAAGATTTTTTTGGACATTTCAGTCGATTTATTTCCGTTCATGATCTGGTGGAAGAATCTGTTAAATAAAAATTATTTACCCGAATCACCATAACCACCATTCTGCTTTCACACCAAAATAGTGACCAAATTTTTTACTACCGGTTTGTGCCAGGTAAGGTGAGTAGAGGTTATCAGCAGCAAATTGATTGTAACGTGCCACACTGTAAACAAACCTGAAATGAGGCCGACTCCAAACATCCCGTTGTCCATTGGGAACTAAAGTTGGAGCTATGCTGAATTTAATCATCTGTGCAGGGTTTTGCGTACCATCTTTCCTGGAAGTAAAATTCAATTCGTGTAATAAATGAAACCAATTTTTTATATACCAGGTTCCCCGGGCACCAATGCCAACATCTGTCTTTCGGTTAAATAATTTTTTTCCGTTATAATCTTCTGTCATATTAAGACTATCACTGGCTCCTTTGCTTTTTGTAAAAATGCCGTAAGCATTCAATGAATAATGCTTGTTTATATTCCACAAGACGGTTTGAGTAATGGCTAATGACGAAGCATTTTTAAATTTCTGTGTCTCGAGGTTAGGACCTCCATAGGTAAGAAAAGTTCTGCTTCCACCACCGTTACCACCATTAGCGATGCCAGCACCAAAGCGAATACTTGCCTCATAAAAGGAGCCAGGCAAACCTTTTAAAAAATTCGTCTTGTATTTAACGCCCAACACAGATCCGTGGTCAGCCGGATAATTTAAACTTGTAGTAGTATCTGATAAAGTGGCATTGGCCAATTGGTGATATTCCGCCATCAACTTAAGATATCCACCGTTATTCGAAGGAATGGTATGCTCGAGAATATAAACAACCCGATTGCGCAATCCGAGTACAGGAGTGCCATTGATAATGTTCAGATAAAAATAAGGTGGTACAGTTGAGTTTGTATCCACTGAACCTGGAAACGTCATTGAAAACTGTGTATTCTTATACTGTATGCCAAAGCCCTGGGAGCTGTGATCGTCAAAATGGAAATGATCAATAATATGAATATCGCTACCGCTAAAAAGCCTTGCGCCGATCCAAACAGTCCATGGACTACCCATAATATTTTTTGCTTCAGCAAAAAGTTCAGGCATCGCCACTGTAATGCCACCATATGAATTACTGGTGACGTTTCCGATGATCTGACCTTGTGTTGTATAGAAAGCTAAACGTACCTGTGCAGTTATCTTTGTGGTATCAGAGGCACCACTTACCGGTGCAAAATGAAGTGCTGTAGCTAATTCAAGGTAATCAGCCTCCTCCATACGTCCTCCAATTGATCCCATTCCATTTAGATTGAGAGATCGGGGATACTGCATCTTATCTCCCCGGGCAACTCCTACACGACCGTAGCTACCTATTGAAAGATGTTTGTTGGCCATTACGGGTAGCTGTCCACTTAGTGAAATGGATATTCCTGCTATCATGAAACTTAGAAAAAAGATTCTTCTCATAATAGAGTATGCATAGTTTTATTCTGGCTTCATTCCGGGCAATCAATACCAAAACTTTTGCTTCAAATATTTACTGCCTCAGTTAATTTAGTTTACGTTTTCTATTTTAGTATTTATAATAAAAAATACTGCAAAGCCAAACCCGCCACTACAGAAGCTACAGTTGTTACAATACCGGGTAACATAAAACTATGATTGAGTACATATTTTCCGATACGGGTTGTACCAGTACGGTCGAATTGAATGGCGGTGAGTAGCGTTGGATAACCAGGGATAAAAAAGTGTCCATTCACGGCTGGAAAAATTCCTACTAAATAAGCAGGAGGCAATCCAAGTGTTAAACCCAGTGGAACCAAAGCTTTTGTTGTTGCAGCCTGGCTGAAAAGCAAAATACTGAGAGTGAATAATGCAAGTGCAAATGTCCATGGATAATTTTTAACCAAATTACCCAATGTATTTTCGATCACTACTGCATTATGATTCATAAATGTGCTGCTCATCCAAACTACTCCAAAGACTGCAATAGTGGCCTGGCCTGCTGAAGCAAACAAACTAGCTTTAGTCACCTGCGAAGCAGTAGTCTTACAAAAAAGTATGATGAGTCCTGCAGCAGCGAGCATGATCATCATGATCATGGATGGAATCTGCACTTGCCCTGATGCATTCACCGCAAAGCCAGGTTTAAAATCTTCTCCTGAAAATACCGGCAATAATGATGGAAAGGATCCAATTAATACAACAGCAAGTACGGCTGCTCCAAAAATAGCAACTGAACTCGTTGCACCCGGTTTAAGAACAGCAACTGTATCATTTGAACCCCCGTCAAGATTTTTTACAAAAGCAGGATCTTTCATCCTTTCTAAAAACTCGGGATCTACATTCAATTCTTTTCCTCTTTTCCAAACAAACAAAATACCTACAAGCACACCTATTATGGTAGATGGAATACAAATCAGAAGAATGTCAGCAAGCTTAATTCCGGCAGGCGCCAGCACGGTTAACAAAGCTGCAGATGCTGCGGACACCGGGCTTGCCGTAATGCCCATATGTGCAGCGGTCACACTCATACTTAATGCCCTTTCGGGACGAATTCTTTTTTTAATAGCCACTTCTGCTATGATCGGTAAAATGGAATAAGATATATGCGCTGTACCTGCAAACAGAGTAAAAAAATATGTTACCAGTGGACCAAGAAAGGTGATCTGCCCTGGTCGGCTGCGGAGTAATTTACCAGCAAGATTCACAAGATAATCCATACCGCCTGCTGCCTGCAAAGCAGCAGCTGCAGTTACTACACTTAAGATGATCAGCATTACTTCAAGTGGAGGATCGGCAGGTTGCATTTTAAATACAAAGAGCAAGATCAGAAGACCGATCATGCCCATCACCCCTAAACCAATTCCCGACATCCTTGCTCCAATAAAAATGCAGACTAATAAAATGGCGAGTTGTAGAAGTATCATGGTTTAAATAATTTTCAGCCGATTTAAATTCATCTACATAACTGTTAATTGAAGACGAACCTGGAATATTTGCAATGCCCCTTTCATATTGTACCGGTCAAGAATTCCATACCCATAAATAAACTCAGTTCGCAAAGCTTTCGTCATGTACCAGTTAACCATTGGCGTTATGCGCCAGAATTTTCCTCCGTGAAGAGATCCATCTTCCAAGTCTAAAGAGGAATACCGAAGTACTGCTTCCCATTCACCCCATCCACCTTTGAATACAGATTTCTGCACAGGAACGAACCCAAAAATACTTGCGGTTGTCGTATAAGGACGTCTTCCCTTAGTGAATATATAGGTGACAAAAACATCCCCGCCAAAAAAACTATGATCTTCTGCCTGGCTTGCATTGAATTTATGCACCATAACTTCTGAACCTAACAACAATTGCCCGGTACTGTAATAGGCTTCTCCACCAAAATGCAACGACTTATCCGCTGTAAATGTACCTGTATTTATTATTTGAGGAGCAGGGTTGGATTCAGGTCGCGACTTTAAGGTAATTTTTCCATCGATAGGTTTCCCATAACGAAAATTAGTGGCTATGTGAAGCACTCTGTTCTTTTCTTTATTATAAATTGGCAACCACCCGATCCTTGCAACATATTGCCATGCAAATGTTGAGAAGGACTGCCCTTTTGAAGCAAAGTCATTAAAATAACCAAGATTCCAAAATACTCTCGATTTTGGCATGGAGCCAAAAAATTTTATACCATCTGCTAAGATCGGAATAACATCCAATGCCATCTGCCTTTCCGCAGTCCAGGGAGAATGGCCATTCATTACTTTCACCATTGAATATCCTTCCTTAGTGCGGCCAATAAAAATATGCCCAAACGCCTTAGGCACTCCAATAGTGAATCCTGTTTCCCGTAACAACCAGGTTTTTTTATCGCCGTCATACATCATACCAAATTTCCATGATAAGTTCCTTTTGGTTTTAAATACTCCACTCGCCATGATCCGAAAATCCCTTGTTTGTATGTCTCCTTTAACACCTAAACCTGCTGAATCCATTTGCTTTTTGAACACTGCATTTTGGCTGTATGTAGCGCCGTCCCATATGTAGCCCATACCAATCCTAATGGTTGAATAAGTTCCTTCAAATTCATTTGGTGGCCGTTTTTTCGTCAGGTAATCGTCAGCACTAACGATATGAACAGACCCATCTGTACCATCAGGAACTGTTTTTTTTTCCTCCTGACAATAAGATTGATAAGGTAAAAACAGAAACGCTGCCACCGTCAAACATATCCGTGGCAGCGTTTCAAATAATCTCTTTCTACTTTTTATTTTTGAAGTTTCAATAATAAATTTCAAGGCTTATTATTTGAGAAGATCATTATTTAATTTATTGTTTCTGTCCAGTTAAAGTAGCCGGATCCATTAGTTTCTTGATCTGGTCTTCAGTCAATAATTTTTTCTCCCTTATAAGTTCAAGAATTCCTTTGCCGCTTTGAAGTGCTTCTTTTGCCAGCTCTGTTGTTTTTTCATAACCAAGAACAGGATTAAGAGCTGTTACAATTCCTATGGTAGTTTCTAAATAATGTTTTAAAACTTTTTCATTAGCTGTAATTCCATCTATACAGTTTTTAGCGAATAAAGGAACTGATTTAAAAAAAAGTGCTTGTGATTCCATGATAGCAACAGCGACCACCGGTTCGTAAGCATTTAATTGCAGAAGACCATCTCTTGATGCAACAGTGACCGTTGCGTCGTTACCTATGACTTTATAACAGATCTGGTTCATCAACTCGGGCATTACAGGATTTACTTTTCCTGGCATAATGGATGAACCCGGTTGAAGTGCCGGTAAATTGATCTCAAAAATTCCATTGCGTGGACCTGAACATAAGAATATTAAATCGCTGCTGATCTTAGACAATGTAACAGCAAAGTTTTTTAATGCAGAAGAATACATAACAAATGCCTGCATACTACTTGTTGCTGCGATCAGGTCTTTAGCCAAATGCATTGGCTTGCCTGTAATTTTTGCAAGATGAGCTGCACATTTTTCAGCATAACCAGGAGATGCGGTTAAGCCTGTACCAATAGCAGTTGCACCCATATTCTCTTCGTATAAATATTCTTCTGTTTTACGCAACACGTCAATAGCTGCATCGATCTGGTTACCAAAACCATGAAATTCCTGTCCCAGCGTCATTGGCACTGCATCCTGACCTTCGGTACGGCCCATCTTCACCAGGCTTTTAAACTCCTCTCCTTTTTTGTGAAAAGACTGGGAAAGCATTTTTGCTTGCTGTATCACTTTATCATTATGTAATAACAAAGCAACATGAATAGCGGTAGGATATACGTCGTTCGTTGACTGACCCATATTCAGATCATCATGTGGTTCTATAAACTGGTACTCTCCTTTTTTCTTGCCCATCATTTCGAGAGCAATATTTGCAAGCACCTCGCAGGAATTCATATTTGCTGATGTACCTGCACCACCCTGGTACAAATCTGTTAAAAATTGGTCATGATATTTTCCATCAATTACCGCCTGGCAAGCTTTTTCAATAGCGACCAATTTTTCTTTTGGCATTCTTCCTACATCCGTGTTGGCACGGGCTGCAGCCATCTTTACCATTGCATAAGCCCGTACATAGTCAGGATAAAAATTTGTTTTTACACCACTCACCTGGAAATTCTCCAATGCTCTCATCGTTTGTACCCCATAATAAGCATCAAAAGGAATTTCTTTATTACCCAGCAGGTCGTGTTCAGTTCGGGTTTTTTGTGCCTGTATATACTGAACGCAAATAAGCATCAGTAACGGCAGCATAATAAATTTTATCTTGTTCATTTTATTTTATTTTTTTTGGTCGGAATAAATAAACTTGTTACAGATTAATTGCGCCCAGATTATGTATTCTGGGCGCAATTGAATTCAGCACATTAGATCAACTTTGATCAATATTTAAAGAAAAGATCCTGTAGCTGTTTTTTATCTTTTGTCTTAGTCAGACCCAGCATCAATAATATCCTTGCTTTTTGAGGAGTCAGGTCATCAGAAACGATAGTACCAAGTTGTTCGTCATTGATCTCATCATGAAGCAAAACTCTGCCGGAAGGAGTACGACTGGCACGACAAACGATGACGCCTGCAGCCACAGCTTTTTTAACTGCTTCCATATACGCTTTATTAAAATTACCGTTGCCAACACCTGCAATCACGATGCCGTCTACTTTTTTAGCAACCAGCATATCGATCATATCAGGTGGAGCGTCAGCGTACATGTAAACAATATCTACTCTTGGTAATTTTGTATCAGCTTTAATAACGACTGGAGATTTGGGATCTCTTTCCCTTACTGAATTTGCATAATATTCAACTTTGCCATCGTAGGCATGGCCAATAGCACCTGTATTGGGAGATCCAAATGCGTTTGTAAAGGTTGTACTCATTTTCATTACTTCTCTTCCATCATAGATACCTTCATTAAAGGATACCAACACCCCGCGGCCTTTACTCTTTGGATCTATGGCTACGGTAATTGCGTCATACAAATTTTTTGGACCATCTGCACTGATCGCAGTAGAGGCACGCATGGAACCTGTTAACACCACGGGCATTGCTGATGGGATAACCAAGTCAAGAAAATAAGATGTTTCTTCCTGTGTGTCCGTACCATGTGTAATAACAATACCGTCTGCTTCCTTCTTTGCAATAATTTCATTGATACGAACGGCAAGCTTTTTCCATATCTCTATTGTCATATCCTGGCTTCCTACAGAAGAAATCTGCTCACCTGTGATACTGGCTATTTTTTTTACAGTTGGTATGGCACCGATCAGATCTTCAATAGGAATTTTTCCAGCAGTATAACCAGCCCTGTCAGCAGATGCTCCTGCTCCTGCAATTGTTCCCCCTGTTGCTAAAATGATGACTCTTGGTAATTGTGCATTTACTTGTGCGATGATGATAACGAGTGCTAAAAGTGAAATTAGCTTTTTCATAATTTTTTGATTTTTTGATTAATGCTCTGGTGAAATTTTCTCTCATTGAGAATAGTCACTACATGAGTAAATAAATTTTTTAATAGTCGAAGGGTTTATGTTTTCGTAGTCGTGGATTACAATATTTTATATTCGTAAATTTCAATGATTCCCGTCTCTATGTAAGGTCTCGATGAAAATTGCTGATTAAAGCCATTTAGCTTAAACCAAGTTTTCGTTACATGTAGAAGTTAGTCAGTTTTGCTGGACAAAGCCAAATAGCTAAGCTATTTACAAACAGATCTTTGACTTTTTATCAAGCAGATTTTGGTTTATATATGCCGTTTTCAAGGGAGGAAAAAGGAGATTGGATAGGTAGTACTAATTCTATAATGTTAAGGTAAATAAAATACTTGTATTGCTGTAAAATTTTTTTATTAATAATTGTGTTTGTTTCAAATAAATTATAAAGCTGATTTTGATTTTTTCTTCTTAGTTTTTTTTTCGGTATTACATCCACCCAAACATGCAAATGGTGGTGTAAAAAGCATGACGCCTAATTCAAACCCTGCTCCATTATTACCGTTAATTTCATTTCCATAAGTCAGCGCAAAAACAGCATATCGGCTGGGCTCCCAACGCCAGCCAAATTTGTATTCTGGAACGGCTTTGTTTTCTCCCATGGCACCAAAAATTTCTGCTACTATAGAACCCTTTTCATTCCAGGGATACCATGCCAATCTTGTTGAGTAAGTAAATGCAAAAGCTGTTTTCTCGTCTACTCCATAGTGCCTGGTCATACTTGTCCCCGGCATAAGGTCCCATTGCAATTTATTTTTCATAAATGGAAAGGTTACGGGGGCATTCATCCAATAGGTTTGAAATGCATCTTTACTCCTGTCCTCCCCATCAAGCGTTCCTGGAAACATACCGGTACCTGCTTTTACAGCTGCACCACCGGTCTTTGCTTTATTTTCATAAAACATATATTTAACATAAAACGACGTGGAATATCCATCATCAGTAGTTTGATCTTTATCGTCATTGTATAAATAAGCAGCCATCGTAAATTCCCATTTAGGGAAAAGTGAATAGGTATTCATCAGCATTGAATTTCTTTGTCCATAGGTTGGAATAAGTGTGATGGTACCATGAGCTTTTGACAACCAACTATCAGAATTGAATTGTTGAGCATTAGCTTCACTAAGAAACAAAGCCATCACACAAATAAACTTTACCGCTATCATTTTTGCGGCACAAACTCTTTCCACTCGGATCTTTCCCATGGTTAAGGTTTATTACATCAAAAAAAATCATCGTATCCCGTCAACAATTATTACCGCCTTTCAATCTTTACCAATACCTGAAGACGGGGTTGCTGATGGGATCTTTGGGGGATCATTTACATGAGCTTTTTCCCAGGCTCTTACTTTTACTTTTGCAGCATCAAACAACCGCTCATAGTTACCTTTCAATAATTTTTGTTTTGCATCAGGTGTAAGTTTTTCAAATAATGGCTTATACAAGTCCAATATCTTCAGATAAGAAGCCTGGTTCGTCGGCGCCATTTCATCAGTACCCATTAAAAATCGATCAGGATATTTATTGATAACCGCTGCTGTATTTGCTGTTGCTTCAGGCGTTTCAGTTACATACTTGGCAACTTCACCCCACGAAATATCAATATAGATATTACCCGATTTCGGATCGGCAAGTGCTTTATCGAGCATGGCCATCTGGTCTTTCACCGGTCTTACAATTCTTCCTACACCGCAATGCGCCCATATAATTGGTGTATTGCGATGTCTTGCAAACAATGCTTTGATCTGTTCAATATCCCAGTTCTCCTGTCCTGATTTTGGAAATGGCATATTGATATCATTATGCAGGATAACCAGCAATCCTGATTCAGCGCAGAAATCAAGTATACGATCGAGTGCAGGATTATTTAATGTAGCAATAGGGCCTGCAACTTTTGATGAAACAAATTCTTTATGAATTGAAAATTCGCCTATGCCTGTAAACACTCCGGGAAATGTTGTCAATACTCTTTTAATATGATCGGTAGCATACATATCAGCAGGATTGAACCCGGTGATCATCGGATCAAATCTTGCCTGCTGTTCTTTGGTAAGCGACTTATACGCCATCGCTATGTAGGCATCAGTAAATGAATAATAGTAAAGCGGATCATCACTTGCCAGGTAATAAGTGGGAGCAAAATTTCCGCTGTTGTTGTAATTCCACATTTGCTGAAGCGGAATACCAAATAATGCAACACGTCCAACTTTGTTTCCCATTATTTCAAGAAACTTGTGAATGTCTGTTCCTTCCTGTACATAGTTTGTTAAATGAAAATGGGAGTCATTAAGTATAACTGAATCTTTATTGACCTGCGAAAAACCATTATTTGAAACCAGTAACAAAAAAAACGCTGGAATAACTAATGCTTTGGCAGCAAATGATGTTACTGAAGAATTAGTGTTGTTTTTTCTAAAGCAGATCTGTTTCATGATATTAATTTTTTTGAACAGAATTTTTTTTATTTTCTTTCGTCACTGAAAAATGGAATGATCTTCAACAATTAAAAATTAAGCTCCAGGTCAAGATTAAAGATTGTTCCATTTGCACCCACAGTATACGGATATGCCAAACCACCAACAGGACATTTATTCATGAATGTAGCCTGGCCATTCAGACGAACACCAATTGTATTTTTGAAAGGAAAGAAATTGAAGCCCACTCTTGTTTCCGTTGGCTCACCATACTCTCCAAAGATCTTAGAATACGTTGTGTACAGCTGGAGTTTTTTTGGAAGAACCATAGCTGATGCAAGAAGTTGAAATCCGTTATCATTTAGTTCGGTTAAGGCCATGGGAGAACCTATTAATTTGAAATTGTTGATCTTTCTCCAATAAAATTCTCCTTCAAGAGCAAACCCCTTAACCTTTGCGCCAGCATCGAAACTAAGCATTTGGTACTGTGCTTCATCGATCTGTGTTCCGGGATTGAATAAGTTGGGCAGGAAAATAGAACTGCCATCAGAAACCCTTAATGATACATTTTCAAAGGCACTATTTTCGGGTTGACCTTGTCGTGTTTCATCACTTCGGGTAAAATGAACACCCATCCTGGTAGCTACTTTCTCATGCATATCGTAATCACCATAAGCACCATTGAAGATTCCATACTCACCTGTAGTAGGTAAAAAAACCAGCGCCCCTGCTACTGTACTGAGTTTGTTATCGATCTGCCCGGCATCAACTCCTAGCGTACTCATGTTGTTTCCCAACATGACCGAATAGGTAAGTTTCTTTATGATCTCACCTCTGACTTGTAATCCACTGGTATAAGAAGGACGCATAAATTCATCGGCGATCATTCGGTTATCAACTGATAGCCAGAAGGGATAATTTCCCTCCGTACTTCTTACCCCGGGTAGCGACATAATACCTCCTGTAAATCTTAAATGTTTACTGACAGTGTAAGAAAGATTTCCGGCAACAACTACCTGTGCACCCTGTCCCTGGGAGGCGTTGGTGGTCCATACGTATAAAAAGTAAGTAAACTTCGGATCAAAGGCCCAGCCAGTGAAGTAAATACTTACTTTTTGTAACTGTACATCCTGCCGGGGATCTACGGTTTGGGTTTTCCCAAAGCCGTCTGTATAGGTTTTATCGATCGAATTTTGATTGAGATAACGCAAATAGGTATACGGCCGGATATTAAGTTCACCAAATTTAGACTTGGCCACTCTATGACCAAACATTATCCTATAAGGAACATATTTAGTTGAATCATCATCAGGGTTGGCTGGCTTATCCTGCGCATGAGCCATCATGCTTAGAGATAAAACCAGGACACTCATTATTAAGGTACGGCAATTAAGAACTGTTTGTAATTTCATAAGTTAGTTAATGATTATATTGAAGTTATAATGAATTGATCAACACTAATGCTACACTGAAAAAAATTGATCAGGCAATTATTTTGTTAACAGGATCTGTGAACCTGCCTTTGAAAAGGATGGTCAACTAATGTAAAAAACAACTAGCCCTTATACTGCGACCAGTTGTTTTTATAATGTTTAGTAGTTTTATCTTTTAGGAGTGATCTGGTAAGGATTTACACCTAATTGTTCAATTATGTATTTAATGGTAGCAATTGCTTTTGCGCTATTTCCCGCAGGTGTTAATGGAGGAGAGATAACTGCAATTCCAAACTTGCCTGGAACTACAGCAATGATACCGCCACCTACTCCGGATTTTGCAGGTGCACCAGTTGCCTCAAGCCATTGACCCGAGTCGTCATATAGACCCGCTGTCGCCATTACCGGTAAAACGTATTTTACTGTTTCAGAGGAAACGCATACTTTTTTGGTAACAGGGTTTACTCCACCATTGGCAAGTGTGCCCGCCATTATAGCAAGATCTTTTGCGTTCACACTGATAGCACATTGTTTGGTATAGATATCAGTTGACTGTACCGGATCAAAATACATTCTTCCATAAGCAAAAAGCAGATGGGCGATAGCCTGATTGCGAAGATTATCTCCGGCTTCACTTATATACACTGGCATATCAATAGAAAGCTGTCTTCCGGCAAAATCATTGTGAATGGCCATAATACTTTTCCATTTGGCAGCAGAGTCTGCTCCTTTTACAAGACTGGTTGATGCGATCGCTCCCGGATTTACCAATGGGTTAATTTCTTTTCCTTTCTGCATTTCAACTGCAACGATCGAATTAAACCGCATACCAGTAGCATCCACGCCGATCTTATCCATAATAAATTTTGCTCCATTTTCTTCTATCACTTTCGCCATCGTAAACACTTTGGAAATTGACTGTATTGATACGGCGCTTTTCAGATCGCCTTTGGTGTATACCTGGCCATCCGTTGTTACGATCGCAATTCCATAAATGTTTGGATCAACAGTCGCCAACTCTTTGATGTAATCTGCATTTTTTCCTTCTTTCAGGTTTTTGAATTTTTCATATGCATCATTTAATGCTTTTTCTATTTGCTCTTTGGTCTGTGCTTTTAATACCGGTATTGCAATAAATGCACAAAGAGTAAGAAGGAAAATTATCCGCAATGCTGCGCGGGAACTTTTCGATTTCATATTCTTAAGTTTTTATTTTTTAAAAATGGTTAATGTTTCAAGAACTAATTCTGCCCGCCTTTTGCCTTGAAGAATGTAGTTGAGAAATTATATTTGAAAGAGAACTGGATCTTCATACAATCTGCTTTAAAACCATCTTCTCCTTCCCGCTGGCCCCACTGTAATTCAACAGCTGCCATGGTATTTTTAACTGGAGTAGTACCAATAGTGAGCATGGCATATTGGCCAGCTTTATAAGAAGTGGTGCCTGCCGCAGTTGCTGTGTTTTCTATGGAAACAGTTGAGTAACCAAGAGATGTCCACCAGGTAGGATTCCAGTTATGATCAACCCATGCCGTTATCCCGGTAACTGGCAAGGTTTGACCCTCAATAGGTTTGGACGGAATACCAGTAATAACAGTGCCTATGTCATTAGGCGCATCCTGCATATAATTTTCAATGCCTTCGCCATACACATAGTTACCTCGGAATACTGTGTTCTTTGTTAAATTGATCACGGCACTCAAATTGGCTCCCCATCCCGTAGCGCTTCCACTAAGATCAGTGCCGCCCTTATTAACGCGGGTATCTTCCCAGTTCAGTGGGCGAAAGATACCTGCCAATTGAACGCTGCCCCATTTACCCCTTTTTTTAAAGTGGGCAGAAATATCAGGAGCGGAAAGTTTAGCTTTTACACTGTCTACTGATGGAAGTTCAGGCATCGAAATTGTTCCCTTGTCTGCGCCGGAACCTGGGCGTTCCAAGGCAATCCATAATTCTTTGTCAGCATCGTTTATTGGCATAAACCGAACTTGTACATTCCTGTAAAACACCATGCCGCTAGGACCCCAGTATTCCAGTGTGTTCGGCCATTGATCATCATCCATAAAAGGTGAAGTTGCCTGACCGACAAGAAATTTTCCTAATTGTCCATAGGCATAGCGCAGCCGCATAGTGGTTTGTCCTTCATCTGAACCGGTACCAAACATATCAAACTCGAACCTTACAGTCAGGTCACCCTTTTTTGTAGGTGTGTAGCCTTTTACACCAAAACGTGTTTGTCTTACTCCAAAGAAAAATGTTCCATCCGGTGCAAACTGGTTTTTGTATTTGGGCAGGCGGTTTATCCTTAACGCGTCGGACCACCTCGGGTCAATCTGATCAAAATTGTAACCCATATCCACCATGGCGAAGCCATAGACTTCAAGGCTTTTTTGTTGTAATGAATCGGTTTGTGCATTCACGATGGGCGCAGAGAAAAGAAACAACATTGTTACGATAAGTAGTTTTTTGGGTTGCATATTCATGGTTTATTTGATTTAAAGGTTTGAAGGATGATAAATTCTTCAGTTGTAAATTTATTTGAACAGTTTTTATTTAATACTGAGTAAAGTCATTTTTTTATGAGTGTGGCTATAAAAGCAATTTACTTGTCACTGTACTGTGCAGGCAAAAAGAATCATACGGGTAGGAATTAAGCATAAACGGATTACAAAATAACAAACTTCGTTTTTTACGCTACTATCAACATAAAAATTTCGGCTTTCTCAAACTGCAGTGTAGACAGGTATGTAAGTGTGGTTTACAAACGGATCTATCTCCTTAATCTTGTTTAACATATATGCTTATTTAAATGTAGGAACTCAATTTCTATTTTCCAAAAAATTATGGTCATTTTTTATGGTGTTTCCTGAATATTTTTTCTATGCTTAAAAAGTTTGAATGTTGCTAAAATTAATAATATAGTAATCATACATTGCTTTCTTTATTCCGTCCGTATTGATGGTAACTGCATAGGTTTCCCTTACCCAAATTTGGATTTACCCTTGCCGTATTAGAGTAATACGTTTGATGTGATCTTTTGCTCTGTTCGAGGACAATAATATTTTTAAACTGAAGGGAAATAATTACACCAGGGTAGTGTCTTTGTTGTATCACCCGGGGAAGGTTATTTCTTAATTATTTTTTTGATCTTTCTTCGCTTTTTTGGCTTCCTTTTTTGCTTCTCTTTTTTCTTCTCTTGCTTCTTTTTTGGCCTCCTTTTTATCTGCACGATATTCTTTCTTGTTTTCTTTCGACATGAGCATTGTTTCTTTCAATCCTGCTAAAATTGATTTAATAAGAAGGTTGACAAATGATTTATTCATATCTCTCTTCACATGAAAATCTACAATGCGTGGCGGCAGACCTGAAGCCGGATTTGCAGAAGGCAGTAAATTGTTTGCTCCGAATGCAAGAACTGAGCTCTTCCATTTTGCTTTTCCCTCGAGTTCCATTGCAATATCCAGGTCATGAAATAGAAATTTCATGGTGCCGCTTGAGCCTGTCCGTAAAGCAGTACCGGAAAATACCATTTCATCCACCGTTCCTTTCTTGACGTTTGCTGGTGTATATGCCTCTATTAACGGATTTAGATCAGGCAAATTAAATTTCGCAATTATTCCATTGAAGCTGAATTGAGGCTGCGCATAACTGAAACCTAAAGTTAAATTGACATGAGCTTTATTCTCAATAAATGCATCGGCTTTTACCGACAATGCTTCAGCAGATGAAAGATTTGTAATGTTCTTTACTTCCAGTGTCGCCCTGTTTACATTCGCTGTTGCATAACTGCCATCTTCATTGCGTTCCTTGTTAACCAGGTTCACATTCGTTGCCCTCACTTTCTTTATTAGTAAAGGTGATTTTATACCCGTTATAGTTTGCCCCAGGTATCCGGGAAAACGACTAAGATCAGCTGGTTTTGTTTTGTCTTTGAAAAGTGTAGCCGATACTTTATCAAGAACAACTTCATCAATAAATATTTTCTCTTTGTATATCAGCGACTCAAAATCTACACCCACCAGGTTCAACGTACCCATTGTACAGGAGAACTGTGTGTTTTGATATTTATGCTTAGCCTGCAGAGTTGCTTCACTTACGTTGGGTTTATAGGAGACACCACTTAGCTTTATGAATTTATTCTTATACGAAAGATCGAATGATTCCATTGTAAGCCGGAAGAGGCTATCAGCAGTTTGGATATCCAGGTTTTTTAAACCCGTGCTAAAGTCAGCGAAATGATAGATCAGTGTATCCCGGCTTTGCTCAATTTTAAGCGAATCAATATTTATTTTAAAATCCTTAAAACTCATATGCCTTGATTTTTTCCGTAGATCTCCTCTAAACTCGCCAACTGAAAGTTCAAAATTATTATAAGATATTACATCCATGCCTGGATGTTGATCGATCGACACATCTTTTAGGGAGATATTCAATTTCTGGATACTGAATTCTCTTTCTTTGGCTGAATTTGCAACATGAAATTCAGCATCAATCATGTCAAATTCTTTAAGAAAAAATGAATGAATAGGCTTCTTACTATCATTTTTCTCCGGGCCCGCAGCTATAGCTGAATCTTTAAATGGCAGAAATATTGGCAGCTTATCTTCAATCTTTAACTCAACGCTGGGTTCTGCTATTTCAATTTTATCAAGGATCAGTTTATTAGATCTTATCAAGGTCATTATCTCAACATTCTTCAGGATCATTTTTTGAGTAGTAAGATTGAATGAACTGTTGATATAAGGATAGCTGACCAAAGGCTTTTCCCTGGGTTTTAATTCTACATTATACACTTTGACGTCACCTATCAAAAAATTGACGCTTAGTTTTTCAAATTTTAATTCATAAACTTCTGAGGCAACACTTGAATTAAAACTTTTAAGAAGTGCCTTTGTAAGAAGCCTGTTAAGATTATAATATAAAAAGATACCACCAGCAATTAAGAGGATCAAAAAAACACCAACGATCCGGAGTATTATTCTTCTTACCCTGTGTTTTTTTTTCTTTTCGTTTGTTTCTGTTTTCAAAACATTCAATTGAATTTATTATTCGGCTGGTAAACTCAGCTTCTTCAGAGTGTGGGATATAAATATAACGTAATTGCTTCTTTATAATTCAACGATTACTTAAAACCTGAATCCAACCTGTACCATATACCTGTAGCCCCACGTCGTGGTCTTGTCTGTACCGGTTCTTTTAAAATTTCCCTCATCAATAACAAAACCATAGCCAGGAAATTTTTCAGCAAGGGCATCATTCAGCAATTCAAAAAATTTTTCTTTATCTGCACCGGATAAATTAGTACCAAGGGATGCTTTTAAACTGTACGACCCAATACCCGGTCCGATCATGAGCATATCAAGTGTAAGCCGGTCCCAGAGAACAAACTGGTAACCCATTTCAAAACCAATAGTGTGTACATTCAGACTCAGGTCTGACTCCACCAGTAAATTGGAACCGCTTGTGCTCTTTAATAACCAGGAAAAATTTCTTCCGAAAAGGTTATAAGAATAATAAGGCCCGATATAAAGGCCCCGCGGAGCGGAATATTTATTTTTATCAGCAAGATAAAAGCGGTAATCAGCTGAAAAATTAAATCCCCGGCTATCAATTACTGAATTTTCCTGTAATGAATCGGTGTCAATAATATCCAGGGTAGGAAATCCTGTAAGTCCAAAATTTACTGAGAAAGAACGCTTATTATTTAATACACGTTCATATCCAAATACCAAAGACCTGGAGCTAAAAATAAATGGGTTTGTTAAATTGAAATGAATTGAATTCTTGAATTCTTTGTGCTCTTTTTTTGTCTCCTGCGCATTCACTGCTTGTTGTATTCCTAAAAAGATGATTACAGATAAAATAACTTTTTTCATAAGACAATATTCGGTTACACTTGATTACTACTTTCTAAACTAGATGATTTTACTAATAAAAAAAAATATATTGACGTAGTACTCAAAAGATAACCCTGAACTTCAAGTGATTGAATATATCGTCATCGGTATTCATATCAGTAATTGCAAAATACAAACCTGTTTTGCTAAACGATGATTGAACATGGCTAGTGGTTGATTGTTTATTTCTCCGGGAACATCTGTTTCAATTCAACGATCGCATTGTTCATTTGATCTAGCTTAATAAATCCGCGCCGCGACCGGTCCAGATCAAAGATCACAAAGACAACCAGAGAGGTAAGCAAACAAAATAACATTGCAAGTATCCAATCAAATTTTTCTTTACTTGAAAAAATATAGCCGATATAGAATGAGCAAACAGCTGATAATAAAAACAAGAGATAAATAATTGTATCGGGCAGGTGAACTAGTTCACCATATTGGCGTGTGGTGGTAACATCGATCATGGCATTAAGTGCAGGGATCATTTGCATGGAGGCTACTGTTGTATTACTTGAATCTTTCGAGAACTGTGAAGCATGATCCCAAAGTCGTTGTTGTATCTCAACTGAAAGTTTTTGTGCCGCTTTTATTTCATCCAGATCTGTACCCGCAGTAAAATAGTTTACCCTGGCATCAACATATTTTTTGAATTCTGCCCTGAACAAATTACGGTCGCTTTCAGGATAAAGATCGGCCCGAAGAATGGCCGTACCAATGTCATTCGCTTCTTCAATAATAATATCTTTCCGCATGCCATGATAATTGATCGCCATACTAAAAGTAAATGCAAGCAGCAAACCAAGCAAGGTAAAGAGAGAGGCAAGTATCGTGTTATCAGCCGGGGATTCTTTGTGGGATTTTTTTCCTGTTATCAATCCAACTTTAATACTTAGGATCATCAACGCAAGCAGGATAAGCATGATCTGCCATGTATCAAGGCGTAAGAGGAAGGATGGTTGCATAAAAGGTAAATGGTTAAAGGAACAATATCAGAAGATTTTTTCTAATGTTAAAAAAAATCGTCATTTACTCAAAATGACCAGACATTACTATAATTTCTTTACGCTTGCCTAATTATTAAAGGGAGATAGTCATTAAAAAAAGATTCACAAAAAAAATAAATTATATTCGGTATTAAACCTACCTATTCATTTATGACTTCCTTTAAACTTTTTGACCTGCATCCATATGCCCTCCTGCCAGTTGTATTTTTCATGATCATCATGCTTAGCTTTTTTGGATACCTGTTCAAAAAAAACCGTTTGAAAAAACATCCTGAAGACAGGTTCGAAAAAGGAAAGGTTCAGGGGGCAGCACTTAGCATATTATCTCTATTAATGGGTTTTACGTTCTCTGTTGCCATGACAAAATTTGAAACACAAAGGCGTGTGATAACCCAGGAAGCCGCTTATATCAATACGGCCATATTACGTTGTGATATTTATCCTGACAGTCTCCGTAACCTTCTTCGTGCAGATCTTAAAGAATATGTAGAAGCAAGAATTGCGTATTATGATACCGATAGAGAGAAATCTGAGCGGGAACGAATAAGAGCCGAATTAATTTCTAAAAGGATATGGGAAAAAGTGGCTATGGAAATGCAGAATAGCGGGAATGTACTGCGCTCATCACAAATGATACCCGCTATAAATAATTTGATCGATGTTGTTATCACAAGAGATGGAGAAAAAATAAGCAAAGTTCCGCTCCTCGTTTTGTGGGTATTGCTGATCTTTATTTTATTAGACGGTTTTGTGTTGGGTGTCCAGTTAGTTGAGAAAAAAAGTACCGCTAAAATAGCAGTAATAACCTATGCAGTTGTCATGTCACTTACCCTCAACCTGATCATTGAATTGCACCAGACCCGAACTGGTCTTATTAACCTTGATGCTGTTCAAGAACAAATCGTAGCGTTAAGAGAACTTGTAAAATGAAAAGCAATTTTAAATGCGTAACTTTTGCATATATCTTTTTCCTTACCTTGCAATTGAATCTATTAATCATTACATCATACACGTTATGAAAAAAAAATTACCACTCTTAATAGTAGCAATGAGTTTCTTCTGTTCACCTGTTTTTTCCCAGGAAGATTCAACTGACTTATTAGGCCTGCCTGGAGACAACCTGGATCTCTATGCTGTACTGACCCTGTTTCAAAAGTCAAAGACAATTGAAGCTTTTGAAAAATCGTTAAATGACGAACAAACAAAGATCAATAACCTTGACCTTGACCTGGATAAAAAAATCGATTTTATCAAAGTAACTACCACGAAAAAAGATTCCTCTTTTACATTTATTCTACAGGTTGATGTAAGTAAAAAGGAAACACAGGATGTCGCGGTTATTTTAGTGAACAAAGAAAAAGGCAAAGTTACTATACAGGCGGTTGGTGATCCGGAAGTATACGGTAAAGATTATGTTATTGAACCAAAAGGGCAATCTCCAGTTACTGCTAATCCCGGTTATACTGGTTCAAACCCTGTTGTTGTAGAAGTTCCGGCAACTACTACTGTAGTAGTTCAATCTGCACCGATCGTACAGTATGTGTATTCACCTGCCTATGTGCCCTATTATCCACCTTATTATTACGGGTACTATCCACCTTATTTTGCAATGGGGATGTGTATAGCAGTTGGCATATATCGCCATAATAATTATTACTATCATGGCGGTTACCATGGTGGTCATTATGGTGGGGGTAATACTGTTGTCATTAATAATGGAAATAGGAATCAAATTAATCATTACAACAATAACAGCAGAAACACTTCTAATACCGTATCAAACAATAAAGCAAAGGGTGGTTATGGTAATGGTAGTGGTAACAGAGCATCGACTGGTGTTAATAATAATATGAGTGGATCTAACAGGGGATCAACTGGTGTTAATAATAATATGAGCGGATCAAATAATAGGGGATCATCGAGTAGCAGACCATCAACATCAAATAATATGAGCGGATCAAATAACAGGGGATCATCGAGTAGCAGACCATCAACATCAAATATGTCTTCTTCAAGACCAAGCTCTTCAAGTAGTGGTCGTACTATGAGTGGCGGTGGCGGTGGTGGCGGCCGTTCCATGGGTGGCGGCGGCGGAGGTGGCAGAAGAAGATAATTACTGCACTTTTATTTAAAAAAATTATACAATAAAAAAAGGCTGAACGAATATATTTTCGTTCAGCCTTTAATAAATATATATATTCTTATCTCTTTATTCAGCTGGCATATCAGAAGCACTCATATCTCTTACGCAAACATATTTACCATCTCTCTTTTCAAACAGACTCATATAATTCCCGGTATTAATAGGAGTTTTCGTTGAGTCAACAACTTTAAAATAACCGATCTCTACAACCTGGTTTCCATCATTTGATATAAAAATATCTTTAGACGTAAATGAAATTTTATTGGTATTTGAAGTTATAGCGGATTTGTAAAATTCAACTATTGCCTCTCTGCCAATCAATGGTGGCCTGTTTTGAAAAAAGGTTGTCGCATCATCTGCATAATAGCCTATATCTTTCAATTGGCCTGTATTGTAAAGTTCAGCGAACCCATCTTCCTTGGCTTGAATTTCTTTTTTGATCTGTTCTTTGTCGATCGAAGCCGCTGCGGTTTTTTCTTCTTTTGAATTACAGGAGATCATTAGTGACAATACGCCCGATAACAATACTCCTTTTACAATCTCTTTTTTCATAATTGGTTTGTTCAATGATGTATTAATGATTAAACTTAAAAACTAAAATTAATATAAAATAGAATATGAAGTGTTTTTTTCTGCGGGTCAAAACATTTAAAAATAAATGTACATCCCATTTTTCTTTTAGACTCACATCTAAAAACTGTTTGAGCTAATTATTGCAAAAGATTAAGGCAGTAGGTTGAAAAATATTACAAAATTAAAAGCCGTTCCTGGAGGGAACGGCCTTTAACCTGTATCAAAATTATTTATTATTAAAACTGCCAGCCAAATCCGATCAAAGGTAATGCTGATTCTTCTTTTGAGGCTGTAAACAGAATTGAGATAACAGCCCGGCGCATTGGTGCTATCCAAATACCACCACCATAACCAGTAAGCCACTTATTGGTTGCATCACTATCATGCCATACCCTACCTATATCATGAAATACGATCAAACCAAGTCCGCTTGGAAATAAATAGCTTGTGAAATCACCAAATCGTATACGTAATTCTGTATTGTTATACGCCATTGACTCACCTGCCAAACGATTTTTTCTGTATCCTCTTAAGTTATCCAACATTCCAAGGTATTGCGCCTGGTAGAATTCAAACTCGCCAAAATTATGACCCGCGCCAAATCGTGAAGCAAATGTGAAGTTCTTCCCTAATGGAAGGAAGAAAGCAAAATCAGATCTTATTTGCGAGAAGTCATAACTCACATCATTCATGCCACGCATAACCCTGTATGTTGTATTCCAGGTAATACCCTTAGTTGGTAATATTTGATTGTTTTTTGTATTTATGTTTAATGCAAAATAGCCGCCAATATAATATTGTTTTTCATATAAGGTCGCGGGATCAAGACCATTGGCGGGTGCCGTAGTTATATATCTTGAAAAATTTTCGTCTGCTTCAAGGCGATAATACTGGAACGCCGGGGCAAGAATCAGGTTAACCTTTTTACTGAAGTTTTTTCTAAATCCTATTCCAATATCTCCCTTTGAATAACGGGCACGGTAATACCTGAATTTTTTATCCTCCGGGTTTGTACTTGTTTTATCGTATACAGATGAATTACCATAGCCAAAGAAATTTGTTGTGGCCGGTGAATTCAAATTGGCATTAAATAAAATATCTGTGTTTTTCCCTATGGCGTTGATAAATTCAGAAGCCCAACGGACATTCCATGCCTTAGTTGCAAAAGCATGATTAATAGCAAATGTATGCATCCTTTTATAAGGATCTTTTCTAAAGCCCTGCTTTATAAATTTTAATGAGAAGCCGAATAATACGCCATCGTCACTATTATAAGTAAGCGATACAAAAGGAATCGTCTGATTATATTTAAATCCTAGGAAATCATATTTATTTACAGATGTGTCCTTTGATGTTTTGTTTTTGAATGATCCCGTGATTTTATTGTTCTCTCCTGTCGTATCATAAACAAGTCCGCCTTTTCCCTTTGTAGTGTTTTCAAAGTTGTCATCCCCGCTACCACCAATCATCCTCACTTTTATATCTCCATCACCGCCCTTCACGACAAATTTGTCATCTCCTCCAAAACCATACATTCGCAGTTCCTTTGTTTGATCAGCATTAAATGTACGTTCATACATTTTTGTTGACTGCTCCCCTTCTTTTGTTATTTTATAAACAGTAAGCGTTGATGAGCCATCACTATTATTCAACTCAAACAATTCCTTTTTATCAGAGCCTGTAATGCTTACTGTTTCGGCAAGGAAGCGATAATACTGCATCACTTCATCTACAATATAGTTCCGGCGTTTCTTTAAGATAGCAAGAATTTTATCCCCAGAAATGTTCCGAATTTCTTTGGGTTGCTGGTTAATTGCATTTTCCAGTACTTCATCCGTCATTTGTGTTTTAAATTGTTCAACGGCTTCTTTCCATTGCTGTTCTGTTAATGCATTCAGGAAAAAACGGTCAAAATTGCGGGCAGCAAAATTGAATCGGTTAATATTATTGGATTTAGCTTTTAAACCTTCCAGTTGTGGAACCAGCCAGGGCCATTTTGCAATGCCCGGTATCACACCCTGGTTTGTATAGAAAGCCTGGTCACGGTCTTTAGCAATAGGCGAAAAAGTTTTGCCTTTGCCATTATCAGTTGTAGTCCATGTCCATTGTCCCTCATGACGATCAAGATCCATAACAAACATGTCCAGTATCCTTATCTTCAATAAAGCAAGCTGGTCAACATTGTTATCATTATCGTCCTGCAGTTTCATCAACGTTTCATCTGTGTCATCTGCTTTATTGTAAGGCTCGGGTAATCTTTCTTCCAGCAAAGCAAGCATGTTCTTGAAGTCTTCACGATACTCACCTAATAAGGGATCGTCAGGTATATAAACGAGTTTGACACTTCCATGAGTTATACCAGCGGCTTCTGCCAATGGTGGAACAGATAATGCCGAATATGGATAAGAAGCAGAAACTCCATCTTGTACAAGATCGGCTGCAGCTTCACTTTCCAAACCACCCGGCAAAGTCTTGCTTGTAATGAATTTTTGAATAGAACGAAGCGAATATTGCCGGCCCGCTGCATCCTCAAGCCGCAATGACTTTGTTTGTTTACCTCCTCCTCGTTTTACAGGTTTTAAACCTCCGTGATCCGTTGCAAGATGAAGTACGGGAACGGTAATTGGTGTTGCCCATTCCTTCCGGTAGTTGGCGCCCATCCAGAATTTTTTCGAACCATTGTTTTTAAATTTTGTTGAGCCAACAGATGTTGCCGAATCATTCGCCTGGCCCAGGCAAATAGACGATGTTGCAAATAATAAAAAAGTAAATAGTAGGTGGTGACGCATAGCAGTTAGTTTTGGGTAGTTTATTTTTCCTCTTATAAACCGCAAAAGATACGATTTTTCGAAATCTGAGCAAATATTGTCCATTTGATTTTATTTCTTTTATATTTATTATAATACTGATCAATTCAAAATTACAGAAGCTGCTAAGTAGTTTTTTACTTCTGTTTTATTTAAGTAAATTTAATTTTTTTATCCAGAAAATTGCCCTCTTAAAATGATCAAACAGATTTACGTTGTTCTTGTTTTTATTCTTTGTTCTAACTTTAAAATCAGTGCACAAAAAGATACCATTACACAACGCATAGTTCTGATAGGTGATGGCGGAAGTCTTACCAATGGAAGGCACCCGGTAAGGGATGCTGTCAGAAAACTGATAAAGCTTGACAAAAAAACTACCGTTCTTTTCCTGGGAGACAATATTTATCCTTCAGGTTTGCAAGATGACGAATTGTATAATTACAATGATGGAAAAGCGGCGCTTGACTCCCAATTAGCAATTGCTGATGGTACCGATGCAAAGATCATTATGATCCCCGGTAATCATGATTGGGATGAGGGAAAGCGTACCGGCTATGAAGGTATACTGCGTGAACAGACTTATGTTGATTTTTCTTCCGGCAAAAGCAATGTAAACTTTTTACCCAAGGATGGTTGTCCTGGCCCGGTAGAAGTATCCTTAAGTGACGATGTAACCTTAGTATTATTTGACAGCCAATGGTGGCTTCATCAATATGATAAGCCTGGGGTAGAATCAGATTGTGATTGTAAAACTGAAGATGAACTCTTAGGTCAACTGGAAGATATCCTTAACCGCAACTTAAAAAAGCTAGTCATTTTTGCCTGCCACCATCCTTTTAAAAGTAATGGAATCCATGGTGGGTATTATGGACTTAAGCAGCATATTTTCCCATTCACTGACATGGTAGCAAAGGCATATATCCCTTTGCCTGTAATTGGCTCGATCTATCCAATTGCAAGAAGTTTGTTTGGTACGCCGCAGGATCTGCCGCATCCGAATTATACAAATATGGTTAACAAAATTTCTGCTATAGCCAAAAACCATCCCAAACTCGTATTCGTAGCAGGTCATGAACATAATCTTCAGCTGATACAGGATAGTAGTTTCAGTTATATAGTAAGTGGTGGTGGTTGTAAAGGGAGTCGTGTTTCCCATACCAAAAAAAGTCCTTTTGTTGCCGCCTTACCCGGCTTTGTAGTATTGGAAGTTTCAACAAATAAAAATCTTACTTCAACTTTTTATACAGTTGAAGCCGGCGCTACTATAGCTGCAGACTCTATCAAAAGAGCATATGACACTACATTATTAAATTTTTCTTTTATACCCGAGCCCGTTCAGGATTCATCAGTGAGAGTAGTTAAACCTGGCATACAATTTAAAGACACCGTAAATATTTCTGCCAGTGAAAAATATCCGATGTTAAGTGGATTTAAAAAATTTGTAATTGGTCAAAATTACAGACCCGAGTGGAATGCGGTAGTTAATATGAAAGTGTTTGATCTGAAAAAAGTAAAAGGAGGTTTAAAAATCACTGGCGTCGGCGGGGGCAAGCAAACAAAATCATTAAAGCTCGTGGATAAAAACGGGAAACAATGGGTTTTGCGATCTGTAGATAAAAATCCAACTAAAGCATTGCCCGCAAATTTCAGAGGATCATTGGCGCAGGATCTCGTACAGGAATTTAATTCAGCTGCCCACCCCTATGCACCTCTTACTATTTCCACAATGGCAAAAGCATTGAAGATCGCTGCCCCTGATCCAGAATTATATTTTGTACCCGACGATCCTGAATTAGGCTTCTATCAAAAATTGTTTGCAAATTCGGTATGCATGCTCGAAGAAACAGATGCAGTCCCTGACGGGACGGAAACGAAAAGCACAGGCAAAATAATTACCAAAATGCTTGAGGACAATGATCATCGTGCCGATCAGTTTGCCGTATTAAAGGCAAGATTACTCGACATTCTTATCGGAGACTTTGATCGGCATTTCGATCAATGGAGATGGGCAACAACTGATACAGGTAAAGGAAAATTATATTATCCTATACCAAAAGATAGAGACCAGGCTTATTTCTTTTCCGATGGAAAATTAATAAAAATTGCCAGCAATAGCCTGATGCCTTTTTTATCGGGTTTTAATAACAAAATAGATAATGTGGAATGGTTGGGTTTTTCTGCAAGAGATTTCGACAGGCTATTTCTAACAGATCTGGATGCCAGCGAGTGGGAAAAAACAGTTATTGAATTTAAACAGCTTCTTACAGATGATGTTATTCGCAGCGCCGTTAAAAAATTACCTCCGGAAGTATTTTTAATAAATGGTGAAACGATCATTAAAAAATTAATAAGTCGAAGGGATATGCTGGTGGAAGCTGCGATGAAATACTATCGCTTTATTTCAAGAAGAGTATATGTGTTGGGTAGCAATAAGAAGGAATACTTTAAAGTAAGTATGAAGAATGATAGCCTGGATGTAAAAGTATTTGCAAGAGAGATTGGAAAAGATACAGGCTTTGTGATGTATGAAAGAAAGTTCAACCCCCGGACCACACATGAAATTCAATTGTACGGATTGAATGGGAATGATCTATTTCAAATTGATGAAGATGTAAAATCAGTAATTAAGCTCCGCATCATTGGTGGCAAAGGGAATGACACATTTGATATAAAAGGAAGTACGGAAACATTGCTTTATGATATTAAAGCAGAAGGAAATAATATCCGGAGTAGCGGTAGAAAAACAAAGAATCGTTTTTCAAAAGATCCACCAGTGAACTCGAACAGTTTTTATGGTTTTACATATAATAAAACCAAGTTTCCAAAAGTGCTATTAGGCGCAAACACAGAAGAAGGATTTGTTGCAGGAATTGGATTTTCAAGAACTACATATGGTTTTAGAAACTTACCTTATGCTACTAACCAGGATTTTTCTGCATTGTATTCAGTTTCTCATAAAGCCTATCACCTGAAATATTTCGGAGAATTCAATCATATAACAAGAGATGTTGATTTAGTTTTAAAAGGTGAAATGCAATCTCCTTCTTTAAATTTTTTCTTTGGCTTGGGTAATAATACAAAAATAACCCAACCTGTATCCAGTGGTTATTACCGGGCCCGTTACGATGCAATAGAACTTCAGGCTATGCTGCGCAAACGATACTCTGATATATTTCATTTTTCTATTGGCCCTTATTTTTATCATTACCAGGGAAAGTATGGGGATAATAATGATAAGGTATTAGGAAACCCGGCGTCAGGTCTGGATTCAGCAGATATATTCAGCAAAAAAACTTACGTGGGCGGAAAAGTGATATTATCAATTGATAACAGAAATAATGATTTCTTCCCCACTCGTGGAGTTATTTGGAATACAGAGGTGATGTCTGTCGCAGGTATTACCAGCGGTAGCAAAAACATCACAAGATATTTTTCTGACATGAGAGTATATGCCAGTTGGAGTGACCCGGCAAGTCTGGTGGCTGTATTAGGACTAGGTGGTGGCCGTGTTTACGGTAATTATGAATACTTCCAGGCAATGAGTATGGGTGCCGATCAAAACCTGCTTGGATTTAGAAAGAACAGGTATATGGGCCGGTCAAGTTTGTATGGAAGCCTGGAGCTGAAATACAAATTGTTTAATATAAAATCTTATGTATTTCCCGGGCCGTTTGGCATAACCGGGTTTTATAATGTTGGCCGTGTATGGCTGGAGGGTGAAAGTTCTAAAAAATGGCATAACGCCTATGGTGGTGGCTTCTATTTTTTACCTTTTAATGCATTTACAATTACCACTTTTGCAGGATTTTCTCCGGGTGAGAAAATTTTCAATTTCAGCTTTGGCACCAAAGTGAATCTTACTTTCTGATTGAACCCGGACTAAAAATTGTTATAAGAAATGATCGGATGCGATAAAAAAAAATATAATGGCCCAAAAGAACATCATTTTACCAAGGCGATCGGCAGTAAGAAAAAGAGAATTAAAATTAATTCTTGCCATAGCTATTGCCTGGACAGTCATTGATTTTCTTATTTTTCTTACCCGCTATGCAACCGACAATTATAGCACCAAATATGTAACCACTGAAGCTGGTACACTCAGGACTATTCTTCTCCGTGAACTGAATGTATTTATTTTCAGCCTTATCATTGGCTATTTCCTGATCATTGTTTTAAAAAACTTCCTATATAATAAACCACCGTGGATAAACCTTAGTGTTAAAACGTTGCTTCTTATTATTATAGGGATCTTCATGAATTTTTTTATTTATTTCACCTATAGTTTACTAATAGAACACCGGTCAGCTGCGGAAGCATTTACACGATTTGTACAAAGCACATTTGGTGAAAAATGGGTACTGCAAAAAATGCCGGAATGGGTTTTATTATTTCTCCTTACACAGCTTGCTTTAGAAGTTAACAACAAATATTCACAGGGAGTCTTTTTAAACATCATTGTTGGCCGGTACCTGCAACCAACAAATGAAAACCGTATCATCATGTTTATTGATTTGAGAAATTCAACCCCGATAGCCGAAAAATTAGGACATAAAGAATATTTTCAGTTTATACGTGATGTAATTTATTGTTTGGCTGCCGGCATAGCTGAACATGAGGGCCGTGTTTACCAGTATGTAGGTGATGAAATAGTAGCATGGTGGCCCAGCAGTACCGCAAATGCAAAGAAATGCATTAACTCTATTATTGAAGCAAGGAAAATATTAAATATGAATACGGAAGTATTCCGGAGGGCATATGATATTGTACCTGAATACAAAGTTGGTATTCATACAGGCGATGTTACAGTAGGCCAGGTAGGCATTGCAAAAAAAGAGTTGGTTATGAGTGGCGACACAATTAATACAGCAGCCCGCATCAGGAGTGCCTGTACCGAACTAAATCAAAAATTTTTAGTATCTAAAGAAATGATCGAATTACTGGATATGAAAGATTGGCAAACTGAAAGTATGGGCATGGTTGATCTGAAAGGGAAAAATGAAGACATAGAATTATTTGGTTTGAAGATCTGATTAAAAACTTTTTATTCTATGCAACAAAAAACTACTCCTCCTGCAAAAAAAAAGCCCTGGCTATCCGTATTTACCCTCGAGTTTTTATTTGTCCTGTTGCTGTTATTGGCACTTATTGTTTTTATCTATGCCGTCAGGGTAGTGTTTGTTATAGATGGATCAAAATTTGATGAAAATATTTTCAAGGCGGTGGCTTCTTATACCACTCCTGGCAGAACCCGTTTTATGAATTTCATTACTTTCTTAGGAAAGCATACGCTGCTCATTCCATTAAATTTTCTATTGATCGTCTTTTTTATTTATAAAAAACATAAATGGTTTGCAATACGGATCGCTTCGTTGGCGCTAAGCAGTGTCGTAATAAGTTTTTCTCTGAAAGAATTTTTTCGGCGTGACCGGCCTGAGTTGCAGTTAATCGGTGATGTCAGTGGCTATAGTTTTCCCAGCGGGCATGCATTGATCGGAGTGGTTTTCTATGGTTTGTTCATCTATATTATCTGGCATGAAGTAAAACAAAACTGGTTGAAAATTTCTCTTATCATCATTTTGATCATCCTTATTTTATTGATCAGTTTCAGCAGGATATACCTGCGGGTACATTATCCAAGTGATGTAATTGCCGGTTTAGCCGCTGGTTTTATTTGGCTTGTATTATCGCTTCGTATCATTCACAGGATCGAGAAAAAATATATAGCAAGACGAGCTCTTAAAGCCGAAGGACTTGAGTAATAATTTTATGGCGTATAAATAAAACGGAGTAAAGTCCCTTTACCCGACACTCCTTCATTTGAAATATACATATCGCCGTTATTCTTAAAAGTAATCCCTTCAGGTTGCGGGAATAATTTTTTGGCCAGCATAAACACTGCTTCGGGGTTTCCATCAAGATCAGCGATCAATAATTGATTACTTCCTGATGAAACTATAAAAACCTTGTGTAATTTAGGATGAACCGCTGCTGCCGAAGGCTCCAGCCTTGTTGTTGCTCTTGGAGACAGCTCAGCAACTTTTGCAAGATCAATTGTAAAAACAGGCTTATCTACAAAACCAATTGAATCGGGATAAAAAGCAAATGCACTTATCGTTTTCTTATCGTCAATTTTGCAATTCTTACATAAAACGATCAATGCACTCCGTGAAGAATCATAATACATCGATTCGAAATCATTAGCGCCTGACAATGGGATTTTGCCAGCTTCAACAGCGAATTGCTTGCCTGTGCTATCAGCAATTATTTTCGTGATCTCTCCATCGCTTTTTAAGATATAAGGGACACCATTCACAATGGCTATATCTTCATAATCACCTTTACCAGCAAAATGAAATTCCCTTTTTATTAATTTAGATTCCTTGTCCAGGTAAAAAATTTTACCCGATTCATCATTATGGGTTATGAATTCATCTTTCCTGCTATCCCAAACAATGCCTGATATTTCCTTTATTCTCAAATCGAGCTTGTCTTCAAAACTCTTTGAAAAATCATAATGTGGCGGTGATTTATATATGTACTTTTTCGCCTTGCAACAATTGAGTACGGCTGTAATGAAGATCAATGGCAGAACTATCTTGCCTAAAAAATTTAATCGCTGCATTCTTTATATTTTGTATAAATTTATCAAAACTTATCTTTATAGCATGACTGAAAATCAATATCAAATACTATCTGCTGCTCAAAATTATGCAACTGACTTATATCAGACTAAAGTAAGTAAAAGCATCCACTTTCACACACTCCTGCATACACAAGAAGTGCTCGCTGCATCAGAAAAAATGGCAGAATACTATCAATTGGCAGATGAAGATCGGTTTGCCTTAGCTCTTGCTGCATGGTTTCATGATACAGGCTATAGCGGTGGAACAGCAAAAGGCCATGAAGAGTTAAGTATTGAGCTGGCTTTGAAATTTTTAAATGAGCATAAGGCAGGCCAGGCTGTTATTGACAAAGTAAAAGGCTGCATCAATGCTACCAGGATTCCACAAAGCCCGAACAATTTAATAGAACAAATAATTTGTGATGCTGACCTGTTTCACCTGGGCACTGGCGATTTCAAAGAAAAAAACAGGCTTCTGCGTGAAGAACTGAATGATTTTGGTGGCCAGGATCTATCAAAGAAAGACTGGCGGAAACTGAATATTGAATTCCTTGAGAAACATACTTATTTCACTTCCTTTGCGAAAGAAAATTTACAACCACTAAAAACTGTATATCTGCAGGAATTGAAGGATAAAAGAATCATGGAAGAAAAACCTGGCAAGAAAAACAGCAAGAAAGGAGAAATCCCAGAACTTGTTAAACATAAAGATAAAGGCAAAGAAAAAAACAAGGAGGCAGGGATCACTGAAGATGAAGAAAAGAAACTGGCAGACGTCAAAAAGAAAAAAGAAAAAGAGTCACAATCAGAAAGGGCTGTATCAACTGTATTCAGAATAGTGGCACAAAGCCAGAACAACCTGAGCCAGATGGCCGATTCAAAATCCAACATCCTGATCTCTGTAAATGCTATTATTTTATCTATAATGATCAGTAGTATTTTTGAAAAACTGAAAACTGATGCTTACCTGCAGGTACCTTTTACTATCCTGGTAACAATTTGCGTATTATCGATGGTATTTGCTATTCTTGCCACAAGGCCGACTGTTACTTCCGGTACATTTACTAAAGATGATATTGCAGCTAAAAAAACCAATCTCCTGTTTTTTGGAAATTTTCATAAAATGGGTTTGCCGGATTATGACTGGGCTATGACTGAATTGCTGGCAGATAAAAATTATTTGTACAGCAGTATGATCAAAGACACTTATTTTCTTGGAATTGTTCTCGCCAAAAAATATAAATACCTACGTATAGCATATAACATTTTTATGTTTGGATTGATTGCATCAATGATCGCATTCACAGTTGCGTTTCTAGCACCTGGCGCCACAGAGATGTATCAATAATCTGCATCAGTTCCACTTCCGTTATAAAAAAAACATCCGCCTATTGGCGGATGGACTTATAAGAAAAAATATTCAGAAGAAATTTAATTCATTCCACCCAACATCTCTTTCACTTTCATTACCAGTTCAGTTTTCGTAATGGGAATTCCCATGATCTTATTGTAAGCAATTGCATCAGTAAAATAAACATCACGGATGATCTTGATAAGCTGCCCGTTATTGATCTCAGGAATTAATACCTGGTCGTAATTCTTAATTATTTCTCCAAGATTTTTAGGGAAAGGACGCAGGTAGCGGATATGTGCATGTGCTACTGAATAACCTTCATTAAGCAATTCCGTTACAGCAGATTTAATGGCGCCATAAGTGCTACCCCACCCCAGAATAAGCAACTTACCTTTCTCTGGTCCATTATCAATCGTTTGCAAAGGGATGTAATCAGCGATCATATCCACTTTAGCTTGTCTTGTTTTTACCATGTGCTGGTGGTTCTCGGGTTCGTAACTGATATTACCTGTTACGTCCTGTTTTTCCAAGCCACCAATACGATGTTCTAATCCGGGTGTGCCAGGTATGGCCCATGGTCTTGCTAATTTTTCATCTCTTTTATACGGCAGAGGTTTGTCTTCCCCTTCGTCTAACCCTTTTTTAAAATTTACTTCTATGGGTTTTAGATCTTTTGATTGCGGATATTTCCAGGGTTCGGCACCATTGGCAATATATCCATCGCTTAATAAAATTACCGGCGTCATATGCTGAACAGAAATTCTTGCTGCTTCATACGCCACATCAAAACAGTCACTTGGTGTAGATGAAGCAATTACGGGCATCGGGCATTCACCATTTCTGCCATAATAAGCCTGCAGCAGATCTGATTGCTCAGTTTTAGTTGGTAGTCCTGTTGATGGTCCGCCTCTTTGTATATCAATTATGATCAATGGAATTTCAAGCATTACGGCTAACCCCATTGCTTCGGCTTTTAATGCCATGCCAGGACCAGATGTAGTTGTAACAGCTAATGCACCACCATAAGATGCCCCGATCGCCGAAGTAATAGCAGCAATTTCATCTTCTGCCTGGAAAGTTCTTACCCCAAAATTTTTATACTTGGAAAGATCATGCAAAATATCTGATGCAGGTGTAATGGGATATGACCCGAGAAATAACGGCAACCCGCTTTTTTGCGAAGCAGCGATCAAACCATACGATATTGCCTGGTTACCCATAATGGAACGGTAAGCACCGGGGTCCATTTTCGCTTTCTCTACTTTATAGGTTGTTGTAAAAGTCTCTGTTGTATCTCCATAATTATATCCGGCCTTTAATGCTTTTACATTGCTCTCAAAAATTTCAGGTTTCTTACCAAACTTATCTTTCAAAAAACTGATCGTGTTCTCCATATCCCGGTTATACATCCAGTACAGGAAACCGAGTACAAACATATTCTTGGCCCTGTCTTTTTCCTTTTGTCCCATCGTGATTTCCTTCAATGCTTCACGGGTCATTTTGGTCACATCCATTTTTATAACCTCATAATTACCGAGGCTACCATTTTCTAATGGATTTTCTCCTTCGGGATAATTGGCCAAACGAAGATTCTTTGCATCAAAGCCATCTGTATTAGCAATGATCTTTCCTCCTTTTTTAAGTGCTGTCAGGTTCACTTTTAAAGCAGCGGCATTCATTGCTACCAGCACATCACATGCATCACCAGGAGTAAAAATGCGGTCGCTGGAAAAACGTAACTGGTAACCACTTACACCGGGTAGGGTACCTATCGGAGCCCTTATCTCTGCCGGAAAATCCGGAAAGGTTGCCAGGTCAATACCCAACAGGGCTGTATTATTGGTAAACTGTGAACCGGTAAGCTGCATACCATCACCGCTATCTCCGGCGAATTTGATTACCACATCTGAAAGTAGTTCCTGCTTTCTTGTCATTGTAAAAATTTGTGTCTGCAAAGTTAGGATAAGTTGGCCTTGTATAAATAATTAGCCGCTGTAAATATGGAATTTTAAGAAAAAAAGAATCTGATAATAATCAGCACTATATAAATTTTTATATTGCCTGTTCAATTCTGTATAATGAGGAAACTACTGGTACTACTTCTGGCGGCGACACTGCCTTTCTTGTCCCGTTCACAATCTGAAGATGATGTGTCCGAAGCCAACCGGTTGAAAAAGCTATTCCCTGATGACCGGGTAGCTGCTGTGCTACTGGAAGAGGTTTATACTTTTGACAAAGCCAAAGGAACGGACAACCTGCCGGTGGTAAGTGCTACTAAAAACACTTCTATCAATTTCATTTCGATGCGGGAAAGAGCCGGTATCCAGTATTTTGATTTTTATAATTCATTCAGCAAGATCAATTCCTTTAAACAATTAGAAAGAGTACGTGGCGCCTTTGGTATAAAAAAGAATTATAATGTTGGCTATGCAATAGATCGTTCGGTTACCAGCAATGAAATTTTCAGTGATGATAGCCGGGTAAAATATTTCAATATCGGCTTTAGTGGTTATGGTGATGTCGCAAGAGTGGAGACTGAGAAAAAATTTTTTGACAGTAAATACCTCACTAGCATTTTCTTTCATTCCTATTTCCCGGTAAAAGAACGAGTGATAAAAGTGATCGTACCCGACTGGATGAAAGCCGAACTGCGTGAATTTAATTTCGAAGGATATAAGGTGAGAAAGCAGAAACAACCTGAGAAGGGAGGAACAGCTTATATTTTCACATTGACCAATTTACCTGCTATTAAAAACGAAAGCCGTGCAATCGGCCGGGCTTTTCAATGGCCGCATGTGGTACTAATTGTAAATTCATTTACCAATGACGGCAAAGAAGAAAAAGGTTTTAAAGATGTAAGTGATCTGTACCGCTGGTATAATTATCTCTATAAAAAATGCGATAATAAACCCGAAGAATTCAAATCGAAAGTAACCGAACTGGTAGCCGGTAAAAAAACTGATATCGAAAAAGTAAAATCCATTTTTTACTGGGTGCAGGATAATATTCGTTATATCGCTTTTGAAGATGGTCTTGCAGGATTCGTTCCAACAGCGGCACAGGATGTGTATAAAACCAAATATGGCGATTGCAAAGGCATGGCCAACCTGCTTACCGAAATGCTGAAGCAGGCAGGGTTGGAAGCTTATCTTACATGGATCGGTACAAGACATATTCCGTATAATTATACTTTGCCATCTCTTTCGGTGGACAATCATTGCATCAGCACAGTTGTGTTAGATGGCAAAGAATATTTCCTCGATGGTACAGAGAAGTATATTCCTTTTGGTGATTATGCATGGCGGATACAGGGCAAAGAAGCACTGATTGGCAAGGGTGATAAATATGATGTGAAAACAGTGCCGTTAGCTGATAAAGAAAAAAATAAAATTCATACAAAAACCAACTTTGAATTAAAAGACAATATACTGAAAGGACATGTAACAGTAACCATGACTGGTGAAGAACGGACGGGGTTTCTCCAGTACTATCATGATGTACCAAGAGATAAGCAAAAAGAAATGGTTCAGAATATGCTTCGATTTGGCAACCGCAATCTTGTTGTGAATAATATCAAAACATCTGACCTTAATAACCGTGAGATACCGGTGGTACTGGAAGGTGACATTGATCTGAGTAATTATGTAATTGCAGAAGATAAGGAAGTATACGCAGGTATAGATTTCTTTGCTGAAGACCTGAATAATATTATTCCTGATAAAGACAGGCAACATGATTATGTATTGCATTCTGCTTATGTTTCTATTGATGAAACAGAGTTGACATTGCCCGCGGGTTATAAAGTAGTTTCAGTACCTGATTCGATCAATGTACAAAACACAGATTATGGTGTGCAGGCTTTATATTCAGTAAAAGGAAATAAAGTAACATTTAAAAAATCGATCTCATTTAACACCGGTCGTATCCGCAAAGATGATTTTGAAAACTGGAAAACTTTTGCAAAGAAGCTGAAGGACTTTAACTCAAACCTGATCGCCATTCAAAAACCATAAATAATTGTTTAAGGTTTAACGTCTAAAGTTTAATGTTATGGCTACCATCAAAACATTTGAAGATATTGAATCATGGAAAATAGCCCGGGAAATTTGTACAGTCATTGGAAAGCATATTGATGAAGGAAAATTCAAGAAAAATTTTCGATTAATTGATCAAATGGAGGGTTCATCAGGTTCGATAATGGATAATATTGCCGAAGGTTTTGAACGAGGTACCCGTGCAGAATTTATTCAATTCCTGGGATTCGCAAAAGGTTCAGCAGGCGAATTTCGATCCCAGATATACCGGGCATTAGACAGAAATTATATTACACAAAAAGAATTTCAAACTTTATTTACTCAGATAATACATTTAAGCAGTCTCTTGCAAAAATTTATTGAATACCTCTTAAAAACTGAGATTGCAGGAAACAGGAAGAACATTAAACGTTAAACCTAAAACTTTAAACAAGTAAAATGAACAAGTTAGTTTATATATTAATATTCCCTTTTATTTCGTTGAACTTATCAGCACAGGATGATGATACGTTCGGTCCATCCAAACTTGAAAACATTGCTGCCAACATGAAAACTGTGATGGGCAACAATGATGCAGACTTTACAAGCATTGCTACTCCTGATAAATGGAAAGAAGAAAGCGGAATCATTCTTGCACAAAAAACAAATTTTAGTTTTGATAAAGACGCCAATAAACTGGCCGTGTATGAAATTACCCGCCGCCGCATTAAACTGCTTGACCGGGATGCTGTTAATTCCTATTCAACTGTTTATTTCCGGATCGGTTCATCGAGAGATGGCGCTGCGATAAAAATCATTAAATCTAATGGCACCACGCAGGAGGTTTCGTTGCGTAATGCTATTTATGTAGAAGACCCTTCAGATGTTCCTTCTACATTTTTGCCTTATATCGGTAAAGTGAGTACATATATTGATAAGAGCAAGAGCAGTGTCGTTTATTATAAAATAGCTGTACCGGATCTGGACCCTGGTGATATCATCGACTATGCCACTATTTTTTATGATGACAATACGGTAAAGAAGATGAATTATATTGAATTCGATCCCATCTATTTCGTATGCAACCGTGAATACCCTGTAGTAGCACAGAAATTCGGTATTGAAACAGATGATAAATCATTTGTAAGTTCAAAATCGCTGAACGGTGCGCCGGAGTTTAAAGAAAGCGGCAATGGTTCCGTTCTTTATACCTGGGAAGATCGTAATCGTGATAAAATGAGTGACACCCGCTGGATCAATTATTTTGCTCAGGTTCCTTTTATAAAATTCCAGATCGTCTTTAGCCGGCAGGAAAACAGGAGTGATCTGTTTATCGGTGATAAAAGAGAACTAAAAAGAAATTTATCTCCGGAAGAAATGGCAGTAAAAGTTAACAGCATGTATAATAAAATGAACGCTGAAAGCTTGATGGGTGGTGTTAATTATTATCTCAAACAGATCAACGCTTCCGATTTGCGGGAAGATGATTATATACAAAAACTCTATTACATCATCAGGCATGTAGCTGTTATTCGTGGTAATGGTATAGGCAGTGAGGCTTTTGCTTATTGTATGATGGAGAAACTGGACAATAAAAAAATTCCATACGAATTAGTTGTAACAGCTCCTTATACCCTTTCCGCTCCTGCCGATATTATTTTTCGTACAGAACCGGAATGGCTGTTACGTGTAAAAGGAAAATATATTTTTAATCCAACTGCTTTTTCCAATCCCTATGATTTCCAGGAAGGTTTTTTAAACACACCAGCATATGTTATCAAACTTGGGAAAAATCCGACTGCCACAGCGATAACAATTGACAATAACACACCCGATCAAAATGTTACTACCAACAGTGTTGAAGCAACAATTGATACAGCTACACAAAATATCATTGTAACAACAAAGCGTACTGCCGCAGGTATCAGCAAAGCCAGCTATAATATCCAGGGGCTTGCTTACACCACTGCATTTGATGATGACTACCGCAGCTATGACGGCGAAGATGATATTCGCGGAAACCTGAAAGGAAGTGTACTGGAACAATATGAAGACCGGCTGCGTGAACGTAAAAAAGAAGACAAAGAAAAAAAGCTTGAGTTTATGAAAGCCCAGTATAAAGAAGATTTTGACAATATAGATAAATACATCGAGTTTGTATTAAACTCTGATGGCCGAAGCTGGAAAAAGCAAGAACTTTCATTCTCCAGCAAATTTGAATTGAGAGATATGGTGATGAAAGCCGGCAATAACTTATTGGTGAATATTCCCGGTCTTATCGGCGACCAGCTTTATGTAAATCCCGATGAACGCAAACGGGAATTTGATGCACATATGGGAAACCCGAGAAGTATAAAAAATGAGATCACTTTTAATATTCCTGCAGGTTATAAAGCTGTGGGTGTAAACAACCTCAATCTATCTGTAGAAAATGAAACCGGGTATTTTAAAGTGAAAGCTACAGTTGAAGGCAATCAATTGAAAATACTTACTATGAAGGTGTACAAACAGATCTATGTAAAGAAAGAAAACTGGAATAAGCTGCTTGAGTTTATTGATACAGCCTTCAATTTTTCACAGAAAAAAATATTGTTGAAGAAAATATAAAATAAAATGTCCCGCAATCAGCGGGACATTTTATTTTATCACGGCTTTCAATTCTATTTATTATTTCCAATTCCTATTCCACCGCCACCACCTTGTGTACGTTTCTTTTCTTCTTCACTTGCATCTTTACGCTGACGGGCCGCTTTTACCTGGTTGCTACCAAAACGGTAGCTAAGGTTGATCCTAAACTGGCGGCTTTCAAAATGTCCGCTTGCAATTGTTTTCTGACCTGCAAAATTGCTTTCACCCTTGAATTGTAAAGTTTTGAAAATATCAGTCAAAGATGCTTTCAGGTTGCCTTTGCCTTTGAAAATTGTTTTCTGCACACCTCCATCAACTGACCAGATCGCATCACTTTCAAATGTACCCTGCCAGATGGATGGCGCATTATAAAAACCACTCAGTTCAGCTGACCATTGTTTTTTCTTGTCCAGTTTCAAACTATGTTGCATAAATACATTGAAAGAAAAAACATTCAAATCCACAACACGGCTGCCACCACCAAAATCAGCTTTGTACATAGAGTAATAAGTATTCAGGTTGGTGAACCATGTATAACTTTTATAGATGAACGGGTAACTCACATTCAGGCTTACAATATCCTGAGTAGCCAGGTTCTTCTGAGTAATAAATGCTTTTGAGCCTTCAGTTGTATCTATCAATTGGGTAAATACATCATCTATGTGGCTGTAGTTTAGTGTTGTCGTTAGTTTGAATTTATGAATATTAGTTACTGAAATGCTGTTTGTATACTGTGGTTTAAGTTCGGTATTACCTTTTTGAAAAGTATACTCGTCCAGTTTCATTTCAAATGGGTTCAGGCTCTGGTAAGCCGGCCTGTCGATCCTATGGCTATAAGATACACTCCATTGTTTCTTTGGATTTTTGTTGAAAGTAACTGCAGCACTTGGGAAAGGATCTGTATAATGCCTGTTGAAGGTTTGCTTACTGGCGGTATTAATTGACCCATCACTATTCAAACCATAAGAATCGCCGGTTGTGTTGGTATTCTCTACACGTACACCCGCCTGCAGCATAAATCCCTTGAATGCCCTGTTATAATTTACATACACAGCATTAATATTCTCTTCATAATTAAATTGGTTGCTGCGGCTAATATCCAGTTCTTTACCAGTACCGATCACATTATACCTGCCGAAATTATTCTCTGTGTTGACGAATGAGGTTTTAAAGCCAAATCCTAACTTTCCTTTTTTGAATGGCTGTTCATAGTCAGATTTCAAAGTAAGAATATCAATATCAGTAGGTGAAATAAAATTATATACTGTACGGCTGATCTCAGCCTGCATATCAGGAGTATAATACACATTCGGCTGTAACTGGTTAGTATTAATTCTGTATAAACCATAATCTGCATCTACGTTTAGCTCACGGCCTGCTGAATCTGCATAGCGGTAATTCAGATTAAAATTTGCATTATCCCTTTTAGCTTCAGAGCTATTGTTAGCAGTAAGAATTCTGTCAACAACACCTGTTGGTTTGTAAATGATAGGAGTAATGCTTTTTGACAGGCTTGAATTATTAGCCAGGTTTCCATTGATCAGCACACCTAATGTACTTTTTGAATTGATATAATAATCCAATCCAGCTTTGAAACCATGAGTACGGCTGTCCGTAGTTATAAGGTTGGTCTGGTCAAAAATAGTATCCAGCAGTTCCCGGTATAGTTTGATATTGAATTCTGTTTTGGTATCATTAAAATTATAATTACCAAACACGTTAACTTTCTTACCCCTGTTATTAAAGTTAAGACCCCCATTGTACTTAGGATAAACTCCAATATTATACCCGGCATTTACAGAGCCATTGGTGCCAAATGCTTTGTTCTTTTTTAACTTGATATTGATAATTCCTGCATTACCCGCCGCATCATACTTTGCTGAAGGGTTGGTAATAATTTCAATTGATTCGATCTGTGAAGACTGAAGTGATTTCAGGTAAGCTGTTAAGTCAGTACCTGTAAGGGGACTGGGTTTACCATCAATATATATCTGCACTCCATTTTTACCGGAAAGGCTGATAAGATCATCCTTATCTAATGTAACACCCGGTGCTTTTCTTAATAATTCCAAAGCATCCTGGCCGGTTGAATTGATAGTATTTTCTACATTCAATATTGTTTTATCGGCCTTCACTTCAATCATCGGTTTTTTTGCAACTACTGAAACATTCTGAAGGTTGCCCGAAGATTTGACCATAATAATTTCAGGAACATTTACTGCACCCGAGCCTGATACTTCAAACTTGTTTGAATACGCCGGGTTGTAACCCACAGATGTAGTACTGATCAGATACTGTCCGTTTTTTGAAGTTGATATGCTGAATTTTCCATCTTTTCCAGTCACACCCAATTTAGCTACTGAAGAGTCTTTTGCATTGAGCAATGAAATAGTAACTTTCTCTAAGTTTTTGCCTTCGTCATTTTTTACAGCACCGGTTATTTGCTGGGCTAATAAAGCAGAACCGCTGAAAATCAACATCACAAATCCTGATAAAATCTTTTTCATAATTGTTTTGATTAATGGTTTTTTTTCTAATAGGGCACAAATCTATATGACAGATTAATGACAGAGTAGTGATTCCCGACAAATGGCACATTCATTTGCATGAACGGTGTTTTTTTGCCGGTGAACTGCATCTTTAAAATCGGCTATTTTTTTTGCCGGGATTTACTCATATTTGCAGCACTAAAACAATTGAAAATGAACTTTCCATCTACACTCCGCTATACTAAAGACCATGAATGGGTAAAACTTGAAGGCGATGTTGCAATCGTTGGCATTACTGATTTTGCACAACGTGAATTGGGCGATATTGTATATGTAGAAGTGGAAACTGTAGGAAAAAGTATGCAAGCCGGAGAAGTATTTGGTACTGTTGAAGCTGTAAAAACCGTTTCTGATCTGTTTTTACCTGTTTCAGGTACTATACTTGAGCTGAATGCCGCTCTTGCAGGCGCCCCGGAACTGGTAAACAATGAACCTTATGAAGGAGGCTGGATGGTGAAGATCAAATTAGATCATCCTGATGATGTAAAGAACCTGATGGATGCAGCCGCTTATGAGGCTACTGTCGGCTAGATCTGACTTTCCTATTTTATCGTAAATAAATGCGGATGTAGCAATACATTCGCATTGTCATTTTATAACCAATTATTTGAACCCGCAAACCAAATACAGTGAAACTGAATTGGTGGCCCTGCTTCAGCAACGTGATGACAGGGCCTTCAGTTATCTGTATAATAACTATGCCGGGGCATTGAATGGCGTGATACTCCCAATAGTAAATGATGAAGAAACCGCTAATGACGTGCTGCAGGAAGTATTTGTAAACGTTTGGAAAAAAATTGAATTTTATGATGCGTCGAAGGGCCGGTTATTTACCTGGTTGCTGAATATAGCCAGAAACGCTGCCATTGATAAGGTTCGTTCAAAAAGTTTCCGAAACAGCAAAAGCACAGTTAGTATACCTGAATCTGGAGAAGCAAATGTTAGCGCATCAGTTTCTCAACCGAATGCTGATTTTATAGGATTAAAAAAGATGTTGGGTAAGCTGAAAGATGAATACCGGTTGCTGATCGACCTTTCTTATTTCCAGGGTTTTTCGCATGATGAAATTTCGAAAGCATTGAATATTCCATTAGGAACAGTAAAAACAAGGATCCGAACCGCATTGATACAATTGAAAACGATGTTATAAAAAGTGAATGTAAAAGAATACATATCAAGTGGCATAGTTGAAAGCTATGTATTGGGACTGGCCAATGAACAGGAGGCTGCAGAGTTTGAAAAAAACTGTACTGCTTATCCCGAAGTGCTGGAAGCCCGGATAGCTTTTGAAAAACAGCTTGAAGATCAGGCTATGCAAAATGCTATTGCTCCTGTGCCGGGATTAAAAAATAAAATCTTGGATGCAATAAAAAATGACAGCAGAGCAAAGGTTGTTTCAATTAATAAAAAGGCTGCGCCTGTAAGAAATTTAAGCTGGCTAAAATATGCAGTGGCAGCTTGTTTGATTTTATTAGCTGGTAGTTCTTACTGGAATTATTCTCTTTATAATAAAAATAAAGTACTAAACAACGAGAATGAATCTTATGTAGCCAAGATTTCAAGTTTTGAAAAAGACATGGATGTAATGCACGGCTCATCTATTAAAATGGTCTCATTAAAAGGAATGGAAGCTGCACCAAGTGCCCTTACAACAGTTTTTTGGGATAGCACATCACATAATGTTTACTTGCTTATAAATAATCTGCCTATCCCCGCCTCAGATAAGCAATACCAGATCTGGGCTTTGCTGGATGGTAAACCAATTGATTTGGGCATGATCGAGAATGAATATTTTGTACAGCAAAAAAGCTTGCTAATAAAAGCGCAGAATGTTGAAAAGGCACAGGCATTTGCTATTACTCTCGAAAAGAAAGGTGGCAATCCTACACCTCAGGGACAAATGATTGTTCTCGGTAATCTCTGATTTTTTCAATCTGAATAGTTATCAGCATCGTAAATAGCTGAACCGCCACTATATGTGGTTTTGGTTCTATAGTTGGTTATAAGGGCTCCTTTCGGGGCCCTTTCTATATAAATTATTCTCCGGCTTGCAATCTTATTTTATCATTGCAAAAAAATCAGCTTGCAAAATATAAAGCCTTCATTAATTCCGGGTTTAACCTGGTTTGCCATTTGCACAATATTGCTCACATTACCCGGATCTGCTTTTCCTAAAGAAAGCTGGCTGGATAAAATCGGATTTGATAAATGGGTGCATATCGGGCTGTTTGCTGTGCTGGTTTTTTTGATATGCTGGGGTTTATTAAAATTCACAAACGACGAAAAGAAGTTAAAACGATTATTTATTGTGTTTACACTCGACTGTCTTGTCTTTGGAATTATTATGGAGTTCGTTCAGGATAATTTTATCCCAAACCGTTCATTTGATTATGGAGATATTGTGGCAGATGCTGTTGGTTGTTTTGCAGGCTGGTGGTTTATAAATAAAACTTACAAAGGGTATATAAAAAATAAACCCCTGTAGAAACAGGGGTCGCAACCAAAACTAACTGCTTATGAGAAAATTGACTAAGTTTTTACTGTGTTTGTATGTATAACGCAAATCTATTGCCATTAGTATCATTCTTGTTGTTAATGAAAAATTAAAGCCCCGATTTTCGTAATTCCACCTTCCATTCGTTAGTAAATCCGGCATTAATTTTCATATCCATTCTCTAATAGCAATTTGCAAGAGCTAATGTTTATTCCGTATCTGCAATTTTGTAACCTGCCTCAAAAAACTATTACAATTCATTGACAAAACTATTCACTATTCAAATCTTCACTGACCCATTTTGACAATTATCAGGCCAAAAAATCCCGCAAACCTTTGCGAAAAAAAAGATCTGCGAGTACAAAGATTGTAGATATATTCTATCGGATAAAACCTTTTATCATGTCCATTAACCCTCCACCATCAGCGGATTGATTTCCAGTATTATTTCTTACGCCATCAGTCACTTTGCTGATGATATCCTGTAGGTCAAATCCTCCATTTTCCTTGCCATTTTTCACTCCACCACCAGAGAAGTTGCTAATCAAATCCTGGAAATTAAATCCGTTTGATTGCTGAGGTATTGCAACATCTCCGCCACCAGTAAATGAGCCGATCAGTTTATCTAATGTAAAATTGCTGTTATTGGGATCCTGTGTTTTTTGAATAAGATCATTCAAAACATTAGGTACAAGATTCGTAGCCACATTACTTGCAGATTGTGGGCTCAAATTATACTTACCGGTCAGTTTGCTTATCAGGTGTCCGATCATCATTGTCACCATGGGATTCTTTAATAATCCGCCACTGTTTCCGTTTGATTGTCCCTTATTTTGAAACAGGCCGATTATATTCTCCAATCCACCGCCAGCTATTACATTTCTTAATCCCCCCGCAACAGTATTGGTAGCTTCGGCTATTACATCGTTGTTGTATTCGTTTGGCACTTCGGGGTTATCAACAACGGTATCTTTCCCGGCACCTTTGACAAGGTCAAAGAGTTGTTCAAGCATAGTTAATGGTTTGGATACTTAAGGTAGGCTTTTTAAGCAGAAAAAATCCGGGTAAGAGAAATTTAATTTTGTTTAGCCAATTTCTCTGCATTTTCAGCAAACTGCAATGCTTCCAGTATTTCCTTTATTTCACCATTTAATACATCAGGCAGATTATAAAGAGTAAGGCCAATACGATGATCTGTAACACGGCCCTGAGGAAAATTATAAGTTCTGATCTTAGCGCTGCGGTCACCAGTGCTAACTAAACTTTTTCTATGACGGGAAATCTCATCTTCCTGTTTTCTTACCTGTTCTTCATACAATTTTGTACGCAACATCTGCATTGCTTTTTCCCTGTTACCTAATTGTGAACGTTCTGTTTGACAAACCACAACCGTACCTGTCGGAAGATGCGTTAATAAAACTTTTGTTTCCACTTTGTTTACGTTCTGCCCACCTGCGCCTCCACTTCTCGCCGTTTCCATTTTTACATCTGCAGGGTTCAGTTCAAAATCTACTTCTTCAGCCTCAGGCATCACGGCTACCGTAGCTGCCGATGTATGTACACGGCCGCTACCTTCTGTATCCGGTACACGTTGTACACGATGTACTCCGCTTTCAAATTTCAATGTGCCATAAACCTCATCACCTGTTACTTCCAGTTGTACTTCTTTATAACCACCAACAGTTCCTTCATTCTCACTTAGCACAGCTGTTTTCCATCCGCGGCGTTCGCAGTAGCGCATATACATACGTAGAAGGTCACCTGCAAACAAACTTGCTTCATCACCACCTGTACCAGCCCGGATCTCAATGATCGCATTCTTATCATCCTGCGGATCTTTTGGAATAAGCAATTGACGGATATAGGCTTCCATTTGAACTTTCTTCTCCTCTTGCGCCGGCGCCTCTGATTTTGCCAACTCTCTCATTTCTTCGTCATCCCCATTCAATGCCTCTTTATAAAAATCTATATCATCCAATATCTTTTTATACTCATTGTAAGCATTCACAATTTTTTCCAGGCTGCGATATTCCTTACTGGTCTCGGCAAATTTTTTATTGTTGCTCACGATCTCAGGATTAGTGAGAGCAAGACCCAGTTGTTCAAATCTTCCTCTTATTGCTTCTAATTTATCTAGCATGTAATGTTATATTTTTGGTTACCGGCTGAATGTTCCTGGTTGATCGTCCCTTGCACAGTTTATCCTGAGCAAAGTGAAGGACGCAGTTCATCTTCCGGTAATTCTATTCTTCTTTTTGGAAGGCAGCAAAGTTAAAAGAAAACAACTCATGACTTATCGAAAATTCAAAGCAGATCATTTATTCGATGGATATACTTTACATGGAAACGACAAAGTGCTGGTAACAGCCGCCGATGGAACTATTGACGCTATCGTAAATGAATCCGAGGCTGACGATAATATAGAAACGTTTCAAGGCATTCTTTCACCCGGTCTTATCAACTGCCACTGCCATCTTGAACTCAGTCATTTAAAAAATGTAATCCCCCCGCATACCGGGTTGATAGAGTTTCTCTGTTCTGTAGTAACCAAAAGAGGATTTGCTCCGGAAGTAGTACAACAGGAAATAGAAAAAGCTGAAAAGGAAATGTATGATAACGGAATTGTAGCCGTTGGTGATATTGGCAATACTGCCGATACAGCATCTGTAAAAAGCAAAAGCAAGATCCGCTGGCAGAATTTTGTTGAGGTACTCAGCTTTACTGATGAAAAGGCTGAAGAAAATTTCAATCACTATAAACAAGTTGCAAATATTTTTGCTAACCAGTATCCAACATCCAGTAACCAGCATCGCACATCACTTGTTCCTCATGCCCCCTACAGTATCAGTCCAAAAACATTTCAGTTAATAAATGAGGCTACTAAAAATCAAGTTATTTCTATTCACAACCAGGAGCATCCTGCAGAAGATGATCTGTACAAAAACGGAGGCGGCGAATACCTCAGGCTATTTAAGATTTTTGGAATTGATAAATCGCCATTCCCTATAACAGGCAAAAGCAGTATTCGTTCAGTACTTCCCCATTTCAATAATGGACAAACCATTTTTCTTATCCATAATACCTTTATGCCGGAAGAAGACATTGTTTGGGCCAATGAATATGCTGCAACAACCGGATTAAAATTGATTTATTGTTTTTGCATCAATGCAAATCTTTATATCGAAAACAAAACACCGGCAATTGAAAATTTCATTAAACATAATTGTCAAATTGTTTTAGGAACAGATAGCTATAGCAGCAACTGGCAATTGAGTATTGCAAAAGAAATGGAATCTCTTCATCAGTATTTCCCTACACTATCATTAGAAACAATTTTACAATGGGCAACAAGCAGTGGCGCCAAAGCTTTGCAATGGAATGATGAATTGGGAAGTTTTGAAAAGGGAAAGAAGCCCGGTTTGACAATAGTTGATTCAGCACTTAAAGGATCAAAAAGAATATTTTAATACTCCAATGAAGATCATCACATGGAATTGTAATATGGCTTACAGAAAAAAGGCGAGTCTGATCCTTGCTCACAAGCCAGATATTGTTGTAATTCCGGAGTGTGAGCATCCTGATAAATTAAAATTCGAATCCGGCATCCCTTTGCCTGATGATGTATTTTGGTTTGGCAACAATCAGAATAAAGGGCTTGGCATATTCTCTTACAATAAATACAAGTTTCAATTAAGCGATATTCATAATCCTGATTTTCGTACTATACTTCCACTTAAAGTAGCCAATAATGAATTTGAATTTACGCTATTCGCTATCTGGGCAAACAATCCAAAAGATAAAGGCTTTGAGTATGTTGGCCAAATATGGAAAGCCATAAACTTTTATTCGGAGCTATTAAAAAATAAAAACACAATGTTGATTGGTGATTTTAATAGTAACACGATATGGGATAAACCAAAACGGGAAGGCAACCACTCAACCGTTGTCGAGCTGCTTGCAAAGAAAGGAATTCATAGCACCTATCATAAATTCTATGATCAAACACAGGGAAAAGAGAAACATAACACTTTGTTCATGTACAGGCATAAAGACAAGCCATACCATCTTGATTATTGTTTTGCATCCGATGATTATATAAAAAAATTAATCAACGTTGAAGTAGGCAGGCATGCCAAATGGTGTAAGCATAGCGACCATACGCCGCTTATTGTAACTTTTAATGATTAACCCAATACCTCTCTCAATACAGGCAACGTCTTCATTGTTCCAAACTCCTGCACATGCAATGCGAAAAATAATTCATATGCATGCAGCAACCGTCTGCGGGTTTCATGATTAAGTTTGATCTGTTCCAATTCTGATGGTTGCATCACTTTTAATAATTCAGAAGTGAGTTCTGCAAATTTGCCTTCCATATAATTTTGATGTATCGGTTCTTTAGCGGTGAACTCCCCTTCCTGCAGATCGAGATAATGTTTTTCAGCAGTATAAGAATCATTAATCTGAAAACCGAGCAATGATGAAAGATGCAAGGCGAAATACAAAGAGAAATTTGCCATCACCGCAGAAGAACTTTCATCGAGATGTATAAATGCATCTTCACAAAAATTAAACAGATCTTCATTCACTTCGGGCTGTTTCAGGCTTTTAGTAAGCAGCTCCACCATAAACAATGACACCGCATTCTTTGGTACATCACTAAAAATAGTTTGATAAAGATGTGACCATTTGAATTCTTTGATGCGGTTCAGCTGTTTCAGTTCATTATGATACACCACCAGGTCAAGTATCGCTGCAGGCTGAAATAAATTTGCCTTGCCGCTTCCTTTCTTTGTTGAAGTTCTTACACCGTTAACCAAATAGGATTGTATCCCGAATTTTTCCGTAAAGATCAAAACGATAATACTTGTCTCACCATACTTTACTGTACGAAGAACAATACCTTTTGTTTTATGTAATTGGGCTGTCAATAATTTTATTTTGCTATAAACACGATCTTTGTTGATGCATTTTCTTTTCTGCCATCATCACTGATCAATACCAAATAAATGCCACTCTCTATTTTTTTGCCCCTGTAATCTTTACCATCCCATATTGCCTGCCCGCCCAATGCACGGGTTTGATAAACCAACCTGCCATTCAATTCAGTGATTTTTACAATTGCATTATTAGCTACACCACGTATAGCAATTGTTCCCCCGTAACCTGGCGGCACAGGATTGGGAAACACCAGCAAGTTTTCATTCTTTTCTTTTCCTTCAGTAGCTGTACTACGAAAAGAACAGATACCTTTTGCTGTAGCAAAAAACACTTCGCCGGTTTTTCCATCAATCGTAATTCGTTTTACATCGTTACTTAGCAGCGGGCTATTCTCTTCATTAAAATTATAAACCACCTTTTCACCATCAGCACTGATGAGCCATGCTCCATCTTTTGTAGCTACCCATTTTCTGTTAGCACCATCTGTTGCTATACTTCTCACTTCTTCTCCTTTAAAAAGATAATCAGCAAAATTTCCTTGCTGTACAATAGGCCAGATGGCATCACAGCCGTTAGAAGAAAAAATATCCGATGCACATTGAATAACGCCGATACCATTGGATGTGCCCACCCAAATAAAACCTTCCTTATCTTTTTCAACACACAACACATCTGAAGATGGAAAATTCCCATTGCCTCCACCTGATGATAACAGTCTCCATTGATCATCGGCTGTATTATCAATCGTACCATTATCATTGAAGGCGATCAGCCCATTTCCCAATGGCGAAACGATCCACCTAAAATTATTTTCATCAATTAATATTTGTGCAACACGATTACCCGGCAATGAAAATGGAGTTGAAAAACTTTTCCAGCTGCCGTCACTCTTTCTTACATGCAGCGGTTGCGCAGCGCCATAGTTAGATATCCATAAATTATTCGCTTTATCAAATGATAATCCTGATATACGATAATTGCCGGATACATTCAAAGGTGAGTTCTGTTTATAAATATCAAAACTGTTTTGACCTTTAACATGCAACAGCCCGCCCCCAAATGAACCGGCCCAAATTGTTTCATCTCTCGGGTCAATTGCGATAGTTATCAAATCATGCAATGAATCTAATTGCGGGTAAACATTGCGATTGATATTTGTCCAATCCCCTTCTTTAAAAAAATAAATTCCGTTTTTATTGTTCTGACCCACCCATGAACTATTCACTTCTCCTGCTGCTGCATAAAAAATATTGTTTATCACTTTTATTTCTCCGGTCGCAATTCCTTCCGGCGAATTCAATTTGTATTGGGCAACAAAAGAAGGATTAAAATGAGCCAGGCTTTCTGTTGAATCGGCAATCCAGTAATCATTATTAAACATTATCGCTTTCTTTGGAACTGAGATCCCGGTTTGTTTTGGTAATGTATTGGCTACTGTTCCGTCAGCATTTAAGACAACAACGCGGCTCAGTCCATTTGCCTGGCGCTGACATAAAAGAATTTTATTTCCAGATGCATTCATGTTCACAACCGGCCATCCATCATAATAAAACAAATTCCAGTTGGTACCATTCAATACAAACAATGAGTCATTTTTAAGTGCAAGGATTTTATTCTGCAAAGTCACAACATTACTTACTGCACCAGTTGACAAACCATTTACCCCGCTAAGCAATTGCCAGTTATTATGATCAGCAGGATTTGAGTTAGAAATTGCTATGCGTTTCAATCCTTCAACAGTTGCTGCATAAAAAAAAGAAGCATCTGATGTAAAGCCATTTATTTTTATTTTATTACCCCCATTGCCGATAAACCATGAATCTTTTACTTCGTAGCGGTCACCATCAATTACAATTACTCCCAGGCCTGTTGAGAGATAAAAAAAACCACTGCGAGAATAAATATTATAGATCGTTTTATCACCAACGATATTATCCCGCTTTATATCCGGTATATTATAAATATCATTCCTGTAAACAATATCAATATTACTGTTACTATAAGCAATAAACAGTTTTTCATTTACAATATCATACTGAACTCCGCTGATACCCGTTTCACTTAACCCTGTTATCTTACTCATTCTATCAATAGAATTCTCTGTTATATCAACACTGAATAAACTGTAAGGAGTTGCTGCGTATACTTTATTGTTGCCTGCTGTAACATCGATTGCGGATCTATAAGGCAGGTGTTCCCGCCAGCTTCCAACAGGTGGCAGCGGTTGCTGAGCAATGGCAAAAAAGGCAAGGAGATTTATAAACAATAAAATGATCCACTTCACGAATCAAAAGTAATTTAAACGACTCATCTCCTGTCTGGATTTTATTATGTTTCTTTGCGCAAATTCACCTAACAGAAGAATCTTATGTGGCGAAGTCTTGGAAAGTTTATTCTGAAAAACCGTATTCTCCTTCTTATTGTTGTTATTGCATCAACTGTGTTCATGGGCTATCATGCCAAACAGGTGCAACTAAGCTATGAGTTTGCAAAAGCCATCCCTGTAGATAATCCGAAGTATAAAATTTACCAGGAGTTTAAAAAACAATTTGGCGAAGACGGCAACCTGCTGGTGGTAGGTATTCAAACAGCTCAATTTTTTACCCAGGATATTTTTAATTCCTATGCCACATTGCAGCGCAATCTAAGGAAAGTAGAGGGTGTTGAAGATATCATTGGAATACCTACAGCAATTAATCTCCGGAAAGATTCTGCTACCGAAAAACTGCATCCTGAAATTATTTTTCCTGACAAAAGTTTAACGCAAACAGAGATCGACAGTTTAAAAGATATTTTTCTCAATCTTCCTTTTTACCGTGAACTGATGTATAACCCTGCCACCAATGCATGGCTGATGGGTATACGCATTAATAAAAATGTACTGAACTCAAAAGACCGTACCAAAACAGTTGATGAGATCGAAAAATATACCAATGCATTCGGCACCTCCAATAAACTGGAAGTATATGTTAGTGGTCTGCCATTGGTTCGTACCAAACTGGCTACACGTATTTCCAATGAAATGAGCTGGTTCCTGATGGTATCATTAATTCTTTCCGCTGTTATTCTTTTGATCTTTTTCCGTTCTGTAACATCTACGCTGTTATCCTTGGGTATTGTAATTATCGGCGTAGTATGGAGTCTCGGCACTATGCATTTGATCGGTTACAAGATCACATTACTCACAGCTCTTATTCCGCCATTGATCGTCGTGATCGGCATACCTAACTGTATTTATTTTTTAAACAAATACCATGTAGCCTGGACGGATCATTCAGAAAAGAAAACTGCATTAGTGAATATGGTGGAACGTATGGGTATTGTTACACTATTCTGCAATTTGAGTGCTGCCATTGGGTTTGCTGTTTTTGCATTGACAAAAAGTGCAACGCTGAAAGAGTTTGGCGTAGTAGCTGGTATAAATATCATGGTCTTGTTTTTTATTTCATTAGCTCTAATTCCTATCATCCTGAGTTTTTTGCCGGCGCCTAAAGAAAGGCATACAAAGTATTTGGATAACCCATGGCTTAACCGTTGGCTCGACAGGCTGGAAAGATGGAGCCTTAACCACAGAAAATTTATTTATGCAGCAACAACCGTATTACTTATTGCTGCTGCGTTTGGAGTATTACGGTTAAAAAGCGTAGGGTACATCGTTGATGATCTACCTAAATCAGATAAAATTTATACTGACCTGAAATTTTTTGAAAAAAATTTTAAAGGCATCATGCCTTTGGAAATAATTGTGGATGCAAAAAGAAAACGTGGTGCTGTATTATATGATAATCTTTCCCGGATCGATTCACTATCTGTTTACCTTATGTCCTTTTCGGAAATTGCAAGACCGCTCAGCATTACCGAAGGATTAAAATTTGCTAAGCAGGCTTTCTTTGAAGGTGATAGTACCAGTTATACGATGCCCACACAATATGATTTACCTGCACTCAAAGAGTATTTGAGTTTCAAAGGCGATAGTAATAATAAAAAAAGTTCGTTTGCCAAATTGATTGCTTCATTCATGGATAGTTCCCAACAGCAGGCACGAATCAGCATCAACATGGCCGATATCGGCAGTGTACGTTTACCATTATTACTGGACAGTATTGAAAAACGGACTGACAAATTATTTCCAAAAGATAAATATGATGTGAAGTTGACTGGCACCAGTGTAACCTTTTTGGAAGGCAGCAAGTTTATTATAAACGGATTAAAAGAAAGTGTGATGTGGGCATTCCTGCTTATTGCTGTATGCATGCTTTACTTATTCAAATCAACACGGATACTTATTTGCTCATTAATTCCCAACCTCGTTCCCCTCTTCATTACTGCAGGTGTTATGGGTTGGGTCGGCATTAGTATTAAACCATCCACTGTACTGGTATTTAGTGTGGCTTTGGGTATCGCAATTGATGTTACCATCCGGTTCCTTATAAATTATAAACAGGAATTACCGCATAACAATTTTGATCAGAAACAAACTGTTATTGATACAATTCACAGTACAGGCATCAGCATCATTTATACATCCATGGTTCTTATTGCTGGTTTTATCATATTCTGTTTCAGTGGGTTTGGCGGAACAAAAGCATTGGGCTGGCTCACTTCTCTTACTTTGATAACAGCAACATTGACCAATCTTGTTTTGCTTCCGGCATTACTTATTTCTACTGCCCGATCAAGAAAATAATCAGTTTCCTTATTTTCATGCAGCAAAGGAAAAAAATTATCTGTCTAATCCTATAAATCAGTATTTTAGTTAGCTGATTTAAGAGAATTGGTTAAGGATTTCTTTTAAGCAACCTTTCAGTCGATTTATCTGTTTCTATTTAGTAGATGTAAACTATCTGGATCAGGTAAAAACATTGAACATAACTTTCAAACTAAAAACTACATGCACATGAGAAAACTGCTCTTACTGCTGTTTGCATTTGTGTTTTTTGCCGTTCAGGCAATGGCACAAAAAGTTGTTACCGGAAAGGTAACCGATGACAAAGGAGCCCCGCTCGGCGAGGTTTCTATAATAGTAAAAGGTACCAAAACAGGTACTGTTTCAAAAAGCGATGGAATGTATTCCCTCACTGTTCCTTCAGGCGCAACTACACTTGTATTTTCTTACGTTCACCAAGCCGGTTTAGAAATAACGATCGGCACCCAGTCCGTTATCAATGCCACATTGAAGAGTGAAGAGAAAGCACTTTCTGAAGTAGTAGTAACTGCGATGGGTGTAAAAAGGGATAGAAAAACCCTTGGATATAGTGTTACAGATTTAAAAGCAGAGGAAGTAACACAGGCCCATACTACTAACATCACAAATGCATTGAATGGTAAGATAGCAGGTGTAAGAGTACAGGGATCGGGCGGTTCCTTTACAGGTTCCAGTATTATCATCCGCGGTTATACAACTTTTACAGGAAGCAATCAGCCATTATTTGTGGTAGATGGTATTCCAATCGATAATAGCGGTGGTGGTAGCCCATTGCAGGCTGGTCCATCAGTATCGAACCGTGCCATTGACCTGAACCAGGAAGATATTGAAAGTATGACTGTGTTGAAAGGACCTTCTGCTGCAGCATTGTATGGTTCAAGAGCATCAAATGGTGCTATCCTTATCACAACTAAAAAAGCTAAGTTCAACCAGAAAGGAAAAATAGAATTTAATTCAAGCTACCAGGTTGAATCAGTAAATCGTTTTCCTGACTATCAGAATGAATATGCCCAGGGAAATAGTGGTGTTTTTTCTTCTGTAGCACAAACATCATGGGGGCCAAAAATAACAGGGCAAACGATTACTAACTTTTTAGGGCAGCCGGAAGTATTAACGGCTTATCCTAATAATGTCCGTGAATTCTTCCAGCAAGGAACCAATATGCAACACAATATTGCATTCTCAACCGGTTCTGAAAAAACAACTATGCGTTTCTCATATGGTTTTTTGCGCAGCACAGGTGTAATAAAAAACAATGTGCTGAACAGGCATAACTTTTCTTTAAACTCAACTTCAAGGGTCACCAATAAACTGACTGTTTCTGCAAGTGCTAACTATTCAAATAATGCATCTAAAAGAACTCAGCAAGGTAACCAGTTAAGTAATCCTGTGTTCCGTTTATGGATGACGCCAAGGTCTTATAATCTTTCAGGTCTACCCTGGGAAGATGCAGTTGGGAACCAGCTATATCCTCTCGGTGAAGACCATCCTTACTGGACAGTTAAGAATAACCGTTTTAAAGATGAGATCAATCGTTTTATTGGTAACGTAAACCTGAACCTGAAGCTTAGCCAGGTCTTTAATTTAGATTATAAAATTGGTTCAGATGTTTATTCCACTTTCCGTCACGGTTATGATCAGATCGGTGCAAGAGGTGGAGCAAATACCGGCGGTGTAGTAGGCGTAGGCGGTGTACAGGAAGTAAGAAACCAGTACAGAAATTTAAACTCAAATGGTGCTCTTACTGCACGTAAAAATTTCGGCAAGCTAAGCTTCCAGGGTGTAGCAGGTACAGAGTATACCCAGATATATAGTGCTGGCGCAACGATGACAGGTAAAACCTTAATTGTAAGAGATTTTGAGCAATTAAGTAATGCCACTACATACACACCATCACCCAGTACGGGACAAAGCAAAGTAAGATTGTTGGGTGTATTTACTAACATGACATTTGGATGGAAGAGTATGATGTCTGTGGATTTCTCATTAAGAAATGACTGGTCATCTACTTTTAAAGAAGATAAAAACTCTTATCTCTATTATTCTGTTGCTGCAGCATTTAACCTTACAGAAATGTTCCCAAGCATAAAGAGTAATGTAATTGATAACATTAAGTTGAGTGGCAATATTGCTAAAGTAGGTAAAGCAGGTACCGATTTCGTTTATGGTACAGACTCCTATTACGGTGGCGCAGGTGTTGCTGATGGATTTGGTCCTACCATTTCATTTCCTTTCAATGGCATCCAGGGTTTCTCACTGAGTAATGGTGCTGGTGATGCAGCTCTTGGTCCTGAGTTTACAACCAATAAGGAATTGACACTGATATTCTCATTATTCAAAGGAAAAATTAACTTTGAAGCTACGAGGTACATAGCAAAATCAGAGCACCTGATCTTCTCTGTTCCCGTATCTCCTGCTTCTGGTATAACATCTACAACTACCAATGCCGGAAATATGACAACACGTGGCTGGGAAGCGCAGTTAGATGTAACACCAATAAGAACAAAAAACTTTACCTGGAATATAGATGCGAACTATACCCAGTTTAAGAGTATGGTTGATAAACTGGCTGTAGGTGTTTCGGTTATTACCTTAGGAGGTTTTGTTACGCCTAACATACGTCTTGTTGCCGGTGATGAATACGGCCAGATATATGGTAATGCTTATGTACGTGACGCCACTAAAGGAAACAAAATTGTAGTAGGTGCAAACGGCTTACCTCTCGTTACTGCTGGTGTACAAAAAATCGGAAACCCGAATCCGAAATATACTATTGCCGGTACAAATACACTTACATGGAAAGCATTCTCTTTAGCAGTACTGGCTGAATATAAATCCGGAGGCGATCAATACTCAAGAAACATAGCAGACATTCAAAGAAACGGAACAAGTATTGAAACAGCAGAGTTTGCAAGGTTTGATGCAAATGGCGTACAGACAAAACCTTACCTGTTTGATGCAGTGTATGCAAACGGTTCAGCTAATACTACCTACGTTACTGTGCAGGACTACTGGGGCAACAGCGGAAAATATGCTGCGGCCGAAGGATATATTTATAATACAACCTGGTTCCGTATACGTGAGGCAGCATTCTCTTATAGGTTCCCATCAGATGTTATTAAGAAAACACCATTCAGCAATATTACTTTTGGAATATTCGGTCGCAACCTGTTCCTGAATGCACCGCATTATCCGCATCTTGATCCTGAACAAAACGCTTTGGGTATTAGTAATGCACAGGGTCTTGAATTCAATGCCCTGCCACAGACCCGTACGTTTGGATTTTCTTTAAACCTCACACTCTAATAAAAAAATAACTGATTATGAAACTCAGATATATAAAATTTATCCTGTTTTTTGCCGGACTCACCGCGGTGGTTTCCTGTAAAAAATACTTTGACATCAATAAAGATCCGGATAGGTTGCCTTCAAATTCCCTGCTTTATCCACAGCTACTTACATCGGCACAGGTAGCAATGGGTTTTGAAGGAGGTAGTGATCTGTTCCGTTACACTTCACTGATCACTCAGCATATGTCCGGTCAGGCATCTCAACCAAACCAGACCTATGAATATGGTCGTTACAATATCAGCGGCAACGATCAGAATAATGTATGGGGAACGATGTATGCTACTACATTAAGTGACCTTGAATTACTCATCAAGCAGGCTACTACAGCCGGCTCTCCTCATTATTCAGGCTTAGGTAAAATTTTAAAGGCTTTTGAATACGTAAGAGCAGTCGATACGTGGGGTGATGTTCCTTATACAGAAGCGGAACAACTGGACCAGAATAAATCTCCTAAATATGATGATGATGAAGCGATCTATACTAATCTTATTCAAATCATCAACGATGGTATTAATGAAATGAATGCTACAACCAGTGTTCTTTCTCCCGGTACTAACTCTGTTCTTTATACAAATTCAACCTGGGCAACTGCGAGAGCTTTGTGGATTAAGTTTGCCAATACACTTAAGCTCAGAATTTATATTCATTATAGCAAAAAGAACTCAACATTTTGTGTAGCCCAAATTAATAGCCTGGTAAATACTAGCGGCGTTACTTTTATGGGTGCTGTTGCAGATGGTTTCCAGATGCAATTCTATAGTGCAGCCGGACAACAAAGTCCGATCACACAATTTGAAGTAAATCGTCCTAACTATTTATTCTGTGATGCAAGAATGCTCCAGATAATGACAACCAAAGGGGATCCAAGAAGACCATTCTACTTTACTTCTTTCCCTTACCAGGGCATTCCGCTTCCTATAACACCAACTACAAGTGCTGGTACGGCTGCAGGTAGCAATACACTTTCATTTTCATCTACTGCTATTGCTGGCGCCGCTGTTGGAATGAGTGTAGATGCTGTGAATGTTCCTATAGGGACAACTATTACTGCTGTTGGAGCTACATCAATTACACTGAGCAATAACGTAGCAGCTGGTGGCGTAGCATCAGGAGCTACAGTTGTGATCTCTCCTTCAGCTTTTGTAGGAGTTTCAACAACTGCGCCTCCAGTTGCTCCAAATAATAACTATAGCAGGATACATACCTATCTTCGCGGCCCTGTATCTACTGGTAGTTCTGCCCCTCCATTTACTTATACAGGCCAGGTAATGCAAAGAATGCTGCCTTATGCAGAATATTGTTTTATCAGGGCTGAGGCTTCTTTGATGGGTGCGACAAGTGCTCCATTAGCAAGTGCCGAAGCATGGTACCAGGCGGGGATAACAGCATCAATGGATGATGCCGGTGTTAACGCTGTTGCAAGAAATAATTATTTAACTACAAATGGAACACTTACAGGTACAGCTGCACAACAACTTCAAAAAATAATAGAAGAGAAGTTTATTGCAACCTTCGGAGTATCTATTGAACCATGGACTGACTGGAGAAGAACAGGCTATCCTGTACTTGCTGCTGCTGCTAATGGTTTTATACCGGCAATACCAAGATCATTCTTCTATCCGCAATCAGAGATAGACTTTAATCCTAATTGCCCGGGACAAAAAGGTGCAGACCTTCAGTCAAGGATTTTCTGGGATAATTAATAAAGCTGATACTAACTGCTAATAAAAAAACTCCGGTGATGATCACCGGAGTTTTTTTATGCTTAAAATAAAATCTTATTTTATTAGTTCCGCCAATTTATCATGCAGTTCCTGCCCTCTTAAATTTTGTGCAAGAACATTTCCCTCTGGGTCAACCAACACATTAAAAGGAATTCCACTAATGTTATATAAAGGAACCACCGGGCTGTACCACTCTTTCAGATCGCTGATATGTGTCCATGTTAAATTATCCTTCATGATTGCTTTTGTCCAGAGATCTTTTGTCTTATCAAGCGATACGCCAAGTATGGTAAAATTTTTATTCTTGAATTTTTGAAATGCTGCTACCACATTCGGATTTTCCTGGCGACAGGGGCCACACCAACTTGCCCAAAAATCTACCAACACATATTTACCCTTGAATGAGCTCAATGAGATCTGCTTGCCGGATGGATCAGGCATTGTTATTTCAGGCGCAGGCTTACCGATCCATTGACGAGTGCGAGCCAGTTCTTCTTCTTGCTTTTTCTTTTGTATTTCCAGTTCTTCTTTAATTTTAACCACTTCTTTATTAGCCGAAAATTTTGCAGAAATAGATGAAATAACTTCATAGAGTTCGTCATCATTGAAGGGAATTAATTGCAGGTATTGATTTTCCCGGTTGATCGTTTGATAATAACCCAATACATACATTCCTAGGGCAGGGTTATTGGATTCGTCAATTGCAGTACGTGTAAATGATTTCAGTGATTCTGTTTGTTGTTTCCGGTCGTTCATTATCTGCTCAACTGCGGCAAGTTGTGGAGGTGTTGCCTTTGAAAGGCTATCGGCATGTTTATCTGCCTGGAAAAGCTTCATCAGGTTATTGCTGAAAGAAAAAAGATAATCCTTGAATTTCTGGCTGGCAGGTGAGCCTATTACTTCATAATTATCTGCATACTCATTTCCCCTATCAGGGAAGGTAGCATTCACAACCAGGTTAGTGGTATCATTTATAACCGTTACTGAGGGAAATTGATTTTCATCCAGCCGGATGGCATAAGCCTTTTCAGTGTTCGCTATTGTTTTCAGGCTATACTTACCATCATTACCAATATTCGCTGAATCTACTTTTGTGCGCTGCATATTGATAATTGAAACTTCTTCGAGGTAAGCTTTTTTAGCTTTACTGTTGGTAAATGTTCCGGATACTTTGAAAGGTTTGCCTCCCGCTAAATTTTCTTCAGCCGTATTTTTTTCATTAGTACATGCTGCCAAAACAAATGCAGCAGTAGCAACTAAAACAATTTTGCGCATATCAACAATATTTAAGATTTTAATTTTTCAAGCAATAAGCTATTAATAACTTTTGGATCAGCTTTTCCTTTTGTCTGTTTCATTACTTCGCCGGTAAATAAAGCAAGTAATCCCTTCTTTCCTTTTTTATACTCCTGAACTTTTGTTTCCAGTTTCTGCAACACAGCATCTACTATCGGTTCTAGTTCACCTGCATCGGATTGCTGAATAAGATTATTTTCAATAGCGATCTGTTCAGGGCTTTTATCCGGCTCATTCAGGAGATCAGTAAATATTTTTGAAGAAGCCGCAGAGAAACTTACTTTATTCGATTGAACTAATCCGATCAACATAGCCAATTGTTGAGGAACAATAGGAAATTCAGCGATCTCTTTATTATTATCATTCAGCCATGTCTTAACCGGGCCAAGCATCCAGTTTGCAATCGCCTTATAATGCATACTGTGATTTGAAACGCTTTCGAAATAGTCTGCAAACGTTTTTTCTTCAGTAAGAATTCCTGCATCATAATCTGAAAGCTGAAATTCAGTTTTATACTTTTCTACCCTTGATTCTGGCAGTGCCGGGATGCTCTGCCGGATGGATTCAATAAAGGAATCTTCCAGGTTAAAAGGTGTAAGGTCAGGGTCAGCGAAATACCTGTAATCATCTGCATCTTCTTTATCCCGGATTGAAAATGTAGTTCCGCTGTTGGCATCAAAACTTTTTGTCTGTTGAATAATTATCTCCCCATTTTCCAGCATACCTATCAAACAACCAGCTTCATGTTCAATAGCCCGTTTTACATTGCGGATAGAGTTCAGGTTTTTTACTTCAACTCTAGTACCCAGCTTTTCATCTCCTTTTTTCCGTACAGAAATATTGGCATCACACCGAAGACTTCCTTCCTCCATATTGCCATCACACACTTCAAGATAACGTACCAGTTTTCTTATTTCAGTTAAATAAGCAAATGCTTCATCAGCGCTGCGGATATCCGGTTCAGTAACTATTTCAATTAAAGGTGTACCTGCACGGTTGTAATCAATACTTGTATTTTTTTCATCTACATCATGCAGGCTTTTACCGGCATCTTCTTCAAGATGTATCCGGTTAAGCCGGATCGATCTTTCGCTATCCCGAACTTTTATTTTTATAAAGCCACCTTTACAAATAGGAGTAGTATGCTGGGATACCTGGTAACCTTTCGGTAGATCAGGATAGAAATAATTTTTTCTTGCGAAATAATTATTCTTTTCGATCTCACAGTTACAAGCCAATCCCATTTTCACCGCAAACTCCACAGCTTTTCTATTCATTTTAGGTAATGTTCCCGGATGACCTAATGTAATGGGGCTTACATGTGTATTTGGTTCGGAGCCGAAAGCAATACTGTCGCCACAAAATAATTTGCTCTGCGTGAGTAACTGTGCATGCACTTCAAGCCCAACTACTATTTCGTATAGATCTTTATTCGTCATAAAGAGAGCAAAAATACGGGACTCAGTTTTAATGAACTGTCACATTAAGTATAAAAGGACAGGCAGGGGTTAAATAAAAAGCCGCCCCGCTAAAAGCGGGACGGCATCAGGGCTATACTTTGCAATTATACTTTATACGTCAGGACTATAGATCAGCTGTTTTTAATTTACGGGGCATTTTTACCTGGATCGTCTGCGCTTTTCCATCACGTTTTATTTTTAAGCTCAGATTTGGTTTGTCTTTGTTTTCCTTAACCAGTTTAGAAACTTCATCGGCGCTGTTTACTTCTTTATCATTTACATGAGTAATGATATCATTTTCTTTTACACCGGCTTTTGCAGCATTACTTTCTCCTTCTACGTCAATCACTTTCACACCTTTGCCATCATCAGTGTCCTGGACAGATAAACCCAATTTAGGTTGACCACCCATGTAATAACCCATTGCCTCATTATATCCCCGGTTTCTTGGCATTGCCTGTGCTCTTGGTATTTCCATTTCCTTGTAATTCATTTCAGGCATTTTCATATCCCAATTTTGACCAGGTGTAAATGTAAATGCGCTTACGCCTTTCCATTTGGTTAACTCAGCAGTTGCTTTGCTTTCCTTTTTATCCCGCTGATAAGTAACGGCTACTTTATCTCCGGGTTTATTTTTTTTAACTGCCTCAGCCAAACCATCCGGGTCTTCCACTTTTGTATCACCGATCTTTGTAATGATATCTCCTTCTTTCAGGCCAGCTTTTTCTGCAGCGCTTTCTTTTGTGACTTCAAGTACTTTTACACCAGCATCTGTTTTTTCAGTTACTACACCCAGCATTGCACGGTTTTCATCACCACTATAAACATTCCAGCTACCACTGCCATTATGTTCGTATCCCGGAACAGCAAGTCTCTCATATCTTGAAAGATTATTTCCTGTTTTAAACTTTGATCTATTTACTGTAATATCACCATCCTTCATGTCTTTAATGTCCTTACCATTAACAGTGATTTTGTCACCATCAATAATTACAGTCACTTTTTCATTCTTATCTGCTTTGCGGGTAATGGTGATGTGATCAACTTCATTAGGCGAAATTTGTTTTCCTTCTACTTTTACTTTCTCGTCCTGGGCATTGATGGCAGGAACGAATAATAAGGCGCCAATTACTGCTGCGCTAAGTTTTGAGATTATCTGCTTCATAGTCTTTTTTGTTTTTCTACGTTAAGTTTCGTAGATCAAATATAAAGACATTTTTTTAAATACGAAATGTTTCGGAAATGTTAAATGAATTTTTGGTTTGGACGGGTGGATCAGTGGTTGAGCGGATTGACGATTTGATATGTCTTTAGCTGATGGCCATCTATTTCCTGGACTCCTATATATTGCATTCCGCATTTCTCAAGCACATTCCATGAGCCTGTATTTTCGGGTATGGCTCTGCCTGTTATGAGTTTTAGGTTCAGCTTTTCAAATCCATATTTAATACATGCATAAGCTGCCTCGGTAGCATAACCATTCCCCCAGGACGATTTTTTAAACCGGTAACCAAGATCTATTTCATCTAGCTCGGATCGATACTTTAAACCACACCAGCCAATAAACCCGATAGCTATCGGGTCAAGCCCTGGTTTTACATGTACCGCCCAGCGGCCATGATTGTATAAAGCATATTGAGGTAAAATTGTTCTTTCCAGGATCTCTTGTGCATGATTGATATCTCTGACCGGATCGTAGGTATACTGTGTTACTTCGGGATCGAGATTCAAATCATAAATGAGTTGCGCATCATTAAGAGTGAATATGCGGAGAATGAGACGTTGTGTTTCGATGATGACTGTATATGCCATTTCTTAACATACCTGATTTATAAAAGTGATTTTACTTTCGCAATCACTTGTGCAAGGTTGGAAGCATCCTGTCCACCGGCAGTTGCCAGTGTTTTTTGTCCGCCGCCACCACCTTTTATTAATGGGGCGATATGCTCTTTAATTATTTTTCCTGCATCAAGATTCTTTGCAGCAACTACTGTATCAGAAATTCCAACGGCAACAAATGGCTTACCTCCTATGTTCACACACAATACAGCTACATGATCCCGGAGATGGTTCTTTAAATCATAACAAAGTGTCTTCAATGCATCAGCATTGCTTACCTCAACTATATCACCGATAAAGTTTACACCATTAATGATCTCATCTTTTTGCATCAATTCATTCCGAATGATCACTAACTGGCGACTCTCCAGTTTTTCAACTTTCTTTTCCAGCAATAGTTTATCCTCCATCATTTTTTCGATCGCTTTCAGAGGATCTTTTGATTTTACTAATTCACTAAGATGCTTAAACTGAGTTATTTTCTCACCAACATATTGCATAGCAGCTGGTCCTGTCAAAGCTTCAATACGGCGAACGCCAGCAGCTACCGCTGATTCAGTAAGAATGGTAAAAAATCCTATCATTCCTGTATGACCAACATGGGTACCACCGCATAACTCAATAGAATAACTTGGATCAATAATAACAACCCGGACCCTATCACCATATTTTTCTCCAAACAAAGCCATTGCACCGGATTTTAATGCCTCTTCTTTAGGCAACTCTTTTATGACAACCGGGATATTGGCCCTGATCTTTTCATTTACAAGTATCTCAACTTTTCTCAATTCATCATCGGTCATTTTGGAGAAATGCGAAAAATCGAAACGCAATATTTCAGGAGAAACCAATGAACCTTTCTGTGCAACATGATTGCCTAAAACCTGTCGCAATGCTGCATGCATCAGGTGAGTGGCAGAATGATTATAAGTTATATTTAAACGATCTTCCCATTTAACAGAAGCTGTTACAGGCATTGAAATATCTGATGGCAGTTTATCTGTAAAATGAATGATCAGATCATTCTCCTTTTTTGTATCAGTTACTTCAATTTTTTCTTCACCGAATTGCAATATTCCTTTATCACCAACCTGTCCGCCGCTTTCTGCATAGAACGGTGTTGCTTCCAATACAAGCTGGAATTGCTCTTTTATTTTTGATTTTACTTTCCGGTATTTAACAACCTTAGTTTCTACCAACAAATCATTGTAACCAACAAAAGATGTTTTATCAACTTTATTTACATCTACCCAGTCTTCAGTATCAACCGCAGTAGCTGCACGACTGCGATGTTTTTGTTCTTGAAGGGCTTTATTGAAGCCATCCATATCTAATGTCCAGCCTTCTTCCCTAGCCATTAAGCCAGTTAAATCAATTGGAAATCCATATGTATCAAAAAGTTCGAATGCGAACTTTCCAGCTATTTGTTTATTTTTTCTTTCTTTGAAATATTCCCTTTGAGTCGATATGTATTTGTTTTTTGTTTCTTCGCTATCGCTTACATCAGCTATATATCCACCAGACATTGGTGAATCAGCATATGTAACATAATTTTTAAACCTTCTTATTCCAGAGGCTAGGGTCCGATAAAAAGAAGTTTCTTCCTCCCTTATTACATTTGTAATAAAGTCAGCTTGTGTAAATAATTCGGGAAATACTCTTTTTAATTGTTCTGCTAAAACAAAAACTAACTTATAAAAAAAGGGCTCTTTTAAGTCAAGATAAGAATACCCATAGCGAACTGCTCTTCTTAAAATTCTTCGAACAACGTATCCTGCCCCAGTATTACTTGGCATTTGACCATCTGCAATACAACAACTAACCGCCCTGATATGATCTGAAATAACCCGCATTGCAATATTTGCATTCGTTTCATTTATACTTCTTGGGTTTTCCATGTATCGATTACCACTAATCGAATAAATCTCATCTATCAATGGCGTAAACACATCAGTATCATAATTCGAAGTCTTTCCCTGTACCACTTTCACCAATCTTTCCAAGCCCATTCCCGTATCAACATGCTTGTCCGGCAATGATTCAAGTGTTCCATTTTTTAATCGATTGAACTGGATGAATACGTTATTCCATATCTCCATCACCGTTCCTGTTTCGTCATTATTCACCCACGAATGGCCATCGTTATTTGCATTCGGACGGCTATCAAAATGTATCTCAGTACAGGGACCGCAAGGACCTGTATCTCCCATTTCCCAAAAATTATCTTTTTTATTTCCGTTCAGGATCCTGTCTTCAGGGAGCCATTTTTTCCACTCATTAAATGCTTCTTCATCTCGTGGTAAACCTTCTTTTGCATCACCTTCAAAGATGGTTACATACAAGCGGTTTTTATCCAGCTTATAAACTTCGGTTAGTAATTCCCAGCTCCACGCAATCGCTTCTTTCTTGAAATAATCTCCAAAGCTCCAGTTACCCAGCATCTCAAACATAGTATGATGATAGGTGTCCACTCCTACTTCTTCGAGGTCATTATGCTTGCCGCTTACACGTAAACATTTTTGTGTATCAGCAACACGTTTCCATGGTGCTGATTTATTACCGAGAAAATAATCTTTGAACTGGTTCATACCTGCATTGGTGAACATCAGCGTCGGGTCGTTCTTGATTACGATCGGAGCTGAAGGAACAATATCATGCCCTTTTGATTTAAAAAAATCCATGAAAGCCTGCCTGATCTGTGAACTGGTCATATTGTGAATTGTCAATTGTAAATGGTGAATAGTTGTTGATGTGCAGATTTGCGAATTAGCAAATATGCGGATGAAGTGTTTGCTATAAGAAAATGCTGCATAGAAATACCGGACGTACAAGTCCCGATAGCTATCGGGAGCGACGCAACTAGCTGTGATAGTAGCAACTCAGACGGTACCAAAATCATCATTTCTGTCATAAAAAAACTGCGAAAATATGGGTTGATTTTTGCTGATGAAGAGGCTATATTTGTTAACCTCCAAAGCGGGGCAAAGGTAATCAATACAGGCTTCAGGGGCTCATGAAAAAAATCAAATATTACTACAATACTCATACCCTCCGGTATGAGAAACTCGAAACTCCCCTACGGGTAAAATTGTTGCGGGTATTTGGTTTTGTTGCGGCCGCCTTGGTTACGGCTGGCATTATTTCTTATTTCGCATTCCGGTTTGTGGGTTCGCCGCAGGAGAAAATGCTACAACGGCGATATGCAGTTTTGCAGGACCAGTTTGAAGAAATGAATGACTCCTTAAAATCGATAGAGCTACAGATGCATGAACTGGAGAAAAGAGATAATGATGTATACCGAGCCATTTTTGAGGCCAACCCGATACCAGACAGTGTTCGTGCCAAAGCACTTGAAATGAAACAGGAAGTGGAATTTGTAGAGAGCCTTGGCGGTAATGCGTTGGTACGTTCCATTAATAATTCGCTAAATAACCTCAGTAGCCGCATACGTATGCAGCAGGCATCTTACAAAGAAGTAGATGAACTGCTGAAAACAAAAGAAAGTATTCTTGCCCATACGCCAGCTATACAACCAGTAGCCAATAAAGATCTTGAGCGGATCGCTTCAGGTTTCGGTTACCGGATCGACCCGGTATATAAAACCACGAAGATGCATGCCGGTATCGATTTTACTGCACCCAGCGGCACGCCTATTTATGCTACTGCAGATGGTACTGTTTCTCTTGCGGGCAACGTAGGAAGTGGCTTTGGTAATCATGTCATCATCAATCATGGTTATGGTTATGAAACATTGTATGGTCATATGGTGAGAGTGAAATCAAGAACGGGCCAGAAAGTAAAACGCGGTGAAGTCATTGGTTATGTCGGTAGCACCGGTAAAAGTACAGGCCCGCATTGCCATTATGAAGTGCATTTCCGCGGTTCTAAGATAGACCCCATCTATTTCTTCTTTAATGATATCAGCCCTGAACAGTTCGATCGCTTAGTGAAGAAAGCAGCAGCGAGTAACCAGAGTTTTGACTAGTGAATAGACTGTGGCTCCTCAATGTTCAGCTATTCATTATTATCTGTTATTTATTTTATGAACCCGACTTTTCCACACTATTAAGCTTCTGTTGCGTCGCACTCTTCAACTACAGTATCTTTGCTGAGCATTATGGAAGAGAAAAAACAAACACAGATTGCTTTTGAGTTTGAAGAGGCACCGGTAACGGTAGCTGAAGAGCCTGCACCATCAATAACAAAAGAGGTAAAAAATATTGAGAACAAAATTATTGCTGTTGCAAAAACTGTGAAAATGCATATACCCTCCAAACGCGGACGCAAAGCCCTGAAAACTTCTGATGAAAATGCTGATCTAATCCGGATACCGGAAGATGAAATTCTTTTTCAAAAACAATATTATAATATCGGTGATGTAGCAAAGATGTTTCATGAAAAGACATCGCTGATCCGTTATTGGGAAACAGAATTTGATATTCTTGAGCCCCGCAAGAATCGTAAAGGCGATCGTTTCTTCCGTCCCATTGATGTAAAAAACCTAAAACTCATTTACGATCTGCTCCGCCGCCGCAAGATGACGATTGAAGGCGCCAAAACTTACCTGAAAGGCGCTGGTAAAGCAGAGGAGAAATATGAGCTGATTCAATCACTGGAAAAGATAAAAGGCTTTTTGGTGGAAATGAAAGCCAGCTTGTAAGTTTTAACGATTCACACTCCCCCATTCAACGTTCTCCTTGTATTTTTGCTAATAAACTTTTAATGATGAAAAGTGTATTACTTTCTGTAGTTGTGCTATTTATTTTTTCTGCTGCAAATTCCCAATCACAGCTTATCGTTTATCCCGATTCAGTGCATGCAGGTCAGAAAGTTTATAAAGGAATAATTACGAAAGATGATCTGCTGAAGGACACAAGTTTTAAATGGTTTGCTGCTAACCAAAAATGGTACACTCCACAAACTGCAGCTGTAGAAGCAATGAAAGCAAAAAAAGATAGTGTTGAGTTGCTGGTATATATGGGCACCTGGTGCGAAGATTCACAAGTAATCGTACCACAACTCTATAAATTAGCTGATATAACCGGATTTGATACTAAAAAAATAACCCTGATCGGAACTGATCGCTATAAAAAAACATTAAGCCATTTAAGCGAAGCATTGAATGTACATAACGTTCCTACTATTATTGTTCTGAAAAAAGGAAAGGAAATGGGAAGAGTGATCGAGTATGGCAAGTATGGTCTATTTGATAAAGAGCTAGCCGAGATACTCAATCCTGCTCAATAAATTATTTAAGATTTCCTGAAACCCTGATATCTGCGTTGGCGCCGGCTATTTCCACCTCTCGTTCTTCCAGCAATTTCAACACTTGCAGATTTACTGATTCTTTTATTTCATTAAATGCAGCAGCTGTTAATGGTGCAGTATAATAGTCAGCAATTATTATTGAAGCGTTTGTTGTTATTTCTGAAAAATGAACATGAAAGGTTTCAATATCTTTTTGTGTAAGGATTTCTTTTATTCCATTTACTACAGCAGTTATAGATGCAGAAGAAGTGTGGATACTTAAATCCAGTTTTAAATCACCTCTTCGCTGTGTACGTTGTGAATGATTATCAAGAATGCTGTCCACCATCTGTTTGTTAGGAACAGTCAACGTTGTTTTCTGTTCGGTACGAATACGGGTGCTACGCAAACCGATCTTTTCAACAGAACCCGTGAAATGTTGAATTTTTACAGCATCCCCAATTACAAATGGCTTATCAAAAAATATAATAAATGATGCGATCAGGTTTTCAAGACTTTCACGCAGAGCCAATGCGAGGGCGGCACCAACGAGACTTAGACCGGTAATTAAACTACCAACATGGAGCCCAAAAGCATATTTCAGCATCAGCACAATGCTTATGATCACAACAACTACTTTGAAAAAATCTTTAAAAAAAATGATCAGCTGGTTATCGGTCTGATCGGGTGTGAGGTCAGCCTTTTTTTCCAGGATGAGGGCAATAAAGTCAATTATCCTGGTCAATAAAGCACAAAACGAAATAATAAGGATAAGTGAACCGAGGGTATGAATAAATTCTTTTACAGTAAACCGGTATATATCTGCATTCAGCACACCAGGGAATGTAAGCTTATGCAGGGCGATGATGGAAACAAGTACCAGGAGAAAAAAGCCAAGCGGTTTTACAACAAGCCCGGTAAAAGATTTCTTATCTATATCCTTCCATATTTTATTGACCATTAAAAAAAGCAGTCCGGCAAAATATTTTGAAATGAGGCGTTTCAAGGCCAATGTAAAAAGAATAACTCCAAATACAATGCAATACTGCCTAACCGTATTATCCAATATCACCTGTTCAAAAAAATCATTCATGAAGCCTTTTTTATTGAATGATAAAAGTATTTAATAAGCCGGAGAAGTGGCTACCGGAAAGCGAAAATTTCGAGTCCACCTTTCTTCAAAGCATAAATCCGAGTTGAAGAAAAATTGATCGAACGACTGCCGGATAGCTGGGCAGGCACAGGCCATTCATCATACCGGAAATTTTTTATTTCGTAACGGTACACAGTGTCAGCCACAGTGCCGAAAATATATTTATCAACTACTTTAAAATTCTGCCAGCCACTTATCAGTATTTTATTTTTTAATGCCCCAAAATAATCAAACACATACACAGCTTTTGATGAATCATAGAGATACACATTCAGGTTATTATCTGTAATGCTTTGGGGCATTACCGTTTCACTAAACAGCATACGAAAATCAGGTGTTTCTAAAAGCAGTTTTCCATCCTCATCAATTTTTTTCAGTTTATTTTCCAATTCATCATATACCCAAAGCTTATTATCGTAAGACTGGCCAATTGCTTTTGCCTGGAAAATATCCTGTTTGCGCAGATCAATAATGTTCTTTTGGTTAAGGAAACGATCAAGCACTACAACAGTGCCGAAGTTTTTATAATACAATAAAACTTTCAGCGGGTTGGAAACATCGATCAAGGTGGCTTTACCAAAACGTCTTACATCATTGTACACAGCTACTGAGTCACCTTTCGAATTCAGTTTTTTAAGCTGGTTTTTATTATTGAGCAAGTAAACATTATCCAGGTCATCCACCGCGAAATTTTCAATATCGCCTTTAATTGTTTTTATGAACCGGAACAATGTATCACCCTGCGAAAAAACAGGTTGAACTGCAATAAGAAATAATATAAAAGCAATAGATACCTTCATTTAGTTACGGATTATTTTATCATCCTTTCCGGTAAAAGATTTCAGTTCCAGCTTTTCACCATCAAATACAGCGTATGTAAAATAACGGATCCAGTCACCGAGATTGATATACCTGCTTGCTTCCGAAAGACGATAATCAATAGCAAGGTGACGATGACCAAAAATAAAATAATTATAAAAACTTTTCTGTAATGATTCTTTACTGTAAATGAGCAGCCATTCTTTTTCTTCGCCCAGGAATTTTTCTTCCGTTGTTTGCCGCCGGCTTCGCTTACTCATATAATCCGCAATGCCAACCCCAATCACAGGTGGCAATATCCCAAATAGCCATTGACAAACAGGATTACGAAAAACTTTCTTCAATCGTTTATAACCATGATCACCGGGGCCCAATCCATCGCCATGCCCAATCAAAAATTTCTTTCCGTTTCTTTCAAACTCTTTTGGTTCAAAATAAACAGGCATATTCAATTCCTTTTGAAAATAGCCTTTCATCCACATATCATGATTGCCCACAAAAAAATGCAGTTGTATTCCCGCATCAGACAATTCAGCCAGTTTACCCAGCAACCTTACATAACCTTTGGGTACTACTCTGCGATATTCATACCAGAAATCAAACATATCGCCAACGAGAAAAACTTCCGATGCATCATTTTTTATTTCATCCAAAAACTGAACAATGATTTTTTCCCTTTCAAGGCTTGAAGCATGATCAGGTGCCCCGAGGTGAAAGTCGGAAAGGAAATAGATCTTTTTGGTGTTGGCTGAATTATTCATCAATACTATTCGTGTCAGTTATCCTTTCTTTACGTGTGATTTTATTATACTTCTTAATTCAAATACTTCATCCGAATCCTTACATCCGTTTTTTGGTACCAGGAAAAATGAACGGCTGTCAAAATACAAATGAAAAAAGTTCGGGCTTTCCAGGTAAGAACCCAATGCCGTCCATGGCCATGACTTAGAACCTTTTTCATGGGCCAATGTAAATCCCGCATCATCAAAACTCATACTGAACTTATCTTTAAAAGTTGCGGCTCTTTTATAAACCATCGTTGGCATAATAAACCAAAAACTAACCATCAATACCAACCATAAAAGAGCTCCAACCATAAATGCAAAAGGAGAAATATATTTCAGTACATAAAAAACAAATGAAGCAATGGCAAACACATTCACCAATATTATCATCAACCGGATTTCCTTCCGGCTGATGAAATGATAACGTAGTGCCTGTATTACCTGCTGTTTGTTATAATCAAAATGGATTGTCATCCTGTAAAATTATTTCTGTGTTTTCAAATCTTTTTCATGAATGCTCCATTCGCCGAGCTTTTCACCTTTCAATCCTAAAAATTCAACTGTCAGTTTCCTGTCATTACGTTTACCACTAAAAGAAAATTTTCCATAGTTCTGTTTCAGATCAAATCCAATAACCCGGTAGGGATTGTTTATTTCCTTGTCCTTAAACTCATAGCCATTTGAAGTGAGTGCTGAAACTGTTATATCATATAAAGAATAAGTACCCTGCCTATCAACTTTAATAATTTCACTATGATGACGATCCCCGGTGAGAAAAAGAACGCCGTTAATTTTATTCTCTTTCAGAAAATTCATCATTTCATCATACTCAGCAGGAAAATCCCACCATTTGTCGAAGGGTGAAGCTGGATTAATAGCCTGGCTACCCAACGTAATAATTTTAAACGGTGCGCTGCTGTACAACAAAGAATTTTTTAGCCAATCCATTTGTTGTTTGCCGAGCATTCTTTTTTCAGGATTAGGTTTCCCATTTACAGAATCTTTCATCTGGTCTGCACTCCGCCACCAGCGATCATCTGTTAAAAAAATATCTGCATCACCCCAGGTGATCATTGAGTAAATACCCTGACCGTTCTCTCCATATGAGGGGTTGCAGAAATAGCTGGAAAAAGCTTTGCGGCTTTCATCTTTCAAAATATAATTTGAACCAATATCATTAGGTCCATAATCATGATCATCCCATATTGCAAATTGCGGCATTGCCTTTAAAAAATTTTGTAATACTGGCTGAGCTCTATCATGAGAGGCACGATACCATAATCCCCATTTGCTGAAGTAATCTACTTCCCTTGTATACCACGCATCACCTAACCACAGCATAAAAGCAGATTTCTCTTTTGCCATTGTTACAAAGATGGATGAATCCTGGCCATAAGGCTTTCCCGGTCTGTCAAATTTAGGTTCATTGAAGTAAGCGCAGCTACCTGTTAAAAAACTAAAGTCCGGCACATCTTTCCTGTATTGCCACAGGTCTTTTGTTGTAAACTCCCCTCCTGTATTGGCAGGTTTTCCATTCACCAAAATTTTATATTGGTAAGTAGTATTAAAATCCAATCCGCCAACAGTAAATGTCACCGGATTAAAGTCATTACCCAATTCTCCTTTGTATAAAATTGTTTTTGATTTGGTGACTTCCCCTTTTCTATAATATTGCAGCGAAACAGACTTTACTTCAGGAGAAACCTCAACCCAAATTTTTGCGTCACGCAATTCAATTTGGCCAAGCATCGGGCCTGAAATAACCCGTGGTTGCGCAGCAATATAAAAGGAAATCAGCAGCAGAAAAGGAAGTATCGTTTTTTTCAAAATGTACACGGTTTAGCGCCACAATTTAAGTCAGAAAAAAAAGCAATTAAATAAAAAATAAAACCCCGGATAAGTTCCGGGGTTTTCAATAAAGTTATAATAGAATTGTATACTACTGTAACACATTCGTACCTGTTGCAGCGATATTAAATTTCTTTGCAAGTGTTTCATAAGGCATTTCCTTAAGTTCTTTAATTGTATATCCAGCAGCCGGTCCACTCATCATACGACCACCACCAACGCCTCCTGGAACTACTACATAGCGGAAATAATGCCCTGCCAATAAACCGTATTGAGTTGTGTTTGATAAATTCTTGATATAAACTATCAGGCGTCCAACAGCTGGTCTGTAATTTAGTTGAGCAATAACCCCAGCAGCCGGTGAAATATCATAAGGCAGCGCTTGCACGTTTGCCGTACCAGTTGGAAGTGCCGGAGAAGCAGCAAATGTATGATACACCATAGTCAAGCCCTGATCCATTACTGCCTGAGTCATAGAAGGAGCTGCGAAATTTGCACGTGAAGCAGTTCCTATTGTTGAAAATGCAGAGTCAACCCAACCTGGATTAAAAGTAGTAGGAGCAGCCAACCACGCAGAATATATTACATTGGCAGTACCGGCAGGACCAGCGGGACCGGCAGGACCAGCAGGACCAGCGGGGCCAGAAGGGCCTTGCGGACCAATACCACCATTCGTTCCGTTTGTCCCGTTTGAACCAGCAGGGCCTTGCGGACCAGTACCTCCAACAGGACCTTCGGGACCTTCCTTCGTACAATTTACAATGATGAAACTTAATGCAACTAATAGAACAGATAAGAGTCTGAGTTTTCTCATAACGTTTGTTTTGGCAGTTAAGAAGTTGTAGTAGTTTATCTTAATAAGATAGCTCTTAAAAGATGATTTAAAGATAAAGGAAAAAAATCCAATCCCGAGTGAGATTTTTAAAAAAAAATCCCGGAAACACCCATTTGTCCACAAGACCGCTAACAATTACTTTTGCCACTCAATAACCAAATCTGGCTTTATGAAGAAATTTTATTTGCTGGCAACACTTGTTCTTCTTTTGGTCTCACCTGCTTTTTCCCAAATAAAAAAAGGTACAAGAATGGTAGGTGCAACCGTAGGAACGGTGTTTTATAATTCAGGCAAAACTGAATATAGTTTTCCTCCACCCACTACAGGATATACATCCGATGTAAAAAGTTATGGTATTAATTTGGGGCCGTCAATGGGCTGGTTTGTGTCCGATAATACTGCTATAGGTACAAGCTTTCTTTTTTCTCACAGCAAAAACGAAACAACCGATGTGAGTGATGCAACAGGAAATACTTTTAATAATGACAACTCTACACGTTTTAATCTTGGCATTGGCGGATTTGCAAGAAATTATTTTAAAACTACAGGCAGCATGCTGCCATTTGGCCAGTTTAATCTGAATTTTGGTACGGGTTCTTCAACATCAAAAGGTTTCAGCTTCAGTGGTACTGATAAGTCCACCTATGATGGAAAATCTTCAGGAGACTTTTTTGTTAACGCCGGCCTGAGCATTGGTTTTACCAAAATGATAAGTGACAATACAGGTCTTGATTTTTTTGCAGGTTATAATTATTCTTATACTAAAAGCACTTTTAAAACAACAACTAAAGTGGATATTAGTAACGACGGGTCGGTAGATCAGACAAGTACCAATGAGCCTACACAGAAATTTACTAACCATGGAGCTACGATCGGTATCAGCTTCCAGATATTCCTCGACAAACAAAAAAAATAAAGGAGTTAGCAATAAAGCAAAATCCCCGAAGTAATAATGCTCCGGGGATTTTTTATTCGGCAGAATAAAATTTATTTACTCATCATTTGCTTGGCTTCGATGCTTAATGTAGCATGTGGTACTGCACGCAATCTTGCTTTATCAATCAACTTACCGGTAACACGGCAGATACCATAGGTTTTATTTTCTATGCGCATCATCGCTTTTTCCAGGTGATCGATAAAAGTGATCTGGCGGCTTGCCATCTGGCTCAGTTGCTCACGTTCCATACTTACACTGCCATCCTCCATGGTCATGTAGCGACCTTCATCCATATCGCCACCGCTTTCATCTTTACGGGTAATTAATCCCTGGAGATAATTCAGTTCCTTTTTTGCAGCATCCAGTTTTTTCTGAATGATCTCCCTGAATTCATTCAATTCAGGATCAGAGTACCGCTGGGTAGGCCCGTTATGCTCCATAGCATGTGCATCAAGTACTGACTTGGTAAATTCAGGTTCGTACTTCACTGAACTTTTCGTTGTGATCTTTGGCATCACAACTTTTGACGGTTTAATAGGTTCCTTTTTCAAAACTTGTTTTACAGGGGGTTTAATTGTTACTAGGGATTTAGGATCGTTCGGGTTCGGCTTTTTTGGTAGCACTACTGGTTTTTCAACCGGCTTTGGGGCAGGAGCTGGTGCAGCGGCAACTGGTTTAGCAACCGGTTTTGCCACAGGTTTAGCAACTACTTTAGCTACCGGTTTTGCCGGTTTTGTAGGTGCTGGCTTAGCCACCTTTTTAGGTGCAGGTTTTTTTGCCACAACTTTTTTAGCTGGCTTTTTTGCTGCCGGCTTTTTAGCAACCGCCTTCTTGGCGGGTTTTGCAGGCTTTTTAGGCGCTGTTTTTTTCTTACTAGCCATAAGCTCAGGCTTTTTTTGAAACAATCACTTTTAATTGAATATCATTCACTTCAATGTCCGTACCACTTTCTATTTCCGTTAAAATTTCCAGCTTGTCAGCCAGAATTTCGGCGCAAATATAGTCGTTATACTCTATCAACGAATTTTTTAATCCATTACCTGCAGATACTTTTACAATTATCCGGTCGGTCAGTTCAAAGCCACTGTCTTTACGGATCTTCTGGATCCGGTTCACAAACTCACGGGCATTGCCTTCGTTTTCCAATTCCGGCGTTATGGTCACATCCAAAGCAACAGTCAGGTTACCCTTATTTGCCACAAGCCAACCAGGAATATCCTCGCTGGTTATTTCCACTTCAGCAGTCTGTAATATTAGGGCTTCGCCATCAACCTGCAAATTATATTGGCCTTCTTTTTCCAACATTGCTATTTGCTCTTGTGTGAATTCTGCAAGTGCTGCAGCCACCGTTTTCATTTTTGACCCAAGCTTTTTACCGAGAGCAACAAAATTGGGTTTGATCTTCTTTTTGATAAAACTGTTATCCGGGCTCAGGTATTCTATTTCTTTTACATTCACCTCGGCCTTTACCAGGTCTTCCACTTTTTGCAGTTGCGCTTTCATGGAAGCACTTAATGCAGGTATTAAAACTTTTTGTAACGGCTGGCGAACTTTTATGTTCTGTTTTTTACGAAGCGATAAGATCAATGATGAAGCATCCTGCGCCAGTTGCATTCTTTCTTCTAAAGAAGTGTCTATTACTTTTTCATCAGAAACTGGAAAATCGGTATGATGAATTGATTCCGCATTGAAACGACCAGTGATCGCATTCAGGTTTTGGAAAATAGCATCACTAAAAAAAGGTGAAATAGGTGCTATCAACCTCAACACTGTTTCGAGGCACTCATATAAAGTTTGATAAGCACAAATTTTATCCTGCTCATATTCTCCTTTCCAGAAACGGCGGCGACAGAGACGAACATACCAATTACTTAAATGTTCATCTACAAAATCTTCAACTGTACGTCCAGCTTGTGTGGGTTCATAATCATCCATGAACTCATTTACCTTTCTTACAACAGTATTTAATGATGAAAGAATCCAGCGGTCAATTTCTGGTCTTTCATTCAGCGCTATATATTTTTCCTTAAAAGAAAATCCATCCACGTTGGCATACAAGGCGAAGAACTGGTAGCTATTATAAAGTGTTCCAAAGAATTTGCGCTGCACTTCTTTAATGCCATCAAGGTCAAACTTCATGTTGTCCCATGGTGAAGCATTAGTAACCAGGTACCATCTAGTTGCATCAGCTCCATAGGTCTCAATTGTTTTGAACGGATCAACTACGTTTCCTAAACGTTTACTCATCTTGTTGCCGTTCTTATCCAATACCAACCCGTTTGACACACAGGTTTTGTAAGCAACCGAATCAAACACTAATGCAGCTATTGCATGTAATGTATAAAACCATCCTCTTGTCTGGTCAACACCTTCAGCAATAAAATCCGCCGGGAATGATTGCTTAAATGTTTCTTTATTCTCGAATGGAAAATGCCATTGTGCATAAGGCATAGCACCGCTGTCAAACCAAACATCAATCAAATCGGGGACACGTTTCATTGGTTGACCTTTTGGCGAAACCAGGATGATATCATCAACATAAGGTTTATGCAAGTCAAGAATTCCTTCGTGCAGGTAATGTTTGTTTACATCGCCACCCAATACTTCGCTTGCTTTACGGATCCCATTATTCAATTCTTCAATTGAACCAACACAAATCTCTTCTTCACCATCCTCTGTTTTCCATATAGGTAATGGTGTGCCCCAATATCTTGAACGGCTAAGATTCCAATCCACCATATTCTCCAACCAATTACCAAATCTTCCTTCACCGGTTGATTTAGGTTTCCAGTTGATTGTTTTATTTAATTCAACCATCCTGTCTTTGATAGCAGTAGTTTTTATAAACCATGCATCCAACGGATAATAAAGAACTGGTTTATCTGTTCTCCAGCAATGCGGATAACTGTGTTCGTATTTCTCAACTTTAAAAGCCCTGTTTTCTTTTTTCAACTTCACGGCTATATCAACATTGACATCAACATATTCTTTCTGGTCTTTATAATTCTTTACATACCGGTTGCTGAATTCACCCAGGCCGTCTACAAACTTTCCTTGCCTGTCTACCATTGTCAAAATGCCAATACCATATTTCTTTCCAACTTTAAAGTCATCTGCACCAAATGCTGGTGCTGTATGAACGATGCCTGTACCATCTTCTGTTGTAACGAAACTATCAACCATTACACGGAATGGTTTTGCTCCTGGAGTTTCTTCTTCTATAACTTTTAATGAATTCGCTTCGTAAGGAAGGAGTTGTTCGTATTCGCAACCTTCAATTGAAGATCCTTTAAATTCTTTTACGATTGAATATGGCAAGTTCTTTCCATCACTTTTATATTCAGCAAAATCCGCATTTTCATTTTCGGGTTTAAAATATTTACTTAATAATGCTTTTGCAAGAACGATATAAACTGTATTATGCAAATAAGGGTTAACTGTCTTTACCAATACATAATCAATATTGGCTCCAACAGTCAAACCAAGATTACTTGGCAATGTCCACGGAGTAGTCGTCCATGCGAGAAAGAAAACTTCTTCATTACCGACAGCATCAAATAAGAATTTAGATTTCTCATTGTTGATGGCTTTAAACATTGCAACAGCACTTGTATCCTTTACATCTTTATAAGTACCTGGCTGGTTCAATTCATGCGAACTTAAACCTGTACCAGCAGCTGGTGAATAAGGTTGAATGCTTACGCTTTCATATAATAATCCTTTTTTGTACAACTCACTCAGCAACCACCAAACCGTTTCAATGTATTCGTTTTTGTAAGTTATATACGGGTCATTCAGATCTACCCAATATCCCATCTTACGGGTTATATCATCCCATTTATCTTTATAACGCAATACTGCTTCACGACATTTCTGATTATACTCTTCAACAGAGATTTTTTTGCCGATATCTTCTTTAGTTATTCCTAATTCTTTTTCAACACCCAATTCAATCGGTAAGCCATGTGTGTCCCATCCACCTTTGCGTTTTACCTGGAAACCTTTCATGGTTTTGTAACGGCAAACCAGGTCCTTTAATGTTCTTGAAATAACATGGTGAATACCTGGCATACCATTGGCACTGGGTGGGCCTTCATAAAAAACAAATGGCGTGGCCCCTTCACGTAATGAAACACTTTTTTCAAAAGCCTGTTTTTCCTGCCATTGAGCAAGCATTTCCTGGCCTATTGCTGGTAAATTGAGATGCTGATATTCCCTGTATTTCTGACTCATATTCCTTCTCCTAAAAAGTCAGCGAAGTTAAGGAAACGGCCGGGGGATGACAACAAAAAGCCGCCTCATTTTGAGACGGCCTGAAGGTTTTTCGAAGTGGTAATTTGTTGATCAACCAGGGAACAGAACCCCGAACGGAGCGTCGCCGCAGTTGTTTAATCAAGGCTATTCAGCTGGTCAACTAAAAATTCACAGTTCCGTTGCCCTGATATTTGTAACGGAAACTATAATATCGCTGCTCATTGATCTTTACAGCATCCGATGCTGTAGACGAAGGAGTAGCACCGCCTTTGTAATAGTTCAATATTTCAACTTTTGCATATTTACCGGTTGCAGTTTTAATAACCAGTACACGGCCAGGGATCGGCGTAAGCAGGTTATTTACCGCATCATAATTATACCAACCCTTGCCGGAACCTTTTACAATTGCATAAGATGTGGGATGATTGTCAACTCTGAAAGTTGAATCAACAGGTACTGATGTCAATGCATCGAATGTACCGACATATACAAATGCGCCACCAACACCGGGTCCGCTTGTCTGGTTATTTACACGGATCGTTGTTCCTGCAAATGCAATATCCCACTTAGTGGTTGCTGAATCACTGTTATTAACCCACTGACCGGTTTCCAAACTGAAGAAAGAATATTTACCTGCACCATAAGGCTGGCCCTGTGACGTTAAACCAATGATGGTATCAGCCGGCAAATTTTTTACTGTTGTAATGTTTGCACTTGTGTTTATTGAAAATGCATTCGGGTCAGCCGGCGGAGCAGGCGTCTCGTCTTTATCGCACGAAGTAAAAACTACTGTTGCTAAAACTGCTGCTGCTAAAATTCTCTTTGTCATTTTTCTTCTTTTTTATGTTTGATAATTGTTATTTACTTTTTAAGAGTTTGAATTGGGCGCCGATATAAATATTTCTTCCCTGCAGGTTCGGCAGGTAGTTAATGTCCTGGTAATTGAAAACATTATCCATACCTGCATTGATGCGGATCCCATTTTTAAATTCTTTACCTGCTGAAATATTTATGATCAAAAATCCATCAGCGAATTCATCGTTGGTATTATAAACACCGTTACCATCGCTATTGGCAACAGCCCATTGGCTGCGGTAAATGAAACGGGTAGTAGCAAAAAAGTTTTTCTCGTTCTCATAAGTGAATTTGAGATTGGCCATATGCCTGCTACGATTAGGCAAACCGATATACTCATCTTTGCTAAGAATGCGACTCGTACCATCAGCATTACGTGTATATTCTTTTCCTGCTTTTACATTTTTCAGTTCATTTTTATCTGCAGAAAGAAGATATTGATAACCGGAACTGATCTTGATTGTTTTAGTCATTTGCCAGTTGATCTCCAGTTCAGCACCTTGAGTAAATCCATTTTTTACATTGATATAACTATACACCTGGCCGCCGTTTGATTTCGTGGCTACCTGTCTTGAATCGATCAGTTCTTCTATATCGTTGCGGAAGAGATTAAGATTGACAGAAAACTTATTGCTATAGAAATAAGTTCCACCAACATTGACACCGGTTGAAAATTCAGGTTTTAGCTCCTGGAGTTTATAAAAATCTTCCTTTATCTCTGCAATCAAACCCTGTGAATTCAGTTCATTGATTATTTTAACGGCATCAATCGTTCCCAATACAGAATACCCACCGGCAGCATTATTAGTAAAATTTAAATAGAGCTGACGAAAATCGGGAGCTTTAAATCCACGGCCGATACTTGCATTCAATGATACTTTTTTTCCAGCCTTGTATCGCACTGCTATTTTAGGACTGAATGCTGAAGCAAATAATTTATTATCATCATATCTTAATCCAGCTATAACTGTAAGTTTTTCGGTTGGCGACCAATCATATTGTGAAAACGCATACAGCACATTGTTTTCTTTGCGGCTGCTGAAATCATCATACCGGGTTGATTGCACCTGGTCTTCGATAAAACCAGCGCCGATCGTAAGAATAGAATTTTTAAAATTGAAATCCGTCTGGTTTTCTGCACGATAATAATTCTGGTGAAACTCATCCGTGTAACTGCTGTCAGGTGTTTCTTTAAACTTCAAATACTGTGAGCCGTTGTAAAATGTTCCGTATAGCCGCAGAGATGACTTTATTTTTTTATTGAACTGGTGAATGACAACCGGGTTAATATTTAAATCGCTGTTTGCTTCTCTTCCGTAAGAGTTAGTGATGGCTCCATTATTACTTACAGCAAATTCCTGTTTGATATGATCATAAGCATGACGAATGGAGAGATTGATCTTTGTTTTGTTGGCAATATCATAACTCAGCTGCAGTTGGTTGGTCAACCGGTATATCGGTTGCGGATACCTGTCTGATGAATAAGGCCGGTAGCTGAAAGCATCAGTGTAATTTATGTTACTGAAAAACTGTATACCTAAGCGATCGATCGTCGTACTTCCATTAAGACTGATGTCTGCATTCTTAAATGTATTAGTTCCAAATGGTGCAGCCCATCCTTTATCAGGGTTACCAAAACCATATCTAAGGCCTGCATTCAGTTGTTTTTTAAAACTACGGTCAGTGATAACATTAATAACGCCGGCTATTGCTTCCGATCCGTATAAACTTGATGAAGGTCCTTTTACAATTTCTACTTTTCTGATATTGCCAACGGTGAGACGGTTTAAATCCAAAACACCACCTGTCCTGCCTACCAGCGGTTCTCCGTCAATAAGGATTAAAGTATAATCAGGGTTCAATCCTTGCATTTGTACACCTGCACCAAAAGAACTGGTAATAAATAAACCGGGTTGCTCCTGCAAAATATCTTTCAACCGCGATGAACCCGCTTGCTGTATCGTTTTTTGATTAATGATACGGACCGGCACAGCCACATTGCCGAGTTTTCTTTCAGTTCTTGTAGCAGTTACTACTAATTCATCCATTTGAAGAGTATGCAACGAATCAAACTGTGCTGAAAGGTTCAGTGAGAGGAGAAGAAGTAAACTAATTGCAGTCGGTTTAAACATATTGTGAATTCGGCCGCAAGATTCTTCAGCAACTTTATTATTTTATCATGTATTTGTCATGAAATAGTGTTCAAAAATTCTTTGACAAAAAAATGACAGCTTTTCGTGTATCAATCAAGTGAGCATATGACTTGTGTCATAAAATAAAAAACCAAAGAGCTGGTGTAGTATTCAAAGGAACAAAAATTTTATTTTTAGAAAACATAAACAAAGAAAAGCAAGGGCAATCAACCATGCCATTACAATAATAACAATGGATTTTATTTTTTCCCGTCGGTCTCCCATCAGTCCTCAACTCTTTTTAAACGTATTTTGGTTACTGGTGATACAATAAGCGGAAACTTTTCTACAATAACATTTCCTGGATCAAGCCCAAAACCTCTTTCCTCTGAAAGACTGATCTCTTTCAGCCAGAAATGAAATTTCATAATTACACGTTCCCAAAAAGGCAGATCGTTATCCTGGCTTAAATATTTTTCCAGTACTACAAACTGAAAATCGCCGACAACATTATTTTTCCCGAGGCTTTCATAGCGGCTTGCTACATTCACTTCTTTATTCTTCACCAATTCTTCCACCACTCTACGAAACATCAGGTTGATCCGCGGCTGTACCCTGAAGCCTAACCTGAATTCAATACGGATAATTTCATTCGGGATAATATGCATAACCGCATATTCAGTTGTATACGGGTCGTCAACTGTATCCACATGTATGAACCAATAAATATCCGCCCGTTTCGGTTTTTTATTTAAAATGGAATAAATGATCTTATGCTCGACCTCTTTCGAATTATCTGCACTGGTGAGATAAACAAGATGTGTTGCATATTTAGCTACTGAACGGTCATTACTTAACTCTTGTATTTTCGGAATATAGGTATCGAACCGGACAAATTCAACATACCGGTTTTTGATCTTTCTTGCTTTGTACCAATCATACATAATAAAAAATAAGATCCCACCTATAATAAGCGTTACAAAGCCGCCATGCGGAAACTTATCCATATTGGCATATAAAAAAGCAGACTCAATAGTGAGATAAACTGTGAGGTATAAATAAATAAAAACAGATTTAACCCGATGCACAACGAGATAGTTGGCAAATAGCACTGAAGTAGCGATCATGGTGATGGTAATTGCCAAACCATATGCTGCTTCCATATTTGACGCTTTTTGAAAATAAAGTACAACGCCTATGCAACCAGCAAACAAAAGAACATTTGTTGCGGCTATATACAATTGCCCTTTTGCTTCTGTCGGATAATTGATCTTGAATTTTGGCCAGAGCGTTAAACGCATCGCCTCACTTACCAATGTAAACGACCCGGAAATAAGTGCCTGGCTGGCTATAATAGTTGCGGCTGTTGCAATAGCTATTCCGAAATAAAGGAACCAATGCGGCATTACTCCATAAAAGGGGTTAAAGCCGGTCTCGATCATATCAGCGCTGATTAATTTCCCCGAGTAATTTTTTAACAACCATGCTCCCTGGCCAAGGTAATTAAGGATGAGACAAGCTTTAACGAATATCCATGAGTAACGGATATTCTGTTTACCACAGTGTCCCAGATCTGAATACAACGCTTCTGCGCCGGTAGTACATAAGAACACCCCGCCTAAAACATAAAACCCCTGTGGATAGGTAATTAATAGTTTAATACCATGATAAGGATTAAACGCTTTTAACACAGTTAAATCTTTTACCAAAAAAACAATGCCCAAAACGGCAAGCATGGTAAACCATACTGTCATTACAGGCCCGAATGACCTACCAATAAATGTTGTTCCAAACTGCTGGACAAAGAATAACAATGAAAGTATCCCGATAACAATATAAATCACGGTCCATTGACTGATATCATGCAATGCAGGAACTTGCTTTAGTCCCTCTATTGCTGATGTTACAGAAATTGGTGGTGTAATCATTCCATCTGCAAGCAAAGCAGCACCGCCAAGCATAGCAGGAATGACCAGCCATTTTTTTCTTCGTCTTACCAAAGCAAACAAAGAAAAAATTCCACCCTCACCCCTGTTATCCGCCTGCAAAGTGAGAATAACATATTTTATTGTTGTCTGAAGGGTAAGTGTCCAGATTATTAATGACAAAACGCCAATAATTAATTCTTCGGTAATTGTTTTTCCGTTTATGGTTGCATTTAATACATAAAGAGGTGAAGTGCCGATATCTCCGTATATAATTCCTAATGCGATTAAAAGCCCGGCTCCTGTTACCCGATTGTGAGAGGACATTCGTGATAGTTAAATTTGGCAACAAAAATAGAATGGCGAATTGCTCTGAAACAGAATGCCAGGTAAATCTTTATAAAATCCTTATACTACGCATTATCAGGGCTGTTTACACTTACCGCCAAGCAAGTACATTTGCATTGATTACCGATTCATGAATAAATTTCTATTTAGAAAAATTGCACCCGGCAGACAATATCTTTATTGTGTTGTAATTATTTTGTTGGTATCAATGGGATGTTTCGGGTTATCTGGTTTAATTGGTTACAGGGTTGTGGCTTTACTGTTATTAGTTACCGTTTCATTGCTGGCCGTATTATTTGATATTTTACCTGTATTGCTTTCGGCTTTTTTAAGCGCTTTTATCTGGGATTTCTTTTTCATTCCTCCCCGGTTTGCATTACATGTAGATACAACCGAAGACACAATCCTGCTGATCATGTATTTTGTTATTGCCCTCATCAATGGTGTATTAACTTATAAAATACGACAAATAGAAAAAGCCTCAACGCTAAAAGAAGAAAAAGCCAACAGTGTTAAACTATACAATACGATCTTAAATTCTTTATCACATGAGTTACGTACACCTATTGCCGCTATAACCGGAGCTACTGATAATTTACAATCCAATGCAAACCTGACTGAAGAAAACAAAGAGCAACTCATTCTCGAAATTTCAAAAGCATCATTACGGTTAAATCAACAGGTAGAAAACCTGCTGAATATTTCACGTCTTGAATCTGGACATATTCAGCCAAAATCTGACTGGTGTGATATAACTGAATTAATTTACGATACTGTAAAAAGAGTGGAAGAAAGTAATCAGCACCGGAGTATTCATATCAGTATCAGTCCTTCTATTCCGTTGTGCAGTGTTGATAAAGGAATGCTTGAGCAGATCATTTATAACCTGCTGAATAATGCAGCGGTTCATACTGAACCGAAATGCAGGATTGATATCGCTGCTACCTGTCATGGCGATATGCTTGAAATAACTATTGAAGACAATGGCAAAGGATTTACTGACATAGATATTAAAGATGTGTTTCATAAATTTTCCCGAGTTAAAAATCCGATCAACCCGGGTTCCGGGCTTGGACTTTCAATTGTAAAGGGGTTTACTGAAGCATTAAACGGTACTGTTGAGTTGCAAAAACCTGTAAAAGGAGGATCAAGGTTTATCCTTGCTATACCTGTAAAAACTACTTTCCCAAAAATTGCGGTGTTATGAACAAGGCAGAAATATTAATTATTGATGATGAGCCGCAGATGAGAAAGCTGCTTGACATTACACTACAAACAAATGGGTTTCTTGTAAAGTCAGCAGCAACGGCAAAGGATGGGTTGATTATGGCTTCCAATCATCCACCTGAATTGATACTGCTTGACCTGGGTTTGCCTGATGAAAACGGCCATATCGTTTTGCAAAAATTACGACAGTGGTATACCAACCCGGTTATTATTTTATCTGTTCAGAAAAATGAAGAAGATATCATTAAAGCGTTGGATAATGGTGCCAATGATTATCTATCCAAACCTTTTCGTACAGGCGAATTATTAGCCAGGATACGATCGGCTTTGCGAAATTCAAATACAGAAGAAGGAGATTCCATACTTGACTTTAACGAACTTCAAATTGACTTAGCTGCAAGGACAGTAAAAAAAAACAATCAATTCTTAAAACTGACTTCGACGGAATATAATCTCCTAGCAATTTTTGCAAGAAACGAAGGCAAGGTTTTAACACATCAATATTTATTACGGGCTATCTGGGGGCCGGGCTATATCAACCAATCCCAGTATCTCCGGGTTTTTATAGCACAGATAAGAAAGAAAATTGAAGATGACCCGAACAGGCCTGAATACCTTTTAACCGAATCGGGTGTTGGCTATCGGTTCATGAGTAAAGGTTGATATTTAGCTGCATCTCAAATTTTTTCTTTATAAAATCTTTATGCCCGGCTATTTATCTTGATATGGCCTTTATAACTGTCAATTTACTTTTGTTGTATCAATAACAAAGGTGAAATGAAGTTTTTTACTCTTTATCAAATCGGAAAAACAAAACAATATTTAATAAGTACTGCATTTATTGTATTGGTAGCAGCTATCTGTTTTGTATTACATGCATACCTGGGTTATAAAGTGACTGCATTTGTCTTGCTGATCTCTGTTTCATTACTGGCAATAGTTTTTGATATTGCCCCTGTATTACTTGCAGCAACCCTCAGCGCATTAATATGGAATTTTTTCTTTATCCCTCCACGTTTCACTTTCAGCATTGGCACTACAGAAGATATCATTCTTTTTTTTACCTACTTCCTGATAGCACTGGTCAATGCAGTTCTTACGTATAAGATCCGGCAGCTGGAAAAAGAAGCCCGTAAAAAAGAAGAGAAGGCCAATACTATCAAACTCTACAATACATTGATCAGTTCTCTTTCTCATGAATTAAAAACACCGATCGCAACTATCATCGGGGCATCAGATAGTTTAATAAGTGATGAACAAACAATATCCGATAATGATAAAAAGAGACTGGCAATAGAAATTTCGGCTGCTTCATTCAGGCTGAACCAGCAGGTAAGCAACCTGCTGAATATGTCGAGACTTGAATCAGGTTTTCTGCAATTGAAAAAAGATTGGTGTGATGTGAATGAACTTGTGTATACGATAATAAACAGGTTGGAACCTGAATTCAAACATCACTCATGGACTGTTATGATCAAAGAGAACCTGCCGCTTTTCAAACTGGATTATGGAATAATGGAGCAGGTTATATACAACCTGGTTTACAATGCAATTCTCTACACACCGAAATATTGTGTGATAACAATAAAAGCAGATTGTGTACATGATAAACTGAAATTGATAGTTGCAGATAATGGCAATGGGTTTCCGGAGGATGAAAAGCATCTTGTATTTGATAAGTTTTATCGTTTAAAAAACACAAAAACGGGTGGCACAGGCTTAGGGCTTTCTATAGTAAAAGGATTTGTGGAAGCACATGGAGGAACAATACGATTGGAAAATGAAGCTGGCGGTGGCGCCAGGTTTGTCATCGAAATTCCTGCAGAGCTTTCTTATATCAACCAATTAAAAAATGAATAAGGCAGATATACTTATAATAGACGATGAAACGGCAATCCGTCGCATGCTGGAAATTACACTGCAATCAAACGATTATTCAGTGAAAGAAGCAGGCACTGCTAAAGAAGGATTAATAAGTGCGGCCAATATTCCGCCAGATTTAATTTTACTGGATATCGGGTTGCCGGATGATTCAGGTCACAATGTATTAAAAAAATTGCGGGAGTGGTATTCCAAACCCATCATTATACTTTCTGTACAAAGCAGCGAAGAAGATATTGTAAATGCACTGGACTATGGCGCTAATGATTATTTAGTAAAGCCTTTCAGAACTGGTGAACTACTTGCAAGGATCCGCACAGCGCTGAGAGCTTCTTCAAATGAAGCTTCAGAGCCTGTGTTTCATTTTAATGGATTGGAAGTCGATCTCTCCCTAAGAACTGTAAAGAAAAACGGGGAACTATTAAAGCTCACATCAACCGAATATTCGCTGTTGGCTTTATTTATAAAAAATGAAAGCCGTGTACTAACACATCATTTTTTACTGAAGGAGATATGGGGGTCTTCATTTATTAATGAATCACAATACCTGAGAGTGTATATCGCACAACTCAGAAAAAAAATAGAAACAAACCCAAACAGACCAGAATATCTTATCACCGAAGCCGGGGTAGGATATCGCTTTTCTGCAAAAGAATAAAATCAACTCACATATTAATTTATAACAGATGAAAACGAATGGGATCAATTCGAACAGGATAACTATTGCCTCGCTGTTGGTAGCATTGGGAATTATTTATGGAGATATCGGCACCAGCCCCCTTTACGTAATGAAAGCAATTGTTGGTGAAAGAACAATTGATGAAACACTGGTGTATGGTGGTGTATCCTGTGTTTTCTGGACATTGGTTTTACAAACAACAATAAAATATATCTGGCTTACGCTGAAAGCAGACAACCAGGGAGAGGGCGGGATTTTTTCTTTATATGCATTAGTAAAACGCTATGGAAAAAAATTAGCAATACCTACAATACTTGGAGCAACTACATTACTTGCTGATGGGATCATCACTCCTCCTATTTCAGTTGCTTCGGCAATAGAAGGATTGGAAATGGTTATACCAGGTTTACCGACAGTGCCGATTGTAATTGTAATTCTTTCGTTATTATTTTTCTTTCAGCGTTTCGGCACACAAAAAGTAGGAATTGCATTTGGCCCCATCATGGTCATCTGGTTTGCAATGCTCTTCATATTAGGCTTCATGCAAATCTTAGATCATCCTGGAATTTTAAAATCATTGAATCCTCATTATGCAGGTAGCCTGCTCACAAAATATCCGCATGGGTTCTGGTTGCTTGGGGCTGTATTTTTATGTACAACAGGAGCAGAAGCATTATACAGTGATCTTGGACATTGCGGAAGAAAAAATATTCGCATTTCATGGGTATTTGTAAAAATATGTTTAGTGACAAATTATCTCGGGCAGGCTGCCTGGCTTATGAACCAGGATGATAGTTTATTAAACGGCAGAAACCCATTTTATGAAATGATGCCACATTGGTTTTTAATCACAGGAATTCTAATAGCTACAGGTGCAACAATTATTGCATCACAAGCTCTCATCAGCGGCTCTTATACTTTGATAAGCGAAGCAATGAGCTTAAACTTCTGGCCGAGAGTAACAGTAAGACACCCTACAAATATGAAGGGTCAGATCTATATTCCCAGTGTAAATACAATTCTATGGGCTGGGTGTATCCTGATGATCTTATATTTCCAAAACTCAGCACATATGGAAGCGGCTTATGGATTTTCTATTACAATCGCAATGATGATGACCACAATACTGATGTCTTACTTCATGCTGTATAAATTAAAATGGAATAAATGGCTGGTTGCTGCTGTACTGTTCATTTTTGTTTCGGTTGAAATTTCATTCTTCATAGCTAATGTTGCTAAAATAAAAGAACGTTGGATGTTCCTGTTTTTTGAGTTTTTCATTTTTATGGTAATGTATATCTGGTACTATGCAAGAAAAATTAATAACCGGTTGGTTCGGTTTGTTGACCTGGGTAAATACACAACCCTGATAAAAGAATTAAGTGAAGACGATTATGTTCCAAAATTCTCAACGCATCTTATTTATCTCACAAAAGCGAATAACCGGCATAATGTAGAAGAGAAGATCATCAATTCAATTTTTTCCAAAAAACCGAAACGGGCTGATGTGTATTGGTTCCTGCACATACACCGCACCGATGAACCCTTTACAATGAACTATGAAGTATCGGAATTGATAGATGGTAAAGTGATAAAGGTGACTATCAATATCGGCTTTCGTATTCAGCCAAGAAGCGAAGTGTTCTTTAAAAAAATTGTACAGGACCTTGTAGCCAACAAAGAACTAAACCTCCACATAAGACCTGATGGTTCCACCAAATACAACGCAGAACCTGATTTTAAATTTGTGGTGATTGAAAAATTCTTGTCAGTAGAAAATGAATTTGTGCTTCGTGAAGGAATACTGCTCAATAGTTATTTCTTTTTAAAACAACTCGGGCAAAGCGATGAAAAAGCATTTGGTCTTGATAAAAGCGATGTAGAAGTGGAATACGTTCCTCTGGTTTACCAGGCTGTGCCTAAACCAGATTTAATAAGGAGTGAAAACGGAATTAGTAAAAGAGTTTAAATTCCCACTGATGAAAATCTTACTCTTGCTTGTCATTTTTATTTTGCCTGTTGTATTTGCCAAAGGACAGCAGGCTGATTCTACAAAGCAAAAAACAGTTACTGTGTCCGGCTTCGCAGATTTTTATTACAGTTATGATTTTAATAACCCAGCAAACAAACTGAGGCCAGATTATTTATACAATCATAAAAGACATAATCAGCCGGGTGTTAATCTTGCCTTGTTGAAAGCAGTATTTCAAAAAAAAAAATGGAAAGCAAATCTTGCATTGATGGCGGGTGATTATGCAAAATATAATTTGGCTGCTGAACCAAAATGGGCAAGGATAATTTATGAAGCAAATGTTAGCTATGCTTTTTCTGATAAAATTTCACTTGATGCCGGTGTACTTCCATCTCATATCGGTTTCGAGTCGGCCATCAGTAAAGACAACTGGACTTTGAGTCGCAGCCTGCTGGCAGAAGGCTCACCTTACTATGAAACGGGTGTAAGGCTGAATTATTTTCCCAATGAAAAATGGAGTTTTGCTTTGCTAGGCCTAAACGGCTGGCAGCACATTAAGGACAATAACTCAGACCTGGCAGCAGGCACATTAATCCAGTTCAATCCAAATGACAAATGGTTCTTTAATTCCAGTACTTTTTTAGGAAATGAAAAACCGGATTCAGTGGCAAAACAACTGCGCTTCTTTCATAATTTTTATACTATTTATAACCTGAGTAAAAAGGTTAGTGCATCTGTTTTTGTTGATCTCGGAATTGAAGAAAAACAAAATAGCAGCGGCACAAATAGTTGGATGGGTTTTGTTGGGCAACTCAAATGGAAGACATCCGATAAAATCTGCGCTGCATTACGCTATGAATATTATAAAGATCAATCTGGCGTTATCGTTACCCCGCCAACTGTAAATGGTTTAAGACTGAATGGCTATACTACATCACTTGACTGGAAAATTTGGAAAAATTTATTGTGGCGGAATGAAGTAAGAATATTTGATTCGCCAGATACTATTTTTTCTAAAGATAATATGCCAAAGAAGAATAATGTTTGCTTTCTAAGTTCGGTGGCTATTTGGTTTTAAAATTAATGATACAAATCTCATCTACTCCTCCGTTTCCACCGTCTGATCTGTTGAATCTTTCTTTTTTTTCCTTTTCATCTTGTTAAGCCAGATCATTGTTCCTGTTATAGGCAAACTGGTAGCAATTAAGCAAGCAAGAAAATAAAGTAGTTTGGTAAATGTTCCATATACATTACCAACATGAATTGCTTTTATGGAACCGGCTATTCTTTCATTAAAGGGTTTCTTTTTAAAAATATCAAGCTTTAATACTTTGCCACTATATTGATCTAAGGTAATTCTATCGCCGGCAGCGGGAGCAAAAAAACCAAGTTTTGTTTTTGTTATAATAACTGCAGCAGTGGGATCAGCAGGTAATGAAATTGTATAATTGCCTTCGTAAGCAAGTTCTTTATCTGCCTCCTTTATATAATCTGCAATGGATAATGTTTTAATAGTAAAAGTATCTTCCGGTAGTTTTGATTTGATTGGTTTTTCCTTTGGAGCATCCTTTGGTTTATAAGTGCCTAATGTTTTTTGCAATCCATTCCTATACCATTGAAAAGAAAATTGCGGTCCCGTTAATCCCATCAGCAATAAAAAAAATAAAGCATAAAAAGCAAGGGTATTATGCAGGTCATGATTTACTCTTTTCCAGCCTGCATTCCATTTTATTTTGAATCCTTGCTTCCAGTTTCTTATTTTTTTTGGGAACCAAAGGAAAAGCCCTGTAAAACAACCCAAAGTAAAAATGATAGTAGCCCATCCCGTGATCATACTTCCCAATTCCCTGTTGGTAATTCCTTTTATGATCGGCGTTTTTACTCTGTCCAGCAACAACCAGCGATGTAAACTGAACATCGTACTCATAAATTCTTTTGTACCATTTTTATCTTTTGATGAGCCGGTAATTTGGCCTGTATAAGGATTTACCATGTAGGTAGTAACTCCCCTATTCATACTGTCCCCATTCTTTTTTACTGTGAACTGGTATGTACGGGTGAGGCTCGCAGGTATTGCAATATTTGTAATTATGCCATCAACACTATCTGTTATGTTTTTTACTAATGAATCAACAGGAATGAGTTGCTGTCCGTTTACTTCAACTTTATATAAATGCAGTGCCCCCCCTTCTGTGAGTTCAGTATTAAATACATAAACGGTACCAGTAAAACAAACAGCAATAACAATTAATCCGCTGGTAAGCCCAAGCCAAAGATGAATATCGTTTATTAGTTTCCTGGTTTTCTGCCAGGCCGTTTTATTATTTGATTGCTTTGCCATGCTGGTGGTGGTTTGTGATCTCGTATTTAAAATAAAAGTTGCTTACAAAAATGAATTTGAGGTACAAAGAAACTGCTGGACTCACTCCAATGGATTACGGATGCGGAAAATCAGTTTACGGATTTGGAAAACAAATTCTACATTCACCGAAACATTTGTTCGTATGAAATATTTAATAGGCTTTGTACTTGCTCTTTCTATTTTCCCTGCTACAGCACAGGATAGCATAAGTATGCATTATAAGATCTATGACACAAGAACCAAACAAATAATTACAATTGACAAGATCGTGGCAGATATGGCAGATGCTGATGTTTTATTCTTTGGAGAAGAACACAATGATAGTGCGGGGCATTATCTCGAAAATAGGATCTTCAGAGCATTGCATGCCGCTTATGGTGGAAATCTTGCTTTAAGTATGGAAATGTTTGAAGCCGACGGGCAATTGGGATTGAATGAATATTTAGCAGGCAAAATAGATGAGGCTCGTTTTTCAAAAGATGTAAGACTATGGAGTAATTATAAAGACTACAGACCGATGATCGAATACTCCAAACAAAATCAGATCCCTGTGATAGCTGCTAATCCGCCACGCCGCTATGTAAGCATGGTGAGCCGTCGTGGTATGGCTTCATTAGATAGTTTATCAAAAGAAGCAAAAGCTTTTTTACCACCATTACCTTATGATACATTGACCGGCCGCTACCGCGAAAAATTTATTGAAATAATGAAAGCTGGACCGGGTGGTGATAATCCCAGGGTCTATCATAGCCAGAGCTTATGGGATGCTGGTATGAGCTATAATATTTATAAGTTTTTAAAAAAGAATAAACACACAAAAATATTTCATTGTGTCGGTGGTTTTCATACAGAAGAAAAACTGGGCACAGCAGCCCAGTTACTTATGAGAAATAAAAAATTGAAAATTCTGAACATTGCGAGTTTCAGCGATAAGTCATTCACAAATCCTGATTGGGAAAAAGAAAGCTACCGGGGTGATTATATTATACTCATCAACCCGGATTTGAAAAAGACATACTAATTATAGCCTCAGTTTCATTCCTCCATTCACCACAAACCCATCCAGCGGTGCATATATATCCCTGAACTGCGGATCACTGATGCTACCTGTATAAATGGTATCAAATCTTGTCTGTCTTGTATCAGTGAAATTTTCAAAATTGATATAGAGTGAAATCTTCTTCCAGAGTTTTTCCGCCATAAATCCTGCTATCCAGTAACTCTTACCTGTTGCCCCATCACTCAGTTGTTGCTCGCTGAAATAGTATGCTTCCAAACCAACCTTCCATTTTTCTTCTACTTCATAGAGCAACACATTATTTAATCGATGCCGGGATGTAAGAAAATTTTCCGTTTTTATACTTCCTTCATGCAGGTAAGCATTGGTATAAGTATAACCGATAAAAAGTTTGAAATCACCATAACCCAGCTTCACATTTGTTTCCATTCCTTTGCTGTCGAAATGCCCGTTTACATTGATGAACTGGTACAAGGATGAGGGCTGTAGCCTTAACACCAGCGGATCATGTATGCGGGTATAAAAAAAAAGATGATTGATGCTGAAGCTGATCTTATCATCAGCAAATCGTGTACGGTAATTAATATCCGCATTTACTCCATAGCTTTTTTCCAGTTTATTTATATTTTTATCGATCGGCATTACATTCATATACTGGAGCCTTTCGCTTTCTTCTGTAAAAATAGTTGGCGCCTTATAACCTAATCCTCCACCGATACGGGATGAGAGCTTGGGAGAGATCTTGAACAACATGGAAACCCTTGGCAATAATGCAAACCCATAATCCTTTACATAATCGCCCCGCAAACCTGATTCAAGAATAAATTTGTCATTCACCTTTAAATTATTCTGAACAAAAAATCCTGTAGTCAGTTGTTTATAATCCCTGGCGGAATAGCTGGACGTTAAAGGAAGCGACTCATCAAAATTATCTGTCACTACGTTGGCTCCTGCGATCCATTCCGCTTTTTCTCCGTGACTGGAATACGTAAACTCTGTAAAACTGGCTGTTTGCTCTCCATCAAATGAATATGACGGAGTAACTGACAGCAATCGCTTAAAATAGTTGATGCTGTTTTTAAATTTGATAGCGCTGTTTTTGCCGAATCTTTTTTCAAAAGAAAACTGGGTGCTTACCCGGTCTGAATTATTATCCTCTGTATAGCCGGATGTTTTATTTCCTTTTATGAATTCAATATCTCCGCCGGTACGTTTCTCTGTGGTCATATTTACTCCAAACTGTAGATCTGTTCTTTCATTGATAAACAAGAAGAGTTTTGGATTTACTGTATACCTTTCAAATTTCGGTATGGCAGTAAAGCCGGTTGTAGAAGGATCAAAGGCTTTATTACTGTTGCGTGACGCAAACAATGTGATTCCCGTCTTTTTAAATTTCTGTCCATAATATCCGCTTGTATTTATTCCGCCGGCACTTGTTGCATCAAGGTGAAATCTCAATTCTCTTTTTTCTCCCGGTGTTTTTGAAATAAGATTTACCAACCCTGCAATGGCCCCGCCGCCATATAACGTAGATGCAGATCCTTTGATAACTTCAAATTGTTTTAGATCCAACGGAGGTGTTTGCAATAAACCCAGGCCGCTGCTGAAACCACCATAGAGAGGAAGTCCATCTCTTAATATCTGGGTATATTTTCCATCTAATCCCTGTATACGGATAGAAGCATTCGCTGATAAAGCAGATGTTTGTTGTGTAGTAATACCTGTACTTTCATTCAATACCATTCGGATATCGCCGGGTTTCATGTTCGCTTTTTCATCCAGCTCTTCACCGGCTACAAACTCAACTCGGGTAGGTATATCACTGATCGTTCTTGAACTACGGGTAGATTGAATGACAATCTCTTCCTCCTCTTCATGTTCTGCTTTCATCTCAATTGTTATTACATCAGCTGTCATTGGAATCTCAACTTCTATTTCTTTTTGCTCATATCCAACTGAACTGATCTTTACAATATACCTTCCTTCCGCCAAGTTATTAATAATAGCAATACCGGCTGTATCAGCTATTGCAGATCTCTTTAATGATTCAATACTGACTGTAGCTCCTGCAAGCGGCTCGCCACTTTCACTGTTTATGATCCTTGTCTTCAATATATTTTGGGCAGCTGCAGTAAACCCTGATAAGAGAATAACTGCAACTATTACTAATCGTTGCATAGGTAAATGATTAAATAAAGAGAAAATTTATCTGATTAAAAAATCAGGCAATCTTCGGTGGCTGCCAGAAATCATAATGAATGTCTGGCACTATTGATTCTATATAACCGGTAAAAACTTTACCTTGAAATGAAGAAGTTGATTGAAAGTTGAATGGCTCGGCTGTAAAAACAAAACCACCACAGCCTTCACAGGTAAAAAAAGGAGAACAGTTACCACAATCATCATCACCCTGTTCATGATTATTGCTTTGTTCTATTTTATCTTCAGAACAATTATCAAAACTGCAGCAGGGCACCGCCGACAGCAGTATGATATAAAAGGCAAGTATATAGCCTAGAAATTTCATTAGCCACAAAACTATAAATTGGAAGCTGAATTATGAATACCGTTGCAGTAATTATTATCGCAACAACAGTTCACATGGTTTTAAACCTGTGTGTTTTTTAAACGCTGTAGAGAAGTGGGAAATAGAAGAATAACCCAGCAATGCTGAAACTTCTGTTACACTCAAGCCTTTTTCATACAATAAATATTTTGCATGTTCCATTCTTTGACTTTGATAAAAATCAAAGATGGTAGTGCCGAACATTTCTTTAAAACCTTTCTTCAGGTAACATTCGTTGATGGCCACTTTCCGGCTGAGCTCTTTGATCGTGATAGGCTCACCGATATGTTTTATAAGAATTTCTCTTGCGTTCACTATTTTATCTCTATCCGCTTCATTCGCCAGGAACTTACAACTGATTATGTCAATCTCCTTTTCACCCAACATACAATCGAGGCTGTAAAGCAATAGCATCTGTGTTTGTGCATTGATGAAAATATTTTCAAGACTGTCACTGTATGTATGATTCAATAAACCCTCCAAAACCAGTCTTGTTTTACTGCACAAAGGATGTACTTTGGAAAAAGAAGAAAGGTGCTTAAAAGTCAGAATATTTTCCGACAGCGTATCGTTTGTCTTACGAGGCTTTACAAACTGAGATAACTGACGCGGAGAAAACCGGAAACTCACAACATCTACACTGTCCACTTTTTCAACACAGTTTTTTGATGCACTAAACTGGCACATATCACACTCTGTATCTTTCTTCCGGCAATACACATTACCACTTACACAATAACGCAGCTCCAGGTAATTCTCTTTCTTCTCATTTTTTTCATAATGATAAACCAACATACCTGTATCATCAATATTCCATTGCGAATGCTTGCGGTATCTTTTAATGGTATACTGAACCGAACCTGGTATTTGCTGAACTTTTTCCTGCAGCAATTGCATATCGTTCTGCATCAGGTTTTGTCCGTAGGCCACATTCAATATATCTTGGGGATTATGCATCGAACAACAAATTTACGTCATCGCCACCACAAATTCGCTTGATGTATGTTAAGGGTTTGGGCAGTAGCCTTAAGTCGAAGATTTATTGGGCAACCGGCGGCAAAGCCTTGATTTGGCTGTCGTTGCGTCGCACTATTGTACTAAAACAATCCTATTCAGCATTCATCCGCACATTCGCAAATCCACAAATCCGCACATCATTCAAACTCATACCCAATATCTGAACGGTAAAACATTCCATCAAAGGAAATTTTATTCAGCGTCTTTACAGATTTAAGGGCGGCATATGATGTTTCGCTTCCAAAAGAAGTAACACAAAGTACACGGCCGCCATTAGTAAGCACTTTACCATTATTGGCCGTGGTGCCTGCATGAAAAACAAAACTTTCCCCTTTCGATGCTTCATCAAGCCCGTTGATCTCAATCCCTTTTTTATAATCACCGGGGTAACCACCGCTTGCTGCAACAACAGTACAAGCAGCACGGTCATCAACTTCAATTTTTATTTCATTTAATTTTTGCTCAGCAGCTGCCTGCAATAATTCAAGCAGATCATTTTTCAATCGTGGCATTACTACTTCAGTTTCGGGGTCACCCATCCGGCAGTTGTATTCTATCACATAAGGTTCATCATCTACTTTTATCAAACCAACAAAAATGAAACCGCGGTATTCCAATCCTTCTTTGTGTAAACCATTAACTGTTGGCTGCACAATTCTTTCGTCTACTTTTTTCATAAACGCAGCATCAGCAAAAGGCACCGGGCTGATGGCGCCCATACCACCTGTATTCAATCCGGTATCCCCTTCTCCTACTCTTTTATAATCCTTTGCTTCCGGCAAAGTGATATAATTTTTACCATCTGATAAAACAAAAACAGATAGCTCAATTCCTTTTAAAAATTCCTCTATAACAACTTTCTTACTTGCTTCACCAAATTTTGCCCGTTGGATCATCAAGTCAAATTCGGCTAATGCTTCAAATGCCGATTCGCAGATCACTACTCCTTTTCCTGCAGCCAGGCCGTCTGCTTTTAATACGATCGGTAGACTATGTTTCCGGATGTACTCAACACCTTCTTCATAATTATCCAGTGTAAATTCTCTGTAAGCAGCAGTTGGAATATTATGCCGCTGCATAAAATGTTTGGAGAATGCTTTGCTTCCTTCGAGTTGTGCACCGGCTTTTGTTGGACCAATGATGTCGAGATTTGAAAGTGCAGGCTCCGCTATTAAATAATCAGTGATACCTTTTACCAATGGCTCTTCCGGTCCTACCACCACCATATCAATCTTTTTTTCAATGCATGCTTTTTTTATCGCTTCAAAATCATTTACCCCAAATTGCAAATTGGTTCCGCATTGTGATGTACCTGCATTACCAGGTGCAATAAAAAGACTTGAACAAAGTTTGCTTTGAGAAATTTTTAAAGCCAGTGCATGTTCACGGCCACCTGAGCCAAGTAGTAATACATTCATCAGAGTCCTGTGTTTGTTAGTTAAAGCCCGGCGAATATCGGACACGATTGTTAAAGAATAAAGTGAAAAATAGCTGTATGCTCAAATTTCCTTATTTTGGCGAGCCTTAACCTGCATCTTATCCGCAATTAATCTGATTTAAAAACTAAAAAAGATTGTATGAGCCAAACTCAAGATGTTTTTTCCGTACAGCCTCATCAATTAGGCAAACACCCAAAAGGATTAATGGTTTTATTTTTTACTGAAATGTGGGAACGTTTCGGTTATTACCTGATGGTAGGTATCCTCTTTCTTTATTTAACCAACAGCACCGGTAAGGGACTACCTAGAGCAATGGGTGCTGATGTAGTTGGAACCTTTATCGCTCTTGTCTATCTCACACCATTTATCGGGGGATTAATTGCCGATAGATATCTTGGTTATATCAGGTCAATTTTTTTAGGCGGCTCATTAATGGCTATTGGTTACCTGACATTAACACTGCCGGGGGATTATACAATGTATATCGCAATGGGATGCATCATTGTCGGCAATGGATTTTTTAAGCCTAATATCTCCACATTGCTTGGCAATATGTACAATAGAGAAGATCTGAGACCCTTAAAAGATAATGCTTACAATATCTTTTATATGGGTATCAATATCGGTGCATTGTTTTGCAATTTTGCTGCTGCTGTATTAAGAAATAAAATTAGCTGGGGTGCTGCTTTTTCTGCAGCAGGTATTGGATTGATAATCGGACTTATCTGGCTGGCAGCAAATCTTAAACATATAAAACAATATGATGTAAAAAAGCCGATGCAGGCCGGTGATATGCCCATATCGAAAATTTTCGGTTCGGTTTTTTTGCCAATGATAATATTTGGCGTGCTTGGATGGCTGATTCCCGGAAACCTGATGGGTTCTGATTCTAACGATGCATTTGTTCTTGCCTGTATTCCTGTAATTGTCTTTTATACACGTTTATGGACAAAAGGAAATGCAGAAGATAAAAAAGGGATCGGCGCTTTGTTATTTATTTTTACGATCTCAATTATTTTCTGGACAATTTATAATCAAAATTCAACCGGGCTTACTATCTGGGCTGAATCACATACTGACCGATCGATTCCTAAGTTTATGGAGAAACCTGCTGATGGAATTTATATGTTGCAGAATTTAGGTACGGAACCGAGAGAAACAGAACAACTGGATCAGTATATGAGGGTTGTTACCGATGACTCAGGAAATGCGGTTAAAACAATGGGGCCCGATCCTTATTTTGCAAATGTGCCAAAAGAAAAATGGCCGGAAAACGGAATCACAAAAGTTGGTAATACAGAACTCTTTCAATCGATCAATCCTTTCTTCATCGTTGCATTGACCCCGTTGCTCATTGCATTCTTTGCATATATGGCCCGACGAGGTAAACCTATTTCTACTGCAAGTAAGTTTGCATGGGCATTAGTTATTTCCGGGTTGAGTGCATTAGTAATGGTGTTTGCTGTAATGTCCGTACCCAGCATCTATACACATAAAGCTTCATCGCTCTGGTTGTTTCTTACCTATGGTGTATTTACCGTCAGCGAAGTTTGTTTAAGCCCGATCGGCTTATCCTTTGTATCTAAGTTAGCACCACCACGTTTAACTGCATTGATGATGGGTGGTTGGTTTCTTTCAACTTCATTGGGCGGTAAAGTAGCAGGTGTAATGGCCAGCTTCTGGGATAAAATGCCTGATAAAAGAATTTTCTTCGGCATCATTACAGTTGCAGCAATACTTGGAGGTTTATTAATTTTTGCCAAAGTAAAATCGTTGGATAAAATTGTAAGAGATAAAACAGGTACTGCATAAATTCATATTGACAAAATCTTTTAAGGTGGTCGTTGAGCCACCTTTTTATTTTCTCTAGGATTTGTTTTCTTAACTTTCACATAACTAAAATCAACTGATATGGCTGAACAACAATTCAAACCTTTTGTGCCCGCTGAAACACAGATGGCAGAGTTTACAATCAAGTCTGTTATCACAGGTGCCATCTTCGGAATTATTTTTGGTGCTGCCACTGTTTATCTTGCTTTAAAAGCAGGTCTTACCGTTTCTGCTTCTATCCCAATCGCCGTTCTTTCAATTGCGTTAGGTAAATTGTTTTTGAAAACAACAATACTTGAAAATAATATCATTCAAACCACAGGCAGTGCAGGTGAAAGTATTGCAGCAGGTGTTGTATTCACTCTGCCGGGCTTTTTATTTTTAAGTTCTCCTGAAAGCAGCAGCTTTTTTAATTATCTAACCATTATGACGCTGGCCGTTTTAGGCGGTATGCTCGGCACATTGATGATGATTCCGCTACGACGTTCATTAATTGTGAAAGAGCATGAAACACTTCCTTATCCTGAAGGAACTGCCTGCGCTTCCGTTTTAAAAGCCGGCGAAAAAGGTGGGGATCTTGCTAAAACCGCTTTTCTCGGTATGGGTGTAGCAGTAGGTTATGCTGTATTGCAAAAAATATTTCATGTCATTTCAGAAGCTCCCGTGTATGTTACAAGCCTTAAAAATAAATATCTTCCTTCTGCAAGGATCAATGGCGAAATAACCCCGGAATATCTTGGTGTTGGTTATATAATCGGCCCAAAAATTTCAGGAATATTAGTTGCTGGAAGTGTATTAAGTTCATTTGTTCTAATTCCGCTGTTAGCCACATTAATTCCTGGTGATACTACCTATGCACAGTTGACAAAACTTGATCTCAATCCTGCTAAATACGGATGGGACCCAACCACTCATACATTTGTCAACAATGCAGAAGCTTTATACCGGGCATTTATAAGACAGGTAGGTGCTGGTGCAGTTGCAGCAGGTGGATTTATTACGTTGATAAAAACGATCCCTACAATTGTTTCTTCTTTTAAAGAAAGTATTGGCTCTGTGAAAGACAAGTCAACTGTTGCAACAGTTGCCCGTACAGACAGGGATTTGAATATAAAAGTTGTACTTTATGGAAGTCTCGGATTGATTCTTATTATGTCAATGCTTTCATTTATTCCCGGCGAAAATATTGGCAGTCGTTTATTGCTGGGATTGCTAGTAGTTATTTTCGGCGCTTTCTTCGTTACCGTTTCTTCCCGAATAGTTGGTTTGATTGGTTCATCCAACAATCCAATCAGCGGAATGACGATCGCTACGATCATGGCGACCTGTCTTGTTTTTATCGGAGTAGGCTGGACAGGAAAAGTATATGAACCAATGGCACTGGTTGTAGGAGGAATGATTTGTGTAGCTGCTGCCAATGCCGGTGCTACATCACAAGATTTAAAGACCGGCTATCTTGTAGGTGCTACTCCAAAATATCAACAGCTAGCTTTATTTATCGGGGCAATTGTTTCTTCAATTGTTATAGGCTGGACTGTAAAAATTCTTGATACACCATCAAGTGCATTAGCTGCAACAGGTGTTCAACATGCAATTGGCGAAACCTATTCAGCCCCGCAGGCCACATTAATGGCAACAATTATTAAAGGTATTTTGGGTGGTGATCTCGACTGGCAATTTGTAATGGTAGGGGTTTTTATTGCCATCGTTCTTGAACTCTGCGGCATAAAAGCTTTGAGTTTCGCAGTAGGTACTTACTTGCCATTTTCTACCACATTTCCAATTTTTGTCGGGGGATTTATAAAAGGAATAGCCGATAAACATGCAAAGAAAAATAAAGAACCCGAAGAGGAAGAAGATCTGAGAAAAGGAAATTTATTCGCAACTGGACTTGTTGCAGGGGGTGCCTTATTTGGTGTAATAGCAGCTATACTCACTGTTTTCTTCGAAGCACAAATGAAGGCACTAAATTTTGAAGAAGCCTTGTCCCACAGTTTGGGAGAAGACCTTTACATGATCTTAGGAGTTGGCTTCTTTGCTGCGATGTGCTTTATTCTCTGGAAAGTAGCAATAGCCAAAAAGAAAATGACTTAGTGAAATTGATGATACAAATAAGAAGAGGCGATACAATGTATCGCCTCTTTCTTTTTGCTGATAGTTATTACACAAACTTCAAATATTCATATTGCTTGCCTAATATTTTTACATCATCGGTATTCAACCAGTTCTTTAAAACAGTTGCATACACATTTTTAAAATCGATCTTATATTTTAAATCGCCTTCATCCAGATCAGCGAGATTCGGCATTTCGTTTATCAAACCTTGTTGTTTTAAACCGCCGCCGATAAATATCATATTGTTGCTGGTGCCATGATCAGTACCATTACTTGCATTCTGTGCTACCCTTCTTCCAAACTCGGAAAACGTAAACAGCAGCACATCATTGAAACGTCCGTTGGCTTTTAAATCTTTTGTAAAAGCTTTCACCGCATCATTCAGTTCAGTAAACAAACGTTGCTGTTGCATTTCCTGGTTGATATGTGTATCAAAACTTCCCAATGAAAGGTAATACACTTTTGTATTGATCTCGGAATAGATCAGTGAAGCAATTGTTTTAAGACTGGTTCCCAGGTCTGTTTTCGGATAATCAGCACTTGAAGGATGTAATTTGCTTTGCTGGAAAATATAATCAGCAGATGACATCGTTTCAGCCAATGTTTTGTAGAGATAATCGACAGGCTGCTCACCCGTCTCATCGGCATGATTCTTATTGATCTCTTTAAAATATTTTTCGTTCGCTGTTCCGTATAATCTTCTCGGGTCTTTTACTGCAATACCTTTTAAATGATCCCCTTTCAATGCAAGACTTAGCACATCATCCATTTCTATAGCCTGTGTAGGATGGTCGCAACCACTGCACTGTGCATCAAGATAACGGCCCACCCAACCTGTATTCCAGTATTCACTGCTCTGGCTACCTGTTTGCCAGATATCCATACTGCGAAAATGTGAACGGTCCGGATTTGGATAACCGACATTATGCAATACAGCCATGCTGCCATCATCATACAATTCTTTCAAACCGCTTAATGCAGGGTGAATGCCCACCTCATCAGTTAATGATAATGCTTTATCTTTTGCAACACCTAATCTTGGTCTTGATCTATAATAGATATCATTTCTTACAGGAATAATTTGGTTCAACCCATCGCAACCACCACTTAACTGCAATACAACAGTTACCTTATTTCCGGGAGGCACCATATTGCTTGCTTCAAATGCTTTTAAAAACTTAGGAAGCATTAACGAGGCTGTGGCTAATGAACCAACTTGTAAAAATTCTTTTCTGCGTATTAACATGACTAAGTTTTAAATAATCAATTAAAAAAAATAGATCAGCAAAGCTGGTATTCAGGTGTACTCATTATCTGAATCGTTGCAGATTTAATAAAATCCTCCCGCCCGCTTTCATCGCTGAATTTTTTTACCAGGTCATCACTCACGGCCTTATTGGTCACGAGCAACACACTGTTCATATCTGCTAATAGTTTCTCTCTTTTCACCGGGTCAAAATTCTTTACATATTTTGTCCAGTCGATATTTACCAAAATAGGCTTGCCTAATTTTCCCATCTGCTTTTGTCCTTTGGCTTTCGGGTCTTCATTTTTATCGTTCTTTCTTCCCATCATCGTATCATCATCATCTTTGGGTTTTACATTCATTTCATCCTGGTCATTCAACATTTGTGGTATCCGCATCCGCATCATCAGCGTTGAGCTATCGATCCATGCTTTGCCTCCCGGCCATCCAGCTACATTAGGCGGGTAAAATAATAATTGGCCCAATACTCTTTGCAACAACATCAACGATTCTTCATTTTCCAATGTCATCGGCAGCATACGTTGTATACCTGTCAGCAGCTCTACCGGGCTTTTTATTTTCACGCCGATATTCTTATCATCATAAAACCAATCACTGGTAAAAATATCCTCGCAGAGTTTACCGATGTCATAATCATTTTTATAGAACCGGTCAGCAAGCCATTCTATATTCTTTTGATCAGGTGTATCATTCACAAAAAACTTATACATCTTTTGTGTAATAAACCTTGCTGTTTGTTTTTGTGCCAGCAAATGATCCAGCACTTCTTCGCCTGTAAGATTCCCGGTTTTACCTAAGAAAGTTTTACTCCCAAAGTCATGCTGAAACCTTCTGAACACATATTCACCTTTTACATTACTGCTCCAGCCAGTAAAAGAACGGGCGGCTTCTTTTATATCTTCTTCAGTATAGTTGCCACGGCCAAGAGTAAACAACTCCATTACTTCACGGGCAAAATTTTCATTAGGATGATCTTTCCGATTTTGCTGATTGTTCAAAAAATTAAGCATTGCTGCACTCTTTGAAACTTCATGCAGCATTGTTCGGAAACTGCCTAAAGCATTCCGACGGATAATATCCAATAGACCCTGCTGATAGAAAACATTGAGATTACGGCAGGCAAAATGGCCATGCCAGAAAAATCCCAATTTCTCCCGAAGCTGTGCACCTGTGTTCACCATTTCATGCATCCAGAACATATTCAGGTTGCGAACACCCTGCCTGTTTTTTTGCTGCACTTGTTTACGCTGATCTTCATCCATCTCTTTCTTTTGCTGGCGGCCCGCTTCTTCAATACCCAACATCAACCCTTTCAGGTAATCATCGGCCACATCAATATACTCTGGTCTTTTTTCCGAGGCTTTCTGCAGCGCTTTATAAAATTGTTTGGGGGAATACTTGTTCAGGTCGCCGAGCTGCTCTACAGCCGGCCCGAAACCTGCACGCCACATCAGGTGCAGATTTTTTGTTTGGATTGTCATTGACATGGGCTAACAAATTTGATTTCCATCATTATAGGACTCCGCAAGGGGGTGAATTCCTGTGCAGAGACTCAAATAAAGTTCCGAAGTTTAAACTACACGGCAATGAAACGTTAAACCAGCCGATTTATTTTTTATTTTTAGGTGCCCAGCTGTATTACTACTATTATCGCCTGTTGCGTCGCACACTTGTACGTCTGGTAATCCTGTTCAGCATTTACGACGTCTCAGTCCGAATCATAGTTGTTTTAAAAGAAAAAAGATAGTAAATAACTTATGTCGATCCGTGCATTAAAATATGCTCTCCCGTTTGTGCTGTCCGTGGGTGCCTATCATTCGTTCAGCGTTACAGGTTGGCAGGTATGGCTGCCATTGGCATGGGCATGGGTTGCAATTCCGATCCTGGAGTTATTTATTAAGCCAAAAGAAAAAAACATGTCTGCCGCCGAAGAAGAAATGGCAAAAGCAGACAAATCATATGATATACTGCTTTATCTCTCCGTTATCTTTCAATACGTATTGCTTATAAAATTTTTATATGTAATGACCAATGATACCACCATGCAATGGTATGATATTGTTGGCCGCATCTGGGTAATGGGCATGCTTTGCGGTGTCATTGGAATTAATGTGGCACATGAACTGGGCCATCGTACAAACAAAAGAGAACAGTTTCTTGCAAAAATGCTTTTGCTTACTTCACAATACATGCATTTTTATATTGAGCATAATAAAGGCCATCATAAAAAAGTATCAACCCCCGAAGATCCGAGTAGTGCAAGATATAATGAATGGGTCTATGCCTTTTATTTCCGTACTGTATTTGCAGGTTATATAAGTGCATGGCGTATTGCCATCAGCGATGTTAAGAAAAAAGGTAACCCAGTTTTATCGCTACACAACGAAATGATACAGTTTAGTATTATTCAAATTGCATTTGTTCTGGTCATCTTTTTTGTATTCGGATGGCTGACTACTGTATATTATCTCGTTGCTGCGGTAATAGGGATCCTGTTACTCGAAACAGTAAACTATATCGAACATTATGGTTTGCAACGCAAAAAAATTGAAGATGGAAAATATGAAAGGGCCATGCCTGCTCATAGCTGGAACAGCAATCATGTAATAGGCCGTTTATTCTTATTCGAGCTCAGTCGTCATAGCGATCATCATTATCTTGCCAGCCGTAAGTACCAGCTATTACGTCATCATGAAGATTCACCACAAATGCCTACAGGTTATCCGGGTATGCTTATTCTTTCGCTTTTTCCGCCTGCATGGTTTTGGGTAATGAATAAAAAGATAAAAGAACTCGGTTAACTACTTTTCATCCTGCTATCTTTAATAAATGTGAAGTAAATTTTATTCAGCAGTTTTCAATTTCAGAAACAATGTCTGTAATGTTTCATTTTTCTCTGCACCTCTTATGTTGAAAGATTCATTTGACTTTACATATTCAATCCGCTTTTGAAGATCAGGGTGGCTGCTTATCCATTCAGCAGGTTCTGTAACACCCGCTGCATCCACTTCTTTTTGCAGCAACGTAAACAGCCCGATAAATCCATTGCAATCAATTTTTCTTTCACTTAATAATTGTAATCCATTCAGATCAGCTTCTTTTTCCAGGCTGCGGCCATAGGATAACCCTTTTAGGCGGTCAGCATTGTTGACAATAACACTGCTTATAGCCCCGACATCGCCTAATATAACGGAGAGAAAAACAGTAGAACCCAATTGCCGGAATAAAGATTTAGTTGTATGCTTGTTGTTGACATGCGTAAACTCATGACTGAGGAGTGCTGCCAGTTCTTCATAACTGTTCATGCTATTCAGGAGCTTCTCATACACGACAATATTGCCACCGGGCATGGCAAATGCATTAGCCACATCATCTTTTACTACAGTTACCTGAATATTATATTTCGTCGGAATATGTAACTCTATAAAAAACTCATTGATGATCGCCGTCTTTGATTCATCGATCGTCATTCCTGTTTTCAGTGCATCAAACATCCCATTACCCATTTTTTCCTCAAATGAAACAGGGACTTTGTTGGCTAAACGTACAGCGAGCCAGGGAACCAAAAAGAAATAAACAGCAGCAAGAAATCCAAAAAAAATAAAAGCAAAGCGAATCATTGTAATAGTGCCGGGTGTAAACGCTTTACGCAAAAATGAACGGTCCGATTTTTTAAAATGATCATTGAGTTTGTCTGCAAATTCACGATGTTCTACTTCCAGGCTTTGTGGCGGAAATCCTTCATGCCTCACTATTAGTTTTCCATATTGACGAAAGTCATTCCTGACTATTTTATCATAAAACCAATAAACGACTTTGGGTTTGCCGTGTTCATCCATCAGGCCAATACTGAGTTTATCTTTCAGAAAAATTACAGTCGCATTTTGTGATTCATGTCCCTGTGCAATATAGATTGCGTTGTATCCGTCCATAATTCAAAATTAAGAATCGAACATGAATTGCTGCTTAATGAAAAACACAAGAAGTTATTGAACAGCAGCATTGGCTTTTATATAAGCTTTCACGTTAGCTGCATCAACACCCGATAATCCTGCCCGGGGAAGCATAGAGCTGAGGATAGGCTGCCAGCGGTCATTATTATATTTAGAAGTTTTAGGTAAATCATGACAACGGGCACAGCGGGTTGTAAATAATTTTTCGCCGGCTGCAAGATTTATTTCAACCATCGGTGCTGAAGGCTCTTCCGTACGGCGTTCAATCGTTGGCATTGCTTTTTTTGTGCAAGCTGCAATAATAACAAGCAGAAGAATAACAGAAAATTTTTTCATTAGTAAAAACTTCGGAGTATGACTGCCAATTTATGAAATAGTTGAACCGCCGAAATATTTATGTAATACTTCAGGTAGTTTGATTCCTTCTGCAGTTTGATTATTCTCAAGTAAAGCAGCAACAATACGAGGCAATGCCAAAGAACTTCCATTCAAAGTATGCACCAGTTGCATTTTATTACTCGCATCTTTGAAACGGATCTTCATTCGGTTGCTTTGGAAAGTTTCAAAATTAGAAACGGAACTTACTTCCAGCCATTTCTGTTGTGCTGAACTGTAAACTTCAAAATCGTAAGTGAGTGCAGAAGCAAAACTCATATCCCCTCCGCAGAGAGCAAGAATGCGATAAGGAAGTTCCAGTGATTGTAATAATTTTTCTACATGGTTCACCATCTCTGTATGTATATCATAACTTTTATCCGGGTGAACAAGCTGAACGATCTCTACTTTATCAAATTGGTGAACACGGTTAAGACCTCTTACATCAGCGCCAAAACTTCCGGCTTCACGACGGAAGCATGGAGAAAATGCCGTCATCTTAATCGGCAGATCGTTTTCCTTCACAATTTCATCACGATAAATATTAGTAACCGGCACTTCAGAAGTTGGTATCATATAAAAATTATCAGCCGGCATATAATACATCTGTCCTTCTTTATCTGGTAATTGACCCGTACCATAGGCGGTTGCTTCATTTACCATTAATGGTGGCAAGTATTCTGTATAACCAGCAGCTGTATTAAAATCAAGAAAGTATTGAACTAATGCCCGCTGCAGTTTTGCTCCTTTTCCTTTATATAACGGAAAACCGCTACCTGTAATTTTTACACCGGCTTCAAAATCCACAATATCATATTTCCTGATAAGTTCCCAATGGGGTGTAGCATCAGCAGTCAGTTTTGGTTTTGCTCCATTTTCTTTTACTGTAATATTATCTGCTGGTATTTTTCCCGCCGGCACTCTATCAGAAGGAAGATTGGGTAATAAAATCAATGTATCATTCAATATTTTTTCAAGCTCGGCTAATTTTTCATTTGACTGCTGTATCAGGGCTTTGTCTTTTGCCACTTCGGCTTTCTTTTCTTCTGCTTTTTCTTTCTCGCCTTTACCCATCAGCATACCGATCTCTTTGCTGGCTGCATTCATAGCTGCCTGCAATTTTTCTGCTTCGGTTTTTTGCTTGCGGCATTGTTCATCCAGCTCCACAATTTTATCTACCAGCGATAAATCATAGAAATTTTTAACTGCCAATCTCTCTTTTACTTTCTCAGCATTTAGTCTCAATACCTGTAACTGCAACATGATTGTTCGATTTTGCCGGAGAAACTTCTCCGAAGGCGCAAAGATAACCGTTGAATTTTTATTTCAATTTTTTATAGATCTCAGGGTTGTGTATCTGCATCCATCGGTCCGTATCAGTCACAGGAGAAAACCCGTATTGTTTATATAAATCATGTGCATCTCTTGTTGCCAATAAAATACGCCTCATGCCATGTAACTCAGAATAAGTCATAATTACCTCCATCATCCATTTGCACAATCCCCTGCCCCTATACGGTTCAAGAATGAAAACATCGGCGAGATAGGCGAAAGTGGCTTTATCAGTTATCAATCTTGCAAAACCAACTTGCTTTTCTCCATCAAACACACCAAAGCAAAGCGAGCCTTCAATAGAACGCTGTACTGTTTCCACCGGGATATTCTCTGCCCAGTAAGAATGAGAAAGAAAATCATGAATAGTTTTAATATCAAGCTTTGTCTTGTCGGTGGTAATTGAATATTTATCTTTTGTAATGAACATGTTATTCTTTTTTGCAAAATTAATGCCTCATCTATATTTTATCTGTTATCAATTAAAGCTACGGCTATCTTTGCCGCTATGTTAGCAAAAGACGACCTGCAACAACGATGGTGGACACTCGAAGCAAAAATGATTGAAAGGTTTGGTAAGAAGCCCGACCTGGAAGCGGTTTTATTTTTGATCGGCTTGCAGGAAACCGGTTTTATAAAAGAAAAAATAACCAAGGAGCAAAAACAGGACCTTATGCATGTAGCCACCTGCTGCCTGCTTATGCAAAGCGGCTATTATGAACTGGAAGGAACCGACAGAGATGGCTGGCCTCATTACCGGCAACTGAAACCATTGCCTGAGTTGAATGCTATTGAACAAGAAAATTTTCTGAAAGACCATGTGTTGTTGTATTTTGAAACGCATAATTTCTAAACCACCAAGCCACAAATACTGACAATGAAGAAATGGATTTTAACATTAGCCACCTGTATTACTGTTATTAGTTTGCAGGCACAAAAAGATTCCACGGTTACAAAAAAAGACAGGAAGAAAGATGTACTGATGAAAACTACAATGGGTGATATGGTCATTCGTTTATCAGATTCTACTCCATTGCATCGAGATAATTTTTTGAAATTGGTTAAAGTGCATTTTTATGACAGCCTTTTATTTCACCGGGTCATTCAGAATTTTATGATACAAGGCGGCGACCCCACCAGCAAGACTGCTGAAGCTGGTAAAGGTTTGGGCGGTGGCGGATTGAATTATACAGTACCTGCTGAGTTTCGTTCATCATTGTTTCATAAAAAGGGAGTGCTTGCAGCAGCAAGAACGGGTGATAGTAGAAATCCAACAAAAGCCAGCAGCAGTTGCCAGTTTTATATTGTACAGGGAAAAGTTTTTACAGATGCAGGATTAGATTCTTTGGAAACTTTCCGTTTGAATGGCAGAAAACTTCCTGCCGTACAACGCGAAGCATACAAAACAATCGGTGGCACACCCCATCTCGACCAGGGTTATACTGTATATGGAGAAGTAGTAAAAGGTTTAGATGTGGTTGACAAAATAGCCGCCGTACCGACAAGCAAGGGTGCTGATCTTGACAGGCCGCTTGAAAATGTAAGGATACTTAAAACCAAATTGATCAAACGAAAGAAAATAAAATCCTGATAGTTTGTTTTCAAATTGTATCATAAAAAAGATCCCGCCTTTCGGCAGGATCTTTATGATAGATAGTGTCCTTGTCAAATTACTCACCTACAACTTCAAATTCTACATCGGCAGTTTTACCATTACCGAAATCGATATGAGCTTTGTAAGCACCGATCTCTTTCACTTCATCAGTGATAGAGATTCTGCGGCGATCAATATCATAACCTTTCTGGTCGCGGATAGCACGGCTGATCTGCAATGAAGTTACGCTACCAAAGATCTTACCGCTTGTTCCAGTTTTAGCACCAATTTTCAAAGGAGCTTCAGCCAGTTTAGCGATAACACTGTTGATCTCAGCAAGCATCGCAGCTTCTTTCTTCGCCAGTTGCTTCATTCTTTCTTCAAGAATTTTGCGGTTACCGGGTGTAGCTTCGATAGCCAGTTGACGAGGCAGTAAAAAATTCCGGGCATACCCGTTTTTTACTTTCACCAGTTCATTGGCACCACCAAGTGTATCAACGTCTTTAATTAAGATTACTTCCATCTTGTTTAGTTTTTATCCCAGTGAATTACAGGCCTCACTGTCTCGCCATATATTTTATATACAGCGGTTAGGGATTTGCCTATTTCAATAAATCTGTTACATAAGGTAACAATGCCATTTGTCTTGCTTTCTTAACAGCTTGTGATACCTTTCTCTGGTATTTCAAACTGTTACCTGTAAGACGACGTGGCAATAATTTACCTTGTTCGTTCAGAAACTTTTTCAGGAACTCCACATCTTTATAATCGATGTAGCGGATGCCATACTTTTTAAAGCGACAAAACTTCTTTACACGTTTGTCATCTTTAATAGCAGTAAGGTATTTAATTTCATTTCTTGCCATGGTATTAAGCCTCCACTGTTTTTTCGGTTCCAGATGTTACGCCACTTCTCTTTTTCGCATTGTACTCGACGGCGTATTTATCGAGGCTGGTGCACAGGTGACGAAGCACTGCTTCATCACGAAGAAGCTGAATCTTCAGCTTCTCATTGAAGTCGGATGGCGCTATGTATTCCAAAACCCAGTAAAGACCAGTAGTCTTTTTCTGAATTGGAAACGCCAGTGATTTCAGTCCCCATGGATTTTCGGCAACCACAGTACCGCCATTAGCAGTTACCAGGTTAGCGATCTTCTTTTGCTCTGCTTTGAAATCATCATCGCTGAGCACTGGGGTAAAAATCACCATCAATTCGTAATTGTTCATTACCCTGTATTTGATTAATAAAAATTGTTTATCCGCAGCTTTGGCTACGGGGCGGCAAAGATAGGGAAGCAAGCTCAGAGTGCAGAGGTCTGAATGGATAAAAATTTTCTGTGAAATGCCGGCTTTTGTGCCCTGATTGATCGTCCCTTGCGACGCTCCGTTCAGATTTCATATCGCTAATCATCAACTAGTTGAAGTTTTTTAATAGTCCCAAAAAGGTCCAGACAAAAAATCTTTTGGGTAATCCAGAAAAAAATTGTTTTATTTTGTGATGTTATTTGTGTTCTTTACAGTTTCACTAGTTCCGAGAACGTTCACTATCGTAAATGTTCAAAGGTTACAGTTTACTGTTGACACTATTTTTATTTAAAACCTTTAATGTATCATGAACATTTACGCAGGTAACCTGAGCTGGAATTTAAAAGACCAGGACCTTTCGAATCTTTTCGCCCAGTACGGCGAAGTTTCTTCAGCTAAAATTGTAAACGACAAATTCAGTGGCCGCAGCAAGGGCTTCGGTTTTGTTGAAATGCCTAACGACGCAGAAGCTAATGCAGCTATTGCAGCCCTCAACGGAACTGAAGTTGATGGTCGTGCAATCGTTGTAAACGAAAGCCGTCCGAAACCGGAAGGCGAAAGAAGCAGCGGCGGTGGCGGCGGTTTCAAAAAACGCAGCTTCGGCGGTGGTGGCAGTGGTGGCGGTGGCGGCTTTAAAAAAGGCGGCTTTAACCGTGATCGTGGTGGCGACCGTGGTGGATATCGCGACAGCTATTAATTTTTTTTAGATAAAGAAATTATTCAAGTCCTGCATTCATGCGGGACTTTTTTATTTTTATATATGAAATAGTTTGTATTCATCATCCGTAAAGAAAATTCTGTTGAACAAGCTTTAAGTTATAAGGTTAATAATATGTATGCAGGCTATAGGAAAAGAAGTTAGGTATTTTAAAAGCAGGTATGCTGGCTGATTTTGTTGTACTGAGTAAAAACTTATTTGAAATACTTCCAGAAAAAATAAAAGAGGTAAAAATTACCCGCACTTTCGTGAATGGAAAAGAAGTCTATAATTTACCCAATAGATAAATATTACGTTTATACATTGTTTACAATTATTTCTTATTAAAAATAAAGTTGTTTTGCCATTGAAACCAATCTGTTAGAATCCGAACTTGCTGAGTATATACTTTTTAGCTTATCTCCACACCCTTAATTAATTCGTCCAGGAATTTCCGGCCTGATTCTGGTAACTTGATCCAACATCAAATTAATTCCTATGCTAACTGTGATCATTCCGGCTTTAAATGAGGAAAAAACAATAGCCAATGTTGTGCAGTTTTGTTTTTTATTTCCCCGTGTTTCGGAAGTAATTGTTGTTGATGATAAATCAAGTGACAATACAGTTAGCATTGCAAAAAATGCAGGAGCTAAAGTGATCATAAGCGAAACAAGAGGAAAAGGAATTTCAATGAAAGAGGGAATTCAACATTCAAATAATGAACTGATAATTTTCCTGGACGCTGATATTGATCCATATTCCGACGGAACTATTACAAATCTTGTCCAGCCACTGATTGATGATGAAGCAGATTTTGTAAAAGGTGCATTTGCAAGAAATGCGGGTCGTGTAACCGAACTGGTTGCAAAACCATTGCTGAATATTTTATTTCCCGGTCTTGCTCATTTCTCACAACCACTTAGCGGTATGATTGCCGGAAAAAAATCCTATTTCAACAAGATAGAATTCTTTAATGATTATGGCGTTGATATTGGGATATTGATTGATATGTACCTGATGAAGGCAAGAGTAAAAGAAGTGAATATTGGTTATATCGAAAACAAAAGCAAACCCTGGGAAGCTTTAGGTAAAATGAGTAAGGAGGTTTCCCGAGCTATTATTAGTAAAGCTCAGGGTGAACCTACATCGGGTCTTACGGAAGAAGATGTTATTTCATTGGAGGCGATTAACCGGGAGATGAATAATGTATTGAAAGAAGAATTATCAGGTTTTCATAAAATGGCCATTTTCGATATGGATGATACAATTCTCGAAGGCCGCTTCATCCATGAATGCGCAAAAGAGTTTCGTTTTTTTCCGCAGCTTGAAGATATGAGAGAAACAGAAAATGATCCCATCATCCTTACAAAAAGGATAGGGTTAATGTTGCGGGGCCGGACAATGGATGATTTGCTGAATGTAGTTAGCAATATGAAAATGATCAGTGATATAAAAACCGTAGTGAAAGAACTTAAACAGAAAAACTATATCGTGGGGATTATTAGCAGCAGTTATACCCTGATAACGAATTATGTAAAACAAAATATAGGGGCCGACTTCTCTCTGGCTTACAATTTGGAGTTTAAAGAGGGACGTACAACCGGTGAAGTGAATGTCCCGTCATATTTTTTTGGCTCACCGGAAAGTCTGTGCGGTCACTCGGTATGTAAAACAAATGCGCTGCAATATGCTTGTGAAAAATATAATGTGCTACCAAAGAATTGCCTGGTCATAGGCGATAGCAAAGAAGACCGTTGCATGATAGCTCATGCGGGAAAAGGAGTTGCTTTTTGTACGGAAGATGAATTACTGGAAAAAGTCGCTGTTCGATCCATCAAAGAAAAAAGTTTTGAGTCATTGCTTGCAATGGCCTGAAAAACTAAAATCGATTGTTTATACTAAAAACTACAGCCTATGGCAACCCGATTTTTTAACATCCTTGTTCCGGTTGATTTTACCGGAAAAAGCAAATGGGCAATTGCGAAAGCAATTGAACTGGCCAATAATCTAGAATGCAATATTCATTTAGTGAATGTTGTACACCGCAATATTTTTCCAGGCGTACCTGTTGACGCCAGTTCAATGACACCTTATGATTCCCATAATGCACGACTCAACAGTTATGACAGGCTGAAAGAGCTAGCTTCTTTTTACAGTTCGCAACTTTGTTGTAAGGGTAAAATAGAAATCAGTGTACTCGAAGGACAACCGGGAAAAGAATTATCAGAATATATCACCCGTTATAATATGGATATGGTAGTAATCGGTTTACCAAAATTCAATTTGCTGCAACGAATAATCTCTTCTGTTTCTATCAGTAGGCTGGCTAGAAAAACAAATGTACCTGTACTGGCCGTTCGCTCAGGCGGTTTGATCTATCATTTCAAAAAAATCATTTTGCCCTTGCATGATGAAGTGCCTGTACGACAGATCAAACTGGCTACGGCATTGGCCCGTACGTTCAAATCAACGATCTACATGATCACACTTCGTAAGGAAGAAAATATGCCGGAAAAAATAATTAATGAGGCTTTGGAAATGGTGCAAAGCATTTCAACGATCCCTGTCCAGGGCATTATACTCGAAGGAAAAAACCTGGCAAAGACAACACTGGATTTTGCCAAACGCATTAATGGTGATCTTATCATGATCAATCCACTAAAAGAATTTGATTTACCGGGTTGGTGGAACAAGATCACTAAAAAACCACTTTCATATGGCTCCCGGTTTCCTGTGATAACGATGAATCAAAAAGTGCAGGAGCCATAAAAAAGAAGCAGGACAATTATCCTGCTTCTTTTTAATATCTAAACAACAACTTACCTTCTAACATTTCAATCTTCAAACTATCCGCATCGTAATATTCTCCGTCGAGATGATATTGAATGGGAGAATCGGAAAGAACAACAATTTCCTTGGTCTTGAAATAATTGATGAAAGACAGGTTTAAGTGTTTCCCCTTTTCGATCTTTGGCAGATTAAGGAGCCGCTGCAAAGGAGTTAATGCATCTGCGATCACAACATCAAACAATCCATCATCTGCTTTAGCTTCGGGTGCAACATGAAAACCTCCACCGGCCCGTCGGCCATTGTTTATGTCAACCAATAATTTTCTTCCCGTCAGATTTTGTTCAGCAGATTGTATAGTGTAGTTTTTTGAATGATAGCTGAGAATTTTTTTCAGGATCATAATAAGAAAAGATGTTTTCCCTAATCGTTTTTTCTTTCCTTTTAATGCTTTAGCAACCGCAGCCTCAAACCCGATACCAACATCATTGATAAAATACCGTTCATTGCATTTACCAATATCAATGGGTTTAGGAGTAGCAGTTAATGCAAGCCCCAGTTGTTCATCAAATGATCTGTCACCATACAACATAAAGTGAAAATCATTCCCCGTACCGCCATTAAAAATTACCAGTGGCAATCTTATATCTGGGTAATGATTAATAAAATAATTCAATGTACCATCACCACCTATGATCCATACATCAGTGAAGCTATTAAAATATTCAGGCCAGTTTTCTTTGAATAATGTGTAGTTAATTTGTTTTTGAGAAAGTCCATTACCAATTTTCTCGGCCAAAATAATGGCTTTACCAGCTCCGGCAATTGAATTGCAAACAATAGCTATGTTTTTATCAGTGGTAGCAGGCATGGATAAAGCTAACTATTTTGAACAAATCCTTACTTACAATGTCTTCAGGTATTCTATCACCGCTTTTCGTTCCTCATTACTAAGCTTATCACCAAAATAGTGTCCGAGATTTCCATAGCCCGGTAGTGTGGTATTATAAACTGATTTGTTCACTGCCTGTTCGTGTACAGAAAATTTCCATCCCGGGTTTTCATAATCATATTGCGGTTTATTAAAATCCCTTGACCAGTACATAGGCCTTATTGAACTATTAAGTACCGTTTCCAATGTAGGAACAGAGCCGTTATGAAAGTACGGAGCCGTTATCCATATGCCATCCAATGGCGGAGCGATATATCCTTTGAAGGGTACCAATTGTGCGGGGTGATCACCGGTACTGAACCAACTTTTATTAAACCAATCTACAAATTGAGGATTGGAATAGTTGGCAGCCTGTAATAATGAATCAGTTTGAATAATTGATTGGGGAATCAGCAGATTGGGATACTGCCCGTTTTCTCCATAACTCCCATGACAATGCGAACAATTATTATTGAAAATTATTCTCCCTGCTTCTGCCAATTTTATATCAACCTGTTTTGGATATTCGGGGGGTTGTAATGAATTGATATATGCTAATACATCCGGCATATGTTTATCCACTTCCGCTGATTCAGTTGTATCATTCACTGTAAGCAGGTTAGATGCCATTAAAAATCGTCCGAAATCGCCCCGGCCAAAAGCATTGTAAAACATACCATTCTTTTTTTTCAACAACCACCATGCCGGCACATCTGATGGAATAACCTGTTCAGGAATCTCTATCTGAGGTTTTGAATTCCATTTAAATGTAACAGGATCTCTATGTGCCGCAAGTACCGAAGCAAGGCGATCAGCTGTGTTTACACCTCTCGTTTCTGTATAAAGAAATGGGCCAATCGTTTTCCCTACTTCAAAAAAATTTTCAGAAGCTTTGTACTTTTTCGGGTATAATGTTTTCAGCAGCTTCTCCGCTTTTTCAAGATTCTTTACATTAAGCACTTCCTGGTCGCTAAAATCAATAAATGTATTACCGAGCCCAATGTACAATTGCCCTTCAAAAACCTGCGCATGACACTGCAGGCAATTGGGTGCAATTACAATTTCACCATTAAATGCTTTTACTGCTGTATAATCATGCGGAATGCCTTCATTCACTGAATCCCTTTTCAGGTAAACAGTCGGTTTACCCATACCCATGCGGAAAATGTTTTCAGGCACACCTGCTCTTATATAATCACCATTGATAAGATAATGATATCCTTTTGCCGAATCACCACCAGTTCGTTGAGGACTGGGTGGCACAGGGACGGGTTCATCATTTTGTTTTATAAAAAACCTAAATGATAAACAAGTGATAAGAATAAAACTTAAAGCAAATAGTTTTTTCATGGCCAAGAAATAGAACAATGAAATTACTTCAGATTTGGAGTGCATTCAAATTATTTTCCGGTTAAAATAAAATGCTGAAATAACAGAAAAATCAGAGATGTCAAAACGAATCTTCTTTATTCTTTTATGTGTGATTATGATTATTATACATTTTTTCAATTTCCGCCGTTACCTCCGCAACCAGGTTACCCTGGGGTGTTAAAACAGTTACTGATTTTGCATACGCTGGTATCAGGTTATAACCGGTTTGTATAGTCATTACCGGTAAAAGGACTCCGCTGGCAGCGGGCCATTTTTCTCCCGCAAATTTCAGCTCTGTTAATGTATAGTGGCCTTCGGCAACTGCGTCGGGGCTGATCATAAAAATAAAAATATCGCTGTGTCCGATTGCTGCATGTATTGCATTATTATATTCCATTCCGACCGGCAGGTTGTTCCGGTCATAAAAGACCATATATCCATTATTGGTTAATGAGTAATAAACCGACTCCGCAAACTCCCGTTGATTAGAAGCATACGAAAGAAATACGTGATACTTAATGCTTTTATACTTTTCATCATTTTTTTTCAAGGTATAAGACAATAGATATTTTTCATAATTAGACTGATCTCTTTCATTAAGCAATTCCTGCATTACTGTTTTTGGATCTGAAAACCTTTTTTCATATGCCACACCAAGAACCCAACTCAACAAGGCTGATAAAAAAAGAATAACGCTGGCATAGCTGATGATGAGTTGAAACGTCACCTCTTTAATAGAGGCTTGCGTCCATACATAATTTTTACCTTCTATTCCCCCAAAACCATCATATAGTAATTGTGCATCAGAACTGATCTCGGGATTGTCAGCCCTAAATTTTTCAGCTATCGGTGTATATTGATATCCCTTGATGTATGTTCGGCGGGTTCCGTTTATATCTTCATACCGAAAAGTGCCATTGTTGTAAATACGCTGATGAAAAAACAATGACACAAGGAACAATAAACCAAGCCCAAGGCTTACCAAGATTGATTTTTCCCTGAGTCTTTTATTCCAGGCCGTATCTGTAAGAAAGTTGCTTACCAATGCAATAACCAATGCAAGTAATGGTGTACCTGCAATATGGTACCATTTCAGTTCACCTAGTTTTAATAGTAATGAAATCGAAAATCCAAGTAACGCAAAAAACAATGTAATTACTAAAACACGGTATTTAAGAATAAAAGACATAGCGGCTGTGTACTATTTTAGTTTAATCAGTATATATTTTATGTCTTTAAAATCTGAAATCAAAAAATTACTATAGGCAGGGTTTGTAAATGCTTCGCTTGTTTCAAATGTATCATATAATGGTTCTACATACTTTTTGTCCCATGTATCATATATTTCTATACCATAACGAGCTCTTGTAAGATTACCAATTGCCACATTTGCCGGACCACTACATAATTTATAAGTTTTTGTATTGCCTTTCAATGCAGGAGGGAAATAACGTACTAAATATCGTTTGGATGGATCTGCAAGGTCAGGTTTGTTTTTTGAGATCATCGTTTCACTCCAGATCAAAAAACCAAAAACACCTACTTCATCCTGATCAAAATCAGGGCCGGCATTTTTCCCGGCAGCTTCTGAGATAATTGGCATAACAAAACTAATTCCTTCTTCATAATTGGCCGGACCAGAGTTTTGTTTCATATTATTGATCAACCTGGTGGTTGTTTCAGGGCTCTCGGTATTTTCTAATTTGCTAAAAAGCATATACCTGCTGCTTAATAAGAGGTATGAAAGATCCTCCCATAAAGCTTTAAGCTGTTCGTATTCTTTGCTTCCTATACGCCTCAATGCAAGCATCGTCTCCTGCGCTACAGCAATGCTATTAATTAACTGTATAATTTCTTCAGCTTTAAGTTTCGATGTTTTGCTTATGTGTGATTTGTAATCTTGTAAATCCATCTGCATATATTCCCGTAACTGCCGCAGTCCTCCCGCATCTACCCCATCGTATTTTATTTTATATTTTGAAATATCGTCACTTAATATCCGAATAAGTTTGTCTATCGAATCATGCAACTGATTCTGGGTATTCTTATCCTTTGTCCTGTCCGACAGAAAGACATCTTTATTCTGTCGTTTTACGTCATTACTTATACGGGGCATTTTAGGTAGTATGACTTTATCGTTGCTCATTAAAGAATCTTTTCCACGCAAACCAGGATTTAAATAAAATAGCAAATCATACGCTGCAGGCAAGGGTAGCAGGTTAACAGATTCCAGTTTATTTACAACAAAATCCTCTTTTGATTGCCTAACCGGGGCAGCAGGTGTGAAGTCAATTTTGAAGGCAGTATCAAGATAAATTGTCGGTAGCCTCTTTCCATATTCTTTTAAATCGTTTTTTGTAAAACTTCTTTCTCCTTTCTTAAAATCCGACATTGTTACCTGCACTTTGATATTTGAAAAAGTCTGCATGCTGAAATAATAAATGCCATCCCTACCGGATGAGACAGTAGCTACTTTAGTATCATTTTCAGTATTGGTTATGGTGATCCTTGCACCCACTATTGGTTTTTGTGTTGCTTTTTCAAACACAGTTCCGGAATAAGACGATGAACTTCTGCTAACATCATCATAAGTCTGTTGTGAAAGACAAAAAAAAGGAACTGGTGTAAGTAATAAATAACAGACTATCCGATAACCATTAGTAGTAAAAATTGTTCTCATAAAAATGGTTTTTAATTGTTAAGAACAAAAACAGTGAGTTTTCAGAGTTTGCCGGAATATTAATGTGTAACACGGGTGGAATGACTTACAAGTTAACAAAGATTGAATCCGTTTCAATACCACTTTAAGAGTATTTTCTATTGACAGTAAGCTCTATATGCCACATTTACATGCTCAAGCCACCCGGCATCATTTTTATGCATTGTTCATGTTATCAATTTTTCTAACTAAAAATGAACAACATGAACTACAATCAGTCATGTGCCGCAAAAGGCAACTATTACGGAAACCGGCAAGGCCAGTTTATCCGATCAATGCAGCGTGCCGCTGTAAACATTTACAAAACTGAAATCAGTTATGAAATGCTGGTGTTTGCACCCGGTCGCATCAAAGAAAACTTTCATCTTGATGTAAAGGGAAATGAGTTGAGTGTTACTTATACTCCACCCGAAGGATTTCCAAGACCCGAATGGGTACTGCGTGAATACAGCCGCGGTGGTTTTGTAAGAACCTTTACGCTGGATGAAAGTATTGACATGACAAATATTGCAGCTAAATACACTGATGGTGTGCTGCAAATAAGTCTGCCGATCATCGCTGGTAAAGAAAATGTGAAGAAAGAAATAGTGATCAACTAAGATCTGTCTTTGCAATACAAACCCCGACGAATCGTCGGGGTTTGTATATTTACTAATATTATAAAAGAAGAAATAATTAGTATGTAAATTGCTACAAGCTTGCAGCCCATTTAAAATAAACACATGAAAAGATTCCTGTTTAGCGTTGCTTCATTTCTTTTTTTCATTTCAGTGATCAGCGCAAATAAAAATTATTCTGACACCTCAACTATTCTTGGCAAATGGGATATTACTATGAAGATCGGAGAAAGGAGTTTTCCGTCGTGGCTGGAAGTGCATCGTTCTGGTACAAAAATGCTGGTAGGTGAATTTGTTGGCAGCGGAGGCAGTGCAAGACCCGTCTCCCGTATTTATTTCAGCGATGGTAAACTGAGTTTTTCAATTCCTCAGCAATGGGATTTGCAGGATAGCGACCTGAAATTTGAAGCTACATTACAAGGCGATAGCCTGGTCGGTACTATCACATTACCTGATGGCAGAAAAAATAATTGTACTGCTGTAAAAGCCCCTTCTTTAAAAAGGACAGGTAATCCTGTTTGGGGGAAGTCTACTAAACTTTTTAATGGCACGGATTTAAAAGGATGGCATTCTTCAGGTAAGAATAATCAATGGATAACTGAGAATGCTATATTAAAAAGCCCCAAGGCCGGTTCAAATCTTATTACCGATGCTGAGTTCATCGATTTTAAACTGCATGTTGAATTTCGTTTCTCTTCTGAAGGCAATAGTGGAGTGTATCTGCGTGGCCGGTATGAAGTACAGATAGCCGATTTTGAAAAAGAATCTTCAGAGAAAGTTCAGCTTGGGAGCATCTATGGTTTTATTGCTCCAAGTGAAATTATTACCAAACCCGGTGAATGGAATTCATATGACATCACGCTGGTTGGAAGAATGGTGACAGTAGTGTTGAATGGAAAAACAATTATCTGCAACCGTGAAATACCCGGAATAACCGGCGGTGCGTTAAACAGCAGAGAAGCAGCGCCTGGACCAATAATGCTGCAAGGTGATCACAATCCAATTGAGTTCAGAAATATTGTTATGACGCCGGTGAAATAGTAAATATTTTTTTAACGTTATTTGAAATTTCAGGCTTGTATTTAATGTCAACGGCCTTGAAAAAACAAAATTGGTTTGACTTTCTCATGTTGAGCTCTATATTAAGGTCAGCGTTTTTTATTTCATCAGCGTTCAACGACCTTACTGCGTATATAAACCAGTTTTACATTTTTTCTGCCTGACTCCCGTTCATCAATTTCAAACTGACCGAGACTGCGGATCAGTTGCAATAATTTTTCAAATCCATAATTACGTGGGTCAAAATCGGGACGTTTCTTTAATAACATATTTCCAAGTTCGCCAAGAAAAGCCCAACCGTTTTCATCAGCAATATCATTGATGCTTGTTGTAACCAAACTGACCAGACTTTTGTCCGCTTTGCTTATCACTTTCTCTTTTTTTCGCAGATCAGCTAATTTTATTTGCTTGGTTGTTACTGCTTCAGTCTGCTCAAGAATTTCTATATAAATAAATTTATCACATGCGGCACGGAAAGCAGATGGAGTTTTCTGTTCTCCCATTCCAAATACTTTCATACCTGCTTCACGCAATCTTGTTGCGAGTCTTGTAAAATCACTATCACTGCTTACTACACAAAAACCATCCACACGGCCGGTATATAAAATATCCATGGCATCAATGATAAGTGCAGAGTCGGAAGAATTTTTTCCGGTTGTATAACTGTATTGCTGCACGGGAGTAATAGCATGATCAAGCAACACAGCTTTCCATCCTGTTACATGTGGTTTTGTCCAATCAGCATAAATACGTTTAAAAGTAGGTACGCCATACTTGGCTATTTCTTCCAGTATACCAGTTATGAGACGATGTGGCACATTATCAGCATCGATTAAAACAGCAAGCCGGGGGTCTTTTGAATTATCCATTTATAAAATTTGATTTACGGAAAGGTAATGATTAAAAAGCTGGCCGCAGGGAACCACTGAAAAAACAGAGAACCGCAGAGATACTTTCAAAACTCCGTGTAACTCGCTTACACTCTGTGCTTCTCTGTGGCCAGAAATTTTACAAACTGAAATACTATTCAGTACGTGGATTGCATCATCCAAACTTTAACTGTCTTCCCGGGTATTAAAGACTACCTTACTGGTTCTGCAGATAATACAATTTGCAGCTAAATCAATTTAAATGTCAAATCTTACGCAGGTGGTGAATGTGGACAAGAACCTGAAAGCACTTAAAAGAAGTGTGCATGCATCCGACCTGGATCAACTACTGAGCAGTGCTGGCCCTTTTACTTTTTTTGCTCCATCCGATATTGCTTTTGAAAAACTGGAGAAAGGGTTGCTGGAAAAATTACTGGAACCTCAAAACCGCGGCCTTCTTGCCGACATGTTGAGCAATCATATTGTAAATGGAAAAATCAGTTACCGGGATATGAAAGACGGTGATAAACTCACTTCTGTAAACGGTCGTGAATTAAATGTACTTGTAACAAATGGCACTGTAAGTGTTAGCGATATTCCTGTGCAACCCCGCGATGGAAAAATCATGAATGGTGTGATGCATATGATGGATTCTGTGATATTGTAATTCAAAAAAACTTTTATTGCTATTTACATTAAAATGATGCGTGTCTTATGCATCATTTTTTGTTATTGCCGGATTGTTGTCTTGCTGCCATTAAACCATTAAGTCCGTTACGCCGGTTAGGATGTGTTTTTATATCCTGCTCAAATGCTTCGAGTGCAAGGGAAGGTTTATTCATTTCCAGTAACATTTCTCCCAGCAATTCACGAGCGGGAATTACAGCTCCGGGAGTAACGGGATGTTTTTCCATTGCATCTTCCATATCTGCTGCTGCCCGCATTAACTCCAGTGCCTTGTCATTATTCCCTTGTTTGAATTCAAGCCATGCTTCTGATGCTTTGACCTGGACTGCTACCTGGGCCGCTTCCATTTTTTTATCTTTTGTTGTATTCAGCTTATCGTAAAGCGATTTTAAAGTATCCAGTTCTTTTTTTGCCTCATCTGTTTTATCCAGGTGTACATTACCTATCAATTTTGCAAAATGAATGATAGCTTCCTGCCACGGAAATTTTTCCCATGAAATATTTCCGTGATGAAGCTGCAGCATTGCGGCTTCCTTCCAGTTCTTTCTTTCCAATGCATAACGGGCAGGAGAAGCAGCAAAGGCATAAGCGACTTTAAAATTTACTGGATAGACCTCATTCATTGTTTGTAAATATTCTACCTGCTGTCTGGCAAGCTCATCTTCTTTTTTTTGTAAATAAGCATAAACCAGATAATCTATTGCGTGAAGCTCTTCATCCCAATGTCCTTTGATCCCTGCTTTTTCTGCATAACACTGAGCTGATGAAACCGACACAAGATTTGATTTGATACTTTCATCCCATAAACCAAGAGCAATAAAAATATGTGATGGCATATGCTGCGCATGCGCAGATGCCGGAGCAATGCTTGCATATTTTCTTGCAGCCGGTAAAGCTATTTCAGCGATCGCAGGATAATCTGCGTTATGAATGATATAATGTGCAATGCCGGGATGCAATGGCTCTTGCTGAAAGACAGGGTTTAACAGATCAAGAGCTTTTCGTTGCCTTGCATATGATTTATCGGTAGGATCCGCAGCGGCATTTAAAGCCAATGCATAAAAAACTACCGCCTCTTTATCTTCGGGATAGTTTTTATAAACTGCTTCCATTGCTTTTTCAAAATTCAATACACGGCTGCGATGATCCAGTTCTTCCGGATGCTCATAAAATTTTCCAATAGCCTCTATATAATCTGATTCACGTTTGGTTTTATTTTTAATTGAACGGGCTATTTCTATAGCTTGTTTTCCTTTTTGTAATTCTGATGGACCTGGAGGCATCCAAAGAGGATGAAAGTTACTCATTGCCACGCCCCAATAAGCCATTGCACAATCGGGTGACTGATCAATAACCTTTGCAAACATTTTTTCAGCTTCATCATATTCGAATGAATGAAGCAGGGCAATACCCGTATTAAAATCTTTACGCAATTCCGAAGGAACAGTAGCGTTAAAAGAAACTGTGCCGAAGACCTCACCTTCCTGCGGGCCGCAGGAAACGATCTCCCCTCTTTTTAGCTCCAATGATTTGACGGAAGAAGATTGGGTCTTGTTATTATTGTTGCAGGAAAATGACAGCAACAGAAAAAGCAGATTGCCAATGAGAACATGCTTACGCATAGAAAAGGTTATACTCAAATTTAAATATTTATCTGATTCAAACGGAAATGGATGGCGCAACTATATTAATTTGTTTTCTTGTTTTATGAAGAAGCTAGTTTCACGGATTCTTTAAACGCATTAACGATAAATGATGTATCACGATAAAGCAACGTTTCGTTTACAGTTATTTTCCAATTACCCTTACTATCCGGAGGTGAAAGACGAATAAAATATTTTTGTCCCATCGTCTCTCCGAATTTATTTATTACAATACTTGCAGGCAATTGCATTGCATAAATATTTGTGCCCCCATCAAGAGCTGAAATTTTAAAACCCGGTAATTGATTAATTGAGTTCATTATTTCTTTGAACCGGGTTATTGCCTGCTGAAGCCGGTCTTCCATTCCTTCCAGCCGATGAACTGCCATTGCTGCATTCAGCCAATTGCCAAACTGGTTGCCTCCATGAATTTTTATAAGATGCGGCATTTTATCAATCACATTTTTATCGCCGCATAAAATAGCACCGCCACTTGCGCCCAAATATTTATACAACGATATATAAACCGTATCAAAATAAGATGCATATTCTTTTATTGAAACACCCGACCATGCTGATGCCATATACAAACGGGCACCATCGAGGTGCAAGCCTATCTTATTAGCCTTACAATACTCGCTGATCTTTTTTATTTCTTCCAATGGCACCATTCTTTCATCTGTTCTACGCACAGGGTTTTCAATAGACACACAGCCAATGCCGCTTTTAAATACTTCTTCCTGGTCAAGTCGGTGATAGCTTTCTTTAAAACATCTGCAGTAAAATAGGTTTCGTTTTTTGCGAGTGGCATCAGCCGTTTGTTGAATATAGACTGTGCCGCATCGGCTTCATCCCGATACACATGACTTGTATCCTGTACAAATACTTTTGTATTCTCCCCACTCAGGACTGCAATAGCCAATTGGTTTGCCAATGTACCTGTTGGTACATATATCGCTTTTTCTTTCCCGGTAATGGCTGCAAATTTATTCTGCAATTCCTCAACGGCTCCGCCATTACCATAGCGGTCAACTTTCAATGGCTGTTTTGCATGTGCAAGCTGTAATTGCTCCAGGTAGGCAGCACCGTCAAATATTTCGCCATCACCAGAAAATCTTACAATTGGTTCTGCCGGTGGCGTTGGTAATTCATTTTTGTTATTTGCAAATAAAGACTGACCGGGTAATAGTGCAGGTACTGCGGCAAGGCCTGTTACTTTGAAAAAGTTTCTACGGTTATAGTTTGACATGGCTGAAGTTTAGTAGCCTAAAGTACGATTTGTTTTTGCTATAAAAATCTGAAGAGGCAATGGCATTTTTCAATCATCAAATCCCGGTCTATTAAACTCCATCGCCTGCGGAAATTCTTCTATTGCTTTTTGTTTTAGCTGGCTGAGTATTGATAAAGCATTCAGCACTATGTCTTCTGATACAGGTAATAACTCATATAATCGTGACCAAGCCATTATGCTTCTTTCAATAGCGATGATGGCGACTTTAGCGCTGCCATCACTGTCTTTCGGGTAACCATCATCTTCATCATCCTCCAGTTTTCCATGCAATGCCCGCTGTAGTTTTGCGTCTATAAAAAATAAATACCACTGGATGATCCCAAAGCAATCGCTGATTGAGATAACTATATTCATGGCATTTGCTTCTGATGTTATTCCCATCTGAACATAGCTTACCAGTTCATTTGCCTTGTCATTAATTTCCTCATTCTTCTTTACAAAGGGCATTGTTATCTTCTGGTATTGTTTACAGAGTTTTGTAAGAGGATGTTTTTTAGTTTCCGCATCTATAAATGTATTTCGCTGCTCATAAGCCTGCTCTTCATCTTTTGTCATTGGTTTATCCAGGTCAATGCCATGTTTCTTTGCTGCTTTATACAACAGTTTAATTGCATTCTGAAAATTTGAACTGATATTATCCCAGAAAGCTTTGTTGGTAATATCAAGCTGCTCAGGTGAAAGTTTGCTGGTGCTTTCATAATTGCGACAACGGGTAGTAAAACTGCAGCGTTCGCACCAGCGGTCGCAGTAGTTATAAATACCGGGGATGAATTTTTGTTTCATTGGATTAAGTTAGGAATAATTCAGTTTTATCTACAGGAGAGCCGGGTAAAAACCAAAATATTCTTACTAAATTTGAACTTCAAACCGGTACAGATATGAAATACCTTTTAGAAGTAGAAGATAAAAAAGATAAGTTTATCCTTGAAGTACTTAAAAACTTCAGGTATGTGAAGACCCGTCCGCTTTCGAAAAGGAATATGCTTTTCCTGACTGAACTACAACAATCCGCTGAGCAGGTAAAGCTTGCAAAAAAAGGAAAACTGAAACTGCAAAAAGCTAAAGACCTGCTGAATGAGTTATAATGTTGAGAACACAGATTACTTCGCCAAACAATTCAAAAGACTGGCAAGAAAATATCCTTCACTTAAAAATGAGTTAGGCAAGCTTATCACTTCACTGGAAACTAATCCTGAACAAGGAACACCAATTGGAAAACAGTGTTATAAAATAAGAATTGCAATTGCATCAAAAGGCAAAGGCAAGTCCGGTGGCGCAAGAGTTATCACCCATGTTTATATTGTAAGAAAAACAGTTTACCTGATTTCTATCTATGACAAATCTGAACAGGCAAATATTCCCGATAGCGTTATCACCAGTATTATAAATTCACTTTGATCGGCTTTTCGGTTGCGTGAGACATGCAACCGGGCTTTTTGTTTTGCACGAACCAAGGCGAAGAGATATTTTAAAAAAGTTTCTTCGGCTATAGTTTGACATGGCAGAGATTTGATAACCTAAAGTACGATTAATAGAGGTAAAATTTCCTTTGGATAGTTATGTAATAAAATATTTATTGGTAAATTCAAACAAAAAATTAATAATGGCTTGGAGATTTAGAAAAAGAATTAAACTTATTCCCGGTGTATATATCAACTTTAGCACAAGTGGGATTAGCACAACTATTGGACCTAAAGGAATGTCTTTTAATATTGGACCTGATGGAACATACCTAAATACTGGAGTTCCAGGAACAGGGCTATATAACCGAGTTCGTATAACGGAAAAACAAAACGCCCATTTAAGTCCGACGGAAACAAAACAAATTGCTGACAGACTTAAAATACTTTTGGAGCAATCTCATGATGGCAGTGAACAAATAAAAAGCCAATCGATAAATCAGCTTACAAGTCAAGGCTTTAATAATCTTAAACAAACAATTATTATCGCCAAAAAAGAATATGACGAAATTTCTAGTGACCTAATTAATAAGGGAAACCAAAAGACAATTATTGACACAAAAAACAATAAGCTACAAAGAAGCATATTTAAATTTCTTTACAAAAAGAGAATTGCCAGACTAATCAATGAATCCGAAGAATTAGGAGCGGAAATCAATGAACTAAATGAACAACTTGCCCTTTCATCAGTAGAATTGAATATCAACAATGATGAAACATTTGAAAATCTTTTTAGAAATGTAGAACAGGCTTATCATTTACTTTTTAGTTGCAAGAAAATTTGGGATATTACTACAACTAAGGAAATAGACAGAATACAAAGAAGAACCTCGGCTAATAGTGAAGTCAATCGTATTGACTCTAAAGTCTCACTAGAACATTCTGGATTAATAGCGACTAAAAGAACACCATTAAAACTACATAATCAAAATGGTGGAGATATTTACTTCTATCCAGGTTTTATAATCATACATGAACAAGCCCTTGACTTTGGAATACTTGATTATTCTGAACTTGAAATTGAGTTTACGACAATGAAATTTATAGAAACCGATTCAGTTCCGGTTGATACACAAATATTAAACTATACCTGGGCCAAAGAAAATAAAGATGGAACTCCTGACAAGAGATTTAAGGACAACTACCAAATTCCTGTAACAAAATATGGGCAGGTTACATTTATTTCAAAGACTGGACTTAAGGAACGTTTCTTATTTAGCAATCAGGATTATTCCCAACTATTTTTTAAGTCATTAGAAGAATATATCTCGGCAATAAAAACGGCAAATTCCTTATTAAAACAATTTTAATATAAACTGTTCCGACTGAACGTTGCGACGATTCATCATTATTGAGCTACCCACCAATTGTCCCTACGGGACAAGGAGAATGTTTGATGGTTGCCGAATAGAATTACTGAACGTACAAGTGAGTGACACAACAGACGCTTAATAGAAATATAAAAGCTGGTAATCAAAAATAACTACCGGCTTTTATAATAACTCTTCAACAAGGCTTCGACAAGCTCAGCCTGACACTCCGCTCAGGGCGGCACTCTACTACCTCGTCACTCTAATCACCCCTGCCCCATTGTACGAATGATATTCTCCGTTATACATGGCATCGGCGCTTACAGGCCCCATCTTATACGTTCCGGGTGATACGGCACGAACAGCGTAATAATAAGTTTGCTTGTTATTATGCAGATCAACAAAGAAATGAATACGATCGTCACGAACATCCAGCGCAGTTGGCGTCATGCCGTCTTTTATCCAATCCATACCCGGTATCTCTTTGGTGCGGGGGTTCTCAATTTCAAAACCCGCCGGTAACAGATCGGTGATCACTACATTCTCTACCGAAGTATTGAATGAACGTTCCAGTGTGATGCCGATAATGATGAGATCATTTTGTTTGAACGTAGTACCCGGCAGCGGCCCACCATTGCGGGAGTAAAAACGTTTCCGCACTTTCAGGTAACTGTCTTCTTCTTTGTATGCACCACTTGTACTGATGCCTTCAGCCTGCCAGAAATAATAGAGTTGCCCCTTGCCTTTTGTTGCTATTTCAATATTGGTTCCTTTCAGCGCTGCTGCATCGCCGCGCCACTGCCCACCATCTACTTTTGCAATTGTTTTTCCATTCACTTTAATTTCTGCTGTTGCATCAGCTGTATTTGCTTTGCGTGCCAGTTTACCTAATGCCAAAAATGCAAAGGCCCGTTCCTGTGTGCTGAGCCAGTATCGTGTTTTTAATTTCTGACTTACATGCTGCGCCATTATACCGATCTGTGCATTGCCGGGGTCTGCATCTATCAATGAATTCAATGCTATCGCTTCATCCCTTACATCAGAATAATAACTGCCGCCTGTCTGCGCAACGGATTCTTCACCTGCAAATGCAGCAGGCAACATTGCATTAAAAGATTTTTTATCCCCTGCTGTTGCATACGCTGCTGATAATAAATAACGGCTATCCAATGCAAGCAAGCTCTGATTGGCTTTGTAATAATTCATTGCCGGCACATTTGTTTTGCCAGCGAGAGCCAGTACATATAATCCATAAGCCACTTCTTTCGGCGCAATCTTTTTATTCTGGTTACGATTGTAATAATAAATTATCGTTTCCCGGTTCTTTAATTTGTTACTGATATAACTGAGCATAGTTTGTAATAAACTTTCATCATAATCAAACCCAGCCTTTTTTGCTTCAATTAAAAAATGCGCTGCATAGATCGTGGCCCACCAGTCTTCTTTTCCCTCACCATCCCAAAGTGTAACAGCGCCATTGTATAGTTGACGCATTTTTATTTTACGTATCGCTTCGAGAATGTTTGTGTTTGCATTCAGCTTATTCTGCTTATTCAGTTGCATCAGGTCGGCCATATCGCCATAATACAATTGCGGGAATGCAGCAGATACAGTTTGCTCGGTGCAACCATACGGATAGGTAACAAGATAGCGAAGATGATCACCGAGTTCCAATGCTGGTGAACGACTTACTACCAGGTTATAACTTACACTGGTTGGCATAAAATCACTTAGGCCGATGCTTATCGTTTTTGAACTGCCGCCTGTAACCGAACCACTGCCTGTAACTTTTTGTAATGTTGATGGCGGACGAACAGAAATTTCTGTTACATCGCGGAAGGTTTCGCCTAAACCTGTTACTGCAATATTTACTTTACCTACTGCAACAGTTGGATCCGCTACTACCTGAAATAATGCAATGCCTTCGCTTTTTGGATTTACCGAAACAGCTTGTTTGTTACTGCCAACAACTTTCATTGGCCCATCAAGAGTAATACTTGCAGTAACACTTGCTGCTTTCTGTGTAGTGTTACTCATTGTTACTGGAACCGTTACTGTATCGGCGGGGCTTAAGAATCTTGGTAATGCTGTACTGATAACGATCGGGTCAGCAACTGTCATCGTGTTTTCCCCGCTTCCAAAATTTTGTCCTTTATAACTTACAGCCATCAGGCGCAGTTCGCCGCTAAACTGTGGCACATCAAATTCAAAATTTGCTTCACCACTGCCGTTAGCTTTTTGCAAGCCACTCCAGTAGCTTACTACTTTCACTCTTTTAGCAGACATAGGGTTTACTCTTTTATCCATCTCCGATTCACCATCACCACCGGTACTACTCATTTTTGCACGCAGTTCAGGGAACAGCAAAGGATAAAGATCATAAGACATTACCTGCAATGCTTTTTTCTGGTAAAAATAATTGTAAGGGTCTGGCGTTTCAAAACCGCTTATCTGCAATACACCATTATCAACAGCCGATAATGAAACATAACTGCCCGGAGCTGCTTTTACTTTTACTTTCTGGTGTGTTTTGCTGCGTACATTTTTTGCAGCCGCGATCTCTACCGGGATCTTACGACTCTTTTCTTCCACTTTTATATTCTTGTATCCATGTGCAACTGTCAGGGGAATATCGGATTGCTCATGTGGCTTAATTAATGTTGCGGTTATATAAACGTTTGGCACATGTTCGCCTTTTAATGGCAAACGAACAGTTGCTGTTCTGCTTTCAACATTTACATATTGATAAGAGATCACATGATCTGTTTCCATTGTTACCAGCATACGGCCATTGAAAGGTGATTTCAATAAAGCCTCTACTGTTTCGCCGGTGTAGTATGATTTTTTATCAATTGATATTTCAACATTGCCTTCATTGCTTACTTCAAAAGAAGAATTAGTAATACCCCAACCCCAATTACCATAACTATAAAAGCTGCGTTTTATATAATTGTTACTGCCGGGATTGTAGAATCGAACTTCATAATTTCCCGGAGTACGGGGTACATAGGTATATTCTTTTGTTTTGTCAACATTGATCTCTGTTTCGATCATCATCTTATCATCCACCGAACTTACATAGCGGAAATAGCTACCGCTTTTTTCAAGCGATGTCCTGTATTCATGTTTTATCACTTCTACTCTTGCTTTGGCATTTACACCATTACCATCTTTATTTACCGCAGCGAGTTCGAATTTTACCGGTTGGTTTAAGGGATAATAATAAAACCAATCGTACTTCACCCCGAGAAAAACATTCTGCGTATAAATATCCAGTGAAGAAACACGGCTTACTGGGCGGCCAGTCTCATCAAATACAGTTGTATAAAATTTTGCTTCGAGCAAACCTTTATTTGCATAGGCGTCTTCGAATTCAAATTTCTCCGTCGCATTTCCCTGGTCATCTGTTTTACCCTGTCTTGTATCATTGTCAAATGTTGTGGTTTGATTGGCCATGGAAAAATTATAATCCTCGAATTTTTCAGGATCAAAATATTTTTGTCTCACTTGTATCTCCAGTTCATAGTTGCGGTTAGCAGCAGGCGGACCAAAAAAGTTCATAGCATTGATGGAAAGATTGGTTGATTCTCCTGCCAACAGTTTCTCTTTATCCAGTTTTGCATTTACACGAATACGATCGGGTACAAATTCTTCAACAGAAAAATTCTTTGTTCCCAGCAATACATCATTGGATGTATATACTTCCAATGTATAACTACCGGTAATAGCTGAATTGGAAATTTCAATATTGCCTTCGGCAGAACCCTCATCATTCAAACCCTTTCTGAATGTTTTCAATTCCTTACCATTCGGCATCAGGAATTTCATTTTGACAGGAATATCGCCGGGACTGTTCCATTGCCGGTCACGGATAACCACCGCAAAATTTATTTTTTCACCCGGACGATAGATATCTCTTTCGGCATAAATGAATGCATCGAGGCCTGAAGAATTATTTCTTTTACCTCCTACTTCAAATCTTGATGTGTTTACTCTTGTATTATTAAACGGCAGGTAGTTAAAATCATCTTCTGTTTTTGCGATCAGCATTGCTGGCTTAAAACCACTGAAATCCTTTTTTGTGTAAGCGATCTCTGCAACACCATCGCTGTTGGTAGAACCGGAGCCGATCAACTGGTTATTATTAGAATACAAAGTGATGTTCACTCCATTTACTGCACCAGCACTTTTAATGGAGTTTACAAATACCATTACTTTATCCTGTCCTTCCCTGGCGATCATTCCCAGGTCGGATAAAGAAATAAAGCGACTGTCACGTACCCAGTAATCTTCAGTACTGCGGATGGAAATATGATAGATACCCTTGAAGTCCTGGAGGCGATCTTCATATTCGGATAAATTCAGCAAACGTCCGCCACCTGATTTCTTTAATGATCGTGTATCGATCTCTTTTGAGAAGATCACATCGCCGAGTTGCACGTCATTTCCATAACTATCATAATCTTCTCCATCATCACCTCCATCATAACTTGAATAACTATATCCAGAGTTTTCATTTGGCGAATAACCATAACGTTCTGCCATCAGCAAGTTATTCTCATAGATCTTTGAAATGACCAATTTAACTTTTGTTGTATTCGTTATCTGCACTTCAATATTCTTTCCTCCTTTTTTAGAAAGATAAACACCTTTGTTGTTGGTGAATTTGACATTCGACTCGAGTTCTCCGAATGCAACACTACCATCATACTCCTCTTTTAATACACCGCCAATACGGCCACGAAGGTTTTTTTCAATCGTTAGTGCATAGCTTTTCTCCACATCGAATTTTTCACTTCGAATGATAAACCCGTTATCAGTGATCTCGGTTGTAAATGCTATAGCCGGTTCGAATTTGATAAATGATTTCAGATCTTCATTTACTACCTGCTGACTGGTAATAATAGTAACTGTGCCTTCTACCCCATCATGTTCAGCCTGCATATTCTGAACTGAAAGATTAAAGGCCGAAGGAATTAAAAAATTGGAAACAATAGGTTCGACAGTTGCATCATTTCCCACTTCTGGTTTCAATCCTTTTTCAATTGTAAGCTTTGCATCATAATCTTTGTCTTCGGACTTAAAATCTGCAAAACGGATGGAGATCTTATTATCCGGAGATTGAGTTACTAATGTATAGTCAGCTTTCTTTCCTTCCAGTTCAATTTTGAGTTTGTCTTTTATATCGGCCGGGTTTACACGATAGTTAAAGAACAGATCAACTTGTGGTACAGCTTTTTTACCGCCATCATCCAGCGGCACCCACATTACCTGCGAATTATCTAATGTAAGCTGTGGTGTATGAAAATTTATCTTATCTGCACTAGTTACTGAATTGTATTTACTAAAATGTAATACAGTATTTTTTACTTTTGCTTTATAAGTTGTCGCAGGTAATAATGGAGAAGATGGAGAAAATACAAGCTGATCGCTGCTCTCCCAACGAAACTTACCGGAAATTTTAGGTTCAAAAGAAACATAGTCTGTAGAGTCCCACTGGTTCAGCAAAGAATCCGGGATCAATGCTTTGCTGAAACGGAAAACAAGGTTGCCCAGGGTCGGCACTTCACCTTTAGCATTGGTATATTCAAGATTAACGCCGTTCTTTTTACAGGAAGACAAAAAAATAGTTCCGATAGCAATCAGAACTAAGACAGGTTTGATACGCATATACTGTTGATTAAAAGATTTGGTAGTGGAATAAAATTTAAGTTAGGCAAAATCCATCAAGTCCCGCCGGGGCGGGATTGATTCTTTTTCACATGAGTAAACTCATATAAAAATAAAAATGCTATCGTTGGAACGTTAGGGGGGAATGTCTCTTGTTGGCTTCGACGGGTCTGAGCAATCCATACTGATTGTGGGGAATTTGATATGAAAGATAGTATGAAGGGAATACGGTTTGCAAATTTTAATGAATAAAGATTTGTTAAGTAATGAAAGTTTGTAGCTGTTCCTGTTTCACTAATAGCTTCTGTAATTAATTTCACACAGTCAAGCAAAGTTGGCAAAGACGCCAAGGGTTCTAATCTTTGCGACTTGGTTTTAAATCTTAGCGTCTTTGCGTGAAATATGAAGTTGCGAATTAAAATAACCAGGCAATCAGTAAAACGTTTTTTTAAACGATTAGGGATTGCCATTCTCTCATTGATCGTTCTGTTCTTTTTACTTAACTGGATATTCCCGTTACCTGATAAGGTTGAGTACTCAACCATGATCACCGATAATAAAGGCGAACTCATAAATGCTTACCTGACCAAAGACCAGAAATGGAGAATGAAAACCGAGCTGGATGAAATTTCGCCACTGTTGCAGAAAACGATCATTGCCAAAGAAGACAAATACTTCTACTCTCATCCCGGTGTAAACCCGGTTGCTGTTGGCCGGGCATTCTTTAAAAATATTTTCAGGATGAAACGTACCAGCGGCGCCAGCACCATTACTATGCAGGTGGCAAGGGCGTTGGAGCCGGGTAAAAGAAATATCTGGAGCAAGACCCGGGAAATGTTCAGAGCCTTTCAACTGGAACTGAAGTATAGTAAAAAAGAGATCCTGCAACTCTACTTAAACCTTGTTCCTTATGGTGGAAATATTGAAGGGGTAAAATCTGCTTCGTTACTTTATTTTAATAAGAATCCTGATCATCTTTCGCTGGCAGAAATAACAGCATTAAGCATTATTCCAAACCGGCCTTCATCGCTGGTGATGGGAAAGAATAATGACCTGATCATAGAAGAAAGAAACCGTTGGTTGAAAAAATTTGCTGCTGATAAAGTATTTACGGAGAAAGAAATTGAAGATGCGCTGGCCGAACCGTTAACAGCTACAAGGAATACAGTGCCACATTATGCTCAGCATTTATCTTATAAACTGAAAAAGCAAGGTGGCCATTTTATTAAAACACATATTGATCTTAATACCCAATTGAAAACTGAAAAGCTGGTAGAAGATTACACCCGTTCACTAAAATTGCGCAATATTAAAAATGCTGCTGTAATAATTATTGATAACAAAACGCATAATGTGATCAGCTATGTGGGTTCATCATCATTTACTGATACAACAGATGGTGGACAGGTAAATGGCGCCAACGCTATCCGCCAACCGGGAAGCACATTAAAACCTTTATTGTATGCAATGTGTTTTGATGAAGGCCTGCTTACACCCAAAATGATGATAACAGACGTACCGGTAAACTACCTGGGTTATGCACCGGAAAACTATGATCAGAAATTCAACGGCTATGTAACTGTTGAGTATGCTCTGGAACATTCATTAAATATTCCTGCAGTAAAAAGTTTACAGCAACTTGGTCATGACAGGCTGATACAAAAATTGGCAGCTTGTGATTTTAAACAAATAAAAAGGGATCAGCAGAAGCTGGGTTTATCAATGATACTGGGTGGCTGCGGCGCAACACTTGAAGAAATGACAGGTTTGTTTTCTTCTTTTGCAAGCAACGGAACATATATCTCTCCTTCTTACTCAATGAATGATACGCTACATAAAAAAATAAATATTGTAAGTGATGCCGCAGCCTATATGATCGATGAAATTCTTTCGAAAGTAAACAGGCCGGATTTTCCATTGAGCTGGAGTGCAACAGAGAAAATGCCGAAGATCGCTTGGAAAACCGGAACAAGTTATGGTCGTCGTGATGCGTGGAGTATCGGCTTTAATAAAAATTATACGGTCGGCGTCTGGTGTGGAAACTTCAGCGGTGTAGGTGTAGCTGATCTAAGTGGCGCTGAAATAGCAACACCCTTGCTTTTCAAAATTTTTAATACAATAGATTATGACAGTGATGAAGAATGGTTTACACTGCCGAAAGATTGCGAACAAAGAATGGTTTGCAGTGAAACTGGTTTAGTGCCTGGTTCTAATTGTAAGAATATGATACTTGATGAATTCATTCCGCTTATCTCTTCTACAAAACAGTGCAGCAACAGGCAGGAAGTATTATTAAGCGCCGATGAAAAAACTTCCTATTGCAAAAGCTGTGTACCTGAGACAGGATACAAAAAGAAACTGATGAAGATCACTGAGCCGGAGATGCAGGCTTATTTTTCGGAGAACGGAATGAGTTATGAAAAAATTCCGCCGCATAACGAAAACTGTGAAGTGATATTTAAAGGCAATGCGCCTAATATTACTTTCCCTGTCAATGGTTCAGAATATCTGATCAGCAAAAAGATACCTGAACCTTTACTGCTTACCTGCAAAGCAGCAGCCGATGTAAGCAAAGTGTACTGGTATATCGATGATAAATTTTTTAAAGCAGCTCATCCGGGAGAAAAACAATTCTTTGTCCCCACTGAAGGGCCTGTGAAAATTTCCTGTACGGATGATAAAGGAAGAAATAGGAACATCAAGATCACGGTGAAGTTTGTGAATCTATAGAACTTCTTCCTACACGAGTCTTGTCATGTCGAGCCGGCTTCTTGATTTAACATTCGAAATAAAGAAATAAGAGGTGAGACATCTCAGACCTGTTAGTGTTTGAGATGTCTCACCTACCATTCATTAAAATCAAAGACTTCAAAACTTACCGGTTCGACATGACAAGACACTGATGAGTTGGCTAAGCCGCTTTTGTTGAAGAACAAAAAAAATCCTCGCCGAAGCGAGGATCTAAATTATTTTCTAATGTTTTTAATTCGTCTTATTCACCGAACCGGCACCGGAAGTACTTACTACCACTGAGGAGGCACTGCCTTTATAGGTAACATTCGATGCCCCTGTTGCTTCTCCTTTTACACTTACACTTGCAAATACATCAGCAGTACTGGCACCGCTAAGATCTACATCTGCATTTTCAGTCATTAGCTCAAAACATCTTGCATTTGATGCGCCGCTTGCATTAATGTAAAGATCTTTTGTTTCCCCTGCCAATCTCAGATCAGATGCCCCGGTAAGATCGCCGGATATTTTTGGAGCTTTCAGATCCAACTCAATTTTACTTGCGCCGGTAGCATGAAAACTGATCTCACTTGTATTTTCAATTTTATTTTCGCCAATAATATCGCAGGCCCCGCTTGCTTCAAAGCTTTTGAAATTTTTTCCGCTTACATATACTTTAATTCCGCTGGAAGCATTGAGGTTGGTATTATTAACCTGGTGAATTTCCAGCACGCCGTTTTCCACTTTTGTTATAATGTACTCCTGCAAGTTCGCATCTATCTCCACTTTTACAGATTCAGTTGAATCCTGTCTTACGATTACATCAATGCCGCCGCTTACATCAATACCGTTGAAGCCGGAAACCGATCGATTCTCTTTTGTTATGTTGCCATTGCCATCGATATGTTCGCCAAACCAGCTATGGCAGGATGATAAGGTAAAAGTTAAAACTGCAATTGTTGCTAAAATATTTCTCATGAGTTATGGTTTAAGCCACCAAAGGTGAATTTTATTTTGATATGACGATCGGGATTGTTATGAGGTTACAGATATCTTTCAATGAAACGTGAAATGCGAAAGATCTGACACCGTTTGCCGTTTCACCTTTCACCTAACAGTTCCTACCTTTGCGGCCATGTCTGAAAAACTGCCTCACGACCATATTATCCCCTACAAAGATTCCAGTAAAAATAAGAAGGTACAAGTGGCTGAAATGTTTGACCGTATTGCCCCGAAATACGATTTTATGAACCGCTTTTTGTCGGCCGGCATTGATGTGGGCTGGCGCAAAAAAGCGATCAAAAAACTCAAGCCCGACAACCCCAAAACGATACTCGATATTGCGACCGGCACGGGTGATATGGCAATTCTTGCCTGCCGGATCCTGAACCCTGATAAAATTGAGGGAATTGATATTTCTGTACAAATGCTGGAGCTGGGAAAAAAGAAAATTGAAAAAGAAGGACTTAGCAATAAAATTCGCTTACAAATAGGTGATTCTGAGGCAATAAACTTCGCTCCGGATTCGTTTGATGGCGGTATGGTAGCCTTCGGTGTCCGTAACTTTGAAAACCTTGAAAAAGGACTTACAGAAATTTATCGTGTACTGAAACCGGGGGCACAATTAGTCGTACTTGAATTTTCAAAACCAAAAACCTGGGGAATGAAGTCGCTCTACAATTTGTACATGAAAATTGTAGCGCCAAAAATGGCCGGTTGGGTGAGCCAGAATAAAGAAGCATATGATTATTTATGTGAGTCGGCCAAGGCTTTTCCGGAAAGACAGGAGTTTGTAAATATTTTAAATAAATCAGGATTTTCCGATACCTCGTTTAAACCGCTAAGCCTAGGAATATGTTGCATCTACACAGGAAGAAAAAAATGATTGTGTTACAGGGATTGATTTTGCTTTCAGCATTTATTTTTCCTTCGCATAAAATTTTTGCCCAGAAATACCTCGAGTATAGCTCAGATTGGTACATGGCAGATCATGATTACAAGCCTTATTATTTTGGCATCACTCTCGCAGGTAACTCAGCAAAATTTCATACAGAAAAACATCCAAAGTTTTTAGAGGATGATAGTGTGTATGTAGCTGACCCTATCAATAGTCCGGGTTTTGGTTTGGGGCTTGCGGCTACTGCAAGATTGAGCAACCGTTTTCAACTACGCTTCAATCCCCAGCTTATTTTTACTGAACGCAGCATTTATTACAAATTAAAATACCCGGATATTAATGACGGAACTGAAGTAACAAAAAAAGTTGAATCCGTAATTATGTCTTTCCCGGTTCATATAAAATTTCAAAGTGATCGCATTGGCAATTTTCGTGTATACATGTTTGGAGGTGTAAAAGCGGATATTGATATGGCGAGTAATGCAAGAGCCAAACGTGCCGAAGACCTGGTAAAGATCAAGAGTAAAGATTACGGTATTGAAGCTGGAATAGGCTTCAATTTTTTTATGCAGAGTTTTATTTTTTCTCCTGAAATAAAGATCAGCAATGGTCTCGGCAATATTCACAGCCGCGATCCTGCTTTAAAATATTCCTCAGTCTTTGATCGCATACAATCAAGGATGATCATGTTTACAATTCATCTGGAAGGGTAAGTCACCCCCTGTCCCCCTAAAGGGGTGACTTAGATCGAAGACTCTTTATACAATCATACATTCTCAAAAAAGTTAGGTTTTATTTTTGTTACCAGCGACATTGCTACTGTCAACTTTTGTTGCGTCGCACTCTTATACTGTAATGATACTATTCAACAATTTCGAAAAGAGAGGGCTGTGTTACAGCAAGCCCCCTTCAGGGGGTTTGGGGTTAATAATCAAACTCCCTTCTGTGCATATTCCACCTTACACCGATTGAAACTGCAGTTGTATTTTTTGAAGTGATGGGTGCTGTTTCAGTATCCTGCTTACGGTATAATGCATTCAGCTCAATAAAGAGATTCTCTTTTAGTTCATATTGCAGAAGCAAAGAGCCATAAAATACATTTGTTTTCCAGCCCTCGCCTATTTCATAACCATAATCCATCGTACGAAGCGGTGGTGTGTTCGGGTAAAAAATATTACTGCCATAGCTTACTGTGGTATTGGAATCACGACCCTGCATATAATAAATCAGTTTTGCATTTATCAGCCATTTAGGTGCAGGCTGATACCGGGCAATACCTATCCATTCACTGAAGTTGGCTCCCAATGGATGTGCCAGTGGTTGATTATAATGAGTAAGATTAGCAACCGAATCACGATGCGAATAAGTGAACGGGCGGACACGGTTGTGCTCTACCTGTAAGTCAAGGTTTTTTATATTGAAAGCATCAATATATTTTGCGCCAAGCTGAATAGCCCATTTATTGCCCCACCAGCCGTCGTTCTTTTTTACTTCATCCAGGACAAATTCATCGATTACGATCTGGTTATAAAACTGGAATTTCTTTGCCACGTTCGCTTTAAAATCAATACCGGCAATAGCATTATCATAGCTTCCGCTTTGCTGTTCAATTGAGCGATAAAATATGATAGGATTGAGATACCCAAATTCAAAATGGTCCTGGCGACCGAATATTACCGCCTCATACAAACCCATATTCAGCCATTTGGTGATCGCAATATCAAGATGATGAATGGCAGCGTATTTTTTTGGAATTAATTTATCGCCTCCCGGTACATGGGCATTCTGCAATTCGGCAAATATGTTCTGGTAATTGATCTTCCATATCCGGGTATTCAGTTTTAAGAATAACATATTACTGGAAAAATCACTCAGCATCAGGCTGCGATATCCATTACCGATAAAATTTTTATCATACCCAAAGCTAATGTCGATATATTTTGTTGCGCCGAATGTAAAATAACCTCTTGCTTCAAAATAGTCAAAGCCATCAGTTTTAAAAGGTTTATAATAACCGTTACCCGGAACTGCTTTTCTTTCGCTGGTCCATTGCTGTGCGTAGCTGGGTACTCTTTCCTGGTTATCGGTCAGGTAAGTATAGAACCCGATCTTATTAGCAATCTTACCCCGCAGTGTTAATCCTCTTGAATTAAGGAAAAGACTTTGGTCATAATCACTCTCCTTGCCGTAAGTGAATTGAATAACCGGGTTTAATATCAGATCAAAATCCTTCACATGTACTTCATAAAGATTGGCGGGTGTCTGGTAAAAATTTTTTCCAATTGGTTTTTTGCTTTTAAACCCTGGCTGGTTACCGGTCCATTCAATATTGTTCAGTAAAAGGCTATTGAGATTATAGGCATCTACTTTATTTGTCGCAATTGTTTTACCGGAAAGGTTAACTGCTGAAACTACACTGCGGCGGCTAAATGGTTTTATTTTTGAAAAATTGAACGCAGAATCCTTTTGCAGTTTTATTTCCAACCGTTCCAGCAAAATATTTGCTTTATCCCCGGGGTTGAGAAAAGTAGTTTGAGCAAAACTCTGAAAGGGTAAAACAAACAGGATTAACCTTAGAATGGTTTTCTTAAATTGCATGGGTCAGGTATTAGATATCGGCGACAAAATATGGAAAAATATTTGATTAAATCGGCTTTGGTAGTTAATGAAGGCAGTATTAAAAATGCAGATGTGTTGATAAGTAACGGACGCATTGAGAAAGTTGCGCCACTAATTACACTAAATGACAAAAATGCAATTGAAATAAATGCAGAAGGGAAATATTTACTGCCAGGTTGTATCGATGACCAGGTGCATTTTCGTGAGCCGGGTCTTACACATAAAGCAACAATTTATACGGAAGCGAAAGCAGCAGTTGCTGGTGGGGTTACCAGTTTTATGGAAATGCCAAACACTGTACCCAATGCATTAACAGAAGAACTACTGGAGGATAAATACAATATTGCTGAGCAAACTTCACTGGCAAATTATTCTTTTTTCATGGGTACCAGCAATAATAATGCAGATGAAGTGCTGAAGATGAATAAGCGGAAAAAAGATGTATGCGGTGTAAAGATCTTTATGGGTGCCAGCACCGGAAATATGCTGGTCGATAATTTAATGACGCTGGATAAAGTTTTCCGTGAAAGCGAAATGCTGATTGCTACACATTGTGAAGATGAACGTATCATTAAAAGCAATTATGAAAGGCTGAAAAAAGAAAAAGGAGAATTAACCGCCGCTGATCATCCGTTGATCAGAAATGAAGAGGGTTGTTTTGAAAGCTCTTTTTTAGCTATACAGATCGCTAAAAAATATAATACCCGTTTACATATACTGCATATCAGTACCGAGAAAGAATTACAGTTATTCAGCAATATGCTTCCGCTAAAAGAAAAAAGAATTACATCGGAGGTTTGTGTGCATCATTTGCATTTTACTGCTGATGATTACGAACGTCTCGGCTATAAAATAAAATGTAATCCTGCTATCAAAGCTGAACATAATAAAGAAGGATTATGGAAAGGATTGCTGGATGACAGGTTAGATGTGATTGCCACTGATCACGCCCCTCATTTGCTTTCAGAAAAAGAACCACCCTATGAACATGCACATGCTGGCTTGCCGCTTGTTCAGCATCCGTTGCTGATTATGCTACATTACTATAAGCAAGGAAAAATTTCACTGGAGAAAATTGTTTCTAAAATGAGTCATGCTGTGGCAGATTGTTTTCAAATTGCTGAACGGGGCTATATCCGCGAAGGTTATCACGCCGACCTGGTACTGGTTGATCTGAATAAACCTCATAAAGTTTCAAAGGAAAATATTTTATACAAATGCGGCTGGAGTCCTTTAGAGAATTTTGAGTTTCCTGTATCTATAACTCATACGTTCGTCAATGGACACCCTGTATATGCAGATGGAAAAATTGATGAATCAAAAAAAGGGCATAGATTGGCTTTTAACAGATAGACATGCTTCACGACTACATGGAATATACTTACCTGGCCCCCGCGGTGCTTGTTTGTGCCGGCATAGTAATGCTTATAGTGTTTTTATTCAAAAATTCAAAAAACCAGGATGTAACCAAATTGAGAAACCTGTCGGGCTATGCTTATTGGTTACTGGCTATTTGGGCATTTATTTTATTTACACTACTGATGGTTGAAGAAATATTCCGTGGAAAAAAATTCAATGAAGATGTGTTCAAAGCTTGCTGGCCTATGCTTCTTTCGCTACTTATTGTCTCACTTCTTGCTTTTATCCGAAAATATAGAAAGCATCCCGGTGGCTTATTGCTGTCATGTGCCATTTTAGTCAGTGGCTTTTATTTGTTTATTAAAGTATTAGATAATTTAGCGGCCTGATATGCAAATCGACAAAATCTCATTTAACGATATATCGATCTTCCACGAAGAAGAGGAGTTCTCTATTTTTCATAAACTCAATTTTACTAAAACAGAAGGTGGTCGGCTCTGGCTGAAGAAATTCTTCAGCGAACCATTTGATGATGTAAATAGGATCATGGGTACACAACGCATCATCCGTACACTGATGGAACATGTGAATGAATGGCCCACTGATATTACCAACGGCACCATCCTGATGATGCATAAATTTTTGGATTACTCACTCGATCCTGTACCGGAAAGACCAAATACATTTAATAGTACTATTTATACATGGTTGCATAATGAAGATTATAAAATGGCAAAGTTTGCCGTTGGGCATTTTGCAGATTTCTATCGTGGTATAAAAAATATTGCTGACTTGCTCGAAGGACTTGAATTGCCTGCCAGCATCCGTTTGTATACTGACCGTATTGCCGGGGCATTGCGGGAACCTGCATTGGCTGAATTAGCCGAAACAAAAAAGTTTGAGAAATTTTCTCCCTCTCAAAACTTATACTTTTCACATTACCTGCGTGGCCAGTATAAAGTAAAGACACTTGACCTGATTGATGTTTTCAACCGTCTTGATGCATGGTATTCGATGGCGATGGCTGTTAAAACTTATCATCTCTCATTTCCTGAATTTGTTGAGCAGGAAACCTCGATGGTGGATGCAAAAGGTTTGTATCATTTATTGATTCAAAAACCGATTGCTTATGATCTGCAGATGAATCCTGAACATAATTTTCTTTTTCTTACAGGTGCAAACATGGCAGGTAAGAGTACATTAATAAAAGCTGTCGGTTCGGCTGTTTTCCTGGCTCATATTGGAATGGCTGTCCCCGCAGCAGGCATGCGGCTTACTGTATTTGATGGATTGCTTAGTAATATTAATGTAACAGATAACATCGCTAAAGGCGAAAGCTATTTTTATAACGAAGTGCAGCGGGTAAAAAATACAGTGGAGAAAATCAACAATGGTAAAAAATGGCTGGTTTTGATTGATGAGCTGTTTAAAGGAACCAATGTGCAGGATGCGATGAAATGTTCGCTGGCTGTTATTAAAGGACTAATAAAGATCAAAAACTCACTCTTTATACTTTCCACTCATCTTTATGAAATTGGTGAGGAGTTGAAGCAATATCCCAATATCAGCTTCCGCTATTTTGAAACAACGATCACTAATGACCAGCTTGAATTCAGCTACCAGTTGCGTGAAGGCGTCAGTAACGATCGTATCGGCTATGTAATTCTAAAAAGAGAGAAAGTAGTGGATATGCTGGAAAAATTATGACCCTCATCATCCCTATAATTCTTTGAACACAGATCCGCTTTCTTCAGTTTGATACCAGTTAAATTGTTCATTCAGTTTAACTACATCACCAATAATAACCAATGATGGAGAACTGAATTGTTTACCTGCAAAATCAATAGCACAATTTTTTAATGTAGTAATATGTACCTGTTGATGAATAGTTGTTGCTTGTTCAATAATAGCAAGCGGTGTGAATGGTTTGCGGGTATAGCGCAACAATAACTCAGCAAGGTCTGTAATATTTTTTGCCGCCATATAAAAAACAAGTGTATCAGATGAAAGAGCAATTTGTCTCCATGAATCGGGACTGTAATGACTTGTAGGATTAAATGTAAGAAACTGCACACCCTGCGAATAGCCTCTTGCTGTAAGCGGAATGCCAGTATATGCCGATGCACCGGATGCTGCAGTGATGCCGGGAATAATCTCAAAAGGAATATTTTTTTCTGCTAATGCTTCTAGTTCATCCAGTACATTACTAAAGAAAGCCACATCCCCACCTTTCAGCCGCAATACATTTTTTCCCTGCTCTGCATATTCAACAATCAATGCGGTTACTTCTTCCTGGGAAAAAGAGTTATCGTTATAACCTTGTTTACCGGCTAATAACACTTCTGCATCTTTCCGTGCATGAGCAGCAATGATATCCGGGTTTACCAACCGATCTGTAATAATTACATCTGCAGCCGCTAAACGCTTTTGCAACTTCAAAGTAATTAACTCTGCATCGCCGGGGCCAGCGCCGGCAAGTGTTACTTTTCCTATATTTTCTATCTGAGACATTATTATTTTTATTTTATTAGAACAGCAGCGACTGTACTGTTACTTGTTTCATCAATTAATATAGCACTGCCATTTTCATTCAGTGTTTCATATCCGTCATAAACTAATGGCGATGCAGTTTTGATGGTCGCTTTCACTACTTCATTCAATTTTACATTTCCCTCTACCGGCTGACGTTGCAGGCTGTTTACGTCCAGCTTGTATTCTACATTTCTTACAATAGCCCTTACCTGGCGGCTATTATGCTGCAATAAATACTTGTTGCCGGAAATAAGCGGCTTATCGTCCAGCCAACAGAGCAATACTTCGAGTTCATTGTTTACTTGCGGAACATTATCAACTTTTACAATTGAATCACCACGACTGATATCAATATCATCTGCCAATTGAATAACCGCAGATTGTGGAGCAAAAATTGCTGAAACTTCTTTACCTGCTACTTCTACGGAAGCAATGGTAGTTTCAATATCCTGCGGTAAGACTTTTACTTTATCACCTTTTTTATAAATACCACTGATCACTTTACCGGCATAACCGCGGTAATCATGCAGATCATCTGTTTGTGGACGAATAACAAACTGTACCTGGAACCTTGGATTTGTAAGATTAATATCACTGTCTAGTTTTACATCTTCCAAAAATTCAAGCAGCGGTTTCCCTTTGTACCAGTTGATATGTGTTGATCTGTCAACGATATTATCTCCATCCAATGCACTGATGGGAATATAAGTAACATCTTTTAATCCTAATTGTTTTGCCACTTCACTGTAGTCAATCACAATATTGTTAAACACATCCTGCGAATATTCTACCAGGTCCATTTTATTTACTGCTACTACTACATGAGGGATTTTTAGCAGCGATGCAATAATAGAATGACGACGGGTTTGTTCAACTACCCCTTGTCTTGCATCAATTAAAATAATAATGAGACTGGCATTCGATGCACCTGTGATCATGTTACGGGTATACTGCACATGGCCAGGCGCATCAGCGATTATGAATTTTCTTTTGGGAGTGCTGAAATAACGATATGCCACATCGATCGTGATGCCCTGTTCTCTTTCTGCACGAAGGCCGTCGGTAAGTAATGCCAGATCAACTTCTCCGTTCTCTTTATTCTTAGTTGATTTTTCCAGGGCTTCCATTTGATCAATAAGAATATTCTTGCTATCGTACAGCAAACGACCAATTAATGTGCTTTTGCCATCATCAACACTGCCTGCCGTTATAAATCTCAATAGATCCATAAACCCCCTGTCCCCCTAAAGGGGGAACTTGATTTGTATTAGTCTTTCCCGATTAGATAGACTAAGTAATTTGAAAATATCTTTTGCATTTATTGAATTCATCTAAAATATAAAACACACCGACCTAAGTCTCCCCTTTAGGGGGACAGGGGGTGTTTAAAAGTATCCATTCTTCTTCCTGTCTTCCATCGCTGCTTCTGTTACCTTATCATCAATTCTTGTTTCACCTCTTTCACTTATTCTTGTTGAAATGATCTCATTGATCACTTCATCCAATGTGGCGGCATTTGATTCCACTGCAGCCGTGCAAGTCATATCACCTACGGTACGATAACGTACTTTCTTTGTAAGTACTACATCATTCTCTGCAGGCTGTACATATTCACTCATTGCCACTAACTGCCCTTCATGCTCAATTACTTTTCTTTCATGCGCAAAATAGATATTGGGCAAGTCAATATTTTCAGTTCGAATATAGTTCCAGATATCCAGCTCAGTCCAGTTACTGATCGGGAATACTCTCACGTTTTCTCCTTTATGAATTCTACCATTATAAATATTCCAGAGTTCAGGACGTTGCAGTTTGGGGTTCCATTGACCAAACTCATCTCTTACTGAAAAAATTCTTTCTTTAGCTCTTGCTTTTTCTTCATCTCTTCTTGCACCACCGATGCAACAATCAAATTTGAACTCCTCGATCGTATCGAGCAGTGTATAGGTCTGCAGCCAGTTGCGGCTGGGAAATTTTCCTTTTGGCTCAGTGAGGCTTCTTTGTTTGATAGTGTCCTCAACTTTTCTCACAACTAATGTGGCTCCAACTTTATTAGTCAGCCAGTCACGAAACTCTAATGCTTCAGGAAAATTATGGCCCGTATCAATATGGACTAAAGGAAATGGGATCTTACCCGGTGCAAATGCTTTAACTGCGAGGTGAACCATAGTAATTGAATCTTTGCCGCCACTGAAAAGCAATGCAGGTTTTTCAAATTGTGCAGCCACTTCACGAAAAATGTGAATGCTTTCCGATTCCAGTTGTTCAAGATAATTGAGATGATATTGACTCATATTCGTATTGTCTACTTATTTAGTAGGTTTCTCCTATAAATTTTTTTACTTAACTATTTTGCTTTCAGCCTCTGTATGCACATGTAAACCACATTCCTTTTTACTATTATCCTCCCACCACCAGCGACCGGCACGAAAATCTTCACCGGGCTTGATAGCTCTTGTACAAGGAGCACAACCAATACTTACAAATCCTTTATCATGTAACGGGTTGTAAGGAATATCATTCCTGCTCACAAACTGTTTTACCTGTCCCCATGTCCAGCTTAACAAAGGATGAAATTTAATGATCTGGTTTACTTCATCCCATTCGATCAACGGCATATCATGCCGGTTATTACTTTGCTCAGCACGGATACCTGTGATCCAAATCTTATTTCCTTTCAAAGCTCTTTGCAATGGTTCCACTTTACGAATATGACAACACTGTTTCCTGTTCTCTACTGATTCATAAAATGAATTCGGACCCTTTGCTGAAATAAAATCCTGGAGCGGTGAAGCTTCAGGATAATAAGCAGAAATTATGAGGTTATATTTTTCAACAGTCCTACTCCAGGTACTGTATGTTTCTGTAAAGACCCTTCCAGTATCAAGTGTAAACACTTTAACAGGAACTTTTCCAGAAGTGATGAAATAAGTAATCGCCTGGTCTTCCAAACCAAAACTGGTGGAAAATATAACCTCACCGGGAAAACGATCTGTGAGCATGCGCAATTGCTCCGCAATCTCCTTTCCCTTCAGCTCATTTTGTAACTCGTTCACTAATTCATTCATGTATAAACTCATTTTTCGTTTGCTGGCAGAGCAATCGGCTTAGTTTATAGATCCGGCTGCGGTGTATAACGCAGGTAAGGTTTTACGATCTTCACTCCTTTCTGGAATTTCTTTTGTGCATCTTCTGTTGTTACGGATAATGCAACGATCACATCTTCTCCATGCTTCCAGTCAGCAGGTGTAGCAACGCTATAACCAGCTGTCAATTGCAATGATTCCAATACACGCAGTACTTCATAAAAATTACGGCCTGTTGTCTGCGGGTAGGTAATGATCAGTTTAATTTTTTTATCCGGACCCACGATAAACAATGAACGAACCGTTACTGTTTGTGATACGTTTGGATGGATCATATCATACAGTGTAGAAACATTCCTGTCTTCATCAGCGATGATCGGAAAATCAACTAAGCATTCTTGTGTTTCATTAATATCGTTGCGCCAGAGAAGATGTTTATCCAGCGGATCAACACTTACAGCCAGCACTTTGGTATGACGTTTTGCAAATTCTTCTTTCAACAAAGCTGTTTTGCCCAGTTCCGTCGTACATACAGGTGTGTAATCGGCAGGATGGGAAAAAAGAATGCCCCAGCCATCACCCAGGTATTCATAAAAATCAATTTCTCCTTCTGTTGTTTGCGCTTTAAAGTTGGGAGCGGCGTCCCCTAAACGGAGTGACATAAAAGTTTGATTTATTGGTTACAAAAATAGGCAGGTATCACTACCCTACCAAGATTATAGACTTTAATTTACAAAGAAACCACAAACATGTGTTTGACCCGTGATCAGGGAACAAGGTCCTGTAATGTTCTTTTTTCCAGAATAGCCAGTTGTGCGTCCCGTACATCGATCATAACGTCGTGAAGGCCACAATGTTTCTCATCACAGTTCTTACACTTTTCATAAAAGTAAAGACTCACACAGGGCAACATGGCAATCGGACCATCCACTACTCGGATGATGCGGGCCACTGGCACTTTAGAAGGATTATGGATAAGATAATAACCGCCGCCTTTACCTTTCTTGCTTTCTAAAATTCCCTCTTTTTTTAATTCAAGCAAAATGTTCTCAAGGAACTTTAACGGTATTTTTTTCTTTCTTGAGATCTCTGAAATAAGCACGGGCCCTTTGTTGTAATTCTCAACAAGATGGGTTAATGCCCTGAATGCGTATTGCGTTTTTTTAGATAACATATTTAATGGATCACCAATTGATAATTGATCGGGGAATTTTTACGGAGCATAGCGGATACGCCACAATATTTTTCCAGCGAAAGATCGATGGCCTTCCTCACTTTATCTTCATTTTCTTTTTTTGTTTTCATATGATAAGTGATACTTATTTCTGAAAAAACTTTAGGATGATCTTCGGTCTGTTGCGCTTCCACTTCAATTTTAAAATCAGAAAACTCGACCCTCATTTTTCCCAGTATATCTACAATATCAATTCCGCTGCAGCCGGCAAGTCCGCTTAGCAGCAATGCTTTGGGGCCATGCCCGTGTTTTTTATCACCGTCAACGCTTATTTTATTGCCATCATGTTCGGATTCGAACATGTGATTTTTTTTCCAGGTTGTAGTTGTCTTCATATCCCAATACTCGAAAGAGTAATTATTTTATAATTGATGTTTTTGATCTTGCTGGATCTTTTCTAATGTCCATTCGATCTTTTTTTCAAAGTTATGCCTTCGCTCCTTACAATCCTGTTTTTCACATATACGGCAACTGAAATCCAGGCAACCGTCGGAATGAACAAATAACTCGACTGATTCACCATAGTGTTGTTTTACCAGTGCCGACAACGCATCTACTTCGCGGTGAGCTTCATGTACATTCAAATACCAGGGTACCGTAAGATGGCAATCGATATGCAGTATTGATCCGTATTTTATTACCCGCAGGTTGTGCAGATCAACCCAATTTTCTCTCCTGTTTTTATTCAGCATAACAGCCAGTTCATCCAGCAATTTTTTATCTGCTTCATCCATGATGCCTGCAATAGAGGGCCGCAAAATTTTATACCCTGTATAAATGATCAGAAAGCCGAAAATAATTGCTACAACCGGATCGATCCATTTGTAGCCTGTAAAATAAATAAGCACCAGCCCCGCGATAATACCCAATGTAGAATAACAGTCGCTTTGCAAATGCCTGCCGCTTGCTACCAATGCAAGGGAATTATTCTTTTTCCCTTTTAACACACTAAAAGTGCCCATAACAAAATTGATAACCGCCGTTATACCTACAAGATAAATTCCGTAATCAAGCTTTTGCAATTCGACAGGATTGATAAGACTATTAATGGCTTTATAAATAATGATCAGCCCCGCCGTACCGATCAATGTGCCTTCAACAGCAGCTGAGATAAATTCAGCTTTACCATGGCCATATGGATGATCAAAATCTTTTGGTTTAGACGCCACATACAAACTATATAAACCAATAAACCCTGCTGCCACATTCACAATACTTTCCAGCGCATCGGTAAGAATAGAAACAGAGTGAGTAAGATAATAGGCAGCAAACTTAAAGACAAGCAATAGCACAGATACTGCTGTTATCCATTTCTGTACTGCGAGATTTTGTTTACTTACCTGCAATGATCGGGTGTTTAGTTGTCGAATGTACATAAAAAAAGCCCCCTGCTAAAAAGCAGGGGACTACTTAAATGGATCTTGATTTTAATAGCAAGTTTACTCTTTGCTGAGAGATTAATATGTTTATCTCGCTATTACAAATTTCTTATTGATGCGAACCGATGGGTCTGTGCTCATCAGCATATACTCACCTTGCGGCAATGAATTAACATCGATAATGATATTTGTATTCCCGTTATTAATATTTGTTCTCAATTGTTTAACCGTTCTTCCATTCAGATCAAGTATCTGCAGGTTGGTTGTGACGGCCCTGTCGGAACGAACTACCAATGTTATCTTATCTCTTGCTGGGACAGGATATAATGTACTGCTGAATGATTTGCCTTCGCAACTTGTGCTGCGTATGTTAGTATAGGTTGTTTTGCCATCTATATCCACCTGGCGGAGACGATACTGAACATTACCACCTTCCAGGTCGAGGTATTGATATTGACGGGCTATTGCACTGTTACCAGATGCATCTACTTTATCAACTGTTTTCCAGTCACTACCATTTCCACTTCTTTGAACTTCATAGTAATCTGCATTTTCTTCTGTTGCAGTTTCCCATGTAAGTAATGCACCCTTATCATTACAATCAGCATTGAAGTATGTGAAGATAACTGGAGTAACAACTGGTGGTCTTAACGGTAATCCTGGGTTAACTGTCAAAGAATTAACTGGATATTCATTTGCATCCACATCAGCAACTGCATAAGTAGTAAATGGTGATGGTGATCCACCACTACCAGAATTTATCATTGCAAAGCCAGCATATGAACCGCTGTTGGCAAGTGACCACAATGTTACTGTAAACATATCCTGCCATGTAGTATTCAATGTAACTCCTGTACCATCCATTGTTCCTACTGCTCTTCTATCATAAGTTTCTGTTCCTAGAGTTTGGCTAAATACCCCACACTGAAAAACTGTTGTATATGCAAATCCACCACCAGCAAAGAAAGGAGAAACAGTAACATTTGCAGGGTTACTCACAGTTGCACAGCCTGGTGTTGTTGGAATCATAGCTCTTGTGCTTTGCCAACTCCATCCTACAGAAATTGAGTTAACATTTGGAATAGTAGCTCCCGTAGTACGAATCTGAAGAACAAATGTAACAGAGCCTGTTGCTGCGCCTCCTCCATCCGGATCTGCAGAATTATAAACAACATTACCTAATCTCCATTCACAAACCTGGGCTCTACTATTTGTACTTGCAAGTAGTAAAAAAAGAATTCCTGTAGCTAAGACTTTTGTTGTAGAAAACACTTTCATAAACTGTTTTTTTCGGTGTTCAAAATTAATCTAATGTGACTTTATTGTTCTTCCGGCCCTATTGGATCTGGAATATTTGTTTTAACGATCTTTATACTTTGCCTTGCTGGTGCACCGCCTGTTCCTGATGCAGCGATTGTAGCCTTAGTCAAACTTACATCAGTTGCATTGATTGTTCCACTAAGAGTTACATCCGTCAATGAATAACCTGTTGTAGAAGCTGCAATAGCATTTTTAATTGCGCTGACATCTGTAGCGTTAACAATACCATTCTTATTTGCATCCCCACCCCAAAAACCATAGTTTCCGCTTGAAGGAAGTAATACAACCGGATCAGAAGGTGCTCCAACAGGTTTATAAATATTTGCCAGAGACCTGAAATCATTATTATAAAAACCAGTTGCATTTGATGTGATAGCATTACTCATAACACCTAAATGATTTCTATGACGAATAACGATAAAAGCTGTTCCTTGCTTACTTATATCAAATGAAATCGGAGTTGCTCCATCTAAACCTACAATTGTTCCATTGCTTAAGAAGAAACCAGCTCTTCTTCCAACTATGGTTGCCGAAGTAGCACTTGCTGGCAATCCATCAGCTGGCATTCTTAATTCAACCAATGCCCAATCAACTATTGTTGGATGCGCTGTAAAAAACCCTGCACTTACAGACTCTGTTCCTACATAATTAAACGGAGGTGTATTAAAAACTTGTAACAAGCCACTTCCACCAGCTTCTAAAGTAGATATTAAAGAAGCATTCATAAAGCCACCCGTATTCCAGGCACCTCTCAAAAAGGCTGTTGCATTCATTGTATAATTTGGATCAGCCAACTTCCATTCATTAGCAATTTCAGTTGTTGTTAATCCTGTTGTAGATACATAATTAGTAGCGCCATCTCTTGTTACAGGAGTAAGCTTACCATTCCATACAGCTGTTACATTCTGCCAGGGAACAAGGTTGCCTTCTGTATTTGTATTCAACTCACCATCTATATAAGGATAACGTATATCGCTTGTAAATCCTGTACCTCCTGTTTGTGCAAACTGGAATTTTCTTTTCACTTCTCTTTCGGTACCGGTTGGATCGCCACCAGCACTTTGAGGTATCATGGTTACAGTAAAATCTGTTGGGGGTGTACCACCCGCAGTTGTTACCTGCATGTTAGCTTGATTAAAGATCCGCATGGCGCCATTTGACCATCCTGTTCTTCTTACACGGCCAACAATTTCTTTGTTGGCAGCAAAATCAAATGTGGCAGTCACAGGAGCAGAAAATAAAAACGAGGGGTTTGTGATCGGGTCAGTTGTAAAGTTGCCTTCATCATAATCCAGTTTACCACTCAATAAAGTGGTACCTGCCAGTTTTACTTCGTTGGCAGCAGCTGTTTTAATGATCCAGAGATTAGTAAGCACAGATGATCCGCCGTTAAGCGTTACATTATTTGCGCCAGACATGATCAATGAATCGTCTGCCGTAGTTGTATTGTAAGTACCGGCATTGGCAAAACTTCCCTGTACTTCGAGCTTACCATTATTGGTGATAGTACCACCGGCATCGTTGGTTACATCACCACCGCAGAATACAACTGCGCCGCCAGTAATGGTTATTGTAGCACCGGAGGTTACTTTTAACTGGGCATTCATCACTAATGCTACCAGTGTGCTGCAAACGAGAAAACTAATTTTTTTCATAATCATGCTGTTTTTTGGTCTATCAACTAATGTTTTCAAGGATATGGGTTTCATAGGTTTTGAGCGATTAAGATATGTCAAAAATGAATATCTTCTGTTAGCTTTACATTATTCATTTAGTAAACGGGAGATTCCGGTGAGTAAACGGGATTCCCTGCTACTAAATTGAGGTAAAAAATAGTCACGGCCTATACCCTATTTAGGGGATTTTCACCTGTTTTCCGTTTGCAATAAACAACATTTTCAACTCTTACGATTTATTATTTTCTTTTTCAGTTTACGTGTAATGCGGGTATAATATTCTCTATTGAAAAGTTGTGAATCATGCATGGCTTTGTACGTAAGAAAAATGCCAATAGGCACCAATACCATTGTGGAGAACCACATGCCTGCTGTTACCGGCATTTTATTTTCCTTCCCGAATTTTTCGCCCATCGTGCTGGTAAAATAAAAAAGCATAAAAAAGATAATGGCAAATACGAGTGGTGTTCCAAGCCCACCTTTGCGGATAATTGCTCCCAGCGGCGCCCCGATCAAAAACAAAACAAGGCAGGCGATCGATAAGGTGATCTTCCGGTGCCATTCAATTTTATATTTACGCAGGTTGCGGTCTCTTTCTTTCAGTTCTCCCGAGCCGGCTTCAATATTTATTTTTAAAGTGCTGATCAGCGATATGGCAGATTCATTTACCAGATGACGGGCTGAATCGGGCAGCAGGCTATCTAATTTATTTACCGGCTTTAGCGCAAATGTGTCATAAGCTTTCCAGTTGCTGTCAAGATATTTTATAAAGTTATACTGGCCATAATGATAATCATGTTGCTGCTTTCTCAACCTGTCATTCTCTTTTTTCATGGAATCAATCGTCTGCCTCAGTTGCCGCATGCTCAGCATTTTTTCGCCGGAACGGTTTACACTATCGGCCGTGCGGTTAAACTGGAATGAACTGAGGTCAAATTGTTTTGTGTATTCTTTAAACCCTACCCGTATATACTCTGTTTCGGTACCGGATCCTCTTTCCTGGTAACGCCACCCGTTCAGCAGGTCAAATTCAAGCAATCTTTTATCTGCTGTTACCGTCATTCGTCCTTCAGGAGCAATAATAAAATTATCCTGCAAACTATTACTCTGTTCATATACGATCACATTGCGGATGACGCTGTCATTTTCTTTCTTTCCTATTTTAATAGCAAACCCACTGATGCGATCATAAAAAACTCCTTCCTGCAGATCAAAAGAGGGTTTGGCATATACAATATCGGCCAGCATTGTACGGGATTTCAGCTGCGCAACAGGCATGAGGTAATTGGAAAATAAAAAAGCAACACCGCAAATGAATAATGTGAATATAAGTAATGGCCGCATAAACCGCATGAGTGAGATACCGGCAGACTTGATAGCAACGAGCTCAAAACTTTCACCCAGGTTGCCAAAGGTCATTAGCGAAGACAATAAAATGGAGAGCGGTAATGCGAGTGGTACCAGTACGGCCATCTGGTACCATATAAATTCAAATATAAGTATTGGCTCAAGTCCCTTACCAACAAAATCGTCAATATATAGCCAGAAGAACTGCATGACCAACACAAGCACGGTGATAAAAAAGGTGCCGATGAACGGCCCGATGAATGCCCCTAAAACCAGCCTGTCTAATTTTTTAATCATGCGCCGTTAGTGTTGCTTACAACCGGATTGAATTAGTTTTGAAGGATGCAGCACCGGGCAAAAATACAGTTTTCAGAGTTGGAGCAATCGCTGATGCGGAATGCAGAATGGATTTTAACAAAGAATGCCATAATGGAAAAAATGAAATGGCTGCTGCAGGATTGCCAGGATGAACAAGCAGCTCTTTTTAGTAATATGCATTCATCATTGCCTGCTGAAATTTTTATTACATCAGCAAAAATTTCAAAAGGAGAAAATTACGATGGCCTTCCCTGGCTGATGCTTGATTATCCAAGACATTTTGAAAAAGAAAATTCATTTGCTATCCGCACTTTATTCTGGTGGGGAAATTTTTTCAGTGTCACTCTGCATCTTTCAGGTAAGTATAAAGAACAATATGCTGCAAACATCATTTCACAATATGATACGCTGAATCAAAATGATTTTTACTTGTGCGTCAATAACACTGAATGGGAACATCATTTTGAAAAAACAAATTATATACCCGTGAATAAAACAGACATTGATGCATTTCTCCAAATCATCAATGAAAAAAATTTTATCAAACTTTCAGTAAAAATAGATTTATACCAATGGGAAAATTTGCCTGAACAGGTTGTATCAATTACTAAAACAATAATGGAAATGCTGGATCAACTGCCGAGGCGATGAAAAAGATCTTTCACCTGGTAATCCCATAACCTGCTCTGATCTTTGATTTCTTTTTTTTCAGCAAAATCTTTTACTATCAGAATTGTTTGATTAGTGATCTCTGATTTCTCAATACGGAATTCAAAAAATTCTTCTTTGGGTGCATTCATCCAATGATAGCGTACGTACTTATCTTCTTCCTGCTCCAGCAGTTCAGCTTTTTCATAGGATCCATTCCATCCAAAGTAAATGATACCGTCACGTTCGTCCACTTTATCTGCAAACCACTCCGACAAACCTGCCGGTGTAGCCAGAAATTCGTAGAGGATGCCGGGAGAACATCTAACAGGATATTCGAGTGTATATAATTGTTTGCTCATTATTTTGCTTAAAAAAGTCAATGGTTTGATGCAATAATAAAAAATTAATCGAAGCAGCAAAGGTTTTCGGTGTTTATTTTTCGTATTTTTTCCAATTAGGGTAACCGGCATGAAATAATTAAACCGGTCTGTCGTTTTCCATAAGGCAAAATTAATTTGGTTCGTAAGCCCTGAATTAGTAATTTGCTTGAAGTTCAATATGTTCTGAAGAATCCGATAATGTGATGGCTATTATATAAAGGAACAACGTACCGAGACTAACTAAAATCTATCCTTTCGTAATAACCATTTTAAATCCATATCTATCTATGAGTATGAGACAACTCAAGATCACGAAGTCGATTACGAATCGTGAATCTCAAAGTCTGGAAAAATACCTCCAGGAGATCGGCAAAGTCGAGCTCATTTCTGCGGAAGAAGAGGTAAAATTAGCCCGCCAAATAAAGCTAGGTGATCAAAGAGCTTTGGATCGTTTGACCAAAGCCAACCTTCGTTTTGTGGTATCGGTAGCTAAACAGTACCAGAACCAGGGTTTATCCCTGCCCGACCTAATCAACGAGGGAAACCTGGGGTTGATAAAATCAGCCCAGCGTTTCGATGAAACTCGTGGTTTTAAATTTATTTCCTACGCAGTTTGGTGGATCCGACAGAGCATCCTGCAGGCATTGGCCGAACAGTCCCGGATTGTAAGGCTACCGCTTAATAAGGTGGGTTTAACCAACCGTATTCAAAAAGCCTATACCCAACTTGAGCAGGAATTTGAACGGGAACCTTCCGCCGAGGAGCTTGCAGAAGTATTGCAGATGGATCTTGAAGAAGTGACTGCAACACTGAGCATCAACTCCCGCCACGTAAGCATGGATACTCCACTGTCAGATGGTGAAGACAGCACCCTCATGGATGTGATGGAAAATCCTAATGCAGAAAAAACGGACGGACAACTGGATCATAATGAATCATTAAAAACTGAGATAGATCGTTCATTAAAAACATTGACCGATCGTCAGAAGGAAGTGATTTGCTATTTCTTCGGTATTGGTGTGGACCACCCGATGAGCCTTGAAGATATCGGCGCCAAATTCAATCTAACAAGAGAGCGGGTAAGGCAGATAAAAGATAAGGCGATCAGTAAATTGAAAACAACAACCCGCAGCCAACAGCTCAGGGTTTATTTGGGCTAATAACTATTAAAACAGGATACACTGAAGTAAAATTCTACACTTAAACTTATATTTGCAAACTCATAAAAAGTGAACATGATGATGTTCACTTTTTTATTTTGTGAAACTGAAATTGAAATCACATGTTTGGTAACCTGCAGGAACAATTAGAAAGTGCCTTTAAGAACCTAAAAGGCCAGGCAAGAATAACAGACCTCAATATTGCATCTACTTTAAAGGATATACGCCGTGCATTAGTGGATGCGGATGTGAACTATAAAATAGCCAAAGAATTTACCGATACGATAAAAGAAAAAGCTATTGGTGAAAAAGTGATCAATGCCATCAGCCCATCACAATTGATGGTAAAGATCGTGAAAGATGAATTGGCGGAACTGATGGGTGGTGATGAAGCTCCTTTCAATACAAAAGGAAGCCCTGCTGTCATTCTGATTGCAGGCTTACAGGGTTCGGGTAAAACAACTTTCAGCGCTAAACTGGCAAATTACCTTAAAACCAAAAAAGGCCTTAGCCCGATGCTGGCAGCAGCCGACGTTTATCGCCCTGCTGCGATGGAGCAATTAAGAGTATTAGGAGAACAGATCGGCGTAGATGTGCATATAGAACTTGAAAATAAAGATGCAGTAGCGATTGCGCAGAATGCAATTAAAGAAGCAAGAAGTAAAAATAAAAATGTGGTCATCATCGATACCGCCGGCCGTCTGGCTATTGATGAAGAGATGATGACTGAAGTCGCCAATATCAAGAATGCTGCAAAGCCCAATGAAATATTGTTTGTAGTAGATAGTATGACCGGCCAGGATGCAGTGAATACTGCTAAAACATTTAATGATCGATTGGATTTTACCGGCGTCGTATTAACCAAACTAGATGGTGATACAAGAGGCGGTGCTGCATTATCAATTAAGTACACGGTAAACAAACCTATCAAGTTTACCAGCAGTGGCGAAAAGATGGATACACTAGATGTATTCTATCCCGAAAGAATGGCGCAGCGTATTCTCGGCATGGGGGATATCACAACGTTGGTAGAAAAAGCACAGGAACAGTTTGATGAAGTACAGGCTAAAAAGTTAGAAGCTAAGATCCGCAAGAACAAATTTGACTTTGCTGATTTTAAAATGCAATTGGAGCAGATAAAAAAGATGGGTAACATGAAAGACCTGCTTGGCATGATACCCGGTGTAGGTAAACAAGTGAAAGACCTGGATATAAACGATGATTCATTCAAAGGCATTGAAGCAATGATCAATAGCATGACGCCTGCCGAAAGAGCTGACCCAGACTTGATTGATATGAACCGCAAAAAACGAATAGCAAAGGGTAGCGGAAAGGATATTACTGATGTAAACAATTTCATGAAGCAGTTTGAGCAAATGCGGGCCATGATGAAGAACATGAATAAGATGAATATGTTTGGCAAGTCCATCCCCGGTATGAAGAGATAATGGCTTATTAATCTGCTTCCTTAAACACAACTGATTCACGCCTAAAGACCAATGACTTTCCTTTGGCGTTTTCCCCTATCCGTATTATATTTGCCGTCCCGGTTTCAACCGGCTTAAACAATATTTGTTAACCTTTAAATTTCTATTTAAAGATGTCAGTAAAAATCCGACTCCAGCGTCATGGGTCAAAAAAAAGACCATTCTATTTCATCGTAGTAGCAGATGCCCGTAGTCCCCGCGATGGTAAATTCATTCAGAAAATCGGCACTTACAATCCAACCACTGTTCCTGCCACAGTACAGATCGATCGTCAAAAATCACTGGACTGGCTGAACAAAGGTGCACAGCCAACTGATACGGTTCGCCGTATCCTTAGCTTTAAGGGTGTACTTTATCTGAAACATTTACTCCGTGGTGTTGGCCTGGGACTGTTTGATGAAGCAGCAGCAATGGAAAAATTCACCAAGTGGAGCACTGAGCATGAAGCCCAGATCAGGCGCCGCCAGGAAGAGGCTCAACGTCGCAGAGGTGGTGGCCGTCGTCCAATGAGTGGAGGCCGTCGTCCTGAGAGAAGAACTGAAGGTGGTGAGGCTTAATTAGCTTTTTCAAATTCAGAAATAATTCAAAGCAGCTTTTAGCTGCTTTTTTTATTTCCACCCACTATATTTTAGAATTTAAACCCGATGCTAACTCCAGGTAAAAAAGTAAACCCTTCATCCAAAAGATCACTTTCGGAATTCAGCTTCAATCTAGCTCCCAGAGATACAGATGGAGTAATAAAAAACATGTCATTAATAAGAAACATATATCCCAGTTCGGCTGCAGGCATTAGCCTCGAAGCATCCCTTGTCTCAGGAGATGAAGTAGATAATTCTGTTTTACCGGAAAGAAAATCAAATCTTGCCCCGATAAAAATACCGTGTACCCTATAAGCAAAATAATACCGATAGCCGAGCCCCGCAGCAATGCCACCAGAGAATTCTTTTACGCCTACTGGCAGGTCATCGTTACTCATCGAGTTATACCCAACACTGAAGTGAAATGAATGATGCAGTTTGGAATTAAATGCAACGTGGAGCTTAATGATATTGCAGTCAGAATAATTCTGGTACTCTGCGCCTATATCTGTTGTGTTGTAACCAACTTCCTGTGCTTGTGCTGAAATAAATAAAATAAATGCAGTAAAAAAACTGGTGATGGCTTTTTTCATTGGGGGAATTTCCTTACAAGATATTTCAAAAAGCCAGAAAACAAAAACGCAGCAACTTTTTATGTTACTGCGTTTTTACGAATCACCGTCCAGTTTAATATTTTTAAAATCTAGGGCAATTAAGTCTTTTAGCAAGCGGGTCAGCAGGTTTTTTAATGAAGATGAGCGATATCTCATTTCCTCCCTTCATGTTACTTCCAGGTTTCAGTTCACTTGTATTTACATCGTAAGAATAACCCAGATGTAGTCCGTTGAACTCAAGTCCTAAATAAGGGATAATTGCATCATTGAACCTATACCAGCTTCCCAGGAAAAGATTAGTCGGGTTTTCTTCATCACCATTTATATTCAAACCAAATGCTGCGCCTACAACAGTATTTTTTGCATTTGCCTGCATACTATGATTGGCTGAAAAATGCAGGCTGTGGTAACTAGCTATAGGAATTTTAAATCCACCCTGAATTGTGATCCTTGCAGGTAATAAATATTCTCCTCCCTGGAAACTTTCCTTCGGCCGGTTGATATGATACATACTGGCGCCGAGATAGAAATTATTGTATCCATTGGTAGATCCATTATATAATACGCCGGCGTTCAAATCAAAATAGGAAACATTAACCTGGCTGTTTGTAAATATTTCATTAGTAACTCCTGTAAACCCAAGTGGCGTTAACTGATCAGCAAATGTAACTTTCGAAACATCGAGCCGCTTGTTTACATAAGTGCCCTGGAAGCCTGCACCTATTTGATGATAGCCGTCTTCATCAAGCCCCTTATGATAAGCCAGCGAAAGAGCAGCACAATTATTTGACAAAATTCCATTACCGCTTTTGTCGCTGAATGCCATGATACCTACCCCAAACTGATCTATTTCTGGTAAACTGCTTTTCATAATACCCATATCGAAAGAAGCTGTATAAGTAACGAAAGCATTATTAAATGTAGGCCACTGATTACGATAGTTGCCCGCTACCCGGTAAACTCCGTCAAACTTCCCTGTCATTGCAGGATTCAACGTAAGCGGCGAAGCAAAGAATTGGGAAAAATTAGGATCCTGTGCACTCACTGAAAAACTAGTAAGCAGCAACACAAATACTGGTATAAGTCTCTTCATCATGTAGTCCTAATTGTGAAATTTAAAAATACAACTTTTCGAAGATGGTTTTGTAGAATTTTTTCTATCCTGGCTTGTAGAATTAAGGATTTTAACTCTGCATTTTGGTTCCGAATGCAAGATCTCCCGCATCACCCAGCCCCGGAACTATATATCCCTTTGCAGTTAGTTCATCATCAATATCTCCGCACCAGATCGTTACCTTAGGTTCTTCCCTTTTTACGTACTCAATTCCCACTGTACAGGCAATGGCACAAACGATATGGATCTCTTTTGGGCTACCCTCATCTTTCAACTGGTGGATCGTTTTTACCAATGATGAGCCTGTCGCCAGCATGGGATCTGAAATAATAAGTACCCGGTCATCTATTTCGGGACAACTGAGATATTCTATATTTATTTCAAATGAGCCGTCTTTTTCATGCTTGCGGTAAGCTGATATAAATGCGTTATCTGCTTTATCAAAATAATTAAGCAGCCCCTGATGTAACGGTAATCCAGCACGAAGTATTGTTGCCAGCACAGGTTGGCTTGTCATTAGTTTTGATGTAGCAGTACCCAAAGGAGTATCAATCTCTTTTTCTTCAAATGGTAATACCTTGCTTATCTCATACGCTGCTATTTCACCAATCCTTTCAAGGTTGCGGCGAAAACGCATCCTGTCGGATTGTACCGTCACATCACGCAGCTCACTTACCCAGTTGCTGATCAAAGAATGATTTTCGCTCAGGTTGATTACCATTTGGGAATTGTACTTTTGAACAAATCTAATCCCGATAATCAACGGGACAAAATTTATAACCAAAAATCTGGTTCATGATCTATAAAGTTATTGGTGTGCAATGCGGAAAACCGGGTGAAGGATCCGGCATTGGCTACGTGGAATTACAGTTTACATCAGGCAAATGGGAATACAGCAATTTTATTAAAGAAGCAGTTGATTATACCACATACTGGCAATCTCATTTACCCGGTATTGAAAAAATTTCATTGGCAGAATACCAGTCATTAAATAAAGAGTTTGGAAAATACCTTGCAGAAATCATCAAAGCGTTTATTACAAAAAATGCTCTTGAGTTCAGGGTGCAGTTAATTGCATTAAAAGGATTTTCACTTTTTGAAGGAACAGTGAATTATTGCGAAATGGGTGATCCGGCAGCAATAGCTTCAGCAACTGAAATAAATGTAGTGGCAGATTTCACCGGCATAAACATATCACTTGGCGGCAATGGAAATTATGAAGGTGCTGTAGTTACAGAATTGCTGCCTGAAACAGATATTGAAATTCAATTGGCATTATTGGCTGTACTCCGTTGGCGGGAAGAAAATAATTTTATGGCCACTAAAACAGGAGCAATCAAAAATAGTATTGGCGGCGCTGTATGGACAGGTCAGGAAGCATGAAAATGATTTATCTTACAGAAATTATTTTTTGAGCTTAAAAATTTTCAATGCCCGAGAAAAAAAATTTACAGATTGCACCTTCTCCTTTGCATTTTGCAGACTTGCATCCTGTGCCGGGTTCGGCGGCAGAAGTAATGCTTTTTAAAAAGCTGCAGGAAAAATTTACCCTGCAGTTTGAACATATTTTCCCGGATAAACTGGCGCCACGTACGGTTGTCATTATTCCATCGCTTACAATGGACCAGGAAATTCTTTCAAAGATCAGCGGCATTAATCATTATGAGGAAAGAATGCTTTGCCTGTTGATGCTGTTGCGTATGCCACGTACCAATGTCATTTATGTAACCAGTGAAACCATTGACCCTGTTATCATTGATTATTATTTACACATGCTTCCGGGTGTTACAGGTTATCATGCCATGCGGCGTCTTACTTTATTAAGTTGTCATGATTCTTCATCAAAACCTTTGACCCAGAAAATTCTTGAACGGCCACGTATTATAAAAAGGATAAAAGATTTTATTCCTCCGGATCATGAAGCACATATGTCATGTTTTAACATTACTCCTTATGAAAGAACTTTGGCTGTACAACTGAATATACCCGTGTACGGCTGTGATCCTGATCTGTATGAACTGGGAAGTAAAAGTAATGGCCGGAAAATTTTCAGGGAATGCGGGTTGGATGTACCCAATGGTTTTGAAGATCTATATACCCCGGAAGATATTATCAAAGCTTTGACAAAACTTAAAGAAGATAATCCTGCATTAAGAAAAGCTGTTGTTAAGGTAAATGATGGCTTCTCTGGTGATGGCAATGCGATCTTTTATTATAAAGGATCGGAAAACTCATTGAATCTTTTCGAATGGGTGCAGAATAATTTTGAAAATAATCTCAAACTGGTTGCCAGTGATTTGAGCTTTGAATTATTTCTGAAGAAGTATAGTGAAATGGGCGGCATTGTTGAAGAGTTTGTTGAAGGCGAGATCAAAACATCGCCATCAGTACAATGTCGTATCACTCCTACTGGCCGGTGCCAGGTCATTTCAACTCATGACCAGGAACTTGGCGGTGATAGCGGACAGGTTTATCTCGGTGCACATTTTCCTGCATCTGCTGACTATGGAGTAGAACTGGGCAAGATGGGTTTAAGGGTTGCAGAAATCATGAAAGACAAAGAAGTGATCGGCCGTTTTGCCATTGATTTTATTTCTGTAAAAACAAATGAAGGATGGAAACATTATCCGATTGAAATAAACTTGCGTAAAGGCGGCACTACACATCCGTTTCTAATGCTCCAGTTTCTTACAGATGGTGAGTATAATGCAAATGATGGTTTGTATTACACATCAAAAGGACATTTGGTACGCTATTATTTCTGTTCAGATAATTTGAAAAGTGAAAACTATGTTGGTATCACACCGCATGATCTTATTGATATAGCGATGGTCAATGATATTCATTACGATGGCACATCACAGGAAGGTGTAATGTTTCATCTTATCGGCGCCCTTTCACAGTTTGGTAAATTAGGTGTAGTGTGTATAGGCAGCACGCCGCAACGGGCAAGAGAATATTATGACAGAATTGTATCTGTGCTTGAAAAAGAATGTAAGTGATCTTGCTTTTCAGCCCGATTCTCGTTTTAGCTAAGCAGTTTTATATATGGCGAAAAAGCACTATCTATGTTTCTACTAAAGTGACCGACTCTTATGGGAAAAAAAAATAAAGCTGCACAAAAAAAAGCAGAAATTACAGCTGATAAAAATGCAGTAAAAAATAAAAAGGCCGCTACTGGCAATGCCGGCTCTTCATCCATGACCAACTGGTTGGTAGTGCTGGTAGCTATTTTACCTTTTCTAATTTCCGCAAAACAAATCGATCCTGCTGTAGTGAACAGGTTTATGTGGTTAGCGGCAGTTATTTTGATCTTTACAATCGTTTTCCTGTTAAGAGGGAAAAAAACATTGCCTGATAATTTTCCGCTACCTGTAAAAATTGTTTTTATTTCGGGTGCTGCTTTTGCTTTATGGTCAATTATTTCTTCCACCAATGCGGTAAACCCTGCTGAAGGGTTTTATGTGGTTAGCCGCCAACTACTAAATCTTACCGTGTTGTTTGTAATTGTATTTGCTGTAATACATGAAGAAAAACAGTTTTTAAAAATCGCCAAAACATTAGCTATAGCCGGAATACTTCACAGCTTTATAGGCATCTTTCAATTCTATGAAGCTGGATTTACTAATATACCGGGTAACTATATCCCTTATGGCCTGATGGCAAACAGGAATCTCTATGGATCTGCACAGGCATTACTCATTCCCTTCTGCCTGATGGTAATGCAACAAGGCAGCCGTACATGGAAATATATTTCAGGTGCTTCATTGTTTTTACTCGTAATCTCTATTTTCTTTTCACAAACAAGATCAGCATGGCTTGCATCTGCATTAATTTTTGCAATTACTTTTATACTGATCTATATTTTTTCGCCTGGTAACAGAAAAAAATGGCTGGTAGGTTCTGCAGTAGCTTTATTTATTATCATTCTTACGATCGGGTTCCTGATGGTAACAAACGATAATGAAAATTTTAAAAAATCAATAGCAGGCCGTGCTGCAAGTTTTACCGGAACATCTGTTGATTCATCATCAGAACAAAAAAATGTATCTGAACGTATAACCATATGGAAAAAAACAATTGAGCTTATAAAAAAACAACCTGTGTTGGGAGTTGGCCCTGGCAACTGGCGCATTGCCATACCAACAACCGGAACAGAAGGTACTGCATGGGAAGCCGCTAAATATGTACCCGACCAACCACATAACGATTACCTGCATATAGCCAGCGAAACAGGAATACCCGGCGCATTGCTTTATTTTATACCATGGATAATAATTGGTTTGCTGGGTTTACAAGTGATCATAAAAACAACATCCGAAGAATCACGATTGCTGACAATATTTATGATTGCAGGAATGACCGGCTTTGCAGCAGACTCTATGTTTAGTTTCCCGGAAGAGAGAATTGAACATTCGCTTTACTTTACACTGATGTGTGGTGCTGTTCTTGGTGCATGGTTTAATTTTCATACTACAGAAAGAAATAAAAATATCTCAATACCAAAATGGGCGACTTACTCTATGGTATTTGCGGCTGTGTTTGCAATTTTCATTGGTATCAAACGATACAGTTTTGAAGTACATCTGAACCGTGCAAGGGGTTATGAAAACGTGGGGCAACATGCAACCGTATTGGAAGAAGCCGAAGCTGCAAAAAACTCCTTTAATACCCTCGACCCTATAGGAAATTCAGTTGAAATATATTCAGGGATAGCATATAAAGCAACAAAAAACTATGACAAAGCCCTAAAGGAATTAAAGGTTGCCTTAAAGTATCATCCGAACAGCTATAAAGTTTATAATACAATTGGAACGGTATATACTGAAATGGAACAGTTCGAAGAAGCCATTAAATATTATAACCTCGGATTAAAGTTTGCTCCTAAAGCCAAAGAGGGATTATTTAATCTTGCATTAAATTACTATAATGTAAAAAATTACAAAGGCTGTATTGATGCTTTAAATAGAGTAGAAAATGAAGAATGGAAAAAAGATCAATTTCTTGTTAGCATCTATAATGAATCATCCCGACAACTATCCTTACAGCCACAACAACCTCCTAAATAAAAACGGATCAATTAATATTCTCAATTATGCCGGCAATACCCTGGCCACCGCCAACACAGGCTGTGATCATTCCGTATTTTTTATTCAGGCGTTTCATGTCATGCAGGTTTTGAATAGTGAGTTTACAACCTGTGCAACCTAATGGATGACCTAATGCAATAGCACCGCCATTAATATTTACTTTAGAAGAGTCTAGCCCTGCTTCACGAATAACTGCGAGTGCCTGCGATGCAAATGCTTCGTTCAGTTCAATCAGATCAATATCTGATAAGTTCATTCCGGATTGTTTCATCACTTTCGGAATAGCAGCTACCGGGCCAATACCCATGATACGTGGATGAACACCTGCAACAGCAGAATTTACTAAACGACCAATTGGTTTTAAACCGAGTTCATTGATCATCCTTTCACTCATCACAATTACAAACGCAGCGCCATCGCTTGTCTGCGATGAATTACCCGCAGTAACACATCCGCCTGCTGCAAATGCAGGTTTTAGTTTTGCCAATGCATCAACAGATGTATCAGCCCTCGGGCCTTCATCGGTATCAACTATATAATTTCTTTTTTGTTTTTTTCCTTTTGCATCCAAATAAACCTCTTCGACATTCACCGGCAATATGCCTGGTTTAAAATACCCGTTTTGAATAGCATTGATCGCTTTCTGGTGTGAATGATAAGAAAATTCATCTTGTGCTTCGCGGCTGATATTATATTCTTTTGCTACTGCTTCGGCAGTTAATCCCATACTTAGATAATAATCCGGTTCATCTTTAGCAATAGCATAAGAAGGAACTGTTTTCCACCCTGCTGTTGGAACAAGGCTCATACTTTCTGTACCACCTGCGATAATACACTCGGCCATCCCAGACCTGATCTTTGCTGTTGCCATAGCAATAGCCTCCAGGCCGCTGGCGCAATAGCGGTTGATAGTGATCCCCGGCACATCGATTCCCAATGCTTTTGCTGAGATAATACGACCGAACTGCAACCCCTGTTCAGCCTCGGGCACAGCATTACCAACAATCACATCATCCACTCTTTTGGCTTCCAATTGAGGTACTGATGCTACTAAACCTTTTATAACATCCACTGCCAGATCATCTGGGCGATAAAAACGAAAACCACCACGTTTTGCTTTTCCAACTGCCGAACGGTAACCGGCCACGATATATGCTTCTTGCATAAGATTAAAGTTTAATTTCAATTTGGTTGTTTATGCAACCTTAGTCAAAGTTAGGATTTCCAGCCTTTAGTAAAAATTTTTTGCCGGTAAAGGCTTTTGGGGTTCTTTTGAAAAAAATAAACATGAAGAAAATACTACTGGCCTTTCTTTTTTCATCCTTTCTGCTGAACCAACTGGCTGCACAGGGGGATACGGCACTGGCAAAAAGGTTGAAAGAGATTTTGATATATACCCAGGAAAAAAACACTGAAAAAATATTGGACTACACCTATCCGGAATTATTTACTATCGTTACACGCAGCCAAATGAAAGAGGCGCTGGACGGTATGTACGATACGGATGAGTTTACCACTGAGCTTGATTCTCTGTTTATAATTAAGATATACCCGGTATTTACTGTTGAAGGCAAACAATATTGCAAGATCATGCACAATATGGTTATCTATATGAAATTTAAAGAGGTTGTAGATACTGTTGGCAAGGATAGCAAAGCAAATTCTATGGTAGAATTGATGGGGTTAAACTATGGCAAGGAAAATGTACGCTTTGATGCAAAAAATAATTCACTCGTTATAAAATCGACGCCAGATATGATAGCAGTGAAGGAAAATAATACCTGGTATTTTTCAAATTATGACGAAGACAATGCGGCAATGATAGATTTATTATTTAGTAAAGCTGTACAGAAAAAATATAAAGAATTCCAATAGCAGAGCAGATGTATAAATTATTGCTGAAAATATTATTCCTGTTTCCTCCCGAAGGAATTCATTATTTCTCTATGAACCTGCTGCGCATGCTTTGCAGTGTTGGCTTTATTAAAAAAATGATAAAAGATCTTTTCTCTCCCACTCGCCTACCGATAGCTATCGGGACATCACTCACTACTCAACTATTCAATATTAAATTCCCAAATAAAGTAGGCCTGGGTGCTGGTTTCGATAAAAATGCCAGGTACTTGCGGGAGTTGGAATGTTTGGGTTTTGGTTTCGTAGAAATAGGAACTGTAACGCCATTGGCGCAGCCCGGTAATGATAAACCACGTTTATTCCGTTTACCAAAAGACAAAGCGCTGATAAACCGGATGGGATTTAATAATGACGGCGTGAAGGTGATTGCTGAGAGATTACGTCAATGGGCAATGGGCAATGGGCAATCAATAAACACCCATTCACCACTCACCACTCACCATTCACGACTGATCATCGGCGGGAATATCGGCAAAAACAAGATCACACCTAATGAAGATGCATGGAAAGATTATGAAATTTGTTTTAATGAACTACACCATTACGTAGATTATTTTGTTGTGAATGTAAGTTCACCCAATACACCGGGTTTACGGGAATTGCAGGAAAAGGAGTCTCTGCGAAAAATACTAGGTCATTTGCAAATGCTGAATAATGCAAAAGCTCTTGCAAAACCAATACTTTTAAAAATTGCTCCTGATCTGACTAAAGAACAAATTGATGATGTAATTGACCTGGCAATGGAAATAAAATTGGATGGATTGGTAGCAACTAATACAACCATCAGTCGTGAAGGACTTAGTCCGGAATCAGCAAACATCAGTAAGGAAACTGGTGGTTTAAGCGGTTTGCCTATAAAACAAAGAAGCACTGAGATTGTAAAATACATTTCGGAAAAAACAAATGGTGAAATAACTATTATTGCAAGCGGTGGTATTTTTTTAGGAGCTGATGCAAAAGAAAAGTTAGATGCAGGCGCAGCTTTGGTGCAGGTTTGGACGGGTTTTATTTATGAAGGGCCTGGTATTGTAAAGAAAATTTGTAAGTCACTTTAAAATTAATAATGAATAATTATTAATTACTAATTCAAATCAGATGGAACATTTATTTACTTCAGAAAGTATCATTAGTTTTCTTATACTCGTTGTACTTGAGGTCGTACTTGGTATCGATAATGTAATTTTTGTAAGCATCATTATGGGGCGGTTGAAGAACCGTGAAGATGAAAAAAGAGCCCGTCGTATATGGATGATCACTGGCATTATTTCACGTTGTTTGCTATTGTATGGCTTAAGCTGGTTGCTTAAACAAAAAGGGAAAGAACTTATTCCGGAATCATGGCTTGGAAAAGGTTTTGACCTGGCCAGTATTATCATGTTGCTGGGAGGGTTGTTCTTAATATGGAAATCAGTAAAAGAAATTCATGCAAAGCTGGAAGGTGAAGATCCGAATGTAGAAATGAAAAAAGGAAAAGGTCTTTCACTGACACAAGCCGTTGCACAAATAATGATCATTGATGCTGTGTTTTCCTTTGACAGTGTGATCACAGCCGGCGGTACTGCCAAACATGTAGAAATAATGATTGCTGCTGTAGTAGTAGCTATGATCGTAATGTTTTTATTCAGTCCTGCTATCTCTTCTTTTGTACATAAACACCCGACCATAAAAATGCTGGCACTTTCATTTTTGGTAATGATAGGCTTAAGCCTCGTCATTGAAGGATGGGATCATGAACAGGCAGATAAGCTTCACCTGAAAAATTATATTTATTTCGGTATGGCCTTTTCATTTGGCGTAGAAATGCTGAATATGACCATGCGAAGCAGGGCAGCAAGAAATAGAGCAAATGTTGTGAAGCTGAATGAACCTCATCTTGAAAAAAAAGATGACAATCTTTCTGATGAGGCGCATTAATTAAAGCATAGCCTATAGCAGCAGGTTGCATTATTCAGTAATAACTTAGAAATAAGAGAACCCTGTTTATCTTTGCCGGAATTCAAATAAATAATGAAACTCACCCTCGGCTTTTCCCCCTGTCCTAATGATACATTCATCTTTGATGCACTGATCAATAAAAAAATTGATACAGAGGGATTGGAGTTTGATGTTATGCTGGAAGATGTAGAAACACTTAATCAATGGGCATTACAAGGAAAACTTGATATTACTAAACTTAGTTTTCCTGCATTTTTTCAATCACTGGATAAGTATGTGTTGCTGAATAGTGGGAGTGCATTAGGAAAAGGAGTAGGGCCACTTTTAATATCGGAGAACGAACAAGAAATTTCGAATATTGAATTAAGCAGTATTGCAATACCCGGGTTGAATACAACAGCAAACATGTTGCTTGGTTTTGCATTTCCGTATGCAAGGAATAAAAAGCCGATGTTATTTTCAGAAATTGAAGATGCTGTGCTTGCTGGTAAAGCTGATTTAGGAGTTATTATTCATGAAAACCGTTTTACCTACCAACAAAAAGGACTGCATAAAGTGATGGACCTTGGTGAATACTGGGAAGACAAAATGAAAATGCCGATACCATTAGGTGGAATTGCCGTTCAAAGAAATATTGATGCCGAAATTCAGAAAAAGATCGATGACCTGATCCGTAAAAGCCTTGAGTATGCGTTTACAAATTATCCATTGATCACGGATTATGTAAAGAAGCATTCACAAACGATGAGTGAAGATGTAATGCGGCAGCATATTGAGTTGTATGTAAATAATTACTCAGTTGATTTGGGCGTTGAAGGCAAAAAGGCAATTTCAGTGCTGTATAAAACTTTTCATCAATTGAATTTGTCAGGCAATCTTCGCCTCTCAGAACGTGAACTCTTCCTTTCATAAAATGTGATAGTGATGGACAACTGAATGCCCTACCTTGCATTCCAGGTATTTTTAACCATACATCCAACTATGAAACTCAGAATTACTGCAGTCTCCTTTTTAGTCCTTCTTTTTTATATAAATGCCGGGGCACAAACCAGCCGCCTAAAAGTATTTATAGATTGCCAATCCGGTTGTGATATGAATTATATACGCACAGAAATAAATATTGTTGATTTTGTGCTTGACAGGCTGGCAGCAGATGTACATGTATTAATTACCGATCAAAATACGGGCAGTGGAGGCGATAAATATCAATTGATCTTCTTCGGCCAAAATAGTTTTAAACAAATGGCAGATACTATTTATTTTGATAACGCAGCAAACAATACCGATTTTGAAGAAAGAGATCTATTGCTAAAATACCTGAAACTAGGCCTTACTCCTTTTATTACTAAAACAAATATGGCTCAGTATATCACTGTTCAGATGAAAACAGAAAAGATCAAGGATGAAACAAAAAAAGATTCAACGCAATCAAAAAAAGACCCTTGGAATTACTGGGTTTTTAATACAAGTATAAATGGCTCAGGAAGTGCAGAGGAATCCTTTGAAAACTCAAATGTAAATGGCGAATTGTCTGCTGTTCGGATAACAGAGGAATCAAAAATTGGTTTTCAACTTGAAGCGGGAAAAGAAAGATCATCTTATGAGTATAAAGATGATTCCGGATTTTTACAAAAAGATATTTTTAAAAATGAGAATTATACTTTCACTCAATACCTGATAAAGTCTATTGACGATCATTGGTCATGGGCTTATGAACTTGAATTATCCAGGAATACTTTTTCAAACAACAAACAACGAACACAACTCTCCTTCGGAATTGAGTATGACATTTATCCGTACACACAAGTAAATACCAAATATTTTACGATCAGTTACCAACTTGACGTACGTCGTAATAATTATTTTGATTCAACACTATACGATAAAACAAAAGAAACACTAGCCGGGCATGGAATTGAAAGCTCTGTTTCATTTAATCAAAAATGGGGAAACATTCAATTTGGCCTAGAGTATCATAACTATTTTCATAACTGGAAGCTTTTTAACCTGCAGGCAAATTGCGGAATGGAGATCAGGATAACAGGCGGGTTATCATTTTTTGTTTTTACAAATGCTGAATTGATCCGCGATCAAATCTTTTTGCCCAAGGAAGGAGCTACTCCACAGGAAGTGCTTACCCGCCAACGACAAATTGCATCTGGTTATTCTTTATCAGCGCATTTTGGTATCAATTACCGGTTTGGCTCCAAGCTGAATAATTTTGTCAACCCACGTTTCTTTCGTTAAGAATTATTTACTTAGTTGCTTTATAAATGAGTCGTAGATTTTTTGGATAAGACTATAGGGGTATTCTTTTTCTCTAAACTGCTTTACCCATCTTATTCCATATACTGCGTTTGTAAGAAAGGCTTCTTCTGCATTTTCAAGATCATCGGCAGCACATTGCTGTTCCGTTATTCTGTATCCCGCCTCAGGCAACTTATTCAATAAGTATTTTCTCATTACCCCGGCTACACAGCCCTCACTTAAAGCAGGTGTATAAACTACTTTATCTTTTATCCAGAAAATATTTGCAATAGAAGCTTCGCAAATGCGACCATGTTGATTCATCACTAAAGCATCGTTTAGCTTATTTTCTTTTGCAAACCGTGCAGCCATCACATAATGAAGATAACTGGTCGATTTCAGGTTGCTGAACTTATCACAACTTTTAACAGCATCTGGGTAAATATCAATTATGAACCCGTTTTCATTTAGCCGGTTGACATTTTCATCAGCAGGAATACATTCAATCGTGTATTGTAGTTTATCATCACAATCGTTTAGACCTCCTTCTCCCCTGCTCACAGTAAGTCTTATCCGTGCAAGCTGTGTACAATTATTTTTTTCTGCAAGCTGGTAAATCTCATCCGTAATTTTTTTTTCGGAAAATAATACAGGCACCCGGAAACCGGGCACCTGCATGCTGTAAAACAATCTTTCGAAATGAAACTTTAATAAGTTGATCTTTCCGTTTACCATCTTCATCGTTTCAAATAATCCATCGCCGTAGCGGTAACTATGATTGGAAACGGAAAGGGACGGATGTAAAACCTCAAATAACTTTCCGTTATGGTTAAAATAATTTTTCACTTTTATTAATGGGCAAAGGGTGCATTTAATACATAAGCCAGCAGGCAAATATGCGTAATAACCAGTAATAATTTAGCGATAAAGCAAACCAGGCTTACCAGGCGTTTAGCTTTTTTTGCACGGTGCATATGAAAATGATGATGCCTGCCATCCTCATCACTATGTGCTTTTTTAGTACCCGCTTCTTTAGGAGGCATACTATCTTTTTCATGATTACTCCTGTTTTGACTGGGCTTGGCGGGATTATTTGATTTTGAAGACTGAGCAGGTTGTTCTGCTTTTTCAGTATTTGCTTCATACTGAAGCTGGATACTTTTGCTTTCAGTTTTTACTTTTTTTACTGATGAACCAGCTGCATTTGCAGTGCCGGAAAAGAACATTGAAGCAAGAACCAGGAGACTAACGGTGATGATGATTTGAGGTTTCATTGTTTTTGTTTTACAACTCAAATCTGGCCCCATGCAAGGGGGTAAAACAAGGTAGGAACTGCGCAAAATGAATATCAGGAGATACTACGCTGGCAAGGCTTTCAGCGGAACGATAAACTGCTTATACCTCGTGAACAGTGTTAGTGCTGGAGTATGAAAAGGGGGCTACGTACTTGTACGTATTTTTAAAAATCCGCAGAAATACGCTAGCTTTTGACTCGCCGCAATTTGATATTTGGATTCTTATAATTAAATTAGGTATGAATATCCCGCCTGTTGAAGCTTACCCTTTCTCCATTTATTCACCTAAAAACTATTTGTTATGAAACAAAACAATTTTTTAAAGGGTAAAGGAATATTTCCCCTTACACTGTTAATTATTTTTTCAGTTATTATCGCATTCAGATGTGTTGATCGTTCTGCTCCTGAGGCAGGCGGTGGCGCGGCGGCGATAACAGCTGCACCTGTTAAAGCAGCATTTCATCATTTAAGGATGGACAAAAGCTTTGTTGTGAATTCGCTGGACATGGGCTCGTCAGATTTTAAAAAATTGCTCTTTGGTTACAGGGTAAATGATTACAATCATTTTCCTGACAGTCTTACCCTGGCTGCATATGCCGCAAAAAACAATTCTGTGATAACTGTGAATCAGCCTTATGTGTTGAGTATTTTGCCTGAAGCTGATAGCTTACTGACAGATCTTACATTTTCAACCCTAGAATTAAACAAAGCTAAGCTAACCGATCTGGTTGGTCCAAATGGCACAAGCGTTACCTACGACTATTTAGTATTTATACCTTATGTGAAAGATTCTGTCGGCAAAAAGTTTTTGTCATATCGTGTAGATTTTAGACCCAGGCCAGGTGGGGGAGCCGGTAATCCTCAGGAAACAAATCCTTGTCCGCCATTCAAACCTGATTAAAAAATGGATTGGCTAACAGAAATAATAGATTGGTCAGAGGTATGGGCTACGCTCATACCTCTGATTATTTTTTTTATCAGGCGCCCCAATGCTCCATGGATAAAATCTATGGTAACTTATTTGTGTGTGTTACTTGCTATTTCTTTAGTGGTAGACATAACATGGAAACATAAAACCCTTGAAATAGAAGATTGGACAAAAAAGGTTTTTAGTTTTTTATTTCACGGCCCAAATAAGGATTTTAATAATGCAATTTTCTATAACATTCTGTCTTCAGCACGGCTCATTTTAATAACCTGGTTTTTTATCGTTATTAACAAGAGCTACAAAAAAATTCAATTAGCAATTGCAGTACTATTTTTAGTTTTTGTAGTTATAAACTTCTGTTTTTTTGAAAACATAAATGAAGATTTCAGCAGCAGGTTATTTTCAATAGAAGCAGGTATCATTTTATTATATTGTCTTCTTTTTATTTATCATGTAAACCTGAGCGACGAAATCGTTTCAATAACATCATTGTCTGAATTCTGGGCTGTAACAGGTTTTACGTTATATGCAGCTATCAATTTTTTTATTTTTATGTTCTTCCAGTATCTTATTAAAGCCGCCAAGGAGGCATTCGCAATTGATATCTGGAATGTTCATAATATCAGCTATATCGTTTTAAATCTTTTTATTGCTTTTGCCATTTTTAAAGCAGAAAAAACAAATAATGCAACCAGTGTTAATTGATATAACAAACATGATAACTGTAGGGATAGCCTCGATGTTATTATTTGCTGCCGGTTTTTTGCTGATAATTGTTGTAAACCAGAAAAAGAAATGGATTTTACAAAAACAGATGAGCCACCTGAAAGAAAGCCAACAGAACATGCTGATTGAAGGCGCCATTAAAAGCGAGGAGACTGAGCGGCACCGGATTGCTGAGCAATTGCATGACGAAGTAGGGGCAATTTTATCATCAGCCAGGCTCCATTTTTCCAATATCAAAACAAATGCGCTGGATGAAACGGACAACCAGCTACTCGATAAATCCAAGCTGTTGCTTGATGAAGGTATTCAGAAAGTCAGAAGTATTTCGCATAACCTTCACAGTACCTTATTAAAAGAATTCGGGCTGAACGATGCCATTACACATTTTGTAAACAAAACCGTACAGGGATCACTGATCAATACAGAACTTCAGCTTGATGATTCACAACTGGTATTAAATCAGCAGACAGAGATCGGCATCTATCGTATTGTGCAGGAATTATTAAATAATTTACTTAAACATGCAAAAGCTACTAACATAAAAATTGAGTCGCATGCAGCGGATAACATCTTGCAGCTTAAATTAACTTACAATGGAAATGGTTTGAGTCAGGAAGAATTTGAAACGTTGCGGTATAAACCTGAAGGCCTGGGTCTTAAAAATATAATGAACAGAATAATTCTGCTTAAAGGTAATATCCGCTATGAAAAATTCTCTTCTGAAAACAGCATAACACTAACAATACCCATAATGACTGAATAATGGAAAAAATCAAAATCGCAATAGCAGATGATTATAAAATTTTCAGGGAGGGTTTAAAAATCAGCCTAGCTGCAGATACTGATATTGAATTTCTGCATGAGGCAGATAACGGCGAAGATCTTATCAGCAATATAGAAAAGCAGCTACCAGATGTAGTGCTGATGGATTTGAAAATGCCTATAATGGATGGCATGGAAGCCACCCAGGTAATCAGGAAGAAATATAGTGACATTAAAATACTGGTGGTGTCAATGTATGATGATGATAAGTTTATCATTCATTTGATGGAAATAGGAGCCAATGGATACTTGCTAAAAAATTCCGAACCAGACGAAATAAGAAAAGCAATTCACTCTGTGGCAGAAAATGGCTATTACTTTAATGATCTCGTAAATAAAGCGTTGTTGAAAAAATTGGTTCTTAAAAATAATATTAAACCTTCCTTTAATGAAAATGTTGAACTGACGGAAAGAGAAATGGAAGTACTCAAACTTATCTGTGAAGAAAAAACTGCTGTAGAAATTGCCAAAGTGATTTTCCTGAGTCCACGATCTGTTGAAGGAATACGCCAAAGGCTGATTGACAAAATTGGTGTCAGAAATACAGCTGGGCTTGTAATGTTTGCCGCAAAAAACAATATCGTCAGCTAAATCTTTATCCTATCTGTTTTACTGCAATTACCAGTATTGAATATAAGTAATCTGATTTTATAAATAATAACCGGTAATCAACATGAAAAAAATTACACTTGCAATTTGCTTGTTTATCAGCATTGCCAGCAACTCACAAATAGCTCAAATATTCAGTAACACTACTGATACAGGTTTTGTTGCCCAAGTCGTCGATTCTACAATTATTGTTAAGCAGAATATCAGTATCAATATAAATAAGATTAAAACGCAAGGCAACGATACATTGAGAATACAATTACCGGGAATAACTACACCTGTTCAAATTATAAAAACCAGGCAGTCTATAAATAATACTCTCAATAGTTTTGAATGGTTTGGGGAAATTCAAGGCTCTCCTAACAGTTTTGTGTTATTTACTACAGTAGGTTCCGCAGTTGCCGGTTATATTCGGGATAATAATAAAATTTACCGGGTGCAGTATAAAGGAAATAATGTACATCAAATCGCCTCTATTAATAATAAATACGCCAAGCCCGACAAAGTAATGCATAGAGGATCAATTGTGGACAGTTCATACACAACTGACACAGCATCTTGCTGCGATACTACCAAAGAAGTAGATGTGTTGGTTGTTTACACTGTAGAAGCTGGTCGTGCAGCGGGAGGAACTGATGGAATGAACGCAACAATAGATCTCTGTATTGAGTTATCAAATCAAAGCTATATCAACAGCGGGATCAACGTGAGACAAAACTTGGTGCATACAGAAGAAATAAATTATGCTGATCAGAATAATGCTGAAACAAATTTAAGCCGGATAACGAGTAATCCAGGAGGAATATTTAATAATGTTTATACTTTGCGCAATACATACAGTGCGGACATTGTCGTAATGATGGTCAACATGATGTATGGTTACTCTGGTATAGCTAATGTAATGACTACTAATACCGTTGCTTTTGAAAGCAACGCCTTTGCAATAGTCACATACGGTGTATCAGCCAGTAATTTGGTGTTCACTCATGAAGTCGGACATTTATTTGGAGCCGGGCATGAAACCTGTGACGCAGACTGGAGTGGCCTTTACAATTACAGCCATGGACATGTTGGTGCAAATTATAATACCGTTATGGCAGGCTCTCCTAATTTTAATAGAATTGAATATTGGTCCAATCCTGATATTAATTATCCTGCAGATGGTTTACCTACAGGGATATCATCTGGTCCTTGTCTATCATACAATGCATTGACATTAAACAATACTATTAATACAGTTAGTAAATTCAGATGTAGGGAAGGGAGTCTTTGCAAAAAGCCACGCAAATGGTATTCCTGCTGGCTATTATGGTTAAGTATAGCACTCGCATCAGTTATATTTATATGTTGGTATTTGTATAAAAGAAGAAGAAGACCAAGTCTATAAAATAAAATGCCACCTCATCGGTGGCATTTTATTTTATAAACAATTAGCTTCATTGATGAGGTTGTTCTACAATACCCGCTTTTACTGCATACATCACCAGGCCGGCCATTGATTTGGTACCTGTTTTTGTTTTCAGTTTATCACGGATAGCTTCAATAGTACGGGGGCTTAGGTCTACAATATCAGCAATTTCCTTTGTACTCTTTTCGTCACACATCAGTTTCAGGATAGTGATCTCTTTTTCACTCAGGTGTACATCCTGTACAGAAGGTGATGAAGAGGCTGGCTTATTACGCAAACCACTGAGCAATGCTTTATTCGTAAGATCGTTGAAGAAAAACTCATTTTCTGTTACCCCGCGGATGGCTTCATAGATACCTTCTGCGCCTGCTTCTTTAGTCAGGTAAGAGTTGGCACCTACTTCCATCATCCGGCTGATGATAGAATGATCATTATTCATAGAGAGCATGATCACTTTTACATTTGGGTATAATCTTTTTATTTCTGGTAAGGTGGCAAAGCCATCCATTACAGGCATCATAATATCCAGCAACACTACATCGGGCTGAATATGCTTTAATAAATTAAGCAGCTGCATTCCGTTTTCGGCTTCAGCTACCATTTGAATGTCTTTGCGGGAAGAAAGTGCAGTTTTCACGCCGGTGCGGAAGATCGTATGATCGTCGGCAATAGCAACTCTGATAACAGTGTTTGATTCTGGGCTTTTCATTTTGATTGGATATTATAATTGTTACAAATAAGAAATCTATCTGAGTGCAAGTTGAAAAAACTCTGCAACATATACCATAGGGGAAGTACGCAATTTCAATTATGCAGAAACTACCCCACGGTAAACAACTTATACTCGTTACATTTTATAATTCGGAAAACTACGATAGCCACAGTAGAATCCGAGAACTTTAAAAGGAGCAGTTATCCTCTTGTTAACATATGGTCCGGCTATTAGTTTTGTCGCAGAAAGTTGATTGATACGGATGAATCGTTTTCTCCTATCCAATGTCCTAAACCGTCCAGAAAAGTTATTTCCAAATCCTTAGAAAGACCAAAAACGACACTCTCCCATCAATCAACTTTTCTTTTTACCAGCTAAACCTTGAGCCCCGTTTTTAAAATCCGAACTAACTGAGAGGAAATCATACAACAGAAATTTTTTTCATAACAGTAACAGAATAATAATAGAAAAAAATCCCGCCAGTGGCGGGATTTTTAATTTTAATGAGTTTAATGTTGTACGACTAGCTTATCCGTATATAATGCTTCTGACGTTTTAAGATATATATTATATACACCTGCCTGTAAACGCTGAGCAGGAATATTTACAAAATACAGGTGTGTTATTTCTTTCTCATACACTTTACGACCATCCATGCTCCAAATACTTACAATACCTTTTTTATGTTGTTCTGGATTTTCGAACTGAATAAATGACTGAACAGGATTTGGGAAAACTTTCAAACGCCTGACTATAATATTTGGATCATAAGTTGGCGTAGTAAGTAATGTACTATCAAGTATCAGGTTTTCATCCCCGGTTTGATAAGCTGTAAAAGCAAAATAGACCAGCATCATTTCATCTGTTGTCGCCTCACCAAGGTTTACTGTTTGTGGCGGATTATTGGGATTATGTGGATTAGACGATGTATTATTATATGTAGCAGATGCCTTCAGGGTGGTGCCCCCGTTTATCACTACCGGCTTTTGAAAGTAATAAGAACCCTGCCAGTGAAAATCCCAATGTGGGATATCTATCAATCTTACTGTATCTCCATTTGATTTGTTAGCCCAAACTTTTACAGACTCAGCGATAAGATGCATATGCGGCGCAACCGATAATACACTTGCATTATAAATAGTGGGAATCGTGAATTGCTCATTAAAAGTTCGTGTAGTGTTTGGAGGGATGGCTAATGGTCCGTTGGTGAGTACAGGTGAGTAATGATACAGAATTGGTTCTATACGAACTTCCCTTGGTGAAGGATTACTGTTATAGTATAATTTCAATTTAGTACTGTCTAATTGTCCATTGCTACCAGCGGGATAATGTATCTGCATCACCAGATCCGAATTAGGATAAATTTTTCTTCCGAATTGTACCGGAGACTTTCGTACTACACTGCCGGGCACCCATGCATCGAGTAATACAGCACTACTCACTCCAATGCCACCAAAGCTTACATAGCCGGGACCCGGTGATGCATTATCCAATTGCTGTGCAGCATGACCTACAGTTGTATCCTGGTATAATAATACATGATGTACGATTGAATTATTACCCGGGACTATTTCGGCTGCAGAAATATATTTTCCATTTGTTAAACGCAATGGCAAAACAAAACATTGATAAATATCATTTGTAGAAGCACTGCTTGTATAGTTTGGAATTTTTAAAACAGTATCAGCTGTACCGAGTTGGTTGGTAACCGGCGGCGGTTGTGCAGGTGCATTTGCTAGATTTCCGGATGGTGCTCCAGCATTCACCCAATTTACTATTGTACTTATTTGTGCAGTTGTCAATGCCCGCGCATCAGTAAAATGTAGATAGTTATCATCGGGTGGCCAAGGAGGCATATGTTTAGCAGCTACTGCTGTACTGATCGAGTTTCTGTAATTGAATGCATCAGTATAAGTAAGTAATGAAAACGGGGCAATGCTATTCGGACGATGGCAGCTCACACATTTTGAATAGAGAATCGGCGCAACATTATCTGCCCATGTTTGAGAAAAGGAATTAATAGAAATGAATCCAGTAATAATTATAAGGGATACTCTTTTCATTGAAAAAGTCAAACTCTAAAATAATAAATTCAAACCGGGATTCAGCTTCTCTGCGCCACGATGTATGCACGGGGTTCACCGAGGGTAAACTTTTTCCTGCCTGGAATACTAAATACTTCGGTCATCTTCATACCGCTGTTTGCTAACATGGTTTCTATTTCATTCATACTCCAGATATAATCTACACTTTGTTTTATCTCAGTAGTTCCGTCCGGTGCTATTATCTGGTGTTCAGTTTCTATCCTATTAGGTGAAAAAAGAAATTTACTATCAACCAAAAATTTTAGATCACCATTCATGCTCCATGCTTTTTCCTTAAAACTTTTTACTGCGATCTCCATAATTGACCACGTGTTAATCAGAAAATATCCGCCGGGATGCAGGTGAGCTGCAATTTTTTTGAGCAATTGCAGCACTTCATCTTTATGAAAAAACTGGATACTGTTGCCCATACATATTACCAAATCAAAGTTTCCTTCAGGCTCATACAGGATCACATCACCTAAGACAGGGTGCACGGGTAAATTTTCTGCTTCAGCATTATTCCTTACTTCATTGATATAATCTGGAAGATTGTCAACTGCTGTAACTTCTATTCCTTTTCCTGCCAATGCAAGTGAGTGGCGGCCATATCCACACATCAAATCAAGGACACGGCTGCCAGGCTGCAATTTAAAATACTGCAACATAAAATCCGTTTCCTTAACAGTCAGTTCATCTGGAATAATAGATTTCCAGATTTTTTTATAATGACCATCGAAATATGTGTCGTTGATATTGCTCATTATATATTGCCATGCAGGCAATGAATTATTTTAAGAAAAATTATCTAGAGGGTTCCCACAGAGTGTTATTCAAGCAACTTATTTCTCATACCATACATTACTAATCCTGCAATTGTTTTGGCTCCCACTTTCTGTTTCATATTCTGACGAATGGTTTCGATAGTGCGGGGACTTAAGAAAACTTCTTTTGATATCTCTTCTGTCGTTTTATCCTCTGCAATCAGTTTCAGTATCCGCATCTCCTTATCATTAAATTTAACAGGATTAGGATAAAACTGTCTTACATTTTTTTTATGCTGTAGTTTCAGCAGTACTGCCTTATTCACCAGGTCGTTGAAATAAAAATCATCGTTCATACAAGTGAGTATGGCCTGGTAAATTTCTTCAGGGTCGGTGGTTTTTGTAAGATAAGCGTTGGCTCCCATCTCCATCATCTTTGTTATCATCTCCTGGTCATCATACATGGTGAGTACAATAATTTTAAGCACTTCGTACTCCTTTCGAATCATACTAATAGCATTGATACCGTCAATCTCCGGCATTCGAATATCCATCAGTATAACGTCTGGTAACTTAATTTTAAGCTTATGCATCAGGTCTCTGCCATCTTCTGCCTCCCAAAGTATTTTCAGGTATTCTTTGTCTTTCAGGGCCATCCGGATTCCATCACGAAAGATTTTGTGGTCATCAGCAATGGCAAGCTTAATTAGTTGATCACTCATAGGTAGACTGGTTTTCAGTTAAATAAGAACACTCATTTGAGTAAAAGTACCCGAAAATATTCTGAATTGTGCAGGTTAGGAAAAAAAAGGACTCACAGATGTGGAGAAGGCAGGGCATCAGAATGAAGTTAGAGGTGTGAATTATGCTTTTATTCAGATCTCTTATTCCCTGTTTCGCTTCATCTAATTAGTTTATAGAGCAAGTAAATGACTTTAGAAAACAATTAGTTGGCGCTTTAATTATGCTGAGCATAGAATTGATCATGTGTTCATCATTCATCGTAATATTTCATCAAGCTATGGTGTATTTTCATTTTTATATAAGAAAGAATACGAATTGAATGATAAAAAGCGAGACGATTAAAAAGGTAATTAATCCTATTGGCTGCGGTAATTAGAGAAATATCTTTGCTTAAGATTTCCAGCAAATCAGTTGCATAAGTTTATATAATTACTTGGGATAATTTTCTAAACAAGTAATTATCAATTAGAACTGAGTATATTTTTAAATAAAAGCGTTAATTTCTTCAGCTATACTTTTTCCCCACCTGTTGATAATCTTTCAATTCACGTTATTTTTCTACGAAAAATTACTATTTTTATAACCGTAATTTTACGTGTTTTTTATGCGTATTATACGAATTGAGGTATAGTAATTAAACTAAGTAGAATAACCCGAAAACCTTGCTACAAGAGGGTTTAGCAATCCTTCAATCAATGCCTATAAATATCAGTAGCAAAGGGTGCAAAAACTTACAATTTTTGGTTATTCGAATATTCGATTACGTTCTAAATGTTACTGTTATGAAAAGTTCAATCAAAAGACAAAGACCCGAAGAAGTTGTTGATGCAATCTTCGTTTGGGAGGACTAATTCTGTTTATTTCAGAATGTATTAAAGCATTCTCAAAAGGTTTTCTATTTTTGGACAAAATCCAAAGCCATAGAAGACCTTTTGTATTATATACTGGTTTACTCATTTCTTGTACCGATAATCGTTTATCTGGTTCTTTTAAAAAGGATCACCGATAAAAGAATACTTGTATTAGTTTTTTATTCAATTGCAATTTTTACATTTCTCTTTTTTGATCCTCCGCTTAAACAAAGCCTAAAAAACGCTATTTATACAATTATCGAATTTTCTTTCTTTGCTTTACTAATATTTCAACAACTTAAGAATAGGAATAATAAGACTCTGTTACTTGTACTTTCTGTTCTTTTTATTGCAATTCAAATCATTCATTTCTTAACAGTTAAAAAAACAAGACTAGACTCTATACCAATAGCTATAGAAACAATTTTTATCTTCTTCTTTATCTTTTTATACTTCCAGGAGCTGTTAAAGAATTCTAATCCAATACTTAGTAAAAATTATTTCTTGTGGATTGCAATCGGCATCCTGATTTATTTAGGTGGTTCATTCTTTATTTATATCCTTGCAAATAACCTAGAGTATAAAGAATTGATTCAATTTTGGTTCATTACTTATATTGTTGAGTTAATTAAAAATGCATTATTTATTGTTGCAATGATATTATTTGCAAAAAATCGATCGGATAATAAGCAATCATCATCACAAAACCCTTTACCAAACCTCGATTTCACCCTTTAAACCCTAACTGCCAGCCATCATGTACCTTTTTACTAATTTGCTTGGAGTATCCGGACTTACCCTCATCATGCTGTTGGGTACTGCAGGTATGCTGGTATTATGTATTACAGTCATTTACTTTTTCATCATGCATAACAGGAAAATAACCGGCTATCACAGGCACCTGCTGGATGTAGAAAGCAATCACCAAAAACAATTGCTTAGCGCTTCAATAAAGATGCAGGAAGAAGAAAGAAAAAGATTGGCGGCCGATCTGCATGATGATGCCGGCCCCTTGCTGGCTACTGTAAGACTTTATCTGAATGAGAACCTCATCAACCAAGATAAAAGTTCACAACTACAAAGCATTATTCAGGCAAGGCAGATCATTGATGATACCATTTCGCTTATCCGTAATATCAGTCATGACCTGATGCCTCCTACACTTAAGAATTTCGGCTTAGAATCAGCGGTAAATGACCTGATATCAAAAATAAGCGGTTCGGGTTCGGTAAATGCGAGTAGCCGTTTTCATGATTACCGTGAAAGATTGAAGCCGGAGAAAGAACTGGTGGTATTTAGAATTGTGCAAGAACTTATCAATAATATACTGCGTCATAGTGGTGCCAGTTTTATACATGTAACGCAGAATGTAATGAATGAAAAGTTTTACCTACGTATCCACCACGACGGACACGGTCTTGAGCAGGACACCTTTGAAAAGCTTAGTAAAACAAATACAGGCCTTGGATTAAAGAATATCAAGAGCCGTGTAAACCTACTACAGGGTAGTGTATTCTTCGAGAAGGATATTTCGAAAACCTACTATAAAATGACACTGGAAATGCCCAAAGATGAGCCGTGGAAAGACTAGATTGGCCGCATTATTGCGGTAATTTGCTACCTTTATAGACCCAATATCTGATTAACTTATGAGCACAATCCGTGTAGCTATAGCCGATGACCATAAAATTTTCCGCAAAGGTGTTACACTTTCATTGCGTCCCTACACGAATATCAAATTTGTATTGGAAGCTGAAAATGGCGAAGATTTACTTAACGGGTTAGCCGAAGCGCAACCTGATGTTGTATTGATGGATTTACGTATGCCTGGTAAGGACGGCATTGAAGCAACCAAAACAATAAGCAAACAATTTCCGGGAATAAAAGTACTGGTGTTGAGCATGTATGAAGATGAGCGGTTCGTTTTTCATATGATGGAAAACGGTGCTAATGGCTACCTCCTGAAAAATTCAGAACCACAGGAAATACGCCGAGCTATTATGGATGTATTTGAAAAAGGTTATTACCTCAATAATTATGTCAACCGAATTTTGCTGAAACGTTCACATGCCCGTAATAAAACAATTCCCAACCTGAACAGCGAAATAACGCTGACCGATAAAGAAAAAGATGTACTACGATTTATCTGCATGGAATTTACTGCCCAGGAAATAGCGCAGAAAATGGAAATCAGTGCAAGAACAGTTGAATCAATTAAAGACAGATTGATGGAAAGATTTGGAAGCAAGAATACAGCCGGTCTTGTATTTTTTGCAGTTAAGAACAACCTGATAGAATAACCCCAAATCTATTGGCTCACTATTCTAGAATTTCATCTCAGGAATATCTCCTTCTATAATCAGCCTTCCGGCAGTTTTACTTTTTATTTCTTCAACAGAAATTCCCGGTGCTCTTTCAATCAACTTAAAACCATCAGCTGTAACATCGAGTACTGCCAAATCACTTACAATCATCTTTACGCATTTCACTCCTGTAAGTGGTAATGTACATTGAGGTAAAAGTTTTGATTCGCCTTTAGGATTGGTATGCATCATTGCTACAATAATATTTTTTGCACTTGCCACTAAATCCATTGCACCGCCCATTCCTTTTACCATTTTGCCGGGTATTTTCCAGTTAGCAATATCTCCTTCATCACTTACTTCCATTGCACCGAGTACAGTTAAATCAACTTTACCTGCACGGATCATCCCAAAACTCATAGCACTATCAAAAAAAACAGAGCCGGGTATTGTTGTAATTGTTTGCTTACCGGCATTTATTAAATCAGGATCCTCTTCCCCTTCAAAAGGAAACGGCCCCATACCCAATAATCCATTTTCACTTTGCAGAATAACATTTACTCCGGCAGGAATATAATTAGCCACCAAAGTTGGAATACCAATACCAAGATTTACATAATACCCATCTTTTAGCTCCCGGGCTATCCGGTGTGCTATTTGTTCTTTAGTCAGTGGCATGATTTAGAAATTTTTAACTTCTGATTGTAGAATTGCTTTTCTCACAGTTCTGTTTTCTATTCTCTTTTCATAATTCATTCCCTGGAAAATACGGTGAACAAAAATTCCCGGGGTATGTATGAAATCAGGGTTTAATTCTCCCGGTTGAACTAATTCTTCTACTTCTGCAATGGTGATCTTACCCGCCATCGCCATTAACGGATTAAAATTGCGAGCCGTTTCATGATAAATTAGGTTGCCATCCGTATCGCCTTTCCATGCTTTTACAATAGCAAAGTCAGCATTGAAAGCATATTCCAGTAAATAATCATTACCATTAAAATTTCTTACTTCTTTTCCATTGGCTACTTCAGTACCTACACCAGCGGGAGTATAAATGGCCGGCATTCCATAGCCAGCAGCCATGCATCTTGTAGCAAGTGTACCCTGTGGTATCAGTTCTACTTCCAATTCGCCACTTAGCATCTGTCTTTCAAATTCAGCATTCTCGCCAACATAAGATGATACCATTTTTCTAACCTGCCTTTGATGCAGCATTAGCCCAATGCCAAAATCATCTACGCCAGCATTATTGGAAATACAAGTAAGATTTTTTGTCCCTTTTCTTACTAATGCTTTTATACAATTTTCAGGAATCCCACACAAACCAAATCCGCCGAACATAATAACGGCACCATCATCAATATCCTGTATTGCTGCTTCAGCATTTGCAACAACTTTATTCATAATTCATGTTTATAAAATAAAATTAAGGGAGTTTAGAATACTACTTAGTGATTGTTTTCTCTGGCAAGTAAATATTGATCCATCAGATTTTGAGGGTATCGCTTGGGGGAGTTGTGACCGGCTTTGATCGTTCCTGCATTATTTTGCTTTGACGACCTTGTAATGTATCGAGTATCCTTTTCATTGCTACAGGATGCAGCTGATACCAATCAAGGCTTTTTTTAAATTCTTCTTTATTTGTTTTATGAATTTCAAATACCTGGCGATATAGTATTACAGATTCTTTAAGTTGTTTAAATGCAGTGTCGCCTTTACCGGCAAAATTGGTGATAAAGGCATCAGCTCTGAATAGGTCCCACATCAGTTCCTGCATACGGACCGGTTCAATAATACTACCAGGCACTTTGTTATCCTGGTTACAAGAGAAAAATAAAATCACAACAAAGACGGGAAGTAATTTTTTCATTTCAGCTCTTTATAAGCAGCGGCATTGGTTAAATCTATTTTAGTAAGAATATCTCTTGCCCTTGTTTTGGTGTCCGGATCAGCTTTGCTGAATACTTTTACCAACTCAGTACTTTTCCCCTGGAAGAAAAACTGGATAATCATTGAGTTGGGGTTTTCAGTATTGATAGTATTGAGGAAATTAAGACAGTTAAGAACTCCATTTCTAGCCTCTGCTTCATTTTCAATAAAAATATCCAAACCACTGCGATAATAGGAATAGATAGCATCATGAATCAGTGCAAAGCGGCTATTATTGATATTTTCTGAAAGCCAATAACGGTTTCGTTGGCTTTCAAAAGACTTCCACCCGGTAATATCTTTTGATTCAGGGGCATTGTTTATAATATTCCATGCTTTTTGAAAATAGGTATCGCCGCCACGTAATGCAAATGAATTACCATCAAAACCAAGGATTACATTCACATAATAAGCGAATACTGCTGTAAGATTTGCTGCCAATGGATCATTACCCTGTACACGATTCTCATTGAATTCAATTGGTTGAAACTCCTGGTAGCGAAATGTGATATCATCATCAATAAAATTTATCAGCGGCGAATCATATGTAGTATTGTAGACCGGGCGGGCAGCCTGTATTGTTAGTTTTGCCTTATATATATTATTGCCCATTTCCTGATCTATGTTCAATAAAAAATTGCATTGAATTTTTTCATTCGGCTGATATGAATCATTTGACCATTTTCGGTTATTGATAAAAGTGGTAAGCTGTGTCTGGAGGGTTTGAAATATCTTTTTATCAACCTTTGTACTTATACGGCTGGTTACAACAGTCAGCCTTGTCTGTATTTCCTGTGCAGATATATTCATACAGGTTGTGACCAAAAAGATAAAAATGAAAATTCGTTTAAGCATAATGATTTCGAATTAATATATCGACGATATCTTTTGCTACTTCAGTTTTTGTTTTAGTCGTAAACATCAATTCTTCCCCGGTTTTGCTAAACATAGTTATCTTATTAGTATCATGACCAAAACCAGCACCCGGATCGTTTAGAGAATTCATCACTATCCAATCAGCTTTTTTCTTACTCAATTTTTCCAGTGCATAACCCTTTTCGTTTTGTGTCTCTAATGCAAATCCTACTAAAACCTGGTTCTTTTTTTTCCGCTGCCCAAGATCAAACAAAATGTCTTTTGTTTTGGTAAGCTGAATGGTAAAGCTATCTTCTTTCTTCTTAATTTTTTCTGAAGCTTTTGAAACAGGTCTATAATCTGCAACTGCTGCTGACATCACTGCCAGATCCGTTTCTTCAAAAATATTCACACAAGCATTATACATTTCTTCTGCGCTTTCCACTTTTACCAATTTTATTCCGTTGGCAGAAAAATCAATCGAAGATGGACCTAACACCAAAGTTACATCGGCCCCTCTTTTTTCCAGTTCTTTTGCAATAGCAATGCCCATCTTCCCGCTGGAATGGTTACCAATAAAACGTACAGGATCGATAGCTTCGTATGTAGGACCGGCTGTTACCAGTGCTTTTTTACCGCCGAGAGGGCGGGATAAAAAAAAATTATCAGTAATGAACTGGATGATTTGTTCGGGCTCAAACATACGGCCGTCACCAAATAATCCGCTGGCCAACTCGCCTTTTTCAACCGGGATGATCTTATTGCCGAATGATTCAACTTTTTTTAGATTTTCCTTTGTTGAAGGGTGATGCCACATATCTTCATCCATGGCCGGAGCTAGTACTACGGGACAGGTAGCAGATAGATAGGTTGCTAATAATAAATTATCACATTGGCCATTTGCCATTTTAGCCAGTGTATTGCAGCTGAGCGGCGCTATGATCATCACATCAGCCCAGCGACCAAGCATTACATGATTAGTCCAGCTTTCTTCATCAAATAAATCAACAAGTACAGGATTTTTTGATAAAGTGGAAAGTGTAAGAGTTGTTACAAAATCTTTTGCTGATGGAGTAATGATCACCTTGACCTCGACACCTTCTTTTACCAGCAAGCGTACCAGGTAAATAGCCTTATAAGCCGCAATACTGCCGGTAATTCCTAATAATATTTTTTTACCCGCTAACATGATAACAAAAGTAATACTTAAATCCCCATTTTTTTACTAGGCAGATCACAGATGCGTTGTCATTATCTTAAAATAAAAAATGCGTTCCCTGTTAGAGAAACGCATTTTATTTTTTAATTCGTTTTTATCTTAACTGAAAAGATCGTCTTCACTCTTACGGAAATACACTTTGTCTTCTAAGAATTCTTGTGTTGCCAGTAAAGCAGGGTTAGGCATACGTTCATATGCTCTTGAAATTTCAATCTGTTCTTTGTTTTCATGAATTTCTTCCAGGCTATCTGTATGGCTGGCAAACTCATCCAGCTTGCTATGCAGCTCTTCTTTCAGGGAAACATTGATCTGGTTAGCCCTTCTCCCAATAATGGAAATAGATTCGTACAGGTTACCGGTTCTCACCTTGATGTCATCAAGATTTTTTGTCTCTACGGTATTGCTGGTGCCTACACTAAGCTGACGCCTTAACTTGCTCATTATTCAGTATTTTAAGATTATTGTTTGTTTGATTTAAAAAATATTCTACTTCCTTTTGAAATTTACTTTCAGGGAAACGATCAATAAATTCATTGCACTCTGTAATCACCTGCTGAAACCGCTCTATTTTTTTATCCTCTATACTCATTTCCGCATACCTGTAATAGGATTTAATGACCATCAGCTTATATTCATCTGCTCTTGCACTCTCAGGAAATGTATTTAGCAAAGTAGTGAAAGAAACACCTGCCGCCCTGAACTGGCTCAAATCAAAATAAAGCTGTGCACTTTTATAATCCTTCAATTCAATTTTTGCCCGGAGTTTTTCAATTATTTCATACGCCTCTTTATTTCTTGCGCTACCCGGATGTGTGTTTATAAAGATCTGCATTAACCCAATAGCTTTTTCAGTATTAGTCTGATCCAACTCGGCCTTAGGTGATTGCTTATAGTACGCATAAGCTCTCATATAATCCAGTTCCTCAGCTTTGGTACTATTTGGAAAAAGCTCCAGGAAAGTTTTAAACAGGTTTTCTGCGTTCAGATAATCCTCCTGATAGTAGGCACAGTAGGCATATTTATAATAAATGTCTTCAAAGCCCTGAAGATGCCTGTAATAAGGCATAATATCCTCATAAATTGACTGTGCTTTATTATATTTCTTTTTTACAAAGAACTGTTCTGCCATCCGCAGTTTATACTCGGGGTCAGTGCTTTTTAAAATCTTATTGATGTTCTTTTTTCCACCAGCACACCCGGTAAATAAAACTGCTGAAAAAATAAGGATAAGTATGTTCCTCATAAAGGCCTGCAAAGTTAATTGTTCGGCGCAAAACTTAAGGAAAAAATATTGCTGTCCAAATCAGGTCAGTTAAGGTTTTTGTAAGAAAACCCACTTTTTTAGAGATAACCTAATAAAAAAACCCTCCCTGGAAAAGGGAGGGTCTCATCTATCAGCAAAAAGTATAACGAATAATACTTAGTTCTTTCTGAGATTTGGGTGTGGGGCCGGAACAGTGTTTGGCCTGCTATCGTCAGCTTCAGCAGCCTGTAAGTCCACTGTATTGCAATCGCCACCTTCCTGACCATAGTTAAATATCAGTCGATCCTGGCTTATACCTTCTTTTTCTACCAGGTATGTAATAACTGCATTTACATGATCCCAGCTTAATTGCTGCTCTTTCTTATTAGATGAGCAATAGCCGATAACCACTACTTTACAACCTGCGTTGTTACGCATTCTTGATGCAACAGTAGATAAAGCTGCTTTAGCATCATCATCAAGACTATTTCCTTTAGCGAATGTTACACTTGGTAACTGACCCAGTTTTTCTGCACATGATCCTCCACCAACAATAACTGGTTTAGGGAAGCAAGATGAATCTGGGCAAGGACATTTACCAATACCATCAGCATCTGCAGGCTGGCAATATGTAGGAGTGATCAACTCTTTATCCTTACAATCAGGAATACCATCACCATCAGTATCTAATGTAATACCATGGCTGTTAACAGGGCAACCCTGGGGAGTTTGCTCCTGGTCGAACTGATCAGTTACACCGTCGCCATCGCTATCAGGTAATACAGGCTTAGGTAAACGCATTAAACGCGGATTGCGGATTTCGCTATAAGCATAGTCAAGTGGGTTCAACCACCAAAGCGGTTCAACTGCTTTTTTGCCAAGATTTATATTAAGACCAATACTTAAATAGTTATATGAATCGTTATCAGCGGTCATAACTGGATCACCAACAGCCGCTTCCTGCCAACGTTGACCATCTAACAAATCATCTTTCACTATAGTTATACGATCCTCAAGTGCGAGATTAAGCTTATTTGATAATTTAAAGGCCATACCAGCACCTACAGTTCCTGATGGCCTCAAAGTACTACCAGCAAATTTAGGACGACGATTTGAAGCATTTTCTGCTGGAGTCTCATAAGAGTCATCCATAAGATCTTTTAATGCATCGAGAGCTTGTTTCCTTTCTGGATAAGCGGCAGCGAAAATATTTCTGAAATTATATTTTGCACCAGCATCATTCAGAGCGTTAACCTTAGTCTCATAAATAGTAGCTCCAATACCACCAAATAGATATGCTACAAACGAAGTTTTTGATTTGTGGAATCGTATCTGGTTAAGTGTAATAACACCCTGAACGCCTAGATCCTGTGTTACGGTTTTATAATTGTAAAAAATGGGGTCGATCTGAGTAATAGCAGTTAGCGGAGCCAGCGTTTGACTATTGAAGTACCGAACAACGTTGGAGGTGAGGGTTGCGTCGCCCATTAACACGGGAGCAACATAGCCGTTGTTCTGCCATGCAGTGTTTTTGTAATAGTTTGCAGCCGCCTGCCAACTTTGACCTTTACCCGAACCATACAGGTATTGCATTCTTAGAGAGAATATGTAGCCTAAGGCCTTACGTACATGCAAAGCAAAACTCGGGAAAGTAAATCGGGTAGGTACATCGCCACTTATATTAAAAGTACCGAGACTAAATCCGACTTCCCACTGGTTTCTGGGTTTTGCGGGAAAATTGTAAGAACCTTCAAGGAATTGAGAATGCAAAGGCATTCTTTTGGATGGGATAAGGGTTGTATCCTTTACATCGTAGCTAGAGCCAACACTTTGGCTAAAGGCTGAAGAAAAGATAAAGCAGAGTAGTCCTGCTAATAGTAAATACTTTTTGCTTGCCATAACAATGGATTAAAGATGAAAAAAACTTAGTCCTGAAATAATACGCAAAAATAAAACTTGGGGGTTAATTACCAAATTTTTATATAATTTATTTGCCTTTATCTCAAGGTATTATTCCCTCATAAGTCAATAACTATGGTCAATTTGATGCATGAGCCTGAAAAAAAATTGTCCGTATATTGCTTGCCGTAAGCCTAGCCGTTAGCCTAAATGCAATTACCTACTCATTTATTAGAAGAAGAACTGAGGACTTTTGAAGACAAGTTCAGGCAGGCAGTACAAAGCCGGGTTGCGCTGCTGGACAGGATTACACGGTATATTGTAAAACGAAAGGGCAAGCAACTCCGGCCAATGTTTGTGCTGCTTTCAGCAAAACTCTTTGCCCCGGTTTCTGACGCCTCTTACCGGGCGGCCTCACTTGTTGAAATACTTCACACAGCTACTTTAATACATGACGACGTGGTGGACGATTCTATGGAAAGAAGAGGGTTTTTCTCCGTTTATGCCCTTTGGAAAGCTAAAGCCACTGTATTGATCGGTGATTATTTGCTCTCAAAAGGCTTATTACTATCCTTAGATAATAATGATTTCAAAATTCTGCAGATACTTTCGGATGCTGTAAGAAAAATGAGTGAAGGCGAGTTGTTACAGATTGAAAAAGCAAGATCGCTGAACCTGAAAGAAGATGTGTATTATGAAATAATCCGGAATAAAACTGCTTCTTTGCTGGCTTCAGCCTGTGCTGCCGGCTCATGGTCAACTACACAGAATGAAGAAATAACCGAAAGAATGAGAAGTTTTGGAGAGCAAACGGGGATGGCTTTCCAGATAAAAGATGATTTATTTGATTATGCCTCCGAAAATGTTGGAAAGCCTACCGGGAATGATATCAAAGAAAAAAAGCTGACCCTTCCGTTAATATATACATTGAACAATACAGACAGTTCTACCCGAAAAAAAATCATATATATTTTAAAAAATGAAAACACAAAGAAAGAAAAAGTGAAATGGGTGATCGGACAAGTAGAAAAAACAGGGGGAATAAAATATGCCGAAGCCAAAATGAATGAATACAGAAATGAAGCATTGAAAATTTTACATAGTTTCCCTGAAAGCTCTATCCGGCAAGGATTAGAAGATATGGTGGTTTTTGTCACTGACCGGAAATACTGATTCTTTTCTGCACAACTTTTTTCCTTTACTTTAGAAACTGAATGGAAAAACGCTGGACCATATTGACTGCTGACGAAGAACAAGTAAAGACATTGCAATCTCAATTAAAAATTCATCCTGCTATTTGCAAAATACTGGTGCAACGCGGTATTGAATATCTTGAAACAGCAAAAAAATATTTCCGGCCTTCGTTAGATGAACTGCATGATCCCTGGTTGATGAAAGACATGGATAAGGCTGTTGAGAGAATTATCAAAGCGGTTAATGCAAAAGAAAAAATTCTTGTATTTGGGGATTATGATGTTGACGGCACTACAGCGGTAAGCTGCATGTATCGTTTTATAAAAAAATTTCATTCAAACCTTGATTTTTATATACCACACCGCTACCGCGAAGGTTATGGTATAAGTAAAATAGGAATTGATTTTGCAAAAGAGAATGGATTTACATTGATCATTTCACTCGATTGTGGAATCAAGTCTGTTGATTTGATTGCTTATGCAAAAAACATAGGGATCGAATTCATCGTATGCGATCATCATCTGCCTGACGATGAATTGCCGGCTGCTGTTGCTATTCTCAATCCTAAACAAAAAGATTGTTATTATCCTTATAAAGAATTATGCGGATGTGGTGTTGGGTTTAAATTAATAACTGCATTAGCACCTCAGTTTGGATTAAATGATGCCGAAGTAAATGAATACTTCGATCTCGTTGCAACAGCAATCGCTGCGGACATTGTACCAATGACCGGCGAAAACCGTGTGCTGGCTTATTATGGTTTAAAAAAAGCAAATGAAAATCCGAATCCCGGTATTAAAGCACTTTCAGTTTTAAGCGGTTTAAAAAAAGAATTGCTGATACAGAATCTTGTTTTCATGATTGCTCCTAGAGTAAATGCTGCCGGCCGTATGGATGATGCAACAAAAGCAGTTCAAATGTTTATTGCAGAAACCTATGAAGAAGCAATCAGCTTTGCAGAACAACTTCATAGCGATAACACGGATAGAAAGGAAGCTGACAGTTCAATTACTCAATCTGCATTGGAACAAATAAGAGAAAATAAAGATTGGGAAAAAAGAAAATCAACTTTAGTTTATCAACCTCATTGGCATAAAGGAGTGGTAGGTATTGTTGCTTCACGTTTGATTGAACATTATTACCGGCCAACAATTGTATTGACAAAAAGCGGAGAAATTGCAGCAGGCAGTGCCCGCAGTGTGCCCGGTTTTAATTTATATGAAGCTATTCATGCCTGCCGTGAACATTTACTTGGATATGGTGGTCATTTTGCTGCAGCTGGAATGACGTTGGAAGTTGATAAAGTAAATGAGCTGCGTGAAAAATTCGAACAAGTTGTTTCTTCAACAATCAATCTTGAGCATTTAATCCCGGAAGAAATCATTGATGCTGAAATTTCTTTTAAAGACATCTCCCAGAATTTCTACAATATCCTTTTACAAATGGAACCTTTCGGTCCGGGTAATATGCGGCCACAGTTTATTATTAAAAATGTACTGGATACCGGGTATTCAAAAATTGTAAAAGAAGATCACATTCGCTTTGTTTTAAGAAAAGATGATATAACATTAACTGGAATTGGATTTGGCATGGCTGATAAATTTCATTTACTTCAGATGAAAACTCCTGTTGACATTCTTTGTAAAATAGATGAAAATGAATGGCAGGGAATTAAATCCCTTCAACTTAGAATTACTGATATCAGGCTGGGTAAAAACTAAAAAATTCATTTTGCCGTATTTATACGATTGGGGAAAAGTTTCATTATTACTTAATGGCTGATAAGCCTTGATTCCCCCTACATTTGACCTCTCCAAAATCCTTCCGAACATTCCGATTCTTATTTCTTCAGATTATTTTTTGAAAACTAAACTACTGTTATCATGAGAAAGATTTTTTTCTTGTTTCTTTTCTGCTTTGGAATTTTAAATTCTGATATTACTGGGCAAATAGTAGCATGGAATAATAATGCGTTGAGCGGCACAACCGCAGGCAACCTGAATGCTACTACCAATGATGCAAATCTTAATACTGGCGTACTATCAAGAGGAAGTGGTATAGTAGCAAGTTCCCTTACAGGTGGCTATGCATCCAACACGTGGACCGATGTAAATTTAGCAGGAGCAATAACAAATAACCGCTACTATCAATGCGCTATTTCAGCTAAAGCGAACTACAAAGTTTCGCTTTCTACTTTAGATTTTAAACTCCGAAGAACAAGTACAGGACCCAATGCTTATATATGGCGCTATAGCACTGATGGAACAAACTTTACAGATATAGGCTTAGCCGTTTCTTTTACAACAACCACTTCGGGCGGGGATGTTCAACCACAAATTAGTTTATCAGCCATCAGTGCACTGCAAAATGTATTTAGCGGAACTACCATTACACTGAGGTTATATGCATGGGGAGCATCCAGTGCTGCCGGAACGCTTGCTTTTGGAACAGGTAATGTAAATAGTTTAGCAGTAGGAGGAACAGTTGCAATTGCTGCTCTCTCTACAAATGCTGATCTTTCAAACCTCTCTCTGAGTGCAGGAACATTAACGCCAGTATTTTCTTCCGGCCTTACCAGTTATACAGCTTCTGTTGCAAACAGCGTCAGCTCCATCACGGTAACACCGACTGCAAGTGATGCCAATGCTACAATAAAAGTAAATAATGTTACAGTTGCCAGTGGAAACGCATCAACTGCCATTGCATTGAGCACAGGGGATAATATTATTAACACGGTTGTTACTGCACAGGATGGAATTACTACCAAAACATATTCCGTTACCGTAAACAGGGCATCATCGGGCATCCCGGTTTTAACAACTATTTCCCCATTACCCAATTTTGGAAATATTTGTATTAATACAACAGCTGGCCCCGGTTCATTTACCATAAATGGATCCGATCTTGACGGAACTGATATTTCTATTGCTTCCCTTACAGGGTTTACTTATTCTGAAACTCCGAATGGCATATATGCAAGCACCCTTAGTTTCTCTTATGCAGGTAATGGGTTTACCGATAAAATAATCTATGTAAAATTTACGCCGACTGCCGTACAATCATATAACGGCGATATTTTATTAACTGGTGGTGGTGTAACTAATTTTGCTGTTGCTGCAATGGGTTCTGGAATTAATACTGCGCCAACAGTCACTACGGGAACCAGTATTCCTGCTGCAACTACCGCGACTGTATCAGGAATCATCAACAATGACGGTTGCGCATCCATTACTGCTTATGGAATTGAATACAGTGTTAATTCAGGATTTCCTAATGGTACAGGAACTCAGGTACCATCTACCAATTTAAACTCAGGAAATTTCAGTTCAACTATTACGGGTCTTGCACCGAATACAAGATATTTTTATAAAGCTTATGCGACAAATAGTATTGGTACTTCATATGGGGCGCAACAAGCTTTCACCGAAACGCCCTTACCGGTTGTGATGGCTTCTCAACCATCTTTAAGTTATACAGAGGATTTTCATGATATAGCTAACTGGACCAATTTCTTTATTTCTGGTGATGGCGCTAATCATTGGGGTGGTCTTAGTGCAACTGGTTCAGGCGGCATTCCAAATGGTACCACATTAACAGCATCAACTAACTCATTCCAGGGCGCAGCTTTTGGATCTTCGGGCGGTGTACAAAAAGGTACAGACCAGGTTCCCCCTACAACATCAATTGTTTTACTATCGACAGGAACGGCTGATAATACTACTTCTGCTGCGATAGATTTTTATATGGATTTCACAGGTGTAAATGCAGGGACGTTAAGTTTTGACTGGGCATCGATTAATAATGCAACAGGTAATAGAAAAGGATCATTGAGAGTTTATGGTAGTGTTAACGGCACAACATTTACTGAAATAAGTTCTGCAGCCGTTTTAAATTTTACAAATAATATTCTTACTAATGGTTCAATAGCAAATATTCCATTGCCTGCATCGTTTAATAATAACCCTAATGCAAGACTCAGATTTTATTATTACAACGGCACCGGTGGCACAACCGGATCAAGGCCTAAGATCAGCATTGACAACTTAACTGTTACATCCGTTCCATCTACACCCTGCAGTTCACCAACAGCCCAACCTACATCTATGGTTTTTGGAACTATTTCAGATATATCCATCCAGGGAAGTTTTACAGCAGGAAGTCCTTCTTCAGATCAATACCTTACCATAGCAAGCACCAACAGCGATCTTACTTCGACTCCGGTTGATGGAGTTGTTTACAATGTTGGAGAATCGTTCGGTGACGGAACCGTGATTGCAAAAGGAAGTTCTTTGAATTTTACTGCAACGGGTTTATCTCCATCTACCACTTATTACTTTTTTACTTACGCTGTAAATGGGGTTTGTACCGGTGGGCCAAAATATCTTGCTTTAAATCCGCTAACCGGTAATGCAACTACGAATGCAGGATTTCCGCCATGCACAGCGCCGTCTGCGCAGGCATCTGAATTAGTATTTAGTAATATAACTATAGGTTCTATACAAGGTTCTTTCACTGCAACTGCTGCGGATGAATATCTTGTAGTAAAATCAACATCATCGGCTTTAACTGCTGATCCTGCAAATGGCTCAGTTTATAATGTTGGTGATGTATTGGGAAATGGTGTGGTTGTTAAACGAAGCAACACCACATCTTTCATTTCATCGGGTTTAACGGCAGGCACTCAATATTATTTCTTTGTTTTTAGCTTGAATTCTCAAAGTTGTATCAATGGCCCTACATATAATATTGTTGATCCACTAAACGGTTCACAAACAACACAACCACTTCCGCCATGCACAAGTCCTTCAGCACAACCCACCATTCTTACATTTAATGCAGCCAATACTTTGATATCCGGAACATTTAATGGATCGAATAGTGCCGATGATTATTTGGTCATTAGAAGCACTTCATCTTCTCTATCGGCACTGCCAGCAGATAACGTTGATTATAATGTGGGCGAATCATTAGGAGGAGGTATTGTTATTTCCAATAGTGCTGCAACCAGCTTTATTGCAAATAATTTAAGCACGGGAACTACTTATTACTTTTTTGTTTTCGCTGCTAATAAAAATTGTTCGGGCGGTACAAAATATTTAACCGTTTCGCCTTTAACAGGCTACGCTACGACTACAAGTGCGGTGACGTATAATTATTATTTTGGTAACCTGCATGCTCACTCGGATTACTCGGACGGAAACGACGACCACCCCGGTTATACTCCGGCTGATGATTATAATTATGCGATGACTGCACAGTGTATGGACTTTTTAGGTATTTCAGAACACAATCATTATTCTTCTAATGATAATCCCGGAAATACGATTGCCAATTATCATAAAGGCCCGATCCAGGCGGATTCATTTACCAATGTTCATCCGAACTTTTTAGCATTGTATGGAATGGAATGGGGTGTGATTTCCGGTGGTGGCCATGTTGTCGTGTATGGCGATGGCATGAACCAACTCTTCGGTTGGGAATCAGGAAATGGTGGTTGGGGACCAACGGATAATTATGATGTATATGTTCCGAAAAATGTGTACACCGGTTCAACCGGGTTGTTTAAAACCATAAATGATTTTAAAAATCAAAATACGTTCGCTACACTGGCGCATCCGAATCAAACGGATTATAATAATCTTGCCGGTATTGCCCTGGATGCTGTAGCAGACAGTGCAATTGTTGGTTCAGCTGTTGAAACCGGTCCGGCATTTTCAACAAATACTACTTATACCAATCCGTCAACGATGTCTTATCTGTGGTATTATGAAACTTTACTTGCGAAAGGTTACCATTTAGGACCAACTATTGATCACGATAATCACAATACAACCTTCGGACATACTACTACTGCAAGAACTGCTGTTATTGCACCACTATTAAATAAAACAGAAATTATAAAAGCAATGCATGATATGCATTTTTACGCTACAGAAGATTGTGATAGTAAAGTTGATTTTACGATCAATACTAAAATAATGGGTTCTGTTTTTTCTGATAGAAATGCTCCGGCAATATCAGTTACTCTTTCCGATGCTACTACAAATACTTCATCTGCTATTATCAGGATTATGTCCGGCACTCCCGGAAGCGGAATAATGCCTGTGAAAATTGATTCAGTTATCGGCAACAGTTTAAATTTTATTGATAATAATTTAGCAAACGGTGCAACTGGATATTATTATATTGATATTACCAATGGCAATTCACGCATAGTTACTTCGCCTATATGGTACACAAGAACATGTAGTGTTGCAAGTGAGGCGATAGTTTACTCCTGCAATAGTTTTGATTGGAACGGACAGACTTATAATCAATCAGGGACTTATTCAAAAACAGGATTCACGAGTATTTCAGGTTGTGATTCAACAGCAATATTACATCTTACTATCACGACGCCGACCACAGGTGACACGACAGCCGTTGCCTGTAACAGTTTTAACTGGTATGGAAATGTGTACACGACTTCTGGTACTCCAACTCATTCACTGAAAGAAATAGGAGGATGCGATTCAGTAGTGACTTTGCATCTGACCATTCATTACAGCAGCGAACCTACATCTTTTGATACATCGGCATGTACAAGTCTGGTATTACCATGGAGTGAAATAGCTGTAACAAGTTCAGGAGATTATATTCACACGTATACCAATATCAATGGGTGCGATTCAGTAGTAACAGCACATGTAACAATTAACCAGGTCCCATCTGTTTCCATAACGCCGGATGGACCTATATCCTTCTGTCCCGGTGGATCAGTAACGCTTTCTGCTAGTTCAGCTGTTAGTTATTTATGGAGCAACTCGGCTACATCGGCATCAATAGTAGTTCAGCAAACAGGAAATTATTCAGTAACAATAACCGATGCAAATGGATGCTCCAATACATCTGATGCAACAACAGTAACAGTTGAAGACGTGACACCACCTGTTGTTCATGTGCAGAATATAAATGCAGTATTGGGAGCAAATGGTACGGTCACAATCATACCATCACAAATAAATAATGGATCGACAGATAATTGTTCGATCCCCGCAGACGGGTACCATCTTGATAAAACAATATTCAATTGTAATGATGTTGGGGAGAATACAGTCACCTTAACCGTTACAGATGCCAATGGAAATTCAGCAACAGCAAATGCAACGGTAACGGTAATGGACAATCAAAAACCAACTATTACTGCACCGTCTAACAAAACCGTAAACAATAATGCAGGCGTATGTTATGCTACTGGTGTTGTTTTAGGCAGCCCAACTACTTCCGATAACTGTTCAGGTCAATTGACCGTAAGTAACGACGCACCTGCTCAATTCCCTAAAGGGGTAACTATTGTAACATGGACAATAACAGATGCAGCAGGTAATACAGCGACTGCAACACAAACAGTAACAGTAACGGATAACCAAAAGCCAGTTATTACTTCTTGTCCGACAGTTTCGCCACTTTGTTACAGCATTGCTGGTAGCTATATTATTCCTCCTATTACAGCAACTGATAATTGCAGTACACTAAGCTATAGTTATGTTATCACTGGCACTACCAGCAGATCCGGATCAACAAATAATGCAAGCGGACCATTTAATATTGGCAGCAATATTATTACTTGGACAGTAACTGATGGAAGCGGAAATATACAAACTTGTCAAACCACAGTTATTGTAAATGGAAACCTGAATGTATCAATTCCGAATGCATTTGCTCTTTCTTCTGGTGTATTGGCGAATACTGTTTATATCGGTTATTCACCGGCTTCTTCGCTTACACTCGTTGCGCAGGCAAGCGGAGGAAATCCCGGTTATACATATTTATGGTCAACAGGTGCAACTACTTCATCAATTACTGTGAGCCCGACCTTAACGACTACTTATTCGGTAACAATAAAGGATCAATACAATTGCCAGGCTACTATCAATAAGTCTGTAACAGTTATGGATATTCGCGGCGGTAAGAAACTGGATAAGGTTAATCTGTGTCATACACAGTCAGGCAGTCCGAGCACTCTGACTGTTAGCACTTCAGAAGTATCGATACATTTATCACATGGTGATATGCTTGGTGCTTGTGCTGCTCCGTTAAATACAATTACCAGTAACGACGCAAGAGATGAGCAAACACAAACTGGGAAAGTTGTAGTAACAGCAATGCCAAATCCATCAGCAAAGAATTTTACACTGATCATTTCTGGTGGTAATGCTACTATTACAAACTTGCGGGTAACAGATATTTCCGGAAGAGTAATTGAACAGAAAAATTTCAACTCAAGCCAGGTAATAAAAATTGGTGATAGCTACCGTCCCGGTATGTATTTCGTTGAAGTAATGCAGGGAAAAGAAAAATCAGTATTGAAACTTGTTAAGATAAATGAGTAATATTAAAATCTTCAAAAGCCAGAGGTTATGCCTCTGGCTTTTTTATTTTACCGGGGGACAATTCAGCCTGTTTTTATTTCCTGTTTTATAAATAACGCCAATAGTAATACTGTGATAATGATCATCTCTTTTGGGATTAGCAGCATAACTGAACCCATCAAGATAATCGTTAAAAATAAACCGGTATGTTGCTTCTGCATTTATAGCAAACCTGCTTGAAATCTCATATCGAAATCCTATACCAGCAGGAATGAACGGTAATACTTTCGGAAGTTTTTTCTGAGAATCAGTATTTAAACCAGTCCCCACCTCCGATTCAGAAGTAAAAAATTCAGCATTGAAGCTGCTCCAATCAGGTTTGATATTTAAAAAACTTAAGCCTGCACCTGTAAAAACATACGGCGAAAAACGTCCTTTATTCCTGTTAAAATTATTTCCCTGGATATCCCACACAGCCAATCCTGATAATTCGATCAACGGACTTTCGAATTTAAAGTTTCTTTGTTGCCGGTATTCAGGATTTGAATATTTTGACTCATCCCCTTCCAGTTTTGCAATAGCAAGGTTAAAGCGATAACTGAGATTTGAACTCACAATTTTATTTGCAAATAAATGAAGGCCGGGTTTCGTGGTTTTAAATGAACCTAATTGATTTGGTGTTAAATCACCCTGGTAGATATAAGCACCTAAACCTAGCCCTATTTCGAAATTTTTGGATTGAGCCTGAGCATTAATTAGGGTGTTTGTAAATAATAATAACACACCCATGTATTTGTTTTTCATGATAGCTTTCATGTAGTTCACGTTTTTAAATGATGAATGAAAGCAGGAGTTTTGAGAGGAGTTTTTCAAAAAAGTACGGCATAAGCAGGTTTTCAATTACACAGTTCTTTACTGGAACTTTCAGGATTGAAGCTCAGAAAAAGCTTTGTAAGAGATCGGACATTAAAAACGGGCAAAAAATGGAAAGAAGAATATAAGTGAGAAATAGATTCTAGAATTGTTTCATGAAGCTGGTATTAATCACGGCATAAGACATTAATTAATCAGAAAGGTTTATTCTATTGGTTAGTTTTTTTTAAAAATATTTACCATCCAGAAACAAGCAGGTTTTGGGCAGCCTTAAAACAGGCTTTTTTTACGACTACGACCACCTAATCCTAAAACTCCGAGTAAATTTCTCACAATCGTATTGCCAGCAGTACGGGTCATACTTTTCACTACCGGATCATCAAAGAACCCTTTTTCTTTCTTAGTTGTTTTTCTTTCTTCCTTTTCTTCAGCCTGCTCTTGTTTCTGTTCCTGTTCTTTTTTCGCAGCCTCATTCAGCTTTTCGTTCAAAATTTCATAAGCACTTTCGCTATCAACAACTTTGTTATATTTCGCAGCAATCTTTGATTTTGCTACCAATGCATCTATTTCAGTATCTGATAAAATATCCATCCGGCTTTGTGGTGGTCGCAACATGCAATGCACCAGTGGTGTGGGGATTCCTTTTTCGTTCAGCATTGTTACCAATGCTTCACCGATGCCTAATTGAGTAATCAGATCTTCAGTTTTATAAAATTCTGTTTCAGGATAATTCTCCGAAGTTTGTTTTATCACTTTCCTGTCGGCCGCAGTAAAAGCTCTTAAAGCATGCTGCACTTTTAAACCTAACTGTGCCAGCACTGAAGCAGGTACGTCCATCGAGTTTTGTGTACAGAAAAATATCCCGATCCCTTTTGAGCGGATAAGTTTAATGATCGTTTCAATTTGTTGCAGCAACGCATCACTTGCTTCCTGGAAAATAAGATGGGCCTCATCAATAAATAATACCAGCTTGGGTTTATCTAAGTCACCTTCTTCCGGACAACTAGCATATAATTCTGCCAGCAATTGCAACATGAATGTTGAAAACAGTTTTGGTCTGTCTTGTAAATCTGTAACCCTGACTACCGAGATCATTCCGCGGCCATCATCGCTGATACGCATCAGGTCATCCACATCAAAACTTAATTCCCCAAAAAACAGATCGGCACCTTGCTGCTGCAGCTCTATTACTTTTCTTAAGATCGTTCCTGTACTTGTTGTAGAGATCTTTCCGTAATCTTTTTCCATTGCTGCTTTTCCTTCATTACTTACAAACTGCAGCACTTTAATTAAATCTTTCAGATCCAGCAACGGCAGCTTGTTATCATCACAATATTTAAATATCATGGCGACAAAACCACCCTGTGTGTCATTTAATCCTAAAATTTTTGAAAGCAGCACCGGGCCAAACTCACTCACTGTTGCACGCAGTCTTGCCCCTTTTTAGCAACTCAACGGGGTAAGCAGCGGGCTTAAATTCAATGTCTAGTTTTTGAATCCTATCTGTTACTTTATCATTCACTGCTCCGGCAGCAGCAATACCGCTGAGGTCGCCTTTTATATCCATTATTACAACAGGCACACTTGCATCACTTAAAATTTCACTCATCACCTGCAATGTTTTTGTTTTACCGGTTCCTGTGGCACCTGCAATCAAACCGTGACGGTTCATCGTCTTTAGCGGTAATAAAACATCTGCTCCCCTTACTACATTTCCATCCAATACACCATTACCAATTTTAAATGCTTCGCCTTTGAAAGTATAGCCTGCTTTTATTGCTTCCAGAAATTTTGTTGCATCTGCCATAAATGGATGATTATATAAAATGAATTTATGTAAATGTATTTAATACCTCAATACTTCAACCGCTATTTTCCAACCGTCTTTTTCATTGCGCCAGATACGGAGATACCCAAATTGCTTAACTCCTGTTGTTATATTCCCAAATGTATAACCCAAATCTCCTGACGAGGCTATGCCTGAACCAAGCAACCTGAAGACAGCATCCTGGGGGTCATTATTGATAATCCTCTTTTGAAGATTTTTACTTATTGCGGATTGCCGGTTATTGCGTTTCAAAATACTTTTTGCTGACAAAAACTTTTTATAGGCTTTATTTCTATTCTGTACGGATAAAGTTGTAAAGTTCGCTTCTGCCTTCAGCATTTCAGTAGTAGTAGCATTCCCGGAAATCTTTTCAGCTGTTATTTTCTCTAGCTTAGAATCTGAAATAGCTGGTGTATTATTCACCCCCAAATCCACGATAAACTTCCATTCTCCGTTTTTATTGATTTTCCAGACACTGAAGTATTCACCACGGCTGAGCACAGAATCATTGCGGGAGAAAGTATAGGGACCTGTTGTGTAACCGAAATCCTGTGACGCAGCAATTTCAGCGTGTTGCGGCGACCAATCCAATTTACCTGTACGTTTTTCTCTTTTCATCCAGCTTTCGATTGCGTTTACCGGTGCTTCAATTTCCGATGCCCATACGATTCCGGCACTATCAGCAAATTTTAAAAAGGCATCTTTTGTATTATTTGAAACCGAATAAGCGGCAAAATTCCTCTCTGCCTGAACAAGACCGTCAATTGATTTTTGGGCAGCTAAAGAGATAGTAAGAAAAAATAAACCTGTTGAGATAATTGATTTATGCATAATTACAAATCTTCTTCCCGCTCCAGCATCAGCACAGCGCTTTGCGGAACGATAAAATATTTTTCATTTTCATACATCACTTCTGTTGCACCACTTAATAAGAAAATAGCGAGGTCTCCTTCTTTTGCCTGCAGCGGTACATACTTTACCTGATCTTCATCCTGTTTCCATGGTTCATCATCTACCGGCATTGGTATTGCATAACCCGGACCTGTTTTAATTATATAACCTTGTTGTACTTTTTCTTTTTCCTGCACACCTGGTGGCAAATACAGACCGCTATTAGTTCTTTCATCGGGTCTTGCAAGTTTGATTAAAACACGGTCGCCAATCACAATCAGCTTCTTTAAGCGGTTATCCGGAGTAAGATGCATTGCCATTTAATAGAGTTGAAAGACAAAAATAAACCAGTCTGCCCGTGAATCGCCAGTCCCTATTCAATTCTTTTAACAAAATATTGAACCCGAATGCTTCAAGACCGGATTTGCTTTATCTTTATTTGCAATTATTACTTTAACAAAGGATGTCGCAGGTTTTCAAAACTTTACACATCCAAATAGAACCTAAAATAAAAAACATGGAAGGCAAAAAACCCAAAATCTTATTGTGCGAAGACGATAACAATCTCGGAAGTGTGCTGAAGAACTATCTTGAACTGAATGATTATGATGTAACGCTTGAACGGGATGGCCGCCTTGGCCTCGCTGCATTTCAACGTGAAAAATTTGATATCTGCTTACTGGATGTAATGATGCCGAATATGGATGGCTTTACACTCGCAGAAGAGATCCGCGATGTGGACCCCGATATTCCCTTGTTCTTTCTTAGTGCAAAAACTATGAAAGAAGATGTGATCCAGGGGTATAAACTCGGCGCTGATGATTATATCACCAAGCCTTTTGACAGCGAAGTACTGCTGTTGAAAATAAAAGCGATACTGAAGCGTAATGAAGAAATGAACAAGGAAAGTGAGAACAAAGAATTTGATCTATCCACTTATCATTTTAATCCCAAACTACGCCAATTGATACATAATGGTATAACACAAACACTTTCTCCAAAAGAAAATGAGTTATTGAAAATGCTGGCCGAACATTTGAATGATCTATTGCCAAGAGAACAAGCTTTGAAAAAGATCTGGGGCAGCGATACTTATTTCAATGGACGCAGCATGGATGTTTACATTGCAAAGCTGAGAAAGTATTTAAAAGATGATGAAAAGATTGAGATCGTGAATATACATGGCAATGGATTCAGATTAGTTGTACAATAGAACTACAAGTAATAGATTAAAGGGGATTATAGGGAAACCTGTAGTCCTTTTTTTATGAGAAGAGTGTTCCCGGCGAATTTGGTTTTGTTTTGCCTAAATGTTCATAGGCTTTAGCAGTTACCTCCCTGCCTCTTGCTGTTCTTTGTATGAAACCTTCCTGTATTAAAAATGGTTCATACACTTCTTCTAATGTACCAGCTTCTTCTCCTACTGCGGTTGCAATAGTTGTAATACCAACCGGACCACCTTTGAATTTATCGATGATAGTTGAAAGGATGCGATTGTCCATATCATCGAGCCCATGCTCATCCACATTCAATGCTTTGAGTGCATGCTGTGTGATGCCAAAATCAATTTCACCATCATTCAACACTTGCGCAAAATCTCTTACTCTCCGCAACAAACCATTTGCTATACGAGGTGTTCCGCGACTTCTTCTGCCAATTTCATGGACTGCTTCTTTAGAGATTTTTGTACCGAGAATTTTTGAAGAACGATGGATGATCTTATTCAGCACTTCGGCTGTATAATATTCCAGTCTTGATTTAATAGCAAACCTTGAAAGTAATGGAGCCGTTAGCAATCCGCTTCTTGTAGTAGCGCCGATCAATGTAAACTGATTCAGGTTTATCTGTACACTTCTTGCATTGGGGCCGCTGTCAATCATAATATCTATGCGGTAATCTTCCATGGCAGCATAGAGATATTCCTCAACCACATTACTCAGCCGATGTATTTCATCTATAAATAGAACATCATTCGGTTCAAGATTAGTAAGCAGGCCCGCAAGGTCTCCGGGTTTTTCAATCACCGGGCCGGAAGTTTCTTTGATACTTACACCCATTTCATTAGCAACAATTCTTGACAATGTTGTTTTACCCAAACCCGGCGGACCATGAAATAAAATATGATCTAATGCTTCGCCCCGGATCTTTGCTGCTTTTATAAATATGCGAAGGTTCTCGATGATCTGCGACTGACCTGCAAACTCTTCAATATGGGCGGGCCGGATGTTGTTTTCAAACTCCTTATCAGATGCACTTAAAAAATCTTTTTCGTTATTCAGGTTGGGGTTGGCCATGAACTTTATTATTGAACAAAACTAAACATTAAAAAATAAAGCTCTGTAAATCGATTCCCGAAATTGAGAAGCTTTGTTATTTTTGAAATATGACATTGAAAGAATTCAAAGAAAGTTTATCCCAGGAAACTGCACCCCCGGGCATACCGGAGTATCTCAAAGCTTTATGGTATGATACAAAAGGAGATTGGGAAAATGCTCATACTATTATACAAGATATAGAAGATAAAACGGCTGCATGGATACATGCTTATCTCCACCGCAAAGAAGGTGATACTTCGAATGCAGATTACTGGTATAACCGTGCCGGAAGAAAAAGACCCTCTTTAACACTACAAGAAGAATGCGAATCGATAGTGAAGGAATTGACCGGAGAAGATTGATTTATACTGTTTACAAATATTTATTCATTTGCAAGATCAAATCAGGGTCAGTACAGTTTGCCAAATATTTTTTTTGCTCTGATAATTTACAAACTCCAGGATAGTCGCCTTTCATTTCTTCTAAATCTGATATAATCTGGAAATGCAAATGCGATGGCCAGTTCCCGTTTTCAAACTGCATACCGAACTCTGCAAACACATCACCCTTTTTTATTAAAACACCTTCCTCCAGGTTTTTTATTGAGTTCAGGCTTAAATGACCATATAAAGTATAGAAGTTTGTTCCACCGAGATAATGAGACAATATAATCGTAACACCATAATCACCAAAATTATTATTGAATGCAAAGCTGTGAACTACGCCATCCAATGGCGCAATCACCGGTGTATTACATTTACCCCATATATCAGTTCCTAAATGCAATCGCCTGGGCTCATCAGCATCAAACACTTTACTACGACTATAAATTTTCCTGTTCTCATTATAGCCACCAACTGCATACAAAGCTGAAGAGTTAAGTAGCTTCTCATTTATCCATTTACCAAACCGGTCTGTATTAACGTAAATCTCTTCGGTTAGTTCTTCATTTGATAAAGACAGATCCAGGCTGATTATTTTATACTTATCAGGCATAAATGGAACAACAGGATGAAACTCGTTTTGTTTACTGGTTAATATGTCTGCGATACTTATCTGCATTGATTATTTATAAAGATAAAATTAAAAAAGGCATCCCGTTTTAAAGGGATGCCTTGTATGAGTTGATTATTTAATCTATTAATGTGACGCTACAATTACTTTGAAGGTCATTTCAGATGTTCTTACACCATCCTCATAGTAGATGTAAACCAGATAAACCGCTGAAGCAAGGTGACGCAAGTCGATCGGTAATACTCTGCCATAAGGCAGGTTGCTCCATTTCTGGTGTTTCACCAATGCACCCGCAGCAGTAAATACTTTCATACCAAGATAATTATACAATGTGCTGTTCACCCTGATATTAAACTGTCCGTTGTTTGGATTCGGATAAAGTATTACACCACCATTGGTAAGCACCCTGACACGTTCAGGACATGATTCTACCTTGATACTGATAACAGCAGAATCTGAACAACCTGAAGGTGTATTGGTTACTTTATACATAACCGGCCATGTACCTACAGCTGTATTGTAAGGTATGAACTGATTAGTACCCGGCACGACGCCCGGACCACTCCATACACCACCTGCTGGTGACCCACTTAACAACAATAATGTATCACTTACGCAAACTCTTGCTGTAACCGGCACTGCTGTCGCAACTGGTGTTGCGCTAACTGTAAGTGTGGTTGCACTAGAGGTTATGGTGAATCCGCAATTGGTAGTAATTATAACACGATACCTGTAGTTATTGATAGACAATGGCGCATTCGCAATTGTCAATGTCGCAGAAAATACATTGGTATAGAATGGACTTGCTCCAGCTGCTGAGTTGGTAAGGTTAGTCCAGTTAACACCACCATCTGTACTCACCTGCCATTGGTAAATCTGTATTGGAGGAAGTGCAGTGGCTACAACACTCAATGTTCTAGATTGTCTTTCGCAAACAGTTGCAGTAGCAGGAGGTTGTGTTGTAATGGTTGGCAATGTACCTATTAACAGTACAGCATTAGTTGATGTAAGTGCCGGTGGACAAGAACCAGTAACCACCACTGTATACGTTCCTGCGCTTGCAGCCGTAACTGATGTGAGGGTAAGTGTATTTGTTGTTGCTCCTGAAATACCAGGACCATTCACCAGGTTCACACCATCTTTTTTCCATTGGTATGTTAAACCAGCACCGGTTGCAGTTACAGTATAAGTAACATTATTACCAGCACAGATGGTTTGCGTAGCAGGTGTTGGCTGTACTGTTATAGCAGGCAAAGCAAGAATATTTACAGCTATAGTTGCCGGAGCCGCACTCGTACATCCAAAATTGCTTACAGCATTTACACTGTATACAGTATTTACAGTTGGTGATGCTGTTACAGGATTACCAGTTGTCGAGCTTAAGCCTGTAGCTGGTGACCATGTATATGTGATAGTTGTTGCACCCGGTACATCAAATGTAATACTCCAACCATTTAATGTGCCTTGATCGCCACCAACATCATCAACTACATACAGATTCCATGTGCCGTTTGGAGTAAGTGTTAGCGTATTAAACATGCTAATAGTAGGTGCGGCCTGTGTGAAGTTACCTGGACCCGGTGCAGGAAAGTCGTCTGGTACTGTAATATTGGTTGGACTATAGGTACCAGATGGATTTACCGCTGCGCCCAATGCAGGAGCTCCATCAGTTAATGTATATGTAACGTTATTGATAGCATTACCGCCACCAACATCTGACATCAAAATTACATTCGTACCATTAGGCGATTGCAATAAGATATCTATATCAGAGGAGAATGTATGTGTCAGTCCACTCAATGTTACAGAACGTACTCTTGCATAATTAGGTAACCCGCTTATTGCTAAAGTACCAGGATAGGGTGAACCATTTCCCGATGATGGGATAGTAATTGGCGTAGTTGAAGTTCTGGTAGCAGTTGTATCAAGCACCGCTAACTGTGTTGAGCTTCCTGTACAAAGATTAATTGCAGGATAATTAAATGTTATGCTCCAGCTGGTTATACTACCCTGGTCACCTCCAGCATCATCCACAATAAATAATTTCCAATCACCATTAGGCACTAACCCAGGTGTGAACGTAGCCAGTGTTGGTGTAGCCTGTGTAAGACTTCCCGGACCTGGTGCAATGAAGGGATCAGGTGTGCCCACATTTGTAGGGCTATATGTTCCAGTAAGATTAACTGTAGTATTCATTGCAGGGGCTCCGTCCTGGAATGTATAATTAACGTTTACAATATCAGTACCACTTCCCACATCCGACATCAGTATCACATTTGTACCGTTTGGCGATTGTAATACAACATCTATATCTGAAGGGAATGTATGTGAAACTCCGTTCAATGTTACCGAAGCAACAGTTGCTGAACCTGGTAAACCACTTGTTGTGATGGTAGTCGGATAAGGCGTTGCGGGTCCAACAGCATTAATAGTTATAGCACCTCCTGTTGAATTAAATACAGCAGTTTGCTGCGTCATGTTTGTTCCGACAATTATTGGGTTAGGCCTTGGATTAACGGTAACGTTTATCGGAGAAGTAACAGAACAACCTCTGCTATCGGTAGTAGTAAGATTATATACTAATGCTCCTGCAGTTAAGTTACTTGCTGTAAAGTTAGCCGTTGGATTAGAAGGACCACCTGTTGATGGGTTTTGAACAAGCGTACCCGGACCTGCCATTGTGTGTGTGTACTGACCCACAGCTGAAGGACCAAGGATTGCCCACTCAATCAAAGTACCTGCATCGATAGCAGCATTATCCTGAACACTTATTGTCCACGTGCCAGCTGCAGAACAAGGGAATGTCACACCTGACCATGTGTGCGGATTACCCGGCACGTCTGATGGTCTATATGATCCGGCAGGGATTGGCGTTGCACCTAATGTCTCAGGTATGATCGTAGCAGCATTCAAATCAAAAATATAAACACCGCTTAGATCAGCAGAGTTACCCAGTGTTGTAGCAGGTACCCCTGGTCTGTCAAATATTATTGTGGTTCCGCATGGAGAAGTTAATCTTACACTCAAATCTCCTACCCATGTATGTGCGATGTTCACTCTTACTTTTAATTGTGCCGCTGAAGCAAAGTTGAATGCGGCCATTGTTATATTATTGGTTAGAGGTGCTCCTCCATCAGGTATCGCAAGATTAATATTACCCGAGCTAGCTAACACAATATCTGCACCGCCTGCCAATGTACCACCAACAGCTGTTCCTGTCAATGCAACCGGGCCAGGAGCACAAACAGGATTAGGTGTTGCACTCAGGTTTTGATGTACTGGGTTTGGGGTAACTGTTAATGTAACTGCATTGCTTGTTGTGGTTCCACAGGCAGTTGTTATAATAACTCTGTACTGGTGACCACTCTGTGATAATGCCGCACCGGGAACAGCCGTACTATTTGTGGTTGCGCCCGGAATATTATTCCATGTAGCTCCAACATCTGTACTTAGCTGCCATTGATACGTCAGGTTAAGACCCGTTGCAGTAATATCAAATGTTGTTGATGCGCCTTGACAGATCACCCTTGCAACAGGTTGTACTGTTATTGCAGGAGCAGCAGAAGTTGTCAGCGATACGTTTGTACTTACTGTACAACCCAATGCATCACTTGAAGTAAAGACATAGTTATTTACACCAACCGGTGCGTTAGTAACGGTGAAACTACCGGTTTGATTATTTGCACCACTTGATGCATTCTGAACAATGGTGCCAGGACCAGTTAAAGTATGTGTATATCCGCCACCTATGATCAAAGACCAGCTTTCCAATGTACCTACATCACCGCCAGCATTATCAGATACATTTAATGTCCATGTTCCTGCACCACTACATGGGAATGTAATACCACTCCATTGGTGGGCTATACCAGGATTGGCACTATTAGAGGGTTGATAAGTTCCGGGAGCTATTACACCACCACCCGTTTCAGGAATGATGGTTGCTCCGGCAATATCAAATGTATATGTACCAATAAAGTCGGCATCATTGCCGAAAGCACCTTGTGGTACGCCAGGACGATCGAATAAAAATGTAGTACCACATGGGCTGGTTAATTTCAAAATCAGATCACCTACCCAGCTATGACCCGAGTTAGTTGTTACCTGTACTTTAAGATTTGAGGCTGCACCAAAACTGATAGCAGGAGAAGTAAGAGGAATATTTACGCCGGCTGGAATTGCATCCGGAATAGCAATATTCACTGTACCCGTAGAGGCAAGAACAGTGTTTGTTACCGTACCACCATTCGCTGTACCTGTAATGGTTGAAGGCGCCGGTGCGCAAACTGTACTTGGGGTTGCTACCACACCTGTATGAGTTAATGCAGGACTTACATATATGGAAGCTGCGTTTGAAGTTGCAGTACCACATGCACTATTTATCTGGACACGGTATCTGCGGCCATTTAAAACACTTGTTGCTCCGGTAATAACATAGTTAGCTGTAGTTGCTCCGACAATCGGGTTCCAACTTACTCCATTATCAGTGCTCAATTCCCACTGATAAGTCAACCCAAATCCATTAACAACCACGCTAAACACTGCATTAGCACCATTACAGAGAATACTGCTCTGTGGCTGAGTTGTAACAACTGGAGGTGTGCATGCAGGAATAATATCAACTGTATTGGTTACATTGGACTGTAATACGTTTGAAGCATTAAACAAATTCGACTTCATTATTACCACAGGTTTGCTGCTTAGCTTAATGTCATCAACAAACCAACCTGTTGCGCCCACAGAATTATCAGAAGCAAACCGGAAACGAATCATAACTGTTTGGCCGCCGAATGCATTAAGGTTTACAACTGTGGTTAAGAACCCTGCTGCGGCACCTGTAAATGCAGGACGTCCAGCTATAGGGCTAGCAAAAGCTGTTGAGATTACTCCGTTGTATCCGTTTTGAATAATATAAGGTCCAAGATCAGTCCACGAACCTCCGCCATTTGTGCTTATTTCTATTACACCTCCGTCAAATCCGGATTCGGATTGGTAAAGATGTGTAAATCTTAACTCATGAGAAGCTGAAGCACCGGCTGGTAGCAGAAACTGGTTAGTAGTAGCTAAAGTTACATCAGCTACTGCTGCTACATCATTTACAAAATATGAATTCGGAGCACTGCTGCTTTGTGCACTAGAAACGGTCCATACAGATGCACCATTGTTTGTTGCAGCAGTCCATGTAGCAGGGATCGGCGATGTTAATACGGGATCGTTAATATGATCAACAGCCGGGAAATAAGACCCATTATTAATATTAACTGTAAACTGGTACTGATTGGTAGCATTTACAGCAACGTTTACCGGCCAAGATACTACCCTGTTACCTGCATTATAGGTACCACCTGCTGTTGCACTTACGAATGTAACATGCAATGGAAGTGTATCGGTTAATGTATGGTTAACGACCGCGTCGCAATTAGCAGTGATATTTTGTGTATAAACGATATCATTTAATTGTTGCTGTGCTGTTACATTAGCAGTCATCGTATGAGTTGGACCACCGAGGAAACTGGGAATACCGTCTGCGATGCTGCCAGATGAACCTTGTGATGCACCTAGACCCAAACCTCTTCTTGTAAATGCCCTGATAATTGCACAGCTATATTGAGCTCCAAAGAATAAAGTATCTGCACGAAGGATTGCATTGCGGCCATCAACAAAACCGGGGCTACAAGGTTGTAGACGCAAACCTTCCACCACCAGCTTCAATGCTATATTATTACCACCTGTTATAGATGGTGTCACCTGGAACAAGTTAGGGTTGATACCCGCTGTCTGAATAATTTCCCATGTCATTTCCCAAAGCATAGTACACCATACATAACCAACACCGTGAGGAATTGCCTGACCGGGAAGGTTAGCATAAGTAGTCGGGTTTACTGCAAAATTTGTAGAATATCTTGTAGGGCGGATACCGGGACCGTTAGGAGGGTCTCCAAATAACCAGGTACCTACGCCTCTTGGGTTATTAAAACCATCAGAAACTGTAGCAGTAGCCCAATTCGCTGTATACATTAATCCAAAAAAGTCACTCCAGCCCTCACCCATTTGCTCAGAATTACCTAAACAACTTGAGTTACCAGGACCACCTGTTAAACGGTTGCTGATACCATGTGAGTATTCGTGTGCAATTACAATATTATCTGCATCACCATCACGTGCAGGTGCAACGTTATTACATAAAAACATTTGCATTCTACCGCTTGCGCCATCTACGGGAGTACCAAAGTTTGCATTACAAGTTCCACTTCCGTCTTGCGCATCAGCATTTACACGGTCATTACCCAATCCACCGCGACCCAAATTTGTTTGCTGAAAGTTTCCTGACACTTCATCAAAACCATACAAATAAGTAAGGTCATGCATAAGATTGTTCCAGTAAAATAAGTTTGTAATATTAAATTGTTGGTTTGGAACCGGTGTAGTTTGAGTAGGAGCAACTGTAAAATCCGGTGTGAAATTGAAACTAAGATCTGGTAATGCTGTTGTGGAGATAGCCAATAAACCGCCTGTATTGTTTGCATCCGCATCTTCCACAGCTATTACGTTATTACCCCTTGTATCATTCTGATCTGCTATTCCATCATTATGCCAGCCAAGTGTGGTAGCATTACCCGGAGCCCATGTCCATGGGTTAGTATGTGTTTGTGGAGTACCACCAGGATGTTGTGGACTTTCAGCCGGATATTTTACAACACGGTAAATAGCCGAGTTAACAACAAACGGACGGTATTGCCAGTCATAATTCTTTTTAGATCCATCATGTTTAGTAACAAAAGTCTTTGCAATAGAATTTGTCAACTCATTTATAGCAGATGTTGTTGCATGATCTTTATAATGCTCATCTACTGAATGGGCTTTGTTATCCCAATTACAATACACAGTAAGATTTTCAACACCAAGAACTGAGTTAGTATTTGCATCTACTCTTACCAGCCACATATCCTGGCTTTTGTTTGGAGCTATAAAAAACTGCCATGCAAGTTTATACTGCTTCTCATTATTAGTTGGCATCCACACCAGTTCTGCTGTAATATCTTCGCTGGCCACGCCCAATTTACCATATACAAGACGAGAACTGGTTCTTGATTGTACGGGATCATTTATACTACTAACCACTTTTACTTTTCGATCTGCCAAAGCAGTCGCTAATGCGTCATTTACTTTTACCACAGGATCGCCGGAATGATTAGATGTTCTGTCCTGCATTGATCCAAGCAGCCCACCTGCCTGCGATACTATACTTCCGTTTTTAAATGCAAGAACCAGCATTTTATTAAATACTGGTTTACCCTTGTAGGCTTGTTGCATATATGCCATACGGATATTTGTACCTTGTATGATATAGCTTGATTGAACGATCAGATTACTGATATCATCTGACGAAAGACCTAGTTTCTCTTTATTAGCATTCACTAATTGTAAAGCGGCGCTTCTGTCTTTTTCATCTATACCTTGCGCCTGGGAAAAGAATGCGCTAACCAGTAAAGCTGTAAGCAGTAAAATTTTTCTCATGAATTACGATGTTAGATTAATTGATGTGAAATAGCAGTTTAGTTCTAAACAGGATTTTGACGTTAGTTTCCTAAGGATTGAATTATACCCATAATAATAAACGGAGAAAGAAGAGAAGGAAGGAATATCCATTTTCTTCATAAGCAGTTTAAAATTAGTCAGGTAAAAAACCGGTTGGTTAGCCGGAGTTTAATGGAAAGATAGAGATTTTTTCAATCGGCAGCACTTTCCGTTAAAATTTTTATTTAACAGACATGATCTTTTTTATCCGGTGTTTTTACTGAGCTATTTTTCATACCCACCCGCATATCCTGAAACATATGCCCAGCCTGCATTTCAGCTTAATTAAAATACATATTAAATGGACTTAAAAAAGTCAATTTGTTAATGTGATCTCCTCATGAAATATTACCGCTTAGCCATCGTTTTATTGGTATGAATTTCCAAAAATGTCTGCCTTATTTAATTATCATCCAGTTCCTGTTTTCGGGTTCGGCATATGGTCAAATGATAACAGGTACATGGAACGGAAAAATTGGAAAACAAAAAGCAGAAGTGAAGATTGTACAAAAAGGAGATAGTCTTACAGGCACTTCTTATTACTATGAGTCATCCGGTAGTTTCAGACGATACAGTATCAAAGGCTATTTTGATAAAAATACCAACGAAGTTATTTGGTGGGATGATCAGTTGATCGAAGAAAGGACCGGCAAGTTTAGTTTGGGCTCATTGGGAAAGATCCCGCTACTTTCATCTGCAGATTTTAACTGCCCTGGCGGCGGAAGAATGATGCTGGATGGAAAAGCGGCCGAAAAAGAAAATCAATCGGTAACTAAAGGCGATCTGCATCTTGATAAAACGGAGACCTCAACATTTAACGATGAATGGAATTTTATAATTGAAAATTATACTTTCGGCACAAACGATCCTTACTTAATTGACAGCGTTGAAGCAATAGCAGGGACTAAAATCATTGAAGATCCAGTGATCAGGGAAGAAAGAACAATTGCACCTGTAATAAAAAAAGAAGAACCGGTTGTACAAAAACAAGTCAAAAAACAGGAACCAATTGAAACTATAACGAAAGAAGAAGCTAGACCGGTGCCGCCGGTAATCGCAAAACCAATTGAAAAGAAATTTACCGAAAGAACTAAAGTATTTATAAAAGAGATACCTGTTTCAGGCGATTCAATAGAATTACGCTTTTATGATAATGCCGAGGTAGATGGCGACTCCATTTCACTTTTCTTAAATAACAAACTTGTATTTGAGCATATTCGTCTTACAGCGGTTGCTTATACAATCAAACTTTCTGTACAAGATTTAAATGAAAGCAATGAACTGGTAATGGTAGCCGAAAATCTTGGTTCCATTCCACCCAATACTTCTTATATGGTAGCTATTGTAAAAGATGAACGCTATGATGCAAGGCTTGCCAGTACAGAAGGAAGCAGTGCAATGATACGACTCGTCAAAAGCAATTGATCATTATATTTCTTCAATTGCCCTGTCAAAGTTTGACATGAAGTTTATACGATCCTGTTATTTCACTTTCACTTTTTTTGTCCCACACACGGAACGAAACAAGAAAATAATCATACTCTTTATCGGCTGTATTTATTACGGCTTGTACGGTCACCCTATATCCGTCTTCAGCAGAAATGCCACCGGGATGTGATTCCATAAGATCAGTCTTTTCGAAAATATGAGTGCTATCATTTGTCTCCACTTTTTGGCCAACACCGGGATATATCTTTCCATCTTCTGCATTCCAACCACTGTCAATAAGGATTATCAAATTTACGTGTTGCCCAATAGTCACTTTGTTATCATCTCCAACCCTACTACTATCATTAAAAGCAAGGAAAGCTTCTTTAATTTTAAACCCTTTTGATTCGAGTAAAATATTGTTTTTATATTTTGACCCTACTTCTTTCTTTTTGTTGTTGCAGGAAAACATCAGCACTGCTGACAGAAAGATCATGATTGAAAGCCCATATTTCATAGGGTAATTTTAAATTAAACCTGTTTTATACAACTACGTTGATCATTTTATTTTTAACATAAATGATCTTCTTGGGTTGTTTGCCTTCAAGCCATTTCAATACAGTTGCATCTTTCAAAACAATTTCTTCAACCTGCTGCTGGGTAGCATCGAGTGCAATGGTGAGTTCGCTTCTTGTCTTACCGTTGATGGCAACCGGGTATGCTTTTGAAGTTTCTTTTAAATATTTATCGTTCCATTTAGGAAATGAAGCATCGAGAATAGTTCCGCTATTCCCCAATGCACTCCACAATTCTTCACTGATATGCGGCGCATAAGGCGTAAGTAAAATAAGCAACTGCTCAAGTACTTCTTTCTTATGACATTTCAGATCAGTAAGATCATTCACACATATCATAAATGTGCTGACGCCAGTATTAAAACTAAACCGTTCGGTATCTTCTTCGATCTTCTTAATTGTTTTATGCAGCACTTTTAATTCTGCGTCTGTTGCTTTTTCTTCGTCCCATATTTTTCCTTTCAGTTCATCAAAAAATAAACGCCAGAGTTTTTTCAGGAAACGATGAACACCTTCAATCCCTTTTGTATCCCATGGTTTGCTCATCTCTACCGGCCCGAGGAACATTTCATACATGCGGAAAGTATCAGCGCCGTATTTAGCGACAACATCGTCAGGATTAACTACATTAAAATAGCGTTTACTCATTTTCTCTACTACTCCAGCACAAATAAATCTTCCGTCATCTTCAAAAACAAACTCAGCATCTTCATACTGTTTTCTATATTCTCTAAATCGTTCCACATCCAATTCATCACCCTCAAAAAAATCAACAGGGACATGAATATCCGAGCTGTAAGTAATATGTGTGATAGGCTTGTTTTCTGGTATTGTTACATCGCTAAAAAGTTTTGAAATCCATAACTGGATAATTTTTTCGCTATTTAAGCCCTTAAGTTCATCAAAGAAGTTTAGTTTATTTTTTGAAACAAACCGAGTGGAAACAATCTCACCTTCTGTCTCTCTCTCGCTTTTGTGAATTAATTGAACTCTATCAATAATTCTACTAACTCCCTGTATCATCCCCTGATTCACCAATCTTTTATACGGTTCATCATGCCCGATCAATCCAATATCAAATAAGAATTTCGTCCACATGCGACTGTACAATAAATGCCCAACTGCATGTTCTGTTCCGCCAATGTACAGATCAACTTGTCCCCAGTAATCACTTGCTTTGCGGCTGCAAAATGCTGAATCATTCTCCGGATCCATGTAGCGTAAAAAATACCATGATGAACCAGCATAACCCGGCATCGTATTTACTTCACGTATTCCGCCTTTATATTTTTTCCATTCCGTTAAGTTAGATAACGGCCCTTCAGCATCCGGTCCGGGTTTCAGTTCATCCATATGCGGTAACTCAACCGGCAACTCAGACTCATCGAGTGCATAAGCAGTTTCACCTTTCCAAATAATCGGGAATGGCTCGCCCCAATAACGCTGGCGGCTAAATGCTGCATCACGCATTTTATAATTTACTTTTCTTATGCCAATGCCCATCTCTTCGATCTTCTTTATCACCACTTCAATCGCATCACGCATCACCATACCATTGATGAAATCACTGTTCTCTAATATTGCATCTTTCGTTGGATTAGCTTCTTCACCATTATAATATGATCCGATAATGTTGGTGATGGGAATATTAAAATGTTGCGCAAACTTGTGATCTCTTTCATCACCACAAGGCACACCCATGATAGCACCAGTACCATAACCCGCTAATACATATTCACTGATCCAGATCGGAATTTCTCTTCCGTTGAAAGGATTCTTAGCATAAGAGCCAGTAAACACACCGGTGATCTTTTTCTCTGCCATTCGTTCTCTTTCACTACGGCTTTTTACATAAGCGAGGTATTCATCTACAGCCGAAGTTTGTTCAGCCGATTTTATTTCATTCACCATTTCCAGTTCAGGAGCTATCACCATAAAGTCAACGCCGAAGATCGTATCAGGACGAGTAGTGTAAACTCTTAAGGTTTTCACGTTTGCCTTTTCACTTTTCACATCGAAGTCAATCTCTGCTCCTGAGGATTTACCGATCCAGTTCGATTGCATTTCCTTCATGCTATCACTGAAATCAACTGTATTCAATCCTTCCAGCAAACGATCAGCATATTCAGTGATGCGCAAATACCATTGGCGTAATTTCTTTTTCACAACAGGATGTCCGCCACGTTCACTTACACCATTTACTACTTCATCATTTGCCAGTACAGTTCCCAATGCTTCACACCAGTTCACTTCGCCATAACCACAAAATGAAAGACGATAACCCATCAATATGGCCATCTTTCTTGCTTCATCAAAAGCTTTCCATTCAGCAGCAGTGAAAACGTGAGACGTGAGACGTGAGACGTGAGAGGAAGAGCCTTCTTTTTCAAATGCAGCAACTAAATTGCTTATAGGTTCTGCCTTATTCGTTTTTTGATTAAAAAACGAATTGAACAATTGCAGAAATATCCATTGTGTCCATTTATAATATTTGGGATCGCTGGTTTCTACCTGCCTGTCCCAATCAAAACTGAAACCGATATTATCCAATTGATTTCTGAAGTTCCTGATGTTATTATCTGTCGAAACTTTTGGATGAATACCATGTTCGATCGCATATTGTTCCGCCGGCAAACCAAATGCGTCATAACCCATCGGGTGCAATACATTAAAACCTTTTAGTCGCTTGAACCGTGCATAAATATCCGATGCGATATAACCCAGCGGATGCCCCACATGCAAACCTGCACCACTCGGATACGGAAACATATCCAGCACATAATACTTCGGCTTATTGCTGTCATTCGAAACCTTATATGCTTTTGTTTCGTTCCAATGCTGTTGCCATTTCTTTTCTATATCTCTGAATCTATATTCCATTCTTGGTTATAAGTTGTACGTATTAAGTTATAAGTTTTTTGAGACCGGCTGCATTACTGCTATTAAGCTTCCGTTGCGTCGCACACTTGTACATCCTGTAATTCTGCTCAGCATAATTGATGATAAGAATTAATGCAGTTAAACACTTCCTTTCTCAGATTCCGCATCACAACATCGTTGAGCAGACCTGCCTGCCGGCAGGCAGGGATGTGAAAGAAGACTTAAAAACAATTATCTGTCACACATCAAATGCCATCTGCAATAATTTCCGGCTGAATCAATCGTTAGAATGCTGGCAAAAATACAGATTGTACTGCTTTATCCGTTATTTTTGCGACAGTTATAACCTAAAATCAATATCAAATGGCACAACCGGGCAAAGGCTCTATCAAACGCGGAAAACCATCCTACTTCATGTCCATCCTCGGCGTCAGTCTTGTATTATTTGTACTCGGATTGATCGGCTGGCTCATCATCAGTGCCAATAAATTGGGTGGCGAATTCAAAGAAAATGTGGAAGTAAAGGCCTACCTGCGTGGCGATCTGAAACCCAACGACAGCATTGCACTGATGAATTATATTTCTTCCCAGCCTTACGTAAAATCTATAGAATTTGTAACCAAAGAACAGGCTCATAAGATCTACCTCGGCGATGGCAACGATGATTTTGGTAAAGTACTTGACTTTAACCCGCTGCCGAATGCTATTTATTTTAAAATGAAACAGGAGTACCTGCATCCCGATACATTGAAAAACATCAAAACAACACTGGAGCAGCAGACCTATATCTCAGAAGTGGAATACCAGCAGGCACTGATTGAAAAACTGAACAACAATATTAAAAAGATAAGCCTCATATTATTAATAATAGCAGCAATACTGGCTATTGTGGTTATCGTACTTATTGATAATACTATTCGTTTAGCCATGTTTAGTAACCGCTTCCTTATCAAAACCATGCAGATGGTTGGCGCCACCCGTATGTTTATTGCCAAGCCAATGACAACAAAGGCCATCATGAACGGATTGATCAGCGGCGTATTGGCCACGGGTGCCGTATTAGTCGCCATTTTTTTAGCAGAAAGATTGGTACCTGAAATGAAAGCTGTACATGATAATAAAATGCTGGTCATTCTCTTCGCTATGCTGATATTACTGGGTATCGCTATTACATTGGTAAGTACCTACCGCAGCGTAAATAAGTACATTAAGATGAAGCTGGATGATCTGTACTAGTGAATTGTCAATAGTGAATGGTGAATATAGTTCTCGATTTGACATTCACAATTGACCATTGCCCATTCACTAAAATTGCTATATTGCACCCCTTAATTGAGCATTTATGAGTGAGCAAAAAACGACTCCTTCTATTTTTTCCAAACAAAATTATATCTGGATGCTGGCCGGGCTTGCATTGATCGCAATCGGTATGTTCCTGATGGCCGGCGGCAAAAGTGAAAATCCTGCTGTGTTTGATACAAAAGAAGTGTATAGCACAACCCGCATAACTATTGCCCCCTTGCTTATATTGGCCGGGTTGGTAGTGGAAGTATTTGCTATTTTCAGAAAACCAAAATCTTAATGTGCAAATTTCCGACCTGCCTGCCGGCAGGCAGGTGTGCAAATTTGCGGATTCTATTAATGCAATCCGGGCTTTCATTTGCACATCCGCACATTCACTAATTCGCACATTCGCATCATGAACATCATTGAAGCAATCATCATCGCCGTTGTAGAAGGTCTTACCGAGTTTCTCCCCATTTCTTCTACGGGGCATATGATCATTACCGAGCATATGCTGGGCCTTGGATTAACTGATGCAGATAAAAATTTCGTTAAACTCTTTACGGTATCAATTCAGTTGGGAGCTATTCTCGCAGTGGTTGTCTTATACTGGCGCAAGTTTTTTGAGTTTCGCCGCTGGCAATTTTATGCAAAACTGGTTGTAGGTGTAATACCGGCATTGATACTCGGTTATTTGTTTGCTGATAAAATAGATGAACTGTTATTTAATCCAACCGTTGTTGCTATCGCAATGCTGGCAGGTGGTTTTGTGCTGTTGATTATTGATAATGTTTTCAAAAAACATCCGATCGAATCAGACGACCAGATGAGTTTTTTGAATTCGTTTATTATTGGTTGCTGGCAGGTGCTGTCGATGATACCCGGTGTAAGTCGCAGTGCCGCATCGATCATCGGTGGTATGCAGCAAAAGCTTACAAGAAATCTTGCTGCCGAGTTTTCATTCTTCCTGGCTGTACCAACTATGTTTGCTGCTACCGCTTATTCCTTGTTTGTAAAAAACTGGAACCATAATGGCGTAATGCAAAAAGGGATCAAGATCATTACCGAAAATTCGCAGAACACTACTTCATTCATCGTTGGTAATATTGTTGCTTTTATTGTGGCGTTATTGGCCATCCGTTTCTTTATTAATTTTTTAAAGATCTACGGATTCAAGCTGTTCGGTATTTACCGCATCATTGCCGGCATCATTTTGCTTATCCTGATTTTTACCGGAATTATTTAAGGCTTGAATGTTTTTGGTATATTGGTTCTCAATTCACTTAAACCAAGCACATGCAGACTGCATCTAAAAAAGTTGTGAACGGCTGGGCTATGTACGATTGGGCCAACAGTGTTTACAGTCTTGTTATTACTTCCACCATTTTCCCTGCTTATTTCGAAGGCATTACAGGTGATGACAAAGAAGAAACAATTAATGATACAGTTGTTTTCTTTGGAAGGGAGTTTGTAAATACTTCTTTATATAATTACGCTTTGGCTATTGCATTTCTCGTTGTAGCGATCATGTCGCCATTACTTTCCTCTATTGCCGATTACCGGGGAAATAAAAAATCATTTCTTCGTTTTTTCATGACAATGGGAAGTATAGCATGCAGTGCATTGTTTTTCTTTGATGCATCTAACCTGGGTTTCGGTTTGATCTGTATGATCATTGCCTGTATCGGCTATTGGTCAAGCGTGGTTTTTTATAATTCATTCTTGCCGGAAATTGCGGCCCCTGCTGACCGTGACCGTATAAGTGCAAAAGGGTTTTCGTATGGTTATACCGGTAGTGTTATTCTCCAGGTCATTTGTTTTGTTTTTGTAATGAAAAACGACCTGTTTGGAATTACAAAAGGATTTGCTTCACAACTTTCGTTCCTGCTGGTTGGTATCTGGTGGTTTTCATTCGCCAGTTTTTCATTGAGACGTTTACCTAATTCAGAACCCGCCGGAGAAATGAACAATAAGAACATCCTTTCCAACGGCTATAAAGAATTACGAAAAGTATGGCACCAGCTTGCTTCTCTTCCGCTATTAAAAAGATACCTGGGGGCTTTTTTCTTTTTCAATATGGGAGTGCAGACAGTTATGCTTTCAGCTACACTTTATGGCAAAGGCGAACTGGCCATCCCAACAGCAAATCTTATTATATCCATTCTTATCATTCAACTGATCGCTATACCCGGAGCTTATCTTATTTCAAAATTATCCGCCCGGATCGGAAACCTGAAAGCACTGATGCTTTGTGTTTTTTTATGGATAGGAATTTGCATTGCAGCCTACTATATTCCCAAAGGCGGCATCTATCATTTTTATGTGTTGGCAGTTATCGTTGGCTTTGTAATGGGTGGCATACAATCCCTTAGCCGAAGCACTTATGCCAAACTGATGCCGGTAACAAAAGACACAGCTTCTTTTTTCAGTTTTTATGATGTATCAGAAAAAATTGCCATCGTAATAGGCATGTTCAGCTTTGGCTTTATTACAGAACTTACAGGCTCACAAAGAACATCAGTACTTGCATTGATGATATTTTTTATAATAGGTTTATTTTTGCTGCTGTACACAAAAGCGGCAGAAAATAAAATAGTAACTAATTAAATAAAATAGTAACTAATTAAATGAAACTTTATTCAATCAATACTGGTTATTTCAAATTGGATGGCGGTGCTATGTTTGGCGTAGTTCCGAAAACTATCTGGAATAAAATAAATCCTGCTGATGAAAATAATTTATGCAGCTGGGCATTGCGCTGTATGCTGATCGAAGATGCCGGCCGTTTGATCTTAGTTGATAATGGCAACGGAGATAAACAGGATGCAAAGTTTTTCAGCCATTATCATTTGCACGGAGATGATACGCTGGAAAAATCATTGGCAAAATATGGATTCAGCAAAAATGATATCACGGATGTTTTTCTTACGCATTTGCATTTTGATCATTGTGGCGGCTCGATCGTTCGTGAAGGGGACAAGTTAGTTCCTGCTTTTAAGAATGCAACTTACTGGAGTAATCTTGAGCATTGGAACTGGGCTGTGCATCCTAACGAAAGAGAGAAAGCCTCTTTTCTTAAAGAAAATATTTTACCAATTGAAGAATCGGGCAAATTGAAATTTATTCCTGTAGCTGAAATGGCAGATGCAAGATTAGGAGAAACAGAATTTACTGAGAATATATCGGTTCGTTTCGTTAACGGACATACAGAAGCAATGATGCTTCCCCAAATAAAATACAAGGATAAAACAGTTGTCTTTATGGCCGACTTGCTTCCTTCTGCAGGACATATACCGCTTCCTTATGTTATGGGTTATGATATGTTTCCAATGACAACACTGAATGAAAAGAAATCATTTTTGAAAGAAGCATTGGAAAATGATTATATCCTTTTCTTTGAACATGACCCGAAAAATGAATGCTGCAACCTGCAACAAACTGAAAGAGGAATTAAACCAAAAGATTTTTTTAAACTCGAAGAGATCTAATTCTGCAATTCTTTTTTCTTAAACAATCTTACCCCAGCAATCAACAAACTCCCCGCAATAGCAGGAAGTACCAGGTTTATAAACCAGATAGCGGCAATTGTCATCGTTACTCCCAAAGAATTGATGGTAAATAATTTCATCAGTCTCCATGTTATATCTCCCCTGATAGCCACATCAGCGATTGCAAAAGTCGGGATCACTGCAAGTATGAGAAATACAACGCTGAGCACAAATAAATTTTGCCACCAGTTTATCTCCACATTAAACAATCGGAAGAGCAGGTAGTATTGCAGGCAAAAAACAATAAACCGGGCAAAAGAAAGCAACAGCAGCTTAACAAGCAATTTGATTTCTGTATTCTCAAGATCTTTTACGAGATACAAATGTTTATCCAGCCACGGAATTTTTTCTGCCAGTTTGCTGAATATGGATAACCGGAAATACAAGAGCAGCATGACTGCCAGTACGATCATTGAACCATATAAAAATATTTTCAGCCAGAGACTGTTGTCATTCCCGGCAATTATTTCAGCGCTGCTGATCTTATTCATGAGCAATAACAATCCTATACAACCCATCAGAATAGTGATGATGAGCTGGCTCATACTGCAAACAATTGTCAATGCAATACTGCGTAACCGGTTGCCATCATCGAGAAACAATACACGGCCTGCATACTCTCCTACCCTGTTAGGCGTAGTAGCTGAGAATGAAACACCACTTAATATAGCTTTAAATGCTTTGAATAAACTTACCTGTTGAACTTTCCTGATGGCTAGTTTCCATTTCCATGTTTCAATCAGCCAGTTCAGTAACATGAGTAAAAAAACAAGAGCAATATAAATGACGACCTGTGTGAGAGGCGTTTGCCTGAGCTGATCCCAGGCTTTTGGGAGATCAGGTTGTTTACTTATTTGTTTATATAGAGAATAAGAAAGCCATATGAACAAAAGCGGCCCGAGTACATAATTGACAAGTATTTTGATTTTCTTATTCAACTTCATTATTCTTGTAAAAATACTCCCTGCCTGCAAAAGCAACGTAAAATAATTTTAGGTATTGACCCCGGTACACTGATCACCGGTTATGGCATTATTGAATGTACAGGTAACAGCATTTCATTAAGAGAAATGGATGTGCTGAAACAATCCGGCAAAAAAGATAATTATATCCGGCTGCAGCTGATCTATAAAAAAGTGGAGAACCTGATAAAAAAATATAACCCGGATGAGTTTGCCATTGAAGCTCCTTTCTTTGGCAAGAATGTACAAAGCATGCTGAAACTCGGACGGGCGCAGGGTGTTGCTATTGCCGCCGCTATCAGTGCAGGTTTGCCGGTAACTGAATACTCACCGAAAAAAATAAAACAATCCATCACGGGTAATGGTAATGCAGATAAAGATCAGGTTTGGAAAATGCTGCAGCGGTTGTTATCATTAAAAGAACAGCCGCAATACTATGATGCAACCGATGCATTGGCTGTGGCTGTTTGTCATCATTTTCAAAGTAGTAATGCTATCGGTAAAACTGCAAAAGGCCTCAAAGGTTGGGATGACTTTATAAAAAAGAACCCCGGCCGTATAAAATAGATGTATGAAAAAAATCATTCCCTTGCTTCTAGGTGCTTTCGTTTTTCAAAGCATCACTGCACAAAATGTACAACAAAAAATAAATCAGTTCACAAAAGAAAATGAGGTAAATCTCATTAATGAATACATTCTATTTGTCGGTATTCCTAATGTGACTAAAGATTCATCAAATATTCTACGCAATGCTGAATTCATAAAAGAAATGATGGAGAAGCGTGGAATAAAAACTGAGTTATTAGATGGCATTACTCCTAAAGTAAACCCTGCTGTATTTGGTGAAATAAAAGTGCCTGGTGCAAAAACCACATTGGCTTTCTATGCACACTATGACGGGCAACCTGTGAACCCTGATAAATGGACGGGCGGGTTAAAACCTTTTGACCCTGTATTTATTGATAAACCAATTGAGCAAGGTGGAAAAATTCTTAAGATACGGGATGCTGTTTCACCTGAATGGAGACTGACCGGTCGCGGAAGTGCTGATGATAAAGCCGGTGTAATGACAATAATAAGTGCTTATGATGCTTTAGTGAAAAGCGGAATTCCTTTAAAACATAATATCAAATTCTTTTTTGAAGGTGAAGAAGAATTGGGCTCCATACATCTTGATGAAATATTTAATAAGCATAAAGAAAAATTAGCAGCCGATCTCTGGATCATTGCTGATGGGCCGAGGCATGTATCGGGTAAAAAGATGATCGTATTTGGTGTGAGAGGTGACGTGAATATGAACCTTACTGTTTATGGGGCTAAACGTCCCTTGCATAGTGGCAACTATGGTAGCTGGGCGCCAAACCCCGCAAAATTGTTAGTGGATCTGCTGGCCAGTATGAAAGATGAAAAAGGGAATGTGCTGGTGAAAAATTATTATGATGATGTGGTACCGTTGTCTACCAGTGAGAAAGAAGCCATTTCAAAAATTCCTAATATTGAAGAAACACTAAAACTGGAATTGGAAATTGCGGAACCAGAAGGCGGTGGTAAATCTTTTATTGAATTGTTGCATTTGCCTACGATCAATATTAATGGTATACGCAGCGCTGATGTCGGAGACCTGGCTGCGAATATTATACCTGTAAAAGCAGAAGCAACATTAGACCTGCGACTTGTATTGGGTAATGAAGTAGATAAGCAAATCACTAAAGTCATAAAACATATCGAGTCTAAGGGATTTCATGTGATCGATCATGAACCTACTGATGAAGAAAGAATGAAATATGGCAAGCTTATAAAAATATCTCATAACCAAGGCTACCCTGCACAACGAACCTCATTTGATATTCCTATCGTCAAAGACCTTACTAAAGCAGTTCAGTCAACTGTAAACTACCCGGTGGTTTTGCTGCCTTCTGCAGGCGGCAGTTTGCCTTTATATCTTTTTGAAAAAACACTAAAGACAAAAGTTATATCAGTGCCGGTAGTGAATTATGATAATAACCAGCATGCAGAGAATGAGAATATGCTTGTTAAATATTTATGGGAAGGCATTGAAACAATGGCAGCGATTATGGTGATGGAGAAGAAATAGCAATTTCAACTACAATTAAAATTTACTTTCCGGTTAAACTTTCTCCTCTAACCTTTTAAATTTTCTATTTTTTACCACAGAGTAGCTCAGAGGTATGCACAGAGTTTCGCGGAGTTTATAAAACAACTCTTTTGATTCCGTGTTTTAGTGATTTGACATTAAAATTTAATAGCAAGCCGACTTTGCAACCGCTCAGCTTGAGATAGGTTAGTACCTGGGCGAGATGAATATCATTAAAAGACTCCACCACCTTAATCTCAACTACAACTTGTCGTTCAACAAGTAAATCAATTCTATAACCAGCATCTAGTTTTACCTCTTTATAAATCAAGGGCATTGCCACTTGCCGCTGTATAAACAGACCATCTTTTGTAGTCTGGTAATACAAACATTCCTCGTATGCACTTTCAAGCAAGCCTGGCCCCAAAACCGTATGGACCTCAAAGGCTGATTTTAATATTCTTTGTGTTATTTCATTTTCAGTCATAAACGAGCTTTACTCTGAGTAACTCTGTGAAAAAGCTCCGTGTTACTCTGTGGTTAAATTTTTTATTATCCTCTTCTGTACCTTTTCCAACTCTCAGCATTTTTTAACCACAGAGTCTCACGGAGTTTATAAAAACAACTCCTTTGCCTCCATATTATGCTGTGGTTAAATTCTTAATTATTCTTTCCTGCACCTTCTTCAAACTCTCATCCGAAGCTTTAAGTTTCGCTTGAGTAAAATTCAAATCATTTGAATCACTAATGGGAATTAAATGCATATGTGCATGAGGAACTTCCAAACCAATCACTGAAATGCCACAACGGTTGCAGTTGAATGATCTTTCAATAGCTTTTGCAATTGGCTGAGCAAATACCAGCATCTCTTTTAAATATTCTGCTGGCAGATCAAATAAATTATCAACTTCTGTTTTAGGCACTACCAGCACATGCCCTTCACGCAATGGAAAAATATCAAGAAAGGCAAAAAATTTTTCATTCTCTGCGATTTTATAAGAAGGGATTTCTCCTGCTATGATTTTTGAAAAGATTGTCATACCGCCAAAGATTTTATGTTTAAGATTGTAGATGTAAGATTTGATATGCCTCAGTTTGGAAAACACTTTCAAATTTACAATTGGCAATGGGCAACCAGCAAATAAAAATCCCGTCCTGAGTTTATCGAAGGACGGGATCAACTATTATCTATAAGTTATTGTCTAAATAAATATTTTTTCGATCTTAAAATTCAGAATTCCCGCCGGCGCCTGTACTTCAGCCACGTCACCTACTTCTTTCCCGAGCAATCCTTTTCCGATCGGTGAAGTAATAGAGATCTTTCCGGCTTTCAGGTCAGCTTCTTTTTCACTTACGATCTGGTAAGTCACCTGTTTTTTTGTACCCAGGTTAGTGAGTGTAACCTTTGTAAGAATAGACACTTTGCTGGTATCGATAGTGGTCTCATCCAGCACACGGGTATTGGATAATGCACCTTCCATTGAAGCGATCTTTGCTTCCAGCATTCCCTGTGCTTCTTTGGCAGCATCATACTCGGCATTTTCTTTCAGGTCGCCTTTTTCCCTTGCTTCGGCAATAGCCCTAGAAGCAGCAGGGCGGTCAACGCCTTTCATTTTCTGAAGATCAGCTTTCATTTGCTCCAGTGTCTCTTTCGTCACATATTGAATCGTACTCATAACATCATTTTTTGAGTAAAAAGAAAAAAATAACAACGCCTCAGCAGGGTTACTGTGAAGCGTTGCATTTATTAATACCACAAAAATAGAAAATTATTTACTACAAATAAAACTCTGTGTTGATTATAAATAATAAAGAGCCATAAACCATAGTAAAATCATCAATTTCTGTTCCAGCCATGGGCAGTATTTCGGCCCGGCCTATGCACAAATCCTCACTGGGGTGATTCTGTAGCCCGGCAGCCTTTTAGTATTATCAGCATTACCATAAATATTTTTCCACCCGGTGTGAAATGAAATTCCTTAACAAAGATCCATGGGAATATTTATTCTTGTCCAAAGCATTTAACTTTATGCCATTCTTCTGAAATCCATTTTATGAAAAAGCTACTAACACCATTCTGTTCCGTCCTTGCCGTGCTTTATTCTTTCTCCATTGCAGCACAGGATAATTCAGATTCTACTGCACGAACTTTAGAAACTGTTACTATTAAAGCCTATGAAGGAAGCAGGAAATTGAAAGAAGTACCGGCCGGTGTAAATCATATTTCTTCTGCACAGCTTAACCGTTTTGACAATTCAAACATTCTTGCGGCTGTGAACGCCACACCGGGAGCAAGAATGGAAGAACGAAGCCCGGGCAGTTATCGTCTTAATATGCGTGGCAGTACAATGCGTTCTCCCTTCGGCGTAAGAAACGTAAAGATCTACTGGAATGATATTCCGTATACAGATCCCGGTGGAAACACATACCTGAATCAACTCAGTATTTTTAATTTTCAAAATATCGAGATCATCAAAGGACCTTCCAGTAGTTTATATGGAGCTGGCAATGGCGGCGCATTACTCATCAATCAAAATCCGTTGATCACAAAAAAAGGATTGGATATAAACTACACCGCTGGTAGCTTTGGTATGTTTGGTTTTAATGTTCAGTTGAATGCCGGTAATGATAAACTTGCCAACTCGGTTAGTGTCGGCCGTATGAACAAAGATGGTTACCGCGATCATACCAATATGAAAAGAGATATTGCTACCTGGCAAATGCAATTGAGAACTTCTGCAAAAAATAAACTTGTCTTTAATGTGCTTTTTGGTGACCTGTATTATCAAACACCCGGTGGGTTGACACGTACAGAATTTTATACGGATCCTAAAATGGCAAGACCAGCAGCAGGAGTCAATCCATCAGCAGAAACAGCAAAGGCAGCTATCTATCAAAAAATGTATATCGCCAGTATTGCCGATCATTTTCAGATCAGTAAACATGTAAGCAATTATACAGTTCTTTATTCAGCAAAAGTTGAATTGGAAAACCCGACATTCCGCAATTATGAAGCACGGAATGAACCGCATTACGGCGGACGAACAGTTTTCAAATGGGATCTTGCATCAACCAATACAAAAACAGTTATTGTTTGGGGTGCTGAAATGCAAACAGGAAAATTCAATATCATGACATTCACCAATAAATTGGGAATGCCTGATAAGCTGCTTACAGATGATAATGTAAAAAACAATAACCTGTTGTTATTTGCCCAGGCTGATCTTTCTTTTAAGCATGATCTGAATGTTACGGTTGGTGCAGGAATGACAAGTTTTAAAGTTGGCATTACACGGATGAACGTTACCACCCCGGTTGAGCAAAGCCGTACCTATAAGAATGAATTGGCCCCGAGGATCGCTGTTTCAAAAAAATTGATCAAAGATCTGTGGATATATGCTTCTGTTGCAAAAGGTTTCTCACCACCTACCACGGCTGAGGTATTGCCTTCCAATAGTGTTATCAGCACTTCATTAAATGCAGAGCATGGCATCAGTTACGAAGGTGGCATTAAATCAAATTGGTGGAAGAATAAGATCTACATAGAAGCCTGTTATTTCTATTACCGCCTGGAAGATGCAATTGTACAAAGGCGTGATGCCAGCAATGCTGATTATTTTGTGAATGCCGGCAGCACTAAACAACAAGGACTGGAGTGGCAGTTATTATATAATATTATCAATAATGAAAACAAAAAGCTCAACCATCTTTCATTCCGTATTGCTCATACATTAAATGTTTTCAGTTATGAAGATTTCAAACAACTTACCAATGAGTTCTCTGGTAATAAGCTGCCGGGTGTACCAAAAAATACAGTTGCGGGCTTGTTAGATGTTTCACTTAGATCGGGTCCTTACCTTAACATCACCTATTATTATAGTGACCGGATCGCATTGAATGATGCGAATACAGATTTTGCTTCTTCTTACAATTTACTGGGAGCAAGGTTGGGCTGGCGAATAAAAAATAAAAAAGGAAAGTCAAATGCTGATTTCTTTATTGGTGGGGAAAATTTATTTGATATGCGTTACAGCCTTGGCAATGATATTAACGCTGTTGGTGGCCGATACTTCAATACTGCATCTGGTGTAAATATTTATGGAGGTATAGCACTGCATTTTCAATAAGAGAAGAGGAATTGAATAAGATCATTTCAATTCTATTTTATCTAATAATACTTCCGCCATTTTTAAAAAAGCTTCATGGCTGTAACCGGCGATATGCGGAGTGATAATTACATTCGGTTGATTGAGTAACCAAACTATTTGCTGCTGCTCTTCTGCATTATACGTTTCGAATTTTTCATTTTCCAATACATCGAGCCCGGCGCCACGAATTTTATTTTCTGTTAAAGCATTTATCAATGCAGTAGTATCTGTTACTTTACCCCTGCAGGTGGAAATAAACCAGGGTTTATTTTGCAAGGCATCAAAAAAAATTCTTCCGGCCATATGATATGTTTCTTCAGTAAGCGGCACATGAAAACTTATAATGTCCGCATACCTGCATACCTGGTCAAGATTGGCCTCCTTAATATAATCTTTAGCAAATCCAGATTTATATTTATCGTAGGCAAGCACCGTCACATTAAATGACGCCAGCAATTTTGCAAATGAAGAACCTGTATTTCCATAACCAATTATACCGACTGTTTTACCAGTCAATTCATAGCCGCGGTTTTCATTACGCACCCACTTACCTTCTTTCACCTGCTCATGCGAGGAACCGATATTATTCATCAGGTTAAGCAACATTCCCAGGGTATGTTCTGCTACAGCATTCCGGTTACCTTCCGGGCTACTGATACAACGGATCCCTTTTGACTCTGCATATTCAACATCTATCAATTCCATACCACTGCCTAAACGGCCTACCCATTTCAGTTGCTTTGCTTCATCTATTATTGTTTTATCAACCCTGATCCTTGTTGTTACTACCAATCCCTCAGCTTCACCGGCTATTTGTTTCAGTTCTTCATAGGTAATATCAGGCAGGTAAGCAACTTCCATCCCTCTGCTTTGCAATTTCTCCATAAATATTTCATGCGCCTTTGCTGTTACTATTATCTTACCCATTTATGCTATTTCATTTTAAAAGTCAGTTCTGCAAATTCTTTTACCGAAAGCTGTTCGGCCCTTTTATTAAACAACTCATCTTGCAATATGGCTGCATCAAATAAACTTTTTACCGCATTTCGTAAGGTTTTTCTCCGCTGGTTGAATGCCGTTTTTACCAGGGTAAAAAAATATCTTTCAGATCTCATGTTCAGCGGCTCACTCACCGGTACAAGCCGGATAACTGCACTTTTTACTTTCGGCGGCGGCTGAAAACATTTTTCAGAGACCTCAAATAAGTATTCAACTTTATAAAACGCCTGCACCAGCACACTTAGTACACCATAGGTTTTATTCCCTTCTTTTGCTGCAGCCCGCTGTGCCACTTCTTTTTGAAACATACCAATCACACATTCTACATCTTCTTTCCATTCAAGTACCTTAAACAATATCTGGCTGGAAATGTTATATGGAAAATTTCCTATGACCGTAAATTTTCCTTCAAATGGCTTTTCTATATCCAAAAAACTTTGATGAATGATCTTATTTTTTAATTGGGGATAGGTCTTTAAAAGATATTCCACTTTTTCATCATCAAGTTCCACCGCTTTGAAATCAATGCCTTCCGATTGCAGCAAGTATTTTGTCAGCGCCCCACCACCCGGACCCACTTCAAGCAGTCGGCTGAATGAATGTTCTTCTAAAGATACCACTATCTTCCGGCAGATATTTTCATCCTTCAGGAAATGCTGACCCAATGATTTTTTTAATGTATACATCCCTGCAAATGTAATTCAATGATTTCTTCCAGGTTAAGGGATAAAAAAAGCCACTTTATAAAAAGTGGCTTTAAAATGTTTTACCAGGATCTAATGCTGAATGATTATTTTTTCTGTCCTTAATGATTTACCCTTGCTATCAGCAACTTTTAAGATATAAATACCATTTGGTAAAGAAGAAGTTTCAATACGGGTAGCCCTGGCCGATGATCTTTTCCTGTTAACGATCCTGCCGCTCAGATCAACTATATCAATCATCCTGTTATCTGCACCAGCATAATTATATACAATAACATAAGTACTTGCCGGATTAGGATATACATCTATACTCCTGTCTTTTGTATCTTCTGTTATCAGGCGGGTATCATATTGCTGAGTTGGTGAAGGAACATAAGTAAACTCAAGAATGCTACCCGGATTATTCGGGGTGGTAGTAACGTTTCCGGTGGGTCCGGATGTAGAACCACTTGAATCGCATGCAACATATATTTTTAAACCATCCGGCGATACCACAACATCCCTGAATCTTCCGAGTCCACGGAAATAATGAATGGTGTCAGATAAAATACTTTGTCCGTCATTGCTGAGTTTATACCTGGAAACCGTTCCCTTCTTGAGATTTGCGATCAATAACGAATTTTGCCATCCTGGTATAGTGCTGTTTCCATAAAAATCACTTCCTGAAGGACCCACTGATGGCCAAAGCATATTATCTCCGCTTGATGGTGGATTAGTCACCGGGAACAATGAACGTAAAGGTTCTTTTGCATTTAAAGCATTACAATTTGCCTGCTCATTAACAATTGTAAAGCCACCAGTTGTTCTTCCGTTATAGTTACCATCACACCAGCCGATCACATTTGGCCATCCGAAATTGCGTCCATTCTCAATAATATTTATCTCATCATCACTGTAAGGGCCATGTTCATCACTGTATAAAATATTTGTTCCATTCACATTACCCCATACAAGTCCCTGTGGGTTACGATGACCAAATGAATAAACTGCATTACCAAAAGGATTGTTAGTAGGTATCCATGAGCCTCCGCCATCGGGTTCAGTATTTAACCTCAATATTTTTCCTTCGTAAATATTTACATTCTGTGCATTGTTCACTCTGCTGATATTATCATACTGACCGGCTCCCATATCTCCAACTGAATAATACAATTTCACATCAGGTCCGATTGCTATACGTGCCGAATTATGATCATTACTTCCGGGAATATTTTCAAGAATGGTTACCGGGGATTGAAGTTGTTGCGTAAGGGTGTTATAAGTATACCTTGCAATTCTTGTTTTCCGCATCGTACTGCTGGTAGATTCGTAGGTGTATGATATGTATACATAAGGTTTACCGAGTAAGAATTCCGGGTGCAATGCAAGTCCCATCAATCCATCCTGTCCTCCCGCAAGAACCATCAATGGTCCGAGTGTCAATACAGTTGTTTTCAATCCTGATATAGGATCTACAAAACTTACTTTGCCTGCAAAACGTTCGGTGTACCATAAATTACCATCAGGTCCATAAACCAGGTCATGCGGCATTCGCTGATTAGCGATAACAGTACGCATGGTAAAGTTTTCTGTTCCTGTAGTATTCAAAAGTGTGGTAACCGATAATCCAATACTTGGTAAACTTGAATTGGCTGCAGCATCCTTTGCGATCACTGTCATTGAATAAACCGATCCAGCATTAAGTCCTGTTACGTCAAAATAAGTATTTGTAACTGATGGGCCATTTATCTTAACACCATTCCGGTAAACATCATACCCTGTCACACCAACATTATCCGACGAGGCATCCCATTTTAATCTGAATGAATTTTGAGTAACAATAATGGCACCCAGGTCAAGAGGAATAGTTGGTGGCTGAATATCACCGGCAAGTGTAGTTACATTTAAAGTGCTGCTATTTGCAGATTGGTTCCCTGCTGCATCTTTCGCTTTTACATAATAACTGTAAGCAGTGTTGGTAATCAGTCCGGTTACATTATAAGAAGTAGTTGTAATATTTGAGGGATTTATCTTCACTCCGTTCTGGTACACATCATAACCAGTTACGCCAGCATTATCAGTTGATGCAGTCCAGGCAAGTGTGAAAGAACTCGTGGTGATATTGGATGAAGAAAGATTAGTTGGTGAAGTTGGTGCTTGTGTATCGGGCAACTGTGTCATAAGACTAGTGCCGGGCACAACTTCGCTGGGTGCACTTGTTGGCTGACCGGGCTTTGCCCAACCCACAGCCAAATTATCATTCCCTGTACTTTCCTTCATCAGTGCTTCTACATAATAAACTTGTCCGGCAGTAAGAGTAATAGCTGCCGATTTTTGTGAAGGATATTTAGTCCATTGCCTGGAATTAGTTCCGCTTGTGTTAAAAGCAATTTTTATTTTATTAGCGGGGTTGCTGCCAGTACTCAGCCAAAGTTCGCCGCTCTCATCACTTGCTATCCAGAAAATATAATTTCCTGTAGCAGGCGGGCAGATGTATCCATTCATTCTTATACCAATATTGTTACCCAAGTTTGTTGCCATCTCAAATAAGGTTCGTGTGCCTGTAGTAGATGGGTTGTTTGGATAAGCAGGAATGGATGTAAGATTGGATACAGCAGAGCCGGAAATGCTATTCCATCGTTGGAAATTGATAGCCCCGGTGCCGGAGCATGTCTGAGAGCTGATAGTTTGAACACTGATAAATACAAAAATGAAAACGGGTAGTAAATTTTTAATCATAACTATTAGGTTTTAAAGGTGGAACTTGTATCCAAATCTATAAATAATCCTAACAGCTTAAAAATTAATTGACTGAGATTAAACTGTAAATAAAAAACCCTCTTTATATAAAGAGGGTTCTAATGTCTTTGATTGATATGTTATTTTGAAATAACGATCTTACGTATATAGCTTTCTTCTGCAGTTACCATTTTAATGAGGTAGACACCCGGTTGACAATTATCAAACTCTGAGAGATTGATCGTATTGTTTCCGGCATACAGTATAATTTTTTTACGGCTGATCAATTTACTGTTCATATCAGTGATTGAATATTCAGCTTCTCCACCTTTAAAAGTGATCAACGAAGCCCACACTTGTTCTGATGATGGGTTCGGGAAGATCAGTAATCCTGGTTTTACATCATTGTTAAGGCGCATTGCCACAATATTACTGTACACCACTTTTCCATCTCTACCTGTTACACGAAGACGGTAGTAAATGATTGGTGAACGAACACTGCTTACATCATGATTGAAAGAATAAGCAGCATTCCCGGATTGATCAAAAGGATTTACGGATCCCAGAGACATAAAATTATTGCTCTCCAGGCTATACTCAAGTTCAAATGAATTGATTTGTTCGTTCTGTAAAACCTCCCAGTTTAACACTGCGTTTTTCTTGTTTAAAACGCCGCTAAATTCAGTCAGGTTTTTATCCAATACCATACAAAAACTGTCAAGTGCTATGCTTACCGTATCATAACCAAATACAGGGCATTGGGTATGGAGACGTTGTGCTACTATATAAGTACCTGTTGAATCTACAGTGATAGAAGGCCCTGTTGTAGTTCCAATAATATGACCATTCGATGTAGACCAGTTATAGGTTGATGTTGATAAGGGATTAAGTACTGTAATATCAGTGACCCCCATTTGTCCACAGAAGATAGGCATCTCGGCAACGATCTGTGGCATCGGAATATCAAACATTCTAAAAGGAGCAACAAAGTCTTTTAGCTCAGCAGTAAATGATGTGGAAGCTCTTGTTTTTACAAGTACTCTGCGGAAAGGCGTACCACATCCATTTGTACTTATATATGCAGGGTCAAGACCCAATTTTGTAAGGTTAACAGAGAACTCCATAAACTGACGTGTAATGTATGTTGTATTCAGACTATTATCCGTTCTTACCAGGGAGAATGGGCCAGTCCACGAAGTTGCACCACATTGCAAACCTGTATAATAAGCACCTGCAGTTTTAGGTAAAATACTGGCATAACCATAGGTTGCACTTGCAGAAGCACCATCAAATAAACCTCCCCAGTTAAAATACATGGGTGTCATTGCTAAAGCGGTTTTGTTAATCCATATCCGGGCTTCAACCAATGTTAACGATGAACTGCTGTACTCTGCAGTGAAAATAATATCACCGGGTCGCTGCACACTTCCGTCTGGATTAAAGGTCCAGGAAGTATGTCCTGCATCCGGTCCGTAGTTCCGAAAAGTAAGTGCAGGTCGATCGTAGTAAAAATCTGTTTGATATAATTCAAAATCAAAATAACGGTTACCTGTTGTGTTCTCAATTGATATGCCACCAAACATCCATAATGAGTCCGTAATATTTGGACCTGCTCTTCTTGCATGCACAAACACATCAAGAATATCATTTTTATCAGGAATACCCTGGGAAACAGGGGTAGTCCAGTTAACAGGACTGTCGCCATTCTTATTACTACCAGAAGCATACACAGTTGAATCATCACCATGAAAGTCTCTGGTAAATATTCCATCAAGCAACAGACGATTATTTACTATTGAATAAGGAGCTTGCCTCATTAGTCTTGAGAACGATAACATTCTTGAGGCGGGATTAGTACTATAGCGAGCAACTAATGCTGCCGCTCCATTGGTGTCAATAATGAATTGCCCTGTTCCGGCTGTTCCATTATTATACCAGTCATCACCAACGCTGGTTACAGCCCCATTGAAGTAATTGGCTCTTAGCTCTGCTTCAATACCAAAGTTTGCCCTTGTTACCGGTCCTGTAATTTGGGCTATTGAAACTGACGTGATAAATAAGGTGACTGATGCATAAAGTAAAAGTCTTTTCATAGGGGTAAATTTTACTCACAAATACTAATTACACATTTTATAAACCATTGCCGGCACGTTAACCGTTACCGGCAATAGTCAATAATTTTTTAGTGAGCCATAATTCTCACTGAAACGATCTCCGATTGAGCTGTACGGTTATCACTGTAATAAGCGGTGATCCTATAGTTAGATGTACCAGGATTAACATCATCGTCCGTATGTTTAAAACTACGAACACCACTACCCGGAACACTTGCTACAGGTAACCATACTGAATAGGGATCATTAGGGTCTTCCATTGTTTTTTCAATATCAAATCCGGCAAGATTTGTATTGTCGGCCATCCCCCAGGTAAGTGTAATACCTTTACCCTGGCGATGGGCTCTTAAAAATGCGAATTCCCCTGCAACTACTGCAGATTTTGCTTCTGTGCTAACTTTTTTTTCAGGTGCTTGTATAAAAGCAGATGATAAAATGATAACACCAATAGCCGATAGAATGATTAATTTCTTCATAGAGTACGATTTTTATGAATACTAAAGTAAGCTTGTGGCAATATTCCCGCAACAGGTAAACCACTTGGGTTTGTTTCTGCGGATATCCCGTTTTTGGCGGTAAAAATTCTGGTTTACTCTACGATTAACAGGCCAATTTGCTACAGAAAAGACATAAAAAAGGAGTTGCAAAATTGCAACTCCTTTTAATTAAACGGTTTAAATATTTATAGTTTCTGAATTTTAATTCTTTTATCGATACCAGCGCCTGTGAGTTTTATGTAATAAGAACCCGCTGAAAGATTTTTCATAGGAATGACTAATTGATTATTAGCGCCTTTTTTCACTGAAATCTGGTTATATAATATTATACGTCCTGTATTATCATACAATGACCATTGAACATTTCCATTGTTAACCGCTGTAATAGATACAGTAGTTGTGTTATGAACCGGGTTTGGAGCTACAGTTATTTTTCCTGTAATATCCGCCAGTGAAACACTTATTATTTTTGAGTATTTGGAAGAGCCATCAGCATCTACCATTTTAAGGCGATAATAAATAACCGGAGCTTGCAGGTTAGTAATATCATTGTCAGTATAATTATACTCATTCACATTATTCGATGTTCCATGAGCATTTACCTGGCCTATATTACTAAAGCTTGCTCCATCTACACTTCTTTCAACCACAAAATGAGAAGCGTTTATTTCATTCTCAGTTTTCCAATTCAACAATACTGAATTATTTGATTGTAATGTGCCTGTAAATGTGAGCAGACCTAACGGTAATACAGTCATGTTGCTGCTCGCAAAATAGAAAGATGAAAATGAAGGGATATTTGTTTGCAATACATATCCATTAGTTCCATGCTGTAAGTCTGCAAGGATGGTGTTTGTTGGAGCAAACATTGTTGTGGCCGTTAATACAGCCGGACTACAAGGATCACCATTTTTCAAAATTTTCAAGTCGTTGATAGAAGAGACACCACTCAACGGATCTAAATCCAGCGCATCAAACTCTGCTTTCGAAATATACAGTCTTATTTTTACCAATGGTGAACCTGATGGCAAAGTAGGCTGAAACTGTGGGGTGATAGTTATGTTTCTATCTAAATACTTTGTTCCACCAGCACTTCTTATTCCTCCTGATTTTTTATAGAATGATGAAGTTACAGTGCCAAGTTTATTTCCATTGGCATTTATTTCAGCCATTATATTTCCATCAGGACCAGTGATAGGTACCCACAAACTAGTATTGCCATTAGCTGAATCAATAATAACTGTTGTACCAGTATTACAGGTATTTGCAGTGCCATTAGTAACATCAATTGATTCTGAGATAGTACTCCCGGCAAGGGCTGTTGCAGCTGCTGAATAACCCAAAAATTCATACCGCACTACACAGCCTAAACAATCTGCAACAACATCAGGGGGGTTGCCAACCGTAGCTGCAGAACCAGCAGCACTTCTATCCATAGACAAATAAATATCTCTTCCATTGGGTGAAAATGCCATATCTCTGTAACGGTTACCACTCTGAAAATAAGTGGCAGTATCGGCGCCTGCAGTTGGTATAACTGCAGTGCCCGTTGCATTAAGCTTTAATCGTATCGCTCTTCCCCATTTTAAACCAGCAACCAGCAAAGTATTTTTCCAACCTGGGATATATGTATTTGCATAATGGCCTAAACCAGACCATGCTTCTGAATGCCAGCCAGAACCATTTGGGGTTGTTCCTGCACTCCAAATACTTGAGATTGATCCTGGACCTGATGCAGGGCCGGGATAAGCAGAAAATAATGGGTCTTTATAAGCGCCATACTGGAGTGCATGTGCATTAATAGTATCCATGTTTGTTACTTCATTACCAATAGGCGGGCAGGCACCAACAGCTGCAGCCTGGCCATCGACAGTATAAGTAGCGTCATTATAGCCAAAGGGTACTCCCGCTGAAATACTAGTGCTTAATCCTGGTGTTGTAGTACCATTATAATTACCATCTGCATAGCCTATTATTAAAGGGTGACCATAATTTTTAAACCCTTGAATTATATTTATTTCATCATCACTAAAAGCGCCATGAGATGCTCCATATAAAATATTAAGTTGAGGGTTATACGCAAAGCCCTGGTTGTTTCTGATTCCGGTACACCATACTGCACTTTTGCCTACAATTGGTGCTATATCATTATAAGGGTTAGTAGCCGGTATCCATTTTTGATTACCTGATCCTGAACAGGTATCATCCAATGCAAAACGTAAGATTTTTCCTTCATAAGAATTTATTCTCTGTGCTTTGTTCGGGCGGGTTACGTTAGCAGATGTTGGAAACTGCTGGCCTGCGCCCATATCGCCTGCTGCATAAAATAAATAGTAATCTGAACCACCTTGTGTCATAGGGGCAATGATCATTCTTTGAGAATTATGATCCCCGCTTCCGGGTATAGTATCGCATATAGCTACCGGTGATTCTAACCTGTTGGTATTTGTATTATAAAAAAAGCGAACAATCCTGTTTGTATAAGCTACACCTGATATCCATGTATGTACATACGAAACATACACATAATTTTCGCCACCTGCTGCACCAGTAAAGTTTGGATGTAATGCCAAACCTGCAAAACCTCCCTGTGGATTATGCGCTGCAATATCAAACTGTGCGTTGAATGGTTGATCTGCTACTGGCAAAAATGTACTTCCCTGGGAAATATCAAGCACAACTTGTTTAGCACCGGTAACAGGGTTCATTCTATTTACCTTATAACCTTTTGCTTCTGTGATCCATAAATAATTATCCTGTCCATAAGTAATTTCCCAGGGATCTGCAAGTGCATTAGCCGGCGATATTATTGTTTGCCTGTAAACTTCATTCATTTTACCAGCAGTAATGTTTGCTCTTGCAGGCGATGATACAAGGATACTAAAGTTATTACCAGCCCCTCCTACTGCAGGGGTAGTTAAATACGCAGCAGATGAGTACACCCTTACATAATATTGTGTTGATGTTAATAATCCACCCGTTATAGTTATTTCTTCCTGCCCACATGCAATACTTGTTAAACTGCCGCAAGCACCAGAGTATAATTGTAACATGGCACCATTTGCTTTTAATAATGAACCGGGTGTTAAACTAATACTGGCATAAGTTTGAGTAGCACTTGTTGTAAACTTGTACCAAACATCATCATCTGGTATGCCGGTAGCACAACCCGCTGTTGCTGTACTTGCCGAAGCGTTTTGTACAGTGCCTGCATTATTTGCAGTTCCTATTGTAAGATTTACAGCGTTTACACAATCATCATTTGCGGGTGCTGCTGTATAAGAAACGCAAACAACATAATTCCAGCTGGCTGCTGTGCCTCCGGTTGGATTGGTTGTACTATACACTCTGAATAAATATTCTGTATTGGGGATGAGGTTTGTAAGCGATAAACCTGCAGCACCTTCAGGTGCTACTCCCAAAGAACCCGTTAAATCTGTTGGGCATGTATTTGATGGGAATGCTTCTATAAAAAAGTTAGCAGGAGATAAATTAGCTCCGGCAGAAGACGGTATTGATACTACAACATTTCGAATATTGGCTGGTGTAGTAAACTTAAACCAGGCATCATAGTTACCTGCTCCCAAGCCCGCAGTAACATTAGCAGTTTGAAGACTATATGTTGTTGCAGGACAAGCACCGGTAACAGGTACAATGTTAAAGGCACCAGAACATACATTATTAGCGCCAACCTGGGCAAATAATGAGAATGAAGAAAATAAAATTGAAAATAGTAGTGTGAAAACTTTGGTGGAGTTTCTCATAAAAATTGGATTTCGCCAAAAGTATAAATCAATAAAATATTTTCCTTGAGCACTAATACCTTTTTTTTAATCGTATTTATACCTATATAAATAAAGCACTTCCGCTATTGGCAAACATCTGATCTTAGACTTATTTTGTTGTCGCTCTATCCTTTAAAAACCTAAGAAGTCCAATATATGAAACCTATGTACCCGAACCAGGTGCTCTTCAGCAAAACTGCACTGTTTTTTTTATTCAGTTTATTTATTTCATTCAGCGCTTTTGCACAACCATCTAATGATAATTGTTCTGGTGCAACAACTCTTACATCAAATACTTCCTGTAACAATATCCAATATCGTTTGAAGAATGCTACAGCCAGTTCGGGTCTTCCCGTTGGATGTGAGGCTGGCGGTCCCCATTATGATGTTTGGTTTCGATTCACTGCTCAAGCGACTTCTCAAACTGTAACGATAAGCAGTCTTCAAAGCAGTTTCACAAATCCTGAAATACAATTATACAGTGGCAGCTGCGGTTCATTAGCTTCTATTGTATGTGGTACTACAACAATGACAGGAACAGGTTTGACGATCGGTAATACTTATTATATCCGTGTTTCAAATATTGGTTCATCAATTTCATCAAACGACAGGTTTGATATTTGTGTTACCCATCCAAATCCTCCACCATCAAATGATAATTGTAGTGGGGCAACAACATTAACTTCAGGTTATTCATGTAATAGCACTACCGGCAATCTTAGATACGCAACAAGTAATGGCCCTGCAGGTGCATGTGGTGGTGCTACATTAACTACAACTTATGATGTATGGTACAGATTCCAGGCGGTAAATGATTCACAAACTGTTACAATAGGAAGCCTTGGCGCCAAACTCACTGCCACCACTACCTATATGGAAGTATTTAGCGGTACATGCGGAAGTTTAACTTCAATTGCAGGTTGTTTGGATGTATCCGGCGCAAACGCAAGAAGAACTTTGCCTCCCCTTGTTGTTGGTAATTTTTATTATATAAGATTATATGTTCAAACCAATCCGAATACTGGAACATCAAGCGATTGGAATTTTGATATTTGCGTGCAACATCCTCCAGCTAATGACGAGTGTGCAGGAGCTATTGGATTAACGGCACCTTCTCTTACATGTAATGCTACTTCTGGTTCATTTACATTAGCGACCGCTTCTTCAATAGCTTGGGCAGGAGCATGTGGCGTCGGACCTTATTATGATCTTTGGTACAGTTTTGTGGCTAATGCTTCACCAACACATATTATAACCTTAGGCAGTCTTGGTTCAAGCCTAAATTCAGCAAATTTAAGATTACAATTATTCAGCGGAACCTGTGCTGGTCTTACTTCTTTAAACTGTGCATCCGGAGTAACTTCATTAACACAGGGCGGCCTTATCAACGGAACTACATATTATGTTAGGGTTGGATATACCAATTATCAATTAGCTTCTGGTAATGGTGCAAACTTTACAATATGTGTTACAACAGTTGCAGCTCCACCATCTAATGATCAGTGTTCTGGTGCGATATTGCTTACAAGCAGTACAACTTGTTCAATTATATCTGGTACAATACATAATGCCACTCCAAGTTCTCCTGTAGTACCCGGTTCCTGTGGTATTGGTACTGCACCGGATGTTTGGTATAGTTTCGTGGCTCAGACTGCTTATCCTCAAATTCAATTAAGTGGTATTGGAAGTAATTTGCAAACCAATGGCCGTATACAGCTACTGACAGGCAGTTGCGGATCATTTTCTACAGTGGGTACTTGTCATAGTATACCTACTGCTACTACTACTACTATAAATACTACTACAAACCCCGGAGGTGCGGGACTTACTGTAGGCCAGACTTATTATATCAGGATAACCCATAATACGCTTTCATCAATAACAAACAATGGCAATTTTAATATATGTATTACAGACCCTGCTTCATCGTTAACCGCAATACTAGATTACTCTAAAAGCTATGTAAACTTGAGTGACTCAGCTACAGGTGGTACAATAGATCCGGGAGATATTTTAGAAATAAGGGCTACACTGGTTGTCAGACCAAATGGAGCTGTAAGAGCTATCGATAGTGTCGCTTTTTACGATACATTGAAAGCGGGTGGCGGTTTGCATTATTTAGATTCTATTGCCTTAAGAACAAATGAAGGAAAACTTTACAAATATTTTACAGAAAGTAGCTCCACCGCAGATGCAGGATGGCTGACTACAGGTGGTGCAGGAACGGATACCACTATTCAAATCAACATGGGGCTCGGAGCGACAAGAACAGCAAGAGGTAAATTAAATAATATTTCCAGGCCAAGATTTAATAGCGCACCTACGAGTGCCAATTGTATTATTCTTGCCACTTACCGGGTTGTTGTAAATGCATCTTATGGACAGAAAGTAAATTTTGGAGGCGGTGCATTCAGCTATCGTGATTCGACTACTGGTGTGTATTCAACTATCCAATTCCCCGATGATAGTATTATGATTTTTCAAAGTCCCGGTGCATGCCAGAACAGTGTTTCTCAATCAAATATTTTAGGTGATGAGGTTAATGGCACATTCGGGGTTCCAGCTGTTTTATCAGGCACTTCGCAAAACAGAGCTCCATCTACAAGCACCAACTATAATTATACAACATTTGGGGCAAGTACTCCACAGGATTACGATTATGGAATTGCGAATAATACCAGTGCTACAGGAAGCACCAACCAATTATTAGCTAAATCCAATGCTGCACGGGTTCACGGCGTTTGGGATATCACTGGTGATCATACCGGCGCTACAAACACTGCTAAAGGTAATTTGCCATGTAATAACGGTGGTTCAATCAGTTCTACCAATACATGTGGATACATGCTGGCAATTAACTCCTCGTTTCGTACAGACGTAGCGTTTGATTTTAATGTTTCAGGAGCCTGTCCTAATACTTACTATGAGATATCAGCCTGGTTTAAAAATATTTGCTATAAATGCGGATGTGATTCTCTTGGTCGTTTTACAAGCGGTGCAGGTTATATTCCAACAAACCCAGGTGACTCAGCTGGTGTCAAGCCCAATATCGCATTTTCAATAGATGGTGTGGATTATTATACCACTGGTAACTTAAGGTACTGGGGATTGGGTGGAACTCAATCCGGATCAGATACCCTGAATAAATGGGTACAAAGATCCTTTGTATATAAAACCGGACCATCTCAAACGGGTTTTGCTATGACACTTCGAAACAATGCACCGGGAGGAGGTGGTAATGACTGGGCGATCGATGATATAGCATTAAAGACCTGTACACCAACCATGAACTATAGCCCGAGTTATAGTCCTACCGTTTGCGAAAATAACATGGTTACAATTTATGATACGGTGCGATGCTATTATGATACTTATGTTGAATATAAATGGCAATACAGTTCAGATGGAGGAGCTTCCTGGACAGATGTAGGCTCAGCCGGAACAGGTACACCCTTTTGGAATGGTACCCAATGGGAATATGTAGCCAGCTACACCATACCACCGGCTTATACTACAGCAGCAAACGATGGTGATATGTACAGATTGGTAGTAGCAACAACAACTGCTAACCTTTCCTCAGCCACCTGCAACTTTACAGATGTTGTAAATATATCACTGGATGTATTGATCGGTTGCGGGCCACCATTGAAGACCGACCTGATCTCAATAGCCGGCAAATTAAATGATGATAAGGCTAAAATAACGTGGGTAACAACTAAAGAAGAAGAACCTGTTAACTTCCAATTACAAAGAAGTGATGACGGAAATAGTTTTCATACGATTGCTACTGTAAATGGGTATAACAATATAAATACCGAGAATAATACATATAGCCATGATGATCCCACTTCAGTAACTACAAAAGTTTACTACCGTGTTATTATGTTCACCAACAGCGGCACCAAAAAATATTCAAGGATCATCCAATTAAGCCCGGGCACAAAAGATTTTGGCTTAGGCATTGTGGTTAATCCGTTCAGTTCTGAACTGCAGTATGAAATAGTAACACCGCAAACAGGTATTGCCACAACAGAGTTGATCGATCAGTATGGTATAACTGTTCGCAGGCAAACACAGCGGATCGACGGCGGTGTAAATGCATTAAGAATAACTTCAACTGAAAAACTGCCTGCTGGTATTTATACACTCAAGGTATCAATGAACGGAAGTTTTGTAGTACGAAGAGTGGTCAAAGGAACTTACTAATTATAATCAATACAAACATTTAAAATAAAACCCGGCTGAATATTCAGCCGGGTTTTATTTTTTGAAAATTGCAGACGCCTGTACCATTTCATTTTTGTATTTTTATAAATTAATTCTGCTTAAATATGACAACCGCGAATAAACCAGTAATCGGCATCACTTCAGGCGATCTGAATGGAATAGGCATTGAGTTGATCATTAAAGTATTTTCTGACAGCAGAATACTTGAGCAATGTACCCCTGTTATTTTTTCTTCTAATAAAGCAATCAATTTCTACAAGAAGTCTGTTCCGGATGCAAATATGAATTATCAGCAGGTAAAGGATCTATCCTATCTCAATCCCAAACAGGTTAATATTTTTAACTGCTGGGAAGAAGAAGTAGCGATCACCCCGGGGCAATTGACTGATACCGGTGGCAGGTATGCAATAAAATCACTGGTTGCTGCTACAAGAGCATTAAAAGAAAAAAAAATACAAGGATTAGTAACCGCTCCTATTCATAAAAAAAATATTCAATCGCCAGATTTCAGTTATACAGGCCACACTCCTTTTCTTAAAGATTTTTTTGGCGTGCAGGATGTAGCTATGATGTTATTCTCGGGTAATTTCCGCGTAGCATTGGTTACAGAACATGTGCCTGTACAGGATGTTTCAAAATACATTACAAAAGAAGCGATATTAAGTAAGCTGAAAATTATCCATACAAGTCTGCAAAAAGATTTTGGAATTGACAAGCCCCGCATTGCTGTATTGGGTCTGAACCCGCATGCGGGTGATGAAGGATTGGTGGGTAATGAAGAGGAGTCTGTTATTAAACCTGCCATTAAAGATGCAAAGAACAATAATATACTGGCAGTAGGGCCTTACAGTGCTGATGCTTTTTTTGCAAGACGCCAGTTTGAAAAGTTTGATGCAGTATTAGCTATGTATCACGACCAGGGACTTATTCCTTTCAAATCATTAGCTATTGATGAAGGTGTTAACTTCACAGCCGGCCTTCCGGAAGTAAGAACCTCTCCCGATCATGGTGTAGCTTTTGACATAGCCGGAAAAAACAAAGCCGATGTTTCTTCATTTATGAAAGCAGTGTTTGAATGTATTGATATCATCAATATGAGAAACTTTTATGAAGAGAACCGCAAAAACCCAATAAAGAAAGTAACACAAACACTGATGGCCAATGCGGAGGATGAGGATATAGAAGAAAATTAATTCCCATCAATAAAACTTCAGCATGTTCATAATTTAACTACTCAATGTCTGAACTGAAAATAAAAAGACTGCAATGCAGTCTTTTTATTTTTTATACCTGCCAACTTCTTTTGTAGTAAAATTTCTTACTTGTTTTCGGAAACTTACTATGTTGTTATCATTTCTTCTGAAATAAATAAACAAACTGGTCTTTTATTTTCAATTGATATACAGGTGTTATAAAAATACGACATCCTTCTGCGTATATCTTCTATTATTACTTAGTAAAAGTATATATACGATTATATAAAATAACGATAGCCATCGTGAATTTTCACTACGGAAAATTATGACGTATCAAAAGTGGATTTTACTTTTACGTCCGTTAAGTAATTAATTCCGTACCCAATGATGATCAACAGCACAATTAACAACTGCTATAGGCAGTATACAATTCCGGCAAATTTTTCACTGATCTATTTATTGTATTCATTACACATACACCTGCATGTTCTGCAGACAAATACTTATTTATCTTTTTAAACAAAAACATAACCAAGGCCACTAAGCCAAAATTTAATCACCCCTAAAAAAACAAAACAATGAAACATTTCTTCCTGAAAAGCTTTATGACAGCAGCAGTAGTTGCATCAGCTTTTGTTCTTTCTTCTTTCAAATCTGTAAAGAATGAAAAAAAACCGACTGCTAATTGCTATACAATTGAACTTGTGAGCAATAATGTTGTTGGTACAAACTTCGAATGGACATGGAGATTATCAAACCCTAACCCAGGTAATGGTCTTAATGAAACCCTGCAGAATGTAAGCCATTGGGACATTCCATTAGGTGCTCAGGCAGAAGCAGCATTGGTATCTGCTGAGTATAGCTTTGATGGCATTACGTGGACAAGTGTTTCAATTGAGATGGATCGTGACCCATCTATTAAAACATGTACTACAAATGATGTTTTGAAATTTAACGCTGGTACTGTTGGTGCTGAGCCTACCTATTACAGGGCAACTTTCAGCCGTGAGTTTCCAGTTAACCCTAATGCAACATCATATATTAAAGCAGGTGTTCGCCAGGGCTGCAATACTTATTACTATTCAGGTGTGGGAATTGATGCTGCACCAAGAAATGATTAATTCCTGAAATTGAAAATAAAAAAGCTGTCCCTTACTTTAAACTGAGAACAGCTTTTTTATTTCCTTTCGAAATTCATAACAAGAGTGATCTCGTTTTTTTAACTGATTTGCTTAGTTGTTATAAAACATTCGAAACCTAATACTCCGTACCAATGAAAAAAATTTTACTCAATCCGTTTATTTTATTCAGAAATAAATTTCGAATCTATTCGCTGGTTATTTTATTTATTACAATAACTCTTCCTTCGATATCTTTTTCTCAATGTCCCGGCGGTTACACTTCAGCGACTATCAACTGGGACAATCTTGATTACCTCCATAGTTTCGGAGTATATGGTTTAAATAATATTTCTACCATGCAGCCTAATGTTACTGCAGCTATGAGGCAAACTCAAAAATTTACTATTGGAACAAACCAGCTTACTATAAATACATTAATGAATGTGAAAAACTTGGCCTCTCTTTCCGGGGATGTAACTTCACACACAGGAGATGTACCAGGTTTCACCGGTGCTGATATTGATTATATACCGACTGCCGGTCAAACTCTCACGATGACTTTTTTGAACGAAGTACAAAATGCAAGTTTCACATTGTATGATATTGATAAAAGCGCTGTTTTTACAATTACAGCAAGTGGGGCAAGTGGAGCACAATCAGTAGCTGCTGCTACTTATGCTACCAGTGGTGCGTCGATAATTACAATAGGGGCAAATCCATTGTCAAGAACATTAACCGCAACTAGTACGGGATTATCATCACCTGATAATAGGGGAACTGCAACCATTACTGTTGGAGGTCCTGTAAAAACAATTATTATTACCATTACAACATTAGGAACTGATGCAGAATTTTTTCTTTCAGACATTACAGCCTGCATAGCTGAGGCTGGTTTTCCAACAGATTATTATAAACCTTATACCGAGCCTTTCACAGGACAACCTTCTTATTTTCTTGCAAACCCGCAAAACCTTCATGTGTATATGGTGAATGCAAATACTGGCGTAGCTGAATATATTTTTTCAGACCCCGGCACAACAGGCACAAAAATGAACGCTTTTGCTTACGACCCAGTGAATAAATGGTTATACTATGTGATGGATAATTATCCTGTTGCAGGTGGTGGTCCTGACTTTAATAAAGCTTTAAAGAAATATGATTTCAATACAGAGACTATCAGTACTGTATTATCCGATATCACAACGCTGAACATACCTACATTTGAACAGGGTGTAGAATTTGCAGGTGCAGCATTTTACAATGGTTCATTATACCTGGGTTTAGAAGGTACTGACGGTGCTTTTTTCACTACCAATGTTGAATCTTTTGTTTGGAAAATAGATTTTAATGCTGCTGGTGTTCCAATAAACGCTGCGCAGGCTTTTGCTTTACCTGGTGATGATGGAGTTGGAAATCCAACTCATGACTGGGGTGATTTTGCAATTAAAGATGGAATAATGATAACCCATGCTACGGGTTTAACCTCCGGCAATAACAGGTATGTACATTTTAATATGCAAACCGGTGCAAGCACTACCTATGCGGGTAATGCTGAAAGCGCAGGCCAGATAGGTCAAACATGGGATGGAGCTATTTACAGAGTAAAGAATCATGTTGCCATATATAATAATAACGGAACAATCGGAACACAAACTTTAATAACTACAACATCATGCTCTCCAGCATGGATCCCTAATGCAGGTGATGCATCAGATCCTTTTAAACCAAAATGCGATTTTGGAGATGCCCCTGCCACTTATGATCCTGTTGCACTTTCACCTGCAGTTCACCAAAAGCATTGCAATAATGATCTATTAAGAATTGGGAGTGCCTGGGACAGAGAATGGAGCAAGAATACTTCCGCTGATGCATCAGGTGATGCCTCAGATGAAGATGGCATAACTACTGTTACCCTTCTGAATTCGAACGGGGTTACTTATAACCACGTACAGCAAATAACTGTTACTAATAATACCGGCTCTAATGCTACTCTTGGTGCATGGCTTGATTATAATGTGAATGGAGTTTTTGATATAGGCGAAGGGAGAATAATAACGGTTCCTTCAACCTTTTCAGGTACACAAACTGTTACGGTCACCTGGTCTTCCTTGAATATTCCGGTTGGTACGGCCAATACATTCTTACGGGTAAGATTGGTTTCCGGCAGCACAGCTCTTACAACAAGTAATGCCACGGGCTGGTATGATGACGGAGAAGTGGAAGATTATCCTGTTATATCAAGTAATTTGCCTCTTAATATTAATCTTATCGATTTTACTGCAAATGCAAATACAGATAAAACTGTAGTATTAAAATGGACTGCCATAAGCGATGACGAATCCGATGGATTTGAAATACAGAGAAGCGTTGATCAGAATAAATGGATCACACTTGGCTGGAAAAATACAGATAAGTATAACAGTTTAGTAAACTATGAATTCACGGACCAAATGCCGAATACCGGAACTAATTACTACCGGTTAAAGCTGGTTGACAAAAATGGTCTTTCACGATTTAGCAATACAAAACAGGTGTATATTGATGTTATAAAAAATTCAATCACCGTATTACCTAACCCGCTGAATAATTCGGGAACACTGGTAATTAATGGAGTCAATAATACCACCGCCACTTTAAGAATAAAAAATATTTCTGGTCAAAGCATTGTGAGCAAGAATGTGATCATCAATAAAGGTGAAAACAGGATACCGCTTGATGTATCAATGCTACAACCCGGAATTTATATTGTAGAATTAACAACTAACGAAAAAGTTCATGCAAATAAGATCTCTGTGATCCGATAATGTATTCTGAACGGGATAAACCTTGATCTTCATTCTTCCTTGTGAACAAAAAAAGCGACCGGTTAACGGTCGCTTTTTACTTGTATAAGTATGACTAAAATTGATTTTACTGCAATGCCGGGTTTATTTTACAGAAGCATCTGTGTTTTGCTGAGCTGACTTACGCCGGGCCTTTTGTTTCAGGTTATAGGTAAGGCTCACCAACAGAAACCGTGGAACCACATTTGAACGGGTATCTTCAACATAATTATCACTTGCTGTTGTGTTCACCCCTTTATTACGATTGAGTATATCATAAACAGTAAGCTTTATTTCGGCCGCATTACTTTTAAGAAACTGTTTAGCTATAGCCATATTCCATAAAAGAACTTCCTGGTTAAATCCTTCTGACCTGCCCGCGTTGAGGAAATAATCAAAATCGGTGAGCACAAAAAAAGACTTCGGAAACCTGTAACTAAAGTCAGCTGACCATGATTGCTTAAAATACTCAGTATTTTCATCCGGGCTGAAAGTGTATTTTAATTTATTGTAAGTGAAATTTCCAGACAATCCCAGATCAAAATTTGATTTGCTGTAATTAAATGCGATCGATTGTGTAACTGCAAAAATGTTTGTATAAGTTTTTATTTTATAAATCGAATTTACCTCCCTGCTATAATAAGCCATTGTTGTAAAATTCAGATTGCCCCCTTTCATTTTTCGAAATGGAAAACCAAATGCGAACATACCCGAACTGTTATAAGACCCGTTCATATTTTCAGGTCTTATAATTACAGACACCGTTCCGACTGAATCCATCGTATTCACAATTTTATTAGCAGTAGTATTGAAATTTAGATTAGAATTAAAAAAAACAAATGATCGTGTATTAAAAGTATTATACCCGATACTGATGTTACTTGCAAATTCCTGTTTCAAAGAAGGGTTACCTGTTTTAACCTGCAATGGGTTAGAGTAATCCAGGACATTTTGTACTTGCGTTACAGTTGGTGTATTCGTTCTTCCCCGATAAGACAATCGGAAGTTTTTAGATCTGCTCATTGAGAAATTGAAGCTTGCAGTCGGAAATATATTAATAAACCGCTGGTTGAGAGTTGTATCTTTTCCTGTATGTGCTATTATACTTCTGCTTTTCAGTTCTGTTTGCTGGGCAGCCATACCCAATTGGTAATTAAACTTCTTTTTAAATGCCCTATAGTTTGTTCCTAAACGACTGGAAGAATTCCTATACTCGAAATAATTTGTTTGATAGAGATTCAACACCATATACTTTCCAGAAACAGAATCATAGTCGAATGTTTTTTTATCAGAAATATTTCTACTATCAGAATATGCATAGTTAAACTCCAGTAGTTTGCCCTTACCCACTGGTTCAGTATATGAAGCACTGAAAATATTGTTATTGTTATCAGCGAATTGGTCACCTTTCTGATCGACGCTAATAAAATCCAAAACATCGCCATTCAGGTCATAGGTAAGAATTGGGTTCAGCGTAAAATTATCTGATTCATTTTTTACATACCCGTTTCGCCATCCGAATGTAAAGGTCCTCCCCTGCTTCTTAAATTTCCGGCGATATAAAAATTCGCCAGAGTAATTAATCCCATCCCTGTTATCGAGCCTGATTGTTTTACCAGTAAGAGCCAGGTATTTATTCATTGCCTCAGAAACCGTAAAAAGAGTATCTGCATATGCACCACCCGATTCCTGAATGGAAATATTACCGGTATATAACAAAGAGTTCATTGAATCCATTTTGAACTCCCATCTTGCATTGACACGATGACTCTTGTTTTTAGTTTGTGAATTACTGATTGCATTTTCTACCGATGATGAGTCCCCCGGAAAAGAATATTTCTTATACCTCTGCTGCTTCAGGTTGAATTCATTTTCTGAAAAATGGTAACTACTGCTGAAATCTACTTTTGTTCCCCACATATCATTATAATTGATACCGGCAGAGCGGGGCATGCTGATACCGGTAATGATCCCTGAAGCATTCATTCCACCGGATGAAACACTACTGCCTGAATTACCCTGACTGAACTGTGTCGTACCCTGCGAGCCATTATCATTAAATGAATAACCCTGCTTATTGGTATTATTTGCAGTTCCAATAATTGAAACACGTTGTTCATCACGAAAACGATTATATGACAAATTACCATCGTAACGTTTATCAGTTCCTGCACCTGCAGTGAACTTGCCAAAGTCTCCGCGGTTCCTGTCTTTCTTTAGTTTTATATTAATCGTTTTTGCTTTACTTCCATCATCAATCTTTGTAAACTTAGCCTGTTCACTCATATCATCATACACCTGTATCTGGTCAACCATATCTGCTGTGATGTTTCTTGTAGCAAGTTTTGGGTCATTACCAAAAAACTCTTTTCCATTCACATAAACTTTCTGTACTGATTCGCCCATTGAACTGATCGATCCGTCCTTTTGTACCTGCATACCGGGTATTTTTTTCAAGACATCTTCTACTGTTGCATCCGGGCGGTTGTTAAATGCGCCAGGTTTATACGAAATAGTATCACCATTTATACGAACCGGTGCATTATCGATAACTGTGACACCCTCCAATATCTTATAATTTTTTTGCAAAAAAATATTTCCTGCATCGACAGCTTTATTCTCTTTTGAAACTGAAATCTTTTTTTGAAAGTACTCATACCCATTAAATGAAACAGTGAGAAGATACTCACCATAAGTAAGCCCGATGATTTCAAAAATTCCTTTTTTATCAGTAATAGAAAAACCGACGAGAGATGAATCAGCTTTTTTAAATACGGTTGCGGTGGCCTCAGATAAATTTTGTTTCAGTGCTGAATCAATAACCTTTCCTTTAACCGATCCGTTTTGAGAAAGAGAAAATAGCGGTGCTATAGCTAGTAAACTATAAAGCAGGTAGCTTTTCATGAATTGGATTTGTAATATTCGACGATAACCAGAAAATCTTGTAACCAAGATGCCTGATTATCTTGTAAAAAACGAAGACTTTGGAGTTTTAATTGCGTGAATTGCAGTGTATTTGATGACTATGGGAATACTACTTAGTTAAATACCTCATCCTTTATTCCCTGATTGATTTCATACTTCGAATAGTGAATTTCTACCCGGCCTTTCTTAGATTTTTCTTTCTCTGCAGGTTTATTTGTCCTGTTATCATAATCTATCGTCACTCCTTTAGGTAGTTTGAATTCTCTTGGGTTGAAAGTAAATTCTACTTTATCAGGCAAGGCCCAGCTTTTTTGCGTGCCATAACTCAGCACCAGCTCGTATGTTCCGTTTTCTTTTGAACTGATAACTGATTTTATCAGCAGCATATCGGTTTCATCCACATATAAAGTTGCCCTGGAAATATCATTTTTGTCATCCACTGGAAATATTTTTATGACCCGGCAATTTTTTCCATCTACTTTTTCATTCCCCCCATCAATGGTTTCATACTCCGTTATTGTAAGTACATTGTTTGGATTAATATTAATAGTGCCTTTAGGAATGAGTGAAATCCCTTTTTCATTTTTTATCTTCAGTTTATCCGGCTTTTTATAATATACTTTTACTGTAGCAACCGGTGCTTTTATAAAAACAACATTTGTTTTAAGCTTACCGGTTGCAGTATAATCAGCCACTTTATCATACTTCTCTTTTACCTGCTTCAGCACTTCCTTTACATCCGTAACAGAATGAAGCCGATGACTATCGGCTGAGACAAGCATAAACAGAACAATAACGAAAGACCAATGTTTTAGCATACAAACCTGTTTAACTTAAAATTTCTTTCTTTCTGAAATACCGGGTAGTGATAAACAAAAACAGACAGATATATCCCAGCAAAATTAAGGCACTCTTCACCAGTGCAAATGGATTTTCAATAGAGCCATCAATAGTATTCCCTTCCGCATCAGTAAGAACATAAAAGAAACCTTTCCAGCCAAGCATATGGGACGTAAATGAATAAGGAATGATCGTTTCCTCGAAAACAGGTACTCTTAATTGTTCAATAATAGTAAAAACAATAACGATACAAACAGTGGCAACAATCGGCCCGATTGAATTTTCTGAAAAAGCAGATAACATTAACGCCAATGCTGCAATTGTGGTTAAGGCCAGTGCTGCAAAAACAAATGCCGCAATAAAACGCCAGAGCACATCATAACTGTTCATCAGGTGAATTGAATTCTCTTTAAATACCAGCAAATCGTTGGTGCCGAATAGGAGCATACTGGTAAATAATGCAAGTACTGCCATCCAGATAAGTAGCAATACAACATACACTGAACTTGCAGCAAATTTTGCCAGTACAATTTCCGTACGTGATACAGGTCGGCCTACCAACAAACGTAAGGTGCCGGCATTTGCTTCACCGGAGATCATATCGCCTGCAATCAAAGCTACCAGCAGCGGAACATGAATAAGAATCGTATGCAATATCATCACACATACAAAATACCCATTCATGATCTTATCATAAGGTATTTCAAAATCATCTGACTGGTTATCGAGAAACAGTTCAACAAAATCCCGGCCACTTATCTTCAGTGCAAACTGGATCAACACTATAATAACTGCAATTGCCCCAAACGAAATAAAAGTTCTGGGCCTTTTAAAAATTTTGAATACTTCTATCTTAAATAACTTCCAGAACATTTAGTGTTGTGTTTTATAAAGAAAATAATCTTCCAGCGTATGCACAGGGCGCAGGCTGTTTACCAATATATTGTTTTTTACCAGGTCGCTGTTAAACTGGGGAATTAACTCTTTTTTCATTTCAAGACTGATAATATCATTTGTCACATCCACAAATGAGTTCTTCCACGATGAACTTTGAATATAGTTAACAGCTTCCTCTCTATTAGTTGAAATAAGCTCCACCTTTAATTTCTCAGGATGAATTAATTCTTGCATAGGGCCTTCTACTATTTTTTCTCCTTTATCTATAATAAGTAATGAATCGGCTATTAACTCCATTTCATTCAGTAGATGCGAGGAAATAAGGATTGTTTTCTTTTCATTCCGACTGAGATGAATGATCAGGTTTCTTACATCGGCGATCCCTTGCGGATCTAATCCATTAATAGGCTCATCGAGAATGATCAGATCAGGGTTGTTTACTAATGCAATTGCCAATCCCAACCGTTGCTTCATTCCCTGGCTGAAGGTTCTTACTTTATGATGGGCCCGTTCTGCCAGTCCTACATAATTAAGCTGGGCAATAATATCTTTTGAAGAAAGCTTTGCGCCACTAATAATACCAAATATGCGCAGGTTGTCGTATGCACTCAGATATTTATATAAATCAGGTTTTTCAATAATGGCGCCTGTCTTTCGTAAAATTTCTTTCCGGTGTTCGTATAATTTCATTCCGAAAATTTCTATTTCGCCATTATCAGGTTTTAATAATGTAAGCAACATGCGGATGGTAGTAGATTTACCTGCTCCATTCTGTCCGAGAAAACCATATACCTCACCAGCTGTCACCGTAAAGCTTAGGTTATTTACTGCGGAAATATCACCAAAAGACTTTGAAAGATTACTAACCCTGATAACTGATGACATGCAGAAATGTTTATCTGCAAAAATAAATGCTTTGTACTGTAAACAAACAGTTTATATTTTTTAAACTATTTCAATATGATAATTACACTATTGTTTCATTCTATATTATACGATGAATAATAAAAGTGTAATTACTATTTTAAAATATGATTCATCGAAAATTCACTTAGTAGTTGTACCGTTTTTAAAAGTATTTTCAACTTATAGTAAAAATATTTTTACGAAAGCTTGCAAGGATTCATACGTAGTAGTATGTTTGTTTCGCATACGGAAATCAACATAACTCTAAGAAAAAATACGGTTACTGATTTCTGAAAAATGCGAAGTACAATTCAACCCTTAGAAAATGAAAAAAATCTTTACCCTCATCGCCATTGCTTTTACAGCAATCTCTTCCAATTCACAAGTTATCTTTAACGAGATTTACACTGATCCTAGTAACGGTAACAGTGAGTTCTTTGAGTTTTATAACTCAAGTACAAGCCAGGTACCAGAAAGTATAGATAACTATACTATAGTTACCTACTACGAAGAGTCAGGCAAGTCTGGTTTTTTTGTTATGGATCTGCCCAATCAAACTATTTCTGCAAGGAGTTTTTATGTGGGTGCTCCTTCTCCAACGTTTTCAATACAGGGCAAACCGGATATTACTGCATCATTTTCATGGAACCTGATGCCAACTGGTGGTTCTATTACAAAATGGGAGAAGAGCGGCTCAGGATATATCTCAGTTGCTGTACCTAGCAATTTGCAGGATTTTTTCGTAAAAAAATCAGGCAGCGGAGCGGTACATCATATTTTAGTTTTCAAGAATGGTATTTTAGTAAATGGTCTTTTTGCAGGTAACTCACAACCTGTTATTCCTTCTTACTTTAAATTAATGCCATCTTTATTTGTTGATATGAGCGGTAGCTCACCTGATTTTACAATAAACTTTAGTGCCATCGCTGATAACCAGGTAGAACATGAAACTTCTAATACTGGTATGGATAATGGGTATATAAGATCAAGAGATGGTATGTGTGGTTATTGGGTGAAGAGTTCAAGCAGCGCCTCTTATACTCCGGGTACTTCAAATGGTTCTGCAACTGGCACATCTGGTACATTAACTGTCAATTCTTACATCAGTTATGGCGTACTACCTTCAGATCCATCAAAATTAAATTTTAGTATCACTGCTGGTCCTGCAGAAGCATTCCCGGTTGTAATTGAAGCTTATCGTGATCTGGGAATCATCGGTCAATTGGATGCAGCAGATATACTTTTCTATACCAATACTATTAACACTGCATCTCCAACAGTTTTCAATACAAATCTTATTCTCAAAGCAGACAAAGTGATGCTGGTGGCTAAATCGCCTGCAGGTTGTTATGACCAGGTAAGAGCTTTAAATAACTCAATCAACCCTTTACCAGTTAAATTAAACAACTTCCAGGGCAACAAAAACAAAAACAATGTACAGTTACAATGGAATGTAAGCACCAATGAGATTTCTAATACATTCGAAATAGAAAGAAGCACTAACGGTAAGAATTTTCAAACAGCCGCAGTAATGTTTGGTACAGAAAAAGCAGGTAATGAAACTTATAGCTTTACTGAAATGAATGAAGATGCAAAAGTTTATTACCGCCTGCGTATGACTGATAAAAGTGATGCGATCTCTTATTCAAAAGTATTAGTGTTCAACAACGCCGCATCAAACAGCAAACCACTGAATGTGATCGGCAATGTAGTAAATGATAAACTGACTTTCAGCTACGAATCAGCAGTAACAATTAAGGCTGAGATCCGTATCCTGGATATGAATGGTAAAATCGTAGCTAAGCAGACATTGAATACGAATAAAGGAAATAACCTTGCAAGTATTTCAATGCCTTCTTCACTGAACAACGGTATGTACCTTGCAGTTCTTACAGTTGAAAACAGTAACAGCACAGCCAAGTTCATTAAACAATAATAAAAGCAAGAGATCATTAATACAGATCAAATGGCAGGATCAAAATATTCCCTGGACGGACTCAGGAAACTGAGGGAAATACTGAAGAAGCTTTTGAATAGAAATGAACCACAACTGCAGCCGGCACGTGTACCTCTGCCTCGCAATGAAAGTCTCAGACGAAAGCAGTAAAATTTAAAGAAAATAAAAAGGCACTATTCTTGTTTCCACGGGGCCCCTTTCCAGGGGCCTCTTTTTTATTTAGTATACTTCACATACTATTTTTTTACAAAAAAGAAGGTCTATCGTATATTTTCATACAAACTATTTCTTATCTCACTTGCATAATCACTATAGTGTTATTAATTTTATCCTTAGTATTAATCCATTATATCCTTTAGAAAAAATACGATTACCCTTTTGAAATCCGTACATATTTCTCCCAGCTATTTCGTGGTGGATTGACCGGATCTCAGAAATGTAATTCTGATCTAAAGGAATATAATTCAACCCTACGAAAATGAAAACAAAATTTACCCTTCCTCTTATTTTACTGTTTATTGCCGTAAAGGTAAACTCCCAGGTTTTATTTAATGAAGTATATACAGACCCTGGTGGTAATAAACATGAGTTTTTCGAATTGTATAATACAAATACATCTTCAGCGCCAGAATCCCTGGATAATTATACGCTAGTAACATTTTTCGAATATACGGGTGGCAATGGCGATATTGGTTTTTATGTGATGGATCTTCCCAATTTGTCTGTGTTGCCGAGAGGTTATTTTGTTGGGTCCGCTGCAATACCATTCAGTTGCCAGGGTATAACCAATTCTACAGCATCAGATTTTAACTGGAACAGTACAGCTTTTAGATCCGGCTCAACCGGGGGTTATCTGAAAAAATGGGTTTATAGACACAACGATCTTTCCGATGGCAATCCTGATTATGATGAAGGCCTCCTTCCTGCTGATTTCAATGATTTCTTTTATCGTCGTAATGGTATCGGTGCATCGTACACTATGTTTCTTTATAAAAACGGTGTCATGCAAAATGGTGTAATATTCGGGACAGGCGGATATGCAGAAGTTATTCCAATTATCATTGGCCTTCCAAAGTTATATATTAACATGAGCGGTTCTGCGCCGGATTTTGAAATTGATTTTTCTACCTACGGAACAGTGCGGATCGAAAATGTTATAGAAGCAGCCGGTAGCGACAATGGATATATGCGTGAGGCAGATGGAAAATGCGGCGGATGGCTGAAATCAAGTTCACAAGCGGAACATACGCCCCATCGGTCAAATGGAACAGTTGATGGTAACGATGGTGTAATATCAGTTTCAACAGCCATTGTACGCGGCAATGCAATCAATGGATCAGTTGTTACATATGATGTAGTATCCGCTCCTACTTCAACTTTCCCAATTACTATGGAAGTATATAATGACAGGGGACCCGATACAATGTCACTTGATGGAGTGGATCTATTCATTGCTTCGAATTCAGAAGCGGTGGTTTCAGACGGGCCATTTAATACAACCATTTTTCCAAATACTGCAAACGTATTAGTCGTTGTGAAATCAAATATCGGCTGTATTGATAAGGTTCTGTTTGTACCCAATGTATCAATACTACCTGTAAAACTTATTTCATTTAATGGCAATATGAATAACGACAACATCAAACTTAACTGGGAGACTGCATCAAATGAACAGGCAGGTAGGTATGAAATAGAACGAAGTTTAGATGGAAAGAATTTTGAAAATGCAAAAATGATAGCACCAACCGGTAAAAATGGTAACGAACAATACGACTTTGAAGAAGAAGCAACTGCAGCAAAAGTTTATTATCGCCTGAGAGTTACTGATAAAAGCGGCATTGTTACGTATTCAAAAATTCTCGGCTTTAGTAAAGCAATTGAAACAACCCAGTCTCTGACTATTATTGGTAATAATGTAACAGATAAAATAACAGTAAGTGTGCAGTCAGAAAAAAATCAACCACTAGAAATAAGTGTAGTAAGTATGAATGGAAATTTAATTGCTAAACAAAGGTTGAATGTTTCAAAAGGAAATACGATCACTACCCTTTCCCTGCCTTCCGCTATGAACAGTGGCATTTATATAGCAAGATTGGCTGGCGAAAACATAAATAGTACAGCCAGATTTATCAAACAATAATATTAATAAACCAAAAATAACTTTCTTTTCTCTGCCGTGCAAATAGTAAGTTTTAAGTTTTGATTTAAAGACCATTAAGCATTGAACGGGCCCTTTTTCTAAAGGGCCTTCCTATTTACCGAGATAGGTCTGCAGGTTTTGCACATATTTTTCGAATGCGGCAATACCTGCTGCGGTTATTTTACAGATCGTTTGAGGATAGTTGTCTTTGAACTGTTTTGTTACATCAATATAGCCGGCATCTTTTAATTTTTGTATCTGCACACTCAGGTTACCAGCGGTTGCATTTGTTTTTTCTTTTAAAAAAGTAAATTCAGCTTCCTTCACACTGATGAGAAGCGATATTACGGCAAGTCGTAACTGGGAATGTAATATGGGATCTAATTCATTAAACATGCTGGGCTACCTGTTCTTTTTTATAAATGCGATATTCTTTTTCCATCAGCAAGCCGGGAATAAACCAGGCGAAAAGTGCAGATAATGCAGTAAGCAGTAGATCCAATTTTATAGGAGTATAAACAGTGATGATACTGCATACCCAACAAAGTAACCCGCCCCAAAGCATAGGCTTAAACTTACAGGCAGCACCAGTTACGAATGTTGGCATACCATATAACATTAAAAATAAGGGTGCTACAAATTCATAAAAACTAAAAGCCGTCTTATTACCAGCAATTATTGTTTGTGAGTCAGCCCAAACGTCCCATTCATTAAAAATAATATTGCAGATATGAATCAATAGAAAAATACTGATGCCGAAACCCAGCCACAAATAATCCATAAATGCATCATCATACGATTTTACTTTACGTTCTTTTTTTTCTTTAATACTGATAATTATTTGCGGAATGATAGCTGCAAGAGTGAGCAGGTAAATATCAAAAGGTAATCTGTAGCCGAAATGAATTTCAGATAACCTCACCAGCGAGCAAATAGTAATTACTGCTCCCCACATCATGGCGCCAATACCAGTATCGTGATAGGAGTTTTTCGCTCTATTGATCATTTGTGTGATCAACTCGAGGCTCTCTTTTCCACTCAGGTTTTTATCTTCCATAATCAGGAGTTTTGAGTTTTATATCTTTTTTGCAAACTATAACCGGGAATGATCCACGCAATGATCATTGCTGCAGATAAAAGCAATAACTGGTAATCGTATGGAACAAAATGTGAGATAACAGATAATACCCAACAACCAATGCCACCAATTACTAATGGCTTGAAGCGAAGAAAAATGCCACATAAAAAAGTTGGTACGCCATAAATAGCAAGAAAAATCGGGCCTATTAGTTTGTAGTATTCTTCTCCACCGATGCGACCAATTGAAATACCTGCAAGCAACATCAGAATAAAAAAACTGATCCAGATATAACCCATCATTTTATCTGTATATGTTTGCAGTCTTTGTTTTTTACTCTGCCTCCGCAAATAAAATACCTGATAAATAACCACCAGCCAGGTTGCCATCCATACATAAGAATGCTTTTCATAGTGTACAAACTTCAATAATACAAACTGCGCTACACTACAGAAAAAAACAACCCAGCCCCACAACAGGTACAGGTGACCATTTTCGCTAAATTGATTTTTTGCCCGTTCAATCATATTATGTATGACTTGCAGGCTTTGCTCGGCAGAAAAATTTTCCTGGTTCATGTTATTAGTTTGAATGACAAAGACGCTGCAAACAGCGTCTTTGCAATACTTGATTATTTATATTGAGATAACCAATACATCACCGTTCCTAAGCCCCATGTTGGGTGAATTGAACTTTCTGGTTTGAAAGAGCCATATAATTCTTTTGATTTTTCAAATAATGTTTTTGCTTCTGTTTTACTTCCGCCATATTCTTCCGGAGTGGTGTATTTGTCCTGCGCCTCAAGCAAATAAACCCTGGGGTTATTAGCATCCATTTTCTTAGCTGTCTCTAATGCAGCTGACGCTTCCGGACCATAAGTCATATAGCGATTCATTACATCGCCCAGCATCCGTAATGAAGCAATCATTTTTTTCAGAACCCAGGTTTCAGATGTTTCTTTGGAAAGACTGATCGCTTTATCCAATGCTTTTTGCGCAGCATCTGCTCTCGGATCTGTTTTATCTGAATTGTTTCCAAAAAGGTTGTTCATATCCAAGCTCATCATACCCGACATGATATGACCGAGTGATGCATAGTAGTAAGGCAACCACTGTGTTTTTTCTGCTTCTGCTATTCTTTCAAATGCAGCAGTCACATCAATCCAATCCTGCGCAGTTCTTGCTGAATCAACGAGGGCAATATTTTTTTCCATTGCCTTTACAAATTTTTCATTGTCCATTTGGGCCATTAAAGCAGACGATAAAGTGAGTGCAGTAAGGGCTATAATTATTCTTTTCATGTTTATTGTTTTAAAAATTTATAAATAGTTTGTTTAACGATTTTTGTTCTTAAGTTTCTCATATTCTTTCTCAGCAAGATTTTCTTTAGGCGCAACGTATGCAGCAACATAATGAAACGCCAGCCCTATCCCCCACCCCAGCATCGGCCATACTGGCCAGGGCCAGCCGCCATTTCCAACGTTGCGTCCATTCAGGTACCAGAGTATCCAGAAGAAAGTGTTCATTACAAAATAAGTAACGAGATGACTTTTAAATGATGCTCTTTTTTGAGCAAGCTCCCAGAGTTTGGGATCTTTTAGCTCTTGTTGGTTTGAAGTATTTTCCATGATTGAGTTGTTTTAATGTTATAAAAGCCTGCTATTGATCACATCTTCGCTTCTGTCAATTCCGAAACTGAAGAAAGCGCCGATATACACAAACATTCTTGATGTAGGAACGATCGCTTCTTTCCGCATTCCATTATAAGAATACTGGTAACCGTAAATTTGCTTGATATTAAAAATATTACTTACTGATAGAACATAAACAGCAAATGTTTTTGCATTTTGTTTTCCAATAAAGGGTAGATAATTTAATGCAAAACTGAAATTATGATAATCAGGTATTGTGCCCTGATCGTTGAACTTATAATTGCTTCCATCAAACCCTATATTATAATACGGCCGTCCGCTTGCATAGTTATATGCACCATTAAATTGCAATTTCCATGGCTGTACAAATTTTTTAATAACAAGAGATGCAGTATGCTTTGCTGCGAAATTGGGTGTAATAGCATGCGGGAAGTTTAAGAAATCCCGTTTTGTGTCTAAATAAGAATAAGAGATCCAGTAATCAACATCTTTGATCGTTTTTTTATCCCGCCAGAAAAATTCAATTCCTTTTGCTTCACCAAAACCATTATTACTGGTGGCGATTTCCCTTACACTTCCAAAATCTGTTTTAATAAGGTCATTGTATTTCTTATAAAATATTTCTGCGCGGAATGTAGTAAGCGCTGCTGTTTTTAAATACTGCGCTATATAGTGTGTCGCTTTCATAAATCCAAGCGCATTGGGTGAAGGGAGATACTTTGATTCAGGGTTTTGATAAAAGACACCATATGCCATTGAAGCCTGCGCTCCATTGCCGAGCCTATAGGCCAGCGAAAGTCGTGGCGCAATATTTACTTTATCAATTACAGATGCATACTCCAGTCTTGTCCCGATTTTTGCAGCTAAGGAATTAGTAACATAAATATCCGCTTCCGCAAAACCTGCTTTAATATTATGCTTTAGGTTGCCAGGATATGTTGTGCCATTATAAGCAGTATAAACAGTTTTATCATTGAAATAATTATATTCAGAACCGAAACGTATTGCACTAAGACCCTTCAATTTTTTCTCAATTACCAATCTTGCATTAAAATAATTTCCTTTCAGATCAAGATCAAATTTTTTGAATTCAAGCCCGGGGAATATCACATCATTTTTATTGAGATCTTGCAAAGCGCTGGTTATATCATCATGATTGTTGGTATAAGAAATACCAGCATTCACTTTCCAACCCTTGCCTAAAAATTCTTTCCATGAAAGATTATTGTAGAAATTAGTGTTCTTAACGCCAAACTTATCGAGGTAAGGAATGGTATCAAGACTGTTCACGGTATAAGCCAGCCTGCTTTTATTCCAGTAGCCATAATATTTAAGCACTCCTGTTTTGGATGTTTTCACCCTGAAGTTTGCATCACCACTATGAAATTCCGGCATCTGTGAATAATCTTGCTTTTGTTTGATGATGGTAAATGCAGGATAAAGATTTGTATAACTATAAGTGCCGCCGATCGAAAAATTTTTCTTCTTGGATAAACTCTGGTAACCGCCATTTAAACCAATAATGGAGACACCCAAATTAGCAGAGGGTCTATCAGGAAAATCAATTGACTCCAATATCAAAGCAGATGATAATGCCTGACCGTATAAAGCTGAATAACCTCCGGTGCTGAAAACAGTTCCTTTAAAAATGAATGGTGAAAATCTTCCGTATGATGCAATATTCGGAGTACTACTCTGAAAAAAATTATTTACTAATGTGCCGTCAATAAAAATTTTTGTTTCAGCAGCTGTACCGCCTCGCACAAATAATCCTTCACTCTCTCCCACTTGCTGTGCACCTGGTAAAGTTTTCAATGCGCCAGTTATATCACCATTTGCACTTGCAGTTGTTACTATATCAATCGGACTAAGTACAACACCAGCTCTTTTTCTGTCGCTTGCTTCAAATGTTCCGGCTGAAATAACTACTGCCTGCATTTCATTCATCTCTTCTTTTAAACCAATTTCAAGATTGAGTTCCCTACCATCCAATTTTAATGTTTGTGAATAGGGTTTAAACCCAATTGAAGAAATTTCAATTATGTGTTCTCCTTTCTCCGATGTTTTAAATCTAAACATACCGGTTGAATCGGTAGTGGCGCCGTCATAAGTATCCTTTACAGTTATGCTGGCCCCACGAATAGGTCTTGATTTGTTGTCAACCACTTTACCGATGACAGTTGTAGTTTGAGAGAATGTAAAAATGCTGATGGTTAAAAGCAAAATGGTTAATGGTATTCTGCGAAGCATGTGTAGTTTTTTAAATTCTGACACAAACGTAAAGTAGTTTATAATATAAACCAAAATATTTTTTACAAAAAAAGACGGCCCAAAAGCCGTCTTGATATAAATAGTTGGTTTATTTTCCTTTATACTGCGGAATCAATCCATTTGCCAGCTCCACCATCTTCTTAATTCCATCTTCCGGCAGGTTTCCTTTCTTGAATTCAGCAAGAACTTCAGGCAATTTGTTATCCATTTCCATCAGGAAGTGTTCTTCAAATTCCCTTACTTTTTTCACCGGCACATCTCTTATCAAACCGTTTGTACCAAGATATATAATTGCCACTTGCTTTTCTACTGAGAATGGAGTGTATTGAGGTTGTTTCAGGATCTCCACGTTTCTTCCACCTTTATCAATTACACTTTTAGTAGCAGCATCAAGATCGCCACCGAATCTTGAGAAAGCTTCCATCTCACGATAAAGTGCCTGGTCCAGTTTCAATGTACCTGCAACTTTTTTCATTGATTTGATCTGCGCATTACCACCCACACGGCTTACGGAAATACCTACGTTGATCGCAGGACGAATGCCGGCATTGAACAGGTTACCTTCAAGGAAGATCTGTCCGTCAGTGATTGAGATTACATTTGTCGGGATATAAGCTGATACGTCACCGGCTTGTGTTTCGATAATTGGCAATGCTGTTAATGAACCACCACCTTTTACCAAATGTTTGATTGAATCCGGTACATCATTCATTTGCTTTGCAACATTGTCATCAGTAATAATTTTTGCAGCTCTTTCAAGCAAACGGCTATGCAGATAGAATACGTCACCAGGATAAGCTTCACGACCAGGAGGACGACGCAATAACAATGAAACTTCACGATAAGCAACCGCCTGTTTAGAAAGATCATCATAAACGATCAATGCAGGACGTCCGGTATCACGGAAGAATTCGCCGATCGCAGCACCCGCAAACGGAGCATAGAACTGCAACGGAGCAGGGTCACTTGCAGAAGCTGCAACAATAATTGAATACTGCATTGCACCAGCTTCTTGTAAAGTCTTCATAACACCAGCAATGGTTGATGCTTTCTGACCGATCGCAACATATATACAATACACAGGTTTACCTGCATCAAAAAATTCTTTCTGGTTAATAATTGTATCAACACAAATTGCTGTCTTACCAGTCTGGCGGTCACCGATCACCAGCTCACGTTGTCCACGACCGATCGGGATCATCGCATCGATCGCTTTGATACCAGTTTGCAAAGGTTCTTTTACAGGTTCACGGAAAATTACTCCCGGTGCTTTTCTTTCGAGCGGCATTTCATAACGTTCGCCTGTTATTGGTCCTTTACCATCTATCGGTTCACCTAATGTGTTTACCACACGGCCAACCATTCCTTCGCCAACTTTAATAGAAGCGATCTGCCCGGTGCGTCGAACTCTTGAACCTTCACTTATTCCACCAGTTTCTCCCATCAATACCACACCCACATTATCTTCTTCAAGATTTTGCGCAATTGCACGAACGCCGTTTTCAAATTCTACCAGTTCACCATAGCCAACATTGCCCAATCCATATACAAGGGCAATTCCGTCACCCACCTGTAACACGGTACCAACTTCTTCAAGTTCTGCTGCGGAGCTAAAATTGCTTAACTGCTCACGCAGTATTGCACTTATTTCTTCCGGTTTCATTTTTACCATATAATCTTGTTTTTGCCCCCAACCCCTAAAGGGGGGTTTTGGAATTTTATTTTTCAATACAGCAACGTAGGGATTCGATGCTCTTATTTTTATTTATGTAACAAACAACAGTAGTTCTATTTTACTTCTGTTGCGTCGCACTCTTCAACATTCTGTAATTCTAGTCATCAATATAAAGAACTCCTCCAACTAAGTTCCCCCTTTAGGGGGACAGGGGGTTACCTTACCTTATAAATGAAATCGTTATTCTCAAACAATTTTCCTATCTGCTTAAAATCGTACGCTACACTTGCGTCAACCAATTTATCGCCAGCCTGCATTATAATTCCGCCAATGATATCTTTATTTACGATCGTTTCCAGTTCTAAATTTTGTATGTCAGTAGTCGATTTAATAAATCGAACAATCCCTTCCTTTAGTTCATCACTTAGCGGAACCGCAGTTGTCACTTTTACTATACGAATTTTTTTATACTCTTTATACTGTCTTATAAATTCAGTGCTTATTTCCGGCAAACCACCTTCTCTTCCCTTAGTAATTAGTAACTGTATAAATGAAGCAGTCAACTGACCGATGTTATCCTTTGCAACTGCCATTACGATCTTTCCTTTTGCATCAGATTTAATTACCGGGCTGCGGAGCATATTTACAAAATCCGGGTTGCTTTTGCATACCGATTGCAACCATTCCATATCTGCAAATGCTTTATCCAGCTCGTTTCTTTCTATAGCTAGTCCGAGCAGTGATTTAGCATACCGTGTTGCTATTCGTACGTTAGACATTTTACTAATTCAGTTTTATTTCATTCACAAGTCCCTTGATATAGGCTTCCTGTGATTCTTTATTGTCCAATTCCCTTCTTAATATTTTCTCAGAAACTTCGATCACCATTTTACCTACCTGGTTCTTTACATCTGTAATAGCACCCATCTTTTGCGCTTCAATTGCAGCCAGCGCCTCTGCAATGATCTTTGATCCTTCGGCTTTTGCAGTTTCTTTTGATTCATTGATGATCTTTTCTTTTGTTTCTCTTGCTTCTTTCAGCATCATAGCTCTTTCTTCACGGGCCTGAACCAATAAAGCTTCATGCTCACTTTTCATTTGCGCCATTTCTGCTTTTACTCTTTCCGCAGTTGACAATGCATCAGCAATACCTTGTTCACGTTGTTTTAAACCATTCGTGATTGCAGGCCATGCATATTTTTTAAGAATAAAGAACACGACTAAAAAAGCAACCAGTGTCCACATCAACAAGCCGAACTCAGGTTTTAAGAGAGGATGCATATATGTTTAATTTGAAATTTTTAAGTTAACTGCATCCGCCGCCCTGTGCTTTGGATGCAGTAATTTTTTCTGTCCTGGTATTATAATACCATGGCCAGGAAGCCAACAATGATTGCAAACAGCGCAGCACCTTCTACAAGGGCCGCTGTAAGAATCATATTACTGCGGATGTCGTTCAGTGCTTCGGGTTGACGGGCAATAGCTTCAACAGCTCCTTTACCAATCAGACCCACACCGATACCAGCACCCATAGCTGCAAGACCGGCACCTACGGCACCACCTGCATTGGCTAAATCAGCTAAGAGAATAAAATCCATAATTGCGATTTATTTGGTTGTTAAAAAAACAAATTAATGAGCTGCATGGGCTTCATCGTGATGATGCTCTCCTTCAAATGCCTGACCGATAAACACTGCTGTAAGCATCGAGAAGATAAATGCCTGGATAAATGCAACTAATATTTCGATAAAATAAATAAACACTGTAAACGCAATGGAAAAAATAGAGGTACCCCAACCTGCATACACATTTAATCCAGCAAAAATGAAAATGAGTGAAATGAGACATATAATAATGATATGCCCAGCCACCATATTTGCAAAAAGTCGTATGATCAGTGCCATCGGCTTAATGAACAAACTCAACACCTCAACTGGAACTAGGATAAACTTAATACCCAACGGCATTCCCGGCGGATTGAAGATATGACCCCAGTAATGTTTTTTAGAACTTGCAAGGATAACAATGAAAGAAATAATACCGAGTACTACAGTAAAAGCAATATTACCTGATACATTGGCCGTGCCGGGAATCAATCCGATGATATTATTGATAAGAATAAAAAAGAAAACGGTAAGCAAGTACGGTAAATATTTCTCCCATTTAGCGCCAAGATTTGGTTTTGCGACTTCATCGCGTACAAAAGCGATGACTGGCTCCATCAGGTTTTGCATTCCGGTTGGTGCAGTTTTTACTCCTTCACCTCTTTTATACTTTTTGGCAATAGATATCATTATCCAAACCAATAATGAAAGGGCAAGGATCATCTGCACTACGTTGCGTGTTAATGAAATATCATAAACTGATACTGATTTATCAATCACTTTATTATTCTCAGCCAAAACAGGAACAATCTGCCCAACATTCAATCCTTCTTTTTTAACATCATGTCCTTCTGCAGTCAGCTCATCAAGATAATGCTGGTCTATTAGTCTATAATTCTTATACGGCTCATGTCCATGATGAAATTTTGATGACATGAAGAATTCGAACCCTCTTTCAGAAGAATAAAGAATAATTGGTAAGGGAATTCCAACTGGCTTTTTAGTGCCGTCTTTTTTAATAATATCAAAAAAATGGAACTCGTGACCGTCGAGAATATGTCCGAAAATGACTTCCTGGGCATTAAAAGTCGACTTCTTTTTCGGCTCATGTGGAGTGCCTTGCTCCGGCTCATGAGACTGCGCCAAAACAGGAGTAAAAAACAATATTGATAATACGCTGAAAGCCGCTACTGTAAAGGATTTCAATAATCTAGAAGTCATACCCATCCCGAAATTTGGCGCAAAGATAAGGGGGTGGGTGGTAAAAACCTTAGTAACATTGAAAAAATGCAGCCTGTTTTATGGCCTGTTTTCCGCAAAGGTTTTCGGTGAATAAGCTGCCTTGTATATCAGGCTATTTCGGCCTTTTTCTCGAACTGCATCTGGTAGAGTTTATAATAAAAGCCGTTTTGTTTCATCAGTTCTTCATGGCTTCCTATTTCCTTTAACTCTCCTTTGTCCAACACAATTATCTTATGCGCCTTGCGGATAGTGGAAAGCCGATGGGCAATAACAATAGAAGTTCTTCCGGCAATCATTTTATCAATCGCATGCTGAATAAGCATTTCACTTTCTGTGTCAACAGATGAAGTGGCTTCATCCAATACTAATATGGAGGGATTATATAATAATGCACGGATAAAGGAAAGTAGTTGCCGCTGACCCAATGAAAGTGTGGCACCCCGTTCCATTACATCATAATGATACCCGCCCGGCAAAGTCATAATGAAATCATGTATATCAATCAGCATTGCCGCTTCCATTACATCATTTTCAGAAATCGAAGGATTGCGCAACGTGATATTTTCAAGAACAGAACCAGAGAAAAGAAAAACATCCTGCAGCACTACGCCAACATTCTTTCTTAAATCATCAACAGGATATTCTTCTATGTTCTTATCATCAATTTTTATTTCACCTTTCTGCGGATGATAAAGCCTATTCAATAAACTGATAATTGTTGTTTTGCCGCTACCGGTATGGCCAACAATAGCAACCGTTTCGCCAGGATTAACTTTAAACGAAAGATCTTTTAAAACATAATTCTCATCTGTATACGCAAAGGAGAGATTCTCGAATTCAATTTTCCCTTTGAAATGAGTTGGCTTCTCTATTCTGAATTCTGAATCCTGAATTCTGTCTGCTCCTGGCGTAACATCCGGATTATCCAACACCTTAAACACTCTTTCTCCAGCGATCATTCCCATTTGCAATACATTGAATTTATCGGCAATTACCCGAAGCGGTCTGAACAAGAGATTTAAACAAAGAATAAATGACATGATGGTACCTACATCTGCCTTTTGCCCTGAACCATACCATACGATAAGCCCAATTGCCAATGCAGAAACAATTTCCACTACCGGAAAGAAAACAGAGTATGCAAAAATTGCTTTGATATTCGCATTGCGGTGTTCCTTATTAATGGCTTTAAATTTTTCAAATTCTTTGTCCTCAGCTGCAAAAGCCTGCACTACCTGCATACCGGTAAGATGTTCCTGAACAAAAGCATTCAAAGCAGCTACTGCATTTCTTACTTTATGAAAAGACCGGTTCACACTTTCCTTAAAATAATAAGTAGCCAAAAGAATGATGGGAAACGGGATCAGCGCAATCAGTGAAAGTTGCCAATCAGTAATAAACATATAAAGTAATACAGCAACTATCGAAAGAAGATCGGCAATGATCGGCACGAGGCCTTCGGCGAAAATATCATTGATAGATTCAATATCATTTACTGTTCTTGTAGTAAGTGTACCGATTGGTGTAGTATCAAACTGGCGGAGGTTGAGGTTGAGGATTTTTTTATACACTGCTACCCGCATATCTCTTACCACTGTTTGCCCAAGCCATGAAGTAAGAAAGGAAAATAAAAATCGTAAGGCTGTTTCAGCCAGGATAATTCCAACCTGGATGATAGTGATCCAGATTATCATTTCTTCCACCTTATTGGCAATATGCTTATTCACTGTTTGCTGAATAAGCATCGGCCGGATCGGCGTAATAATAGCCAAAATGATAGCTAAAGCGACCGACCAATAAAATTTTTTCTTATACGGAGATGCATAAGAAAAGATGCGGCGGAGCAAGCTAAAATCAAATAATTTCTTTTTACCAGCGGGCATTTATAAAATTATGAAGGAGCAAATGTAGAAACCAGTCGATTACTTTAATTGCCACTTAAGGAATTTGTGACAAACTTCCGTTCCGACTTGTTTTCTGCTATTTTATAGGCTTTGATGTATAAGGCACCGAGGTTTTTATACGGCGGAATATAATCTTCGAAGCCATCAGCATTACCAGTACGGGCCCTGAACTTTTTCCAGAAAGGTATCCATTCAATATCTTTTCCTGCTTGCAATTCTTCAAGTATCAAATCGGTAAATGGTTGGTTGATCCTTCCCATTCCGATTTGTTTGGATGCCATGATATGTGCATCCTCTGCTTTTACCAATACATCATGTATTAAGTGATAACCACCGCATGAACCAAGGAAAACGATTTTTGATGAAGGAAACATTTGTTCAATAGTAGATGGCGCTGTATAACTGTGACCACGGTGAATTGTGATAGTTGGTTTGATCTTATTTTTTACCAGGTATTCACACAATGCTTTTTGTGCAGCTTCATCTTCACTTGTTTCCTGCGGTAAAGCACGGTTTGCATATACAGTGATCGGCTTGCCTTTTAATGATGTTGCTGTCATCCAGTAATCATTCATAGACACTTTCCACCCGTTTCTTCTGAAATACCCAACAGATGAATTAAAAATTCCCATATCCGATTTTTCGCCGTAAAAAAAGACCTGCATGATAATCCTGCCACTGTCATTCTGTAATGCTTTGTTGGTCACTTCATACACAGGTGGTATGCCTAACTCTGCTGTCAAGTCGATCTTTTGTGTGGTATCAGCGGATAAAAACAGCTTCTCAAGGATATTATAAATATTCATCCCATGCATATTTGATGGGTCATTGGTTCTTGCAAAACGATCAGCATTTCTTTTATAATTCAATTTTATATTCTGCAGCATTTCGTCCGCCACAGGTTTAAGCGTTTCAGCAATGCTTGCATAACTGTCGGCCACATCAACTCCATCTTCCAATTCGCCGGTTTTCTCCAGGTTGCTAACAAAGGCACGCATCAACACTTTGGCTTTATCATCTGTTTCTGTTTTTGAAAATGTGCTGAGAAAATTATCGAGTGTATTATAGCCTGCCGCCATTTTTATAAAGCGACGGTATTTATCAAATTTCACCAGCTCCAATAATGAATCCCCCTTTTGATTGATACGCTGCATCATTAAGGGATAAACTCCTTTGGTATAACTTGAAGTATAGATCACACCATCTGTTAATACGGTTGCATAATAAAGTTCCTGTGCATTTAGTTGCTGGATAATTGCAAAACGAACAGCTGGGTTATCTACTTCATGCAAGCCATTAATGGTATTGATAAAAACAGTCTCCGCCTTTTTCTGCAACATGACCGTAAGGTCTTTAAACCCGAAAGCTGTGTCTTTATTAATAGCACGGCTTACATAATCCATTTGAGTTTTTACCATCAGCTTATAATACGCAATCGAGTCACTCGTTACTGCATCCAGTTCTTCAAATGTTATTTTGCCATTTACAATATTATCAAGGAAGGGAAAATAGAGTCGGCCACTTTTACTCCTGGCCATTTTGGAAACTGTTTTGATAAATGGATCATCAATATTGCGAATAACTGTTCCTAATTTATTATTGGCTGCGGCATAATCATACAATTCATCTACACGTTTTCTTGCAACAGTTCGGATAAGGCTATCAGCAAACCATACACCCGGATACTCGGTTAGTATCTTAAAAATTCTATCCGGGTACAGAGTACAGTATTTCAACACCAGTATTTCCTTACATTTAGCAAGGCCTGCATTATTTTCAAAAGCAATTGTTTTGGTAAGTGGGGCTGCTACCTCCCATTCTAACTCATTAAAATAATGTTCAATAGTTGTTCCTTTCTTATTCAATTGCATGCACTGCCAGTATGCAGCTATTTGGTTGGGTAAACTAACCGGATTATAGTCGCGGCTTCTCCATCCTTTTAATATATCCTGCAAATACTCTCTCATGCCCCGCAGATATCTCACTTTATTATTATGGTTCAACGTTGAATCCTTTTCGATCTTATACAGTAAATCTCTTATCTCCCAACGGGCAGAACGGGTGACCATATAATTTATCTCAGGATTATCAGAAACTTCAAGCTTAAAATCAGCTATTCCGTCATATTTAAGCATGTTTTTTTGCTCTGTTACTACTTGTTCGTGAAACAGCACCCTTTCGTGAGGTGGTTTAAATAATTTAAGCTTTAGGGTGTCGATTGTCTGAGCCGGCAATGAATTTGCCAGCAAAAAGAAGGCTGAATATGTAAGGATATGACGGGTAATCGATTTCATAAGCTGGATATACAAAATTAGCAAGCCGGGCCCAGATAATAGCTGTTTTCTTTATTTATCATTCAGACTGAATACAGTAGCATTTAGCGGGTTAGGTATTGTTAAATTTAATTTTAGAGCCTCAAAATTGGCATTATTAATTTTGTATTAAGTCTGTATAAACAAATGGCCCTTATTTTCTACTCCTGTAATTAACGGTTAGGTTTGCAAAAATTTCACCAGAATGGATTCAAATACAAGAAAAATATTGATAGCTGACGATGAACCGGATATTCTGGAGATTTTAAAATATAACCTATCTGGCGAAGGTTACCAGGTTATAACGGCTAAAGACGGAGATGAAGCGATTGACAGGGCCAAATTTTTCCATCCCGACCTGATCGTACTGGATATTATGATGCCGAAAAAGAATGGTGTAGAGGTTTGTGAAATATTGCGGAAGCAACCCGCATTCAGGGAAACATTGATTTTATTCTTAACTGCATTAAGCGATGAAGGCACGCAATTAAAAGGTTTTGAAACAGGTGCTGACGATTATATCAGCAAACCCATTAGCCCAAAAATTTTTCTGAGCAAAGTAAACTCCCTGTTCCGGCGTTTAAAAAAATCGGATAACAAAAGTGTAAAAGTAAACGGGCTGGAGATCGATCCGGAGAAATTTGTTGTTATTCACGAAGGAAAGGAGTTTGTTTTAGCTAAAAAAGAATTTGAACTGCTCTACCTGCTTGCATCAAAACCGGGTCGTGTTTTTTTACGCAATGAAATACTCAGCCAGGTATGGGGAGCTGATGTAATAGTTGGCGATCGTACCATTGATGTTCATATCCGCAAGATCCGCCAGAAACTTGGATTGGATTGCATCACTACAGTAAAAGGTGTGGGGTATAAGTTTGAGTTGTAGAATTCAGATGCAAGATGTCAGGTCCAGGATGCTGGATTCTTAATTTGAAAATTCACTTTCAACATTATCATTCTTCAATACCAGAAATCCAGCATCTGCTATCCCGAATCCAGTATCCAGAAACCAGTAACTTGCAATCATGTTCTCACTCAAAAATCTTTCACCACGCCAGCTTTCTTTTCTTATTGCATTGGTAATTGCTGTGCCGGTTTCCACTGGTGTTTATTTTTTTGAGGATAGCTGGAAAATATCATTGGTGTTCTTCATTCTTTTATTGCTGGGTGCTTATGCTATTATTTCATTCACACTCGAACGCTTTATCTACCGTAAAATAAAACTCATCTATAAACTCATTTCACAAACCAAGGCCACCAAACGTGAAGAGATCTATTACAAATATATTTTACCCCCCAAAAGCATTGATGAAGTAAAAGAAGATGTGGAAGCATGGGCTGAAAAAAGAAATGAAGAAATTGAACTGCTTAGAAGAAATGAACAATTCAGAAAAGAGTTTCTTCAAAATCTATCACATGAGTTCAAAACACCGGTATTTGCCATACAGGGTTATGTAGATACGCTGCTTGACGGTGCCATGAACAACCCGGATGTAAATAAAAAATTCTTAGAAAAATCATCCCGCAATGTTGAGCGGCTCACCAACCTGCTGAAAGATCTTGACGAAATAAGCAGGCTGGAGATGGGTGAACTTACCTTGAACAATGAAAGTTTTATCATTCAGGATATGATCAAAGAAGTATTTGAATCTGTTTCACTGGAAAGAGAACAGAAAAATATTCAGCTTACCATAAAAAAAGGCTGCGAAGCACCTCTTACTGTTTTTGCAGATAAAGAAAAAATAAGACAGGTATTGAATAACCTGGTTGAAAACTCAATAAAATACGGAAAGCAAAATGGCAATACTACTGCCAGCATTTACAAAACAGATGATAAAAGAATTCTTATTGAAATAAGTGATGATGGGATCGGCATTGCTGAAAATGACCTGGCAAGAATATTTGAACGTTTCTATCGCACCGAAGAAGGACGCAGTCGTGATGTAAGTGGAAGCGGACTCGGATTATCCATCTGCAAACATATCATTGAAGCTCACAGACAAGCTATTCATGCAAGAAGCACAGAAGGTGTAGGTACAACAATTGGGTTTACACTTGAAAGCAGGAAAGAATAAAATTCCTTAGCAATTATTTGTTACCCGGCGGTGGTGGCTGATTAAGATTCGGAGGTCGTTGATTACCTTGATTAGGTCGATTGGGTCCTCGTTGTCCACCTCTTTGCTGTGGTGGTTGATTGCGCTGTTGACCCTGTTGTCCTCCTCTTTGTTGTGGACCTTGTTGTCTTCCTTGCGGACGTTGTTGCTGTTGTTTACGCTTACGGTCTGCTTTTTCCAGGGAACGAAGACTAATCTGTCCAACTACATCTACAAATTCAGGTTCTACTTCTTTTTGTTTGCTGCTTGTTACTTCTACAGCTTCCAGTTCTTCAGGAAAAACGCCTTGCGCATTTAATGTTCTTATTTTTCTTACTCTTTCAATGGTAACGGGGTAGTGCTTGGTACTATCAGGCAGAGTATACCACATCAGGTTTTTAAAAATATCTTTCTTGATCAGGAATGCATTGCCTTTAGCGATCTTCAATACATCACAATCTTCAGGGAAATGCTGCAATGCATCGAGATATGTATCGAGTTCGTAATTCAAACAACATTTCAAACGGCCACATTGACCGCTGAGCTTAGATTGATTGATTGATAAATTCTGATAACGTGCCGCTGTAGTGTTTACGCTATTAAAATCAGTTAACCATGTACTGCAACATAATTCACGACCACAACTACCAATGCCACCAACCTTTGCACTCTCCTGTCTTGCACCGATCTGCCGCATCTCCACTTTTACTTTAAACTCACCCGCGTATACTTTGATCAATTCACGGAAATCGACCCGGCCTTCAGCGATATAAAAGAATGTAGCCTTTCGTCCATCGGCCTGTATCTCCACTTCACTGATCTTCATGTCGAGCTTCAGTTGTTTTGCAATGGCACGACTGCGTATCACAGCATCTTTTTCTCTTGTTTTAGTACTACGCCAGGTATCAATATCACGGTCATTGGCACGACGCAGGATTTTTTTTATCTCAGGATCATCTTCTTTCACACCATGCTTTTTCAACTGCAACCGGACTATCTCGCCAGTCAGAGAAATTTCTCCGACATCAAAACCACTCACACCCTCCACGGCTACCAACTCACCTTTTTCATATTGCTGCAGTGCTGTGTTACGGAAAAAATCTTTCCGGCTTCCATTATTAAAACTGATCTCTACCAGACGGCACTCGTCGGCTGCATTGGCAATGGGCAGGTTGCGCAGCCAGTCATGTGAATTCATACGGTTGCATCCGCCGGAACTGCATCCGCCGTTACTTTTACAACCATTTGGTTTTGTACCACAACTACCGCAACCCATGTAGATAATTAATAATGAATGATTAAAACTTGATAATTGAGGGAAAGATAATTATGAAGTCAGCAGTTTTGCTACTATCACCGTCTGTTGCGTCGCACTCTTTTGCCTTCTTATCGCTATTCAGCATTTCATCCTGAGCTTGCCGAATGATTGCTCAGAAGAATTACTGTTGCCGAACGGAGCGTCGCCACTGAAGCTTAATATTTAGACGAACGATGACTCAATAATTACAACCTGCTATCCATCACACTATTCAATTCTCTGCAGGCTCTTTCCTACTCGTCACTAATCACTTACCACACACCTCTTTCCTCAATCGGCCAAAAATACAATTTTGTTTTTAATGATATGATAAAGCTTTATGGTGAGGGCATGGAACAGCATTTTGGAGTTGGCATTGCGTTCAATATAATAAACCGCACGGTCCAACTCCTCCACAATCGCCTGCTGCTGACTGATATCTGCCACTTTATTGATACGGCTGGCAAAATCATCAGCACCGGATTCGGAGGATGGCGAAATCCTGAACCGGATACTCTGTTCAAGGAGGTGATTGAAATATAAAAGAAATTGCTTCTGTTTTTCCCGCCCAAGCCGGCTTATCTCTTCCACCCATTTGGTTTGTGCAGCCGGGCCTGTTTTTAAAATCGCATTCAGCCATTCACGAAGCAGGCTTTGCCAGTCTTCATCAGCATGCTGCAATTGTTGCAACGCTTCACGATAATTACCATTGCAAGTGACGGCCACCTGTTTTGCTTTTAATGCAGGGGTGTTATTTCTTGCTATCAATGATTCTTCAATATCCCTTGCTTCCAATGCAGGCACTCTTATCAACTGGCAGCGGGATATGATAGTGGGCAAAATCAATGATTCATTTTCGGCAACCAGGATGATCAATGTTTTAGGTGGTGGCTCTTCAATGATCTTCAGCAATTTGTTTCCTTCTTTCTCCAGGTATTCGGGCATCCAGAGAATTAAGATCTTGTATGGGCTTTCAAAACTTTTAAGACTTAGCTTTTTGACGATGTCATTACATTCGGCTGCCGTAATATTTCCCTGTTTGTTTTCAGCACCGATAAACTGTAGCCAGTCATAAATATTTCCATAAGGATAGCCGGAAAAGAATTCTCTCCACTCAGTGATGTAATCTGTACTGATTGGTGGAGTTCCTGATTTCTTTGTTACAACCGGATATGAAAAATGAATGTCGGGATGAACAAGCTGGTTTGCTTTTTTACAACCAGAACATTCGCCGCAACTATCGTTTCTTATTGCTGGTTTTTCATCAAATAATGAAGGCCCCTGAGCTCCGTTGACTTTCTCACAAACAACATATTGTGCAAAGGCCATTGCTAATTGCAAAGCCCCACTTCCTTCTTTACCCAAAAACAATAATGCATGCGGCAACCGGTTCGATTGAACCATTTCAGCCAATTGCTGCTTTACATGTTGTTGAGCTATGATGAAGGAGAATTGCATTCGCAGCGAATATAAATCTTCCGCAAACAAAAAAAGCCACACTAAACAGCGTGGCTTTTACTGGCAAGGAAAATATTTTTAATTCATCCATTTCAAAACTTCTTCACTCATCGGGCTTACCTTATTATGAAACACTGCTACCAGTTTCCCATTCTCATCAACAAGGAATTTTGTAAAATTCCAGTTTACTGGATCCTGCAGCCATTTTTTATAAACAAGATCTTTTGAATTATCTCCCGGTAGCGATTTAGCCATTTCCTTGGATTGATCCACCAACCATTTGTAAATGGGAGCCACATCATCACCTCTTACTGAAATTTTTTCAGCCATAGGAAAGGTTACTCCATAGTTCTTTTTACAAAATTCTTGTATCTCAGTATTTGATCCGGGTTCTTGTTCTCCAAAATTGTTGGCCGGAAAACCGATGATCACCAGCTTGCCTTTATATTTTTCATACAGTTTTTCCAGGTCGGCATACTGTGGTGTATTGCCGCATTTAGATGCTGTATTTACGATCATTATTTTTTTCCCTTTGTATGCTGAAAAGTCAATACTGTTTCCGTCGAGACCAGGAACTTGAAAATCATAGATGGAACCGCCGGTTAATGTAACAGCAAGCAGCAGAGTAATAAAAAACGTTTTCATGATTGAGTTTTTAAAATGAGGATACCAAAGTTAAGATAGTCTGGACCGGATTCCCCTATATTTTTTTTATTGCTTTTCAAAACTACCAAGATCGGGCTTGGGACCTGCTGTGCGGGGTTTTGCATCCAAATCAAGTATCACTGAAGTGCTTGTGCCTGTATCTTTTGCAGGAGAAGACGGCTTCAACCTAAAATCATAATATTTTTCAGAAAAGTCAATGGTCTGAAATTGGGGATCCTGGTTGTTAATTATGTTTACGGTAATGACATTGGCAGGTGGTGTTACTACTTTCCATAAATTATTTTGAAAGAGCACATTGAATGCTGCACCATTATCTTTTACTGTTACTACTTCGTCTTCCACTGTTCCGCCATCGCCCCAGATAATGCAATTACGGAATACAGCATTCAAATCAGCAGGTGATGGCACATTGTTTACTTTTATAAAATTAGTAAGTATTACCACTGGTTCTTTATGCAAAAAATAACTGTTAGAGATGGTTGCCATTGTACAATGCGTAAAAGAATAAGTTCCGCCTTTATAAATTTCAACACCGTTGCCACAGTTGCTGATCAAACAATTTCGTGCCGTCACACTGGAATTAATAGAAATTATCCCCGCATCAAAAGCATTATCAATTACGCATTCATTTAGTGTCAGTTTCGGGTTTACATTCGGGGAAGGAAGATCCAGTAAACCCACAGCCTGGTAAGCGTTTTTTAAAACAGCATAATTGAAAACATTATCCTTGCTACTACCCCGGAAAAAGATACCGGGCCATCCACCGGGATAATCTTTATATGGTTCATCTAACCGGTCGCCCTGGAAATAGACACGGTCAGCAGTATCCTTCAATCCATTTATCAGTAAAGTGCCATCAACAATAACTGGTGCATTGGCATTTACATAAACCTTGCATCCTTTATTAATTGCTAAAGTTCTGTTTGTATCGACGATCAATGAACCAAGTATAACATACGGCAGGTCATTATTCCAGGTTTCATTTACTGTTATTTTTTTATTGCGTAAGAAATGGGCATTCTTACCCCAGGCTTCTAACTGAACAAGCCGGCTATTGCCATTATAATTTATTTTGATGCTATCACGAATTACAAAGGGAAGATTAGCTGCGTTGGGATTTACATTTACCTGTACAAAAACATAAATGCTGTCATTAGCCCCAATCTCGATATTCTGAACTTCCGGGCCAATGATCCCATCCGCATTTATTTTAAAAACAGAGCTTGCCCCTCCCATCAGTTTTACAGAAGAAACTTTTAGTTTTTGGTTGTTATCATTTTTAATAATGAAATAACGACTGGTTGAACCGGCAGTTACAAATACTGTATCAAACTTTAATGTATCGGCTGTTATAGTTACTCTTGCATCAGGAGTAGTAATAAAAGATTCTTTCCGGCAGGAATAGATGAGCAACAGAATGGTTAAGGATAGAATACCGGCAGTCTTCATGGAGTTCAAAAGTAATACATTAAATTCTTGAAGCAAAGCAAAGTGTAGCAATACTTAATCTTGTGTCAGATCCTTTCAACAACTCAGTGCCGCAGGCTTCGAGGGTTGCGCCGGTTGTCACTACATCATCAATTAACAACAAATGTTTACCAGCTATCTTTCCCGGATTTGTAAGGAAGAATTTTCCCTCCATATTTCTCCAACGTTCGATTCTTCCTTTCTTGGTTTGTGTTTCTGTATGCTCGGGTCTTATGATCACATCATTCCAAACCGGCACATTAAGCGATTCTGCAATGCCATCACATAATAATTGAGATTGATTATATCCTCTTTTTTTTTCTTTACCGGGAAATAATGGGAGAGGAATTAAGGCATCAACTTGATAACGATTGGACTTTTTTAGTTGATGCCCCATCATTCTTCCCAACTGGAGACCCAGCTCTTTATTGTTTTTGTATTTAAATTGATGCATCAGGTGCTGCACCAACGATTCTTTATTGAAATAAAAGGAAGATGATCCGCTTTCTAATTTTATTCTTCCCCAGAAAAATTTTTCTACCGGGTTGTCCGGATATTTTTCAAAATCAGTTTCGGGTAGAGCATCAATACATCTTAAGCAAAGTGATGATTCGAGGCTTAACAAATCACTTCCGCAGCCGCTGCATACATGCGGAAAAACGATTTGCAATAATGATTCCTTTATATCCTTCAGCAAGGGCATATTAAAAAAGTAATTTATAAACTTCTTCGACCGATCCTAATGTGACTATTTCAATATTGAATTTCTGCTTACCTATTCCTTTCTGATTATATTTTGAAATGATGATCTTTTCAAATCCCAGTTTCTCAGCCTCTGCAATTCTTTGCTCAATACGGTTCACAGCTCTTATCTCGCCGCTTAAACCTATTTCACCCGCAAAACAAATATGCAATGGCAATGCTATATCCTCATAAGAGGATAGCAATGCACAAACTGCAGCAAGATCAATAGAAGGGTCTTCAACTTTTAATCCTCCTGCAATATTTAAAAAAACATCTTTGACACCAAAATGAAATCCCCCTCTTTTTTCAAGGACAGCAAGCAATAATTGCAGCCTCCTTAAATCAAAACCGCTGACAGTCCTTTGAGGTGTACCATAAACGGATTGTGTAACGAGTGCCTGCACTTCAATTAATAATGGTCGCATGCCTTCTATAGTCGCTGCAATTGCAACACCACTCAGGTTATCTTCCTTTTGGGTAATTAGTATTTCGCTTGGATTTAAAACACCCCGCATACCTGTATCCGTCATTTCATAAATACCTAATTCGGATGTACTCCCAAAACGATTCTTTAATGTCCGCAATATCCGATAGGCATGATGACGATCGCCTTCAAATTGCAAGACAGTATCAACCATGTGTTCGAGAATTTTTGGACCAGCAATACTTCCATCTTTTGTAATATGCCCGATCAAAAAAACAGGAGTATTAGTTTCTTTTGCAAAACGTTGGAACTCGGACGCACATTCCCTTATTTGAGATACACTACCGGGTGAGGATTCAATATAGGGTGTTTGCAAAGTCTGAATAGAATCTACAATTACCAGATCAGGCTTTAGTTTTTTTATTTCCTGGAAAATAACCTGTGTAGATGTTTCAGTAAGCAAATAAAATTCTTCATTCTTTAATTGCAAACGATCTGCCCGCATCTTGATCTGCAATTCACTTTCTTCACCACTTATATAAAGAACAGTTGAGTTCTTCAGCCATAAACCATTTTGCAAAAACAAAGTTGATTTTCCGATCCCTGGTTCACCTGCAACTAATACAATACTTCCCGGAACGATTCCACCGCCTAATACACGATTCAATTCAGGATCAGCAGTCAATAATCTTTTTTCTTCCGCTGATTTAACTTCGCTTAATTGTATTGTTCTTTCAGTTCTTTCTTTACCATCATAATCTTTCCAGCCATTGTTGCTTTTACCATTTTCTTTTTGAATCAATTCTTCTACAAACGTATTCCATTGATGACAAGATGGACATTGACCTACCCATTTAACCGATTCGTATCCGCAGTTCTGACAAAAAAAACTTGTTTTAACCTTACTCATAAAATAAAGGTAACAAATACGATTTCTTACAGATGATTAAAAATGAAACTAAACTCTGTTCTTGAAGTGATTGAACGACAGGAATAAATAATTAATGTGAAGATTAAAACATTATAATTGTATCATAATAAAAGGGCCAATCTTACGATTGACCCCCTTACTTACTAACCCATTAAATTCTGGCACTAAGTTACAATTATGAAGCACATTACAAAATATATTTTCCTTTCTGTGAATAACTTTTCATATAAAATTTACATACTTGAAAGCTTGTTAATCAAATCATTTAATAATAATTAAGTCATTGATAAACATATGTTTGACACAAAAAATCGGTATCTATCCAGTAAGGAGTTCAGGATTAAAAAAGGAGAATTTTTAGCATATGACTGTGTCAAAAAGGCCGAAAATCGGGTTAAAACCCGAATGGATACAGATTTGCAATAACTGGTGATTATTAAACTATTTCAAATAAAATGACACAAGAAATTTTTATCGTTTCCATGCTTTTTGTTGGCATAAGTATGATCGTTTCTTTGGTTTTAAAAAACAAGTTCAGTGCCTACACCAAAATCGGGCTGGCAAACGGAATGACAGGCCGGGAAGTAGCTGAAAAAATGCTGCGTGAAAACGGTATTTATGATGTAAAAGTAGTGTCGGTTGAAGGCTTTCTTTATGACCATTATAACCCCGTGAATAAAACAGTGAACCTGAGCCCTGAAGTTTACCAGGGAACCAGTATAGCCGCGGCGGCTGTAGCTGCGCATGAATGCGGACATGCTGTACAACATGCTACAGCTTATACATGGTTGAACCTGCGTAGCCGATTGGTGCCGGTAGTACAGTTCAGTAGCGGTATTGTGCATTGGATATTGCTGGCTGGGGTTCTTTTAATTAACCAGTTTCCGCAATTACTGCTCGTCGGCATTGTAATATTTGCGGTTACTGCGTTATTCTCCGTTATTACATTACCTGTAGAATTTGATGCAAGCCGCAGGGCATTGGCCTGGTTACAACACACTAATGTTACCAACCAACAGGAATACCCTAAAGCAAAAGATGCTTTGAAATGGGCAGCAACCACTTATGTAGTAGCAGCATTGGCTGCGGTAGCTACTTTGGTACAATATATATTACTCTACATGAGCAGGCAAAGCAGAGGCTAAAATGCAGTCAGCTATATTATAATTATAAAAGCCTCCAATAGGAGGCTTTTATAATTTAATTTCTTCTTCATGCTGATTGAAAAACCGGAATTCGGTTAAATGATAGTTAGTATCCTCTTGTAGCTTTATTTTCTGGCGGTATTTCTTTCTCCATTTTGCCAATCTTGTTGACCACGGCCAACCTTTGGTGAGATAAGCGTACATTATTGGGTGGACTATAATTCTAAGATTGTTATGCTTATGTGTAAAAAGATAACTCAGATTCTTCTCTATTTCATCTTCCAGCAATAATGCTGAAGATATTTTTCCGGTACCACTACAGCTTGGACAAACCTCCTGTGTGTTGATGTTCATTTCCGGCTTCATGCGTTGACGGGTGATCTGCATCAAGCCAAATTTTGAAATAGGCAGTACCGCATGTTTGGCCCTGTCAGGTGACATGAACTCTTCCATCTTCTCCTGTAACTTTCTCTTGTTCTCAGGAAGTTTCATATCAATGAAATCTATCACAATAATGCCGCCCATATCCCGAAGCCGGAACTGTCTTGCAATTTCTTCTGCCGCTTCCAGGTTAGTCTCCATGGCATTCTGTTCCTGGTTATTACCGACACTTTTGTACCCGCTGTTTACATCTATCACATGCAGAGCTTCGGTGTGTTCAATGATCAGGTAAGCACCGCTATTCAGGTTTACTGTTTTACCAAAAGAGGATTTAACCTGTTTGGTAATGCCATATGAATCGAAAATGGTAGAGCCGTTATTGTAATAAGAAACTATATCTGCCTTCTCGGGTGCTATGCGCAGGATATAATTGCGTGTATCATTGAAAATATTCTTATCATTCACAACGATCTTATTGAAATCTTCATTCAACAAGTCACGAAGAATGCTGGTTGCTTTTGTTTGCTCACTTAAGATCTTTGCAGGTGGTACGGCCCCTTTTAGGTTTTGCTGAATCGTTTTCCAGGTTGCTACTAAGGTTGATAGATCATCATGCAATTCAGCCGTATTTTTTCCCTCAGCTGCAGTTCTTACAATTACACCAAAGTTTCTTGACTTGATCGATTCTACAATTCGCTGTAATCTTTTTCTTTCATCCGATGAATGGATCTTTCTTGAAACAGCAACGATATTATTGAAAGGGGTAATAACAATAAAACGACCGGGCAATGAAATTTCACAACTTAATCTTGGGCCTTTAGCTGCAATTGGTTCTTTCAATATCTGAACAAGAATATTCGGTTTGCCACCAAGTACCTCATTTATCTTTCCTGTTTTTACTATCTCGGGCTCTACTTCAAATTTTCCAAAGTCCATAATGCCTTCCGATTTGTCGGCCATTGAAAGATTGGTAAACTTAAGCAACGACTTTGCGTAAGGGCTTAAGTCTGTATAATGAAGAAAAGCGTCTTTTTCAAAGCCCACATCTACAAATGCAGCATTCAGTCCCGGAATAAGTTTTTTTACTTTTCCGAGATACAAATCACCCACGGCAAAACGGGCATCGCTTTTTTCGCTATGCAGTTCTACCAGCTTTTTGTCCTCGAGCAGGGCAATTTCAACACCTTGAGGTGCTGCATTAATGATAAGTTCTTTGTTCATTTAATAAACAACAAATGACAACATTTCTTGAATGCCTCAACCGGTGGCCAGGAATTCTGTACATGTAAGCAGGGTGTGATCCTGAATAATTGTAGTGCAGCAAATTGGTGGGGAGCTAACTAGTACAGTAAACAACCAGAGAGAAAATGTTTCGGATCTGAAGTTCGAAGTTTGAGGCTATAAACCTCAAACTTCAACTATCAAACTTACTTGTTCCTCTTTTTGTGACGATTCTTTCTTAATCTCTTTTTACGTTTGTGCGTCGCAATTTTATGACGCTTTCTTTTCTTACCACACGGCATACGAAAATGTTTTTTTTATTAATTAAATCAGTTTCTTGTATTTCAATTCGCCATCGGCGAACCTATTTCAATTCATTTATCCTCTTTTCCACTTCCTGTTTCCATTCCTCTCTTTTCAATAATGGCAAGCTTTTCTTATACCATTCTATCGCCTCTTTCTTTTTACCAATCATTGTATAAGCATCGGCTAGTTTCAAAATTGCATCCAGGTTGGTTGGTTCAAGTCTGATGATCTTTTGAAAACGAGGTATTGCTTTATCATATTGGGTAGAAAAAACAGCCGCATCTGCAAGAGCCATTTGCGCATAAATATTTGTGCTGTCTTTCTGCAATACACCCATTATCTTCTGAATTCCTTCCATCGGCATCTCACTCAGCTCACCATAAATAAGGCTTATTCCCAGCTCCACACTTGCCGAATCATTAGAAGGATTTAAACTCAAAGACCTCTCATACAACTCTTTAGCCTGTGAGGCAATCCATTTCTTTTTAGGAATGTTTACTTCTGATCTAAGACTACCTAAAAATAAACGGGCAGCAAAAATGAGGGTTTTTTCCGAATTTTCCAATCTTGCTGCTTGTGCTTCATACCAGGCATAAGGTTCGAAGATTTTTGCAGAATCTGACCAAAAATGTGACAACTGATGATACACTTTTAGTTGTTGTTCTTTTACATCACCCCGACTAATAGAATTTTCCAATTCATTCAACCTTATTACTTGCTCCATACTAAGTTTCGACTTGGCTTGTGCAAGTACAGAATCCGTATTGAATAATAATTGATTTGTTGCCTGTACTGAAACTGAAACCGGCTTTACCTCATGTTTGTGCATATCAGCTTCCGTCTTACCAAAGCGATATAAAGAAGCAACTAATAATACCGCTGTAAATGCAACAATTAACTGAGGTCTTTTCACAAATAACAAAAATTACCAAAGCTTGTAAATCTTTGGGCGGGGCAAATGTACCTCAAAGCAACTGAACTAAAGGAGAAACTATTTGACTGAAGAATTAAGCCGGCTCAACATCTTCGCCGGGACCGTCGTCATGTTTGGGAGTTACCAATTTTTTTACTTCTGCAACAAACTCTTTTGCAGGTTTGAATGCAGGAATATAATGTTCTGGAATGTGTACCGCTATGTTCTTTTTGATATTACGGCCAATTTTTGCTGCCCGTCTTTTGGTGATAAAACTGCCAAATCCGCGTATATAAATATTCTCACCTGCAGAAAGGGTGTCTTTGATTTCTTTGAACATGGTTTCCAGTGTCACCAGCACATCAACCTTGGGAATGCCGGTTTTTTCGGAGATTCTGTTGACGAGGTCGGCTTTTCTCATTGTCAGGGGGTTTTTTCGTTTACCGAATTTAGGATAAAAATAAGTGATTTTCAAAGGGATAGGCAAATATTTTTTTGACAATTTGTAGATAGCTGATGAAATTGCGGCCTGCCTCCATATTTTTTTATGACATCTACTGCTCAAAAAAACAATTTCAAAAAGATTTTATTGAAATGGAACCGTGATAAAAATTCACGGATAATGCCCTGGAAAGGTGAAAAAGACCCTTATAAAATATGGCTCAGTGAGATCATTTTACAGCAAACAAGAGTTGAGCAAGGGCTAGATTATTACAACCGGTTTGTAAAAGAGTTTCCCGAGATTAATAAACTGGCCAAGGCTGCTGACAAAAAAATTTTCAAAATGTGGGAAGGCCTGGGTTATTATTCCCGTTGCAGAAACTTATTGGCCACAGCAAGATATATTTCAAAAGAAAGAAAAGGAAAGTTTCCAAACAGCTACAAAGAGATAAATGATTTAAAAGGAATTGGACCTTATACGGCATCAGCCATTTCTTCATTCGCTTTCAACCTCCCTCATGCCGTTGTAGATGGAAATGTTTTTAGGGTGTTGGCAAGGATTTTTGGAATTAAAACACCACCGGATACAACAGAAGGGAAAAAATTATTTAATGCCCTTGCAGAAGAGTTGCTTGATAAAAAACAGCCCGGGATTTATAACCAATCCATAATGGACTTTGGTGCCGTTGTTTGCAAACCTGCTTCTCCTCTTTGCCAATCATGCCCGTTCAACAAAAGTTGTTTCGCTTTTTTAAATGATCAGGTTCAATCATTACCAGTAAAAAGGAAAAAGATCACTATCAAAACAAGGTGGCTTTATTATTTTATCCCAGAACATAATGGAGAAATTTTTATTCATCAGCGCATAGGGAAAGATATCTGGCATCATCTCCATGAATTTTATTTGTTTGAAGCAAAGAAAAAAATATCCAACCGCCAGGTAACTGAGCAGGCTAGTAAATTAGCATCGGGTACCAATCTCCTGAAAATCTCGCCTGTTTATTCACAACAGTTATCACATCAATATATCAACGCTGTATTTATTCATCTTTATTTAAAACGAAAACCATTCTTACTCAAAACAGGGCAATGGGTAAAGAAGAAAAAGCTTCAACAATTTGCCTTTCCGGGTGTAATCAGGGATTTTTTGAAAGACTTCTAAACTAACAGAAACCTTTGCCAGCTTCATATTCACCTGTTGCCACACAGAAATTTTTTTGCTTTATCCCCCTAAAACGATTTAATTTTAAAGAGCATTCCCAAAACCACCAACGAGTAAACCTTTTAAACGACAAATTTATGCGTGGCGTTAACCGAGTGATGCTGATTGGCAACCTGGGCAAAGACCCGGAATTACAGCAGTTGGAAGGAAACATTTCTGTTGCAAAATTTCCATTAGCTACAACTGAAACTTTTAAGGACCGTGGCGGTAAGTTGGTAAGTCAAACTGAGTGGCACACAGTAGTACTATGGCGTGGATTGGCAGACCTTGCGGCAAAGTATTTACACAAAGGAAGTTTGGTTTATATAGAAGGAAGATTAAGAACCCGCAGCTGGGATGATAAAGAAGGCCATCGAAAATTTGCCACTGAAGTGGTGGGTGATAACCTGATAATGCTGGATAAAAGAACGGACGGCGCAGGTTCGCATCATCATGGTGAAAGCGGAGTTGAAGGAACAGATACTCCCTCAGCCGACATCCCTGGCGATATAGACCTCAAATTTTAGTTTTATAAACATATTTTTGCAATACCAACTCAAAGGCAGGTTGTAACCTGCCTTTATGATTGAATCTGAAACCAAAATCACATTAATTGGAAAGCCATTCGTTACTAAACTGGATTGATACAAAACTGCTTTTCATTTTGCTGGCCGGCCAAACGGATGGTTTGATATTGCCTGTTATTTTACTTGCTGTTTTACTGCTCATGTCATTTGCTGTTTCTGGTGCTGAGGTTGCTTTGTTTTCGCTCAGCAGTAAAGACGTGAATATGCTGAAAACAAAAGAACATGATGCAGCAAAAAGGATCATCAACTTGCTGGAAGAACCCAAAGAAGTTTATGCTACACTGATGATAACGGGCACCTTCATCAACATCAGCATTATTGTTTTGTCTAATTTTTTATTGAACAGGATCATTCCGCTGGATAATGTATCATTCACCCTCTCTGTTATTATCAAAGTAGTGATCATTGCTTTCGTTATGATATTTTTTGGAAAAGTATTACCAAAGGTTATGGCTACACAAAACAACCTGCGGTTTGCCTATGACTCTTCTTTCTTTATCGATTCGCTGCATCTTTTATTTCGACGTATCAGCAAATGGATTGTTTCATTGGCAGATGGAATTGGTCGCCGCTTAGGTGCAGATAAAAGTGAGGCCCTCAGCATCCGTGAACTGGATGAAGCAATCGATATCAAATCAGATGACGAAGCTTCGCAGGAGGAAAAGAATATCATGAAAGGTATTGTGAAGTTTGGAAATATAACTGTAAAGCAGATCATGCATAGCCGGTTGGATGTAAACGGGCTTGATCATGATATGCCATTTAAAGAGTTGTTACAAAAAGTAGAAGAGTTGCATTATTCAAGATTACCGGTTTATAAAAATAACCTCGATGAGGTAGTGGGTATTATCAATACAAAAGACCTCATTCCTCATTTGGACGAACACGAAAACTTTGACTGGCGGCCATTAATGCGCCAGCCTTATTTTGTTCCGGAAACAAAAGCGATTGAAGATCTGCTGAAAGAGTTTCAACAAAAACGAATTCATTTTGCGGTGGTAGTAGATGAGTTTGGTGGTACCAGCGGTATTGTCACACTTGAAGACATTATGGAGGAGGTGATCGGTGAAATAAAAGATGAATTTGATGAAGAAGAAAACAAAAACAAAAAGCTGGACGAACATAATTTTGTGTTTGAAGGCAAAACACATTTGATTGACATGTGTCGTATCATGAAATTACCTCCAGACATATTTGACAGGATAAAAGGAGAAAGTGAATCAGTAGCGGGGCTAGTGTTGGAAATATATGGTGAAATTCCGCCTGAGAATGAACTCATCCCTTGTGGTGATTTTCAATTTACTGTTATTGAGAAAAATCCAAACCGCATACAGTTAGTTAAAGTAACCGTTATACCCAGTCTAAAAAAATAACCTACCTGATGAAAAAATCATTTTTTGGTTTTATATGCTTTAGTGTTTTGATTTTATTATTTGCCTGCAACAGCAATTATACATATAAAAAGAAAGGATATTTTAAAATTGATTTCCCCCAAAAAGAATATCGGTTATTTGATCAACCCGGCTATCCTTATTCATTCGAATACCCTGTATATGCTAATGTGATAAAAGACTCTACATTCTTTGGAGATGTAAGTGAAAATCCGTGGTGGATCAATATTGATGTACCACAACTTGGCGGACGGGTATATGTTAGCTATAAAGAGATTGGACCAAAAAATAGATTTGATTCATTACTCAATGATGCATTTAAGATGACTTACCTGCAGCACAGCACAGTGGCCAGCGGCCGTGATGATAGTCTTATGCATACACAAAATGGCGCTGAGGGTTATTTTTTCAAGCTGTTCGGGAATACGGCAACTGCCAACCAATTTTTTCTGACTGATTCTACAAACCATTTTTTACGTGGTGCTTTGTATTTTGATGCAACTCCCAATGAAGACTCACTGAGTATTGTGAATAATTTTTTGAAACAGGATCTATTTCATTTGATCAACACGCTGAAGTGGAAATAACGATGTGCTATCGTAGCCTGTTTATTTATTGCCCCTGCCCTATCTTACTTATACTACTAAATTAACTGACTGATGAAAAAGTTTTTTCTTTTTACCTGCATGCTGTTTTCATTTCTATTTATGAAAGCACAGCAAACTGCAACTACTGATACGCTCAAAAAAGCCCTTGCCAAGGCCACTGATATCAATGAAAAAGCTAACCTGCTCGATAATCTTTCCCGGATATTAATGAATGTGAATCCTACGGAAGCTGAGATGTATGGTGAGCAACTGATAACATTGGCAGAAGAATCAAGGGACAGAGAGTTGATGGTAAAAGCCTACCAGTCAAACGGTACACGTTGTATGTATTTTGCTACGCAACAAAAATTTGCTTCCCGATCAATTGAGTATTACAATAAGGCACTGACGATTGCGAAGCAAAACAAGATGGAAGAAAAAATTGGTGAAGTACAATTGCAGCTTAGCAATATTAATTTACTGATGGTTGAAAAAGATAAAGCTCTTTCATATGCAAACCAGGCTTTTTCACTTATATCCACTTTATCCAATGATAGTTTATTGGCAGAAGCACATAACTGCTTTGGCCGGATCTATATTTCCCGCAATGAAAAGACACTGGCCCTGCGGCATTTTTTTAATGCAGTAAGAATTGCCGAAGATATAAAAGCAGGAAAAAGCCTTAAAGCTAATTTGCTGCGTAACGGCTATCTTAATCTTTCAGCATTCTACTCCGGTATAGAAGATTATGATAAAGCAATAGACTATTCAACAAAGGCCTATAAGCAACTTGATAATATGTCCGAGAAAAATGTTCCTTTCCAACGGGCTATTGACATCAATAATCTCGGGAACCTTTTTGCAGCAAAAAAAAATAATGATATAGCCATCAGTTATTTTGAACGCTCCGTAAGGATGGCCGATAGTTTAAAATTTCCATCGCTGAAAGTGCCGGCCTATATAAGTATACTTAATCAGTATCTCCGCGTAGATGAACCGGCGAAAGCCTTGAATTATCTTAACTCTCCTTCTGGCAAACAATTAAAATCCTACCTGGTAAATTTTGGCATGTCTGCTGCGTGTGACCAGGCTTATGGCTATACCTATGCAGAAATGGGGCAATACGACTCGGCTCGAATTTATTTTGACAGAGCCTTTCCTTTCTTTGACAAAAGTACAAATGAAACAAACAAGGTTTCGTTTTACAGGCAACTGGCAGGTTTTTATAAAAAGTCAGGAGAAACCAAAAAAGCTATAGAGTATTTTATTAAAGTAAAAGAGATCGGCGAAGCTAAAGGCATGCTTGAATATGTGAGAAATGCAGCAAAAAATCTTGATTCGCTTTATTTAAAGTCCGGTGATCTTAAAACAGCTAATTTATATAATGTCGTCTATTACCAGTATAAAGACAGTATTGATAAACTGAATAAAGAAAACGAACTGGCACAAATAGAAGCTCTGGATGAACAGCAAAGGCTGGATAGAAAACTGGCAGAAGAAGTTGAAGCGAAAGAAAAAAGAAACCGCATTCAATACATGGGTATTGTAATTGCAATCGCTGCATTGTTTATTGGGCTGGTTATGATGGGCTGGTTTAAAGTCTCTGCAAATACGATCAGGGCTATTGGGTTCTTTGCATTCCTTCTCTTTTTTGAATTTATTTTCCTCGTATTCAAGAAAAATATTTATGGTCTGACAAAAGGAGAGCCAATGTATGATCTTTTATTTATGATCGCATTGGCAGCCATCCTTGTACCGCTGCACCATTGGCTGGAACACAAGGTGATTCATTTCCTTACCTCGCATCATATGCTGAGACTGCGTGGAATATTTTCGAAAAAAACAGGATGAATTTTCTTAGGCTTACATTTGCAAAAAATCAGTTGTGATAGTAATAGATAAAGTAATTATCAGTGATGATGTGGTGGAAAAACAGTTTGTTTGCGACCTGGCCAAATGCAAAGGTGGTTGCTGTGAAGAAGGTGATGCCGGTGCCCCGTTGGATAAAGCAGAACTGAATATCATTAAAAAAGTATTTAATAAAATAAAACCATATCTCTCTGCTGCTTCTTTAAAGGAAATAGAAAAAAAGGGATTTTATGTTTATCACCGTGAGTTTGGCTGGGTAACTCCTACCCTTGGCAATGATTCTGAAATTTGTGTATACGGAATTCGGGAAAAAGATGGCATGATCAAATGTGCATTTGAACAGGCTTACTATGATGGTGTCATTGAATGGAAAAAACCCATCAGTTGTCACCTTTACCCGATCATTTCAGAAAAAGGTAAACATGGTGATTATGACAAGATGAATTATGAGCCGAGAGAGAAACTTTGTAACCCGGCTTGTGCATTGGGTAAAAAACTAAAAGTACCTACTTATGAATTTCTGAAAGAACCCATCACCAGAAAATATGGTGAAGATTTTTATAATGCATTAGATAAAGCCGCCAAAGAGCATTTCACTGAAAAAGTAAAATGATTCACAAAGTATTCGGGTCCTTTCAGGAATAGCATAAACTGATGTCCCCATTATTTAAGCAAATACAAAAAGAACTTGGAGCAGCTTCTACACCGGAAGCAAAAGCTGCCGCATTAAAATTTGTACCCGGCATTACAAAAGTCTATGGTGTAAGAACACCCGTGTTAAATATAATGGCTAATAACTATAAAGAAGGCGGGGTTGATTTGGTAAAAGAGTTATGGGAATCCGGGGCATTTGAGGAAAAAGTATTAGCAGCAAAAATGCTGAGAGAAATTTGCAAAAAAGACCCGGAGCTTTCTTTAAAACTCATAGCCGGTTTTTCTAAAGACATTTCTGACTGGGTTGTGTGTGATACCCTGGGCATGCAAAGTTTGAAACCCGTGGCAAAGAAAATACAACCTGCAATTTTTGATCTATCTGCAAAACTCATGCAGTCAAAAAATCTCTGGGAAAGAAGATTATCACTGGTAATACTCGAAGTATTTACAAAAGATAAAACCCTGCAACCTGAAATAATGAAAAGGGTGAAAGCATTGGAGAATGACGAAGAGTATTATGTAAAAAAGGCTGTAGTATGGATTAAAGCAAATTTTAAAAAAGGAAAATGACCTGCGAATCATAAATTTGTAACATGTCTGAACATTCCGAATCATTTATTGCCAAAAGCACAGTGAAATCCGGCGACAGGGAACATCGCCGAAAAATCAATTTTAATATTGGTAAATACAATACTGTAGTTGTACAGGGCAAAAAACAGTTCAGCAATATTAACCTGGCAAGAGAAAGGGCAAAGAACCTGAAATGGAAGGCAATTGAAACTCTTGATAAGCAATTGGAGAATTTTGAAGCTGCCATTACCAAACGTGGTGCAAAAGTATTATGGGCCGAGGATGCCCAGCAAGCCTTGGATATTATTGGTAAGATCTGTACAGATAAAAATTGCAAGATATTGGTGAAGAGTAAGAGTATGGTGACGGAAGAAATTCACCTGAATAAATTCATGGAAGAAAGAGGTATTGAAAGTGTGGAAACAGACCTGGGAGAATACATTCAGCAGCTGGATGGCGAACCTCCTTATCATATTGTAACACCAGCTATGCATAAAAGCAAGGAAGATGTTGCAAAGCTTTTTGCTGAGAAACTCGGAACTGATCCAAATCTTACGCCTGAACAATTGACACTGGTAGCAAGGCAAAAATTGAGAGAGAAATATGCGCAGGCTGAAGTAGGAGTTACCGGTGCTAATTTTCTTATCGGTGATATTGGCGCCATTGCTATTACAGAAAACGAAGGCAACGCAAGACTGAGTTGCTCCATGCCGAAAACTCATATTGTTGTTGCCGGTATTGAGAAAATGATTCCTTCGCTAAATGACCTTGCCCTATTCTGGCCTTTGCTTGCAACATTCGGAACGGGTCAACAGATCACTTCATATAATACAATTGTAACCGGCCCCAGGCAGGAAGGCGAAGTAGATGGCCCTGAAGAAATGTATGTGATCCTGCTTGATAATGGTCGCACAAGTATTCTTGCCGATGCAAAGCAACGTGAAAGTTTATACTGCATCCGTTGCGGTGCTTGTTTAAATGCCTGTCCTGTTTATAAAAATATCGGCGGGCATAGTTATGAAACAGCGTATAGTGGCCCGATCGGTTCTGTTATAACCCCGCACTTAAAGCCATTGGGCGAATGGAAACATCTCAGTTATGCCTCATCCCTTTGTGGTAATTGCACAGAAGTATGTGCTGTAAAAATTAACCTGCATGAATTGCTGCTGGAAAACCGGCATGAAGCCGTAGAAGAAGGACATAGTGTATTCGCAGAAAGAGTTGCCTGGAAAATGTGGAAGCAGGCCATGCTGCGCAGAAGCCTGATGAATATTGCAAACGGCAGCACCAAAAGCTGGGTGATAAACAAAATAGGAAAAGCATGGACAGAACACAGGAGCAACCTTGAGTTTCCTAAAAAATCATTCAACCAACAGTGGAAAGAGAAATACGGGGACAGATAAGCTGTTATTACAAATACATTCTAAAGTCTATTCATTTAATTTATTATTTCAAGAATGGCTTCGCAGGTTCAATACTATAATCAATTTGGTGAGTTATATGAAGAAAGTATTCTTGGTTGTCCCGAGCCTGAATATTGGACAACGGATTATTCAGAGAAAGGGAGAATTTACATTGAGATGAAAAAACGCATAGACCAACAAAAAGAACTGATAGCAGAATATTTTACGAACAAGTTTACTGTGTTAGATATTGGCTGTGGTTTTGGTAGGCAAGCAGTGTTACTTGCAAAAATGGGATTTAAAGTAACCGGCACTGATACTAGCGATGTCTTCATTCAAATAGCCAGCAAACTTTTTGAAAAGAATAATTACAAAGGAGAATTCCTTTGTACAGATATAATTAGCGGGGGGGGAGGCACAATCAAATACTTTTGCTAGATGTAGCGGAGCATATTAAACCTTCAAAGAGAAAACTATTCTTTAAAAAAATTGCTGATTTATCAAATTCAGGTTCGGTTTTAATTGTTTCCCTTCCTCATGTAAAAAACAGACCAACTTCCATAATAAATAATCGCATTAGACGGTCAATCACACAACACCTGCCCTATTTTTTGAAAAGAGAAGAACATCCTTATCCAATTCCCAAAAAGTGGGACATACTCAACATGACTGTTCGAAACTTTTCTTTGCTTAAATTTATCGAGTCTGCGGATACAGATTATTATGTTTTTCACAGATACTAAGACATGCTTGTTTACTCCAAAAAAATTACTCCCCGCCTTCGTTATATCACCGATTTCTTTGGTAAAGAAATCACAGGTAAGCCATTTGAGTTAACTGATGACGTTGACGTTTTCAAAAATCATAATGGGCCGAAGATCAATTATAGCAACAGCAGAATTAATGATGAAGAATTAATAATTAATAATTGCCTACTTCTTTTCGAAACTACAATCAAAAAACAAAATATAGACTGTTTTGAAACAAATGGCTTTAAAGCATTTTTTAAAACAACCGGCGATTATGCTTTTGACATTTTTGCTGCATCATTTTACCTGATTAGTCGTTATGAAGAATACCTTCCGCACAAAAAAGATATCTATAGCCGTTATGCTCATGAAAAATCATTAGCATACAAAGAAGGTTTTCTGAATCTGCCGCTGATTAATATCTGGATAGAAGATTTCAAAGCAACAATAAAAAGAAAGTTTCCCCTTTTCTCTTTTCACTTTTCACCTTTCACCTTTCAGCCAACCTATGATATAGATGAAGCTTATTCTTACAAACATAAAAGCTGGTTAAGAACATTTGGTGGCATATCGAAATCATTAGTGAATGGAAAATGGTCAGCCTTGAAAGAAAGATCAAAAGTAATACGAGGTAAAGCGAAGGATCCATTTGATTCCTTTGATTGGATGGATGCCCTGCACGAAAAGCATAAGCTAAAACCGATTTACTTTTTTCATGTAGCAGCGACCAATGCCCGGTATGATAAAAATATTTTGCCTACCGAACCGGCGATGAAACAATTAATAAAAAGTCATGCCGAAAAATACCCGGTGGCTATTCACCCATCCTGGCAAAGTGGTGATGATGAAACCCTACTGGAAAAAGAAATTGAAACACTTCAAGATATTACGGGAAAAAAGATCACGGTATCCCGTCAGCATTATATCCGGTTTACCTTACCGCATACTTTCCGCAGGTTGATACAGGCTGGCATTACCGATGATTACTCAATGGGCTATGGAAGCATCAACGGTTTCCGGGCATCCGTGGCTTCAGCGTTTTACTGGTACGACCTGGAAAAGGAACAAACCACTCCACTCCTGCTACACCCCTACTGCTTTATGGATGCAAATTCCTTTTTTGAGCAAAAACTTTCTTCCCAACAGGCTTTTGAAGAAATGCTTCACTACTATCATACAGTTAAATCGGTCAACGGGACGTTGATCACTCTTTGGCATAATACGTTTTTAGGTACAGCTCAACTCTATACCGGCTGGGGTGAACAGTACCGGAAGTTTATCGAAATCATCTGCTCACCTAAAGTATAATGCCCCGGTGTTTTTCCTAGTGAAATAAAAACTTAAAATCTTAACCGTTCAATATTAAATCCCAAGCCAACACTCTACCTTCGTATATCACAATCCCCGTACATTTTCCAATATGCCCGTTTACAACCAGAGTAGAAGCCGTGTTATCAAAATAGTATTTGCATTTGCATTCTTCATAATCATTGCACAACTCTTCTATCTTCAGATCATTTCTGATTTTCGCAGCCAGGCTGATGAACAGGCGATCCTCCGCAAAACAATTTATCCTTCAAGAGGAATCGTTTTTGATCGTAAACGAAAAGCTATACTAGACAACACATTGGCTTACGATTTAATGGTTACTCCTTCGCAATTAAAAGGTGTAGACACAATACTGTTATGCAGGATACTGGAAATTGATACTCTTGTTTTCAGAAAAAGGATCATCTCTGCCATTATAAAAAATACCAGTCAAAAACCAAGTGTTTTTGAAGCATCACTTTCCAAACTCAAGTTTGCAAGGATGCAGGAAAATATGTTTCGTTTCAGTAAAGCATTTTTCTTGCAGGAACGTCCGGTACGTCGTTATCCTTACGAAGCAGCAGCAAATGTTTTTGGCTACATGGGTGAAGTGGATACAGCTTTCTTACGCAAGCATGATGGAGAAGGTTACCAGCAGGGAGACTACACTGGTTTTACAGGTATTGAACGTACTTATGAACAAGCCTTGATGGGTGAACGTGGTCTTGAAGTTTTTAACCGGGATAAACTCGGAAGGATCGTTGGCTCATTTGATGAAGGTAAAGAAGATATAGAGGCTGTTGCCGGAAGTAATTTATATACAGAGCTTGATATTGAGTTGCAATTACTGGGAGAAAAACTGATGTCAAATAAAGTAGGTTCTATTGTTGCTGTAAATCCTAAAACAGGTGGCGTCATTGCCATGGTAAGTAGCCCTACTTATAATCCAACCTACTTAACCGGAAGTGAAAGAAGCAAACACTTTTCAGAACTCTATGTTGATCCCAAGAAACCATTATTAAACCGTGCTGTAAATGCTGGCTATTCACCCGGTTCTACATTTAAGACATTACAGGCATTGGTGGGTTTGCATGAAGGTGTGATCACAACAGATTTTACTGTTTCATGTGGTGGTGCATTCTATGGTTGTGGTGGAGCTAAGCCGATGGGTTGCCTGGACGTTGGAACTTTTAATTTGTTGAATGCAATCCGGATCTCTGACAACACTTATTTCGCTACAGTAATGCAACGTGTAATTAATAATCCAAGATATCCGACACTGGATAGCAGTCTTCGTGCATGGGACCAGTATATGTATGCATTCGGACTTGGACATAAACTCGGGGTCGATATACCAACTGAAAGACGAGGGAATATTCCAACACCTGAATATTATGATAAGGTTCATGGAAAAGGTAGATGGACCTATTGCAGTTTCCGTTCAGTAAGTATCGGGCAAGGCGAGGTAGATGTAACGCCAATACAGGTAGCAAATGAAATGGCCTATATCGCCAATAAAGGTTCATACTATATTCCACATATTGTAGATTCTATTGAAGGCGGAGATAAATTCGGTTTACTGGATAAATTTAAAAAACCGATCCGGCCGATCGATATATCAGAAGATATATTTGATATAGTACATGAAGGCATGCAACGGGTAGTTGATGGCGGAACCGGCGCCGGTGCAAGAGTACCAGGTATTGCTATATGTGGTAAAACAGGTACAGTTGAAAACTATGCTATTGTCAGCGGTAAATTGGCAAAGCAACCTAACCACTCTTTCTTTTGCGGTTTTGCACCGAGGGAAAACCCAAAGATCGCCATCATGTGTGTGGTTGAAAACAGCGGTCGTTTTGGCGGCACGTTTGCTGCTCCAATTGTAGGTCTCATGATTGAAAAATACCTGAATGACACATTAGCTGCCGGCCGGAAAGCAGAAGAAGAAAGATTGACAAATCTTAACCTGATCCCACCATTGATGAAGAAAAAGATCCATGAACTGGATTCACTAAGAAAAGTGAAAGAAGAAATGAAGAGATTAAAAGATACTTTACAGATTGATATTACACCGGAAGAGGAAGAATTAAAAAATGCTACACAGCCAACAAGGCCGGGCAACAATACGCCCCAAAGAAATGAGCCGCAAAAACAAAAAATGATTGTTGATTCAAACAGGCAACGAAATCTGAATCCTAACAACAGGCCCAATACTAATAAATGAGACGCAACCAACCCACCATATCAAAAGGGATTGACTGGAGTCTTATCTGGATCTATTTTATTCTTTCGGCTATTGGCATCACGGCCATATTTGCAGTTACTTATAAGGATGGTGACCCCATCATTCAAACTTTCCTGGGTTTTAAAACAGATTACAGCAAACAACTTTATTTCTTTTTTATTTCAATGTTATTGGGAATATTCATCCTGCTTACTGATAGTAAGTTTTTTGCTGCTACCTCCAACCTGCTATATGCATTTGGCATTTTTACTTTGTTACTTGTTTTTCCATTTCACTCAAACATCAAAGGAACGGAGTCCATTATCAAACTCGGTAGCTTTAATTTTCAACCGGCTGAGTTCTGCAAAGTTTTTGTTTGTCTTGCATTGGCAAAATATTTATCAAGACCCGAAACGGATTTTTCAAAAACCCGTTCACAATTGATTGCAGCCGCTATTGCATTACTGCCCGCTATGATGGCCATTGCACAAAGTGAAACCGGGCTGGCACTTGTTTATTTTTCATTCTTTATTGTAATGTACCGGGAAGGTTTACCCTCACTAATTTTGATCATCGGGTTCATTATAGGGGTGCTGGTTGTATCTACTTTACTGGTTGAAAAATTCTTATTGGCCGGTATATTAACGGGCATTGCAATTCTTACTGTTTATTTTTTATGGAGACAGATAAAAAGAAGAAGAGAGTATCTGCTTTACATCCTGATCGTTTGGGGCATATGTGTAAGTATCCAGCTTTTAGCCGTACCGTTTGTATTCAAAAATGTTTTAAAGCTTTACCAGGTAGAAAGAATTTATAGTACAGTAGGCATGGAAGTTCCGAAGGAATACCTTGATGCCCATAAAACAGAAACCAATACCAGCGGTAAGAAAAAAGATACTGATTATAATGTTCGCCAATCAAAAATTGCGATTGGCTCGGGACAGCTGACAGGTAAAGGACTATTGAAAGGAACACAAACCCGTTATGGTTTTGTGCCCGAACAGCGTACCGATTTTATATTTGATACGATCGGTGAAGGTTTTGGATTTATCGGAACCTCGGTTGTGCTGAGTCTTTTTCTTGTTCTACTATTCCGAATTATCACTATAGCCGAAAGACAACGAAGTACATTCAGCCGCTGTTACGCATATGGTGTTGCAGCCGTTTTCTTTTTTCATATCGTCATTAATGTCTGTATGACGATTGGTCTTGCCCCGGTAATAGGCATACCGCTTCCATTCATCAGTTATGGCGGCACCTCTTTGCTTACCAACTCTATGTTGCTCGCCATTCTTATTCGTTTGGATGCTGACAGGCAAATGGTACTCCGGTAAGATCACAAGGCAAATTCCATCTAAAATCGAATCTTGTATCTGTATTTTTGCTGCTTATGCAAATCATTCCCCTCAGCGAAGGCACATTCACTATTGACAAAACAAAACTTTTTGTTCCCTTTGATGAAGACAAACATGAATTGAATGAAAGACCAGTAGGTAGTTTGCTTGTAGAAGTACAGCCTTTTGTTATTGTAACTGATAAAGATGTTTTATTACTTGATACAGGATTGGGCTTTATAAATAAAAATGGTACACCCCAGATTCATCAAAACCTGCTCGATGCCGGTATAAAACCTGAATCAATTACAAAAGTACTGATGACACATTTGCATAAAGACCATGCTGGCGGCGTAAGTATAGAAGATAAATTAACCGGATATTCATCACTCAATTTTCCGTCTGCTACTTATTTTATACAGCAGCGTGAAATTGATTTTGCTTTTGAAAAAGGTTTTCCTTCTTTCATTAAAGAAGAGCTGATGGCATTACTGGATGCGTCAAATGTTGTACTACTTCATGATGATTCCGGTATTATTGATAATTATATTCACTATGAGATTACCAGTGCTCATTCTCCTTTTCACCAGGTATTCTGGATAAAAGAAAACAATGAAATTATTTTTTTTGGCGGTGATGATGCACCACAGCTACAGCAGATGAAACACCGCTTTATTGCCAAATATGATTATGATGGGAAAAAGTGTATGGAGCTAAGAAGAAAATGGTGGGAGCAGGGACAGCAGGAAAAATGGACTTTTCTTTTTTATCACGATGTAAAAAATCCTGTTTATAAATTTTAGATATTTTATTTAATAAAAAGGCCTGCTCCTGATCAGAGCGGGCCGTTGCTAACCTATGAAAAACACCAAGTTAATAATATGCGTTTATACAGGGTTTACTTTCTGAATTCGTTGAGGTTTGTCATTTGTCCGGTTCTGAATTCTTCTTTCGTGCTGAATTTCTTTTAACTCCCTGATAAATATGTCTTGATGCTCGTACACATCGTTGCTTCTTTTTTCACCCAAAATCTCCTTAAACTCACTTCGGTATCTTATTCTTAGATCAATGATCTTTTGTTGTAAATCCAATCTGGGTCCTTGTCCATTCTCTCTAAGGGTAGTTCTCCATTCTTTAAAGTATCGGATAAAAACGGGGGTAAATTTTTCTGCTTCATTCTTAGTGAGGTCCATTCTTTTTTGAATATATTCTTTCATCTTATCTCTAATCCTTTCATCAGCAGTCCCATCCTGTGCCTGTGCAGCAAAGCCAGTAAGAATGAACAGGGTTAATATGTAAAAAAACTTTTTCATTTAGTTTAATAAGGTTTCGTCGGATTCATCAGTTAATGCTTCAGTGTCTTTCAAAAAGTCCTGTAACTCATTTTCAGGAATATCCTTAATTAATTCTTTTATATCGTCAGACTTATTTTTGGCTGATACTACAGTTCCATCAAAATTGGTTTCTTTTTCAGCCAGCTTAATAAACTCATCGATCTTTTCGGTACTTACTTTCTTCATACTCTTCTCAACCCATGCATGAGGATCCTTATCAATACTTATCTTATTCTGTTGTAAAACTAATACACCTGTTATAGCGACAATTCCAATAACCGCTGCAGCAACTGCCATTCTAAACGATCTGCGACTTGTAATTGAAAACACTTTTGTTTCTTTTACAACAGGTACAGAAAGATTTTCAAAATATCCCTGCGGAACGCTGTAAGGATTTTCTTTTTTCAATCCTTTCAGTAAAGGAGATAAGTTTTTTAATTCTTCATCTGCATTTGTAAAGTCTGCAGTAACATGCATTACACTTTTCAATCTTTCTTCCAGGCCTTCAAAATATCCTGCCGGAACTTTATATGTATTTGTTCTTGACAAACCACACAGGTATGGCGACAGATATTCCAACTCTTCTTTTGCATCTGCAGCTTCCATTGCTTTGATACGGGCCAGAACCTGTGAAGCAAATCCTTCAAAATATCCCTGAGGCACGGAATAGATATTTTCAAGGGGGTTGACGGTTAGATTGCTTCCCAGTTCTTTTAATTCATTTAATATGTCGTTCCTGTTTGTCATTTTTTCTATGATCCTATGCCAATGGCACATGGACAACGTTTATGAGACGCTTTCTGTTTTTCAAAGTTTAATGGTTCAGCATATAATCCTCAACTTTTTTCACCGCATGATGGTAACTGGCCTTGAGGGCTCCCTCGCTGGTTTCCAGCACTTTACTCATTTCTTCGTAGGGCATTTCATCATTATATCGCAGCAAAAATACTATCCTTTGTTTTTCAGGCAGTTGCTGAATAGCCAATTGCAGTTTCCACTCCAGTTTTTGGGAATCGAAATGTTCGTCGGCTTTTATCCTGTTACTTAAGCCTGATTCCTCATCACTGAGGCTTACCGAAGTCCGTTTCTTTTGCTGTTCAATAAATGTGAGACTTTCATTCGTAGCTATCCGATAAAGCCAGGTATACAGCTGGCTATCTTCCCTAAAATTTTCCAATCCTTTCCATACCCTGATAAAAACATTCTGCAAAACATCATTGGCATCATCATGATCCACAACCATTCGGCGTACTAACCAATATAATTTTTCCTGATATTTTTTTATGATAGCTGTATAGGCCCGTTCTTTAGTTACGGGATCACGGAACTGTATCAGCAGTTCATTGTCTGCAATGGCGGTTGGGTTCATCAGGTCAGGGCTTTGAAACGATTAGAATATTGGTGACTCATTTAGTTTAAATGAAACAGCTATAGTAAAAGTATCATTTTTTTTGTGTAACCAGCAAAACACCTCGATTAAAAGTTCCTTGCAAGTTTATCCTGAGCTTTGTCGAAAGACACTCTTCTACTGCAACAATTCTATTCGGCTTACCAAAATATCTACAAATAAAAAAGCTCTTCGTTTAAAGAAGAGCTTAATCAATTAGATCAATGAACCTGGTTATTTTCTTTTCATTACTTTCTCTGCAGCTGCTACAATATCCGGTATATCCAATCCATATTTCTTCAGCAATTCTTTTGGTGTTCCGCTTTCGCCGAAAGTATCTTTTGTACCTACATATTCAATCGGCACAGGAAAATTCTTTGCAGCACATTGAGCAATCGCATCACCCAATCCGCCAATGATATTATGCTCTTCTGCAGTTACAACACATTTAGTTTTTTTAATGGACCTGATCACAGCTTCTTCATCCAGCGGTTTGATGGTATGAATATTTATTACTTCAACACTTACTCCTTTCTCCTGTAATATTACTCCGGCCTGTATAGCATTCCATACCAGGTGGCCACATGCAAAAATGGTTACATCTGTTCCTTCGCTGAAATGCTGTGCCTTGCCGATTTTAAAATCTTCTTCTTTTGTAAAGATGGGCCATACCGGGCGGCCAAAACGTAAATAAACCGGGCCAACATAATCAGCAATAGCCAACGTTGCAGCTTTGGTTTGTGCATAATCACAAGGAACGATCACTGTCATACCAGGCAACATTTTCATAAGGCCTATATCTTCCAGTATTTGATGAGTTGCACCATCTTCACCTAATGTAACGCCTGCATGTGATGCACATATCTTTACATTCTTTCCGCTATAAGCAACCGATTGTCGTATTTGGTCATACACACGGCCAGTAGAAAAATTTGCAAATGTTGTCGTAAATGGAATTTTACCACCGATCGTTAACCCTGCACCAATGCCAATCATATTCGCTTCACCAATTCCGCACTGTATAAATCGTTCAGGAAATTCTTTGATGAACTGGTTGAGTTTTAATGAGCCGGCGAGATCGGCAGTTAATGCAACAATATTCGGATTCTTCCTACCCGCCTCCACTATTCCATCACCAAAACCGCTGCGGGTATCTTTATTGCCGGTTGGTTGTATGTCTTTGAGCATAATTTCTATTTGAGATGGCGCAAAACTAAGGGATAGCTATTAATTATCGGGACTATAAACCAAATGGGGAAAAATCAGTTTAATTCACCTGGAACATCTCCAAAAATTGTCTGATCGGCCTGTAATCTTTGTTCCCAATCCCATGCAGTTTTCATCATTTCTTCAAGTGAGTATTTTGGATTCCACCCAAGAATGGTTTTTGCGAGATCATTATTTGCATAAATAGCAATTACATCTCCCGGTCTGCGTGGCCCGATTTCATAATTCAGTTTTACACCGCTTACTTTTTCAAAAGCAAGGATTGATTCAAGAACAGTGACCCCATTACCACTACCTAAATTAAAAACTTCGCATAAACCTGAGTTTTTTTCTTCTTCAAGATATTTCATGGCTAATGTATGTGCATTGGCCAGATCACAGACGTGAATGAAATCACGGAGGCAACTGCCGTCACGGGTGGGGTAATCATTTCCAAAAACAGTTAGTTTCGGCAACTTACCAATTGCAGTTTGTGTAATAGCCGGTACAAGATTTTCCGGATTACCCAACGGCATTTCTCCAATAAAAGCAGTTGGATGTGCCCCAACAGGATTAAAATAACGAAGCAGTATACAATTGATACCGGTATTTTTTGCAAACTCATTTACAATTTGCTCACCCATTTGTTTCGTATATCCATAAGGAGATGCAGCAGGTTTGGGTATTGTTTTTTCCGTAACCGGAATCGAATCAGGGTTTCCATAAACAGTACAGGAAGATGAAAAAACAAAATAAGGAACCTTATACTCATCCACACATTTTAGCAGGTTGATCAATGAAAGGAGGTTATTATCAAAATACAATAATGGATTCTCAACCGACTCTCTTACCGACTTATAGGCTGCAAAATGAATGACCCCGATGATATCTTCATTTTCAAGGAATACAGCAGAGGTATCATCATAGCTGCATAGATCAACTTTGTAGTTCTTGATTTTCTGGCCGGTAATTTTTTCAACTCCATCCAGTATCAGTGGATTGGAGCGGGAGTTATTGTCAATTGAAATTACTTCATATCCATTTTCAATCAAATCAATAATTGTATGCGAACCAATATAACCACAGCCTCCGGTAACTAATATTTTTCTCATATATAAAAAATCCGGGCAAAGGTCAGGGTTTTTAGTCTAAGTTCCTTGTCTTTAAACAAGTGGTTCTATTGAAAACACATCCAGTTTTGATTGCATAAAATTTCTCACTCTTTTCAAAACAGCATTACCATTATTTGAACCGCCGTCATTTGTATTTCCTTCAATTGTTTCAAATACTCCATTGCCTATACTGATTATAATGCCGGTATGAATCCAGTCATTAGGAGTTTTTTGCAACAAAAAAATATCTCCTGGTTTTACTAATGATGGATTATTTCTAACTGCGGTAAAACGGGACAATAATCCTTTTTGTAAACCAATAGTACCAACAGTATCACAACTAAAAGTGAGAGGCATTAAAGTTTTGAAGTTTTTTTCCTGTAAAGATGCGGCCTGATCGATAATACCCTGAACAAAACCCATACACCAAAACCAACTTGTCCCTTCATGACCTTCCATATAAGCTCTTACCCAAGGACCCATATTCGACTGGCCTTTTACGTTTAGTTCAAATGGGTGATTTTTCAAATGATTGATAGCTGTGTTCACCACCAACTGCCGCAAACTGGCGCCATTGATATTTCCTTCAAATGCGTTTTTCATCGGCTCAGACAACAAATCAAATGTCGGTTTATCTACTACTCCGTTTTGTGTAAGTCCTTTTGCTTTTTGATAGTTCATTACTGATTTTTCAGTTGCTTGTCCAAAATCACCATCGACATCGGTGGTTGTACCGGCATTGGGATTAGACATTGCAAACAAGGCAAGCCATGATTGAATTTTCATCACATCTTTCTTATTGCTGTTAGCACCGCCTTTCTTTTGGGTAGCAGAAATGGAGAGTTCTTTGAGGTAAGTTGTTTTTTGCATGGTGGAAGGTTTTAAGATTTAATAAAATATTTTTTAAAACAATCAAATCGTCACTTTAAAAAAACGAAAATTGTAATCAACCATAAAATAGCCACTGTTTGTTTTTATTACCCGGCTATTTATAGAAAATTCCGAGTTTGTAGAAACCACATCATCTACTTGCAGTGTTTCAAGTTCTATTTTAAAACACTCTCCCGAACCAGTATTCTGGAGCAGAAAAAATTTATCTGTTTTATCAATAAGTTTTAGAGTGCCGGATTTTTTTATCCATTTAGTCAGCGGAAGATCTTGTTTACTGATTATAATGCCTATTTCAGGATCAATTTGATATATTGAATTCATTGTGCAATGATAGAGGTATCTCTGATGAAAAAAAGAAACGCCCAACACCCTCTCAGTAAGTTTCAATACCCATTTTATTTTGGAGGAATTGATATCAACTAATAAGAGATACCATGCAAGCATTCCAGATAACAACTCTCCTCTTTCTTTATTAAATAAGAGTCTATCAATTTTATTTTTCCCTGGCTTCTCGAAAAAATCTAAAAATTGAGTCTGGTCTTCAAGATCAATACTATTTACAACGTTCTTTCTGGTAATAGACAGCTTTAATGGATGATTGATATTTATTAATGCAATTCCATTATCTAAGCATTGGATCAATCTACATGAATCTACATAGGTTTTCGAAATTTCATTAGAGATTAAATCAAGGCTAATAATTGCAGTTTTATTTTTAAACGTTTCAATAAAGAAAATAAACCGATCTGTTATACAGCTTAAGCTCGGATCTAGTTTCCCTTGGGTTTTATAACTAAAGAAATTATCCTGATGTGGAGAATTTGTGATACTCAATAATGTCTCTGTTAAAACAATTAATTTTTTTTCATACACATACATTGTTGGATTTATCTTATCATTTATAATTTTTATTCTATAAACATCTTCGTCAACTTCTTCTTTATCTGTGGAAAAAATTTTTATGTGCCCTTGTTTATCTAAAAGCAAAATACTTTCATCATACAAAACTGTTTCCAATACAGGGCTTTCTAATATTATCTGTTTTGCAGTCATAATAACAATGAATTTTATAGAACTTTACCTGTTGATAGAGAAATTACGTATATCTGATCAAGTATATCATCAATTTTTGAAATTAGTCTTGGATCTCCTGAAGCCTTAACAGCTGATTCAGCAATTCTTAATAAGTCATCGACATTCTTAATCCCTTGCCCGAATATTCTGTCATTGAATAGCCATCTAAAGTCTCCCGAAATCTGAAGATCTTTTAACATCTGCTGTAGGAAGGTTTGTGGCCTGAATGCTTCCCAATTTTTAAATTCAAATCTTACTCCGTCAACTACTGCATCAATAACCCTTGCTCCAGAGCCCGTGGCTACTCTATATTCAAGTCTTTGTAAAGAAGATAACATAGATGGATTATTCTCAAAAAAATTCAATACAAAATCTGCTCCTCTGAATTTATTTCCTCCTTTACCTAAGTCGTCAATTAATGTGTCCAGACCGGGAATTTTTCTCTCTGAAAGATTTTCAAGTGTTTTAAGGGCACTCCTTAATCGTTTAGGACCTACATTTCTTAACCCGTTAATTAGAGCCGGACCGTTTTTGGATAATCCAGATTTGGTTGCTAATTCAAAAAGTTCTTTACCTAATGCAGGATCATTTGTTAGTTCTTTTACCAATCCTGAGGGATCTTTTCTGGCTCCCACGACCAATCCATCATCCATCATTGTTCCTACTTTTCCCTTTCCAGCTTTGAATTCAACTTTGCCAGTAGCTAATAACACCCATGGATTTATATATCCTTCTAAAGCAAATCGACCACCTTCAAACCTGATCCTAATTTTTTTAAACCGTACATGTTCCAAAATTTTATTAGCCAGGTGTTCCAGATTTTTTGCGACTTTGCCTAATCCTTTTCCAACGATTCCCTTGAATAAAACTTTTCCTTTTTCTATTAAAAACTTAGCTCCCCTGATAATTGCTTTTCCAACCTGCTTACCTACGCTGATCGCTCCTTTCACGACAGTTTTTGCTACTTTGCCAGCTACTTTAAGCACACCAAATCCGAGGTACATTGCTAATTCGATCAGAGCGGCTCCCAATCCTCTGCTCAATGCTTTCGTTCCGCCTTTAATATATCCATTCCAGGATTTATCAAGAAAATCGACAACATAACCCCCGAATTGTGCAATAGCAATGCCTGCAAAAACATACTCAAGTATGGGGATAATGACCGGCAACGCTGCAGTGATTGCTCCACCTGTAAAAATTTCCGCAGCTATAAAAGCTGCAATAGCTGCAACTACTCCGCCTACAACATATAGCCAATTATCACTCCACCATTTTGTTAATCCTTTTTTCATCATACCCCACTTGATCTCTGCTCTTTGCATACTTGTTAGTCCATCATCTCTTTTTTCTGCAGAAGTTGTTGATGCTGCGCCACTACTACTTGCGTCTTCCATTACTGAACTCATAGTTCGGGTTGGGTCATTAGCTTCATTTCCGATCTCTTGTTCGGTCGTTCCACTTTGTACCATTGCAGCAATCTGTAGTTGTATTTCAGGTGAAACCTCTTCGGATGATATGCCATCCACACCAACATTTGCGGGTGTCCAAGGTGCTTGAGGAAGACCTGCATCACCTGCTCCCTCAGGCAACAATCCCATATCCGCTGCTACAGCCAGTTCTTTAGGATCCAACGGCTTATCAAGATCTACTCCCAATAATTCTTCTATACCACCTTGTTTTATTGTATCAAAACTTACTCCACCTATCGCATCAACTATATGACCAAAGCGTTTAAACAACTCCATCAAATCTCCCGATATAAGCATACTTATAACTGTCAATAATCCATTGACTAAGCTTTGCATAAGCCCGTAAAGTTTATCAATTACTTCTGCCAGGAAATCTATAATTGCAGAAACTATTTTTATAAAAACATCAAATGCTTTATTCACCGCACTCACAGCTGTATTCACAGCGCCGTCAATTTTACTCTTTACCTTATCCCTGATCTCTGGGAATGCGGCAAGTGCTATATCTACTATTCCCTTTAAAATTTCTCCGAATGCTTTGATCAAACCCACGATCAGTTTGCGCACTGTATTCAGAACAAATGTTACCAGTTTTTTGAATTTGTCAAATACCCATTTGATCGCTGCTCTTAATTTCTTAACTATAAAATTGAATGCACTCTTTAGCGCATCAACTAATGCAGCAGCTTTTCTCCTGACCCATCCAAAAAAACCACCGCTATCTTTTTTCTTTTTTTCCTTTTCCTTTTTTGCTTCTTCTTCAGCATCTTTTTTCTTCTGTATGGCTTCAGCTGCCGCATCTTTGTGATGCTGTTTAATATCCTTGTTTCCTTTATCTACCTCTACTTTTACTTTAGACTTTTGTGTTTCCGATGCTCCTTTGGCTTCTTTTTGAAAACTTGCTTCAGCACCATCGAGTTGTTTTTTCCATTCAAGTCTTTCACCATTCACAGTATCTACTGCTTCATTGTTTGCATCAAACTGCGATTGCTTTGATTTTGAAGACTCGCTTTCTATTTTAGTCTCAGCTTTTAAATACTCTGCGTCAGATTGTTCTTTGTATTGAGAATCTCCTGTATCATATAAGGCTCTCTGTTCTCCGATCTGTTTATCTACCTGTGGCGTTAAAGCAAGATCAAGTTCACGGGTGCCATTATCTGTTACAAGTGGTAATCCTTTTTGTTTCTGAGATTTTAATGATTTAAACTTATGTTTAGTTTTAATTTTGCCGCTACCCGGTTGAGGAATGATATCGTTTTCACCAAAGTCATTGTTAATTTCCTTTGCTGCTTCATCTTTTTTAGTAGTTACATCTAGCGATTGAGCAGCATGCTCACGGCCTATGTTTCCTGAATCTGCATCTCCTGTTTCATCGATATGTTCTACAGGTCCCATATCATCAGGTACATCAGATGTGTCAATTAAGACATTGTGCAACTGATTTTGTGCGGCTTGAGCCATTACTTGTTCACTTGCTGTATTTTCATCGGGTAAAAGTGAAAGTGTATTTAGATTGTATTGATAGGGTTGCGGAACAACTACATCCTCGGCAATAACTGTATTGCCCCCATCATCACCAATTTTGTATTTTACCGATGCAGCACTTTTTACAGCAATATGTTTTTTCTTTAGCCCTTTTATATTACCGCCATAAATACTTCCTTCTTTTTCCGGTACTTCAGGCATTTTTTCTTTTGCCTCCTGCTTCTGTTTTTCCAGGTTACTTTCCATTACCATTTTCGCCTGCAGAAATGTAGGCCCCAATTTACTCGCCGGGGTTTGTTGTAATGATTGTAAAACAGATGATGTATCTGATGCCGGCCCAAATGCGGAAGCGACGCCAGGTTGCATTGAAGCCTTACCTGCTATACCTGGTTTTTTAATTGTAGTTTCTTTAGGTTTTATACTTGTTGATTGTCCCGATTGTTTTGGAATTGGAGGCTCTTTTGTTTCTACATCTTGAGAATCTTCATTTTTGTCCTTTGTAATTTTATGATCAGGGACAACAGTATCATCTGATTCGTTTGGGTTTACATTCTGAGTTTGGGGTTTATCGTTTTTGTCGTTTGTATCAAGTTTCAATTTGGGTTTTTCAGTTTCCTTCTTCATCCCTGAATCTCCTTCCCCCTCATGATCCAAATATGGAGAAGCATCATTATTTTCCGTGGTGTAATGTTTAATGAATGTTTTTCCATCGCCGATTTTTGGGGGCAGTTTGGGATCCTTTTTATTCTGTTCTAAAGGTGAGAGAGGCTTACCAGTATTTTTTTTTGGCTCAGCTTTTTCTGCTTCTTTACTTTTTTTTGAAACTTCGGGTTTTTTATAAACCACTTTCAAACCGGGTGCAGGTTTAACGGTACTTTTATTCAAAGTATTTTTCGGTGTATGTAGAAGCGCTTTTGCCACAAATATTCAATGAATTTTATTTTGAAATACCCGGTAAATTCCTGTTCCTATCAATGAGGTTATACAGAACGTCCATCTTTGATATATTCCTTTCTTATTCCTTCCCACAAATCGTTTTTACGGATAGTAGTATCACCACGATCCAATGCCATGAGTGATGCATGTTGCACAACATTGATGATAGAGCCGCCGGCCAATTCAAATTTTTCTGCGATAAGATCAAGGTTTATGTCCTCACTAAAGACAGTTTTTGTACTGAATGAGTTCTGCCATAATTGAAGCCGCTCTTTATGTCTCGGCATAGGAAAATGAATGATGGATTGCAAACGACGCCCAAATGCTTCATCAACATTGTTACGCATATTTGATGAAAGAATTACAAGGCCATTATAATCCTCAAGTCGTTGAAGGAGATAGGCTATTTCCTGGTTGGCATATTTATCATGCGCATCAGATATAGAAGTACGTTTACCAAACAATGCATCGGCTTCATCAAAAAATAATATCCAGTTTTTGTCTTCGGCTTTTGCAAAAACTTTCTCCAGGTTTTTTTCTGTTTCCCCTATGTATTTTGAAACAACCATCGATAAATCCACACGATACACATCAAGATTTGCAAGCTTACCCAACAACCCTGCTGTTAATGTTTTGCCTGTTCCTGGTGGTCCATAAAACAATGCTTTATATCCCGGTTTTATCCGTTTACTAAGACCCCATCCATTGTGTAAATGGTGGCCATGCTGCAGCCATATTTTTATTTCATTCAATTGCTGACGGGTGTAGTTATCCAATACCAAGTCTTCCCACTCCATAGCAGCAACAATCTTCCTCGCCGGGAATTCCATGCTGAACAAGGGTTTTCTGACTTTACCTGTGGTGAATAGATCGATGTATTCTTCATTTAGTAATAGCTGACCATACAGATAGGGGTCATGGTTACTTACTGATGCTAGTGAGAGAATATTATGTTCCTTAAAAACGTGTTCAGCACCGAATAATTGAATACAATCAAAACGGTTCAGCAAATCATTCCCTGCCAATAAAAACAAGGCTGTTTCGGCAGAAGGCAAAGTAGCAGTAGTTGAGCTACTTTTAGTAAAACATGTTTCAGCAGTTAGATCAATATCCTTCGCTGCGTTTTTAAAAATATTTCCCAACAAATGAGGTGCAATATGAGGCAACAGTGATAATATTAATACCAATCTTTCACGACTACCTAATTGATAAAAACGTGCAAACTCTGCATACACTGAATCATGAGTGGATAGGTCTGGCGGAGTTAACTCATAAATATCGCTTACTTCACATGGTTGGCCTGTATAGAGATTTATCCTGGCTTCAGCTATTTTCGTAAACCAATCAATCTCATTCAACAATGCCTCTGCATTGCTCAATGAAGATGATTTTGCTTTTATAGTATCAGTTATTACCATTCTACATATATTAAATGATCCATCCATGGCAAGCGAACAATACCCATACCCCAGGGTAGTCTGTCAATAAGAATATCTGTAGTCATTCTTTCAACCTGTAACAAATAATTGTTATTATTAAAACTCAGTTTTGCTTTTCGTAAAAAAAATGTTTCCTGGATTGCTTCTTTGCCGGCACCTTTCAAAGCTTCCCAGTATTGGATCACTGTTTCAAGCAAATGATCACTTTCTTTCCGCTCCATATCCGTTAGCTGTAAATTGATAGGTAGGTTATCTTCAGGTTTAAGGCCACAAATTGTTTTATTAAATGCCAGTAAATGTTCGTCATAAGTTTCTTTGCCTGTACACAGATAATTTAAAATGATTACAGCCCGTTGCCTGCATTCGTCCGATAAAAAAATATTCTCCTCATCTAAAAGATTTAATTCTTTAAACAAAGGAGCAAGGAAAGGATGCAGAATAATAATGCCGGCATTTTCAATATAAACTCCTTCTTCTTCTGCAAAGAGTTCGCTGACTTCATTTTTCTTTTTGCTGTTCTCTTTGGAATTCTTTTCAGCCTTACCTGTTAACGTAACCCCCTCTTCATTTTTATCCAGATTTTGGCTGACAGAAGCTATGTTTTGAAGTACTGTCTTTATTTCAGGTGGCAATTGATCTATATGCTGTTTCAATTGTTTTTCGTTACTGCTGTTAATTTGTGACTGCTGGTCTGAGATCTCAGCACCGGCCACTATGTTGCTTTCTTTTTTCAGTATCAGTATAAATTCTTTTAACTCTATCCCCTTATCAGTTATAAAATGATCAAAAACATACTGAATAAACAGATCATAATACTTTACAGAAGATAGTTGGAAGAAGTTGGTCAATGATTGAATTACACCAGCATCTGATAATAATATCAAATTTCGAATTGCCCCTGCATCATTTTGCAAGGAGATAAAAGCAGTATCCAGTTTTGAATGGATCGTCTCATTCGTATTTTGTATAAACCGGGTAAGTATTACTTTTCTTTTTTCTATAGAAACTGATTTTAGCAGAGAAACAATTTTTACTACAAACGTTTCTGTTTCTGCTACAGTCATTGATTCAGTTATAGTTATAGGTTTTTTACCCGTGTCGGCATACCACCACGGAAAAACTCCTTTCTCAAGAAAATACAATAGCGCAGTACCATCATCAGTTTGCCTTATTGGCGAGGTTGTACTTGAAATATTTTCATCTTTTTTTACTTCAGAAAAAATATTATACCGCACATTTTCTTCTTTAATAAATTTTATTAGCCCTTCTTTTAATTTTTCCGGAAGTAAAGCAGGCAACTCCTGCATTGAACATTTACCCAGGTCCAGTTTAATTTTCCCGATATATACATCATTATCTATTCCGCCAAATATTGATTCATATACAGGAATCAAATCATACTGCAACTGATCGTTTATCAGCTTGCGAACCTGGTGAGCCTGTTGTTCATCCTCTACTTTTATTCGCAGTCTTTGTTTCCGTATAATAATATCTGCTGTCATTAATTGATTTTATATATGATCTATTTATAACTTCCTTAACGTATTATTCCTCCCCCTCCTCTTGGTGTAACCCCTATAGAAGTAGCGCCTAATTTGTTATTCACCTTTGTGAACTCAGCATCATGTGTATTTACTTTACCCTCTACATTTACAACCCGGTTAGTTACTACATTAATTGCATTTACCTGGTTGTTGAGTTTTTGATCAAGACTTGTTAGTACTGAACCAAATCCACCTACTTTATTTTCGCTTTCAACAACACGGTTTGTGATCAATGTCATTTTCGAGCCAATATCACTCACTTTAGCTTCATTGGTGTTTACTTTATTCTCAACACCGGTCACTTTACCGAACAGATCAGTTATCTTAGATTCCTGTGCTCCGGATTTTGATTCCACGCCTGTTAACCGGTTGTTTAAATCACCCACCCTGGTGCCATGAGTAGAAAGCTGGTTATTAAACTCGCCAAATTTTACATCATGCTCATTTACTTTTGAATTTACTGTATCAAATGCCGAGTTCAGTTTTGTAAGTTTCGTTTCATGGTCGTCAAAGCGACTGAACAAATCAGCGAACTTGCCATCGAAATCAAAACCAGGTGTTGTAGTCCCAGGTTGTGTTGAAACTGCACCAGGTACTGCAGCTTTTAATCCGGCAAACTTGACATCCACATTAGAGAATTTTGTTTCAATTCCATCAAACTTGATCGTGTTTGTAACGAGTTTCGTGTCAAACAAATCGATTTTATTTTCAAAAAATTTCACACGGTCATTTATTACACCAACCCTTTTATCAATTGCTTTAATATAAGTAGGTTCTATCTCTATGATGTTAGGATTAAACTTGACAGGTATTCTTGTAGGTGGTAATGGTTTAGGTTTAGGAGGATCTGGTACAATATCTTTATCGACACTTGCATAAGGCAACATAAAATCAGCAACAACCCTATCATCAGCAGCGGTATATACCAAAATAAATGTTCCTCCTGCTTTTACACCACCAGCATGTTCCATTCCGGGATTCAGTTTTAAAAAATTGCCAAGTATGAGCTCCTCCTTTTTCTTTGTTACTCTCTGATCAAGCAGGTCTGCAAGCAGGTCTGATTTACGAAGGATATCTGCATTAATTATAAAATCATGTGGTATAGATGTGTTTGAGAAACCGAATTCTTTTGTATTCTTTTTCAGTTCTGTTGCTGTGGTTACGACCTGCATCACATCAGTCCTGAATTTTTCAATTTCCTGTGGCTTACTTCTGGTTACTGGCTGGTTAGTAAGAAAAGTGCTTTTTGCTGTACTAAAATTTTTAATGGAATCACCAATCTGCACTTTTCTTTTTTTGAACCGTTCAGCATCTTCTACAATTACTGTTGTCCTTATTTTTTCATCCAGGTTTTCGCTGATACCGGCATTTACCAAATCCGCCTGTTCTATTTGGTCTACAAAAGACTGGCGAACAAAATGCTCATACGTATGAAGCTCCGGGAAATACCAGGGTTTTGTGGGTATCCTTTCAATTTCTTCTTCTATCTGAAGTGAGACAATATTGATTGGTAAATTATTCTCATCAATGATGCTATTCAATATCCCTTCTACTTCCTGGTATTTAAAACCAACATGTCCTTCCACACGGAAAAAAGAATAGGGCAAAAGATTTTGTTGCAGGAAATCTTTATTCAACCCATAGGCTGAAGAGAAAAAATATTTGATCCTGTTTTCCTTACGCCGGATATTATCTTCAAAATTCCAATAGGCATTTACAGGCAGGTTGGGATTGTATCTATAATAAAAAGGTATGGTGCGTTCGCCCAGTTTACAATCTTCTCCATAAGAAGGAATGATACGTATATCATTTACTTTTTTAATATCATTTACCGCTTCGGGTACATCAAAATTGCGGATCATTGTATCGATTCGTTTAAAACAAAAAATGATCCGTTCAGTCATTTCTTCTTTATTCTTAAGAATCGGTGATTCGTAAAATGAATGCCTGTTATCAGTATCTATATTTACCGGTTGGAATCGGCGGATAGACTCACCAGTTTCAAAACGGATCGTTTTACCCAGTTTGATCAAAAGGTTAGCAGGTATCCTTGCACCTGTAACAGAAGGCACTATTGTTTTCCGTACAGTTGCAGCTTTTACAGCACCCATGAGTACATGCTTGGGAAAAAGCTCCACTGGCGGACAACAAATAGAATCATCATTGAATAATGATTCACGCAATTCATTATATGCGCAACACAGATCTTTTAAATAATCATACACATATTCAATATAAACCGGGTCTTGATTTTTTATTTGCTGATCGAGTAATGACTTCCATGTTTCTACCGGGTTACTGCTGTTCAGCTCATCATCAACAATATTCTTGCATACTTCATATGCTTTTCCGAGTAAAGCAACGATCGATTCTTTTACATTCAAAGCGGAAGTAAAGGCACCTTTGATATCTTCATACTTCTTCATTGTTTTTCTGATCATGACCCGGGGCTGATCTATATCTTCCAATGAAAAATAATTTTTGTTTTGCTCAGGGATGCTGGTAAGCAATTCTGACAACTGGTCTTTATGTACAAGCAGTACTTTTAATTCCTTCACACATTCAATCCCTTTATTATCGCAATCCTGTCCAGTACAGAGATCAGCATCTTTATCATAATCTTCCAGGTAAAGCACACCCACAAAATCTTTAAGTGGGGAGCCGGCTTGTTGTGCAAACTCTGTCATCTTTTTTCCATCTGTTCTTTTATTGCTTGCATTGATAAGCTGGAACAATGGTATTTGCACATTCAGGTCTGAATGAAAATAATCATACTTCGAATTAATGTCTTCAAAGATTGTAAACCGGTCGAAACTCTGGTCTTCAGAAAAATGAAGCAGGTCACCGTCAGTAGTGATGGCGCTGCCCATTGACACAACTATCATATCCTGGTTAGAAAGACCGATCTCCAACCCACAAATGATACCTACGCCAATACCTCGTGTACGGGTAAGCCTGCTTTGGATATCGAGGTAGCGAAACAGATCATTCAACTGATCAGCCGTAAGCACCTGGTTGTCTTCAAACTCAGTATAACGTACATTATCTTTTATTTCTTTGGTTAATATGTTACCCATATGATTATGATTTTTGAGTTCCTAAAGAATTTTTATTAAGAATAAATAATTGTCGTGCTTCATCTTCTGCACAAGTTTGAAGACATGTTTCAGGATAAATACTTTTCAGTTTTGGAAGAATGTCGAGCAACCGTTTGAAAATTTTTCCATCTGGATCTTCTTTAGCTTTTGCTTTTACAGAGAACCAATCTTTATAAGCATCTTCCAATTCACTTAATTGCTCATTACTTAGCCAGCATATTTTTACAAGCAGGTGGGCCGGCATCTCTTCCCGCATTGTCCTTTCTATATAACCTCTGAATTCCATATCGAGAAACCGTTTTGCATAAGCCGGCATTATAATACTCACTCTAAAAGAATAGGGATCGGTTTCGCTGCATTCTTCGCAATTAGTATCAACGCATATTGGTAAAAAAGTTACCAATTCCCGATCAAAAAGAAGCAGGTGCTCGATCAGGAAGAATCCTTCGTCTGTCATATCGGTGAGGATCTGAACTAATTTTTTCCTATCTTTTTCCGCTTCCGCTTTTGTACCCTTTTCACCAACAGCAATTAATGTATTGAGCTTGTCTTTTACTTCGATTCGGAATTTGTTATCGACAAGGTCCTCCACAATTGTCATAGCCCCTGCTGTGAGGCACAAAGCATTTGCCACCTTCAGCTCTTCCTCTGCTCTTTCTTTTTCATTAAATTTTTCATCCGCCGACAATAATACTTTTGCCGCTTTTTTATCAATAATTTTAAATGAATACAATTTTGTGTTATCAGCTTGCACTTCTTCTATAATTTCGGAAACGGTATTCACAAGCGAACGACGACTTAAATTTTCAAATCCCAGCAGCCGTTGAATTCTTTTTTCAAAGCCGCTGATGTTTTCATCGGTATCCCAAAGCTTATCTGGTAATGTATAATTATATGCTAATGCCCGCTTGCTGCTATACTCCGGATAATTAGCTAAGAATGATTTTTTCAGTTCCAGTATTTTTTTATCACTTGCATCTGCAGGGAAATGACTGATATAAATATTGATGTACTCAAAAAAAGATTCAGCAAAGCGGCTGAGCAGGTGATCTAAAAAAACATTTCGACGTTTATAGAATTGTTTACTCTCTTTTTCTTCTGCTGCCAGTTGAATGGCCGCAACCGTATTCTTCCATGATTTACCTTCATCTACTACATTTCCATTTTTAATTTCAGTATAAGTATTGTAGAGATAAGTTGGGTCTTTAAAATCATTTACCAGTTGAGTAAAATAAGTTTGCTCTTCATTAGCAGTTGAAAAAAGGTTTTTTACTGATGATAACTGCGCAAGATAATTCGCCATCACCTGGTCAAAGAATAATAAATAAGCCTGCAATTGTTTGGCCTGCTTTTGTCTTGCTACTGTTGCCTCCGGCGGTAGACCCCAATGACTGATGCCATAGGTCTTTGGAAAATGATGTTGAATGGAATGATATTTTTCAGCGCCACGGTAAGTACCTGTTTCAAATTTCAAGTCTTCTGATTGCATATTCTCATTCTTGGCCAGGTAATCAGCCATCAGTTTATCATAAGCAGTTTTTATATTTTGCTTGTTCAATCTTACCGGCAAGCCATTTTTATACACTACAATATTTGATTGCAGTACATCTACTACTGGTTGCCGACCATCTGTTACGGGTATTACCCATTTATTGGCAAGTCCGATAGTTTGTGTCACATCATTAAACAGAATATCAGGAACTGTTGTTATTTCAGGTTGATTCAGCATGATCTGCATCAGGTCACTCAGGTGTATTTCGGTTTTTAACACAGATGCATTTAGTTCCTTTTCTTTAATAAATCCTTTGGTGATAAAAGGGCCTTCAAATATCTGGTCAGTGGTATAGTTCTCCTCCTTATCGTTCAGCATTTCCTGCAATGAATAAAATCTGACCATTGGAGTAAGATGCAGTTGAATATTGAAAAAGATATTCGCCATCACGGCAGTTGCATCAGCATCGGGTTTCATTTCAATATCACAGCACAGGCGAAACAATTGTTGGTCCACTTTTTTTATAGTACCAAAATCTTCGCAGAGGTTTCGATTCTGCTGCAACAAGATTTTTACTTCCTCAATAGTTTTATCCTGCTCTTCAACTGTTTTTACATCAATGTCAAATTCCAGCAAAACAGAATAAAAACCTCTTATTGCAACTGACACTGCTGTAGAGCCTGCGGGTGGTGCTGGTACTAGTTTTTTATTTGTAATATCAGCAGCAATAATTTTTGGTTTTGGAACCAGCCACACGTTTTTAACCTTCTCTACGTTGATCAGTAATTTTCTATAATCATTAATGGTTAAAGCATTGTTCGGAAAGATCTGTTTTGCGGTAAAAAATTCTTTTATGATCGAAGCAGGATCATCTCCTTCTTTTCGCATCAGGTCAGGGATATCATAGCGGCTCCGATAACTAAGATCAGTAATAGCATAACATAAAATTTCCAACGTGGTAATACCCGGATCATGAATGTTATGGTCGGTCCAGATAGCAGCGGCATTTTTTTTGATATGCTCAATACCTTGCCTTCTTAGCTCTCCATAATCTAAGGCTGTATCGGCAGGTTTAGTAGTTGATATGGTATACAGATCTTCCATTCTTTATGATTATTTTATTTCGTGCTGCGTATGTGAAACCAGCACTGATGCAGGCCCTGTTGCTTCCGCATAATTCTTACAAAGAGTAAAAGTCTTTCCCCCATCTGTGCTTTGCCATACTTGTAAGCTGGTGATATAATCAACATAGTCCAGGTCTTCTACCAGTTTTACAATTTGTGACTCGGTTACTTTACCGCCAAAATGAATTTGCGTAGCAGAGCCGCTAATCCAGGGTGATAAATAATTTTTAAGTACCTGGTCAAGTTCTTTTGAATAATAATTGAACTCATAACCAGTTTTCATTTTCACTTCCACTGTTATTTTCACCGGTTCATATGCAGGGTTTATTACATGATGTTCGGCCCATGCTGTAGAATGGCTTTTCAAAAAACTGGTCATATTGTCCAGTGTATTCTTGTCAACTCTTGGTTGAAAAGGATTCACAGCATTTTGGTTGGTAAGATCAGGTATAACCACCGTTAATGTATGACCTGCATCTGCAAAAGATTTATCAGAAGTATGTGGTATACATTTTATTTTATACACAGATGGAAAATGCTGTAACAGTAACCGTTCATAATCCCATACAGAAATTGATCTTTCTTTATGCCGCAGCCTTTCACTTACTCGGGTATAAAAAGAATTACTTTCCTCTTTCATTTGACCGCCAAAAGATGCATAAGGCTGAGTGACTGATTTGATAGCAGCATTCGGTTTTTGCAATTTTGAAATTGTGTTTGCAGGTAGGGGCTGTTTTAAATGCTGCGGGTCATTTTCATTATCGTCAAATATCATGATCGCTGCGTTCGATCTCACATCTACGAGGTTGCAAACTGCATTAGCATATTTTGGAATAGATAGTTTTAACCAAAGGAATCCATCAGGCATAATGGAATTGATCGTCGTGGCTTCACGGGGCATTACCAGTTTTACCACACCACTGGTGAGCAAGTCATTGGTTGTATCAAAAATAAAATTAGCAACCGTCAATTTTTTCCAGTAATTATCGCACAATACACTCCATATAATATCCACTTTAGGTAATTGCGGATCGGCGCTTCCTTCGGCACATTGAAAAAGCAGGCAAAGTGAGTCGTTGGCGGCAATGCCTGATAACCCAATATAAAAATTTCCTTCGCTTATATACTGTGGTAATAATCTGACTTTAGTGTCTTTTAAAAACCCTGTTTGACTGCGCAGGTAAGCATGTTCCCGCATTTGACCAAACGGTCCTGCATGATAAAACTCTATATCAGCGCCGGTATAATCACCAATTGATGTATCATTAAAAGCGACCTCACCGGTAGATGCATCATAATCCAAAGAGAGACGCTGCACTTCAGGTGCAAAGGGTTCATTGATCAGGCCATCAGTATTACCCGATTTACCCATTTGTAAAACCTGTTTGGTAAAAACTTCCCTGTATTGCTTAAATAAAAATCCCTGGTTAAGGGCAAGATGAATAAACCCCTCACGTAATACCGCATTAGCTTCATGAAAACGATCCATCCATCTTAACAGCATGACTTTTTGCGCAACGGTAATCCTTGTTGCAAATCCAATCATGTTTCCCAAACCCATAAACTGAGATGCTTTACTCATTATTTCTTGCCGGATAGTAAGTCCGCTTGAGCGGTAAATAAGTTTTGGTACTTCATGAAGCCAGGGTACTCCCTTTTGAACATGCTGTATTGGTTCCCCTTTTTTAAACTCAAGACCAACACTAAATCCATTCTGATCTTTTTTTGTCGCATTGTCCTTATCAAACAAGTGGCGCATATTATTTTTCTCTTTCCAGCCACTTGCATAAAAGGAAGAGCTAACGGTAAAGCTTTCGTTAGTGACATTTGCTTTATACCCTTTGTAATGATCGTTAAGATTAGCCCCAGGTATGTTTTTCCATTCAATATTTAAATTGAGTCTTGATAGTTGTTTTGAAAAAACCTCTTCGTTACCGACCCAAAAATTTGCGTCATTTTCCGGCATCGGGCCAAAAGGCATAAATGGTTTTTTTGCATTCAGGTTTCCGAAATCATTCTCGAGTTGCAGATTTGTCATTCCTTTTACTTCCACATTTATGCTACCGCTTACAAGGTTTATTTTTTTAAAATCATTATACCCGTTCTTATTATCATTATTCAATAGAATCCGGATCAACGGTTTTGTTGTTTCATAACCTGAACCATGCAGAGCAGGATCATAAGCTACAATTGCCGGATCTGTTGCCGCTAAAAAAACATCAAAGCTGACCTGCGTCCTTTTTAATGTTATTGAAGAAATAACCGGATCTGCTTTTACTGGATCTGTCCAGCCTTTTTCGCCTGTAAGACTTACAAGAAATAAATCATTAATACTATCGCCTTCTTTTACATTGGCAACTTCGCCGCTTAGTTTAAGGTTTACTATTATTGTCCTGTTACCCTCTTTCATTTGTAATACATCACTCGCCAGGCAAAAACCTATATTGGTCAATGGAAGTTCAGTATGTCCAAATGCATTCCATTTAGGATTCTTCTTATCCAGTTCAGCACCGAGCCCATCTGTTGAATTAGCAATTGAGGCAAAGTGCAGGTGGTTCTTGTTGAACGGATTTATCAACAACGATTTCATTTGCTCTACTTTACTGTTGTTTACAACAATATCATGACTCAGTTTGTAAAGCAATTCCTTTTTCAAACTATCTTTTCCTGCTGTGGCTTTTGTGTCGCTCATTTTCAGCAATACTGGTTCTGTATTCTTTTTTAACTCAAACACCAGGTGAGCTATATCGGGTACCGGTTCTTTTTTCTTTAAACCTAATACATCATGGTAATAAAAATCAAGATGTCTTTCTGTAATTGTATTTAGCAACCGATGCGGCTCATTGTACAGTTCAAGAAATGTAAAAAGCAAAGAAATATGCGGAGGGATAGATTTTGATTTTTTCAGTTCTTGCATTTTGTTCCAGAAAGCTTCAAAATTATCCTGGCCATAAAGCAAAAGCTCCTGCCAGTTGCCTTCATTACTGTTATGGTTAATTGGCTGCAGGCTGCTGTGATCAAAATATTTTATCCCCCCGGATATTTTTAAAAGATATTCAAGCAATTCTTTCATGGTGCGCCCATCGGCTGGTGCAGAAGATGGCGCCAATGTCGCAGGCATTCTTTGAGTTTGTGCCTGGCCATCACGATTCATTGCCATTATATTGTCAGTTGCGCCGCTCATGCTGTTTTGTTATGTGCTTCGTTCATATAAAAAGGATATACCAGGTTATGTCTTGTATTGGTGGTAATGATTGTATACTCAATAGCGATATCAACACGACCTTCAGTCAATAAAGCAGTATCCAGTTTTACTGCGAATAATCTTATTCTTGGTTCAAACAGATCAATAGCTCTTTTTACTGTCATTCTTAATTCTGTTGATGTAGTGGCATCCATTGCTTCAAATACAAACCGGTCGAGATTACATCCGTATAAAGGCTGTAGAAATCTTTCTCCTATTTCAGTAGCCAGTAAAATTTCCAGGCTCATTCTTATATCTTCTTCTTCCACTGTCATTACCAGTTCTTTTGATGCTTTTAAAAAAACCGGTGGAAAGCTCCAGCCTCTTCCTAAAAATGATTTGTCTGTATTTTGAATGATTGGCATTAGATATGTTCTTTCTTTAATTCCTATAAATATTTTTTTACCCGATCAACACCGTTGGTTCACCTACCGCTGCAGCAGCGCCACATATACAAACATCACTTGTACGCAAAGCCGGTTTACCGCCGAGTAAAACTGTCACACTCCCCATTGGAAAAATGCTAACCTGCGGATGAGGTGTGTTGGCAGGTATAGCACATATATGTGTATCTGTCGCAACGGCTGCCGGCATACCGCCAATTAAAACAGTCGGCATGCCCGGGCCTACTACTGTTCCGCCATGTGTTGTTACATCTGTTATACGTACTGCGCTGGGCATAATAAAAAATTTATCAATTTAGTTTTACCATTGCTCCTTTTAGTTCAAGTATAGCACTGCTTTCTATTTTAGTGCCAGCGTTTCCTTTTATTTCTGCGGTTGTATCTGCTTCCGCTTTTACCGATAGTGCCCCAATTTTAAAATCAGTTGCTGCTTTTATTTCAATTGCTGACTGACTGGTAATTTTTATACCGCTGTCATTCATTTCAATTTTGTTGTCGTTCATATCCTTCAGCACTATTCCTTTTTTATCATCACTGATGGTGATGGAATTACCACCTGGTGTTTCAAAAATGATTTCTTTTTTCTCGTCATCAAAAATCATCAGCATTTTTTCCCGTGATGTATATCCTTTTTTATGATTATCGTTTGAAGGTGTTAATGGTGCAGCCAATGCAGAACTGTTCAACATGCCGAGCACAACCGGCTGCCGGGGATCATCATATAAAAAACCAACTAGTACTTCATCATTTATTTCCGGCCTAAAAAACAATCCTCTTTCTTTACCTGCATCAGCCTGTGCTATGCGGGCCCATATACCATCATCATCCGGACTAATGAAAGGAATTTTTACTTTTACCCTGAACTCTCCTTCCGGATCTTCATTGTCCGTAACAACTCCAGTATGCAAACCGATGGTGCCGGGTAATAAACCACCAGCCTTAGGTGCCACCACTTGCGGTTCATTGATAAACCAATCCACACTATGCCCGAATTGTGCTTGTGTTTTCCATCCTTCGGTAGCGTTATAATCATGTCTTACTCCGCTCACAAATGCAGTTCCATTGAAACGATCTCCCAACCCATTTAACTCAAGTGTATCGCCAGCATTGATAGTAGCAATGCCATCAAACTTTACACGACCTCTTATTTTTGCCATCCTGCTTCTCAGCAATTGTGCATCAGCCCACATTTTTATTTCATCGCTTGCTAATGCGCCGCCATGTTGAAGTATAAATTCTTCCTGGCCATTTGCATCAGAAAGTGTAGGCCCATCTATATTACCAAAATCAGCTGCAGATGGTTCGCTTGCATCTTGCTCTGTTATTGCCTGCTCTGCCATGTCCCATGTTTTTGATTTAACAGCTTTGTATTGTATGCGACTATTCATTTCAGCATCCAGTTCAATGATGGTTGCGCCAAATAACAATGACAGTGATGCAGTGGCAGAAAGATCTGGAGCTTTGATAACTATTTTTTCTTCATTGGTTAAAACAATTTTTCCGGCAACTTCTGCACGGCTTATTGCAAAATCCCAATCTGTACAATTGTATTGCACCATTTCAGGATGTGATACATCAGCAGCTTCAATATCCAGATCGCCTGAGGCAAGTCCGCTTGCCTGCAATGCCTCCTGTATGATCGCATCATCTGTCATATCATGCCAGCAATTACTGCGACGTGTAATGGTTGCTTTTACCGCTTTATGTTTACACTCAATAATAAGTTGAGCGGCTCGGTTACTACGGATAGATAAGGATTGCTTTACAACAATACCTGTAAAAATCATTTCCTGGTTTTCAACATCACCGGCTGTAATTTCTATTTCAGCGCCGGGAGTAAACTGATCACCATCGCTGAGTGGAAATTCTCCCGTAGCCGCATCGCCATCTAGTAAAACAATTTTTGCATAAGCAATGCGATTAACCATTTTACTTACATGCACAGACAGTACATTTATTGTACGTGGAATTTCAGTACCGCCTGCTTTAATGCGGAATTCAGCTACTGATTGAACGGCAGGTATGATCCTTTCTTCAGACACTTTGTTTTTGTGTTTTTACTTTTTTATCAAAAGGTGGAAAAAATATTTTTGTTCCGGGTACGAGATTCCTGAAATCGTTTAGATTATTTGCCCTTGCCACTTCGAAATAATATTTATAATCTCCATAAATCTTATAGGCCATCGCTGGAAGCGTATCTCCTTCTTTTACGATCCGGACATGTGTAAGATCCGGTGATGCTGGCTGACCGCCGGATTCGCTTTCTTCATCAGGAACATATTGTTTGAAAGTAACATTGAGAATAGCACGAAGCGGAGTACCATCTTGGTTGAATAATTTATAGTTTACAGATACTGATGTCACACTTCCAAAGAAAACTTCAGGATCGAAACGTAAAAAATGCAGTTTACCCCAAATAACCTCAACATAACGGGGGCGATGAGAATCAGAATTATAACCACATACGGAATAAAACTCATTCAGCTTTTGTGCAACCGTCATATCTGAACCATCGGAGCCTTTTAATTTACCTGCAGCCTGCGTTCCGTCGAGATAAAACTTTAATGTAAGCTCAACAGGATTTGTGCCCAGGAAATTTCCTGTCGTTGTAGTTTTTCCGGCCGCTGGCTGATCATCAAATCTTGATGTATAGTTTATAGTAAGTTCATCAGGATTAATGAAAGCAGTAAACACTTTTGGTGAACCTGTACGGGAAATATTATCATACCCGTTGATCTTTATTCTTTTTAATTCTCCGCTATTTAAAAAATCAAACATCAGCGTTCATTTTTTTCTTTAAGAATTTCCATTACTTTTTCTACGCATTCACGGATGATCTCATCCTTATTTCCCGAAGGAGCAGGCGATGATGATGAAGTGGATGGCGAACCGACTTCAAGGTTCACCTCTATTTCGTTTATTACTATTGCCATAAAAATTATTTTAAAAACCCACCGATGCAGATACAGATATATTACCACTGAGCAGATCGCCTATGCCCACCTGCTGAAAATGCTGATAGGCAAGTTCAATGGTTTCAACAACTATTGTGCTTTGCTCAGCATCAAAATCAGATACACTCCATTTTACAGGATAGGCACCGTAAACCTGCCATACAGCTGTTGGCAGGTGCATATCATTCAATAAAGTGATGATTACATTGGCCGGTTCAAACTGAAATTTTTCAACCGCATTTCGTACCCAGTTTATCATTAATGAACCGGTGAACATTCCTCTTTTCAAAACCAGCTTACCATAATTGGGAACACCTGGGAACTGATGTTTGAAACGGTTTTCACCACCTTCGGCCACCCCTTCAGTAGTTATATCCACACTCAATCCGCTTACACTCTGAAAACGTAAGTCCTGCGGTGTTTGTGGAAATAATTCGATAACTACTGCAAAGTGGAAACCTACCGGGGGATATTTGAACATGTCTAGTAAACTCATAAAACGATTGTCATTTTATTTTCGCATCTTGATCATCAATTACAATACTGAATATTTGCCTGCGCCATTACACAGGTAATTGTGCATATCCGGATCATTTATCAAAATTTATCTTATCCGTTTTCGATAGACAACCCTTCATGTGCCAGGTCAAGTTGTTCGATTGCTACATCGCTTCCATCTGCTTTAAGGTCGGTGCTTTGTACTTTAATAGGAAATGCATTATGTACTTTCCATACCACCACCGGTTCATGTTTTTCATTCAGCAGGCTGATGGTAAGGTCGCGGCGGTCAACGGTATTCAGTGAGATCGTGTTGAGCCATTTATAAAATTCATTATCACCTTTAAAAGTTCCGCGTTTGAGTGAGATATTACTGTATTCTCTCATACCAGGCATTTTTATTTTGCTGAACTCAGGAGAGATTCCATCCCGGTATTCGATTACTTTATTTTCTATGTTCATTCCACTCACTTCCGAAAAACCGATATTAGTGCCGCCCCACTCTACACGGAAATGAAATTTTGGAATAGGATAATTTGCCATGATAATTTATTTTTTAATGTTGAATGATTTGATATGCTAAAACTCACTTGTATTTTAAAACTACTGTCTTATGACTCCTGCAGTTTGTGTGAAAATTTAAGTATGATAAATTCTGCCGGGCGAACAACGGCCATCCCGACTTCGATATTCATTCTGCCTTCCAGTATATCGAGTGCCGTCATGGTAACACCCAGGCCGACTTTAACAAAGAATGCATGTTCAGGTTTTGCTCCAGCTAATGCACCTGCACGCCATTGCTTCAATAAGAAATTTTCAATCATTGCTTTTACCCTGACCCAGGTATTGGCATCGTTGGGTTCAAACACTACCCATTCACTTCCTTTTTTTATTGACTCTTCTGCAAAATTGAAAAAGCGGCGAACAGGAACATAACGCCATTCATTATCATTGCCTGCCAGGGTACGAGAGCCCCAAATCAATAATCCTTTCCCCGTAAAATAACGGATAGCATTAATTGATTTACCAGATGTGGGATCCACATTCAGGTTCATTTGATCATTATGCGAAATTTTTACTGCTGCTGAGCTGACAGATGAAAGAGAAACATTTGCCGGTGCTTTCCAAACGCCACGGGCAGAGTCAACAGATGCATACTGACCTACTACGGCCCCGGATGGTGGTAATGTAATAGTTACTTTACTCAACTCGCCTTTTATGAGGTTATACAATTCTGTATTGGGTGCAATGACAGGTTTCGGTGGAGCAGGATTTGGTTGCGGGTTCTTCATCAGGTTCAAACCCTTTACAATATCAACATCCAGAGCATCCAAAGGAGTAGTAATATGTGAAAGCTTGATGTTTTCAATATCTGCGGCATCACCATCAGCGTTGTCGTCCGCATTGGTAAGTGTTTTACTTACTCCCGCTGTTACTTGTTGGTATATGACTGAAACATCGCTATCATCATACCTGAAATTGAGTGATGTATTTATATATGGGAAATAAGCAGCTCCGTATTTCAGTTTATCAATCACACTCTCCGTCATTTGGGCATTTCTGAAATCATTCATTGAATCGTTCACCACATTGGTTCCGCTCTTATCAGGTTTTACATCCATTACTGTAAACCTGTCCTGCAGGTCTGAGCATTGTTTTAATGCTTCCGCCAGTAATGTGCTGTATTTATCATTGTCCAGTGTTGTAGCATCGGGAAATACGAGCAGGGTGGGTTCGTCAAATTTTGCAATCTCAGCAAGGCCATCTGAAAGCTTGTCTTTATCAATATCTGCTTTTGCGGGTGCTGTTGCTTTGTTTTCATAAGTACCAACGGAAACAATATAGCAAGGCCCGCCCCCGTTAGCAAAAAACATTTGCAATGAATAATACATTTTGAATTTGCTCTGCTTCGTCTCATCACTTTCTGCTTTGATAGAACGGGATGTTACAGCCGTCCCATCCATCACATCGGTGATGGTAACTGTGATTGATCTTTCTTTCTGCGCTTTGCCGAATATGGTTTCATACTCAAGCAGCGAAGTGATACGTGTAGGTTTTTTCACCAGGTCAATTCCGTTGAATGAAGCTTTCTCTGTGTATCCGATAAAAGCAGGAATCGCCGTTTCCACTTCGGCAATGGATGGCGGAAAGGTGGGTATTTCTTTTACATACACCCCGGGGGTTTTAAAAACATCTGCCATAGTTTTAAGTTTAAAAGTTGATAGTATTATTGTTTTTAGATGGTTATGTAGATATCAGAAAAAAGTTTTCCATTTTCTTCTTTTAATATTACCAATGATGCATTAGGTAAATGACTGATGATCGGTTCATTGCTTGCCGCATCCACGAGTTGTATCCCGCTAACAGGTTTATCAGTAAATGGCAGCTGCGTTTTTGAAGCAATAACAAAGAGGCTCTCTGTACCACCGGGCACAGTTTCAAATTCTATCAAGGTGCCATTCTCTTTTTTAATTTCTATTGCTGTTACATTCTTATTAAATTTCTTTACCACATTATAACGCCACGTAGTTTGCCTGTTGGCAAAATGAATGGTATACTTTTTACCTTTTACCTGGAAATTGTCTGATACATTATCCTTTTCAAGGAATTGATAAGCTGCATTTAAGCTTTGCCTGTAAAAAATTTCAACAACACCAAATACATTCTGTGGATCGGCCGTGTTGGCTACATAAAATTTCTCCTCGGTTGCTGCCCCATTTTTTAATGCCGCTCTCCCGGTTGGCATCCCGGAAAGATCAAATGAGAATTGTTTGCGGCTGATATTCTCATTCTCATTTAAAACCTGCTGAAGAATTGCACCCGTATCAGTATATTCAATTTTTATACTTTTTTCAGGAACATCAGCATTCGCTGTAAATTGAAAACTGCCTTTTACAAATTGTATTAAATCTTTGTTGCCAGCTTTCTTTTCAGTTGTATCAGCTGCAAGATGAAGCGTATCGCCTTGCTTATTGTTCAAAAGGTTATTAAAATAAAATCGGTCTTTTTGATTTGCTTTTAGATCCAGCCTGGTAAATGTTTGAAATGTGCTGTTGTTCAGGGCGAGTAAAAAACTAAGTGCACAATTTTCAGGCAATGGGGAGTTTATAAAGTTTTTTCCATTCTTCTCTGTCACCTTTGCAAATACTTTGAACCTGCCGTGTGAAGCAATGAACCGCAGCCCATGTTGTTGAAGTATAGTCCTGCAAGTGGCAGAAGGAATTACTTTAATATCATCACAGCTTTTATTGCTATAATAATCGTGAAGAAATTCCACTTCAAAAATCAGTACATACTTTATCTGAATCATACCTTAGTTATACCACTTATGATTCAGAGCCGAAATTTAACCTTAAGAAACCGAAATCAATTATCCAGAATGCGGATATCTGTAATCGGTGGTGCTTCCATTTTGGGTTCGCTATCTGTGAAGGATATTGTTCTTATTTTATAAACTACGCTGGGCATATACTTTGCTCCAATGGCTGCCCACATATTATTTTGCTGCTCCAATGTAAGTGTATGCAGGTTTACAATTAGTTTCCCAATTTTCTGCCACGGCTTATCAGGTTCCACTTTATTGTTAAGTTGCGGAAAGTTGCTTTCTTCAAATACAGAGTACGACTGGAAAAAACTTACGATATAAGAGAGTAACCTTAAATCAGAAAGATAATTCTCTCCCATTGCTGAAAATAAAATATTTGCGTTCAAGTTCAATGGAGGATTCATAAACTGAACTTTATCATTTACCTTCTGAAAATAAGATTGTGAATCTGCTATACGATCTTCCTCAAGATTTACCAATGTCATTATAATTTTAAAGGATTCAGCCTGGTTGCCTACAGCAAATGATCCATCTGTTTTCATTAAGGAAGATGGTAAAACTGCAATCTCATTGCGAAACATAGCCGGCTCTTTCTTAACAATGTAAGTTTTGAGTTCTTCTGCCAGAAATTCTATGGCTGTTCGCAGCATGGTTAATTGTTTGTTCTTTATCCCATGAATAGCTTCATGGTTGCTAAAGGTAAGTGAGTAGATAGATGCGAACCAATACCACTTAAGTAGTATTTTTATTTTTCAACTAACAAGGTTTGATTACTTTTAGTTAACAAAAAATAATTCTATGCCAACTCCGACAAAACCTTCAACCTTCCTGTTATTTCCATGGGGTTTACTCTCTATTGTTATCATTCTTGTTTTGAATTTAACCTTGAACAATACATGGTTCAGCAATAACTGGAGCTGGATCGCTTTAGTACTTATTATTCCGGCAGCAATACTGGAAAATTTTAAAGTAGGCTATTCTACGATGCGTATCATGTTTATGAAAGTTGTATTCTCTTTACTTTCATTCTTATTAGCCGGAATGGCTTTTGGCTCAGCCATTACCGGGTATCATGTGGAAAAATTTCAAAAAATAAGTGGGGTGAAAACAATTGCATTACCCTGGTATGTAATGCTGGCATTGGGAGTTTTATTACTGATACAGGTAGCTCAGCTATTCAGTATGCTTAAAGCAGTAAAGAGAGAGTTTATGCAGTTGGACCCTGACCAGTAAAGTCAAAGCTGTTTTAGTGCAGCTTTTAGGAATGTCCAGGTTGGCAATGAAGAAATAATTTTATAATCTTCCGATAAAGAGCTTTCATTATCCATAAACCGTAGCAGATGCTGTAATTTATTTTTTTTAATGATCGGTGTAAAAATATTCCGGGCGGATAATTTTTTCCCAGCAAGAACTTCAAGCAGTACACTATCATAAAAATGAAACCGCCTTGAAAACACAGAAACTTCTGGTTGGCCTGTTTTAATTATTTGATGAACGATCGCTTTTGAATGTTTCTGTATAAACATAAATGTATAACCACTTGAAGCTTTTGTTTGTCCACCGGCTGTACCAATATTAATAATACAATGATCAATGCCCTGAAAACGATGATTGGTCATGGGTATAACGCCAAATTCTTCTTCAAGCAATGAATAGTCTTTAATTTTTAAATATTCGCTGATATAATTTTTTAATGCTTCATCGTATTGCGGAGGTTTCAGCAGTGTTTCAGTGAAAAGTGTATACTCAACCAGTGCCTTTGTTTCTGTAAAAGGCATTACGTATACGAAGGTCGTCCCGTCTTGTTGATCTACACGAAAGTCCATCATTGTAGCTTCGGATGGATTAAATGAAGGAACGGCAGTTTCAATTACGCATCCTTTAAAATGCTGAAGCAAATAATGTTCGTTTTTCTTTAATACTGGTTTTTCAAACAGAATGCTATTAAAAATATAATCAGCAGTTATCTTTTCATCATTTATAAAAAGCACAGCTTTACCATCTTCAGTCGTTACTCCTTTTACATTACCATAAACGATATCTATTTTCTTTTGATCATTGATAACAGCAAAACAGTGTTTGTAAAAATCTATGCCGCGAATCATTTTATACTGGTAGGGTTGAATGTCAAGCAATTTTGAAAATCCTATATCATGAAACCACATTTTATCCCACCGTTTGTAAACACAGTTTTCAAAAAGCCCGGCACTGGTTTCCCAAAAACACCAGGTACGATCATTTTTATTTTTTTCTTCTCTATCAACTAAAAGAATTCGTTTATCCGAAAATTTGCCTGAGTCAATCATATACATGAGTAATGAAAGCCCGGCACAACCAGCTCCACTGATAATATAATCATACCCCTGCCCCCTAAAGGGGAACTTAGATTCAGGCATCTTAATTTCTGATTTGAGAAAACTAAAAATATGGATACTTAAGTGAACAAACAGGAATTATCCGCTTCCCTTTAGGGGATGGGGGTTTCCACCTCAGGCGCATACTCTACTTTTTTATTGCCGGCCATTAATTTTTTATCATGCTTCACTTTATTCCAGTATTTTTTATGTACGTATAAAAATCCAAAACTTTCGCCTTCGTGTCTATCCAAATGTTTGTGATGCATTTTATGCGCCCAGCGGATTGCTCTCACATACGTATTGTTGCTGCGGCTAAACCATTTGAAGCGTTGATGAATAATTACATCATGCACCATGAAATAAGCGAAACCATATAACATAACTCCAAAACCAATAGACTGCATCCACCAAATTTTTTCGTAAGTGCCAAAATATATTAATAGAAAACTGGGTACTGCAAAAATGAAGGCGAATAAATCATTCTTTTCAAAAACACCCGGTCTTATCTGGTGGTGATCTTTGTGCAAGTACCAGAGAAATCCATGCATCACAAAACGATGTGTAAGCCAGGTGATGCCTTCCATGATCACAAAAGTTGCGAGTAACACAACTATATATAAACCGATTTCTATGAACACAAAATTAATTTATCAGGTTATTGTCTGCTTAAAATTTTTTATCCACCATTTTTCAATTTCCGGGTAAGCAATTTTAAACCAGGCCGTATATTTCTGAGGATGAGTCAGTAAAGATTGTTTTATTTCAGCCATGGATTTGTAACAATAATCATGTACTTCATCCTTATTAATTTCAGGTGCCAGGTTAAATTGCCCGGTAAAGACATGATCGAATTCATGCTCTGTCAATCCATTCTCAAACTCTGCTTTATAAATAAAATGAAATTGCTTTTCAAGTGGAATTGTAACCCCCAGTTCTTCAATTACACGTCGCATCGCTGCTAGCTTTGTATCTTCTCCCGGGTGCGGATGACTGCAACAGGCATTGCTCCACAAACCCGGACTGTGATATTTATCCAATGCTCTTTGCTGCAAAAGCATTTCACCATTTTCATTAAAAATAAAAACACTGAATGCCCGGTGAAGCAATGCTTTATGATGAGCTTCCATTTTTTCCATCACCCCTGTTTGCTCATCTTGCTCATTTACCAATATTACCTGTTGTAAATCCATCTGCATTTTAATTAAATCATCCCCGTATGATTTTTTACACTTGCCCGTAATACAATTATGAGTTTTTTATAATCGGGTATACGTATGCGGGTTTCAAGAATAGTAGAATGATGCAACCGTTTTATTTTTTTAAATAAAGACATATAATATTTATAAGCTACATATACCCCGAATTTTGCCTTTAGCGGTAACTGTAATATCCCCGTTAATGCATTCTGAAAATCTTTTTGAATATCTTCCTCTATTTCTTTTTTCTGACGTTCTGTGAAATTATTGAAATCACATCCGGGAAAATAAATTCTTGACAAGCCGTTGTAATCTGCTTTTATATCCCTCAAAAAATTCACTTTCTGGAATGCAGCTCCCAATGAACGGGCCGGGTTTTTCAGTTTTTCGTAGAGTTCTTTATTCCCACTACAAAAAACATAAAGGCACATCAGCCCGACTACTTCTGCTGAACCATAAATATATTCTTCGTAATCATTTTGGTTATAATATTGTTTGGATAGATCCATTTCCATACTATGCAGGAATGCATCAACAAGTTTCAGATCAATATCAAATTCTTTTACCGTTTTCTGAAAACTGTTGAGTATCGGGTTCATGCTAATACCTCTCTCAATAGCATCATAAGTTTCTTTCTTAAACTGGGCCAGTAATTCAGATTTATTATGTTCATGAAAAGTGTCAACAATTTCATCAGCAAACCGGACAAACCCATAAATATTATAAACGGGCTGGCGCAGATCCTTATGCAGCAGCCGGATGGCCGATGAAAAAGAAGTGCTGTACCGCTGTGTAGTAATGCGGCTGCAATCTTCGCTTACTTTATGAAACAATTCAATCATACAATGAATTTAATCTTTTAACCGAACGTTTTAAGAACTTCTTTTGCTACTACTTCACCACTTATCAGGCTAGGTGGTACACCCGGGCCGGGTATAGTTAATTGACCTGTGTAAAAAAGATTTTTCACTTTTTTGCTTCTGCACTGCGGCCTGAATATCGCTGTCTGCATCAGCGTATTTGCAAGGCCGTAGGCATTGCCACGGTACGAATTATAATCATTTACGAAATCCGAGACCGCATAGGTTTTTTTATATACAATAGTCTCTCTTATTGACTGACCGGTATGTTTTTCCATCCTATCTATTATTCGGTTGAAATATTTTTCCCGCAGTTCTTCTGTATCATTTTCCAGGCCAGCCGCCACAGGAATCAGAAATACAACGGCCTCACTACCCAATGGAGCAACCGAACTGTCTGTAACAGAGTTTACACTTACATAAAACAACGGTTCCGTAGGCCATTCTTTTGTTGTATAAATTTCTGTAGCATGTTTATCAAAAGGCACATCGAAGAATAAGGAATGATGCAAAACATTTTTCAACTTTTTATTTAACCCTACATAAAACAGCAAACAAGATGGCGCCATTAGTTTTTTGTCCCAATAGGTTTTTGTATAACTCCTGTTCTCTTCTTTTAGCAATTCCATTTCTGTAAAATGATAATCTGCTCCGCTGATGACTGCATCGGCAACATATTCATCCTTATTTGTTTTAACTTGTTTTGCAACTCCATTCTCTACAACTATTTCCTCCACGTTTTCATTGAAATGAAATTTTACGCCAGTTTCCAAAGCTAGTTTATACATTCCTTCTACCACTGCATACATGCCACCCTGCGGGTACCATGTGCCGAGTTTGATATCAGCATAATTCATCAGGCTATATAATGCAGGAGTATTTTCTGGTAATGCACCAAGAAAAAGAACAGGAAACTCCATCATCTGTTGCAATCGTGGATGATGAAAGTATTTTTGAATATGTTTTTTAATAGAATTAAAAACATCAAGCCTAAACACACCTTTTATAAAATCCCAGTCAAAGAACTCTGTTATTGAAAGTCCCGGTTTATGTACCAGTTTATTTATACCGGTCTCGTATTTGAACTCAGCTTCTTCAAGAAATTTATCTAATCGTTTGGCACTACCCGGTTCAAATTGCTCAAATATATTTCTCAATTCTTCATAAGATGCAGGAACATTTGTAAATCCATCGTCCCAGTAGATCCTGTACGATGGATCTAATCTCTCTAATTTATAATAGTCTTCAACTTTTTTTCCAAAGAGCTTAAAATATCTTTCAAACACATCGGGCATCCAGTACCAACTCGGGCCCATATCGAAAGTGAAACCATTTTCCTTTAATTGTCTTGCTCTTCCTCCTGCTGTTCCGTTCTTTTCAATCACAGTAACATCCCACCCGGCTTTTGCCATGAATGATGCAGCTGATAAACCTGCAAAACCGGACCCAATAACAATTATTTTTTTTGCCAATGAATGCTGTTATTAATTTCTTTCGATCTGTTCTTTCAGCAATTTACGGGCAAAATGAATTCGGCTTTTGATTGTTCCAAGTGGTTCATTCATTATATAGGCAATCTCATGATATTTATATCCTTCGAAATATAATTTAAACGGGTGTCTGAAAATACATGGTAAATTGTTTACTTTTTTTTGAATATCCTTGAACAGAATATTTGACTCGGTGTTATTGAATGTCAGGTCTGGGATGTTAAATAGCTGATAATCTGCTGTAGGATCATGAAAAACGATATTCCGACTGACCCTGCGACGATATTCATTAATAAAGGTATTACGCATTATTGTGTACAACCATGCCTTGATATTGGTGCCTATATTATACTTATCCTTATTTGCAAATGCTTTATAGAGTGTTTCCTGGTAAAGATCTTTAGCCTGTTCATTATCCCTTGTCAGGCTAACAGCAAAAGGCTTTAAGGCCTCTGAAGTTTCCAGTACGAGATGATTGAATTCTGTTGTTGACATAAAATTTTGTTTAACAAATTCAATATAAAATTAAACAAGAAATATGCCCCGGATAACGTCTGTTTAAGAGATAGCTTGATAAATAAAAAAATGTTGAACAGAAGATCAGGTGGAAAGTGAGGAAATATACTCCATAACCTGGCTTAGTGATTTTTTAAGCTGGAAACCTACGGGAGGTGGCTTTTTATAATGCTGGGTAATATAGCCGGAGATAATAACCGGTATTTTACCTGAATGGAGTTTTAAATGCTGTAAGTATTTATCGAGATTGAACTTTGAAGACGTAGAGGTAAGATGCATATAGATCACATCTGGTTTCAAACTTCTGATCACAAATGCCGCATCCTTCAATGGAATATTACTTCCTAAATAATGAACCTTCGCTCCCCGTGATTTTAATAAGTAATAAACAAAGAGAAGTCCCAGTTCATGATATTCCGACTCGGGCAGGAACAATAAAAATGTTTTGTTCAGCTTGTAATGCGAATGTGAACATTCAATGCCATTGATCAGTTTGCTGCGGATAATATTTGTAACAAGATGCTCCTGTGCAGGGTTGATATTATTAGTAAGCCAGAGTATCCCGATTTTCTCGAGAAAAGGAAAGATCAGTTGGTTAATTGTTTTTTCAATCCCTCTTGAATGAATATAACTGTCAATCTGTTTTTCGAATTCATCCAGTTCCAGCGTTGAGAGATTTGCGATCAGTTCATTGATCAAGCGGTCACGTTGTGCATTTACATCGCTTAGCGAAAGAATTTTTTCCTGCATTTCCGTTTCCGTCATCCTACTGATATGTGAAATCTTAAACCCGTTCTTATTAAGCAGGGAAATATTCAGGATATGTCTTAACTCATCAGAAGAATAGCGGCGGATATTCGTGCCGGTACGGGTGGGTTTAATTAAGGAATAACGCTGTTCCCATATTCGAATGGTATGAGCTTTTATTCCGGAAATAGTTTCCAGGTCTTTAATAGTAAAAGTATCCATGCAATTGTAACAAAGTAAACTGCCGATTGTTTGAAGCCGGGTAAAATTAGAACAAATTGGGATTCATGATCTTTCCGTTTTCAATCAGCTTTTGCAAGGGGGAAGTAATGTGGGGATTGGAAAGTGCTTCGATATGGCGAAAATGATGAACATCGGAGCCGAGAAGATTATAATAACCTTTCTTGATCAGGTATTGAGCAAGTGTATTAGCAGATCTACCATAGTAGCCGGACAGGGAATTAATATTCAGCTGAAAGTAATAGCCAGCGTCCTTTAATTCATCATAAAAATCCTTCGCTTCTTCAAAATAAACATAGCGTTCCGGGTGTGCAATAATGGGTTGATAACCCTGCATCGTCATTTCAAACAAAACCTCTTTAATATTAAATGGTTGACTTGCCAGTGAAAATTCAACTAAAACCAAATTATCGTGTATAGTAAGAAGTTTTTCTTTCTGGCTAAGCAACTTTTCTACATGGTCATCCAGGAAATACTCTGCTGCTGCATTTATCTCAACATCCATTCCTGCTGTCTTTAAAGCGGAGCGAAGCAATTCAAGTTTCTCATTGATAATTTCAGGAGTATTTTTGTACATCTCCCACATAATATGTGGTGTGGTAATAAATTTTTTATAGCCCAGCTTCATCATTCTGCTTATCAACTCCAGTGATGCGTCCAGGTTAGGAGAGCCGTCATCAATTCCAGGCAGTAAATGAGAGTGCATATCAGTATGAATACTCTCATAAATACCGTGGGAAGAATTCTTCTTTGATTTGAATAACGAATTAAACATTTTTTCTTGAATCTAATAATTCATTATAGAGCTTCGACATGTCTTTTACAAGACGTTGGTAAGAAAATTTTTCAATAACGTGTTGTACGCCGGATCCTGATAATCGTTTACGCAATTCATGATCGTTTACAAGAGATAGCAGATTCCGGCAAAACTGCTGTTCATCATCAATATCTGAAAGCAACCCTGTAATATTTTCATTTACCACTGTTTCAATTCCCCCGACCCGTGTAGATATTACTGGTTTACCTGCCGCCTGTGCTTCTATCAGGCTTACCGGGGTTCCTTCATTTAAAGATGTTAGTGCTATAATGTCTGAACCTGCATTTATATAATCAATATCTTTTCTCCATGAAGTAAAAACCAATTCATGCGGATGTTCATTGCTTTTTTCATCTGAAAATTTTATGCCATAACCTGATGCCTTTTGCTCTAGTTCATTTCTTGTTTCCCCATCACCCACTATAAAAGCTTTAAAACGTGTCGCTGTATTTTCTTTCAGAAAACGAATTGCCTTTAAAAATAGATCATGATTTTTTACCGGAACCAGTCGCCCTGTTATTGTGATCACAATTTCATCATCCCCGATATTAAACTCTGCTCTGAATTTTTTTCTCTTATTTTCCTGGTCTGCCTGAAATTTATCGAGGTCAAGACCAAGTGGTATGATCCGGAATTTATTTTCAGGTGCAATTTTAAATTTATTTACCAGCTCATTCTTCTGTTCATTGCTGATCGCAATTATAGCATCTGATTTGCGCCCCAGGTATCTCTCGATATTTATGAAAACATTATTTTTAATTGAATTAAAATACGAATGAAAAACATGGCCGTGAAAAGTATGTACCACAACCGGTACATTCATGGATTTAGCAGCCAACCGGCCTAATGCCCCCGGCTTTGCAGCATGTGTATGAACGATATCAGGTTTAAATTGCCCGATCAGTTTTTGTAACTGCTTGTAAGAATCATAATCTTTTCTTAGATTAATCGACCTTGACATATTGGATATGAACACCGGCTGAATGCCTAATGAGTCCGTTACAAATCCTGCATCTTTTTCATGATCTTCCCTTTCCCCAGCCACCAGCATTGTTTCAAATTCGGGTGACATATACTTTGTAAGATAGGATGCATTTAGCAATGGCCCTCCAATAACTAATCGGTTTAATATTCTCAACACTTTCGGCATTTCAATATCAGTATTAATTTGAGTCGTTACACGGCTTTCTTTTATTTTTGCTGCTCATGCAATTTATCACCTTATTTGATTATGTACTGTTGCCATTTTACCTGGCAATTATTTACACAATTGCGTACAGGATCAGGAATAAAAAATATCCAAAGACCCACCCGCTGCACAAATACTATATACCCGGACTAACAGTAAAGGTAATCGGGGCTATTTTCGTCAGCCTCATCTACCAGTATTATTATGGCGGCGGTGATACTTCTGAATACTTCAGGCATGCACTTGTTATCAATAGCAGTGCCAATGATTCAATAGGAAAGTGGTTTGGCTTAATTACACATACGGCCGACTGGAATGATCCTGCTTATTTTGATTATATCTCCCAAATGGAATGGTACCAGGATCCTTCTTCCTATTTTGTTTGTGCTTTTACTGCTTTTATTAATGTCTTCACTTTTAATAGTTACCTGCCTACTGCTGTCATCTTTGCTTTTCTTTCATTTACCGGTATCTGGGCATTGTTCAGAACATTTGCAGAAGCCAATCCCAAACTTGTTAAGCCGATTTCTGTAGCCATATTATTTATACCCAGTCTTTTTGTATGGGGTTCAGGAATTTTTAAAGATACTATTTGCATGTTCAGCCTCGGTTGGTTTACTCATTGCACTTTTCGTATGCTGGCTCAGCGTGATTTTTCATCAAAAAATATTTCACTGGCTATATTTAGTTTCATATTCATAGCAAAAGTAAAATTATATATACTTCTTGGGTTTGCGCCTGCCCTTTTTACCTGGATATTATTCAGCTATTCTCAAAAAATAAAAACACCTGCCGTAAGGGTTTTTGTAAAAGGGATTTTTATTATAATAGCTGTTGGAAGTTTTGCATTCTTCTTACAACAGTTTGGCAATTTACTCGGTAAATATTCGCTTGAAAAAATTGCTGAAACATCTGCAATCACTAGAGACTGGATCGGCTATATGTCAGATGTTGACCAGGGATCTGGTTATGATTTGGGGGATTTTTCGCCGACTATCGGAGGCATGCTATCAAAAATGCCGGCAGCTGTTAATGTAACATTGTTCAGGCCTTATATCTGGGAAACCAAAAAAATTATTGTGTTTTTAACAGCTATTGAAGCCTTACTTTTTTTCTTTGCCACGTTGAAAATACTTTTTGTTATCGGTATAAAAAAAACGTGGCGCACTATAAGCGGCGATCCAACAATTCAATTCTGTCTTATCTTTTCTATCATCTTTGCTTTTGCTGTTGGTATCTCTTCTTATAATTTCGGCGCACTCTCCCGTTATAAAATTCCCTGTGTTCCTTTCTATGCTATGGCATTGATCCTGATCTATTATAAAAACCGCCCCTTGAATAAACCTTTAATTCCTTTTATCGGGATCTGATCTAAAAAGATTTATGAAAACCGGTGCATAGGCCTTTAAACTGTAGGATGCATTTATTTTGTTTCTTCCCGACAAGCCCATTCGTTTCCGTTCTTCTTTATTATGAATTAAATAATTTAATCCGTTTATCCAATCTTCTTGTTTCGAACACAACATTCCGTTTTCTCCATGTTCAATTATTTTTTTATTCACTCCCACCGGTGATGCCAGCGCCGGAATTCCCAATGACATATACTGTATCAGCTTAAACCCGCATTTGCCTTCACTCCACTCATCATCCTGCAACGGCATCAACCCGATATTTATTTTTTGCAGATCTTCTATTTCTGTTTTTTCATTCCATGGAATAAACCTGAATGAAGAAATAATGTAGTCCGGACTTTTGTCTGATATTACAATAAACTCAAAATTGTTTTTTGTCTCAAGCTCCCGGATTACCGGCACCAGTTCATCCAGGTATTTTAGTGTAGAATGACTACCGGTCCACCCAATCGTTATTTTTTCAGCATCATGGTTTGTTAACCTGTTATGCTTATCCGTTGTATCCACACATGTAGGTATGAGGACTGTGTTGCGGTTATACTGTCGTGCATATTTGCATAAAAAATCATTGCCGCCAACAACAAGATGGGCCCATTTACAGATATATTTTACTTTCCAGAAAGCTTTGAACCAGGAAACAATTTTATTTTCTGCTGATGTATTGGGTATCCAGATGGCATCATCAAAATCATAAATGATCTTTTTCCGGAACAGTTTGCTGATAACCCATTCAAATACCGGCGGGCCTAGCGGAGCTGCTTCACGATGAATAAATACAAAATCATAACCGCCAAGACCAAATAATATTTTCACCCATCGCCTGGCATAACCTCTTATCACTCCCATTAATTTAGAAAGAGTACCACCATTTTTGTATAAGGTGGCCCATGCTGCTTCATCTAAAAAAGATTGTATGCTATATTCAATTTTGTTCTTATCTAGTTCAGGTAAAAATAATTCTACCCTGAACCGTTGAGAAGGAGCCTGGTGAAGCGGGTATGGAACTAAAAAAAGGATCTTCAAGTGTCTATTGAATTTTTAAAACAGCTTTATAAACTTCGTCATATCGCTTTATGCCTTCTTCCAGCGAAAAAAATTGCCGGGCTCCGTTGCGGATCTCTTCATTTGAAAAATTCTTGCTTACTGCATTTACCACACGGTCATATTCGATGTCGGTAAACTCATTCACCAGTTCCCCTGAGTGATACTTATTCACAACATAATCCGTGTCTCCCACCTTGCTATTACAGATAACAGGTTTACCCATCGCCATTATTTCACCCTGCTTGGTTGGCGAGGATGCTTTTTTTGAATAAACAGGTTTGATAAAAAATAAGGAGTAATCACAAAGAGAGATAAAACCGGGCATTTCATCCCGTGCAGCTTTCACGATTCGTAAAGCTGGTTCCATGATACCGGCTTTTTCTGCTTCCTGTTTAATCATTTCAGGGTCATCACCGGTTATAAATAAAAAAACACTGTTTGGGTTTTTGATCACCCATCGTTTAAAAAACGCAAGCATCTCAGGTAACATATACCAGGTGCCAACAGAACCTATATAAGAAATAACAGCTGCCTTATCAGGGATTCCAAGCTTTGCTTTTAAAGCAGCCGTTTCAGAAGTATCTATTTTTTCGGGATTGAACAATTCAAGATCAACGCAACAGGGAATTATTTGTATGGGAACCGGTTGTTTGGTAATACCGGTCCAGGAATGAATTTCCTGTTTTGCATGAGTGGTAAGACTGATCGTATGATCTGCTAAACTTAAAAATTGTTTTTCTTTTTTTTTGAAATACCGGTATATCAATTTAAAAACAGGGTTATTTAAATTCCACAATTTTCCATCCACCCTTTCATCGGCCCAGAAACCACGCATATCAAACACCAGTTTTACATTCCATTTTTTTTTCATCCACTCACCGGCCAGCATGGTGATATAACTGCGGCAATGCACCAACTCAAATTTCTTTTGCTGATGTAGTGTCTTTATTTTTTTTCGTAAGGCAACTATATCTTTCAGCGTGGAAAGAACGGGTGGTGTTTTGGTATAGGGCAGCGGCTGCCAGTCAATCGCATTATCAGAACAGATCTTTTCAACAACGGCCTTATTTTTTTCTAGTTTCTCCGGTTTCTCAAAGCTTACCAATGTAAACTGGTATCCTTTTTTACTTAAGCCTGCCAGGTAAGGTAATACCTGCGACTGACCCAAGGGATCTGTCATGCCATCATATGATAAATAAAGAACCTGCTTCAACATTTTAAACCATCCATTTTTTATACCAGAGCTGAAACATCAGCAAATGCCAGATCTTAAGATATTTTTCTTTCCGGCCGCTAAAAAAATCATTCATCAACTTTTCCACTTCATCCTCATTGAAAAGATTATGCAGGCGTAGTGCCTGTTTACCCAGGTTCTCAGCTACCAACTCCTTTAGTTCGTTGGCCAACCAGGATTCAACAGGGATCCCAAATCCCATTTTTGGTCGCTCCATCATTTCCTTTGGCAGGTGTCTATGCACTATCTGCTTTAGGATATATTTTTTTTGCCCTTTGTAATACTTGTACTCTGATGGTAACTGTGCGGCCCATTCAATTATTTTCTGATCTAAAAAAGGTTCTCTTCCTTCCAACGCAATACTCATAGAAGCCCGGTCAACTTTTTGAAGAATATCATCCACCATATAAGTCTGGTAATCGATAGCCATCATAAATGAAAGGGGATCATAATATTCTTTCTTTAATTCGGTGCTGGTATGCAATGAGCTGAGTTGATCAATGGTAGTGTTAAACAGCGATCTTATTTCTTTATCAGTATAAACAAGATTCAAGTTTTTCAGTAACTCAGCAGTAGAAGGATTGTGCAAAAGGTTTTTCAGTTTATCATACCGGCTATGAAAATTTGCTTTATTACGTAACCAGGGTATGCTTTCTGAAGATACTTTTTCCATAGTAGCTGCCGCCAGCTTTCGTATCGGTTTTGGAATGGATTGCAATTTTTTTCCATAGCGTCCAATCAAATCATATCGGTTATAGCCTGCAAATACTTCATCCCCAGCATCGGCAGATAAAGCTACCGTAACTTTTTTCCGGGCCAGCCTGCTCACCAGTATAGTAGGTATAGCACTGCTATCGGCAAAAGGCTCATCATAATAATATGGCAGGTCTGGAATAATATCCATTGCTTCTTTATATGTACAATAAAATTCGGTGTGATCGGTTCCAAGATGCTGCGCAATTTTTTTTGCAAATGGAGCTTCGTTTAATTTACCATCGTTAGTGCCGATCGTAAATGTTTTAATTTTTTCGGTGCTGTTTTTCTGCAGCAAAGCTGTAACACAACTGCTGTCATATCCACCGCTTAGAAATACTCCGACAGGTACATCGGCCACCATCCGGTATTGAAATGACTGGCTGAGTATCTTTTCTGTTTCATCAATTGCATCGGGCAGGCTGATAGCAAGTTTAGGTTTGTTGTAATAATCATACACATTCCAGTATTGTTTTACCTGCAGCGAACGATCTGTAAGATTCAGCTTTAATAAATGACCAGCCGGTAGCTTGTAAGTATCTTCAAAAATGCAATGCGGCGAAGAGACATATCCATATTGTAGAAAAGAAGCAGCGGCATCCCTGTTAATTTTTCTGCTGAAAGCCGGGTGTTGCATCATTCCTTTAAATTCGGAAGCAAACAAAAAGCTACCATCTTTAAAATAATAATTAAAAGGCTTCACTCCTGCCCGGTCCCTGATACAAATAAATTCATTATTCTTTTCGTCGAACAATACAATGGTAAACATTCCCCGCCACTGATCAATTGCCTTTTCACCCCATTGACGCCAGCCGTGTAATATCACTTCACTATCTGAATGGGTTTTAAATTCATGCCCGAGTTTGATCAGTTCATCCCGTATCTCATTGTAATTATAGATCTCTCCATTAAAGATCATGTGCAGCCCATCATAATGCATGGGCTGATTGGCAGCTGTACTTAAATCAATTATCGACAAGCGACGATGCCCAAGCCCAACCTGGCAATGATTGGTCTGTTGAAAATGTTCGCCCTGGCCATCAGGCCCACGGTGCTCAACGGATTTAGTCATCCGGCTCAAAATTTCAAGTGAGCTTTTATTATTGAAATCAATAAAACCAGCTATACCACACATATTATTTTGTCTTTTTAGAAAAAAAACGTTTATCGAGATATAAATATAAAATAGCAAGGAAGATCCATAGCGTATAAGATAGGATCTGCGTTATCCGTTGAAACAATCTTGCATTGGCACCCGGCAACTTTCTCTCTTTACCATACTTGTAGGTAGAATATAATGCCAGCACATTTTCTTTTTTATCATTGGGATAAGCTGCTACCAATAATTCTTTATTCTCATTTAGCTCCTTTATGCTCGGCCTGTTATATTTATCCAGCAATTCTTCATCGGGCTCCCGGTTGGGATCATAAAAATGCCAGTCACCATTAAATTTTATTTCATAACAGAAATGACCACCGATCAATGTATCATAAAACCCCACAGCTCTTACTAAATATCCTTTTTCCATCAGCACCTTCATCCCTACAATTGATTGCTGACTGCAGGCTGCTGTCTCGTACTCTAAAATATCATCGGGTACAACAATGGCAGATAAATTTTTATTCAGCATTGGCGCTATCAGCTTGGCAACATAGTTATGCCCAAACCGGTACCAGGAATAACCATGCTGAAATCGGTACCGTATAACCTTCGAAACCAGGTTTGCATATTGTGCAGAATCAGAATGTGATTTTATTTCCTTTCCAAATACTGAATCACAGAACCCGATAAACTTATCAACTGAATTTAACCTTGACAGGGAGGGATCAACAATGTCTGAGGAATATCCGGTAACCGAGTTCTCTTTAAACCGTGGGAAGAATTTAACCGTTACTTCCATTAATGCCACCTGGAAAAACAATGATACAATAAGAGCAAGACCAAAATTTACAACTTTTATTTTCAGCATATAAAATTAAACCAGTTAACTATTATAAATAAACCTGAGTTTTTCAAAATAACCTGACCAGGAAGTGAGGCTTTTAACATGTGCCCGGCAGTCATCTATTTTATTTTCATCATAGTTTTTAACTAATGATCGCAACATTTCGACGCATTTTTTACAAAGATGAAAGCAAATAGATATATTCTAGCTTTAAAAATCACGGTTGGGTTAAGAAAAGTATTTCCGGTATATCTTGTAAATAAAGTTTAGCCTATTTTCATCATTAGGATATTCAAAATAATATTTACCCGGCAGGCTTATGATATTTTCCAGTTCTTCCCTGCTGATGGACAACTTTTTAGCTATATAATCCTTTTCTTTTTGAATTTCTTCTTCATTGTAAGCCGGTGCTTTTAAAGCAATCAAGGCTTCTTCTCTTGTTATTTTTCCTGCACAGATCTGGCTGGAATAGGTTGCCTTCCTGTAATCAAGATCAAATTTTTTAAGAAGCAGGTAGGATTGCACAAATTTCGTAAATCTCGACTCATGGTGCTTTGATCCATAATCTTTCCACCCCAATTCCTCTTTCAGGATCGTTATTGCATTCGACTTATCATAATCCACATAATTCAACGGGTAAATGATCTTTATGCCTTTAATGAATTTATAATAGATCTCCAGGGTGAAATCAAAATGAGGGAACTTCCGAACCTTTTTCGCTCCGAAAGTCCTGGTGATATAATCAAAGTACACGGTGTCCTTTGCATCGTAATGCCACATTTTTGGTAAAATTCCTTCAGTTGCCAGGTTTCCGCCACTGATAATATATTTCACACCATTTTTAGCGGCTACTCTATGTAAAGCTCCCTGTATGGCAATATCAGTGGGTGTTTCAATTTCAACAACGGATGCTTTTAAAAAAGCAAGTTGGATATCACGAAATTCTTCCCAGTCAAGTACAAAACTTTGGTAGTCGAAATTCAGCCTGCTCGCAATATTCTTGATATTGATGATCGCATTATCTGAATTCCAGCCATTATCCAGGTGTACCAAAAGAGTACGTAATCCAAGTTTTTTTAAAACGTAAGCTGTATAACAACTATCAACACCACCGCTTATACCCAAAACAACATCGTATTTTTTACCCCGGCCCCGTTTTTTTATTTTATTAATAATTTTTTCGAGATTTTTTTTCCCAAACTTTTTACGATTAGCAAGCTTTGCCTGGGTTATAAACCACCCTGTACAATGGTTACACACCCCGTTCTCATCAAAAACAATCTCAGGGTCAGTAGTATCCATTACACAACGTGTACAAACCTGGTAAGTTCTATTCAGTATCATTAAAATTAAAATCCTTTTTTTCAGGATAGTTGATTAAAACACCTTTGTTCCTATCGTAATAAACAAAAATGCTGCCTGCTGCCAATCCGGTTACATGCGTTTCAACATAGGTTGTCTTAAGATCTTCTAAATTCCCGGCGCCTCCCAAAGCCACAGTCGGAATATTAATGTTCGTGGCAATTCTTTTTATAAGAGAAAGGTCATAGCCATTCATTTTCCCGTCTCTTGAAATTGATTGAACGATGATTTCACCGGCGCCATTTTTTTCCATGAGCCTGGCAAATTCTAATGGATCAATTCCCGAAGGTTTTGTTCCATTTATTGTCCACACCTGTTCCTTCCCAAAAAAATTCTTCTTTACATCCATACAAACCGTAATTGTAGAAGATCCAAACTCATTAGAAGCTTTGGTTATAAAATCAGGATTACTGGCGGCATAACTGCCAATGATGACTTTCTCTGCTCCCGCCCTGATCACATCCTTAATTTGTGCGATCTGCCTGATCCCACCTCCCACATTAAAAGGCATATTTGACTCCTCGCCTATCTCCCTGATAAGATCCAGAGAGATCAAACGGTTATTCCTGGTTGCGGATATGTCAAGAAAAGTCAACTCATCGGCTTCCAGTTCGTTGAATATCCTTACTGCATTTAAAGGATCACCGATATACTGATAATCACGGAAAGAAATTGACTTAACAAGGTGGTCGTGATTTAGCAATAAAACAGGGATCACTCTTGGCCGGAACATTTTATAATTCGATAAAATTTTTAAGGATCTGCGCTCCCGCAGCATGACTTTTTTCCGTGTGAAATTGAACACCAAAAAAATTTCTTCGTTCTACGGCTGATACATATTCGTAGCCAAAATCCGTACTGGCTAAAATGTCGCTGCTGTCCCCAACTTCAATGTGATAGGAATGAAGAAAATAAAATTCCTCCTTCCCATTTAAACCTTTTAAAAGCCTGCTTTCCTTTTTAATATTAATAGTATTCCACCCGGTTTGAGGAATCTTGAATCTATCTGAATGATCAATGCTGAACCTCACTACATTTCCTTTTATCCATCCAAAGCCGGTTGCATTTCCCTCTTCGCTTTTTTCCGCCATCAATTGCATTCCAAGACAAATTCCCAGTACTGGTATTTTCTTTACGACAGTCGCTTCATTCAAGGCATCGAAAGCTCCTGATAGTTTTAGATTGGTCATTGCTTTTCCAAAATGTCCAACGCCAGGAATAACGATCTTATCTGCGCTTACTATTTCAGATGGGGAAATGGCAATGAAAGGGTCTGCTTTTAATTGTTTAATTTTTTTGTAAACACTAAAAAGATTACCCATTCCATAATCAACGATTGCGATTTTCATTGACTCGCAGTTATTTGACTATAAATGTCAAGAAGCCTGGCTTTATAAGTACGTGCATTGAATTGCAGCTTGCACCATTCGTAAGCAGTGTCAGTAAAACGGTTCAGCTTCATCGGGTCTGAGTTTAATTCTTCTAACAGTTCCGCAGAAGCTTTTGCATTATTTAATGGAAAGAAATGCGCATGATTATTTGTTACTTCCCTGAACACGGGGATGTCTGAAAGTAAAACTGGTAAACCTGAAGCCATTGCTTCAATCACCGAGAGTCCAAATCCCTCATGGGAAGAAGCCTGTATAAACAGATCATATTCATTCAGGAATACATGTGGATCACTGCCTTTACCCTTCAATGTTACCGGAAGTTTTTCTTTATTAATTTTATCCTGTAAGGCAGCTTCAAGATATCCTGTCCCATAGATGTCCAGGTGTATATTTGTTAACCCCAGGTGCTTAAATATGTCAAGCAGGTAGTCGTAATTCTTTGCAGTCTTTAAATTTCCAACTGCGACACACTTTAAAAATGTCGCAGGAGATTTTTTCTTTGGCCCATCAAAAAAAACATCAGTAAGAAAATTGTACAGAACAAATTTTTTCCCGGAAAACGAAACAGATTTCAAATAATCCTGCATTACATGGTTGGATACCGCAACCAGTGAATGTCTTTTTTTTAGTGTGAGCTTTTCCAGCCACAGGCTCAGCTTGTTTTTGGAAAATGCATCCATGCTCAATTCACTGTGAAGAGTGCTCACCAGTGGTATGGTTGCAGGAACTGAAAGCCGTGCAACTAAAGTTGATATGATCAGGTGCGAATGCACAAGAAGTGGGCTTTCTGAACGGACAAGATTTCTTAGTTTAAGAATAGTTGCCGGAAGACTTGCCCAGCCTGTGTGATTGAGATTATAATACTTGATCTTTTCACTGTCAAAGATTCTCTGATCAGGCCCTTCATTCAGATAAGCAACGATATGTTCAAATTCGGGAAGGGAGTCAATTGTATTTTTTAGCAAGATCTCAGCGCCGCCAATGGAAAGACTATCTATGATATGTAACAGAGTTTCCGGCATTAATCTAAATGGTAGGCATTATTTGTAATGCCAGGCGATTGATATTGCATCCAGCCAAACATTGAACCTAAGATACATTGTATAATCATTTTTTACTTTTTTGAAAAGTAAACCATGGCATCGGGTATAAACGATTTGCTTTATATGTCACAATTATACTTATTACAAAAAAAGAAATACAGGTAGCATACGCAGCGCCAATAGCACCGAAATTCAGTATCAGTATATAATTTAATCCTGCATTGAGCAAAATATTCAGTAGAGAAAGCCAGGCAAGAAATTTTGTATTCTTAGCATAAAATATATAACTGGAAAACACAAGATAAATGCCCCAGAAAAAATAGCTCAATGCGACCCAGAACACATATTGTGTAGCCTGTGCATAACTGCTATCAACCAGCCAGGCAAAAAAAGTAGGTGTTGCTATCGTTAGGAAAACAAGGCTAAGAAAGGAGAGTCCAATAACCTGGTAACTTATTTTTATTATTTGTTTTTCCCCTACCTCAGTTGGATTTTCCAATCTTTCACTGATAAACGGGTATATGAAATTGCTGATCGCATTTACAAAAATCAGCATGACCATACCCACCTGGTAACCGATATTATAAATACCGGCCTCATCTATTGAAACCATTTTGGCGATGAAAACCCGGTCGGATTGGTTGATAACAAACTTACCGAGTGTATGCAGTATCAGCGGCAGGCCGAAACTGATTCCGGCCATAATATACCGGCGGGTGATGTTAGTTGTAAGCAACCCTCTTTTATGAAAATAATAAAAGGAAACGCCAAAGAAGATTATATTGGTAATAAGCCATGAAATCAACCGCCCCTCCCAGCTCATTTTCATGCCGGTTACCAACCAGAGTGTAAGCCCTACTTCAAGTACCAGCTTACTGATATTGAACAATGCAAAAAAACCGGGTCTTTGTTCTGTTATTGTAAATGCCAGTAATGTTTCAGTATAAATGGTAAGCAAAGCAACCAATACAGAAAGGCTAAGCCAGTAAGTTTTTTCTACCGGGATCTCAAATAAGGTTGCGATGGGCCCCGGAAATAAAAGATTGATCAGCAAAAAGAAAACGGCAGGCACAAGAGGTATTACCTGCACAGAAGAAAACAGGGAAGCAAATTCTGCCTTGTCTTTTATTTTAAAATAATCGACCGAAATAATACCGGCTGCTACTAAACCAACCAGCGGAATTAAAATGGTAACATAGCTGTTTACCATTGAAAGAATACCATACTCTCCCGGCTTAATAAAATGAGAGAGATAAGGCATAAGTAAAAAATTTACCCCAGCACCTAAAAAGCCTACCAACGTATAAACAGAAAGCTTAGCTAAATTTTTCATAAGGTTTGAATGGCTTCCAACACTCTCTCTGTTGCTTTACCATCAAATGGATAATTGTATTCTTCTAAAAAACCCTTATAGGACTCGGAATCCTTATCACATAAATTATTTTCGATCCAATATCTATATTCAGCATGAATATCCGTAATCTCATATGATTTGTGACATAAATTCCAAACAGAATAATCATCTCCAAATATCCTTGGCTTTGGATGCCATCCCAGTAGTACAACATTCTTCTTACACTGAATCATTATATTTAAGAGAGTTGAGCTGTAACCTAGTATTAGTTTTGCCTCAAGCATCAATTTTACAACATTCTCTTTTTGCAGAAGTGTTATCAAATTCGCATTTAAATTGTACCGAGTCCAATTTTCAATCTTTGAACGAGGGTGTAATTTAATATACACGGGAATATTGTTCTTAATAGCAAATTCTTCAAGTGTCCTGGCAATTTTTTCATGGAAGATATCATTCCATTCAAGTATGCCCTCTTCCAAATAAGGATGTTCCACAAAAAAAACATACTCTTCTTCAATAATTTGCCCTCTATAATATTCATCAAAAAAAGGAACCCCCTCTGTTATTATGTTTTTTTTTTCGATTATATTATAAACCAAAAAAGGGGCAACATTATTTCTATTAAATAAAATAGCATAATTGGGAGTTCGTTCTCGAAAAAGATTCTTACTCAAACAATGTATAGGTGTATCTCTCTTTAGATTAACCGGTAAAAAAAGATACTTAAAAAAAGATTTAAAGGAGTTAAGATTAAAAATTTGCGAAAAATAAAAAATCCTATTTTTTATAGCCCTAAACCCATATCTAATAATCTTTATTTTATACTTTTTAAACCAATCATTTAAATTCAATCTCTCGTTGAATCGATTAATTACTTGTTCAACAGAATTACCTACACCGTGTTCAACAAAAAAAGTGGTGATTTTTTTTTTCTGTGCTGCAATTACAAGTGAGATTTGCCACAAGTCAATTATTTCAAAAAAAATTATTTTATCAGGATCAATCTTTCGGAACAGCACGTTTGGTGTTGCTAAGTCAGACCAATAATGAATCGGAACAGTTTTGCCATTAGATACAACTAAAAATTCTTTTTGCTCTGTTTTCCCAGAGTATTTGTACTCCCAAATTATTTCCCAACTTTTAACTGAAGAATTCGCACTTATTAAATATTCAAAAAAATCGGGGCGTCCGGGATCAGCAATTAGTAAAACTCTCATTTCTGTTTTTTCTTAAAGACCCAATAAGTGACATCGTTAAACCCAGCATTATCATAAATGAATCCCCAAAGAAATCCATAATCAATAATTTCAACATCAAAATTTTGAACAAATGTTTTCCCAAAATCCGACTTAAAAAGTTTATTAGATTTCCCCCTATACTCGATCATTGTGGGTGTTGTATTAAAATATTCCGAAATAATTATGTACTTATTACTATACTGATATATCTTCTTCATGTTTTCCAATACTTCATCTGGATGTATATGTATCAATACTCCGTTAGTAAAGACCAAATCGAAATAATTTTTTTGTAAATTGGACTCAATGATTGAACCATTATATGTATATTCCAATTGATAAGTACGAGTAACAAAGTCAAATGGTTCTTTTGCAATTTCAATTATTGATTTCTTTGAACTTGGCAATACATTATTTAATAACCCAATATTTCTGCCAATATTTGAGCCACATTCCAAAATTGTTTTTATTTGGCTCTTATCTACTCCATTCAAAATCTTATTCCAGCCCTCGACTCCTAAATTAAAATCAAAATTGGAATTTCTTGTAACATATTCGTTAGTGTATTCTTTTGTCCAAAATTGCTCTTGCTCATTCATGTTAATTTGCATTTAAGATATTTTTGAAAATTTAGGGAATAGATTTGCATATGTAAAATCTCTAATAAAATTAATCAATTTATAATCACAATATTTCCTGGCAATAACTTGAAGTCCAAAAGGAAGCTTTGCTTTTTCAAAAACAGGAATATTAATTGTTGGGCAACCACACATTGTCCATATTAAACAAGTGTCGGGAGGATCAATTGCTGTATTAAAATCAGGTGCGACATTCGCTGTCGAGGGGGTAAGTATTACGTCATATTCCTCAAAGAATTTATCAAGCAATGAAGTCATATGATTTTGGGTATTTAGCGCCTCTTTATATTCATCTAAAGTAATTTTATTTCCCTCACTGACAATATCGTACATGACACTACTTATTAATGTTTTATTTTGAAACTCTTTTTTGAAATAATATGCTAGTGATTTATGATAAATTACTTGCTGAACTCTATGAGCATCATATAACAACTCCGGAATTTTTGGATAATGTATTTCGGCCAGGTTAGTTTGAGTTAAATCCAAAGTCAATTTTTTGAAATCACTCATAACCTCGTTATTAAAATTCTTAAGTACTGGATGCTGGTCTATTAAGACTCCCACCTTCCATTTCTTTTCTAGCTTTGATTGAAGTGACACATTTGAAAGCTTTTCATTTACTATAGGATAATCTAATCCTTTTACTCTAATAACATCAAACAAAAGTTCACAATCATCAATATTAGTAGCGAAAAGACCAACTGTATCAAGTGTGTCTGTTGTTTTCAACATCCCTGTTCGAGGTATCGTTCCAAAAGTTGGTTTATAACCAAACACACCGCAATAACTAGCAGGCCTTATAATAGATCCTGCAGTTTGAGTTCCAAGAGATAAAGGTATCATACCGGCTGAAACGGCTGCTGCAGATCCGCTAGAAGATGTACCCGGTGATTTATCCTGACCCCATGGATTCCGTGTTGCATTTGGTGCATGTACTGCAAATTCAGCCGTTATAGTTTTGCCAGCTATAACGCCACCGTTAAATTTGATATCATGAACTACTCTTGCATCATTACCCGGTGTAAATCCTTCCCATATAGGGCTTCCCATTGAAGTCGGCATATCAATGGTGTTGAAAATATCTTTCACTCCAACTGGAATGGCTAATAATTTATCGAAGACTAAACCAGTGTCATCTAATGTTTCTGCAACCTTTTTTTTCCAATTCGCTATATCCAAATATTCCCAGGCATTTATTTTAGCTTCCTTCGTTTTACAATTCTCTATAAATTCAAAATTCCATTTTATTAAATCAATTTCCCCTTTTTTATAAAGCTCATGAGCTTCTTGAATTGTGTATCTCTGATTAGTCATCCTAGAATTTATTTAAATATGTTACATTCAGTACATGCATTAGATAAATTAACACCCATGGTTTTTTCCCTATGGCCTTTCATAATTTCAAAAAACTCCTGCTCAGTCAAACCGGTTTTTTCTAGATACCAATCTAAAATTTCCGGCTTTTGAGTATCATATTTCTTTGCTAACTCAAACCCCTCCTCTCTAGTTAATAAACCAGCTCTAACATCTCTGCTTGCATGATCAGTCCCACGACCAAATCCTCTTTTTAAAAATTTAGTATAATCATGCAACCCTGTCATCTTGCACTCAACACTTTTAAATCTTTTATAAGTCCCTTCAACAGTTAGCTCTTGCCAGCCATATTTGTCTCTCATAAACTCCATTTGTCTTTCATCATCCCAAAAAATATAGTCACCAAGATGAATGCCCTTAATACCCACCCTTTCAATATCGTTATAAGAAGGCAATACAAAAGGACTTACTTCTTCAATAGTTATATTCTTTCCTACCATTTCTTCTGCATAAAACCTAGCAGAAATTTTGGTAAAATAATCCCTATCAAATTTAATAGGCTCTTCGTAGGTAGCCCTTCCATCACTTTCTGATACTGACTCACCCCATACTAATAATGGAATTTCATAAAAAACAGCAGCTTTTAATGGAAAGGCCCCAACACCTGCATGACAATGCCAACATGAATCTCCAATCTTATAAAGAGATTCTCTTGCTAGCTTATTAATAGTATTATGGTTTGGTGTAAACATAATGTGATCAACATTAAATTTCTCCAGGCACATTTGCAAATTCTTTTTCCCGATATCCGAATACCAGTTGTGACTAAAGGTAACCGCAAGGCATCTCATTTTATAAACCTGTGTAAGTATATGTAATTGAAATGCGCTGTCCTTTCCTCCACTTATAGGTACTATAACATCATATCCACTTTTGCTTTTTCCCCTATTCTCTTCTAGGATTTTTCGCAGCATTTTTTCTCTTTCAATCCAGTTAATGTGAATTTTCTGCTCAGAGGATCTACAAGGCTGGCAAATACCCATTTCATCAAATTGTAAACCTTCGGCTGTTACAGGCATACAACATCTCACACAGTATTGCACATTGGGCAAAAGTGGTTTTCCATAATCGTTATCCATAGATCATATTTAAAATGAATAATTAATGTATTAGGGTTAAAATTAAAGCACAATTATACCAAATTGAAAATTTTCCCAGGAATTTCATAAGGTTGTAATAGCATTCAATATCCGTCGGGTTGCGTTGCCATCAAATGGAAAATTAAACTCATTCAGATATCGTTGATAATATTCCGTATTCAAAACGGACAGGTTATTTGTAAGCCAGTATTTGAATTTTGAATTTAAATCCTCCGGAAAAAGAGAGATATGGCATAAACCAGTTTCCCCGAAATTATTTCCAAATATCCTTGGCTCAGGATGCCAGCCAAGTAGTACAATATTTTTCTGAGCACAAATAAACCCATTCATTAAAGAAGAACTGAACCCGAGTATAAGTTTGCTTGAAAGAAATAAATCTGTAAAGTTTCCAAATTGAATAATTTTTACATACTCTCCCTCTATATTCCATTTATGCCAACGCCTAATATCTGATCTTGGATGCAGCTTTATATAAAGTAATTGCTTGTTCATATTTGCAAATGCCTGAAGCGATTGAGCAATATACCGATGATGTTCTTCCGTCCAATTCAGCAGGTTTTCTTCAATATATGCATGTTCAATATAAACAATATGATCAGTCTGTTTTAAATCAGATTTATGAAAATACTCATCAAAAAAAGGCAGCCCGGTAAATACCGCATCCTTTTCTTCTATGCCTGTGTATAATTTATACTCATAGAAATTTATTTTATTAAATACGATTGAATAATCCGGAACCCGTTCGGGAAATTGGATACGATGTAAGGTTTTATTGGGTGTTTGCTTTAGCATGGCAAAAGGCAATGACCAGTATGCCAACAGGTTTTTAAAAATTTTAAAGCCAAATAAATTTGAATAGTAAAAAAATTTTGATTGTATAACTTTTAAGGAAGAAGTGGTTACTCTTTTGAACAAATAAGGAATACGCTCCCTACGTATAAACCCTGGAACCTCTAGTCGTTCTATTGCTGTTTCTTTACTTCCTGCTGCTCCATGCTCCAGGTAAAAAGTTCTTACCTTCTTAAATTTTGCTTTTACAATTAAAGCAATTTGTCGCTGATCGATAATTTCAAAAAAAATGATCCTGTCGGGCTGGATCTTTTTTAATAATGAGCCCGGTGTAATAAATTGGCTCCAGTAATATACTTCTTTAAAAAAAGTGGGAATCCTGATTCTGGATTCCTCTGCTTGCCTGGCTGTTTCGTGCCATAATAAGAGATAATCATTTTTTGTGTCCTTCTCGAGATAAATATAAAAATCTATTCGTTCGGGTGGTACAATAACCAGAATCTTCATCTTTAATATTTGTATCCTTTGCCAATTAAAATATATTGTTCTTCACGATCAGTACTCTCTCCTTTACCTGTTAACTTAAACGGTGAGTATGTTTCTATCTGTGATAAAGCAATCTGTTGATCACCCTGAACCTCCATTTGTTTAAGCAAATCTTCCTTCAATTCCCATTCCCAATTTTCATTCCGATGCCAAAACTGATGATTCCTGTGCTGATCAATTAAATAATGAAAGCTGTTTTCAGTAATCCCCAGCCATTTTAAAAACAACTCAAGATGCCGGACAGGTTTATTGCAAAACTCTTTTACCAATTTAGTCCCCTGTTCTCTCGTCATCCTTCTTAACCGTATTTCCCTTGTTGCATGATCCGTTACTTTCCCATATCCATGTTTGATGTACTTGATATAATCATGTACATCAGAATAAATAAAACAGTCAACATCATTGTACCTATCAAAAGTCCGGGATTGCTCGCCAGTCTTATATTCAAATTCGTTAATCATTTTTTCATGTTGTGCACGGGAATCCCATCGTATATAATTATTCAGGTAAATACCCCTGATACCCACACGTTCGAGTTCCTTGTCATCCGGGTATTTAAATTGTGTTATATCATTTTCATTTATGCCATCAAAATCATCTATGAGATCTTCTGCTTCATATCCCATCAAATCATGTTCCTTCCTATATTTCCTTGTCATTTCTACTTCATCCAAATGCGAAAACATTCCAACCTGGTCTACTCCCTGCTGAGCTCCCCATATTATCAACGGGATTTTAAACTTAACAGCTACCTGTACCGGGTAAACTGTTTGCCCGGCCAGACAGTGCCAGTAAATACTTCCCATTTTCCGAACGGTGGCCCTTGTAATTTTTTTTACTGTTTCCGGATTTACTGTGAGGGTCATAATATCACAGTCAAACCGTATGCGGAGATTAGCAAGATTTCTTATTCCTTCAGCTGTATTATATTGCTTATTGTAGGTAACAAGCAGTGGATTCATTCCATATACATTCTTAACAGTGTGTACAATAAAGTAAGAATCTCTTGCCCCACTTACCGGAATAATACAATCATAATTGGTTCCCGATAGGTTTTTGTAAGCTGTAAGAATTTTTTTCAACTTTTCACCCCGTGGTTTCCAATCCAGAGAATCTTTTTCCTCATGAACCCTGCATCCGCTACAAACACCTTCTTCATCAAACGTAATGTTCAAAGGATGATTTTCCGGGTAAAGACATCTTTTACAATATCTCATATTATTTCCTTCTCTATTCTTAAAAACAGCATCTCTTCTAATGCAGTGTCGGCTTTTTTTAATAACCTGTAATCGTTATCGAGGCTATTGTCTCCATAATCAGCATGGGTTTCCAGTCTTATTGGAATTGATTGAATAATACTTGCTTTAGTAATATTTACACTATGTTCTGTAAAGTGAAAAAAATTAGCAGCACTCGCAGCACTTACATTTGTCTCAGCAAATACCTGCACAAAATCGGCGGCGTTTTTAGCTCCGCCACAGCAAATTACCGGCACAGTAACTTCATTGCAAACAGCATTTATTAATGAAATATCATAACCAGTATATGATCCATCCTTATCTACCGAGTTGACAAGAATTTCACCTGCCCCCATTGATTGTACCTCTTTAGCCAGCTGACCCGGTGATTTATCAAGTATTAACTTATTTACATAATCATACACCCTGTATCCCTTTTCTGTTTTTACAGCATCGATACTAACAAGCACACACTGATCGCCAAACAATAAAGCAGCATCAGTTATCAGTCGGGGTTTGACTAATGCAGAATGGTTTAATGAAATTTTATCAGCACCGCAATGCATCAGTTCTTTAATATGATCAACGCAAGTAATTCCACCGCCTACAGTAAGAGGAACATAACATTTCGCCGAAGCTTTTTTTATCATTTCAAAATCAGGTTCTTTATTATTCCTACTGGCTGAAATATCAAGTAATATAATTTCGTCAATCCCCCATTGATTTAAAAACTCAACAGCGATAGGCGGTTTTCCGACCGGAAGGTATTTTTTGAAATTGATACTTTGAACGACAATCCCATTTGATACCACCAGTGTTGCAGCTACCCTTTTTTTTAGCATTGTTAGATAGAATTAAAAAAACTTCTGAACAGTTTTAGCCCGCTGGTCTGGCTCTTTTCAGGATGAAACTGAACTCCAAAAATATTTTCCTTTTGTACTGCCGCTGTTACTTTAATACCATAGTCTGCATAAGCTGCTACGTATTTATCAGGGCAACTGAAATAATAACTATGATCAAAATAAAAATTCACCTCTTCGGTGTTTCTACTGAATAGCGGATCTTTCCGGTTTAATTTTACATTATTCCAGCCGACATGCGGCACTGCATACTCTTTCGGCAACTCAAGTTTTCTTACCCTCCCCTCTATCCAATTAAGCCCGGTATGTAATCCGTTTTCTTCCGATTCAGTAGCCAGCAACTGCATACCGACACATATTCCCAGTATAGGTTTCTTTTTTACCAGCACCACTTCATTAAGTATGATATCAAGATTGCGTTCTTTTAAATTATTTGCACAGGCTTCAAATGCACCAACACCTGGAAGTATCAATGCATCTGCCTCGTTGATCAGCTTTTCCTGGTCAGAGATTTTTAGCCTCCGGTAACCAAGTGAATGAATAGCATTACTTACAGAATGGGTATTGCCAACCCCATAATCAATAATTACAATATTTGGATTCGTCATGATCCTGTTCCTACTTCAAATTTTGGCTTATATTTTCCTAATCCTTCTTTAACAAACAAATCAGTGTTAACTGATTTATCAACCTGCCTCCAGAATTCTTCCACGGTTATTCCAATATAATTTGAAAAACTTTTTATATAGGCAGGTGAACATGTACCGTCATATTTTTTATTCAATTCAATTCCTTCTTCTCTTGTCATCCTTTCGTTCCGTATATCTTCATTTACATAATCTGCTATTCGTCCAAAACCATATTTAAGATATTTGATCATCTGATTCAATGTGACCCAATCCTCATCAAGAGAAGTTATACCAAGCGGGTCTCCAATTTCCCAGGGTTTTTCATTTCGTATTTCAAGTCCACGTAATGTTGAAAAATTTCCATTATCAACTAATGACCAATCTTTCCAGAAATAGCCCAGAAAGGTTATTCGAAGGTTCGCATCTTCCATTTCCTTTTCAGAAGGGTAGATATATTGAAGAATATCGTTGCGTTTAACCTCATCACTTAACAGCCATGTTATATCCCCACCTCCCAGCGTATTCATTTCCCTTAAATTATTTCCATCACTTCCACTTTTACCCATTACATTCAAATCACCTAACTGCAACGCAACATTTTCGCCCCACCATATCAGCGGAATTTGATAAGCAATTGCCAGTCTCGGTACACTGCTGAATAAAGCCAGTTCAGTAGGCTTTGCCCAATTAGTAAATTGTAAAAATGCCTTGCGCATCAGCTTGCGCCAGGTTTGTGGGGAAGGGTTAATTGAAATGCAATCAAATCCATGATTGATCATGTTAGACACATTATCCACTCCTCGTTGTGTTACTTGTTCGGGCGGATAGCCCAAAGAAACAAGCAGCGGGTTCATTTTTAGAACATCCTTTACATAAATTGCCTGCCGGGTGCTATCCTTACCACCACTTACTCCAATAATACAATCATAGCCTGAATGATTATTAGCCCTGCCAAAAGCAACAATCTGTTCCAGTTCCTTCTTTCTTTCTTCCCAATCTACATCCTGCAAACTCGAGTGATAATTACAAGCAGGACATATTCCATTTTCGTCAAACTTAATTCCTGGACGGGTGTCGGTCTGTAAACATTTTTTACAATACTTCATCGCTTATTCAATATTCCGAATTCAATGATATCATGATAAACTCCATTTTTAAACAACGCCTCTTTTCTTATACCTTCTTTTTCCATCTTTAATTTTTCGGCCAGTTTTTGCATGCCACTATTATCTGAAGATGTCCCACAATATATTTTATGAAGATTCAAAGATTCAAATCCATGATTGATCAGCAGCTCACCCGCTTCCAACATCACTCCCTTTCCCCAAAAATCTTTTTCGCCCAATAAAAAAGCAATTTCTGCATTTCTATCAATCCAGTTGATATTTTGCAAACTGATGTTCCCGATATGTTTTTCAGTTTTAGTATCAATTACTGCCAATACCAACGATGTGTTTGATTGCAGTGCTGCCTGAACAAAGTTCAATAATTTTTCGGGTGTCATTGGAAACCTGCCATGAGAATTATATTGAACGATCTCAGGATCATTCAGCCAATACCTGTAATTGCCTTCTATATCTTTTTCAGATAAAGGCCGGAGACTTATTGTTCCGCCTTTTAAAAAAATATCTTTTTGAAGGTTCATAATATTGCTTTTAGTTTTTGAACCAGTGTTTCGGGATAGGCTATTTCCCCAACATTCATCCCGGCTAAAGGATCTTTTACTCTGTCATTGATAAAAAACCGGATAACAGGCCTGTTTATTATACCCGCTTCAATTAAAAGGCTTGAGAAGAAGCCAATAACGACATCTGCATAATAAATGATCATATTGACATCCGTTCCTGCAGGTAAAATTCTCATCTCATTTCCCCCTAATGATTCAAGCATTTCCACATTTTGGTTAGGGTGAGGATTTAACAAAAAGTAAAATTTATCACCCAGCTCCTTTATTGTTTTTACAAGAATTTTCGTTGCCATTATTTCATCAAATCCAAATGTGTTTATACCATCAACATTTGACAATGGGTCGGGAGCATATAAAACTATTTTTTTCTGTAAATCATCTAGCCCTAGCTTCTGAAACAGTTCTGCCTTTGTAAGTACCGGTTTCCAATTTTTTAAAAAATTATGATAGGGGTTTCCAAAAACGATCAGCTTGTCTTCGTCAATCCCGTTTCCGATGGCAAGTTGTTTTGCTTTCTCATCAATTACCAGGATTTTATCCGGCAGATATTCCTTTCCATTCCTTTGAAAACGTTCCCTAATATTAGTCCAGTGATCAACAAAAGCAAAAGAGTAGATAGACAACTCTTTTGCGGCTTTTATATATTCAAGCTCAACTGAGGAAGTGTAGGATGTGCCTGTAAATAAAAAATCTGGTTTAAATACAACAAGTTCTGCTGCTGCATTGCTGGGGGCGTTATTTACCGGAACTAAAAAGTCATTAAAGAAATTATATTGCCTGTCGGAAACTATTCTGAACTCCTGTAATGAATCTTTCAATGATTCTGCCAACGTAAGGACTGGCTTAGCCCCCCCGGGATCACTAAATACAAAAAACCCTTTTCCGGTTAGCTGGGTAAGGCTCACTTTAGTTCATTAACATTTTCAAATATCTTTTCCATCGCATTCACCACATCCATCATATCATTCTTTGTCATTCCCGGCCGCATATATTCATGTGTAAACAATACTTCGAAATGCATTTTTTCAGTAACCGGGCAAATACCTAAGCTATAATCCACTTTTTCTTTATATAAAGCCGGGTGATAAGCCCAGGCAGCTTCTTGCTGATAAATAGGTTGGAGATAAAGGGGTTTAACATACCCGGCTCCAATTAAAGGTGCTGTTTCTCTCAAAACTGCAGAAGGTATTTCTGCGTTTAAAGCATTCACAAATTTGTCCCGATGAATACCTGAGATTTCCTTATTAAATTTTACAGGGTACACATAATAAGTATTAACTGATCCATCTGTAAGCATGGGCAATATTTCAAAAGCGGGAAAGGCTGTAAGTTTTTCATTCAGAAAGGCAACATTATCTAACCGCTGTTGTAGCAGTGTTGGTAATTTCTTTAATTGCTCGCCGCCGATAGCACATTCTATTTCTGTCATCCTGTAATTATAGCCAATCAGGTTGGTAAGGTCTTTTTCCCCTCTCGGTGCCGTTACATTCTCTGCATGGTTCCGGATCATTTGGCATCTGTCTGCCAACACTGAATTATTAGTAGTAATAACACCTCCTTCACCTGTATGAATATGTTTATGATAGTTAAGACTGAAAATTCCAAGGTCTCCGATTGTCCCCACTGGCCGACCTTTATATTTTCCTAATGGCGCCTGCGCACAATCTTCAATCACGTACAGATTGTGCTTCTTCGCAAGTGCCATGATGTTATCCATATCAGCAGGATGTCCAAAAATGTGAACCACCAGTATTGCTTTTGTACGAGGAGTGATCTTCGCTTCAATACTTTTTGGATCCATGCAAAATGTTTTCGGATCAATGTCAGCGAAAACAGGAATGCCCCCATAAACTAATGGAGCAATTGCACTGGCAGACATCGTATAAGGAGAAACAATTACTTCATCACCTGGCTGAATACCTATGGCGCCGATTGCAGTAAATAATCCTGATGTATTTGAGTTGACAGTGACAGAATGTTTTACTCCAATAGCCTGGCTCCATTGTTCTTCAAAAGCCCTTACTGTAGGTCCGCCTAAAAAATCATGTGTCCATGCGCCAAGGTATTGTGAAAGATTACCCGAATCCATCACTTTCATTACTGCCTTTTTTTCTTCATCACCAATCGTGTTATATGCGGGGAACAATTTTGTACGTATAGGTGTACCACCGTTTATTGCGAGTTTCTTTGACATAACAATTTTATTTTTCAAATAATTTCACAATCCGGCTATTTAGCGCAACAGATTGCTGAAAATTATCCGGCTCCTTTTTATTTGCGAGTAACCGTAACCCCTGCCCCACCACTGGCAACATATATTGCGATAGTATATTTGATTGCCGGAGTTTTTTAATCTCCACGAGTGCTTTATCTGTTTTGCCAGGTTTGTAAAACCGGATCTCATCGCCACTGTGACAGATAACTATTTTTTCATCCGGATAAAATAGTTCGATCTCAAACTGGGGATAAGCTGCTTCAGTAATTCCAAGTATCGTAACGGGGCAACCTGCGAAATTACAGGAACCCGAAACTGTAGGATCATACTTGAATGCATCGAATATCTTTTTTTGTACTTTAAATCCGTCAAACAAAAATGGCTTATCAAATAAGAACTCCAGCAGATCAAAGGCATGACTCCCGTTATTGAGAATACCACGTTGATATTTTATATTAATTCCTTTGCAGGAATTTTTCCTGGATATTAAAGCAATTCTTTTTTTCAATTTGTGATAAGCAGGCTGAAAGCGACGGATATAATTTACCAAAATCTTGCTTTTAGATTTACGATACAGCTTCGATAACTCTAATAGTTCCTTATTATTAGCAGCAACAGGTTTCTCACAAATAATTAAAGGAATATTTTGTTCCATTAATTTTTTCAGGTAACTGAAATGTGTGGGTGTGGGTGTGGTAAGACTCACAATATCATATTCACGGAAATCTGTTTCATCAGAAAGCTTGAGAACAATTACATTATATTTTCCTACAATCTTTTTTACCTTCTGTTCATCCGCATCGGCTATAGAGAATTCAATTCCTTTTGTTTTGGAAAAAGCTTTGGCATGTGTCCATATTTTTACCGGATCACTCAGATCATACATGGCGCCGATATTGCCACAACCTAATATAAGAGCAGTATAAGCCAGCTTCTATTTTTTTTCTAAGAAGGAATATTTTATTTCGGCGACTTTCCAGTCTTCTTCATTATCTATATCCTGAACTTCTGATTCAGGCACTTCAAGTGCATAAGTATTGTTTGTCACCAGGCTTTTTGATTCAAGAAAATTTTTTATATCAAAAAAATAGAATTGTCCGCAATCATGAAATGATGGAGGAAGATCCTGTGATCGCTTACTGGCGTTTTCCGGCCAATTATACGCCAGCTTTCCATCTTCCATTTTGAATGAACGCCAGATTGGGAAACTAAAACGTGTAACAGGTATTACCGAATCAGCATTATTTTTAACCAGCAACTCAAAAGCTTTTTTTAACTTCTCTGCTGTTACAAATGGAGCGGTAGGATAGATACAGCAGCCATAATCAAAATTAGTTCGTGCTGATTTGTATTTTAACAATACTTCGTTAAGTACCTCTGCAGTTGTTGCAAAATCATTCGATGTATCTGCTGACCTCAAAAACGGTATTTCCGCTCCAGCCTTTTTTGCTACTTCGGCAATTTCATCATCATCTGTAGATACCATCACTGTATTAAAAATGCCGGATGACAAAGCAGCATCAATTGAATATTGAATAATGGGTTTGCCGGAAAAATTTTTAATGTTTTTTCGGGGAATTCTTTTACTGCCACCCCTTGCCGTAATTATTGCTACTGATTTATACATCTTCTTCTTGAATTATATCAAATCCCATGTGAGTGGTGTGCCAGCCTTAATATCATTTTTTACAGCCCTGCCCATTACCAGGTCAAGATAGCGGCTTTCTAATCCATTGCCAGGTCGGATAATTTTTATGTTGGTAGCATTGATCAGTTCACCAGATTTCATGTCTTTAGCTATATAAATTGATCTTTTAAACATTTTGCTTTTTTCTTCCGCCTTCTGCACACCATATTTTACCGCACCCAATGCCAGGAAAGCTCTTTCGGATTCTGTAACCAAAGCTTTTAATTCATCCGGTTCCAATGAAAAAGCACTGTCAACACCACCATCTGCCCTGCGCAATGTAAAATGCTTTTCAATTACTCTTGCCCCTAATGCAGCTGCAGCAACTGAAGCCCCGATTCCCATAGTATGATCACTGAGACCAACAAGGCAATTAAACAATTGCTGAAGATGAGGGATCGTAAGGAGATTTGTATTTTCTGGTGAAGCGGGATATGTACTCGTACATTTTAACAGCACCAGGTCTTTACATCCATGCTGCCGGAGAATACGTACTGATTCATCGATATCAGAAAGGGTACTTACACCCGTGGACATGATCACCGGTTTACCAGTTGCTGCAATTTTTTTTAGTAATGGCCAGTCCGTATTTTCAAATGAAGCCACTTTATATATAGGCACATTGAGTTCTTCCAGGAAATCAACAGCAGTTTCATCGAATGGTGAACTGAATGCGAGTATTTTTTTTTCTTTTGCCCTCTCGAAAATAGGTCTATGCCATTCCCACGGGGTATACGCTTCCTTGTAAAGATCATATAGCTCTCTCCCTTTCCATAAAGAATTATCATCGGTGATCTGGTAAGCGCCTTTGATAGTCATTGTATCAGCTGTATAAGTTTGCAACTTTATTGCATCTGCACCTGCTGCAGCTGCCGCATCCACAATTGCCAGTGCCCTGTCAAGCGACTGGTTATGATTGCCCGACATTTCGGCAATAATGAAAGGCCTTTGAGTGAGGCCAATCTGTTTACTTCCCAGTTTAATGTCCGTCATATTGCATAATGTATTTGTAAGAGGCCGCATATTCCTTTGCTGCTTCTTTTTTAAATTTTAATTTTTCAAATGATTTTTGGGAAGCAATATTTGCTTCTTTGACAAAGCCTGTTATTGAAATTACTTTTTTATAATCATCTGTAAAAGCTGTGATACCTTTGGAAAGGATGGTTGTGCCTAAACCCACGTTCCTGTAATTTTTATCTACGAGATAGCCTAACACAGCTTCATTACCTGAGACTTGGAAACGGATTTGCGCCATGGGCTTAGCATCCAGCTCAAGTATGTAATAATAAGAGTTGGGGTCTTCCAGTTTTGATGCGAACCATTTTTCATGATCACTCAGTGGAATAGCATTATTATTATAAGATTGTTCTCTTACTGCCGGTTCATTTATCCATTCATAACAAAGCATCATATCACCAGCCAAAACCTTTCGTACAACAAATTGCTGCGATAAAAATATCTGTTCGACTATCTTTTTTAATCTGTCGCTGGCTTTGCCATCAAAAACAGCAGCTTGCTTTTCTAAACTTTTTTGTTCCGCAATTTCATTTTCTTTTTCTGCATCTTTCAATTGAAATGCAAATCCTTCCCTTGTAAGAAAACGAATCATATCATCCTGGTTAGTCGCTATCTGCTCAAGGTAAACTATGCCCCCGATGGTCATGTATTCAAAACACACCGTGCTGGGCGAACAAACAGCATAAGAACAGGACAACATCTCTGATGCCATAGCTTCCGCATTTAATGAAGTTCCAACTGATGCCTTTAACCCGTTGCCTTTTAAATATTGGTTCAACTCATCAGCAAACTGGTATCCGCCACCTGTTACAATTCTTAACTCTTCAAACTTTTTAAGCGATGCGATAAACTTAACCACCTCCAGTGTTCTATTTTCAGGATCAGCTCCACCCAAACAAATAAAGATCTTTCGATTTTTCTCCCTCAGTTTTCCTTTTCCCGCTTCTTTAAGAAATGGTTTTCGAAGCAGACTGTATTGCGGTCCAAAATAAAATAGTGTGCCGGGCAATGCGTTGTAATCCATTGGTGTAATCCCACCTGCTGAATTGATAATTACATCTGCATTGAAAAAATATTCATGAATATCATCGATGCAAACAATAGAAGCCCCGGTGCTGCGAAGGATTTCTTGATATTCTTCCCTGAAATGATAACCATCTAATACTACTATATCGCTGACACGAATCTCACTAGTGATTTTTTTTGCTTCCGCAGATAAATCGGTTTCTTCAGATAATAAATTAATCGCTGTGAAATTTTTATTGGCTTCAGTTAACACTGCCGGTAGATTACAACAGGTATAAAGTATTCGTTCAAATTCATTACCTATAGATTCTGATAATGCACCACATCTTACAATATGCCCTAAACCCATCTGGCTATTACCATCCGCTCTGAAAATTATTCTGCCTTTTGTGTTATTCATTTTTCAAATAGCCAGTATGTAATATCATCAAATCCGGCATTATCGTAAAGATGACCCCATAGAAAACCATAGTCAACCAGTTTAACAGGAAAGTTCTCTATGAAAAGTTTGCCAAAATCACGTTTAAAAAGTTTGTTTGCTTCACCCTGATACTCTATCATTACCGGCGTACGATTAAAATACTCACCAATCAAAATATATTTTTGTGAATATTCAAACATCTTTTTCATGTTTGCCAATAAATCTTCAGGATGAATATGAATAAGTACACCAATTGTATAAACCAGATCAAAGCTGTTATTCGAAAAATTAGATTCAACAATTGGTCCATTAAAACTACTATCAGGGCTATACCTGTTCGTTACTATTTCATAAGCTGTCGGGCTTATTTCAATCAATGATTTTTTTGCTGAAGGATAAACTTCTGAAAGAAATCCTATGTTACGTCCAATATTACTTCCGCACTCTAAAAATGAATTTATTGGGCCCGCCTTTTTCAACATCTCTTTCCATCCCTGTGTCCCCATTGCAAAATCGAATTCAGAATTTTTTTCAATATAGGAGGAAGCATATTTTTCTTTCCAGAATTGTTGTTGTTCGTTCATATGTTAAGCTTGAATGATTGAATAGATTCAATTACATAATTCTGTTCTTCTTCTGTCAAAGTTGGATACATCGGCAGGCTTAAACATCTTTCATAATAAGATTCAGCCGCCGGGAAGTCTCCTTTCTTAAAACCAAATTGCCTGTAATAAGGCATCAGATGTACGGGTATATAATGTACCTGAGTAAAAATATTTTTAGTACGCAAGTAGTCATACAGCTCTTTTCTTTTGTCTGACTGAACCACATAAAGATGAAATGCATGTCCCGCATCATACTGCGGGGTCCTTACACCTGCATTTTTCAACCCTATGTCATATTTTGCTGCAATCTCTTTTCTTCTTTTCAACCCGGCATCAGCTTTTTTAAGTTGTGATATACCCAGTGATGCAAGCATATCCGGCAATCGGTAATTATAACCCAGCTCAGTCAGTTCCATATACCAGCCACCATGATTTTCCTGCATTTCCAACGGATCCCTGGTAAGTCCATGAGTTCTTAACCGTAGAAGCCGTTTATAAATTTTTTCATCATTAGTAGTTATCATCCCGCCTTCGCCGCAGGCAATATGCTTAACCGGGTGAAATGAAAAGACTGCTTGTTCAGCAAAGCGACCATTGCCACAATTTTGTTTTGCACCTTTTGAATCAGTAAAATATCCGCCGGGTGCATGACAGGCATCTTCCAATATCCAGGCACCATATTTATCCGTAATTGTTTTCAGTTGCTCAAGATTCACAGGGTAACCGGCCAGGTCAACCGGTACCACTCCTTTGATCTTTTTATCTTTTTTAAACAAATCTTCTACACGGTTCAAATCAATTGTATAACTGTCCTTATCAATATCGGCAAATAAAACTTCTGCTCCGCAGTACCGGGCACAATTAGCTGATGCAGAAAAAGTGATCGGTGATGTGATAATTTTTTCGCCGGGAGAAAGTTGATAAGCAAGGGAGGCCAGGTGTAATGCTCCTGTACCATTAGCAACTGTGACGGCATATTTACTTCCTATATACGCTGCAAATAATTTTTCAAACTCTCCGGGTTTTGGTCCCTGTGTAAGAAAATCCGATTGCAGGGTTTCAACAACAGCTGCAATATCCTCCGCAGTTATGGACTGCCGCCCGTAGGGTATTGGTTTATTCATGCTAAAAAATTATTTAATATTGAAATCCGGATCAAGATGTTCGCGGATCAGTTTCCGGATATCTGTCGCGGATACCCATTCTGTATTTTCGCCAGAGTTATAGTTAAACCCTTCTTTTACTTTTTGGGCATTGAATTTTGCAAGAAAATCTTTCAATTCCCATGCTGTTGTCTGGGGCAAAATAACGTAGTATTTACCCAAATCATATGTGGTAAACGAGTCAGAACTGGTAATCATTTCTTCATGTACTTTTTCACCGGGCCTTATTCCAATAATTTCCTTTTTGCATTCGGGCCCAATAGCTTCCGCCACCTCAGTAATTTTATAAGATGGTATTTTAGGTACATAGAGTTCACCACCCCATGCATGCTCCAATGCATGCAGTACCATTTCCACTCCTTCCTTAAGCGAAATATTAAAGCGAGTCATATTAGGATCTGTAATAGGTAATACCCCCTCTTTTCTTTTTTTCATAAAGAAAGGAATTACCGAACCATTGGAGCCCATCACATTTCCGTAACGAACCACAGAAAAAACGATATCCTTATTGCCCCTTATATTATTAGCAGCAATAAAAAGTTTATCAGAAGTAAGTTTTGTAGCCCCATATAAATTAATCGGTGCACAGGCTTTATCAGTAGAAAGTGCCACTACCCGTGTTATTGCTGTTTCCAGAGATGCCTTGATTACATTTTCGGCTCCGCCGATATTTGTTTTAATACATTCATCCGGGTTATATTCGGCAATATGCACATGTTTCATAGCAGCTGCGTGAATTACATAATCGATATCATGGAAGGCCCGCTTCAACCTATCATAATCTCTTACATCTCCAATAAAAAAACGGATCATCGGATACTTCTTATCCGGATAATCCAAAGCCATCTGGTATTGCTTCTGCTCATCCCTTGAGTAAATAACGAGGCGTTTTATATCAGGCCATTTATGCAGAATTGTTTTAGTAAACTCCTTACCAAAAGATCCTGTTCCGCCGGTAATTAGGATGGATTTCCCGTTTAAATCTAAATTCATATTCATTTTTTAAAAAATAACAGTTTATTATATGCTGATTAAGGACTGAAATAAAAACCGGTATGGATTTCTTGTTATACCATTTTTATATCCTGATGATATTAATTTAGTAGCTGATAAAAAATAACATTATGGCAAAACTGGCGAAACAGTCTAAAAGAAAGCACTTACCCGATTTTTTAATGTGTCTTTCATTTTGTCTTCTTTTAATTAAAACAGATGCGCAAAATGTTTTTAGCTTCTCTTCTCCTACCGATTTTCCTGCGGAAGCAGCTGCCGATCTGAAATACCTGCTGCAAAAATCCTCGGGTCAAAACTGGGAATTGGTGAGTGGCCAAAATATTCAGCGAGGATTTATACTTTCAGTTTCAACCACCGGTTCTTTTAAAACCGGGGAAAGCTGTATCATCACCGGTAACGGAAAAGACCTGCTGCAATTTCAATCTCCCACTATTAATGGTTTGATCTTTGGAGTTTACCGTCATCTTAGGGATCTCGGTTTTAAATTTTACCTGCCCGATGAGATCTATACTATCATCCCCACTGGTACAAACCTATTTGTCAAACAAACAAAAACAGTCACTCCCCATCTTCGTATCCGCGAATTTTTTGGAACCGGTGGTTTTGGTAGCGGCAAAACAGATATCGACCGTTCCGTACAAAGAGATTGGCAAATCTGGAAATGGCGTAATGGCTTTGGATCTGAATTCCCATTGGCTGGTCATGTCGGCGAAACGTTTAACTTAAACAATGCTGCCACTCTTGAAAAAAATCCCGGCTGGACTGCTACTCCCATTAAACAAAACGGACAGGTAAGTATAAATACCAAACTGAATTATTTTAATGCAGCCGCTGTTGATTTTTTTACAAACTGGACGATAAAAAAATTCACAGATAAAAACTATAAACTGCAACCGGCTTTTATCCGCGATATGGTATCGGTAGAGCCTGCAGATGGCGGTGATTATATGACTGGAACCGCAACCGTAAACGGTGTAAAACTAAATACCGTAAGCGACCAGGTTTTTTATGCCGCCAATATTGCTGCAGAAAAACTGGAAAAAAAATTTCCAAATAATCCCGGTATTGGCGTGAACCTATATGCTTATAGCCAGCATGCAGATGTGCCTTCCTTTCCTTTGCACCCGCGGGTTTTTGTTCAGATCATTCCTTACCAATTTCAAAACATTGCTTTTGGCCCTGCTTTCATCAAACGATGGTCAGAGAAAGCAAAGCGTTTTGGATTGTACGATTATTATAAATATCCCGATAGCCATAATGACCAGCCGTCAGGCTATACACTTGATGAACTGATGGCCCGTGCCCTGCATGCCGCAAAAGCAGGTTCGGAAGGCACTACGTATGAAACTTCGTATTCAAAATTTTCTACAGCTGTTCAACTCTGGGTGCTGGTTCGCTATATGGCCGACAGTAACAGTAAATGGGAATTACAGTACAACAAACTGATCACTGATTTATATGGCGGCGCTGCAGCACCTGTAAAAAAGCTATTTGATCTATTTTATCGCCAGTCACAGTTCAACGCCGGGCAACTGAAAACATCAATTAACCTGGTGAATGAAGCCGATCGGTTGAATAAAGATGCCCTGGTAAAAAAACGAATTGATGAACTAAAACTTTATCTCACTTATGTCAGTCTTTACCAGGAATCGCAAAACTTGAAAAACGGAACACTCGAACAACGTACGATGCCGGTATTTAAAATGGCCTGGACACTTTACGAGAAAAAGATCATTCATAGTTACCGCATCATGCAGCTGGTATCTTATGGTTTTCTAAATACGCCGGGAGCCAATGCGGCAGCTACTCAGCGTCACCAACAATTGCACTTGCTTACTTTTCCTGAAACAGATGAGGCAAAAGCACTGTGGCGTGAACCGGTTTCTGTATCACAGTATTCAGAAAAGGAACTCAACGCCATGTTTACATCCATAGAAAAAAATATAGCCGGACATAGCGAAACTTCTATAAGCAATGCTGAACCTTCTATTATACTCAATAGCATTAAACAAAGTTTTAAACCGGCACAACAATTACACGTACAAGGTGATAATTATGCAAGAGGCTATTTTACCATTTATTCAGAAAAACAAACGACACTTACTGTTAACTATGAATTAAGTGGTGGTAATGCTGAACCTTCTGCTACAGTGTCGGGTACTAATGTTGATTACTCAAATGTTCTCGATAAAAAAATAACAGGCAAGACCGGAAGCTTCACTATTTCACTTTCACCCGGACAGTCCTACTACTTTATAAATGCTGCTGATAAAACAACCTACCGGATGAAAATAGATCTAAATGGCGCCTGGTTATTTTACGAACCTGCCCCTAGAGGCATAATGGCTTTTATTAATAAGACCGGGAAGTTCAGCTATGAGCCTGATGCTTATCCCTGCTACTTTTATGTACCTCAAAACACGACCGAAGTAAAATTCAAGGTGCAGGTAAATGCCCTGGCAATATATTCCCCGGATGGCCGCAAGGTGAATACCACTTTACTTGAAAAACAAGATGGTGGTTTTGAGATACGCAGCTTTAAGGTTGATCCAGGTGAACAAGGTAAGATCTGGAAAGCTGTTGTCTCTGGTAATTACAATTATCAAATGCTAAATATTCCGGATCGCTGGTTTTTACTGCAACCTAAATAATAAATGCAAGTGATCCCGGAATAATTATTTACCCTTTAAAATTTTTTGCAGGTAACTGCCATACCCGCTTTTGGCAAGCTTATCTGCGTGTTCCATCAATTTTTCATCACTGATATAGCCTTTGCGCCAGGCCACTTCTTCTATGCAGCCGATCTTTGTGCCCTGTCTTTTTTCTATTACTCTTACAAATTCACTTGCATCGCTGAGTGAATCAAATGTACCTGTATCAAGCCATGCAGTTCCCTTATCCAGCACAGCTACTTTTAATTTATCCCTACGCAGGTATTCTTTATTTATATCTGTTATCTCGTACTCACCTCTTACAGAAGGTTGCAGATCCTTAGCAATACCCACCACCTCATTATCATAAAAATATAAACCAGGTACAGCGTAGATTGATTTAGGTTTTGCCGGTTTTTCTTCGATGGAAACAGCTTTCATCTGAGAATCAAACTCTACCACACCATAGCGTTCAGGGTCGCTTACCTGGTAAGCAAATACATAACCTCCTTCAAGGTTGGATAGTGATTGTAGTTGCTTATCTAATCCTGTTCCGTAGAAAATATTATCGCCAAGTATCAATGCAACTTTATCATTCCCGATAAACGAAGCTCCGATCACAAAGGCCTGCGCCAGTCCATTGGGAATTTCCTGTATTGCATATTCAAAATGACATCCCAACTCACTGCCATCGCCCAATAATCTTATAAAGGAAGCATTGTCTTCGGGTGTGGTAATGATCAATACATCTTTTATTCCCGCCATCATTAGAACCGACAGGGGGTAATAGATCATCGGTTTGTCATAAATGGGCATCAGCTGTTTAGAAATAGCTTTTGTGATCGGGTATAACCGTGTACCGCTTCCGCCTGCCAGTATTATTCCTTTCATTGATAAGTCACTATTAATTTAAAAAAACGCACTGTTACATGGAGCTTTTTACAGGGCTAAATGAATACTTGAGAGAAAGAAATCTTTTTTCCAAAAAGGTAAAAGAAAGATATGCGATCCCAATAGTAAAAAGCGGAATAAAAGCATAAATAAAAATACTTTTAAGCACGTCATCAGTATCCTTAAGGAAATGCTGCATTGTCCTGGCTGTCAGAAAAATTACCAACGGATGATAAACATAAATGCCATATGAAATTTTCCCCAAAAAATTGAAGACTGGTTTTTCCAGATCTATGATTGTACCGGCGTTTGCGCATACATTCACTATTAACACTACTGCAATACAGGCTACAATTTCATTATCAATAACAGAAGCAATATGAAACCGGTTAAATGCCATGAATATAAGCGAAAGCCATGCAATTGTTTGGACAATTTTATTAAAACACACCTTAAAGAAATAGACTTCATTCCTGGAATAAAAAACTGCTGCTATCGCCCCAATAGCCATACAATCAAACCGTGTAACGTCAAGTACCAGATAAGGCCATTGAATACCTGTTTGCTTGTCCAGTAATCTCATACCAATTTTTAAAAGGGCAAAAACAGCAACAAATATTAAAAGAAATCTTAGGAGCTTTTCTGAACGCTTAACTATCCACGGCCAAAAAAGATAAAATTGCTCTTCGACACCTAATGACCAATAGTGTCCAAGTAAGGCTAACGAAAAATTGAATATAAAAGGAACATTGGCGCCTAAAAAAATATAGTACGCAATACTACCGGGCAAAGTTTCAGGCATACAAAAAAATAAAACTACCACAACAATAAGCAGGTAAAAAAAATAAAGTGGCCATATTCTTAAAATCCTACGCAGGTAAAAAGCTTTGATTTTTATATCGCCAAATTTTTCTTTCTCACGAATCAAAAGATATGTAATCAAAAAGCCACTCAAAGCAAAAAATATAGTAACTCCAAACGCCGCCAAATCATTGGTAAAAGATTTTTTAAACCCAAAAAGTTTAAGAGACAAACTTATATGAGAAAAAACCACCGCAAGTGCGGCGATGGCTCTAATACCGTTCAATCCTCTTAAATGGATATTGCTACTCATGCTTTATTTACGTCATATTGAAACCGACAGGGGTAATAGATCATCCGTTTATCATAAATGGGCATCAGCTGTTTCGAAATAGCTTTTGTGATCGGGTATAACCGGGTACCGCTTCCGCCCGCCAGTATTATTCCTTTCATTGAAATAATTATTTTTTAATGAGTCTTTTTTTTAAGCCAGACAGTTAGTTGCATTCCTGTATGGGTCCACTGCATTATTTTTTTTAATGGCCAGTGTAAAAATTTTGGGAAATGGTAGATCTCACAAACATAATATTGATGAAATAAAATTGTATATCCCAATTTTTTTGAAAGTTCCACAAACGAATTATAGCCAAACTCATAAAGATGAAAGGGAGAATGCATAGGACTCAGATTTGTTACATAGTTAGTTCCTGTTAAACGATAATAAGTATTAAGAATTTTTGCGATCAGGTGTTTTCCAGGCATGCAGCAGGATGATAAAGATGTTCGAAAACAGCCCCAAATGTGATAAAGTCAAATGTAGAAGACTCATAGTCTGCATTCTCAATTTGTCCAAATTGCAGTTTCTCCGCTGGTATGCCCATTTTTGATATAGCCCTTTCATAAAAGGGTTGAGAGGGTTCCAATCCATAAGCATCAAATCCTGCATGTTTTAAAGAAAGCATACATTTTCCAATTCCGGCGCCAATATCCAATGCCTTCATACCCGGTTCGATCTTTTTTATTTGTTTTAATGTATTTATTTCAAATAAAAAATAATCCGGTGTCCATTTAAAATATTCGGGGATCCAATAGTTTTCAGGAGGCATTCCATAGTGATCTTGAATATCAAAAGGAACTGGTTGTGGACTTGAATATATCAATTGACAGGAAGTGCATTTCTTAACTGAAACTGATATTCCTGTTTTCCTCCTGGGTCTGAGCCCCTGTGAACGATTAAGACGCTGCCCCATAACTCTATGCCTTCCTGTAGGATCTCCGCACATCTCGCAATTAGCAATTTCCTCAAACGAGTACCTTTTTATACTCATAAATTAATAGTTAGTGGGAATATTGCTTTTCATAATACTGCATATAATCTCCGTTTGTTACATGCTTAAGCCATTCTGTATTTTGTAAATACCAGTCAATTGTTTGTGATAATCCTTCTTCGAAAGTAACTGAGGGTTTCCAGCCTAATTCCTTATTTATTTTTGATGCATCAATTGCATATCGCCTGTCATGGCCCTGCCTGTCTTTTACATAAGTGATCAATTGATCGCTGGTCCCGGGTGCATTCCCCATTTTTTCATCCATAAGTTTGCAAAGCAATTTTACCAGGTCAATATTTTTCCATTCATTAAATCCGCCGATCCCATAAGTATCTCCTGTTTTTCCTTTGTGAAAAACCAGGTCAATTGCTGTTGCATGATCTTTTACAAACAACCAGTCCCTTGTAAAAAGCCCATCACCATAAACCGGTAAGGGTTTCTTATTAATGATATTATTGATAAAAAGTGGGATCAGCTTTTCGGGAAAATGATTAGGCCCGTAATTATTGGAACAGTTGGTGACGATCGCCGGCAAACCATAAGTATCATGATAAGCTCTTACAAAATGATCACTGGATGCTTTAGAAGCACTGTATGGTGAATGCGGATCGTATCTTGTTTCTTCTGTAAAAAATCCTGTTTCTCCCAATGCACCAAATACTTCATCAGTGGATACATGATGAAAACGCTTGCCTTCCATATTGTCTTTCCAAAAGTGTTTTGCTGTATTCAACAGGTTTACTGTACCGATCACATTGGTGTACACAAAATCAAGCGGCGAAACAATGGAACGATCTACATGGCTTTCTGCAGCAAGATGTATGATACCATCCGGCTGATAGCGTACAAAGACCCGCTCCAGCTGGTCAGTATCCAGGATATTTGCTTTCTCAAAAAGATAGTTGGGCTCTTTATCAATATCCCGCAGATTTTCGAGATTGCCTGCATAGGTCAGTGCATCAAGATTAATTATTCTGTAATCCGGGTATTTTTTTACAAATAATCGGGCCACATGCGAACCGATAAAACCTGCACCACCGGTTATTATAATTGTTCTGCTCATTTTTTCTTTGATTGCCCTTTGTACCAATTATAAGTTATTGCCAGGCCTTCTCCTACTGAAACAACAGGACGGTAATCCAATAATTGCTGAGCCTTTGTTATATCTGCAAGACTATGTTTAACGTCTCCCTTTCTTTCAGAACCGAATATAGGTTGAATGCTTACGCCTGCTTCCTTCTGCAGCTGGTTGAATAATTCAAGCAGCGATGTCTGCACTCCGCAAGCAATATTATAAACCTGGTTCACAGCATTTTTGTTTTCTGTAAAAAGTGAAAGCAGGTTTGCCTGGACAGCATTTTCTACAAAGGTAAAATCACGGCTATGTGTTCCATCGCCATTCATCGTTGGCGGTTTATTATTTAAAATGGCTTCTGCAAACAATGGGATAACGGCCGCATAAGGTCCTTTGGGATTTTGCTTCGGTCCGAAAATATTAAAGTAGCGAAGCCCGATAAATTCAGTGCCATATAGCTCGCCAAATACTTTTGCATACAATTCATTAACCAGTTTTGTAACGGCATAAGGTGATAGCGGCTTCCCGATCTTATCCTCCTGTTTAGGCAAACCCGGGTGATCGCCATAGGTAGATGAGCTGGCAGCATACACCACACGTTTGATTCTTTTTTCTTTTGCTGCCAGAAAAATATTTAGTGTGCCGGTGATATTTACATCATTGGTAGTGAGCGGATCATTGATTGACCGGGGCACTGAACCCAAAGCAGCCTGGTGTGTAATAAGATCAATACCATCACAGGCTTTTATGCAGGCTGCGGAATTTCTGATATCGGCTTCAATAAAACTGAAACGTGGATTAGTAGTAAATTCTTTTAAATTTTCCATTGATCCTGTGCTTAAATTATCAAGCACTCTTACTTCGTTTATCTTCTCATCCTTTAGCAATGTACCCACGATGTTGGAGCCGATAAATCCTGCCCCGCCTGTTACCAGAATTTTCATAAGATCAGAAGCTGCTTATTTTTTAAAGAATTTTGTAAAGTCAAGTTTGTCTATTACTTTTTCAAGGAAAGATTTAGGTGGATGCTCTTCCTCGTAATAGCTGCCGTAACCATAGCCATAACCATAACCGTAACGGCCATAACCATAATACCCGTAACCGGGTTTTACTTTAACATCATTGATAATGATGGATAGCTTAGGTAATTTATTCTCCCGATAAAATTCATCAATAAGGGCAATTTGCTTTTTAAATGTATGCCCTTGTCTTACGAGATATAATGTACAGTCCGCAAATTTACCTAACGTCAATGCGTCACTCACCATACCTGCAGGAGCTGTGTCAATTATTATTACATCAAATCGTTTTTTTAGCTCTGCAAAAAGAACGTCTACTCTCTCTCCTAATAAAAGTTCGGCTGGATTTGGAGGTATCGGGCCGCAAGCCAAAACATATAGATTTTCATACTCAGGGATCTTTACAAGCATTTCATCAAGATCCTCTGATTTGCCTACAAGAAAGTTGGTGATACCACTGCGTTTGGGAAGACCTAAACCAGACATTACTTTCGGTTTGCGAATATCAAACTCCAGTACCACTGTTTTTTTTCCGGCCAGCGACAATACTGCACCCATATTTGTGCTTGCAAAAGATTTACCCTCTCCACTATAAGAGGAGGTAACCAGCAATACTTGTTTTTCTTTGTTTCCAAGAATATACTGCAGGTTTGACCGGATGATCCTGAACTGTTCAGCTACCATACTACGGGTAGCTTTACTAACAATTAGTGTATTGTCGGCATAAGAGTGGCCTAGCTCCCCAAGGATCGGGGCTGCGGTCACTTTTTCAACATCAAATCTTGTCGTCACTTTATCATTCAATACTTCCTTCATGAAGATAATGAGAGCCGGAATAGCAAGGCCGACGAGAATAGCCAACATCTGGATCGCTCTTCTGTTGGGTTTAACAGGTATGGAACTTGCAAATGAATTTTCAACTACTTGTGAGTTTGAAATAGTGGAAGCCCTTGAAATTGCTGTTTGTTCTCTTTTTTCCAATAATAAATTAAACAAAGCCTGCTTACCATCTACCTGGCGTTTTATTTCAAAGTAACCCCGGGTCTTAACAGGTAAAAGTTTCAATTGAGCTTCTGTACTCTGGTTGCTTCGGTGCAGCTCACTAATATTTCTGCTTATTGATGATTTAATATTGGATATATTCTCAATTAATCTACTTTTTAAAAGTTTGATCTTTTCTTCTACTTCGGAATAAATTGGGTTACCTGCCGGTATATTTTCTTTTATATAAGCCTCACGTTCTACCTGGAGTTTATTATAGCCACCGATGAGTTCTTCTAAGGTCAGATCATCGATTGTTAATGAAGAAGGCACTTTACTATATTCATTTTCCGGATCCTTCAGATAACCCGAGATCTGGTCCAGTGTCATTGCCTGGAGCTGAAACTCCCCAACCTGTTTATCAGTTTCTTGTATTTTTTCAAAATATCCGCCTGACTGATCTTCTATATCGATGATATTATTTCTCTCCATATAATCCAGCATCAGTTTTTGTACACTGTCCAGTTGGTGTGAAAGAAGATCAATACGACCATCAATAAAATCCAGCATCTGGTCAGAGGTCTTATTTTTCACTTCTTTGGTATAATTGCTGTATTCTTCCATCAGGCTATTAATGATATCAGCCCCCATCTGGGAACTCGTCGTCAGCATAGAGATATTAATGATCCCGGTTCCCGCAGATTTCGGAACTACCTGCAATAAGCCAGCGACGACGGCAGCAGCTGAGTAGGTGGAGTGATAAGTAACATAATATTCCTTTCCTAAAGATCTTGTTTTTTTATTTAGCCGGAAAATACCGTATTGATTTTTGAAAAGTTGTCCAAACTTTATCTGGACATTATCACTTTTGAAAGTTTCATTATCAAGGATTCTGATCTTAAGTGTAAAAGAACGGTTAGAATCTAACATATTTATTGCTTCCAGTACAAAAGGATTGGCTTTATAAATATTCTGATCCTTGATCTTTCCTTTTGCAAAATAGGTGTACTGGAGGTTAAGTTTTTTTATAACCCTTGATATTAATGGCTTTGATTTTAATATTTCAACTTCGCTTTGAATATTCTGTACCCGTGAGCTGGAAAATATATCATCAAATTTATCAGTACGGGCACCCTGACTTTCGCTTTTTATCAGCAATGTACCGCTTACATTATAAATGGGTGTTGAATAACGGAGATACAAATAGGCGCCCAGCAATGAAATGGATATGGAAATTACTATCCACGGCAAAAAACGGATGTATTTAAAAAACAAATCTCTTACACTCAGGTTCCACATCTCACTCTTAGGATTGTTACTCTGTTCTTGCATTGTTTCGGGTAATAAGATTTAGACCTTATTTGAAGAGTTCATAAAGCAGTGCCGCCGTAGTTATAAGACTTAATGTAAATCCGATCTTCTGCATGGCAAGGTTTTGATCTGCTTGTTTTGATTTTTGTTTGGTGGCTTGTACAATTATTACATCATTCGGTTGTAAATTGTAATAAGGTGATAGAAAAAGACTGTCAGAAGAAAGGTCTACATGACCTACTTCGATCTCATTCGGAGTTTCTCTCAGGATTCTCACTTCATCTTTTTTTCCAAAATCGTTAATACCTCCTGCAAGGCCTATTGCTTCCAGGATCGTCACTTTTTCTGCCGGGATGTTTAACACACCCTCGTGGCCTACCTGGCCAAGTACTGTAACCTTATAATTTAAAAACCGGATAATAACTGAAGGACTTGTCAGCAGATCGGGTTCTGGGTCTGTTAGCTTTTTCTTTATCTCGTCTGCTAACTGGATCTTGGTAAGTCCATCGACATGAATAGTACCCAACCTTGGATATTCAATATTACCATTAACATCTACAAGAAACCCGGGATTTTGAGCTGCCACGGGTAAATTATAGGGCTCATCAGCCTTTGGGTTAGTACTGAGACTATAGATATTGATGGATAGTAGATCGCCTTTTTGAATTTTGAATTCCGGGAATTTATAGGTCTTCTTAATTGTTGTATCCGAATACCTGTCCGCATAATCGGGTGGTAATTTTTTTTGAGAGCCGCATGAAAGTAAGAATTGTGCAACTGGTAACAATAAAAGTAGGCGTTGGAATTTCATTGATACGATATATTAAAGATGGCAGCCGTTAAAGCTGTGATGGTTTTTTCATTTTGAGTGCGCCGAAGTTAATTTAGTTCTATCAATATGGGCAATTAAAATATACCCAAGACTATCGATAGCAACTTTGGCAATTTTGGAATGCAAAGCAATGATCTTTCCCTGCTGATCCATTAGCGGCCCACCGGTGATCACCACCCGTTGATTTATCTTTAGATCCATGGGCTGCACTTCTACATTTTCATACTCATCCAAAAAACGTCTGATGGCATTTATCTCTTTTTCTTTTATGACTGCCGGCTTTCCATCCCAGTACACAAAATTGATAACTCCACTTGTCATTCGCACAGAAGTACGATCGAGTTCATTTACTTTCACAAAAACATAAGATTTAAAGAGTGGTTCTTCTACGGTTTTTATCCTGTCACTCCATTTTCTCCTTATCTTATTTAAAGGGCAATAGCTCTCTACACCTTTTTCCTGTAAAAGTTTATTTACTTTTTTTTCCCAACGGGGTTTAGTGTAAACAGCGAGCCATTTAGGATTTGCCATAAGAACTATTCGGGTAAAGCTTCGCCATCTCAGTTACACAGAGTTTTTTAGATAACTGGTTATCAATGGCATTGACTGAATCAAAAAACTGATGAATGGTTCATCAATTTGCTTGCAAATATAAGGGGAAATGTGAGTGAGGGATTTATGAAATTGCCGGATTCTGAGTGAATTATCCCCAGTCGTCAATAACTATGACTCGGCTTTTACAAGCTCATTTAATAACTTGTATTTCTTCCCTGTATCAGCACAAACCGCAATTCCTGAACTATCAAATTCAAGCGTTTTACCATTATGATTCACCCAGCCAATTTGCTTTGCCGGGTTGCCAACGATCAATGAAAAATCGGGTACATTCTTAACAACAACTGAGCCAGCCCCGATCATGGCGTAAGCGCCAATTTCAATTCCACAAAGAATTGTTGCATTGGCTCCGATAGTTGCTCCCTGTTTTACCAGTGTTGTTTTGAATTCATTTTTTCTTTCTATAAAACTGCGGGGGTTAATGACGTTGGTGAATACGACCGATGGTCCGAGAAAAACATCTTTTTCAATGGTAACACCATTGTATACTGAAACATTGTTTTGAATTTTTACCCCGCTACCTATGGAAACATTTCGGTCGATAAAAACATTCTGTCCTATAATGCAATTCTCACCTACAATAGAACCGGGCATTAAATGACTAAAATGCCAAACCTTTGTACCATTGCCTATATTAGCACCTTCATCGATCACAGAACTTGGGTGTATATAAATATTATCCGGGGTCATGTTGCAAAAATGGTGAATGTCGGCATTATGCCAACAGGTTTTCCTACATTTAATTTATTAAACGACTGCTGTGAACCAACGCTACTATTCACTTGATGTATTCCGCGGGGCAACTGTTTGCCTGATGATATTGGTAAATAACCCGGGAAGTTGGGGACATATTTACCCACCACTGGAGCATGCTCCCTGGCATGGATTAACCCCTACTGACTTGGTTTTTCCTTTTTTTCTTTTTGCAGTGGGTAATGCATTGTCGTTTGTAATGCCAAGATTTGAAGCAGCCGGTGATGCCGTGTTCTGGAAAAAAATTATAAAAAGAACCTTACTTATTTTTTTGATCGGGTTGTTTTTAAACTGGTGGCCTTTTTCAAAATGGGAAGGTGGTGAGATCGTTTTCAGGTCATGGGTGGATGCAAAAAATCCTGGCAATGGTGTGAGAATCCTGGGTGTGCTGCAACGGATCGCTATCTGTTATTTTTTTGCATCAGTCATTATCTATTATCTGAAACTCCGCGGAGCATTTGTAACCGGGCTTATCCTGTTATTGCTGTATTGGGTGATCTGTTTTGTTGGAAATCCTTCAGATCCTTACAGCATTACAGGTTGGTATGGAAATACAATTGATAAAGCTATACTTCACATTGCACATATGTATAAAGGCGAAGGTGTGCCATTCGACCCCGAAGGATTATTGAGTACAATACCGGCCATTACCCAGGTGATTATGGGTTTTATGGTGGGAGATTATATTCAGAAAAAAGCCCGCCCGCCCGCCCGGGCCGGTACGGACGGGGATGACCAAGCCCTGAATATCTTTGAAGAGAAGACGGTCGGACGGGGAAAAAGTTTTGAAATGCTTTCAAATTTATTTGTGGCAGGTATTGTTTTACTCGTTACCGGTTTTTGCTGGGATATGCTTTTCCCTATCAATAAAAAAATATGGACCAGCTCTTATGTAATTTATACAACCGGGCTTGGCATCATCACTATCGCAATGATGATCTATTTAATTGAGTTTAAAAATTACAAGGGATGGCCCACCAAGTTTTTTGATGTATTTGGTAAAAATGCATTGTTTGTTTTTGCACTCAGCGCTTTTCTCCCAAAAGGTCTTGCACTGATCCGGATTGAAAACGGGTTGAATGAAAAAGGGATAATGACCTATTACAACCCCTGGAACTGGCTTTATCAAAAAGTACTCGTGAACATTCCCGGTGATCCAAGAATTGGTTCATTACTCTATGCACTCTGTGTAATTACATTCATGTGGGCAATATGTTACTGGATGGATAAAAAGAAAATATATGTCAAGGTATAATCTCTTTAGAAATCTTCTCAAAAAATTTTGATGTGTAATTCGTTGTTTTTCAACTATTTATTCTACCAAACTAAGTAGCATTTTATTTTCAGGCATTTCGCTGGCATGAAAATTGAAAATCATGAACATAACAAAATCAGGTTTATGAAAAAGAATTTTCAAAAGATGCTTAATAGTGCATTAAAAAAATATAAACATTACCATAGACAAATTAAAAAACTGAACCTATCTTCTATTAAAGAAGATTTTGTGATCACGGAACAAGAAGAAAGAGAAGGCGGTTTTTTTGGAAGTAATAATTATAAAATAGTTACTACATAAGAATTCCTCATAAGCAGTTAGTTTTGGTGCGACCTCTGTTTCTACAGAGGTTTTCTTGTTTCGGGACTTTAACATTCTTATAAATAAAATACTATGCACTTAGGAGGTGAAATGCATCTTTAAAGAAACAAAACAAACAATAATGAAACTTACATTTCTATTTTGCATTGCAGCTATCTTATTTGCTTCATGTACCTCATCTAAAAAAACGCAGGCAGAAACTATGCCTTTATATAATACCAAATGGCTATTAAAGAAGATTTATACCGGGGATAATATAGAAAATGTACAAACAAAAGCTTTTATAAAATTTGACAAGGAGAAAAGCAGCGCCGGCGGAAATGGTAGTTGCAATAATTTTGGAAGTACCGCTTCTGTATCTGGAAGTGATATAAATTTTAAAAATGTTTTCTCAACGAAGATGTATTGTGAAGAAGTCCAAAAAACAGAAAATAGTTTTTTAGGCAGCTTGGAAAAGGTTAATCGTTTTGAGGTAAAAGGCAAAACATTACTTCTTTATCATGATAAAGAAATACTAGTAGAATTTTTAGCTGAATAATCTAATGCTGCCAAATTTTTGGAAAGAAATTTTAAAAAATAATTTTCAGAACATTTTTATTTGACCCCCGGGTCTTCTGAAAATACTTCTATCCAAACTCCACTCTTCCGCATTCATGCCATACAACTTTCCATATTTTTTATACTGCTGAGCAACCATTTGTGCAATAGGCCCTTCGCCACGCATACGTACACCCCAGCGGGTATCGTTCACTTTTCCATCATGGCTATGTTCTATATGATGCCAGACTTTATCTGCCCTATCTGGAAAATTTTTGTATAGCCAATCATGAAATAAAAATTTTATAGCACCATTCAATCGAATGAATGTGTATGCAGTGAACGTTGCCCCGTTATCTTTCGCTTCTTTCATGATCCGCTGCATTTCATGTTCATTCAATCCTGGTATCATTGGCCCCATCATAATTCCCATTCTTACCCCCGCTGAACTTAATTCATTAATTACTTTCAGTTTTTGTTTGGCTGTTGTTGTTCGGGGTTCCATCACTCGTCTTAAGTCTTCATTAAAAGATGTAATAGAAACCATGGCTGAAACAATTTTCTTCTTTGCCATTTCCTGCAACACATCTTTATCTTTTAGTATCCATGAATTTTTTGTAAGAATACCAACGGGCTGATTGAATTCATTACATACTTCAAGCAAACCTCTTGTTAATCGATAAGTTTGTTCAGCGGGTTGATAACAATCTGTATTCCCACTCAACATGATCGGCGTGGCATCCCAGTTTTTATGCATCAGGAATTTTCTGAGTAACTGTGGCGCATTTTTCTTTACAATTATCTTTCTTTCAAAATCCAATCCAGCACTATAACCCCAGTACTCATGTACATTTCTTGCATAACAATAAATACAACCGTGTTCACATCCGGCATAAGGATTCATGCTGTAACTCATTCCCACATCCGGGCTTTCTACCTTGTTTACGATCGTTTTGCTTTCCTGTTCCAGGTATTGCGTCGGCACATTCGATTCTTCCCAGTCATCAATCCCTTCAATATGCTCTCTTGTACTTTCATTTTTCAGGAATTTATTTTTAGTATTGATCTGCGCTCCTCTTCCTTGCAGATAAGTTTGGTTCTCGTCCTGCTGTTTCACTGCCACTTTAAAATGGTCTTGTTTCAATTTCTCTGACATATGATTTGTTGGTTTTAGTTTATAAAAAACAAAAAAGGAGAATAAAGAGTTTTGTTTCTCTCTCACATAACCGACGCCAGGATTCTAAGCCCTGGCATGATTTCACACATCACTTACTCTTTATTCTCCTTACTCACATTCCCCATCCCACTATATTGTTTCGGATAAGTCTTTATCCAAACAGGTCACCTTGCTTTGTTGTTACCGGCATATTTTGAAATTCAAAGCGCTGAACGATATGATATTTCATCCGATTGCCATCAGATTCATCAACCGGTCTTTTTAATAATACCATTGAATCAGCTATAAATTTTCCGGTAAAATGTTTATGACTGTATTCCAACCATCCTTTTTCATATTGCCATGGTTGTAATTTTCTTGCAATGGTTAAATGCGGTTCAAGAATAAAATGCGGTTTATTATCGTCATTTAGCTTCATTAATCGCTGAGCATCGTGACGAATTTCTTTTACTAAACCCTGAACCGGTAGTTTGCTTGTTACATTTATATATATGGTATGAGAAGGGAAGCTGCCGAAGTCTTTCAGCTCTACCTTAAATGGCGGATAGCCCATTGCTACTGTTTGCAGCCGGTTAATAATTCTTTCTTCCATCATGGCATATTGTACAAAGTTCACCAATGTAATATGTGGCTTACCCCATCTTGCATGATCGGATTTATATTCATCCGCAAATGTTTCTTTTACTTTCATTATCCTGTTCCATAACTCTTCATGCGGATTGAGTACTAACAAATACTCATATACCCGGTACCCGGGGATTGTGTTTATGATCGTTTTCATATTCCCTCCTTTTGCTAAAAATTAATTGCCCTATTTGTTAGTATAAATTTACTAAAAGTTTTAGCTTTACAAAAATTATTTTTATGGAAGGAGAAGAATTTTATGGCGCTGCGTACAGGGGTTCAAAACAGTTTACTCAACAAGAAGTTAAAACTGCCAACGCTACTGGCTTTGGTGCTGCCGCTGATGATTATATGGAACGGGGCATCGATTTAAACGAACAACTCATACGCAACAAACCAGCTACATATTTTTTCCGGATGAAAGGGGATGCTATGAAGGAGGCCGGGATTTTCGATGGTGATGTGTTGATAGTTGACCGATCGATCAGTAAAGCAAGTGGAAGAGTGATTGTTGCTGTCTTAAATGGTGAATTATTGGTTCGGCGTTTTTTAAAAAATTTTTCATCTTCTTTTTTAATACCCGAAAATGATCGGTATAAGCCCATTAATCTTTCAGAATTCACCGATTTTACGGTATGGGGGGTGGTTGTTTATTCTATTCATCCCCTCGGCTAAAGCCGAGGGCAAGTGAATGAATTATTCATAAAGCAAAATTATGGGATATACAAAAATGTGGATCCATTTAGTCTGGGCAACTAAAAAAAGAGAGCCTGCTTTGGATAAGAGCATTCGTAAAAAAATATTCTCTCATATCAGGGAAAATGCATTAGTAAAAAATATTCATATTGATTTTATTAATGGTCATATCGATCATATACATATTCTCATTTCTCTGAATGCTGATCAAACAATCGCCAACGTAGTTCAGTTGATCAAAGGAGAAAGTTCCTATTGGATAAATAAGAATAAATTAACCCCTCAAAAATTTGAGTGGCAGGATGATTATTTCGCAGTATCGGTAAGTGAATCCGGAATAGATAAGGTAAGAGAATATATTAAGAACCAAGAAGAACATCATGCAAAGAAGACATTTCAACAGGAATATGATGAATTTATGAAAAAATATGGTTTTGCATTGACAGGTTCTCCGGGCTAAAGCCCGGAGCAATTTAATAGAGGTATTATGACTTGCTCAGGCCTTCAGGCCTGAGATAATGAAATAAAATGAAGGCTATTGTTGATTGTAATAATTTCTATTGTTCATGTGAACGCTTATTCCAACCACATTTGGATAAAAAACCTGTTGTTGTTCTAAGCAACAATGATGGATGTATTATTTCCAGGAGTGATGAAGCAAAAAAGCTCGGAGTAGAAATGGCAGGCCCTTATTTTATGGCAAAACCATTGATACAAAAACACAATGTATCTGTTTTCTCTTCTAATTATAATTTATATGGTGATCTGAGTTGGCGGGTAATGGAAACATTACGTATATTATTTGGTAAGAACAATGTTGAAGTATATTCTGTTGATGAAGCCTTTGTTGATTTAAGCATTTTTCCTCCTGAAGATTTACAACGCATAGCAGAAGAAATAAGAGAAACTACAGAAACATGGACAGGCATTAAAGTATCTGTAGGTGTAGGGCCAACGAAAGTGCTGGCAAAACTTGCCAACCGCCTGGCAAAAAAAGATAAACAAAAAACGAATTGTATCTCCGTACTTAATACAGATGAAAAAATTATTGATGCTTTACACAAAACGCCGATCGGGGATATATGGGGTGTAGGTTTTCAGTATGCTCAAAAGTTAAAAAGTCTTTGGGGCATTGAAACTGCATTACAATTGCGGAATATGAATGAGGAATTTGGTAAAACATATCTCGGCGGTGTAATGGGTGTACGATTGATCCGTGAACTGAAAGGTGTAATTGCTAAAAAAATGGAAGATGAACTGGTAAGTAAAAAAATGATCGCCACGACAAGAATGTTCGGAAGCCCTGTTGGTGATATAAACGATATTAAAGAAGCCGTCGCCACTTATACATCAAGAGCGGCAGAAAAATTAAGAAGGCAAAATAGCGCAGCAAGGATTGTCAGTGTTTTTGTCGTAACTAAAGACCAGGATCATATGCTTAATTTTAAAAAATACGGAACTATTAGCAATCATGCTACGCTTGCGGTTGCAACTTCATTTACCAATGAGCTGATAAAACCTGCTGTAGAATTAGTAGATACATTATATGAAAAAGGACAATTATATAAAAAAGCCGGTGTAATGTTAAGCGGTATTGTTCCGGATGAATCCATACAAGGCAATTTGTTTTTAACTGAAACAAAAAACGCTGAACGAAAACTGATGGATATGATCGACAATATCAATTTCAGTCAGCGGGATGATGTGTTGAAATTTGCCGCATCCGGCACTACGAGAGACTGGAAAATGCGGCAGGAGCTAAGAAGCTCCCGTTATACCACAAGATGGGAAGAGTTATATGAGATCCGTTAGTCAAACAATCCTTTTTGTTTAGGCTTAGATTTTGTCGCTGGCGATGAATTACTATCAATAAACTTTGGCTTGATCAGATTCAATCCTATTTCTTTATTCATTTTATCTACGAGATAAACGGTCAATTCAGGTGAAGTTGCTTCGTCGTGCATATGCATAAAGAAGTACAATTCTTCTGCGCCCTTCTCCAGCCAATATTTCATTCTTTTGATCCATGCATCACATCGTGTATAATCAGAAGGGTGTAAACTATTTCCTACATACCGGATAAAAACTTTTGGAATGGTTAAATGCATATGTGCACAATCTCTTCTGCCAGCTGTGTCAGTTATAACAGCACCCATATTCATTGAAGAAAGATTTTCCAACATCTCATTCATCACTTCTGGTTTTGTAAACCATCCCGGATGTCTTACTTCTAAAAAGAACTGCAGATCTTTTGGCAACGATGCAAGAAAATCAAACAACTCCTTTTTACGATTGGGAGAAAAGCTATCACTTACCTGTATGAAGACGGGTCCGAGATGTTCTTTAAACGCAACAATACCCCTAAAAAATTCATTGACTATAAAATCCTTTCCTTTCAAACTACCACGATGCGTAACTCCCTGGTACATCTTGGGGCAGAATTTAAAATCCTTCCCTTTTGCCTTATCTGCCCATTTGCTTATCCCCGCTTCGCCATATATTTTATAATGTGTCGCATTTAATTCAATACAATTATAATGTTCAACATAATGCTGGAGAAAATCTTTCTCTTTTGTCTTAGGCGGATAAATTTTACCAACCCATTCTGTTCTCCCCCACTTAGCACAACCAAGATATATTTTCGGGCTCTTAACCGGTTTTCCTTTCAATATCTTTTTATTACCGGCAGGTTCGGCAGGCAATGAAAAATCAATACTATTCAATTCTTCTTCAGGCACTCTTCCAAACTCCATAAAGTTGTTTTTTTTATTACAGCTAAAGTTAAGAGTAAAAATTATACCTTTTCATCTACAAACTTTACTATGCGATTTTTAATTATTCTCCTATTCGTTTCAACTCAATTAACAGCACAGCAAAAACCGAACATCATTTATATTATGAGTGATGATCATGATGCGGATGCCATTAGTGCCTATAACAAAAATTTTATCTCAACACCAAATATTGACAAGCTCGCCAAAGAAGGAATGTTATTTAAAAACGCATTTGTCGGTAACTCTATCTGCGGACCAGCAAGAGCAACTTTACTTACTGGTCAACATTCACATAAAAACGGGATGAAGGACAATCGTACTCGTTTTGATTCATCAAAAATTACATTACCAAAATTATTGAACCCAGCAGGTTATCAATCTGCCATTGTAGGTAAATGGCATTTGGTTTCTTATCCAACCGGTTTTGATTATTGGAAAATCCTTCCCGGACAAGGGTTATACTATGATCCCCGGATGATCAATATGAAAGGAGATACAACAGTTATTAAAGGTTATGCAACAGATGTCATCACCGATGAAGCGTTGAACTGGTTAGATAACCGAGATAAACAAAAACCATTTTTATTATTACTGCATCACAAAGCTCCTCACCGGAATTTTATGCCTAAGCTGAAATGGGTTGAAGTTTTCAGTAAAAAATCTTTTCCTGAGCCGCCAACACTATATGCTGACATGAAGCAACATGGCAAAGCATGGCAAATTCAAAAGATGAGTATTCTTTATGATATGACATTAGGAACAGATCTGAAAGTTGATCCTGTTTATTTTTCACAGTTAAAGGATTTTAAAATTGATTCAGCTGATATACGGGGTTATAATGCAACTATGAACCGGGTACCTGAAGCAGACAGAAAAAGAATAAAGGAAATTTATGATGAAAGGGGCAAACAATTAATTAATGTGTGGGGAAATGATAGCCTTGTTTTAAAACTAAAATATCAATGGTATATACAGGATTATATGGCCTGTGTTGCTTCTATTGATGAAAATATTGGACGATTGCTGGATTACCTGGATAATAATGATCTAACCAATAACACAGCCGTGATATATACAGGAGACCAGGGATTTTATCTTGGTGAAAATGGTTGGTTTGATAAACGCTGGATGTATGATGTATCCATGCAATCGCCATTACTGATAAGATGGCCGGGAAAAATAAAACCCGGAACTATTGCCACATCAATGGTACAGAATATAGACTATGCCCCTACCATGCTTGACATAGCAGGAGTAAAAGTACCGGAATGGATGGATGGCATCAGTCTGAAACCATTACTAATGGGTAAACAAAAAACGTTGCCCAGGAAAGATCTGTACTATCATTACTACGAATATCCATTTGATCATGCTGTAGTGCCGCATTTGGGTGTAAGAGGTGAACGCTACAAACTCGTTTATTTTTATACAGTCAACGAATGGGAATTTTATGATATAAAAACTGACCCGGCCGAACAAAAAAATCTGATAAACTCAGCAGCACATAAATCTGTAATTCAGCAAATGAAAAATAAACTACTTGAATTGCGGAATAAGTATAACGACCATGAAACTGCCGGAGAATTAAAATAACTATTGATATTTCTGCATTAGGCTAAACAAGATTTTCCTGTCATTATCATTGATTATACTCGTAGTATCCTGTGGCACAAAATGAATTTTATAAGACTGAATAGCTATTTCCGGTTTTGCAATGTTGTAGCCGACAATACGTAATGCCTGCATTGCATTAAAATCTACCGGCACCTGTACGGCGGTTGTATCATACCAATACCCGAATCCTTTATCCGCTAATGTCTTCCATGAAAAGAACCTGCTGGGATCGACTTTTCTTCCTGGTGCCACATCAGCATGACCTATAAAATTTGTTTGCGGTATGCTATACGCTTTCTTTAACCTATCAAGCAATTGTAGCAAGCTATTCATTTGTGCTTCTGGAAAAGGTTCACTTCCGTTATTATCAATTTCAATTCCAATGCTTGAAGAATTTAAATCAGTCGCATTTCCCCATTTGCTTACACCGGCATGATGTGCCCGCAACAGATCATTGAGCATGTGATGTACACTGCCATCCTCGCAAATAACATAATGAGCACTTACAGCTCTTGAATCTTTCGTTGTAAATGTCTTTACCGTTTGCTCGCAACTGTTTTGTGCAGTATGATGAATAACTACAAAATTCGGACGACGTAAAGAAAAATTCGTGGTACCTGCCCAATCAGCAGCATAATTCAGCCCAACAGAATCTTTCAAAGGGTATTCACGAAGAATTTTTGCAAATTCCTTCACTTGTTTTTTATAAACCTTATTTGTGGATTTATAAGCATTTTGTGAGCAACCTGCAATAACTATGATAACCACAAACAAAAACAGAAATGACCGCATTATAAACTCTTTTATGGGCGGAAGTTAATCAAAAGCTGAATGCAAAATAAAACTGCCTCGTTTTCGACGAGGCAGTTCGCTTAAATAAATTAATCAGGCAGGTTAATAATTATACTGTACTTTAATACCATCAGCATTATAATACTGAAATTCAGCCTTACCATTAATAATATCTTTTATTCTGAAGATGTCTTTTAGCCCTTTCGGTACTTCTATTTTGATAGCTTCATCTACTTTTGCCTCTGGCTTTTGCTTGAATATTACATCCAAAATCTTACGAGGTATGCTCTCACGACTTACAAGAGTTCTTGTATCTCTTCTATCACCGTTTGCATGATACACTGCAGTTGAACGCCAGATACCATTGCCGAAAGTAGCTGTCCAGTCACCGCGGTATTTTGTCCAGTAAACATTTGTTGCATTGGGATAATCTCGTTGAAATGCAGAACTAACTTTCGTTGGCTGATTCTTCGAAGCCTTAGGACCACCGCTTTTATCACTCGTTCCTTCCCATATTTTTTTGTCATGGTCGGCTCTTTCTTTTTTTTCCTTATCAGCTTTTTCTTTGTCTTTACTCTTACCAGATTGGTCAGTTGCTACCGGCTTGCCTTTATCCTTTGCTTTGTCTTTATTACCATCGCTGTTTCCCTGGCCAATCATTGCTACGCTGAATGTGAGTGTTGTAAGCAGAAATAAAATTCTTTTCATTGTTTTGATTTTAATGTTCTAACGGGTTAAAAAATCATGCCAGAATAAAAGACGTGTAGGAATACCAATAGGTTGCGGTCAAACCTTTTACATATTTCGCCGGTATTGTCCGCCAACTTCGTATAAAGCATTAGTAATTTGCCCGAGTGAGCAATATTTGACTGTTTCCATCAACGCTTCAAACAAATTGCCATTTTGAATAGCCGTATTTTTCAACCGCTTTAACATTTCATCTGACTTGCCTTCATTTCTTTTCCAGAATGCATACAAGTTATTTATCTGCTGTTCTTTTTCTTCGGTAGTACTTCGGATTACTTCGCCGGGTACAATTGTCGGAGAACCTTGCTTATTTAAAAATGTATTTACACCAACTATCGGGTATTCACCGGTATGCTTTTGATGTTCATAGAATAAACTTTCTTCCTGTATTTTATTTCGCTGGTACATTCTTTCCATTGCACCTAGCACACCGCCTCTTTCAGTAATGCGATCAAATTCTGTTAATACAGCTTCTTCTACCAAATCTGTTAACTCTTCAATTGCAAATGAACCCTGGTTAAAATTCTCTGTTTTTGCAGTACCTAACTCACGGTTAATGATCAATTGAATTGCCATTGCACGCCTTACACTTTCTTCAGTAGGCGTTGTTATCGCTTCATCATAAGCATTTGTATGAAGTGAATTACAGTTATCATAAATAGCATATAATGCTTGTAGCGTTGTGCGGATATCATTAAAATCTATTTCCTGTGCATGTAAACTTCTGCCGGATGTCTGAATATGATACTTCAACATCTGGCTGCGCTTGTTCGATTTGTATTTATACTTCATCGCTTTTGCCCAGATACGGCGTGCCACCCGCCCGATCACACTATACTCCGGATCCATTCCATTGCTAAAGAAGAAGGAAAGATTTGGCGCAAACTCATCAATACTCATTCCGCGACTAAGATAATATTCAACATAAGTAAATCCGTTTGCCAGTGTAAATGCCAGCTGCGAAATAGGGTTAGCACCTGCTTCAGCAATATGATAACCACTGATGCTTACGCTATAAAAATTGCGGATTTTATTCTGAATAAAATATTCCTGCATATCCCCCATCAGCTTCAACGCAAACTCAGTTGAGAAAATACAGGTATTTTGCGCCTGGTCTTCTTTTAGAATATCGGCTTGCACTGTTCCTCTCACCTGCTGTAATGCTACTTGTTTACATTGCTCATAAACATTTTTAGGTAAAACTTCATCTCCACTTAACCCAAGCAGTTTTAATCCAAGTCCATCGCTTCCTTGAGGTAAATTACCCGGTGATGAGGTATTATTATATACAGGTGCCTTTTGATTTTTATATTTCTCCTTACTAATTCTTTCCAAGTCTTTTTCTAATCCCAGTTCTTTTATCTTTTTCTCACATTGCTGATCAATTGCCGCATTCATAAAAAATGCAAGCAGCATCGGGGCAGGACCATTTATGGTCATTGACACAGATGTTTTTGGATCACATAGGTCAAACCCACTATACAATTTCTTCGCATCATCAACAGTAGCAATGCTCACACCTGCATTCCCGATCTTACCATAAATATCCGGACGATAAGCAGGGTCTTCGCCATACAGCGTTACACTATCAAAAGCAGTAGATAATCTTATGGCAGGTTGATCAAGACTTACATAATGAAATCTTTTGTTGGTTCTTTCGGGTCCGCCTTCGCCTGCAAACATTCTTGTCGGATCTTCTCCTTCTCTTTTTAATGGAAACACACCGCCGGTAAATGGAAAATGGCCGGGCACATTTTCCTGCGCCTGCCATTTTAATATATCACCCCAGTCTTTGTATTTAGGTAAAACAACCTTTGGGATTCTTGTGCCGGATAAACTTTTTGAAAACATTTCCAGTTTTATCACCTTATCACGAACTGTGTATTCATAATAATCTTTCTGGTATTCCTTTATTTTTTCATTCCAATTAGTGATAAGCTTGCGACTTACCGGTGTCAATTGATCTGTATAAAATGCGATTTGCTCATCAATTGTTTTCAATAATGAAGCATCTGCTTTTTCTTTTAAAGTTTCCTTTGCTCCATTAAATTGGTACAACTTTGAAGCAATAGCAGCCTGGTCTGTTACCAGTTGATCATAACCCCTGTTATTTTCACTGATCTCACTTAAATATCTTACCCGGCTTGATGGAATGATTGCCTGCGATACTTTAGCTGTTTCGGCAAAATGATATTCACCAAACGCTGTGTTTGTTTTGTTTTCGATTTTCTTCAGCATTAATTCGAACAACTGATTCACTCCATCATCATTAAACTTGCTCGCCATTGTACCCACAATCGGTAGCTCATTATCTTTTGCTGTAAATAACAGGTGATTACGTTTATATTGTTTTCTTACATCGGCCAATGCATCCAATGCGCCTGCTTTATCAAATTTGTTGATACAAACAAGATCAGCATAATCAAGCATATTGATCTTCTCCAACTGGCTTGCTGCTCCATACTCAGGTGTCATCACATACATACTTACATCACAATAGTCCAGTATAGAGGCATCACTTTGTCCAACACCTGCACTTTCCAATATTATAAAATCAAAATCAGCATCTTTACAAATATCAATTGCTTCCTGTACTGCACTACTTAGTGCCGTATTATCATCTCTTGTTGCAAGACTGCGCATATAAGCCCTCGGATGTGAAATAGAATTCATTCGTATCCTGTCACCCAGTAATGCACCACCAGTTTTCTTTTTTGAAGGATCAACAGAAATAACAGCAATAGTTTTATCAGTAAAGTTGTGGAGGAAGCGGCGAACGATTTCATCAGTAACTGAAGATTTACCAGCACCTCCTGTTCCTGTAATTCCAAGTACAGGAATTGTTCTAACTCCTGGCTTCTGGCTCTTAACTGCTGGCTGACCTCCGTTTTCTGCATTTGTAATCTGTCTTGCAATGACTCTTACATCCTTAACTTCCTCAAGTTTCATCGGCATTTTATAATCCGCTTTTCCATTCAACTGTACATCACATTTCATAATTACATCTTCAATCATCCCTTCCAGCCCCATATGTCGTCCATCATCCGGCGAATAGATCCGGCTGATACCATATTTATGTAATTCTTCAATCTCGGTTGGCAAAATAGTACCGCCTCCACCGCCGAAAATTTTTATATGCCCGCAACCATTTTCTTCCAGCAGATCTTTCATGTATTTAAAAAACTCCACATGCCCACCCTGGTAAGAAGTGATTGCAATTCCCTGTACATCTTCTTCAATAGCCGTCTCTACAATTTCTTTTACGCTCCGGTTATGCCCGAGGTGAATGATCTCGGCACCTTTGCTTTGCATGATGCGGCGCATAATATTAATAGCAGCATCGTGACCATCAAATAAACTGGCAGCTGTGACTATTCGTACTTTATTTTTTGGCTGGTAACTCATCAGGCGTCAAAGGTAATAAAAAACTAATGCCTGTTAGGACTGTATCAACCCATTCTTTCTTTTACATTTGCTATATGCAAGAAGTTGTTGAATCCATTGGAAAACTATATGAAAGCTGGGCCGGAAAACCCGCTGCATCAATTGATGTATTACCACAAAGCGGCAGCGAACGTCGTTATTTCCGCATCCATACCGATGATGGAAAAACTGTGATGGGTACTTATGGTGCTAATATTAAAGAGAACGAAACCTTTCTCTATTTCTCAAATCATCTTTTCAAAAAGAAATTACCTGTACCCGAAATTTATGCAATAAGCGATGATAAAATATTTTACATCCAGCAGGACTTTGGCGATATCTCCGTTTCATCAAGACTCGATAAAGAAGGACACACCGATGAAGTGTATGCCTTATTTAAACTAAGCCTTGAAAACCTGGTGCAGATACAGGTAAAAGGTCATGAAGGATTGGATTATAAAAAAAGCCTGACGAATAAGGAATTCGGCAAGCAGGCAATACTTGCTGACCTGCTTTATTTCAAATACTATTTTCTCGATGCATTACGCAAGCCCTATGATAAACAAAAACTGCTTGATGATCTTGAAGCGTTGAGCAATTATCTTACTCATACAGAATACAAATATTTTATGTTCCGCGATTTTCAGAGCCGTAACATTATGGTAAAGGAAGATGGCAGCCTCGGATTCATCGATTACCAGGGCGGTATGAAAGGCGCCCCTCAATATGATGCGGCAAGTTTGATCTGGCAGGCAAAGGCTAACCTGCCCAATGAATGGAAAAATGATTTGCTTGAATATTACATGAAGATGTTTGAAAAAACAATTGGGTCTTCAATTGATAAAACGATCTTTAAAAGTCAGTTTAATGGTTATGTTCTTATCCGGTTGCTACAGGTACTCGGCGCTTATGGTTTCCGCGGTTTGTTTGAACGCAAAGCACATTTCTTAACCAGCATTCCTCTTGCATTAAATAACCTGAAAGGTTTTTTAGCCAATAACAGTATGGGTATTTCGGTACCCGAATTCAGAAAAGCTCTTGATCTTTGTACCAGCGATGAGATCATTGAATACTTTACGCCAATACAGGCAACTACTGAAACTCCGCTGGTAGTTAAGATATGCAGTTTTTCTTACCGCAAGGATCTACCGCAGGATGAAACTGAAAATGGCGGTGGTTTTGTTTTTGATTGCCGCGGTTTGCTAAATCCCGGCCGGGTTGAGAGCATGAAAACCAAACATGGTCGTGATAAAGAAGTAAAAGATTTTTTGGAACAACAAACACAAATGCCTGAGTTTTTAAATTCGGTATTTGATATTGTTGATATTAGTGTAGAAGAATATATCAAACGGGGCTTTGAAAGCCTGATGGTAAGTTTTGGATGTACAGGTGGCCAACATAGAAGTGTGTATGCTGCTGATGCACTGGCCAGGCATTTAAAAAATAAATTCAAAGTGAAAATTGAGTTAAGACATATGGTGCAGGATGAAAAAGATTGGCAAAACCCACTTCCTGAAAAGCAATCATGAAAGCAATGATATTTAGTGCCGGCCTCGGCACACGTTTTAAACCGTGGACTGATAAACATCCAAAAGCATTGGCTTTGGTGAATGGAAAATCATTACTTCAACGAAATATCGAATACTTACAGCAACATGGAATCAAAGATGTGATCGTAAACGTTCATCATTTTGCAGACCAGATTATTGATGCATTAAAAAAAAATGATGGATGGGGAAGTAATGTTATCATCAGTGATGAAACAAACGAAGTGCTTGAAACCGGCGGCGGATTATTAAAAGCTGAAAGATTATTTACTCCAGGTGAAAGATTCATTACCTGCAATGTTGATATACTTACCGAACTGGACATTAACAACCTGCTGCTCTTTCATGATATGCATCAGCCTCTGATCTCCTTTGGTGTTACTAACCGCAAAACATCACGGTATTTTTTGTTTGATAACCTTAACCGGCTTTGCGGCTGGAGGAATGTAAAAGAAAGTGAGGAAAGAATTTCAATACACAAATCTTATTATATTGAAAAAGCATATAGTTGCGTAGTGGTTTTTGAATATGGAATCTTTGATTTGATGAAAAAGCATCAATTCTCCGGAAAGTTCTCGTTGGTTGAGGTTTATTTAAAACTCGCCACCGAACACCTTATTATGGGCTATGACCATAGTGGCGATAAATTCGCTGATGTAGGGAAACCTGAAAGTGTAGCCATTGCAGAATCTCTTTTTCCTTAAATATTTCCAAATAGCTGATGTACGGTTCACCTGCCTCACCGCTTTTTATTACATTACACCCCTAAATAAATTCACATACATGAAGAAGATTGTAATTGCCTGCCTGTTCATATTCCAGGCTATTTTTGTTTTTGCTCAAACAAAATTTGACAACCGCGAAGTATTTAACCCCCAGTTTTATCCTTACCCCGGAAATGATTTCCGCAGTGCAAGCGGTGAGCCCGGCCCTAAGTACTGGCAAAACCGTGCAGACTATAAGATCAGTGCGACACTCGATACCGGCTTGCATAAAGTAAGCGGCGAAGTAGAGCTGACATACACAAATAACAGTCCCGATAACCTGAAATTTTTATGGTTGCAGATGGACCAGAATATTTACCGGAAAGATTCCCGTGCATCAGCAACAACAACAGTAGAAGGTGGTCGTTGGGCAAATGCAAAATTTACCGATGGAGATGTAATTAAAAATTTAACAGTAGAAACAAAAGCAGGTAAATACAATCCTAAACAAATTACAACAGATACAAGAATGCAGGTATGGCTGCAGGATGCATTGAAAGCAGGTGGCGGCACGGTTAAAATTAAAATGAGTTTTGAATTCAGCATTCCCGAATATGGTTCTGACCGCATGGGTAGATTGAAAACAAAAAATGGATGGGTGTATGAAGTAGCGCAGTGGTTTCCCCGTATGTGTGTGTATGATGATATACAGGGATGGAATACGCTACCTTATCTCGGCCAGGGAGAGTTCTACCTTGAATATGGTGATATTGAGTTTTCTGTTACTGCACCATCAGATGTTATTGTAATGGGTAGCGGTGAATTGCAGAATCCCGGCGAATGTTTAACTGCAGATCAATTGAAAAAATGGAATGAAGCAAAGAACAGTGATAAAACAGTGATGATAAGAAGCGAAAAAGATATAAAAGATAAAAGCTCAAGACCGCAAACTCCAAATTGTACATGGAAATTTAAAATTAATAATGCCCGTGATGTAGCATGGGGTGCTTCTAAAGCATTTATACTGGATGCCGCAAAAATTAATTTACCGGATAATAAAAAATCGCTAGCGGTAAGTGTGTACCCGGTTGAGAGTAATAAGAAAAATGCATGGCAGCGTAGTACCGAGTTTACAAAAGCTGCTATTGAACACTATTCAAAAAAATGGTTTACGTTTCCTTACCCGATGGCAGTGAATGTAGCCGGTATTGTTGGCGGTATGGAATATCCCGGAATTGTTTTCTGCGGTTTTGGTTCAGAAGGTGAAAGTTTATGGGGAGTAACTGATCATGAATTTGGTCATACATGGTTCCCGATGATCGTGGGCAGTAATGAACGTAAATATGCATGGATGGATGAAGGTTTTAATACTTTCATCAATACACTTTCTACAAATGAATTTAATAAAGGTGAATTCAAAGCCAGCGGCGGTTTTTTTGATGACCCGAATGGAGATTTCATGGTAAAATATACTTACAGTGACAAGATGGATGGATTGTTTAATAACCCGGATGTAATACAACAGGATAATTTGGGTGTGGCAGCTTACCTGAAACCAGGAGCTATGCTAACTTCGTTGCGTGAAGTAGTACTCGGCCCCGAACGTTTTGATGCAGCTTTCCGTGAATATGTAAGCCGTTGGGCATTTAAACATCCAACACCCTGGGATTTCTTTCATTCCATGGAAAATGCATCGGGTGAAGATCTTGGTTGGTTTTGGAGAGGGTGGGTATTAAATACATGGAAACTCGACCAGGGTGTAAAAGAAGTAAAGTATAAAGATAAGATACCAGAAAACGGAAGTGAGATAACACTGGAGAACCTGGAAAAAATGGCGATGCCTGTTTCGATAAAAATTACTGAGGCCAATGGCAAACAACACCGGATTGATTTGCCTGTTGAAGTATGGCAACGTGGTGCTGTTTATACTTTAAGTGTACCCACTACCAGCGAGATCAAAGAAATAAAACTTGACCCCGATAACAAACTCCCTGACTGGGATCGAAAAAATAATGACTGGAAAAAAGCTTTTTAAAAATGCAAACCCGACGGCTTCGTCGGGTTTTTTTATTTTTATTATTTACTTAATTTTAATATCGCAGATATTAAAGATTAAAATTTATCATTATGACAGCAACACAAATAATGGATGAATTAAAAAAGAAAGGGTCAGAAAATATAAAAAGAATATTCATGAACCACGGTGGTTCAGAGCCAATGTTCGGTGTGAAAATAGCTGACCTCAAGGTTATTCAGAAAAAAGTAAAAGTAAACCATGAGCTGGCTATGGAACTTTTTGATACAGGCAATTATGATGCGATGTATCTCGCAGGTTTGATTGCTGATCAATCGAAGATGAGCAAGAAAGATATTCAGCAATGGGTGGAGAAATCAAGAAGTGGCGGCATTTGTGAATATACGGTTGCTTGGGTGGCAGCAGAAAGTCCTTATGGCTGGGAACTGGGTATGAAATGGATCGATTCACCAAAAGAAAGCATTGCTTCTTCAGGCTGGAGTGCATTGGCAGGTGTTATTTCCATGAAGCCGGATAATGAACTGGATATTGCATTGATAAAAAAATTGATGAAGCGAATTGAAAAGGAAATTCATAAGGCACCGAATCGTGTAAAATACACTATGAACAATTTTATAATCTGCACTGGAGGTTATATAAAAGAACTGACCAAAGAAGCGATTGCAACAGCACAAAAAATTGGAACTGTGATGGTGGATATGGGAAACACAGCCTGCGAAGTACCGTCTGCAGCGAATTATATTAAAAAAATAGAAGTAAGAGGAAATTTAGGAAAAAAGAAAAAGACAGTGAAGTGTTGAAATGATATTTTATTGTAGCAGTTCTAGTGATTGAACAAGAGTTGCCTCTTCCAGAATGATCCTTCCGCCATCTTTGCTCCATTTTATTAACCGGATAAACCCATCCGCAATTTCAATACCAGTAATATCACCATCACTAAAGCAGCAGCAACCAGAGTTAAAATAACTGGGTTTCATTTGCAGGTATTGGGTTGCTATATCCGTGTATTTATGCCTGCGGTTCTGGATTTCTATTTCAATTGCTTTTACAACATCAACATCTTTATCATTTCTTGCCTGTTGCAATTTCTTATATAATAGCTCAAGATAAGTGAGTGATTCAAAAACGGGTTGGTGTGTATGACCCGTTATCAGTATAAGGTCTTTTTGTTGGGAAGACCATTCGTACATGATCTGATTATGCTTTGTCTTCAGGTTGGCATCATAAGCTGGTGTGTTTGGATTGATCCTTAAATAAGCTTGTAACGGAGCCCATATTCTTGCCACAAAAAATTTACTGAACCAATTGCCATCGCTGCTGGCATCACCCTGGTGACCGTGAGTAAGGAAGATGGTTAATGGACTGTTGCTGGTTACTGGTTCTTGGTTACTAGCTATTGACTGTAACACAACTCCTTCGTACACTTTTACTTCTTGTTCGTATATTTTTTTTAATTGCCAGCCAGCCAATGGATCATTGTCCCAATACAGATCATGATTACCAAATATCTTTACAAAACGATTTTGTTGAATGAAAAGCTTCTCTTTCTCCAGTGAAACTGAGTTATATTTTTTTACCTTGGTTAAACTGTTCTCCCAAAGCTCTTCACTGTCTCCCAAACTGATAAAATAAAACTGTTGCTGGAAATAATGATCTAAAGCTGCAAGATAGTTGGGTTCAGCCGCTGCAAAATCATCAGCACCATCTTTACCACCACGATGCTGGTCGGAAAAAATAATAAATTTTGAGTAAGTAATATCAAAAGGAATAACAATACCCCTTTTGCCCGGCTCCTCAATTATAAGTTTCAACAACCGGCTTAATGCTTCAAATATTTTTTGCTTATCCGGTTTGGATGAAAATTTTGTTGCCAGCCACAACACAGGTTTCCATAATAATATTTGCAGCAGGCGGCGCATGTGATTTACTTTACCGCAATCATACTGATTTCTACATTCACAAATTTTGGCAGTGCCGATACCTGGACTGTTTCTCTTGCCGGGAAGTCGCTTGTAAAATATTTTCCATATACTTCATTGATCTCTCCGAAACGATTCATATCTGTGATGAAGATGGTCGTTTTAACAATATTGCTGAAGTCCATACCAGCGGCTGTAAGTATTGCCTTCAGGTTATGCATTACCTGGTGAGTTTCTTCCTGTATATCTTTATTTTTAAGCTGACCACTCACAGGATCGATGCAGATCTGGCCGGAAATAAAAAGCATATGGTCAGATTGAATAGCCTGGTTGTATGGACCGATAGGTGCAGGAGCATTGGGTGTATTGATGACTGTTCTTGACATGTTTTTGTTTTTAAGAATTTAGAACGACGAATTTATGTTTAAGTGCTTTCTTTGCAAAAAATGATTCATGAAGATCGTTGTATGGGGAAATGAAAATGAAGTAGCAGAGTTAACGTCCGGTTATACAGGCGATAGTATAACGCTTATTCGTATCAATACAGCAGAAGAATTCATACTTCATCCAGACGCTGACGCTTATTTTGATCTTGCCTTCGAAAATACAGTTGAAAGAACAGCATTATTTACACGGCTTTTACCAAAACCTGTTTTTGTTAATTCCGTAATTGAGTCAGGCACTTCATTTATTCGCATAAATGGTTGGCCGGGTTTTATGAAAAGAACATTAATAGAAGCAAGCTCTTCAAATGAATCACTAAAAGTTGATGCTGAAAAGATTGCTGTTGCATTGAATAAAATAATTGATTGGGTACCTGATATTCCAGGTTTTGTTTCCGCAAGAGTGGTAAGTATGATCATTAATGAAGCTTATTTTGCTTTGCAGGAAAATGTAAGTACAAAAGAAGAAATAGATATAGCAATGAGGCTTGGCACTAATTACCCATACGGTCCATTTGAATGGAGTGAAAAAATTGGTTTAAAAAATATTTACTCCTTATTAAATGAGTTGAGCAAAACAAATTCACGGTACCAGCCTGCCACCTTATTAGAAAAAGAAGCAACCAGATAAATGTCCTTATTATTACATATCGATACGGCGGTTGAAAATGCATCAGTGTGCATTTCAAAAAATGGTGAATTGATCGGAATTGCTGAAAACAAGAACCAAAAAGATCATGCAGCATGGATACAACCTGCTATTCAATCACTGGTAAAAAAAACAGGTTACAGTTTAAAAGAATTGAATGCCATAGCTGTGAGTAACGGGCCCGGCTCCTACACCGGTCTTCGTGTAGGATTGGCTACAGCAAAAGGATTGTGTTATGCATTAAATAAACCACTTATAACTTTAAGCACTCTTGAAGTAATGACTATTGCTTCTCTCAATATCCCAATATCCAATATCAATTATTATTGTCCGCTAATTGATGCCCGACGTATGGAAGTATTTACAGCGATTTATGATAAGTCTTTAAAGGCAATCCTTCTGCCACATGCAAGGATCATTGATGAAAACAGTTTTGCTGAGCAACTGGCTGGCAACAGTATTCTCTTCTTTGGAAACGGCGCCGCAAAATGTAAACCTGTTATTCAATCGGCTAATGCTTTGTTTGAAACCATTGAGCATAATGCATCAGAAATGATCGGGCTGGCAGAAAAAAAGATGGCAACAAATGACTTTGCCGATCTTGCCTATGCTGAGCCGTTTTACATAAAAGATTTTCATACTGTTCAACCGAAAAAATAATATAACCCTACTTTTGTATAAACAGCACAGCGATGAGCACCTATTCACTTGAGTTTACTAGTGGTAAAGAAATAACCGAACCGGTTGTGCTGGATACTTTATTGGTGAAAAAGGCGGCTATTTATGTTAGAGCTATCAACCACAAACTCCGTCAACAGATACTTAAAAAGATAGATGAAAAAGGTACCTGTACAGTTACCGAGATCTTTACTGAGTTGTTTTTAGTACAGGCTGTGGCATCGCAACACCTCGCTGTACTAAGAAAGGCTGGTTTTGTAAAAACAACCCGTGACGGAAAGAATATTTATTATTCGGTAAATATGCCCCGACTGAAAGAGTTTTTGCAAACAATTCAACAACTGACCCGCTGACAATCAGAGTTTCACAAAACTAAAACAGAGTTTACGTTAACCGTAAACCCTGTTGTTAAATAATCAACTATTTTTGAGCCATAAATCACCAATTATGTTTATTCAGCAATTGTACACGGGTTGTCTCAGCGAAGCGGCTTATTATATTGAAAGCAATGGTGAAGCGGCCATCATCGATCCTTTGCGTGATATTGATGAGTACCTTGAAACGCTGAATGAAAGAAAAGCGAAACTCAAATATATTTTTGAAACACATTTTCATGCTGATTTTGTAAGCGGCCATCTTGATCTAAGCAAAGCAACTGATGCACCAATTGTTTACGGACCTCAGACGCAAACAAAATTCGCTGTGCATGTTGCAAAAGACGGAGAAACATTCCGTGTTGGCGATATCACCATTACTGTATTGCATACACCGGGCCATACGTTGGAATCAAGTTGTTATTTGCTGAAAGATGAAAATGGAAAAGAGCATTGTGTGTTTACTGGTGATACATTATTTGTTGGTGACGTGGGCCGCCCTGATCTGGCACAAAAAGGTGAAGATCTTACCATGGAAGATCTTGCCGGTATGATGTATGACAGTATTCATACGAAATTATTTCCGCTAGGCGATGAAGTGATCGTATATCCTGCGCATGGCGCCGGCAGCAGTTGCGGTAAAAATTTAGGTAGCGAAACTTTTAGTACAATTGGTGAACAGAAGGCACATAACTATGCATTACAAGCTGCATCAAAAGAAGAATTTATTAAGGCTGTCACACATGGTATTGCAGCACCGCCAAATTATTTCCCGATCAATGCAAAAATCAATAAAGAAGGATATGAAAGTCTTGACAATGTGCTGGAGCATGGGTTAAAAAGTTTATCTGTTGAAGAGTTTAAGAAAATGATGAAAGATGATGTGATCGTTCTTGATACAAGACATGCGAATACATTTATTCTTGGTTTTATACCCGGTTCTATTAGTATTGGTCTTGAAGGCAGGTTTGCAGAATGGGCAGGCGCCATATTGCCTTTTGATAAAAGAATCCTTTTAGTAACAGAACCGGGGAAAGAAAAAGAAACTGTAGTAAGATTGGCAAGAGTGGGTTTTGAAAAATTTGCCGGTTGCCTGGCGGGTGGATATGATGCCTGGATAAATGCTGGGGAAAAATCGGATATGATCATTGATATAGAAGCTGATGAAATGATGATGGATATGCCGCATGATCCCAATATGGTAGTATTGGATGTAAGAAGAGAAACCGAATTTGCAGATGGTCATCTGAAAGATGCAAAGAATATTCCGTTAAATGAAATGACCGATCCTGCCAGTATGGCTAATCTTGAAGAAACCCAAAATTTATATGTGCATTGCGCGGGCGGTTATCGCAGTGTTATTGCCTGCTCATTATTAAAACGCCAGGGTATACATAACCTCCGCAATATAAATGGTGGCTGGGGAAAAATTAAAGAACAAGAAAAAATAGTAGTAGTGAAAGAGAAGAGTGTGTTGAATTAAAAATCAGGATAAAATTTTCTTATTAAAGGGATCAGAAATGGTTCCTTTTTATTTTTCACAACAAAAAGTTAACGCCCCCTTTTTTTCACCACTCGTCAAGTGCCAATTACCACTCAGCTAAAAGAAATTTTTAGTACTGACATGGCTATTAGTTTTACACTACGAATTTTTTAGTAGTGTTTAACACAAAAGGTGTAACAGATTAAAGACTTCGTCGTTTAATCAACTGTAAGAGTATAGCCATGTTTACCAAAGCCAATTCAACCTTCGTTGCATTGTTGTGCACTATTGCGACCTATGCACAAATTCCCGCTGCAAAAGAATTATCTGCTAAGCGAACTACACAATCCGTTAAGATAGATGGTCTGATAAATGATGAGGCATGGAAAGATGCTGCTATTATGACTGACCTGGTGGAGTTCCGTCCTAAAACGGGAGTAGTGGAAAACCCAGCGAATAAAACCATTGCTTACCTCATGTATAATGATGAAGGGATTTATTTTGGAGGCTATTGTTATGAACGTACCAAAGACAGTATTGCCCGTGAACTCTCTGGTCGGGATGGTTTTGGCACCAATGATTATGTAGGAATTTTTTTCGATACCTATAATGATCAAATCAATGCATTTGAATATTTCCTTACGCCACTCGGCGAGCAATGGGATGCAAAGATGTCCCCGCCTGCAGCAGGAAGCAATAACGGTGGCGAAGATTTTAACTGGAGCGCTGTTTGGAAAAGCAATGCCGTGATCCATGAAGACGGATGGAGTTTTGAAATGTTTATTCCTTTCTCAGCTATCCGTTTTGGAAAAAAAGATATACAGACCTGGGGCCTGAATATTACCCGGCGTCGGAGAAAAACAGAACAACAATATACCTGGAACCCGATTGATGTAAACGTAAATGGCTTTCTCACCCAGGAAGGAAAATGGACGGGTATTTCAAATGTCAAACCTCCGTTACGTCTACAATTTTCCCCTTATTTTTCTACTTATGTCAATCACTATCCGCACAATAAGCCGGGTGTTGAAAATACGACTACACAGATCAATGGTGGTATGGATGTAAAGTATGGCATCAACCAGGCTTTTACGCTTGATGCTACATTGGTCCCTGACTTCGGACAGGTACAGAGTGATAACAATGTACTTAACCTTTCTCCTTTTGAAGTTAAGTTCAACGAAAACAGGAATTTCTTTACAGAAGGAACCGAGTTGTTCAGTAAAGGTGACCTGTTTTATTCAAGAAGGATCGGTGGGCAACCCATTCATATGTATGATGCATATAGTCAAACAGGTGTAGATGAAGAAGTAAAAGAAAACCCATCTGAATCGAAGTTGATCAATGCATCAAAAATTTCCGGACGAACGCAAAAAGGTTTAGGTATTGGTGTACTGAATGCTATTACCAAGCCACAATATGCAACGATAGAAAACACACTGACTAAAGAACAACGCGAATTTCAAACCGACCCCTTGACCAATTATAATATTTTAGTATTTGATCAAACAATGAAAAACAACAGCAGCGTATCGTTGGTAAATACAAACGTATGGCGCAGTGGTGGTGATTATGATGCAAATGTTACAGCTGCACTGTTTGATCTGAATAATAAAACAAACATGTGGAATTTTGGTGGCAAAGCGGCAGTAAGTAATCTTATTGGTATCGATGCAAAAGGAGAAACCCGTACGGGTTATAATCAGACCTTGCGTTTTGGTAAGCGGAGTGGTCGTTTTACTTTCGAAGTCTGGCAAGATCTTACTGATACAAAATACAGCAGTAATGATATGGGGTATTTCACCAATAATAATTATCTCGATCATGGCATGTATGCAGGTTATCGTTGGACCGAGCCTAAAAAATGGTATAACAGGATTTTTATAAACTTTAATGCCAGTTACAGTAAACTGTTTTCTCCTATAGCAGGTATCGATGAAAAATATCAGCGTTCCAGGATACAGACTAATATAAATGTTCAATCGAAAAAATTATGGTGGGCAGGTTTGTTTACAGCTTTCATTCCCAATGAAAACGATTTTTATGAACCCCGTTGGGAAGGCCGTTATTTTAAAAGAGGAAATAGTACAACCCTGGGAGCCTGGTTTGAAAGTAATTCAGCAAAGAAATATTCATTCTATATCGAAACCTTTAACAGGAAATTCTTCGATTTTTATGATGGTTTTACAACTGAAAATTTTTTCAGGCAGAGTTTCCGGTTCAGCAGCAAGTTTTCTCTTACCCACAGGCTGAATATTCAGCAACGGTTTAATAACATGGGTTATGCCTGGTCATCTTCTGCAAATGATATCATATTTGGAAAAAGGAAAGTAAATGCCATTGAAAATATTCTCAGTGCCAAGTATAACTTCAATAACAAGCAGGGTATTACATTCCGTATGCGGCATTATACCAGCAGTGTAGATTACAAGTCTTATTACAATTTATTGCATGATGGAAACCTTGAACCCAACAATGCATTTAATATTAATTGTAACCAGAATGTGAACTTTTTTAATATTGATATGGTATATACCTGGCAGTTTGCGCCGGGAAGTTTTATAAATATCGTTTGGAAAAATGCGGTGTATGATTTTAATGACGATGTAGAGAACAACTATTTTAAAAACTTCGATCATACACTGGATGCAAGTGACAATAATAATATTTCGTTTAAAATAATTTACTTCCTCGATTACCTGCAACTGAAAAAGAAGAAAAAATAATTTTTAGTTTTTTCATGTGTGTGTTGTTAACCGGTCCCGCTTTCCAGCGGGGCCTCTTTTATTGCAGTATTTCGCCATACTCTGGTTTCCATTCATGTTTCCAGCGCCGATGACTCCAGAGCCACATATCAGGATATTGTCTTATAATATCCTCCAGGTACAAAACAAATTTTCGGGTAAGCTCCTGCTCAGATGCGCTGGAGGGGTTTTCTTCTACAAGGGAAAAAACGGTTTCATAATAACCCCGTTTGGGCTTATGGATAAAAGCAAATACAACAGTCGCATTATTAATTATAGCACCTTTTGCGGGTCCTTTTACAAAAGGAGTAGGCCGCCCAAAAAAATTAAACCACCAGGCACTACCCGGGTACCCGGGATTTTGGTCGGCTATTAATCCCAGTAAGTATTGGTCATTACGATAAGGCAAAAAATCCTCCTTCATCGTTGTTGCCTTCAAAAAAATAGCACCCGTTTTTGTTCGCAGCTTATAAAATAATTTTTCAAATATTTTATTGCCAATTGGCATATAAACTGCCAGTAATTTAAATGCTGTTTTTTTCACCAATACCCTATTTCCCCATTCCCAGTTAAAATTATGTCCGAGGTGTACCTGCACACTCTTGCCGGTTGGGTAAATTGCGTTTACTACATCCCAGTTAGCCGTAAACCGTTTTGCAATAAACTTGTCTGATACAGAGACCATCTTAATAGTCTCCATAAACATATCTACCATGTTGCTGTAAAATTTTTTTGCAATAACAATTCTTTCGGCCTCCGTTTTTTCAGGAAAAGCGATTTGCAGATTTTTTATCACCACATCACGGCGGTATTTAAAAACATGAAAGATCAACAGGTAAAATCCGTCGCCAATAAAATAAAGTATGCGAAGAGGAAGTAAAGAAAATAACCAGAGCAGACTGTAAACAATATAATACATAGCCATCAAAGATAAGAATGTGTAGTGAGTGTAGAGGATTCCGGGATTGACCGAAAATTTCAGGCTGAAATGCTATAAAACTATATTCTGCACTAAATCACTTTTGCCCGGGTAATCAGTGTTGTAATGCAACCCACGGCTTTCTTTACGGAATGACGCCCCTTTTACAATCAGGTAACCTACCGTGATCATATTGCGCAGCTCAAGTAACTGAGGAGATAAGGATGTATTTTGATATAACTGTTCTGTTTCTTCCCATAGCAAATCAATCCGGCGCATGGCACGTTGCAGACGAACATCATTACGAACAATACCTACATAATCACTCATTACCAGTTGCAATTCTTTGAGGCTTTGTGTTATCAGGATCATTTCTTTGGGTTCTGTAGTTCCCCTTGCATTCCAGTCTGGCACTTTTGTGTTTGATGAACCAGGATGTTGTTGTTCTTCAAACTTTGATAACACATCAAGATAGCAGCGATGTGCAAACACAACTGCCTCCAGCAATGAGTTACTTGCAAGACGATTAGCTCCATGCAAACCTGTACTTGCACATTCACCACATGCATATAATTTATTAATGCTGGTTCTCCCCCACTCATCCGTTTGTATACCACCACAACTGTAATGTGCGGCCGGCGCTACTGGTATCATGAGTTCCATCACATCGATACCTATACTCAGGCATTTTTTATAAATATTAGGAAAATGCTCCGTAAATTTTTCTTTATCAAAATGCCTGCAATCAAGATATACATGTTCTGTACCGGTACGTTTCATTTCGCTATCGATTGCTCTTGCAACAATATCTCTCGGCGCAAGGTCTTTTCTTGCATCATAGCGTTCCATAAATGCTTCACCGTCCTTATTGCGAAGAATGCCACCATCACCACGAACTGCCTCTGTAATTAAAAAAGCCTGACCTCTTACTCCCGGTTCATATAATGCTGTCGGATGAAACTGGATGAATTCCATATTTTCAATACGAGCTTTTGCACGGTATACCATTGCAATACCATCACCTGTTGCAATACCGGGATTAGTAGTGGTACGATAAACTTGCCCATTACCGCCTGTAGCCAACATTGTTATATCAGCCAGTATTTTTTCAATCTTATTCGTCTGTAAGTTTAAAACATAAACTCCGTAACATTCAATATCCGGAGTTGATTTTGTAATAAGATAACCCAAATGGTGTTGTGTAATGATATCAACAACAAAACAATGCTTGATAAATTCAATATTTGATTGATTATTTACTGCAGCGATCAATGCTCTTTCAATCTCCCAGCCGGTAATATCCTTATGATGCAAAATACGTGACTCTGAATGCCCCCCTTCTTTTCCTCTTTTATAGTCACCATCATCTTCTTTATCAAATCTTGCCCCCCATTCGATGATCTCATTTACCCGTTCAGGGCCCTCCTTCACTACTATTTCCACTATGTTTTTATTACATAGCCCATCACCGGCAATCAATGTATCATCAATATGTTTTTTAAAACTATCATTTTCCAAATCGTTTACAACTGCAATACCACCTTGTGCATATTTTGTATTTGTTTCATCGGCCGCAGCTTTTGTAATTACTGTAATTTTCTTTTCCGGAAAATGTTTTGCAGTCTTCAATGCAAAAGTTAATCCCGCAATACCTGAACCGATAATCAAAAAATCTGTTTTCTGCATAATATTCCATTTAGTCAGCAATTGATGCCCTGATATATTTAATAACTCCGGCAACTATTAAGAACTGTGCAAAGGCATACGTTAACATGATGACGATACCAGCTCCTTCAAAAGGTTTATAAAATTTATTAATTGCCAGCACTGAATCAGAAATAATAAACAGTAGGGCCCCGATCATCATACTCATCGCTGCATTTTTGTTTTTCATAGCGAGCATGTGTAAAGCAAATCCAAGCATAGTACTTATTACAGCTCCATAAACTATCACAGGGATTTTTAAATCCTTAAGGTAGGGAAACAGTAATGTTATCAACCACGCATAATAAACTAGCACGGGTAACACAAATAACCAGCTGGTTTTTATTTTTTCTTTCAGTTTTATCACCTGGAAAAAATAAATATAACAGACATGAGCAATCAGGAATAAAACAAGCCCGTATATAAAGAAATTGCTATCCCTGGGTTCAAGCATCAGTAGTACATCGCCACCCCATGAAAATACTAATGCAGCAATTACCCATTTATACTCCCAGAATTTTATGATTGTAAATGATGAAACCAAATACCCGATTAACATTGGGATAATTAAGGGTTTTGTAAACCAGCGTAAGTCATTATTATCTGTAGCAATAGCGAAAATATCAACAGCCATTATGATAAAAAATAAACCCAGCCATAAAGTTCTGTTCATACCCATATTATTTATCTGACGTTAAACCCATGCACCACTTTCTTTCAGCAGGTTGATCAATTCATCCACCGCCACTTCACTATTTACATTTCGTTTCACAATTTCTTTTCCCCTATACAAAGTGATCTTACCCGGCCCGCTACCAACATAACCAAAATCAGCATCCGCCATTTCACCTGGACCATTCACTATACAACCCATGATAGCGATCTTCACTCCTTTCAGGTGATTAGTTACGGAACGAATTTTCGCTGTTGTTTCCTGCAGGTCGAATAAAGTTCGGCCGCAACTTGGACAACTAATATATTCAGTTTTTGAAATTCGTGTACGTGTAGCTTGTAAAATACCGAAAGCTGTATTATTAATAAATTGTTCTGCACTTGTATTGGTAGAATAGTTTCGGCCGCTCGCATTTAATTGCTCAAAATTATTTGTTACAAGCTGATAGCTTTTCCCGGTCATGCCCAAACAAATTCCATCGCCCATTCCTTCTAAAAACAAGCCGCCGGTTTCAGTCGCAAAATGAATAAGATGTTCATCTGGTGTTTCCCAATTACTATCAGTAATATTAATAACAGGGTTGCGGATCTCGCTTTGCATCAATTCAGCATACATATTTCGTACCGACTGCATTGCATTTTTTTCTGTACTACTAAAACAAAGAACAACTGTTGGATCATTGGCGAATTTCTCCAGGTAAATTGAAATACTATTTTCCTTTGTGCAATCAACCATCACAAAATTCATCACTTCACTTACTGTTTCTGCTGCTACATACCCGCTGTCCTCATAAATTGGGAAGTATTTTGTTTTATCAGCAGCCTGCATCCATGCGTCTGGATAAACGATTACTCTCAATGTTCCCGGCAATGCAAAATCTATTAACTGATTACCGGTAAAAATATAATCAGCAGCAGAATCACTGATACTCCACTTGTCTAACGCTGGCTCGTAAGCATACCCAATACTTTGCAATGTGTCGGTTGTGATCTTTTTGACTTTACTTAGATCTGCAATTACAACAGGTACCTGCTTTCCACCAATATTATTAACCGAAAATGTTTCTCTTCGCTTGTATTCAAAAGGAGAGTAGGAAATCTTTGGTTTTGATTGCTTGTTGTTTACCGACTCTATACCCGTATATCTTTTCACTAAATCTCTGCATACCGGAATTTCCAGTTCGGGGTCTTCTGTCAATGAAACACGAATAGTATCTCCAAGGCCATCTTCTAGCAATGTACCAATACCAATTGCGCTTTTAATTCTTCCATCTTCTCCATCGCCTGCTTCTGTTACGCCAAGATGTAATGGATAACATTCGCCAAACTCATCAAACATTGTTTTTACAAGCAACCGGTATGCATGCACCATTACCTGCGGGTTGCTACTTTTCATACTCAGTACAATATTATGATAGCTTTCAAGTCTTGCTATTCTTAAAAATTCCATTGCACTTTCCACCATACCAGCAGATGTATCACCAAAGCGGCTCATAATTCTATCACTTAGTGAACCATGATTAGTGCCAATACGCATAGCCGTTCCATACTCTTTACAGATTTTTACCAATGGAGTAAACCGTTCCCGGATACGATCTATTTCTTCTGCATATTCTGCATCAGAATATTCAATCAGTTCAAATTTTTTCTTGTCAACATAATTACCGGGGTTCACTCTTACTTTCTCAACTATTCTTGCTGCTATCTCTGCAGCGTTAGGTGTAAAATGGATATCGGCTACCAAAGGAGTATGATAACCTCTTTTATGCAGTTCATTTTTGATGTTCAGTAAATTTTCAGCTTCATTTTTTGATGGGGCTGTTATGCGAACCAATTCCGAGCCGGCTTCAATACAACGTATAGACTGTTCAACTGTTGCAATTGTATCCATTGTATCAGTTGTTGTCATCGTCTGTACACGAATGGGATGATAATTACCGAGTAACAGATCGCCGATCCTTACCTCTCTTGTTTTAAGTCTTTTGTATTCCGATAATGACTCACAGTAATATTGCATAAAATCGATGTGCGGATTTGTTGATTAGCCAATATGCGGATCGCTACATTGGTGAAAATTAACCACGCAACAAAGTTCGGCAAATGTACTCGATTGAAGGAAAGTTGTTGAATTAAGGAGGTAAATAACTAGGGATCAGATTGGATCGATCTGCATATGTACCAGCACATTCAAAAACTACCAGTCCCTTGGGCTAGAGCCAGCTTCTTTCACTTTTTCGCTTTGCATACGCTGCTTTACTTCCTTTTCTTTTTGCTGAAGTAACTGCAGTTGCTTTTCTACGTCTTTACGGTTCATTTTTGATTGCGGCTGCTTCTGCTGGTTTTGTTGTTGCTGTTGTTTCTTTTTGTTTTCCTTTTTTTGTTCTGGCTGTTTTTTCTTTTTCAGCTCTAGCAATGCTTTCTGCAAATTTTCCCTTGCCTGTTTATCTTCAGGATTTAAGCGGAGAGATTCTTTATAGGCCTCAATACTTTCTTCCAGTTTTTTTTCCTTGCTTAAAACAGCGCCAATATTATACCGGGCTGTTGCTTTTGAGTTATTATCATTGTCGCCGGTTGCTAGTTTTTCAAATTCCTTTTTTGCTTCCTCATTTTTTTTCAACCGGTATTGCACACTCGCAAGATTGTTGATAGCTGTTTTATTGGATGGCTCTTTTTTAAGAGCTTCGGAAAATTCTTTTTCAGCTTCTTCAAATTTTTGCTGCTTATAAAACTCATTCCCTTTCCGGAGATGATCATCTGCCAACTGCGCCACAGCAGTAGATAGGATGCAAGAAACTATTGTTATAAAAAGAGATCGCTTCATCTTAATTTACTTTTTATCTCCTGAATAAAAAATTCTGCCAGTAGCAATAAAAACATGGCAGCAGCAAACCATTGAAAGAAAGTTTTATAATCAAGCAATGAATTATCGTCAAACGATTTTTTTTCGATCTGCGAAAATTGCTTTAATAATATCGCAATTGTCTCATCACTTCCCTGCAGGCGATGATAAACACCATTGGTAGCAATAGCGATCTGCCTGAGTGCTTCCTCATTTAATTTTGATATAACCACATTTCCTGCTTCATCTTTTTTTGTTTCACCGGTTACAGGTTCAATAAGAGTTGTTCCTTCAGGTGAACCAATACCTATTGTATTTATCATTACTCCCTGTTCAGCCATTTCACCGGCTGTCTTCAATGCCTCAGCATCCTGGTCCTCACCATCACTGATAAGCACAATCGACTTAAACCGTTTTTCTTTGTTGTTAAATGCCATCGATCCCATCCGCATTGCTTCGCTAAGTACAGTACCTTGTTGTGGCACCGAACCAGGTCCTGCTGCTGCAACAAATAACTTAGCTGCATTATGATCCGTTGTTAACGGCATCTGTAAATAAGCTTTGCCTGCAAACATTACTAACCCGATCCGGTCATTTGGCATTTGGTTCATAAGATTAAGCACCAATTGCTTTGCACGTTCAAGACGACTTGGCTGAAGATCCTGTGCCAACATGCTTTTACTTACATCCAATGCGATCACAACATCAATACCTTTTCTTGTAATGCTTTCATCCGCTCCTGCTTTTTGTGGATTCATTACAGCAATTACTCCTGCGGCAAATGCTGCCGTGAGACAAAAAAATTTCAATTTGAATTTTAATGGAGAAAAGTTCCGGATGAGATGGTTAACAAGATTTTTATCGCCGATTCTCTTTTTAACTTGTTTTTTCCATACAAGTAATAAGACAAACAGCAATAGAAATATGCCAATTGCTCCGAACAGCCAAACAAATTCTTTATGTTGAAAGATGAAATTCAAAACCAGTTTTAAAATTAATTGCAGTAAGAGGGCAAATATTAAACCAGACTACTTCATAGCGCTTAAATAACCCAGGCTTTTTAGTATATCAATCAGCATTTTCTTACGTACTGTTACCATATCAAAATCAGGATTAGACGATTCCAGGTTCAGTACAAAAAAATGAGGATGACCATCTTCCTCTATCCAGCCAACGACCCAACCAAGATGATTTCCATTTTCTGTTTTGCCCCAACCTGTTTTATAGGCCAGCGTATAGCTGGTATTTTGCTCCCAGGTCATGGCCCGTTTTACCATATCCTCGTAGGTACTGAAAAAAGGAAGTTGATGGAAGTATAATTTTTTTACGAGGCCCTGTTGCTCAGCCGGTGAAATTTTTAAAGAATTATCGAGCCAGAAAGTATCAATAGCTGTTCTTATTTTGTAAGCAGTATCTTTTACTCCTGCTGCATACCCAATTGCATCCAGCCATCTTTCCATACTATCTTTTCCAATGCGACGGGCTACTTCCTGGTAGTAAGGCACCGATGAAACTCTGAAAGCATCATACATGGTTAAGTCCTGATTCCATTCTTTAACAGGCCTTTCAACTCCATCCCATTTTATTATCATACTATCATCTGTTATTTTACCAGTTTGCAAACCGATAAGTGAGTTAACAATTTTAAAAGTAGAAGCAGGTAAATAATTACTGTCGCGGTAGCGGGCAAGATTATAAACAGTAATAATTCCGGTGCCGTTGTTAAGCGATGCAAAACACCCGGTCACATTATTTTCATCAAAATACTTTTTAAGCGAATTGTCAACCTTTACATTGCTCCGGTTACAGGAAACGAACAATAAAACACTAAATAAAATTAACAGGCTGTTCCTTTGAGCAGTTCTCTTCATTACAATTGAATTTCCGGCAAATGTACAGGCATTATTCTTTGTGGAGAATTGCTTTCTGGTAAGTTCTTGTCCGGTAAAAAAAAATCCCCCGCATGCGGAGGATTGATCAAGGTTTTAAATAAAGCTCAAAGATAAATCCCATTTTTAGTTTTATAATGGCGTACACCTTGACAATCTCTTTTACTGGCTGAACAGGATGACAACATAGCTACCACCACTGCTCCAAGGGCTAAGGACAAAAAAAATTTTTTCATTAAATACGAATTCGGGTTAACAATCGGGTTAAGTGGTAATTTCAAAAGGGAAATTGGTAGAGTTGAATCATGCAATGAGAGAACGAAAATAATGCCAGCATCTTGTTTTTCATAATCATCATCAAAGAATTTTTAAACTTTTATGATTGCAGTGGTAATCGTAAAAGTCCGAATATGGCCTTCAATCATTTAAGTCAAATGATATTATGAATGTGAGATTTACTATACTCTTCAACAACGGCATTAATGTTCTTAATTGGCATTATTTGCATTTTACTTAAGCACTCCTAACTCTTTTCCCACTTTTGTAAACCCTTTAATAGCTTTATCAAGATGAGCTTGTTCGTGCGCAGCACTTAACTGCACTCTTATTCTTGCCTGTCCTTTTGCTACTACAGGAAAGAAGAATCCAATAACATAAATTCCTTCATCTAATAATTTAGCAGCAAAATTTTGTGCAAGTACTGCATCATAAAGCATGATAGGAACGATTGGATGCTCGCCGGGTTTTATGTCAAAACCTGCTTCAGTCATTTTGGTGCGGAAATATTTTGTGTTGAACTCAAGCTTATCTCTCAACTCTGTAGTTTGAGTAAGCATTTCGAGTACAGCAATAGATGCGCCTGTAATAGATGGCGCCAATGTATTTGAAAAAAGATACGGCCTTGATTTCTGTCTTAGCATATCTATTATTTCTTTACGTCCGGAAGTAAATCCGCCACTTGCGCCACCTAATGCTTTTCCCAATGTGCCGGTAATAATATCTATTCTTCCCATCACGCCACGGTATTCATGAGTACCCCTTCCTGTTTTACCTAAAAATCCTGATGAATGACATTCATCGATCATTACTATTGCATCATATTTATCTGCGAGATCGCAGATCTTATCTAATTGTGCGATAGTTCCATCCATACTAAAACTGCCATCTGTAACAATAATACGGTTGCGAAGTTTCTGTGTTTCTGCCAGTTTCATTTCAAGATCAGCCATATTATTGTGCTCATAGCGGTAGCGCTGAGCTTTACATAAGCGAACCCCATCAATTATTGAAGCATGGTTTAATGCATCAGAAATGATCGCATCCTCCTCACCCAGCAATGGTTCAAATACACCACCATTAGCATCAAATGCTGCGGCATATAAAATAGTATCCTCCGTTCCCAAAAACTCAGACAGCTTTTTTTCTAATGTCTTATGAATATCCTGCGTACCGCAGATAAACCGGACGCTGCTCATACCATAGCCATGTGAATCAATGGCCTTCTGCGCTGCTGCAATCACTTTCGGATGTGATGACAAGCCAAGATAATTATTAGCACAAAAATTCAGTACCGTTTTCCCATTTACTGTTATTTCTGCCCCTTGTGGACTGGTTATTATTCGTTCTGTTTTATACAAACCCGAAGCTTTAATTTCCTCAACTTCTGCTGCAATTCGTTTTACAAGATTCTCATTCATAACTGTCAATATTTGGCGACAAATATAAAGGAAGGATACTGGTTGCTGGATGCCGGATACTGGATATTGAGATATTATGATATTGGCAGAACTTGTACAGTTATAATTTTCTGACTTCTGGTCAAAAATTGCTGACTGGGTTTTACAATTCACACCGGGTTTTCCGCATTTCGTCGTCAAAAAGGCACGTCACGCCAAAAACTGATTGCACGACGCCAACAGATACTTTAGATTTGTTGTAACAAAATATTCAGACCGGTCGTCATATTTTTCGAAACTGATTAAAAACCATTAACCAACCCTGTTCGGGCAAAAATCAAGGCTCATGAAGAAGAAAAACATCATTTTAGTAGCAACAGCACTTATTATAGGCTCTGGCCTTTTATTCGCTTTTAGAACAGGCAATAAAACGAACTCAACTTGCACAGAATCAACGGAGAAATGCTGTGAGAAGAAGAAAGGAGAAGCCCCCGGCGGTATGCTTTGGGAGTCACTTTCCAGCCAATTTTTTACATCATCAGGCTCCTGAAAAAATAAATTACCGGAAAAATTGAACCGGATTGTAACTTTTAAATCCCTTTTACGTAACACTGAAAGGGATTTTGTTTACGAGGATGACAGTAACCCAGTTAACAACTAATTTTACCACACAGATCCCAAAAATCGCTTTCGCTGTTTATGACTGAAAAAGAGTACAATGAATGTGTAAACCAGTATGCAGATAATGTGTACCGTTTCATCCTGAAAAATCTCAGGCATGAAGAAGATGCAAGGGATGTTGTGCAGACCGCATTTGAAAAAATGTGGCGTAATCGTGAGGACGTGGACAATGCGAAATGTAAATCATACCTGTTCACCGTGGCTTACCACCAGATGATCGATCATATAAGAAAAGTGAAACGCATAAGCCTGAAAGAAGATTTTAGCGATGACAGCCGGGTACAGCATATGCCGGCGCACAACCTGAAGAAGACATTGGAAGAAGCATTGGCAAGATTGAGTGAGACCCAACGTTCGCTGGTGATGCTGAAAGATTATGAAGGATACAGCTACGAAGAAATAGGGAAAATAACAGGATTGAATGAAAGCCAGGTAAAAGTGTATTTGCACAGGGCAAGGGTACAATTGAAAAATTATTTAGTGAAACTTGAAAACGTGATATAACAAAGAATGAAAATTAACCGCCATAATTACGAAGAGTATTTTATCCTGTATGCGGATAATGAACTCAGCAGCGATGATCGCCGCATGGTGGAAGAATTTGCCAATCTTAACCCTGACCTGAAAGACGAACTGGATACTTATCTCAGCACAGTTTTATTACCAGATGCATTTGTTGGTTTTGAAAATAAGGAAGAACTGCACCGGTATGATGAATCATTGATCTTTTATATAGATAATGAAATGCCTGCTGCAGAAAAATCAGGATTTGAAAAACTGGTTAACGCTACTCCTTTTTTACAAAATGAACTTGAATTATACCGCAAAACAAAACTGCAACCTGAAACAAATATTGTTTTTGAAAACAAATCTGTTCTTTACCGCAGTACAGAAAGAAAAGTAGTGAGAATGACATGGGTAAGGTGGGCAGCAGCGGCTGTTATTTTGTTGGCTGTTTCAATTACTGCTGTAACTGTTCTTAATAAACCTGGAAAAACTGATTCAATCGCTCAAGGTAGGGATCAGAAAAATTCTGCTACACAAACAAAAGATGTTGCAAAAAGTAGCAATGTTAATGAAGAATCTGAAGCTCCTGCACCTGCAGATAACAGCAAGAAAGATGATACTGAGGATTTGAATACGCAAAACAGCGCTGCAAAGAATGGTGATAAGCAAAAAGCTGACAGTAAATCAGTCCCAGTTATAATTCCGAATGAAAAGAAAGATATGATTGCAAATAACAATCAAAAAACATCATCTGATAATTTACCTGGTACAGAAAGCAATCCCTCTATCAAATCATCTAATAAAGATTTTGCTAGCTCCCCAGTAGATAAACAAAATAATGTTAAGGACTCATACATTGCCTCAGTCGATGTAACAAAACTGAAAGCTTCTTCGTACAATAGTACAGAAGGTTCGCAAATAGACGACTATCCGAGAACAATAGATCCGGATGAAGAAGGTGGTCAAAACAAAAAATCCCGTGGCTTGTTCCGGAAAATCACTCGGGTATTTGAAATGAACACCGGCATCAAAGCAACTACAGATGATGACAAGTTGCATATTGCAGCCTTCACCGTTAAACTCAAATAATTAATTCTCTAAAACAGGAAATGATCATGAAAAGAATTTTAATGATGTGCATCATTGCATGCGCAACTATGACAACTACGGCCCAGACCGACAGCACGGCTAAAAGTCCACAAGGTGACACTATACATGTTGGTGGTATGGTTATCATCCGTAAACCCGGTGATTATAAAGATGGCGATATTGACAACAGCCCGAAAGTCCATAACCGTAAAACTTATAAATCCTCACCCGTAAGCACCAATTGGGGTATTATTGATATAGGCGCTGCTAATTATGAGGATCAAACAAACTATTCATCATCGGGTGCACAGGCATATGCTCCTGGTAGCAATGAAAGCTGGTTTAACCTGCGTAATGGCAAATCAGTCAATGTTAACATCTGGTTCTTTATGCAGCGCTTAAGGCTTATTAAGAATTCAGTGAACCTGAAATACGGGTTTGGACTAGAACTAAACAATTATCGCTACAAACAAAACGTCCGCTATAATGGCAACCCTGCTCCCATCCCCGACCCGCCGATAGTTATTCTGGATAATACAGTTGGCCGTGCATATGAAAAAACTAAACTGGCCGCAGATTATCTTACCATTCCGATGATGCTCAATTTCAATTTCACACCAAACCGTAACGATCCATTTGGATTGAGCCTGGGGGCCAGCGTAGGATGGTTGTACAACAGCCGCAATAAAACCGTCACCAGTGATGAAGGCAAGCACAAAACAAAAGATGATTTTGATCTAAGAGAGTTTAAAATTTCTTATATCGCTGAACTGAACCTGGGCGAAATAAAATTTTATGGTTCGTTGGCTACAGAAAGTATGTATAAAAGAGGATTGGATATAACACCTTACACAGTAGGCATTCGCATAAGCAGCTTTGATTAATTCCTTGCTTTAAAAAATTCAAAAGTTAACCATTGAAGAGGTTTGCATTCCATGCAAGCCTCTTTTTTTTACTGCAAATACTTTTATTACGGATGTTGTTGTCAATATCACGGAGTAATATTCACCCGGTAAATACGGTTGTAAAAACCAGCTTCTATTTTTATTTTGTAAACACATCGTTAAATCAACTGATAGGATAATAATAAAAAGTTACGGCCTTACGTTTGGGAAATACTAACAACTAAATACACAATAACTATGAAAGCAGCCTTCGTACTCACATCCGTATTGCTCGGCAGTATGTTGCCTGGCAATCATACACGGACCAGCACATATAATCATACGGGTAATCTGAAATTTCGTTCTGGTGCGGCCGGACCGATCGGTTCCGTCTCTATCATCATCGATAAATCAGAATATGCATTGAGTGTGTATGACAATCAAGGCTGGTACGCTACTTACCCGGTGGTATTCGGCACCGATAATCAAGGTGATAAAAAAGTGGAAGGTGATAAGAAAACACCGGAAGGCAGTTTTAAAATTATTTCCAAACGTGTGCATGATAAATGGAGTCGTTTCCTCGCAATTGATTATCCAAATGATGAAAGCAGGCAAAAGTTTAACCAGCGAAAGGAAAGCGGTGAAATACCGGCGAATGCACGGATCGGTGGCAGCATCGGCATTCATGGTACATGGCCTCATGAAGATTTTGTAGTAGACAATTATAAAAACTGGACAATGGGCTGCATCAGTATGAAGCGAAGTGATGTGGAAGAGATCTACAGTTTTGTAAAATCCGGTACTAAAGTTATTATTCAAAAATAATCTCAACTTTTAGGAGCTGTTTGGTGGTTTCCCACTTATGACATTAACTATCACAAAAAACATCCCGGACAATCTTTTATGTGCTGGTTTTTGAAACGAGTGAGTTGAACAGGCTAAACAGCTTCTTCCTATTTTAAAGACTTCAGGAAACCTTCTACTTCAATTCTCCATTGTGTTATGTTTTGCTGCAGTAAAGATGAATGTACACCTCCTTCATACACAACAAATTTTTTCTGCTTCGAACCAATATGCTGGTAAATATTTTCTGCTTCTGCCTTAGGCACCAGGTGGTCGTTATTTCCCCATTGAAACAGAACCGGGCAGTTTACTTTTTCAGCATTCTGGTAAGTGTTCAATTTAAAACCATTGAATCCCCTCCGTACGCCTGTCCATAATGTTACAAATGCACCAAAGGGCTGTTTGGGAAAGCCCAGTGTTTTTGCCCTTGCTTTCATATGCTGGTGCAAAGAGCCAAAGGGCATTTCCAATACGACGCCGGAAATATTCATTTCGTTTTCAGCCATTGCTTTAATGATCGCTACTGCGCCCATCGATGTTCCGAAAAGAATGACATGTTGCTCCCCTTTTTTTTGCAGCCAGTCATAAGCCAGCTTCACTTCTTCCGATTCCCGGTAGCCAATAGTTGTTGTATATCCATCGCTATTGCCATGTGCCCGGAAATCAACAAGCATTACATTATAACCCATATACCGGAATTCATTTGCTTCATTAATAAGATCGCTTTTACAATTAAGTAATCCATGAAATAACACAACAGTTCCTTTGACTACTGAGTCGGTTTGTATATACCAGGCTTCGATGTTTAGACCGTCTGTCGTTTTCAGTATTACGGTTTCGTAATTATAAATAGGCTTTGAAGTGATTACAGGTTTTGCATACCGGGGGCCACTGAACAAACGCCATGTTTTACTGAAAATGTTTTTGGGTGGTGTTTTGTCTTTTAACGCAGCGGGGTCATAGAATTTTGTCAATTTACCTGCATGCAAAAAGGTGCTGACGTTCAACAGCACAAACTGGATAAGTAAGATCCAAAATACCAGCTTTAGATAAGAGACCCATTTCTTTTTAGCACCGCCTGTTTTCATTTAACTGTTGAATAGCCGCTAAAATAAACCTTCAACCGGTAATGCGGCGGTCGAATGTGGATATTTTTTAAAAACTATTTGCTGGAATGAAAAAAAATAATTCAGTTTTGCGGCATTAAAAATATTCTTTGCTAACCCTTTTCAGAAAAACCTCATTAAAGCAGCTGACCCGGCTGCTTTAGTTTTTAGCCTCACCCCCTGCCCCTCTCCTGTAGAGAGGGGAGACAGAGTATGATAAAATAATTTTTCTGATATGACCTGAATCGAAAATTATAGTTTGCCGTTTTTTATCTCCTCAACCACACTGGGATCTAACAAAGCAGACGTGTCGCCCAGGTTAGCTATTTCTCCCTCAGCAATTTTTCTTAAGATGCGGCGCATGATCTTTCCGCTTCTCGTTTTAGGTAATCCTGATACAAACTGAATTTTATCCGGTTTGGCGATTGGACCAATCACTCTTGTTACCGTTTGCAGAATATCTTGTCTTCGCAATTCTTCATCACCATGATGGCCATTATAAATTATATAAGCATAAACTCCCTGGCCTTTGATGTCATGCGGGTAACCTACAACAGCACTTTCCACTACGCCGGCATGCATATTAAGTGCATTCTCAATTTCTGCTGTGCCAATACGATGACCACTTACATTTAATACATCATCTACCCTTCCGGTTATTCTGTAAAAGCCATTGTCATCTTTCAATGCGCCATCACCAGTAAAGTATAAATTTTCATATGTGGCAAAATAATTCTGGCGGCAACGTTCATGATCTCCATAAGTAGTACGAATAATACCAGGCCATGGAGCTTTGATGCATAAATTTCCGCTTAGTAATCCGTGTTCATCCTTCTCTATTACTTCCTTACCATTTTCATCTACCAGCACAGGTTGCACACCTGGCATAGGCAATGTAGCCCAACTTGGTTTTGCTGGTGTAATACCTGCAAGATTTGAAATTAAACAACCCCCGGTTTCAGTTTGCCACCAGGTATCAACGATCGGGCATTTCTTCTTACCTATATTTTCATCATACCAATGCCATGCTTCCTCGTTGATAGGTTCGCCAACAGTACCCAGTACTTTTAACGATGAAAGATCTTTTCCTTTCAGCGGCTCTAAACCAAAACCCATCAAACTGCGAATTGCAGTTGGCGCAGTATAAAGAATATTTACTTTATGCTTATCTACAATATCCCAGAATCTTCCTGCATCGGGATAAGTCGGAATACCTTCAAACATAACTGAAGTAGCGCCGGCACTTAGAGGCCCATAAATAATATAACTATGACCTGTGATCCACCCGATATCAGCTGTGCAAAAATGAATTTGTCCGGGTTTGTATTGAAAAATATTTACAAATGTGTAAGTTGTCCAAAGCATATAACCGGCACTGCTATGCACAACGCCTTTTGGTTTACCCGTACTACCACTTGTATATAAAATGAATAGCGGATCTTCTGCATCCATTTCTTCTGCAGGAAAAGAAACTATACCATTCTTTTCTACTTGTTCCTCTGCAATATCCATTTCATCTTCCCACCATAAGTCTCTTCCTTTTATCATACTTACCGGAGTTCTTGTTCTTGTATAAACAATAACTTTTTTTATTGTCCGGTTGCCGATCAGTGCATCATCAATTACGGTTTTCAATGGAATAGCTTTTCCGCCGCGATAAGCACCATCGCATGTAATGATGAATTCAGCTTGCGCATCATACAATCTGTCTGCAATGCTTTGTGCACTAAAACCGCCAAAGATGACACTATGTATAGCACCGATCCTTGCACAGCCAAGAATTGCATATACCAACTCAGGCACCATGCCCATATAGATACAAACACGGTCACCTTTTTTCACGCCGTTATTTTTCAACATCTGTGCTACCTGGCAAACTCTTTTATGAAGACGATTATAAGTAACAACTCTAACCCTGTCATCGGGATGATTGGGTTCCCAAATAAATGCCGGCTTTTCTCCCATCGTTTCCAAATGTCGGTCAATGCAATTCTCAGTGATGTTTAGTTTGGCTCCCTGGAACCATTTTACATTTGGTTCCTTGAAATTCCATTCAAGAACTTTGTCCCATGTTTTTCTCCATTTAAAATTTTTGGCAACTGAAGCCCAGAATTCTTCCGGCTGGTTCACACTTACACGATAAGCCATTTCATATTCTTCGAATGACTGGATCTGGTATGGATAAGCACCATTCATATGTTTACTGTTTTAAGCGGCGGGTAAATTTAATTTTTATAAATGAAAACCCGTCTGATTCCTTGTTTCTATTCAAACTATTGTAAATTTCAGTTTTATAACCAACGATATTTTTCCTGCTATGAGTAATGAGCCCCGCGGCATCTGGAAAGTAATAGCTGCATCTTCTGTCGGCACCATGATCGAGTGGTACGACTTTTATATTTTCGGGATGCTTGCTAAAACTATATCTGTCCAATTTTTTCCTGAAGGAAATTCTACTGCAGCCTTACTCAGCACACTGGCAATTTTCGCTGCTGGCTTTATCGTCCGTCCGTTTGGGGCGTTGGTCTTTGGCCGCCTTGGCGATCTGATCGGAAGAAAATATACTTTCCTTCTTACGCTGGTGCTGATGGGTGGCTCTACATTTTTAATTGGTTTAGTTCCCGGGTATAAATCTATAGGCATTGCTGCTCCATTATTGGTTTTGTTGTTGAGATTGATACAAGGACTTGCACTTGGTGGCGAATATGGTGGCGCCGCTACTTATGTTGCAGAACATGCCCCTGCAGGAAAAAGAGGCTTCTACACTTCATGGATACAAACCACAGCAACGATCGGTTTGTTTGTTGCACTCGGAATAATCATGCTGGTAAAATTAAACATGAGTGACAGTGCATTTAATGCAGAATGGGGCGGCTGGCGTTATCCGTTCTGGATCTCTATCCTGCTGGTGATCGTTTCAATTTATATCCGGCTGAAGATGAAAGAAAGCCCGATGTTTTCCAAATTGAAAAGCGAAGGAAAGGTTTCAGTGAATCCATTGAAAGAAAGTTTTTCTCATAAAGGAAATTTTAAAATGGTATTGCTGGCATTATTTGGTGCTGTGATGGGACAAGGCGTTATCTGGTACACCGGCCAGTTTTATGCGCAGAATTTTTTAGAAACAAAATGCAATATTGAATTTGAACAAAGCAGAACAATTATGCTTTGGGCTATTTTATTTGCTACTCCATTATTTGTTTTTTGGGGTTGGTTGAGTGATAAGATTGGTAGAAAATGGATAATGATGGCGGGAATGTTACTGGCTTTATTGACTTACAGACCAATATTCAATACTTTTTTGGAAGACAGCAAAATTAATGATGACATGATTATGTCTTATGGTATAATTGAAGAGGGAAAAGAAATACATAATGCAGAATTTATAAAAAGTAAAAATGATTCTATAATTACTTCTTCTCAAAGTTTAACATTACCAGATGGATGGAGATTTACAAAGTCGAAGTCAGATACTCTTCATTTGAACACCGGATTTAAAACATCAGCTATAAAATTTATAAATGTTAAGGTTGGCAGTATAGTTTACTGGAAATTCATTGGCCTTGTTTTTATTCTCATTCTGTATGTCACCATGGTCTACGGCCCTATCGCCGCATTTTTAGTTGAAATGTTCCCGACTAAAATAAGATATACAAGTATGAGCCTGCCTTATCATATCGGTAATGGTGTGTTTGGGGGGTTAGTTCCGTTTATTGGTTTATTGCTTACAACTACTTTTACAAAAGATCCATTAATTGGTTTATGGTACCCGATCGGTGTAGCTGCTTTATGTTTTATTATCGGAACAATCTACCTGACGAATAAAATTGATAATGACGTAACTGACTAAATTTTTTTTATGAATGCAGTTAAAAAATATCTCGGATTCGTATGGTTCCTTCTTGGACCTGCTTTGATCTTTTTTCTTATTTATGGAGCTGTTCTCAATATAGATCCAGCTGGTAAAAAGGACATCAATAATCCTGTTATCTGGGCAATCATTATTGCTATTTTTTCACCAATTGCACTTGGCCTTATGATCTTTGGGTTCTACGCCATGAATAATGAATACCATCATTTACCGAAAAGTTCAAAGGAAGTAGAAGATTAGTCCACCTGAAAACTGCTGAGAAGAGATTAGCTTGTAAAGATAATTTACTCGGGTCATTTAACACGTTGAAGAAAATCATAAACCAGTTTGTGCCTGTAATCTATTTTCGTCTGCAATGTTTAAACCTAAGTTGTTTGATACTTTAAAAAATTACAACCGTCATCAATTTCCGAAAGACCTGATGGCCGGATTGATCGTTGGTATTGTTGCATTACCACTGGCTATTGCTTTTGCCATTGCTTCAGGCGTTTCGCCGGAAAAAGGATTATACACAGCCGTTATTGCCGGCTTTATCATTTCTGCAATGGGTGGCAGCCGTGTGCAGATCGGCGGACCCACCGGTGCTTTCATCGTTATCGTTTATGGAATTGTACAAGTACATGGTGTAAACGGATTAATTATTGCCACTTTCATGGCAGGCATTATGCTTATCATAATGGGGTTTGCACGGTTAGGTTCTGTAATAAAATTTATTCCTCATCCTTTAATTATTGGTTTTACCAGCGGTATAGCTCTTATAATTTTTTCTTCGCAGGTAAAAGATTTTTTGGGATTGCAGATGGGAGCCGTACCTGCTGATTTCTACGATAAGTGGTTCGACTATTTCAAACATTTCCATACAGCAAATCTTTATGCCTTTATTATTGCTGCAGCAACAGTTGCCATTGTTTTTTTATGGCCAAAGATCACGCATAAAATTCCTGGTTCATTAATTGCCATTTTACTTACTACTGCAGCAATGCAGTTGCTCAACCTGCCGGTTGAAACAATCGGAAGTAAATTTGGCAGTATCCCTTCATCGCTTCCATCACCTGTTATTCCACATCTTGATTTTGCGACAGTTAAAAATTTAATACAGCCTGCTTTTACCATTGCCTTGTTATGTGGTATTGAATCTTTGCTTTCTGCAGTAGTGGCTGATGGTATGATCGGGGGGAATCATAAATCAAATATGGAACTGATCGGCCAGGGCACTGCAAATATTTTTTCTGCCTTATTTGGCGGCATACCTGCTACAGGCGCCATTGCCCGTACTGTTACCAATGTAAAGAATGGAGGAAGGACACCCATTGCGGGAATGGTGCATGCAATTACATTATTACTCATCATGTTGTTTTTTGGTAAATGGGCTGCTTTAATTCCAATGGCAACACTGGCAGGTATTTTAGTAGTAGTAGCGTATAATATGAGTGAATGGGAAAGTTTTATATCTGTATTGAAAGGTCCGAGAAGTGACGTAGCAGTTTTACTCACAACTTTTTTTCTTACCGTTTTTGTTGATCTTACTGTGGCTATTGAAATAGGTATGGTGTTGGCGGTATTCCTGTTCATGAGAAAGATGATAAAATTCAGTGATGTAAGTATTCTCACAAAAGATATAGATGATTCAGAGGAAGGAAAAGATAAAGAAGGATTAAGTGCTTATTCCATTCCCTTAGGTGTAGAAGTATTTGAAATAACCGGTCCTTTGTTTTTTGGCGCTGCACATAAGTTTAAGGATGCTATGAAGTTTATAGAGAGGCCTCCGAAAGTACTTATCATTCGCATGAGGCGGGTACCCATTATCGATGCAACCGGTATTAAAACAATAGAAGAAGTATATAAAGAGACAAAACACCGGGGCACCAAATTAATATTATCAGAAGTACACAGCAACCAGGTAATAGAAGAGTTGAAAAAATCCCGGTTATTATTTGCAATTGGTAAAGCAAATGTTACAGCCAGTTTTTCAGAAGCACTGGAAAGAAGCAAAATCGTAATACAAGACTTGCATTAATTACCGCGTTGAACTTTCTTTTACGAACTCCTGAAAGCAACGGGGTGGTTTAATTTTTTATGTGGGCCAAGATAAATACGCAGGAAGATTCGGATAGCGGAATAAAATCTTTCAGCGACTGCTGTGATGGTAAAAAGTGTTTCAGCTCATGAATGGTATGCGCCTCATCGAAATGATGAGACGCTTTTCCATTAACATGTTTAGATAAAGGCTTAGGTTTTAATATTGTATCCATTTTTTCAAATTATAGTTATTAGTCTTTTTCAGAATGTACGTGAACAGCATCCTGCATTTTGTAAGCCGGTTTAAAATTCAGTAGCCGGACAGAAATATTCTTATCCCTTGAACCGAAGTTTACAAAATCCCTTATCAGCACCAGTACATCATAATCTATATATACCGTGCCGGCTGCATCAATTATCACTTTGCTGTTATTAGGTAAATGTGCCAATGTTTGTTTTACTGCTGCTTTATTAAGAAAAGAAACTTCCTGCGCAAGGTCTATATGAATTGTTTCGCCTTCATGGTGTTCTTCTTTTTTAAAGAAGTACGCCATCTTCATGTTTCCTTTTAGAATAAAAAGGATGCTTACTATCAACCCGATACCAACTCCTTTCAGCAAATCCGTTGCAACAACTGCAATTACTGTTACGATAAAAGGAATGAACTGGTATTTACCCGCATTCCACATATGTTTAAATACTTTGGGACTGGCCAACTTCAATCCAATCATTATTAAAATAGCCGCTAAACAAGCCATCGGCATTTTGTTAAGCAAGCCTGGAATGAGAATAACTGCCACGAGCAGGAACAAACCATGGGCTATTGCTGATAGTTTTGTTTTTGCTCCTGCATTTACGTTGGCAGATGTTCTTACAATTACTGATGTCATAGGAATACCACCCATCAATCCAGCTAAAATATTTCCAATCCCTTGTGCTTTCAACTCTGTGTTGGCACTGGAATATCTTTTCATCGGATCCATCTTATCACCAGCTTCTAAACACAGTAATGTTTCTACACTTGCAACTGCTGCAATCGTTGCAGCAGTTACCCATACAGCAGGGTTTGCAAATGCTGAGAAATTAGGAAAATTGAACTGACCAAAAAATTCACTGGCTGAAGACGCCACTGGCAGCTGCACTAAATGTTCACCGACGATTGCTAATGATGGGCTTGACATTTTAAATAATTCATTAATGAGGATACCGACTATAACTACTACCAATGCTCCGGGCAGTGCTTTTATTTTTTTCAAAAAAGCAATTTTATTAAATACCACCAGTATAATAATAGAAACAATGGTTACTATGATTGCACCAGTATGTGCAAAGTTGAACGAGTGAATGATCTCACCAAAGAAGCCCTTATCAGCAGCATCCATCAGTTCATAGGAAAAAAAATCACCTTCATGTTCTTTATCATAACCAATTGCATGGGGCAATTCTTTTTTAATAATAATTATACCGATTGCTGTCAGCATACCTTCAATAACTCCGGAAGGAAAATAACTGGAAATAGTTCCTGCTTTTAAAAGTCCTAAAACCAGTTGAAATACCCCAGCCAACAAAACAGCCAGCAGGAAGTTCTCAAATCCTAGGCTTGTTATTGCCGTATAAATAATTACAATCAACCCTGCTGCAGGACCAGACACACTCACATTGGAACTGCTTAAATAACCTACAATTATACCACCAATGATTCCAGTTATAATTCCAGCAAAAGGATCTGCACCGCTGGCAACTGCTATTCCCAAACAAAGCGGCAATGCTACTAAAAACACTACCATGCCTGATAAAAGATCTGTTTTAAAATATTGCCTATTCAATTTCATGCTATCGGTAATTAATTTGTTTTAAATCTGTTTTCTCCTGTTGTTCCGTTTATGTATTTGCTAATTGTTTCGGTTCGCTTTTCCTTTTGGTTAAATTTTTAAAGAAATCAACCTGGCCTGTGTCGATATTGTAAACACCACCAACAATTCCAATTTCTCCCCTCTTAAACATGTTCTTCACGATCTCACTACGTATTAATATCTCTTCGAGGCTGTTTTCTACATTTGCATAAGCTGCATTATCGCTGAAGAGATGATACTCTTCTTCCTTGAGCATCGCTTTTGCAATAGAAGGTTGAATACGGTTAAGTAAAGCAGTAATATGTCCGTCTGTCACACCGGCTTTTGCACTTTTGATGGCGCCGCATTCGGTGTGGCCGAGTACCATCAAAACTTTTGAACCGATATATTTTGTTGCATATTCAATACTGGCAAGTATGTCGTTGTTTACAATATTGCCTGCTACGCGTATGCTGAAAATATCACCCAGCCCCTGGTCAAAAATGAGTTCTGTTGAAGTGCGGGAATCCATGCAGCTTAATATAACAGCAAAAGGATACTGTCCTTCCCGTGTTTCATTGATCATTTCAAGATGAGCATGATCGGATTGAAGATTATTAATAAACCGCTTATTACCTTCTACCAGCAGCTCATAGCCCTGGTAGGGTGTAATATTTTGTAAGTATTCTTTTGAATGCTTTCTCATTGATATATAATTTTTAGATGATTGCCTTCAGCAATAATGATATTGCTGTAAATAAGTAATACAGGCTTAGTGAAAAGCCTCTAACAATAAAGGAGAGATAAATCAGGCAACGTTGGGAGGTGGTACAAGCATTTCACCGTGGAAAGCAATATAAATACCAGCATCATCAAATTTGTGGAACTGTGATGCAACAAGAAAGTAATAATCAGATGAATGATGATCGTGCAGGTATTCCTCAGAAAGAGAAACACCGCCAGGAGTTTTTTCTTCAGTAGAATTTCCGAGAGGATTTGATTCTTCTTCATCAACCGGGAGATTGTCACTGGTTTTAGCTGCTTTGTGGGTATCCGCTAACTCTTGCTGGCATGCATACACGAAAGGCGTGCTGACAGTAAGCCATAACAGGGCAATCATCATAAATATGGACGAAACCACATTTGCCCGGCTATATGTTGTTCTTACTGTTTTCATTGTAATAGTGCTGCAAAATAGTGCATAATGATTTTCTATCCAAGCCTCTTACCAATATACTTATACGGTTTCCGGAAAATAATAACCGCTAAACTGTAAATTTGTTTACCCATTGTTATTATTTAATCAAATAAATAATCTGGAAAGTAAAACACAAGCGGCTGTTCAGTTTACCGGCTTTTACAAATACATTTACAACAGAATAGATTATACATGAAACCATACGAATTGCTCTTAAAAGAAAATAAATCATGGGCAGCTGATATGCTCAGCACTGATCCGGAATATTTTAAAAAACTTTCTGATCTGCAGACACCCGAATATTTATGGATCGGTTGTAGTGATAGCAGGGTTCCGGCCAACCAAATTACCGCTACTCAACCCGGAGAAATTTTTGTACATCGCAATGTTGCCAACCTTGTTGTAAATACTGACGTGAATGTATTAAGTGTATTGGACTATGCAGTCAACCATCTAAAAGTAAAACATGTGATTGTTTGCGGGCATTATGGCTGCGGGGGTATAAAGGCTGCTATTACCAATATCGATTTCAAACCTATACTGAATATGTGGCTGCGAAATATTAAAGATGTGTATCGTCTTCACCGCACCGAACTTGACCTGATCGTTGATGACCAGAAAAAAAATGACCGCCTCGTAGAATTGAATGTAATGGAACAGGTTTTTAACCTGGCAAAAACATCCGTCATTCAACGTGCATGGAAAAATGAACAGCGGCCCGATCTGCATGGTTGGGTATATGGACTTAAAGATGGAATTATTAAACCTGTTTATGAAATGAACGCAGGAACAAATCTTGACCACTTATATGAGTATGATGATCTATAAATGCAACAAGTAATGTTGCATTAAAAATACGGCTGCCCCGGCGAGATAACCAATCAATGCAAGCCAGGCAATTTTTTTCAGGTACCAACCGAATTGTATTCTTTCCATTCCCATAGCAGCAACTCCTGCTGCTGAGCCGATAATTAAAATGCTTCCGCCTGTACCTGCACAGTATGCAAGAAATTCCCAGAAAAAATGATCCGTTGGATATTGTTCTAAACTATACATGCCTTGTGCTGCAGCTACTAATGGTACATTATCCACGATCGCTGAAAGAAACCCGATGATGATTGTAATGACGCTTATATTTCCGATCGATCTATCAAGTGAAGAAGCAACGGAGGTCAAAATACCTGTTGACTGCAATGCTGAAACAGCTAATAGAATTCCCAGGAAAAATAAAATACTCGGCGTATCAATTTTTCGTAAAGCATGATTTACCGATAGCAATCCTTTTTCCGCTTCATCTTTTCCGCTATGTATCATTTCTGTTATTACCCACATTAATCCTAAACTAAATACAATTCCCATATAAGGCGGTAAATGAGTTATCGTTTTAAAAACTGGTACAAACAAAAGAGAAGCAATACCGGTGATGAATACCGCTTTTCTTTCATAACCGGTTGAAAACAATTTTTCTTTTTTTAATTCGCTTTTATCTAATGTCCCTTTCATTTGTGAACTAATGAGAAATGCGGGAAGAACAAAACAAACCAATGAAGGAAGAAAAGTTTTAACGATAAGATTGGTTGTCGTGATCTGGTGCCCTAGCCAAAGCATGGTAGTGGTAACATCACCAATCGGGCTCCAGGCACCCCCTGCATTAGCTGCTATTATCACCAACCCTGCAAACATTAGCCTGTCTTTATGTGAGGGTATAAGTTTGCGGAGCAATGAGATCATTACAATCGTAGTTGTCAGGTTATCCAGTATGGATGAAAGGAAAAAAGTGATAAACCCAATTACCCAAACCAGTTTCTTTTTATCAGTATTTTGAATTTTTTCTGTAATAATCTCAAATCCATCGTGGGCATCGATCAGTTCTACGATCACCATCGCTCCAAGCAGGAAAAAAAGTATACCGGCTATATCTGACAGATGATGGGATAGATTTTCTGATACAATTTCCTTTTCATTGCCAGCCAAAGCATATACCGACCAGCAGATAACTCCGGTAAGCAAAGCAGAGGCTGCTTTATTTATTTTGAGAGAATGTTCAAATGCAATAGCGAGATAACCCAATATGAATATTGCAGTAATTAAAACCGTCATCTTTCAAAAGTATAAAATACAATTAACAGTTGTGGTAAACCTGTTTTATGCTTCAAACTTTAAAATTGTTATTTTGCACCCATGTCCATTGAAGTAAAAAACCTGCTCAAAGTTTATGGCGAACAAAAAGCTGTAAACAATATTTCATTTAAAGTAGACAAAGGCGAGATCGTCGGTTTCCTGGGACCAAATGGTGCCGGCAAATCAACAACTATGAAAATTATTACCGGTTACCTTGAACAATCCGGTGGTGAAGCTTATGTATGTGGCAAAAATGTTTCCGATGATCCGTTGGCGACAAAAAAGAAGATAGGCTACCTGCCCGAGTTGAATGCATTGTATTATGATATGTATGTACGGGAATATCTGGGATTTGTTGCAGAAATTCATAAAGTGGAGGATCAAAAAACAAAAATTGAAAATGTAATTGAATTAACCGGGCTTACTGTTGAAAGCAAAAAGAAGATCGGGCAATTATCAAAAGGTTATAAACAAAGAGTAGGTCTTGCTGCTGCATTGATCCATGATCCTGAAGTATTGATCCTGGATGAACCAACCAGCGGACTCGATCCTAACCAGATCATTGAGATCCGTGAAGTGATAAAAAAACAGGGAAAAGATAAAACGGTTTTATTCTCTTCTCATATTCTGCAGGAAGTAGAAGCAATATGTGACCGGGTAATAATAATTAATAAAGGAGAAATTGTTGCGGATGATACATTGAGCAAATTACAATCGGTTGGCGATAAACAACATTCAGTGACTGTTGAGTTTAAAGAACCCGTGCAGATTGATTGGTTAAAAAATTTGAATGGAGTTAACAGCGTAAAAAATATTCAGTCATCAATGTTCAATATTCAATGCTCAAATGCAGAATCGGTAAAGAAGCAGTTGCTTCAACTGGCTATTGAAAAAAACCTGAATATTATTTCATTGCAAAGCGCCGAACAAAGCCTCGAAGAAATTTTCAGAACCCTCACTACCTGATAAGAGTTACAATACCCCGCATTGTAATGGTCTCGTCATTTTTATTGATATACTCAAGCATCCATACAAAAATACCTGTCGGCTGAAGCATTCCTTTATACTTACCATCCCACCCTTCGCCAGCCTTGCTTGTATTGTAAATTAAATTTCCGTAACGGTTGAAGATTGAAAACCGTTTAAATGTTTTTACACCACTTAATAAAGGTATCAGCAGATCATTCAGTCCATCGCCATTAGGTGTAAAGCCAGTTGGGAGATATGCACCACAATCATCGGTAACGGTTATCTCACCCCGGTACTCATCAAAACATCCGCCCGGCGATGTGGCAGTAAGTATTAATGAATAGTTTCCGGGAGTTGTAAATGTTCTTGTTATATTTTTTCCATTCAATATAATTCCGTCACTAAACTCCCATTCATAGTTTAATTGTTCGTTGCCGGCTATTGTAGTTTTATTGGTAAAACTCACCGGTTTCCCAACACAAAGGAGTTTATCTGTTTCAAATGCGGCATTAGGAACACTGGAAGCATACACCCGGAATGATCTTGATGTATCTGTACAACCGTTTTGCCTCAATTCTGCCCAATAGGTATTATCATTAATTGTTTGTGGTTGATAAATTAAAATGGTTGCTCCATTTATCGCTGTTCCATTCTGATACCATTGTACAGTGGCTGCTGTATTATTTAATACAAGACTTGTATTCAGGTTTTCACCAGGGCAAAAGATAAGTTTCCCGGATACTGTTGCAGATGTATCAACAACAATTGGCGTTACCAAAACAGTATCATAAGAAAAACATTGAGTAGCCATATCAGTTGTCTTTACAATAAAATTGACAGGCCCTCTTATATTCGTTCGTGTAAATGGATTGGCGGCGTTAGGGTTTTGTAAATAATTTGCCGGTGACCATGAATACGAGTATTGAGGATTTGTTGTACCGCCCAATTGTACTGACATTTTACTACAGGTTGCTACATCAACCCCTGCAATCGATAGTGGTTTAGAAGCAGCCGAGATAACTGCGTAAACAGTATCAACACATCCAAAACCCGGATAAGGATTTAAGATAACAGGGAAAATTGAATTAGCTGTTGGCGGAGGAGTAAGCACCAAACTCTGTGCACTGCTGATCGGGTTCGAGAATGCTGCATCGGAATACCAGAGATATGATTGAAACCCTAATGGTGCGGTAAGTGTCATGCTCGGCTCACCCAAACATAAAGCACTGCCTGCAATGGTACCATCGCAACTTGAGTTTACATCAAAATAGGCATAACCAAAATGTCCGCCACGTGTACAATCACTTGTAATAAACTCCAGCATAATTGTTCTTCCTGCATAAAGACTTAAATTAACCGAAATAGGCGTCCAGCTTTTATAAACAACATTGGGTACAACGGCTGAGAACTGAAAACCCGGTAAGGAAGAGGATGCTTTAAAATCAAAAGTCACACAGTTTATTACTTCACCCGTTTGAGCATCCAGCACTCTTGCACGAAAACGAGGTTGCTCCTCATCCGGATGATTAGGGTCCTGCAATACGATAGCATAATTATAAAGCAGCGAAAAATTGGTAGCTGTTGGAGGAATATCAAATGAATAAGCAACAGCCTCAGCTTCATTACCTGTCAGATCGTTTCCCAGTTTTATACTGAATAAAGAACCATTCGGGCATTTTCTTGGAAACCTGCCATAAAAGTCTACCGATGAATCGGTATGTGGGATCAGTGTATGTCTATCCTGTACCGGAACAAATTCTTCCCATTCAATTTCGTTCTGTCCATTTACAACAGACACATGACCGGTTCGGCATTCCCAATAAGAAAAATTGCCGGCTTCAAAATCCAGGTTAGGTGGACATAAAAGGAGTTGTGACTGAGCAGAGAAAAACACAGTTGTGCCAATAAGGAATAATAGTATATGATATTTACAACCCCTTCTCATAACCAGCAATAAAAACCGACTTTAAAGTTATTAAAATAACTCTGATTATTGGGGTAATTCAAGCACTCATATTAGCGTCAACCTGTATTCTAAATACTTTTACCTGATTATGGTAATCGTTCCTTTTGCAGTTATAAGTTTCTCATCGGTGGTGTAGTATTCCAATATCCACGCAAATACACCTACGGGTTGAACAGTTCCGCCATATTTGCCGTCCCAGCTTTCGCCATATTTAGCAGTATAAAAAACACGGTTGCCCCAGCGATTGAAAATTGAAAATCCTTTTAGCGATTTCATACCAACAATATAGGGTGTGATCACATCATTTAAACCGTCGCCGTTAGGTGTAAAAGCTGAAGGCAAGTAGTAACCTGGCTTTTTCAAAATCTGCACAAGGAATGTATCGGTGGTAACACATGTGTTTTTATCAGTAATGTCGATGAGATACCTGACATCATTGCCATTGGCAAAAAATTCTGTGACCGGAGAATTATAATTACTCAGTTGTATATGTGGCTTCCAGTTATAAATACTTCCTACAGTATCTCTTACTTTGATCACTCTCGATTCACTAATTGGAACAGTAATGTCTTTATATCGGATACCCGCTAACGGGCTACTTACTTTTATTTTTTTAGTTATTTGTTTCGGATCGCTTTCACAACCAAGTGTAGTTATTTGCAGCGTTACATTAAAAGTTCCGTTTGATGTATAAGTAACTGGTAATGGATTTTTTAATTGTGACCCGGGACCTCCATTATTAAAGGTCCATCTATATTGAGCAGAAGCTGATCCATTTTCATTACTAAGGTTACTAAACAACACAGGTCGGTTTGTACAAATTGTATCCCATGAAAAATCGGGGATGCCAATCGGCATTACATACACTGCAGATTCGATACTGTCTTTACAGCCAAAGGAAGTAGTTGCTATCAGTTGTGTTCTATAAGTACCTGTCGAATTAAAAGCTTTAGTAGCATGGGTAGTTTGTAAATTCGAACCATCGCTGAATTTCCAGTTATAAGTAATTGGTGAATTATCTGAAACAGTTGATCTGTTAGTAAAGACAAAAGAATTATTGGTAATACAAAATGTATCATTGTTTACTGTAAAAGCAGCCTGGGGTAGTGGATTTACATTTATATTCAACCTGGCAGTTGTATCAGTACATCCTCTTTCAGCAAGCTGTGCCCAATAAGTACCGCTTATTGTGGGTTGATAAGATAAAGTAGTTGCTCCGGAAATTGTTGTTGCATTATTATACCATTGTATCCCTGCATTAATATTTCTAAGTGTCAATAAAGCTTCTGTGTTCCCATCGCAAAATGAAGCATTGCCGATTAATCTAATAGCAGTATCGATAACAATTGGAGATATTAGAACTGTATCATAAGAAAAACAACCTGTAAGCACATCTGTTGTTTTTACAATAAACTGGGTTGGTGTAATGGATGCCCGCAATCCTGCGACAGGATCTGGTAAGATTGGGTTATTTACAAAATTTGCAGGTGTCCATGAGTACATTAAGCCTGAAGCGGGTGGCCCGCCCAATTGTACAGACTGATATTTACAAAGAGAAGTATCACGACCTGCAACAGAAACAGGCTTGGTAGCTACAGAAATCGTAGCGTATAAGGTATCTATGCAACCATATCCTTGATACGGAAATACGATAACCGGGTAAACACTACCAACTGATGGAGGCGGGTTAAGAGGTAAAACTTGAAAGGTATCCAGCAAAGTTGTGAACCTGGTATCTGAATACCATTGATAAGATTGAAAGCCATGTGGTGCTGTAAGGCTTAGAGAATTATCGCCCTGGCAAAGTGTAGTGCCTAAAATGGCACCATTACAATTGCTATTTATATCTACATAGGCGTAACCAAAATGACCACCGCGGGTACAATCATTTGTGATAAATTCTATTTTAATTGTACGACCAACATATGAATTCAGATTTACCGTCACCGGTGTCCAGTCTTTATATATCACACTTCCGTCCACGGTTGATTGCTGAAAACCCGGAAGTCCGAAAGAAGCTGCAAAATCAAAACTTGCGCAGGGAATCCTGGCACCAGAACTAAGATCCGTAATGATTGCCTGGAACCGTGGCTGTTCTTCCACGATATGGTCAAGTGGATTTTGAAGCACTATTGCATAATGAAATAAAAGAGAAAATCCTTGAGCTGTTGAGGGTATCGTGTAGGTATAAGAAATTTTTTCAGCACCTCTTCCTCCGACGTTGTTTCCCAATTCAACGCTATACCCACTTCCATTTGGACAAATTCGGGGAAACCTTCCATACTGATCGTTGCCCGCATTTAATGAAGGTATAATTGTATGTTGACCCGGAACCTCGTTGGCACCTGTCCAGGTTATTACATTTGTTCCGTTAACAAGTGAAACAACTCCTGTATTACATGTCCAGTTAGAAAAATCAGCATATTCAAAATCCATATTAGGCGGGCATAGACCTTGTTGTGCTCTAGCTATATCCACTGACAAGACAAGCAGGATACCAAATATAATATTGCCGGGAATTTTGAAATTCAACCTGCCCATAACCTTCAAAATTCCCGAAAAAAGTATAGAAATGTTGTAGAGTTTCTTCTATTTAAAAACGTTAGTCAGTTAGCTATTTGTTTAGCAAAACTTATTCCCCTGGCTCCTCACATTCGGTCAAAACATCGTTTATTTGCATTTTTAGAAATCGTTTTTCTCCAATCATAAAAAACCTGATTATCCATGAGCTACATTTCCGAAATTTTCGCAAGACAGATCCTTGATTCAAGAGGCAATCCTACAGTAGAAGTAGATGTAATAACCGATGAAGGTGCCCTCGGCCGTGCGGCGGTACCAAGCGGCGCCAGCACAGGCATCCATGAGGCAGTAGAACTGAGAGATGGCGATAAGAAAAAGTATGTAGGCAAAGGAGTATTAAAAGCAGTGAAGAATGTGAACGAAGTAGTTGCCCCTGTATTGATGGGTTTTGACGTAGCCGATCAAACAGGTATTGATGAAATGATGATACAACTGGATGGTACACCTAATAAAGGAAAATTAGGCGCCAATGCATTGCTTGCTGTAAGTATGGCTGTGGCAAAGGCGGCAGCTGAAGAAGCATCATTACCACTGTACCGTTATATCGGTGGCACCAATGCAAAGACATTGCCGATGCCGATGATGAATATTTTAAATGGCGGCGCACATGCTGATAATAAAATCGATTTCCAGGAATTTATGATCATGCCGGTTGGTGCATCTGATTTTAGTGAAGGCTTGCGCTGGGGTGTTGAAATTTTTCATACGTTGAAAACTGTATTGAAGAAAAAAGGTTTTAGCACAAATGTGGGTGATGAAGGTGGTTTTGCTCCAAACATCCAAAGCAACGAGGAAGCAATTGATACGGTAATGGAAGCTATACATGCTTCAGGCTATAAGGCCGGTTCGCAAATAGTAATTGCAATGGATGCTGCCAACAGTGAGCTATGGGATGCTAAAAAGAAAAAATATGTTTTTCATAAAAGCGATGGCAAAGAACTAAGCAGCGATCAGTTAGTTAAGTTCTGGGAAAAATGGGTAAAGCAATATCCAATTGCATCCATTGAAGATGGTATGGCAGAAGATGACTGGAGTGGTTGGGCTGCACTGACAAAGTCTATTGGTAAAAAATGTCAATTGGTAGGTGATGATCTGTTTGTTACAAATGTTACACGTTTGCAGGAAGGTATTGATAAAGGTATCGCCAATGCATTGCTTGTAAAAGTAAACCAGATAGGAACAGTAACAGAAACTATCAATGCTGTTACCCTGGCACAGCATAACGGATACAATACCATCATGAGTCATCGTAGTGGTGAAACAGAAGACACAACAATCGCTGATCTGGCAGTTGCATTGAACTGTGGTCAAATAAAAACCGGTAGTGCATCACGTAGCGACAGGATGGCGAAGTACAATCAGCTTCTCCGGATCGAAGAAATGTTAGGCATGTCGGCTGTTTATCCAAAAGGAAAGATTAAATTTGGTAAGTAATAATAAAATTGAAGTATGAAATACACTTCATACTTCAATTTTTGAAACTCCAATCATATGAAACTACTATCCCACATTCCAGCGTGGCTGGCCAACAAATACACTATTGCCACCGGCATTTTTTTAGCCATTATTTTATTTTTTGATAAAAACGACTTTTTTACCCGCCAGGCAAGAGACAGGGAATTAAGGGACCTGATGCAAAGCAAGGCCTATTACCAGAAGGAAATAGCGACAGAACGTCGTGAATTAGAAGGTCTTAAAAATAACCCCGCTACTATTGAGAAATATGGCAGGGAAAAATACCTGATGAAAAAGGATAACGAAGATCTCTACATAATACCCGAAAAAGCGACTGAAAAAGGAAAATAATACCCCCCGCACAATAAGGCTTCCCTACCCCCGTTTATAAACCTGACGGTACTTTTCTATTTTTTCAAGGACAAACAAAATTTCAGGACATTAACGGATTGCCCATGACCAACTTTACACCCGAAGATCTATTATTGTATCTCTACAAAGAAACATCACCCGTACAAACCGCGGCTATCGAAAAGGCTTTGAAAAAAGACTGGACGCTCCGCGAAAAACTGAATGTCTTAAAAACTTCCATGCAACGATTGAACAAGATCAAAGAAAATCCAAGAACTGAAGTTGTATTGAATGTTTTGAACTACGCAAGAAAGACTTCAAAAGAAAAAGTCGGCTAAGATTGTTTCTCAAAAAATTATTACCATCCTGACCTAACCGTCGGGATGTTTTGTTTAAGCCTTTTCTCTTTTAATCGCATGGACTAAATTGCAGCATGACCAAAAAGGAACGCTACCAGTTTGTTATTGATTATTTCCAAAAGCATACTCCTGAAGCTGAAACAGAATTAGTTTATGATAGCCCGTATGAATTGCTCGTAGCTGTAATTCTTTCTGCACAATGCACAGACAAAAGAGTAAATCTTACAACACCCGCCATCTTTAAAAAATTTCCCGATGTTTATGCATTGAGTAAAACAAATTTTGATGAATTGTTTCCTTTTATAAAAAGCATTTCTTATCCTAACAATAAAACAAAGCACCTGATCGGAATGGCGCAGAAAGTAGTGAATGAGTTCAATGGAAAAATTCCAATGACAGTGGATGAGTTGGTGCAGCTACCAGGTGTAGGAAGAAAAACAGCGAATGTGATCACCTCTGTTGTAGACAAACAACCAAACATGGCAGTTGATACACATGTGTTTCGTGTAAGTAAGCGGTTGGGCTTGGTAAGTCAATCAGCAAATACACCGCTGGCTGTAGAAAAAGAATTAATCAAACATATACCCGAAAATTTGATCCATAAGGCACATCACTGGCTTATACTTCATGGTCGCTATACCTGCCTCGCAAGAAACCCAAAATGCGATCAATGCGGTTTGCGTGCAATATGTATTTACTTCAAGAAGAGTTGATTCGTCGGCTTAAAGAACCAAATATTGAGAAAAGCAAAAACTTTAGTAGAACTACGGACTTATTCTTAAAAAATAATACTCCTTATACTTTGAGGGGCAAGGCCTGTTTTATACTTTTACTCTCCCCCAATCTCCCTGCAAATACTATCCAGTTCAGTATCTCTAAATTTTCCATTCTCTATTTAAACTGATTTTTCAATGGTCCGGATTCTTTTGAGAGTTTTTCTTTTGGTTTTTATTGTTCTTTCCTTCTCCTCGCTCAGGGCACAATACTATTATTACAATGAAAATTATTATGAAAAAGAAGTCAATTTTGAACTGGGGGGCTCTGTTGGTTTTATGAATTGTCTTACCGACCTCGGTGGCAAAAAAGGGATCGGCAAAGGATTTATTAAAGACCTCAACGGAAAAAATAAAAACCTCAGCTACAGCATTTTTGCAACAGCTACCTATCACTATATTTTAGGATTAAGACTGGAGGCCACATTCGGAAAAGTAGAAGCGTCTGATAGTATTTTAAAACCCATTGCAGCCAGTACTTTCGGTCGTTATGAACGCAACCTGAGCTTCCGCAGCCCTATTACAGAAATCCAGTTATCATTGGAATTTCATCCTATTTACCTGAAAGTAGATTATGATAAAGACCCTTCGCTGCTCTCCCCTTATCTTATCGGGGGGATTGGCTATTTCAGTTTTAACCCGCAGGCAAAGCTGGGAAATCAATGGCATGATCTACAGCCGCTTCGTCTTGAAGGACAGGGTTTCGCCGAATATCCCACCCATAAAGAATATAAACTCAGCCAAATGAATTTACTTTTTGGCTGTGGTCTTAAATATGAGATAAACCAGATGCTGAATGCGAGATTGGAAATAGTACAGCGTAAATTATTTACCGACTATCTCGACGATGTAAGCACCGAATACATTAATCCTGATCTTTTTCCGAACTATCTCACTCCAGTACAAGCATCCATTGCAACGCAACTGCATGACAGGCAGGGAGAATTATCGCCAAGCCACATCACAACACCTGGTTATCAGCGTGGTGATCCAAAAGATAATGACAGCTATTTCAGCTTGCAGGCGAAGATCAGTTTTATGATTGGGCGTTTAAAAAGAGTCCGTTATAACTGACCGGAGAACAGTTGATTTATTTCTTGTAATTTGTAATGTTATTTGCGCCAGTTTTGACAAGCTGTTTTGCCGGAAATCTTTAATAATTAACTTTACGTAGATAATCTTGCTTTTTTCCGCACCCTTGATGAACCAATTAACTATTTGTATGGAGAAAAACTCTTTTGATATAAAGATCAACAGCCGTCTATCATTCAAGCCGATGATAGAAATGCTGAAAAAAAATATTGCCGATGGCAACCCGGGTTTAAAAAAGCTCTATAGCCACCTGGTAGATGAAATAGAACAACTTCCTGAATTGCTGGAACCCATTGATGATGTAGCGATATTGAAACCACATACCGAACTTATTCAGCAATTATTATCAACTATTTTTCCGCCTACCAATTCAGGACATGAAAACCTGCATGCTGTTGCACTGCCATTTACTTTTCATACAGTTTACTATTCACGGCTGTTCCAGTTATTATTTTTAAAACCCGGCACTGAAGAAATAAATGTACCGGAAGACGAAATAGGCAATAATCTTTCAAAAGAAAGGATCCATTTTGCCTGCCACCTGGTTTTGAAAAAATATTGTGGCTATCATTCGCAGGAATTGACCAGCACGGTCTATCCTTATATTGATCCGCATACCGGGCTTACCAAATATCTTGAACTGAGACTCGATTTTCGTTTTGTAGATGTAAAACCGATTGGCGATCTACCCGACTTACCTATGGATATTGTATGCGCTGATACTAAAACGCTTTTTACTATAGAAGAATTGATGCAGCATGTACCACTTGAGAAATTTGTTTTTGAAGGACTGGCAATTGTAAGGGTAAATGATGTAACGGAAACAGAAGTGATATCCCGTATAAAAAACAGTTTGCTGCACATCAATGCATTTTCTGATGCTATTGTATATAAAGAACTGGAAGACCATGTGCAAAGCCTGATCGGGTTAAAAGGCCTTAAGATCGGTATCACACCTTTCTTCAAGGTAAACGGGCATTATGTATATTCAGAATTGCACAACAGCAACAGCCTGCTCTTTAAACATTTTCATACTATCTCCGACAAAGATGAAATAAGTGATTGTTGTAAACTGTTGTTCCGTACCAATGATCGACCGGTTGTATTTGAAAAATTAGATGAAAAGAGTCTTGCTGAAATAGAATACCTGAAATACTATTATTCAGAAGGTATCCGCAGCCTTATTGTATGCCCGTTGAAACAGGGTAATGATCTGATCGGCATCCTGGAAATAACTTCAGAAACAATAAGTAAGCTCAATCATACACATATCAGCAAAATAGAAACAGCTATTCCTTTATTTACACTCGCATTGGAAAAAAGTGCAAATGGACTCGATACCCAGATCGATAAAATAATTAAAGAGCAGTTCACAGCTATTCAGCCTGCAGTAGAGTGGCGTTTTACTGAAGCCGCACTAAACTATATCGTACATCAGCAAAAGCATGATGATGTGAAAATGGAGAAGATCACATTTGATGATGTGTCTCCTTTGTATGGCGCAATAGATATCCGCAACTCCAGCACCGAACGTTCACATGCTATTCAACTTGACCTTGTGGAGCAATTGCAAATGGCCCGGCATGTAATAGACAGGGCACAAGCTGATTCTCCTTTTCCTTTATTACAGGAAATAGAATTTAAACTGGATAAATTCATTGCCTCTGCATCGGATGTATTATTGAGTGATGAAGAAAACATAATTTGTGAGTTTTTAAGCAACCAGGTAAAGTCGCTTTTTAATCATATTCACAGCGCACAGCCCGTTATAGCAAAAGAAATAGAGAATTATTTTGCAGCATTGGACCCGCAACTTGGCACTATCTATCATCACCGGAAAGATTATGAGAACAGCATTACTAAAATAAATGATACGCTGGCCCGGTTTATTGATAAGGAAGAAGCGGCAGCACAAAAAGTTTTCCCTCATTATTTTGAACGTTATGTTACCGATGGTGTGGACTTTAATATTTATATGGGTCAGTCTATTTCGCCACGCAAAAAATTTGATGAAATATACCTGCGCAACCTGAAGATGTGGCAACTGAGTATGATGGCCAAAGCGTCACGTCAAACACATAAACTGGAAAGCCAGCTTTCTCATGCATTAAAGACTACGCAACTGATACTTTCGCATTCGCAGCCTTTAACTATTACTTTCCGCACGGCAGAAAGAAAATTTGATGTGGATGGAGCTTATAATGTTCGTTATGAAATAGTGAAGAAGCGTATTGATAAAGTACGCATAAAAGATACAAACGAACGTCTCACTCAACCTGGCAAGATTGCTATTGTTTATTCACAATCCAAAGAAGCCGAAGAATATTTAGAATACATTGAGTTTTTACAAAATCAACATTTGCTAAAACCCGGGGTAGAGCATCATGACCTTGAAGATCTGCAAGGTGTCGTTGGTTTAAAAGCTTTACGGGTAGAGATTCAATATGAAGAACATCATACTGAACATAAAGTTGAGTTATCTAATACTACAAGTCAGCAGTTGATTGGAAAGTGATACTTGATGAATAGAATTCTATACTGTTCGTATCAGGTTAAAAGGATCACAGCGTACTTATCATCTCCACATCTTCTTCTTCTACTGCTTTTATACTTGCCTTTCGGGTAATAATATTTCTTCCAAGCAAGAAAATACATAATGCAGTGGTAGCACAACAAGCCATCACAGCAGTCATTGGTATAGCCGTGTGGTTTTGAAAAACACTGACAAGTACAGATATACATGCACCAATGCCCATTTGAATAGCCCCCATCAATGCCGAAGCACTTCCGGCAATATGCCCAAATGGAGCTAAAGAAAGTGCTGATGCATTTGGAAAAATAAAACCCTGGCAACACAAAAAAATAAATAGCATGAAGATGGTGAAGAATAAATCACTCCAGCCCAAAAGAACAACAGAGACTAAGATAACACCAATAATACTTTGGCAGCGCAATGCTGTTTTGATGATCTGTTCGCTGCTGTAATTTTTTAACAGCACACTATTGATCTGGCTGGCGCCAATAAGACCCATCGCTATTAGTGCAAATATCCATCCGTATTGTTTTTCATTCACCTTAAATATTTCCATAAATACATAAGGCGAGCCGGCGATATAAGCATATAACCCGGCAGAAGATACGGAAGCAGTTAATGTATATGTATAAAACTGCGGGTGCCTGATCACTCCTGCGAAACTTTTGATGATGGGCTTCGGTTTGAGTGAAAAACCCGGATCAGGTTTTTTGCTCTCAGGTAGTAAAAAATAAATGCCGGTAATAATGACGAGGGCTACAATGATGAGAATTAAAAAAACAAAACGCCACCCAAACAAAGCAGTTATATAACCACCTACTGTTGGCGCAATGACCGGTGATACCGCTACTACCAGCATCAGCGAAGAAAATATTTTGGCATTTTGTTTTACGTCAAACAGATCTCTGACCATAGCTCTTGCCGTTACTAAACCTGCACAACCGCCAAGGGCTTCTAAAAATCTGAATAAGATCAATGCATTTACAGATGTAGCCAATGCACAACCAACAGATGCAAGCAGGTAAATAATAAGTCCGGCATATAAAGGTTTTTTTCTGCCAAATCTTTCTAGCAACGGGCCATATAATAATTGCCCGGCCGAAATACCAATGAAAAAACTGGATAGTGATAGTGTTACCTGTGCTACAGATGCATTTAATCCTTTTGCAATATCCGGAAATGCAGGCAGGTACATATCAATTGAAAAAGGGCCAATAGCTGTGAGCAAGCCTAATATCAAAATGATATTAAAATTTTTATTTCTAGTCGCATTAATCATATCCTTAACGACCAACCAATTTTTGTAGCTGTTCGGGATATCTCTCGCCCTGAACTTTAATTTCTGAAGAGGCATTATCTATTTCCTGAAGTTCATCGGCTGTAAATTCAATATTAACAGAACCCATGTTTTCTTCCAGGCGATGCAACTTTGTTGTTCCGGGAATAGGAACGATCCATGGTTTTTGCGCCATCAACCAGGCAAGTGCAACCTGCGCAGGTGTTGCATTCTTTTTTGCCGCAATATTGTTGAGCAGATCGATCATTGATTGATTTGCTTTTCTTGCTTCTTGTGAAAAACGGGGAACAACATTTCTAAAATCGGTACTGTCAAACTTTGTATTCTCATCGATTTTTCCAGTAAGAAACCCTTTACCCAGCGGACTGAATGGAACAAAACCAATTCCAAGTTCTTCCAATGTTGGCAACAGTTCTTCTTCGGGTTGTCTCCACCACAAAGAATATTCGCTTTGCAAAGCAGCAACAGGTTGTACTGCATGAGCCTTGCGAATTGTTTTTACTCCAGCTTCGGACAATCCAAAATGTTTTACTTTACCTTCTTTGATCAGATCTTTTACAGCACCTGCAACCTCCTCGATCGGGACTTCGAGATCAACACGATGCTGATAAAACAGATCGATAACATCAACTCTTAATCTCTTTAATGAAGCTTCACAAACTTGCTTTATATGTTCAGGCCGACTATCCAGGTCACTCCATTTACCTTCTGCATTTGGTTTCCATCCAAACTTCGTGGCTATTGCTACTTGTCCTTTAAATGGCTCTAATGCTTCACCAACAAGTTCTTCATTTGTAAATGGTCCGTAAACTTCAGCTGTATCAAAAAATGTAACTCCCATCTCCACTGCTTTGCGCATAAGAGCAATCATTTCTTTTTTATCTGCAGCAGGTCCGAGACCAAAACTCATTCCCATACAACCCAGACCAAGAGCTGATACTTCAAGACCACTGTTTCCTAATTTTCTTTTTTGCATTTTAGTTTGAGTTTATGATACAAAGCTAAATAGATGCCAGAACTGGAAATAACGAAACCGGTCTTTAAAAAAGACTGTTTCAAAAAATTAACCTGACTATTCACCAATCACACGCCATCTCCATCAAGCAAATTACCCAAACCTCCTAAAAGGCTTCCTTCATCTTTTCTTTTATAAGTACCGTATGCAAGAATGCGGCTGGCTAAACGGCTGACTGGTAATGTTTGGATCCAAACTCTTCCGGGTCCACGTAATGTGGCAAAGAATAAACCCTCACCACCAAATAATGTATTTTTTATGCCGCCGACAAATTGAATGTCGTAATCAACCGAGGGAGTGAATGCAACAATACAACCCGTATCAATTTTCAATACTTCACCGGGTTGCAGGTCCCTTGCCAGTACATGCCCGCCTGCATGAACAAATGCCATTCCATCACCTTCCAGTTTTTGCATAATGAACCCTTCGCCGCCAAATAAACCTGTTCCGAGTTTACGTTGAAATTCTATTCCAATCGCTACTCCTTTTGCTGCACATAGAAATGCATCTTTCTGGCAGATCATTTTACCACCCAGCTCAAAAAGATCCAGCGGAATAATTTTTCCGGGATAGGGCGAAGCAAAGGATACACGTTTTTTCCCCTGGCCCATATTGGTGAAGGCTGTCATAAATAAACTCTCCCCTGTAAGTACCCTTTTACCGGCACTCATCAGTTTGCCAAAAAAACCTTTTTCCTGGCCGCGGCCATCGCCGAAAATGGTTTCCATTTGCACCGCCTCATCCATCATCATAAAGGCGCCGGCCTCTGCGATCGCCGTTTCCTGGGGATCCAGCTCTACCTCCACATACTGCATTTCTTCGCCATAAATATGGTAATCTATTTCATGATTGGTTCGTGTTTGCATACTTGTTTTGAATTTTTACCCAAAGTTAGGCCTCATTGGTACAAACCTGCTTAAACAAATGATAAATGGGAGCGGCACAGCCGCAGTTTTCACTACATTGCAAATCCAAAAAATAATTACCATGAAAAAAATGATGATGTTGATGGCCGGCGTTTTGTTTATGCTAGCCGGTATTGGCCAGACCAAGCTGGTTGAAAAAGTTGAAAAAAAGGGAACCGAGATCGTTATCCCTTATGAAAAATATGTTTTACCTAATGGACTTACGCTGGTGGTACACGAAGATCACAGTGACCCTGTGGTACATGTGGATATTACCTATCATGTGGGCAGTGCCCGTGAAGAAATAGGCAAAAGTGGTTTTGCGCATTTCTTTGAGCATATGATGTTCCAGGGAAGTGATCATGTGAAAGATGAAGAACATTTTAAAATAGTTACCGAAAGCGGCGGCACACTGAATGGCAGTACTAACCGTGACCGTACGAATTACTTTGAAACTGTTCCTTCCAACCAATTGGAGAAAATGTTGTGGCTGGAGGCTGATCGTATGGGTTTTTTACTGGATGCAGTTACTCAACAAAAATTTGAAATACAGCGTAGCACTGTGAAAAATGAAAGAGGACAGAACTACGACAACCGTCCTTACGGTTTAGTGTTTGAAAAACTTTCAAAAAATTTATACCCCTATGGCCATCCTTATTCATGGTTAACGATCGGGTATATAGAAGATCTGAACGGTGTTAATGTAAATGATCTGAAAAATTTCTTTTTAAGATGGTATGGCCCTAATAACGCAACACTTACAATTGGTGGTGATGTAACACCCGCTGCTGTTGTTAAATTAGTAGAAAAATATTTCGGTTCTATTCCCCGTGGACCAGAAGTAAAACCAGTGGTAGTTCCTGCTGCTATACTTGAAAGTGATCGTTATATTTCTTATACAGATAATTATGCGAAGCTTCCTTTACTGGCGGTAGTTTACCCGACTGTTCCTAATTATCATCCTGATATGGGTGCATTATCTTGTCTTGCACAAGTGTTAGGACAAGGAAGAAATTCAGTTTTATACCAGCAACTGGTAAAAAAGCAATTAGCTCTTCAGGCAAGCGGTAGCAGCCAGCTTAGCGAACTTTCAGGCGAATTTTCTTTCCAGTTCATTCCATTACCCGGAAAGAATTTAAAAGATATGGATTCATTGTTTCGTAATGCGCTGGATAGTTTTGAAGCGAGAGGCGTAACAGACGATGATATTACAAAATTCAAAGGCGGTATCGAATCACAACTGATAAATGGTTTGCAAAGTGTAGCTGGTAAAGTTTCCCAGTTAGCTGCATTTCAAACTTTTTCAGGCAATCCGAATAAAATATCTGACTTGCTGAAAATGTATGCAGTCGTAACCAAAGAAGATGTGATGAGGGTTTACAACAAATACATTAAAGGCAAACATGCTGTATTTGCAAGTGTGAATACAAAAGGACAGGAAACAAATATTGCCAAAGCAGATAATTATAAAATCGATTCTACAAAATACACAGCACCTGATTATGGTTATGCAGGGTTGAAATATGCAAAGGCAAAAGATGCATTTGACCGCAGCAAAAAACCTGGTAACGGCCCTAATCCTGTAGTGAAAGTGCCAAAATTCTGGCGCAAAGATCTGCCAAACGGAATTAAAATGATCGGTAGCGAGGCCACAGAAGTGCCGAGTGTTACGATCACTATTACAATTCCTGGTGGTCATTTACTACAAGCAAAAGATACTTCTAAGGTTGGTCTTGCTTCTTTCTTTGCTGGCATGATGAGTGAAGACACAAAGAATTATACATCAGAACAAATGGCTGTAGAATTACAGAAACTGGGAAGTAATATTTCTGTTGGTAATGCAACAGATGGTATTGTATTTACTGTTACATCGCTGAGGAAAAACATAGATAAAACATTAGCATTGCTGGAAGAAAGAATGTTTAATCCCAAATTCACACAAAACGCATTTACAAGAATACAAAAGCAAACACTCGAAGGTTTTAAATCAGCTAAAGGACAACCTGCTGCTATTGCTGATGAAGTAATTGCTAAACTCAATTATGGTAAAGACCATATCCTTGCCATGAGTGAAGATGGCACTGAATATACAGTGAAGAATATGAAGATCGATGATATTCAATATTACTACGACAACTTTATGACCTCTCAAAAAACAAGAGTAGTGGTAGTAGGCGATATCAAGCAAGAAGAAGTATTATCGAAACTTGGTTTCCTGAATAAGCTGCCAAATAAGAAAGTTGAAATACCCGCTATTGCTACAGCACCTTCGGTTGATCAGTCAAAAATATTTTTAGTGGATGTACCTAAAGCTGCTCAAACAGAATTCAGGGTTGGTTATAATACCGGCCTAAAATATGATGCAACAGGGGAATACTTTAAAGCTGGTTTAATGAACTATGCTTTGGGTGGCGGATTCAATAGCCGTCTGAATCTGAATTTGCGTGAAGATAAAGGATGGACCTACGGTGCAAGAAGCGGATTCAGCAGCGATGAGCAAACTGGTGATTTTGAATTCAGTGCAGGTATTCGTGCAGATGCTACAGACAGTGCATTAATAGAAGTAGTGAAAGAAATGAAAGGTTATGCTTCTACCGGCATCTCTGATAATGAAATGACATTTATGAAAAGTGCTATCGGTCAGCGTGATGCATTGCGTTATGAAACAGGTGCACAGAAAGCTGGTTTCATTGGTAATATTTTAAAATATAACCTGCCTGCTGACTATACCGATCTGCAGAGTAAAATTGTAAAAGGCATTACCAAAAAAGAGATCGATGCATTATCTAAAAAATGGATCAATGCAGATAAAATGAATATGCTATTGGTTGGCGATAAAGCAAAAGTATTAGCTGGCCTGCAAAAAATGGGCTACCAGATCATAGAACTGGACAGCGATGGCAAACCAGTAGAGAAGAAAGCATTCTGATAAATCGTTTTTTTAAAGAAATTTTAAGCCCCGCTCAGTTGAGCGGGGCTTTTTTTGATGTAACTTTTATATGTAAAGACGGCTAAACTGTACTTACGGTATCGTTTAACCCTATTCATTAACTCTTAAAAGTAACGGCTATGAGAAAATTCTACTTTACTGTAATTACAGTTTTATCTGTAGCAACAGGTTTGTCACAATCCGCACTTGGTCTACATTACTCATTATCTATTCCGCAAGGAGAATTGAGTGAACATATTAAACCCGCCAACAGTATTAATCTTTCTTACCTGTATGCACTTAAGAGTACAGGAAAACGGCTGGCATTTGGTACCGAGTTTAGTCTTGGTAATTATGCCTGGCTTGCAAAAGAACAGGACCTGCGTTTTCCTAATGGCACAGGTACTACTACAATGGTGAATTATACAAGTAATATATTCAGCGGGGCTTTGTTTACCCGGCTAAGACTTTTAAGTGAGGCCAAAATAAATCCTTATCTAAATTTCAAAGGTGGCTATTCACTTTTTTTCAGCAATATATCAGTGGAAGATCCTGAGGATCCATCAGATTGCCGTGTACTGGAAAGTAAAACTATTATCAGTGATCATACATTCTTTTATGCCTACGGCGGTGGACTGCAGATCGATCTCAGTAATTTTAATAAAAAAGAAAAACGGGGACTATATTTATTTGATATTTCAGTAAACAAAATAAAAGGCGGCAGTCTTGATTATATAAATACAAAACATCTCAGCACACATGTTCATACTGATCCTAACAACCCGGCTCCATCAGATGGAAAAAGTGAGCCATTGAATATCCGTTTTCTTAATGTAAGTACACAAACGATACATGAACACCAGGTAGCAGAAGTGTATAACAGCCCGTTACGAATGCTGGATATAAAGATGGGGGTACTTGTTACTTTCCAATGATCAAACGCTTATTTAATCTGCCTTTAACAATATCATTACTTTTTGATTATTAAAGGTGCGGGGTGTTTGTAAGAAAAGTCTTTTATCATCGGCGCCATGTACATAGTATGTATAAGTCATCAACATTGGGGTTGTTGTACCCGGCATCAGCATGTTTGAATTGGGTATGCTCAGGAGTAATGCCATATTACCTTTTTTTGGAGGACCCGGCGTGGTATCAAAGCGATATGCAACATCGGTTGTTTTATAATCATCAGTGAGTGAAACAATACTGTCATTTAAAAATTTCATTTTCGTTTGCAGCCTGTCATTACGAAACTCCATTGTATGGGCAGATGAATCTTTCTTTCCATCCATCCATTCGTAAGGGTTTTCTTTATCCATTGCAAAAGGAGAAATAGTGGCTACTTCAACAACACTGAAACTCTTTCCTTTCACCGCCTCTTTTACAGTAGCAACTGAAACAGGATAGTCCGGAAATCTTGAAGCAGGCTGCTTATCTGAATTGCTACAGGAATAAATAACTACCGCCAATAAGGACAGAATAAAAACTTGTTTCATGTGTTGATGATTTTTTAAATGTTTGAACAAAAGATCCTGGTTTTATTAATCAGGTGCAAAGATGTACATAGTATTCCATAAAAGAAAACCGCCCTGAGGAATCAGGGCGGTTTTTTCATTCACCAAAACCAACTTTAGTGTAACAGGGATATATTGAAGGGTCCGGACATCTCACTTACACATATTCTCCCCATCCACTATAAATATGACAGCATATTACTTGAAAATGCTGCATCGTTCTATACTTTTTTAACTACTTGTTTAGGTTTTCCCATCCACACTTTTTTCCCTTGTATAGCCCTTCCTAAATACATTATTCCAACAAACACGAAGAAAAATGGTCCTAAAAATCCTAAAATGGCAATGAATTTTCCACCATAAAATTTAGTCATCGGCCTGCGTAATCTTTCTGCCATCAGGTACATGCTCGGCACCATCATTAGCGTTAGGAAAAATGCGAAGATGAGACCAAAAATGATCGTCCATGAAAGCGGACCCCAGAATACAACGCTACTACCACCAAAGAAAATATCAGGGTTGCCATTCTGAAACAATGAAATGAAATCGATATTAAAGCCAACTGCCAACGGTAACAAACCTAAAATGGTTGCCACTGCAGTCAATAATACCGGGATGATACGTATTTTACCTGCACGAATAGCGGCCTCTCTTGTACGCATACCTCTTCCACGAAGTTCATCTGTAAATTCAATCAGCAGGATACCATTTTTAATTACAATACCCGCAAGACCTACAATACCCACCAGTAACATGATCGTTGCAATCGTCATACCGGTAATTGCATAACCCAGCAAAACACCAATTACAGAGAAAAATATTTCTGTAATAACGATAAACGGTTTACTCATCGAGTTGAATTGTAATACCAATATCAGGAAGATCATACCGATGGCAATACCAAATGCTGTAAGCAAAAATTGTTGTGTTTCTTTTTCCTGCTCACTTTGCCCTGTCAATTTTAATGTAACATCATTAGGTATTTTTGTTTTTGCCTTAAAATCATCGATCTTATTTTGAAGATCTTTGTTTACTCTAGCCACGATAGTTGGATCAGTTACATTACTCTGCAGTTGAATAGTACGTTTAATGTTCTTTCGTTTTACACCACCAGTAGTGCTGGTATAATCTATCGTAGCTACAGCACTTACAGGAACTGATTTTACACGCATCGTAGTCATATCCATAAATGTGATATGCATATTCATTAAATCAGTAATGCTACTACGCTTCAGGTCAGAGTAACGTAATTGGATCTTGTACTCATCCTCGCCATCCTTCAGTTTGCTTACTTCTTTACCAAACACTGCAGTTCTTATTTCACTACCAATCTGGCCGGTTGTTAATCCTTCCATCATTGCCCTTTCCCTGTTAACATTGATCGTTATTTCAGGATTTTTTAAATCCACATTGGCCTGCAGGTTTTCAATACCATCGATATGATTAGTATCAAGATAGTTGAGCAATTTCGTAGCAATTTCTGCAATGCTTTCAAAATTATCTCCTGATACTTCCACATTCACCGGGGGATCTGTTGGTGGCCCGCCGTCTTCCTGTGCAACTTCCACACTGGTGCCAGGTATGCCTTGTACCTGCTTTCTTATTTCATCCATAAATGGCCTTGTCTCTTTGCCATGCCGTCTTTCATATTCAACAAATGAAACCTGTATCCTTCCAAGATTTGGCTGTATACTCCTGTTATTGTCCCTGGGATTGTTGGCACTTACAGCAATATTAGTAATGATGCTTTCAACAATTCCGTTTGGATTTTTTTCAGAAGGCAATTCTTTTTCCAATACTTTCTGTACCCTGCGTTCAAGTATATGCGTAATACTGTCTGTATATTTTACATCAGTACCCACCGGCATTTTTAAATACACATAAATAAAATTAGGGTCACCTACGGGGAAGAAGGTGGATTTATTTCCCCTCATCATCAGGAAAATAATTGATAAAATAAACACGCCGAACAAGGAAATAAACATTGCTACCGGTCTCCATCCTTTCAATACCCATCGCAATAACTTTTCATATGAGTTCATTATACCAGGTAGTGCCTTATGCTGAAATGCATGAATTACATCATTTAAAATATATGCATTGAAGACCATCAGTATTGCCATCAGCAGCATGAAATTCGCTGTTCCGTGAAATGCAACCAGGTGCAGTAAAGCTCCGCCAATAAGAAATGTCCAAAACCATTTACTGGTAAATACTGTACGCTTAGGCTTTTCAAATTCTTTTCCTTCTGGTTTCATAAACGTAACAGCAAATACAGGATTGAATATAAAGGCCACGATCAATGATGCTGCCAGCGTAAGAATAAGGATCGTCGGCAGATAGATCATAAACTTACCGATCAACCCTTTCCAGAATAATAAAGGAAAGAACGGCGCCAGCGTAGTAGCAGTACCTGCAAGTACCGGGATGAATACCTCACGTGCTGCTGCTTTTGCACTTTTTATAATTGGCACTTTACCATTATTGAAAATACGGTGTGTGTTTTCGATAACAACAATCGCATCATCAACGATGATACCCAGGCCAAACAATAATGCAAATAGCACAATGAAATTAAGTGTAACGGATGTTCCGATAATACCATCAGCAATTGGTAAAAACAAAAAGGCTACAAATACACTCAGCGGTACGCTTAATGCCACAAAGAACGCATTGGTAACCCCCATAAAAAACATCAGGATGATCAATACCAGTATAAAACCAATGACGATAGTATTTACCAGATCTGTAAATGATGTTTTGGTAAGCTTACTTTGGTCGCCGGTAATTACAACATTGAGGTCTTTAGGTAACTCTTCTTTTTCCTGCAATTCTGTTACCATTGCTTTTATCTTATCAGCAGCATTGATCAGGTTTTCACCTGCACGTTTTACAATATTGAGTGTAACAACATTTTTTCCATCCAACCGTGCAAAACTTTCTTTTTCTTTAATTGTATCTTTTATTTCAGCAATATCCTTCAGGTAAACCGTTGCTCCCTGATTACCACTACGCACCACAATATTCTGCAAGTCCAACGCACTGGAAAACTGTCCTTTCACCCGTAATGTTCTTTTCATATTACCGGTTTCAATTAATCCTCCGGTAATATCGCGGTTCTCACGGCTTACGGCATTTTCAATATCCGTAAAACTTATCCGTGCCGCCGTCATTTTATAAGGGTCGACATTAATTTGTATTTCACGTTCCGGCGCACCAACTATTTCTGCTCTTGTTATTTCAGGCAGTTCTTCAAAATGATCCTGTAGTTTATCTGCATACTGTTTTAATTTGATACCATCATAATCACCACTCACATTTACGAACATAATTGGCATTTCACTAAATGCGAATTCCTGTACATCGGGCTGTGCAGTTAAATCGTTCGGCAGGTCTGTTTTTGCCTTATCAATTGCATCTTTTACTTTTTGTTTGGCTAACTCTGTTTTTACATCTGTATCAAACTCCACCACGATCAGGCTATAATCCGCCTGCGATGTACTTTGCACCTTCTTCACTTTGGCCCCGGAGATCCCTTTCAGTTGTTTTTCAATTGGACGGGTTACCAGGTTTTCAATATCCTTAGGTGAATTACCAACATAAATAGTGGCGACTGAAATTGTAGGTACTACAATATCCGGGAACTGTTCTTTCGGCATGGTATTGAACTTTATCAATCCATAGATCGTAATCAGAACAGCAATTATATAAATAGCAGTGCTATTGTCAACACTCCAGCTGGTTGGTTTAAATTCCTTTATCTTTTTTGTTACTCCTTCTAAAACTTTCATACAATGGTTGTTTAGATGTTCGTCAACAGCGTATTAATAATTGATCTTTTAGTTTGTACCAGTCGTAATTGTTTGTCCGTCATAAACATTCTGGTATCCTTCAGTAATGATCTGGTCAGTTGGAGTAAGACCCATTTTAATTTCTGCCATGCCGTTATATACTCCGCCAACATTTACTGTTTTCTTTCTGGCCTTGGTCACATTACCTTCCTTAGCGGCTACATATACATATTTCCCGCTTTCATCTGTCTGTATCACATTTACAGGAACACTGATAGCATTGGGCGCAGAATAATCTTTAAACCGTACTAATGCAACCTGGTTTATTTTCAACCCGGATGTTGAAGGCACTTTTACTTCGGTAGTAAAGCCTCTTGAGTTTGGATTAATAGATGCACCAATCAGGCTGATAGATGATTTTACAACTGTGTTGTTCAGATCAGGAACTACGATTTCAACAGGTGTTCCTTTTTTAATATTCGCTACATAATTTTCCGGCACATCGGTAATCACTCTCATATTACCATCATTGATAATTACGATCTGCGGACCGCTAACTGTAAAGCCATTAAATATTTCCCCGGCTTTCAGGTTCACTACTTCTGCAGTACCACTCATCGGCGCATATACAAAACTTGTTTTCCAGTTTTCTGTCAATGTTGCCATTTGTTTATTGAGTCCATCTACATTATTTTTCGCAGTTATCAACTGTACCTCAGTTCCTATTCCCTGGTCCCATAAATTTTTCTGGCGGTTATAAATATTTTCAGCATAGCTCAATTGCGTTTTTAAACTTTCTATCTGCTCAAGCATTACAGCATCATCTAATTTTACCAGCAACTGGCCTTTCTTTACAGCATCTCCTCTTTTCACATATACTTCTTTAGCCTGTCCACCCATACCTCTCGGCGTTACAGCTACCATATTTTCTGCTTCAACTTTCCCCTGCAGCTCGATGTAATGCACAAAGTCTTGTTGCGTAACCGGTGTTACGCCTACCAATGCTGCTTTATTAGCTGCCGTTGGGTCGGCTTTTGTTATTGCCTCTTCCACACTGTGTATTTCGGCATCGAGTTTTGCCTTGTCCTTTTTCAGTCGTTCCAGTTTTACTTTCAGATCGGTTGCCTTCCCTTTTTCTTCTTTGGCACTGTTACCGCATGAAGCAACGATCAATGCGATTGAAAGGGCCGACAGCGTAATGGTTATTATTTGTTTCATATTATTCTTTTAAAAATTTATCAATTTCCTAAATTTCCTAATTTACCTAATGCTCTCAGGTAAGTCACTTTTGCAAGCATGGCGGTGTATAATGCCCTGAAATAATTAGACTGCGACTGTTGCAGATCCGTATCAGCTTGTATTAATTCGAAGCTGGAACCAATTCCCTGTTCGTATTTTTTCTTTACTGTGGTGAATACCTTTTGCGAAAGTTGCATGTTCTCTTCCTGCATATCGAGATTGAGCAGTGCATCGTGCAATGTATTTTTTGCAACTGTTCTCTCCATATCTATTCCCTTTTTTGTCTGGTCAATTGTGCTTTCTGTTTTTTCAATATTCAACTCAGCCTGCTGTATTTTATATTTTTTATTGAAGCCGTCAAAAATGGGAACGTTTACACTTAAGCCAACCTGGCTTTGTGAATACCAAAACCATGGTTGAGAACCGCCAACATCACCACCACGACGCTGGCCATTGTACTGGTAACCATAAAATGCAGCTACCGTAGGATAATATGAGAGCTTCCATCTTTTTACATCATAAGCCTGCAACTCTTTTGCTGTATTCAGCAACTTTATTTCATTGCGGTTTTCATAGCTGAAACTTTCATCTAATAATCCATCTTTTATTAACTGTATTGACAAGCTGTCTTTTAATAAAAGGGTGTCAACTTGATTTATTCCTAATGTCATTTTTAAATTTGAATAACCACTTGCAATTTGATTCTTCAGTTGTCTTTCAGAAGTTCGTGTATTATTCAGCGTTACCATTGTTTTATCAATATCCAGTCTTTCTGCAAATCCATTTTTGAGCATAATATCCATATCTGAAGTAAGTTTTTCCAACCGTTTGATGCTTTCTTGTATATACTTCAACTGTGTTTGGGCGATCAGCACGGCATAATAGTTTTTATATACCGCTTCCCGCAATCCGTCTTCTGCTACTTTTATCTGCAAGTCGCTTGATTCAAGCAATGTTTTTCTGGCCTGCAAACCAACGAATACCTGGGGTTCAAATAATAATTGCTCCACATTCAGGCCGGCATTTACATTCCAGGGCTGGAGGAAAGAAAAACTGCGAAACTTTAATTCCCCACTATTGGTAATTGTGTTGCCGCTGCCATCTTTTACTCCTTCTGTTTTGAGCACATCATAAACGGCCAATTCCGTTGCATCCGGAAACTGTATCTGTGGTAATGACAAATAATGATTGCCCTGCAAATTGCCGCTTACCTGTGGATAGGCTGCACTGGTGATCTCTTTGTTTCTTGCTTCAGAAATTTTATAGTCGATCTTTGCATTTTTTATATCTGCTACATTTTGGAATGCATACGCAACAGCTTCCCTTACGGTAAACTGGTGTACGACAACCGGCTGCTGAGTTTGTGCCTGTGAACCGAAAACAAGAATTGTAGCAAGATTAATTAAACTGAACCTTTTCATGCGGAAATAGTTTTTTTAGTTAATTCGTTTCTGTACTTTATAAATAGTTTATGGCCTTTAAGTGTAGCTAACCCGAACACAAAATTTTCCATAATGATTTCTGTTAATTCTACGAGGCGGTATTTGCCCGGTGGAAATACATGAAGATTAAATGCAATAAGCATACTCTCCAGCCGGAACTTACTCAACACATCGATATTTAAATCTGAGCGGTAGAGTTCTTCCTTAACACCTCTTTCAATATTCTGCCGGATCACTTTGTACAGGTACTCATTTTTATGCTTAAGGAATTTTTGAAAAGCCCCGGAGTGAAACTTTTGCATATCATAAAGTATCACCGGGTTCATATTCTGAAACTGGTCGTGAATCTGGATCATGGTCAATACCATTTCTTCTACAGCATCTTTTGCATTCAGTTTACATGTCTCACAATCATGTTGTGTTTTATTCAACTCATCCACCACCACAGCATCCACGAGTTCATCCTTATCGGCATAATATTGATAAATAGTTTTTTTGCTCATGCCCAATGCATTGGCTATATCATCCATACTCACTGAGCGGAAGCCATACATCATCACCATTTCGTGAGCCTTTTCTTTTATACGATCTTTAATTTCCATTTTTTCAATTTCGGGACACAAAACTATGGAAACTTTTTTTGTTGCCAAAGTTTCCATCGATTTATTTTTCCTTTTTTCTCAAAAACATTCGGACTAACGGCAGTTTTTTTAGGCTATTTTTGGGTATGGAAAAGAATTTTTCGGTAAAAAACTACCTTCCAAAAGAACGCTTCCGTTGGAAGAAGATCGTCCAGTATTTTTTACAAGGTTTATTAATAATAGCGCCAATTGCTATTACAGGGTATGCCATTTTCTGGGTTATTACCACTGTAGATAGCTGGTTGCCTATTTTCCGTGAACCCATAAAAGATGTAGATGGCCGGGTTATTGGGCATGAAGTAAAAAATTACGGGCTTGGTTTTGTACTTATTCTTGCAGCCGTAATTACGATTGGCTATCTAAGTTCATTTTTTATTCAATCCCGCCTGTTCAACCTGTTTGATTACTGGCTGGAAAAAACACCAGGGGTTAAATTCATTTATACAAGTACAAGAGATTTTTTTGAAGCCTTTGCGGGTGATAAAAAAAGATTCAATAAAGCTGTATTGGCCAATGTTTTTTCTGATGATGTATGGATCATCGGCTTCCTTACCGATGAAGAGATGCAAAAATTTGAGATGGGTGCCGATAAAGTAGCTGTCTATGTTCCGCAGGCTTACAATTTTGCAGGCCAGCTTTATATTTTGCCAAAAGAAAAAGTAAAAAGGATAAATTCCATTAGTTCGGGACAGGTTATGAAATATGCTGTAACCGGCGGCGTAGTAGATCTTGATGGAGAAGGGAAAGATGAGAAAGATGCTCTGCCCAAGAAATAAAATGGCTTTAATTGTTTGATTGTTCTTTGATAACAATTCAACAACTACATGAAGAGAGTTGCATTTATAATATCACTGTTACTTATTTCTCATACAAGTTTTTGCTGGGGTTTTTATGGCCATCGAAAAATAAATTACTATGCGGTGTTCCTGCTACCACCGGAAATGATCTTTTTATACAAACCGAATATTGATTTCATTACTGACCATGCTGTAGATCCTGACATGCGCCGATATGCGATAGTTGAAGAAGGACCACGGCATTATATTGATATTGATAAATACGGCAATTATCCATATGATTCATTACCCAGAAAATGGAATGATGCCGTTGCAAAATTTTCTGAAGATAGTTTGATGACGCATGGCATCGTGCCCTGGTGGGTACAAACCATGCTCTACAAACTCACGGATGCATTCAAAGAAAAACACCAGGCAAAAATTTTAAAACTATCAGCAGAGATCGGTCATTATATAGCCGATGCACATGTGCCATTGCATGCAAGCAGCAATCATAATGGCCAATATACTGATCAACGTGGCATACATGGTTTCTGGGAAAGCAGGGTACCTGAACTGCTGGCAGAAAAAGAATGGGATATGATCATGGGTAAAGCTGAATATATTAAAAACCCCGGCGACTTTATTTGGAAACGAGTATTGGAAAGTGCATTGGAAGCAGACAGTGTTTTGAAGTTTGAAAAGGAACTGAGTAAAAAATTTTCACCCGATCAGAAGTTTGCATTTGAAGAAAGAAATGGTGTTACGATCCGCCAATATTCTTCTGCATTTACTAAAGCCTATGATGCAAAATTGAATGGAATGGTGGAAAGAAGATTTCGGCAATCCATATTTGCTATTGCTTCATTCTGGTACACTGCATGGATCAATGCCGGACAGCCGGACCTGAAATCACTTTTTCATAAAGAATTATCTCCCGAAGACCTGAAAGAATTTGAAACGCTGAATAATGCATGGAAAAATAGTAATGTAAAGGGAAGGGAACATGAATAAAACTAACTGTTGTAAATAATCCTAACACTTACCTTTGCCGCCATGATTCATAATTTCAATGCAGGTCCTTCTGTTTTGCCAAAAGAAGTATTTGAAGAAGCCAGCCAGGCTATCCTTGATTTTAATAATACAGGTTTATCTATTCTTGAAATAGGGCATCGCACTTCTTTGTTTCAACCGGTGATGGATGAAGCAAGAGCATTAATAAAAGAATTGATGCATTTAGATGATGATCATGAAGTCTTATTCTTACATGGTGGTGCAACTACACAGTTCATGCAAATACCAATGAACCTGCTTAATGATAATGAACTTGCATCGTATACAGATACGGGTACATGGGCAGCTAAAGCAATAAAGGAAGCGGCACTGTTTGGTCATGTTGAAATAGCAGGATCAACAAAAGAAACTAAATACACTTCTATTCCAAAAGATATTACGGTAAGTCCTACTGCTGCTTACCTGCATATAACAACCAACGAAACAATTGCGGGTACACAATGGAAAAATATTCCTTATGATTGTGGTGTACCGTTAGTAGCCGATATGAGCAGTGATATACTCGGCCGTCAACTTGATTTCAATAAGTTTGACCTGATCTATGCCGGTGCACAAAAAAATATGGGAGCAGCAGGAGTAAATCTTGTTGTTGTAAATAAAAATATACTCGGAAAGGTTACACGAAAAATTCCTACGATACTGGATTATCAGAATCATATCAAAGAAGGAAGTATGCTGAACACACCGCCTGTGTTTGCCGTATATGTTGTATTGCTTACTTTACGCTGGCTGAAAAAAATGGGTGGTGTTGCTGCATTAGAAAAAACTAATAATGTAAAAGCAGATTTGTTTTATAAAACATTAGATAGTCTTCCTGTATTTAAAGGCATAGTAGCAAAAGAAGACCGCAGTAATATGAATGCAGTATTTGTAATGGACGATATTGCATTGGAAAAAGAGTTTTTTGATCTATGTAAAAAAGAAAATATGATTGGTGTAAAAGGCCATCGTAGTGTAGGTGGCTTCCGTGTTTCTATGTACAATGCATTAACATTAGAAAGTGTAAAAGCAATTACTGAGCTAATGAAACAGTTTGCACAAGTACATGCTTAATTATTTAATTTAAAATTTCAATATTCAATACGAATGGCAATTATTAAACCTTTTTTCGCATTAAGACCAAAAGAAGAACTGGCAGCACAGGTAGCATCCCGCCCTTATGATGTACTGAACAGTGAAGAAGCAAGGTCTGAAGCAAACGGAAATCCTGTTTCTTTTCTGCATGTTACAAAATCCGAAATTGATCTGCCGGCCGGCATCAACATACATAGCCCTGAAGTTTATACAAAAGCTAAAGAAAATCTTCAGCAGCTCATTAAAGAAGGCGTGCTATTCAAAGATGATAAACCATGTTATTATATCTATCAATTGATCATGAACGGTCGAAGCCAAACCGGTTTGGTTTGTGTTTCTTCGGTTGAAGATTATTTTAATGATATAATAAAAAAGCATGAATTCACAAGACCTGAAAAAGAGAAAGACAGGATCGATCATATGCGAACGATCGAAGCGCAGACAGGAAATGTTTTTCTTGCATACCGTGACGTGATGGAAGTAAATGCTCTTATCAGCGGGTGGAAGGCAAAGAATAAGGCTGTTTATAATTTTGTAGCTGAAGACGGTGTACAACATACCATCTGGATCGTTGACAGGGAGATCGTGGTGAATTCAATTACTACTTTATTTGAAAGAAATGTTCCCTGTACATATATCGCCGATGGACATCATCGCTGCGCATCTGCTGCTAAAGTAAGTAAGGAATTACCCAACAGCGTTGAAGCAAAATATTTTCTTACTACAATTTTTCCTGCAAGCCAACTGGCTATTCTGGATTATAACCGTGTTGTAAAAGATCTCGGTGATTTTGATGATGAAGAAGATTTTATAAGTGCCTTGCAGGATGATTTCACGATCACACACAGCATTGAACCCGTACTGCCTTCAGCCCTTCATGAATTTGGAATGTATCTTGATAAAAACTGGTATTTACTCACTGCAAGAAAAGGAACCTATACAGATGATCCGATCGGTGTTTTAGATGTCACTATTCTTTCAAATAATATTCTTAACAAGTTGCTGGATATTAAAGATCAGCGGACAGATAAGCGAATCGATTTCGTCGGCGGTATTCGTGGGCTGGGTGAGTTGGAAAAAAGAGTAAATAGTGGCGAAATGAAAGTGGCGTTCAATTTTTATCCTGTCACTATTGAGCAATTATTTGATATCGCTGATAGCGGAAAAGTAATGCCTCCAAAAAGTACCTGGTTTGAGCCCAAATTAAGGGATGGATTACTTACGCATCTTATCTAAAGAGTTTAACAAATAAAGCCCCGGAATATTTTTAACTTGCAGCCGGTTGCCCAAGTGGCCATCTCCATTAAATCATATAATGATGAAAAAACTGATTTTTGTTTCTGTTCTGTTTTTCTCCATTCAAACATTGATTGCTCAACCCGAAGACCCGAAGCAACTCAATGAAACAGCATTGAATTTTATCCGAAGTGGTGATTATGATAATGCTATATTGGTGTTGAACCGTGCATTACAGCAGGATAAAAACAATCTTGAACTCCAGAAAAGCCTTGTGATGGCTTATTATTATAAAAGGGATTTTGAAAAAGCGTTGGTCGGAGTAAAAGTTTTAGTAGATCGTGATGATGCAGATGTAATGACTTACCAGATCGCAGGCAATGTATATAAGGCCTTGGAAGAAGTGAAGGACTGTGATAAGATGTATAAAAAAGCGTTGAAGAAATTTCCAACCAGTGGACCTTTGTACAGCGAATATGGTGAATTATTATGGGCAGCTAAAGATTTCTCAGCCATCAACCTGTGGGAAAAAGGAATACAGGTTGATCCTGCATTCAGCGGTAACTATTATAATGCTGCACAGCATTATTTCTATACACAGGATAAAGTTTGGGCCTTGATATACGGCGAAATATTTGTGAATATGGAAAGCCTGACCGAAAGAGGTGCAACTATGAAAAGATTTTTACTGGATGCTTACAAAGAAAAATTATTCAGTGAACCGGATTTATTGAAGGATATTGATAAAAATAAAAGTGAGTTCGCAAAAGCCTACCTAAATACGATGAACAAACAATCTTCACTCGTTAATAAAGGCATATCAACTGAAGTGCTTACAATGATACGTACCCGGTTTATTCTCGATTGGTATAATACTTACGGATCAAAGTTTCCGCACAAACTTTTTGATTACCAACTGCAATTAATACGTGAAGGAATGTTTGAAGCCTATAATCAATGGCTGTTTGGTACGGTAGAAAATCTTGCGGCCTATGATAACTGGACGAAAACGAATAACGAAAAGTATTCAGCCTTTACTAATTTTCAAAAAAACCGGATATTCCGGATGCCCGCCACACAATACTACCAGGTTCAGTAAATAATTCAGTATAGATATTGTACCCCCTCAATTAATATTTGAGGGGGTTTTTTATTTTTTATCTAAATTGTCAGAGCAAACCATCCCATTAATTCTTCACACAAAATCGTAAGCTATTTTTTGCTGAACAAAGAACCCCATAGTAGCACCAATGCTTAGTGAATAAAATAAACCTAATGGAACTAAAACGATTGTTTGACTGTATTGAATGGCAACTGCAAAATCATCCCAGGCAAGATATGCTGGCAGCAAAAGAAGGCGGCCAGTGGCGTTTATATAATACTACCCAGGTAAAAGATATTGTCGATAAACTCAGTGCCGGCCTTACTGCAATCGGCATTGGCGCAAACGATAATAGTATTGAAGGCCGTGATAAGATTGCTGTGCTGAGCAAGAACCGGCCTGAATGGATTTTTTTGGATTTGGCTGTTCAACAGACGGGTGCCGTACTTGTACCTGTTTATCCAACAGTTCATGTAAATGATCTTGAGTTTATACTGAATGATGCACAGGTAAAAATGATCTTTGTAAATGATGAAGACTTGTTTTTGAAAGTACAAAGTGTGAAGAATAAAGTGCCATCATTACAGCAAGTATTTTCATTTGAACATGTTTCAGGTTGTAATCATTGGAAGGAAATATTAACGAAAGGAACCGAAGCTGATAAACAAAAAGTACAGGTAACATCAGCAAAAATTACTGGCGAGGATCTGCTTACTATTATTTATACATCCGGCACTACCGGCACCCCTAAAGGAGTAATGCTCACCCATAATAATGTAATGAGTAATGTGCAGAGTTCACTTAACTGTGTTTTTTTTGAAATGGGAATCAGCGGACGAAAGGCCTTGAGTTTTTTGCCGCTCAATCATATTTTCGAAAGAATGATCAGTTATGTTTATATGTTCAGTGGTACAGGTATTTATTATGCAGAAAATCTTGATACGGTTGGAGATAATTTGAAAGAAGTAAAGCCCCAAGTATTTGCAACAGTACCAAGGCTACTTGAAAAAGTATATGAAAAAATAATGGCCCGGGCAGAGAAGCTTACAGGTATTAAAAGAAAATTATTTTTTTGGGCATTGGATCTTGCTCAACAATTTGAGATCAATAAAAACAAAGGGAGCTGGTATAATATCAAACTCGCTATTGCAAACAAGCTGGTGTTCAGTAAATGGAGAGAAGCATTGGGTAATGAATTAATTTGTATAGTAACCGGTGCTGCTGCCTGTCAGGTAAAGCTGATCCGGATTTTTACTGCAGCGAAAATTCCGATACTCGAAGGTTATGGCCAAACAGAAAGTAGCCCGGTAATAAGTGTAAACCGCTTTCCTGAAAGTGGAAGAATGTTTGGTACTGTTGGCCCTGCTATTGATGGAGTAGAAATAAAAATTGCTGAGGATGGTGAGATACTCAGCAAAGGCCCGCATGTAATGAAAGGTTATTATAAACGGCCAGACCTTACTGCAGAAACAGTTATAGATGGTTGGCTGCATACAGGTGATATCGGCATCCTGGTTGATAATAAATTTTTAAAGATCACTGACAGGAAAAAAGAAATTTTTAAAACAAGTGGTGGTAAATATGTGGCGCCGCAGCCGATAGAAAATAAAATGGTGGAGTCTCCATTTATTGAACAGATAATGGTAGTTGGTGCTGAACAGAAATTTGCCGGGGCACTGATAGTACCCGCATTTAATGTAGTTGTTGAATGGGCAAAGAAACAGGGATTAAACATCAGCAATGATCCAGAAGAGATTATCCGCAATGAAAAAGTGCTTGAGCTTTTCCGGGATGTTGTAGAAGAGAACAATAAAAATTTCAATCCCGTAGAGCAGGTTAAGAAATTTGAATTACTTCCTTATGCATGGAGTGTAGATGGTGGTGAAATGACACCAACCATGAAACTAAAGCGAAAAGTGATACAGGAAAAATACAGAGATGCTATTCAACGCATCTATCGTTAAATAAAAATCCCCCGAAAATTTTCGGGGGATTTTTTATTATCATCAAGCTAACACAAATTATTTATCCTCTTTCTTTTTATCACCGGGTTTGCCGGGAGGTCCTCCCCTGCGGCTCATCATCTTCTGCACCATCTCATCAAACTTGATTTGTTGCTCAGCATTCAGTAATGTTCTTACTTGTTTAAAATGATTATAGGTTTTTATAGTGATCTCTTTATTCAACTCAGCAATTTTATTGCTATAACTATTAAGAATACTATCACTGCCTGCAGATTCTTTGATAGAATTATACAAACTCGTTTTATAAGAACTGATTGAATCAAACAATGGTTTCATTGATTCAAAATGCGCATCACGCAGTTTCTTATGTTCCTTTTTTTGCGTGCTGTCAAGCTTTAATTGTTCTGCAAACCAGTCACCTTTCTTCCCAGGTTGGCGATCATCCATATCTTTATGCTTGTTCTTTTCATTCCATAAAAAATAAACAAGCACTCCATTGATGATTAAAAGTGCGACGGCTGCAAACGCAAGAATTTTATTTGTTTTCATTGATTGATATCCTCCAGGATGTTATCGCTTAAATTATACTCAGCCGCAATTGATTGAATGGTTTCTTCACCTGAATTAGGGGTAATGGTTGAGTTTCCGTCCTGGAAATATATGAAAGCATTAATTACAATAACAAGAACAAGAGTGGCTACTACAAAAGCAGGTTTGAGCAACCAGCTTTTTACAACCGGTGCAGCTGCCTTTTCCATTCTCGCTTTAAGGCGAGTATAGAAAAATGCAGGGGTCTCGGCTTTTTTGGCGCCATCCCACGCATTTAATATCTGCTCTATCCGGTCTTGTTTTTCCTGTTTCATAATACTTAGTTTTTGACGTATGGCCGTCTTCAAACCTTCGGCCATTCAAGGTAAAAAAAATTATTATAACTCTTTTTCAAGCTCTTTTCTAAGATTTTGCTTGGCCCTGTGCAGTAAAGATTCTACTGCAGAAACCGTTGTTTTCATGATTTCACTCACTTCCTGGTAGCTTAAATCCTCCAGCTTATTCAAAGTAAAAGCAACCCGTTGATTTTCAGGCAACCTACCAATGGCTTTTGCCAACATTCGGGAGTCTTCCTTTTTCTCAAGAGCTACACCGGGATGGTAAAAATCAGGTGGATCATGGGACAGCTCATCATTTTTACCAAAAATGCTTTGTACAAAAGCGAATCTTTTCTTGCTTTTTCGGCTCCGCAGCAGGTCGAGGGAACGGGTAGTAGCTATCCGGTAGATCCATGTGGACAGCTGAGACTCACCCTTAAAGGAATGAATAGCCCGGTATACCTGTATAAAAACTTCCTGGGCTACATCTTCTGCATCCTGTTCGTTCTGCACTATACCAATTACGGTATTAAAGACCCTATCCTGGAAATTATCCACGAGGTATTTGAAAGCCTGCTCATCGCCGTTGCGTAGTCTTTGTATTAGTTCCTGTTCGTTCAATGGGTGAAATTCCGTGTTTTTTGACGGGGCAACTTACGAAATCATGTGGAGAGAGTATCTATTCTCGATGCAGAATTTATTTACTTACAACGTTTGGTTTTGCTTACTCCACCCTCTTCATTCTCGGTACCAGTATATGCATAATTAACCAGCCTGCTAAATAAGCTGAAGCACAAACTGCAAACATGATATAATAGGCCGTTTCAATTTGATTGATACTGCGGTAATGTACAAACATCTGCTTTTGTACTAACAAAGAAAGTAAGATACCTCCCAAACCACCGAACATACCTCCGATTCCTGTTACTGAAGCTGTTGAGTTTTTGGGAAACATATCACTTACTGTCGTAAAAATATTTGCACTCCATGCCTGGTGTGCAGCAGCAGCAATACCTATTACTGCTACGGCAAGCCACATATCGATCTTGCCTAATATCAAAGCAAATACTATAGGGAAAACACAGAAAGCATAAATGAGCATAGATGTTTTTCTTGCTTTAAATACAGGCCAGCCTTTCTTTTGGATCAAATACATGGGCAACCAACCACCTCCAACGCTTCCTATTGTTGAAATAACATAAACTGCTGCAACCGGCCAGCTGGCAGCAGTTAATTTAATTTTATAAACACTCTCAAAAAAGTCGGGCAACCAGAAAAGATAAAACCACCAGATTGGATCGGTCAATAATTTACCAATCGCAAATGCCCATGTTTGTTTATACCGCAGCAACTGCCACCAGGAAAGTTTCGGGCTTGTATCTGTTACATCATGAATCTCATCTTTATCACTCTGTATATATACCAATTCTTCAGCCGAAAGACGTTTATGCTTTTTGGGTACTTCATAAAGAATAAACCAGAAGATGAGCCAGACAAAACCGAGTAAACCCGTAATGATAAAGGCCCATTGCCAACCCCAGTTCTCAACAATATACGGAATGGTTAAGGGGGTTATGATTGCACCAATATTAGCTCCCGAGTTAAATATGCCTGTTGCAAAAGCTCTTTCTTTTTTAGGAAACCATTCGGCAACTGTTTTAATCGCGGCGGGGAAATTACCTGATTCGGTTACTCCCAATGCACCTCTCACCACCTGGAAACCAAGAACTGAATTTACAAGAGCAGTACAAACACCTGCAACACTCCACAAGAAAGTAAACAAACCATAACCGATCTTAGTGCCGAGTTTATCAATTAACCTTCCGGCCCCTAACATACCGATGGCATAAAATAATTTAAATGTGATTTCTACATCAGCATAATCGCCATCAGTCCAACCCAGGTCATTTGTGAAAGTTGATTTTAGAAAGCTGATCACATTTCTATCTATATAGTTGATAGTGGTGGCAAAAAAGATCAAACCGCAAATGGTCCACCTGTATTTTCCTATGGCTTTCTGCATCGTAGATTTTTTTATGGTTCCAGCTTCAGTAACCCTGATTGAGCCTAAGTGGCGACGCTCCGTTCAACTTCAGTACTACTATTTAGCAGGTTTTATAGATTGAATCAACTCTAATACTTTCTTTGTCTCCGATTCAATGGTAGCATAATCTTTTGCTTCCATTAATTTTTTACTGATAAGCTTACTTCCCATTCCTACTGCACATACTCCTGCTTTATACCAGCCCTCAATATTTTCTTTTGTTGTATCCACACCACCTGTTGGCATAAACAACAGTTTTGGAAAGATATCTTTTATTCCACTCAAAAAATCCGGGCCCAGCATATTTCCCGGAAACAGTTTGATGAATTTTATTCCTGCATTTTCTGCAGCAATTATTTCAGTTGGAGTCATACAACCCGGCGCATAAAAAATATCATTGCTAACACAGTAAGCTGCTACATCAGGAACAAACCCGGGGCTTACTAAAAAATCAGCCCCGGTGGCCATATAATCGGTAGCATGTTGCATGTTCTTAATTGTACCTACGCCTAATAATAATCCTGGCATTTCTGCATTTCGCAATGCAACCATCTTTTTAAAATTGGCCAAAGCAGCATCACCACGATTGGTATATTCCACCGCTTTGACACCAGCACGGTAAATTGCTTTCAGTACATCAAGACTTATTTCTTCACTTGGGTTAAAATACAAAGGAAGTATTCCCTGTGCTACTACTGCATCTGCTATTTGTTGTGTTCTGCTCAATTTGAAAAGTTTTAAGTTATATGTTTTAGGTTATAAGTAAGTTTTCTATCTTAAAACTTACCACTTATTACTTATGACTATATTTTCACTTTAATTACCAGTTTCTTTATCGTTCCTTCACCAATCATTGGCGCATGTACATCTTCCGGAAAGAAGATAGCAAATTGACCATCGGTAAGTTGAAAAAATGTATCCGGTGCATCATGATATAACTGTACATCTTTTTCAGCATTATAATCACCATTAGGTGTTACACATTTTTCCCTCGGTTTCCAGCCAATTGTTTCTATACCATTTATGCAAAGCTGTATGTCGATATTTTTATTATGACATTCAAATTTAGAACAGCTTGCTTCTTTGGTTTTACCAGGTGAATTGCTGAAAATTGCTTTCAGCCCTTCTGTAATATCAGATTTGCCATCAGCTGCATTTGCCAGGTCAGTCTGATTGATAAACTCAAATGCCTTTGCAAATAATGGATGTGCAGAAAAATATTTCGAAGCGTTTTTTAATGTATCTATTATCATAATTCTTTTTTAACGTTGAACACGGCCACTACCGTCTCCTTTCATCAATTCTTTTACATCGCTTAATGTTGCATGATTCAGGTCACCTGGTATTGTATGCTTTAATGCACTTGCTGCTACACCAAACTCAGCTGCATCCGGCATCGACATACTTGTAACCAACCCATAGATCAAACCACTTGCAAATGAATCGCCGCTACCCACACGGTCAACAATGCGAACATTATATTTTTTGGTATGATGAAAATCTTTGCCGTCGTATACTAATGCACTCCATCCATTATCACTTGCGCTGTAGCTTTCACGAAGTGATGAAGCAATAAATTTAAATCCGAACTTATCTTTCATTTGCTTGAATACGTCTTTATATCCGTCGAGGTTTAGTTCGCCTTTTGTTACATCAGTATGCGCTGCTTTAAAACCTAATGTTGTATCCGCATCTTCTTCATTTCCGATACATACATCCACAAACATGCAAAGCTTTGTCATTACTTCTCTTGCTTTTTCTTTGCTCCAAAGTTTTTTACGATAGTTGAGGTCAATGCTCGTTATAATACCTTTCGCTTTTGCCGCTTTTAATGCAGCTTCAGTTAATGCAGCAGCTTTATCGCTCAATGCAGGTGTGATGCCGGTTGTATGAAACCAGTCAGCACCGGCAAAAATTTTATCCCAATCAAATTCGTCAATATTTACATCAGCAATAGAGGCACCAGCCCTGTCATATACCACCTGTGATGCCCGCATAGAAGCACCTGTTTCCAGGAAATAGATCCCCAACCTTTCACCACCTCTTACTACAAACTGTGTATCTACGCCATAACGACGCAGATGATTAATTGCTGATTGACCAATCGGGTTATTAGGAACTTTAGTTACAAATGTTCCGTTCAATCCGTAGTTGCATAATGCCGCAGCTACATTGGCCTCACCGCCGCCATATGTAATATCAAATGTATCGGCCTGAACAAATCTTTTAAAGTCTGGTGTTGACAAACGCAACATAATTTCCCCAAGTGTTACTACTTTCTTTGACATCGTTATATTATTTGATTTTTGTTTGATTGTTATTTTAAAGTTGCTACCGGTGCGGGGTCCATATCAGTATACACAAGGTTCTCTCCCGCCATCCCCCAGATGAACCCATAATTATAAGTTCCACATCCATAGTGTGTACTCCATGGCGGAGATATAACGGCTTCATTATTTGCCATTATCAAATGCCTTGTTTGTTGAGGCTCTCCCATAAAATGCATGATGCGGTGCTCAGCAGGTAGATCAAAGTATAAGTACACTTCCATTCTTCTTGTATGTGTATGCGGTGGAATAGAATTCCAGACACTGCCCGGCTCAAGAACAGTTAATCCCATTACGAGCTGGCAGCTTTTTAAGCCATTAAGATGAATGTATTTATAAACAGTTCTTTTATTAGCTGTTTCAGCAGCCCCCAATTGAACAGGGTCAGCTTTTTCTCTTACCAATATCCTGTTAGGATATTTATGATGTGCTGGGGCAGATAATAAATAGAAAATTGCTGATTCTTTTTTACCTTTTGATTTAAACTTTACTTTTTGTGTTCCTTTACCAAGATATAAGCAATCCAGTTTCCGCAGGGTAAATTCTTTTCCGTCTGCAATTACAACTCCATCCGCTCCTACATTTATAATACCCAGTTCTCTCCTTTCTAAGAAATAATCTGCACGCAGTTCTGGATGATTGGGGAGTTCGATCGTTTTATTTACGGGTTTAACACCACCGATTATCACCCGGTCGTAATGCGTATAAACGAGATTTATCACATCGTCTGAAAATAAATTTTCTACCAAAAAATTCTCACGGAGCTGTTCCGTGTTCATTTGTTTGGTTTCATTCTGGCTGACAGCAAACCGTACATTCATAACTTAAATAGTCTTTTGTTTAACACCTGTTCTTTCATCAAGGTACTGTAAGTTGAAATAATCCCTGGCGTTGTTGTAGCAAATATCCTGAATCACCTTTCCTATCCATCCTGTATCGTTAGGTAGCTCGCCATTTTCAATTTCTTCACCAAATAAATTACAAAGCAGCCTTCTGAAGTATTCATGTCTTGGGAAGGAGAGAAAGCTCCGGCTATCAGTCAGCATGCCCAAAAACTTGCTGAGCAAACCCATATTGCTGAGTGCATTTATTTGTTTGGTCATGCCATCCTTCTGATCTAAAAACCACCAGGCACTGCCCCACTGAATTTTACCAGCAGCAGAACCATCATTGAAATTACCGATCATGGTTGCAAACAATTCATTATCGGCGGGGTTGAGGTTATAGATAATTGTTTTCGCCAACTTATTATTTGTATCAAGCTTGTTTAAAAATTTTGATAATGCCCTTGCCTGTGAAAAATCACCGATACTATCCCAGCCGGTATCAGGACCGAGCTGCTTCAGCATGCGACTATTATTATTACGCAATGCACCCAAATGATATTGCTGAACAAATCCTTTTTCCCAATCCCATTCTGCAAAGGTTACCAGCATTGCCGATTTGAATTTTCTATTTTCCTCTAACGTTAATGAACCACCAGAACGAATCTTGGCGAAAATGCCGGCGATTTCTGTCTGCGTATAGTCCTCTGCATAAATTTCTTCCAGTCCGTGATCACTTACATTACAATTATTGGAAACAAAATAATCATGGCGTTTTTTTAATGCAGCGAGATAATCATTGTAAGTGCTGATGGAAATATCAGATGCTTTTTCCAGTAAAGTAAGGTAGTTATTAAATGTATTGGCATCATCTACATTCATTGCTTTGTCAGGTCTGAAGGCCGGGTTTACTTTTACCTTCCAACCGCTTTGTTGAATTTTCTTATGATATTCAAGATTATCAACGGGATCATCGGTTGTACAAATGAGTTTTACTTTCATCATTTCCAGCAATCCCCTTACACTGTATTCTTTTGCCAGCAGTTTAGCAGATGTTTCATCATAGATCTTCCTTGCTGTGTCTCCATTTAAAACATCATTCACATCAAAATAACGCTGTAGTTCGAGATGAGTCCAATGATATAAAGGATTCCGCATAGTGTAAGGAACAGTCTCAGACCATTTCTGAAATTTTTCCCAATCGCTTTTGTTTCCTGTTATAAATTCTTCCGGTATGCCATTAGTACGCATGGCACGCCATTTATAATGGTCGCCATTCAGCCATACCTTTGTTATGTTTTCAAAATTTTTATCAGCTGCTATTTCATCAGGCGGCAGGTGATTGTGATAATCAATGATAGGCATGTCTTTGGCATAATCATGATAAAGACGCTGCGCCGTCTGCGTTTCAAGCAGGAAATTTTCGTCGAGGAATTTTTTCATATGACAACTGATGCGGTTGGTAAAACAAAATCTTAACCTCACAAGACAGGTATTAAAAGTATGAAATCTGGCTTGTGAAATCTCTAAAATCTGTGCAAACGTTACCGGAAAACAACTGTTATTATTTCAACGTACTCACCCGGTTTTTCAGGGCAATTTTTACTTTATTTCCAGTACTACCACAGACTTTGCGGGTATTTCTGCCACCAGTTCATTACCCGATTTTTTGGCCCCGTTAAAAATAACAGGTTTTATTGTTTCTTTTTCTCAAATGTATTGATGTCTGTGTTCTTTGCTAATGTAATAACTTCTCGTGTAACCGAAATACAGTTATTACAAACTCACACCCCGTTTCCATGGAATAAAATCATCCTGGTTTAACAGCACAGCTTTAGGAATTACTTCGCCACTTGCTGCTTTGATGCAATATTCCAATATCTCCTCTCCCATTTGCTGAATTGTTTTATCTCCTTCTACGATCGGGCCGCAGTCAATATCGATGATATCATTCATTCTTTTCGTAAGACTGCTGTTGGTAGAAACTTTTATAGTAGGACAAACAGGATTACCGGTTGGTGTACCAAGTCCTGTAGTAAATAATATTAATGTAGCTCCGCTTGCTGCTTTACCTGTTGTCGCTTCCACATCATTACCGGGTGTACAAACTAAATTCAATCCCGGTTTGGTTGCAGGCTCTGTATAATCCAGCACATCTTCTACTGGTGAGCTGCCTCCTTTTTTTGCAGCACCATTACTTTTAATGGCATCTGTTATCAACCCATCTTTAATATTTCCCGGAGAAGGATTCATATGAAAGCCAGAACCTACTTTATGTGCAGCATCATTATAGGCCGTCATTAAATAAATAAATTTTTTTGCAGCCGCTTCATCTTTTGTCCGATCAATCAGATCCTGTTCGGCTCCGCAGAGTTCTGGAAATTCTGCCAGCAAAACTTTACCCCCCAATGCTACTACGAGGTCAGAAGCATAACCAACAGCAGGATTGGCACTGATGCCACTAAAACCATCACTGCCCCCACATTTCACACCGATACACAATTTATCAAGAGTAGCTGGTTTGCGTTCAAACTTATTTATTTCAATTAATCCTTCAAATGTTTTACGAATTGATTCAGCAATCAGCTGTTCTTCACTTTGTGATTGCTGCTGTTCAAAAATATAAAGAGGTTTATCAAATTTTGGATTGCGTTGTTTCAGATCATTTACAAGATCCTGTACCTGTAAATTCTGACAACCTAAACTTAAAACTGTAACACCAGCCACATTCGGATGGTCAGCATAAGCAGCTAATAATTTTCCCAGTATACCTGCATCCTGTCTTGTTCCACCACACCCACCCTGATGATTTAAAAATTTTATACCATCTACATTTTTAAAGGGCCTGTTTCCATTTGATTTATGTGACGGCGTAGAAAAAATATCGATCGACGTAATGTCTTTTCCTTCTTTGTATGCTTCAATAAGCTGATGCGTATAGCTTTTATATTTATCTGTAACAGCATAACCTAATTCATTGTGCAATGCTTCACGGATCACATCCAGGTTCCTGTTCTCACAAAACACAGTTGGAATAAATAACCAGTAATTGGCCGTGCCTACTCTTCCATCGCTGCGGTGATAGCCATTGAAAGTTCTTCCCTTAAATTTTGAAACATCGGGTGCATGCCATTCATATTTCGAGGCACGGTAAACAAACGGGTCAGCGGCATGCTTAGTATTCGTGGTCGTCATCAATCCACCACGGGGAATAAAATTCTGTGCCTTACCAACCAGCACACCATACATTATTATTTCATCGCCGGCATTAAAGTCTTTTGTAAAAAATTTGTGCTTTGCATTTATATTTTCCTGCAACACATATTCTTCTCCCTCGAAAGAGATCGTTTCGCCTTTTAAAAGATTACTCAACGCTACGATCACATTATCCTTCGGATTAACTTTTAATACTTTATGCTTCATGACTTTCTACTTTATCTCTATTTACCTGGTATTCTTTAATTGTTGCTATCACTCCTTTCTGGATAAATGATTCCATATAATTCGTAACAGCAAGGGCAAATCCCGGAAGCGAATTTAAATCTTCTCCCCATAATTCTTCGTTACCCAATACTGTTATTACTAACTCATTCAGGCTGTCGCTTTTCCATTGCTTATGAAAATAAGCAGCCTGATCATCCTGCACGGGATATATCACACCATTATTTTCTCCATAATACTTACCGCTTTCGCTGGGCTCACATTTCATAAACAGAATATACGCTGCAAATCCCATTGCCATATGTGATGGTATAAATAGATCCCTGCGATAATGCTCCATCAGTAAAGGAACATTTCTTGTCTTCATCTTATAAGTATAATTCAACGTTATGCTTATCCATTTATGATCAATGAAAGGATTGCGGAACCGTTCAATTACCGAGTTGGCAAATTCCAATGCTTCAAGTTGTGAGATCTTTCCATTTGTGATACAGGCTGCAGCTTCATGCACCATCAGGTCATACACATAAAGCCCCATTGTTTTATCACTCATTGCTTCTTTTACTGTTTCAAAACCTGCTAAATGAGCAAGTCCACAACTGAATGTATGTGTTCCATTCAGTAAACGCAATTTCAGTTCACGGAATTTATTAATATCATCGGTAATCACCATTCCGCTATCTGTTTTTGCAAAACTTAAAACATCCTGCACTTTTTTATTTGTTGATTCAACAGCCCATAAACTATAAGGCTCACTCATGATCATCAATTCATCTTTGTAACCCAGTTTTCCTTCTGCTTCTTTCTGCTGTTCCGCTGGTAATTTTCCTGGCACAATTCTATCAACAAGTGTATTGCAGAAGCTGTTCGCATTCTCCAACCAATCAATAAATGCGTAATCAAATTTATTGAGATGTGCCAGCTCCATCACGATGGATTGAAGTTTGTTCCCATTATCAGTTATCAACTCTGTCGGCACTATCACCAATCCTTTATTTATATCACCATTAAATTTTTTATAGCGTTCGCTCAAAAATGCCAGCAACTTTCCGGGAAATGACTGAGGCGGGTTCCCTTTAATATTATCATCGGGCAGAAGCACAATACCAACTTCAGTTGTGTTTGATATTACTACCTCCAGATCAGGATTGGCAGCGCAAGCTAAAACCTCTTTCCATTGTGTTGCTGCAGATAACACCCTGCTGATTGAAGAATTTACAATAAACTCATCTACCATTTTTTGTTCATGCAATCCACGAATGCAATGCGTATACAATCCATCCTGTACATCAAATGCATCGGCGCCGCTGCTGTCGGTTGATTTTACCACCACCACACGGCCGTTGAAAACATTCTGCTTATTTGCTTTATCAATAAAATAATCAGGCAAGCCACGCAGGAGTACACCTGTTCCAAACTGTAATACTTTTTCCGGCAACTGAAATAAATTTTCAGCAGGCTTTGATTTAATCGCACCATTCAGTTGCGATAGTAAACTCTTCGATAATTGCATATACCTCGATTTTCAATTTTTATGTTACCAGCTTCATTACTACTATCATCGTTCCTTGCGTCGCACTCTTGTGCTTCATATCATTAATCTGCAAAAAGCAGTTAGATGATTCAGGGCTTCCATCTCTCTCCAAATACCCATTTCGCATTTATCTTATCTGCTGATTCCTTATTTATATTATCTGCAAACCATTTATAATCTCCAGCCTTGCGATGACAATTATAATAATATACTCTATGACCCCAGTTGATCGCATTATTTGTTGCTACACGATAAATAGCCGAGTCCCTCATGTTATCAGCAAACACACAACCGATAAGATAAAACTGCGCTTCACGATGATAACGACCCAACATAAATCCATCATATCCTTTGAACCGGCAATTCACTAACACCGTTTTTGAATCCTGGTTTCCAGAACCATCATGCCAGATAGCTGCTGTGCCTCCGTGTGTAATAAACTCACAATTTTCAGCATATGCCCATCCGCGGGGACAGTAAAAATCAACCCCACCTTCCATCAGGCAATCTTTGAAATACCACATTCCATTCTCAGTTTCCCATGGACTTACTGTATCACCTGCCAAAGACTTGAAATGACAGTTAACAGCTTTCAATCTTGTACAATTCATTGCACGCAATGCCATCTGGTGTCCGTTCTTTCCAATCTTTTTTTGCCTGTTTGCAGTATCCAGCGGACAATCAATTGTTTTTTCTTCCTTAAGATCAAATCCAAAACTGTTGACGATCGTAAGATTGAGCAATGAAATATCATTTGCCCTCACATTCATCGTAGCTACACCCCAATCATCTTTATGCTCACATCTCCATTCATCTCTTGCAATTGCTGCTGTGATGATCGTCTTTTCTTTTTCTTCGCCTTCTAGAACAATATTTGATTTTTCGATGAAAAGTTTTTCATTGTAAACTCCTTTCTTAATAAATATTGTTTTTGCTTCATTAGCTGTAGCCGGCAAGCTGTTGATGGCTGCCTGAATTGTTTTAAAATCTCCATTACCATCTGCATCAACTACAATTTTCTTTTGCCCTTCAGTATTCAGTAATTGAACAAAAAATATTATTATGCAAAGAACTTTCTTCATCACTATTTTTTAGCTGCACCCAATAGCCATTTCACAAGATCTTCAGCGGCTTTGTAGTTTTCATATTCAGGAGGCAGTTTTCTTCCATCTACGTATTCATTATACAACCAGGGATCGCCAACTGCCAGCACTTTTCCTTTTCCATAATTTGCCGTGGCAATAATTATATCCCCGTCTTTTACCGTATTCGCTTTTGCTGGCACCAGGAGTGATGAAACTTCCAAAGCACTCACTTCTTTTAAAAACATTTTAGCCGGTGATTTAAATACAGGATTACCTGTACCCGGCAATACAACACCCTGTTCATAAGTATCGTTCTTTACCATATTCAAACTCTTATCAGTAAATTTTATTCCAAACAAACCAGAGAGCAGGTTCAGGTGTTTCAGATCGCAGTTGTTGCTGTCATTTGCCATCAATAACAAAGTGCCGCCTGCCTTCACCCAATCGCCAATTACTTTAACATCACTCGCCACAACATAATTCGGATTGGGATTATCTCTTTTATGGTCCGGGTCAACAATGATATAAACAGAAGCGTTCTTTAAATTAGATGCAGTTGGCGCCACATTAAGTGATGAAAGTTTAGCGCCATTCTTTTCAAAAACCCATCCGAGTGTGTAAAACCCGGGATGACTTCTTTCATTCCACACATAATGCCAGTAAACATCTTTACCTGTTGCATCCTTTCTTTTTTCACTGTTGAAATAACGGTCGAGTAAAACAGTTTTTCCTTTACCTATTGATTGAGTCGGCAGCAGTTCCATTTCGTAGCTGGCCAGCAGGAAGGCACCTACCCCTTTCGGATCATTTACAATTACCGGTTCACTCATATAATATTCAAAACTTCCATCACGATAGGGATTGCCACCAAGACCTGAAACTTTTACAGTACCGTATAAATTGGTTTGCCCATTTTCAACCTTGATAAATTTATTTACAATACCTGCATATGCTTTTTTAGCAATTGCCAATTTTGCTGAAGGCAGATAACCTTTTCTTACGCCTTTTGCAATTGCATATGTAAACTGGCAACTTGCCGATGCCTCAAAATAATTTTTTTCTTTACCTGGGCCATTATAATTAATTATATCATACCATAGTCCTGTTGTTTTATCCTGTTGTTTTTCTATGGCATTCACCAGGCGGTTCAGTATGTCAATCAACACTTTTCTTTTTGGATGTGTTACAGGAAAATAATCCAATGCATCTACCAATGCGTCACTGTACCAACCCATCGCTCTGGCCCAGAAAAGCGGTGAAGTCCCTGTTACTTTATTGGCCCATTTCTGTTCTTTGCTTTCATCCCATGCATGATATAATAAGCCTGTCTTCGGATCTCTTGCATGCTTCTCCATCCAGATGAATTGGTTGGCTATATCATCAAATGCCGATTCTTCATTAAATACCATTGCATATTCCGCATAAAAAGGCTCGCCCATATACAAACCATCTAACCACATTTGATTAGTGTAAACTTTCTTATGCCAGAAGCCCCCTTCTTTTGTTCGTGGATGTGTTTTTAACTGACTTCTTAAAAGGTCGGCTGCTTTTTTATACTTCTCTTTTCCCAATACACGATATAACAACATTACAAGCTTGCCATTATTTACATGATCAATATTGTATTCTTCCAGTTCATAGTTTTTAATACTTCCATCATCTTTTACAAAAAAATCGATCTTCTTCTGAATAGCATTAAAATAGCTTACATCCCCGGTATTCATCCAGATACCTTCAAAACCTTTCAGCACCACACCCATATCATAGCTCCATTTTGTCTGGCTGCCTACGGGAATAGTATCAGGCCATATTTTTAGTACTGTTGCCGCTACTTGTTGTGAAAGTGGCTTTTCCTGCGCAGTCATATTGTTTGTAAAAACAATAACTGTTACAAGCATTGCTATTCTTAAAATAATTCTCATCTTTTTGTTGTTACGCTTTTATCTGTTGCCCCGAGTTCGTAAGTAATTTTTTCTTTTGCTTTGGAAGCATCTGTATTTTTAATTGAAATATTGCCGCTTCTGTCACCGCTTACACGAAACAGCAGTTCGGCGCCATTTTTATAAGTAATATTATCAAACACCAGTTTATCACTTTGTACAATATCAATCACCGGCTTTGTCTCATCACTGATGATCTTGATATTTTTAAAAGTAATGCCACTTGCTTCCTGAACATCAATTCCATTTTTTGCCTGCAGTACCATATTCTCCAATACAATATCCTTCACATGCATTTCAGGTAAGCCTCTTACAAAGATCCCTTTTGCTGCCCCATTACAGTAAACATTACTGATATGAAAATTTTTGAAAACAGGAGTTGTTTCATCAACCGGTTTCATTTCCACTTTTGGTAGCTCTCTTTTTTCACCCGCCAACACCACCGGGTCTTTTGCCATATAATACATATCAAACAAAATAGCTTCGGCAGGAATATCTTTCATATAAATGTCATTGATGAAAATATTCTCTACTACGCCACCACGACCTCTTGTAGTTTTAAACCGCAAACCGATATCAGCACCAATGAATGTACAGTTGCTTACATAAATATTTCTTGCGCCACCGCTCATTTCGCTACCAATTACAAAACCACCATGAGAAGCATATACAGTACAACCGCGGATAATAACATTTTCAATTGGCATTCCTCTTTTTCTTCCTTCTGCATCACGTCCACTTTTCATGCACAGTGCATCATCGCCAACATCAAATACAGAGTTTTCAATCAATACGTTCTTGCAGCTCTCTGCATCTATTCCATCACCATTCTGTGCATACCAGGGGTTTTTTACAAAAACATCTCTCACCGTTAAGTTTTCACACATCAATGGATGTAAGCACCATGCCGGTGAGTTTTGAAATGTTACTCCTTCAAGCAATATAAGTTTACAGTTAGTAAGTAATAATAAATTAGGGCGGAGAAAATCTTTTATGCTTTCATAAAACGCGGCATCTCTTTCGGGTGTGATCATACCGGGATTAGCAGGCATCTTTGAGCCTTTTACAAAACCTTCTGAAGGATACCATGTTTTTTTATCCTCACTCAAAACGCCGCCGCTTGCCACTTTCTTTTTCCATTGGCTCTCGGTAAGCTTATCAATTTTTACAGCACGCCATACATCGCCGTTTCCGTCAATGATTCCCTTACCTGTGATTCCAATATTTACTGCATCCGTTGCAGAAATAGGAGATTGATTCCGCATCTGTGGTAAACCTTCCCAGTTTGCTTTCACCAGCGGATATTCTTTTTTATCATCTGTAAATAATAGAGTAGAACCTGAAGCCAGGTGAAGATTTACATTATTCTTTATAACAACGGGACCGGTTAACCATAAGCCAGCTGGCACTAATACAACCCCTCCGCCTTTTTTATTACAGGCATCAATAGCAGCGGCAATCGTTTTGGTATTCAGAAAATATCCGTCTGCAATTGCACCAAACTTTTTGATGTTAAACGTATCTTTCTTAAACGAAGGGGATTTTATGACCGGGAGCTTTTCTTTTTGAGCAAATGCAAAAAGAAATAAGACGAGTGTTAACTGTGTTAAAACAATTTTTTTCATTTGGCAATTTCAGGCGGTTCACAATACTATCTCTCTACAATTCTACTTTATTATTCGTTGCTGTTCAGGCTCTTGGGGTCTATTTATTTACGCAAACGATACCGGGAACGCATGCAACAAATTTCCTTGTTGTGCATACGAAATCTGTCCTGTACTACCCTGCGTTTTTAGGTAATTTTTGTCGCCTGCCTTGCCAATAATATCCATTGTTTGCCTTGTTTTTGCCAGGTAAGCATAATGCGCAAATGCACTTCAGCGGGTTTACCGCCATCATTGGTTTTGGCAGATAAATTATGCCGGACTATTGCCACTTTTCCGCTTACAATGACCACCTGTTCTGTCAGATCGATCGTAACAAAATCGGAGCCGCCACCTGTAAGTTTTGCAACAAATTCTTTTTTATCATCCGCATGTCCTCCACTATGTACATAGCTGAGTTTATCAGAAGTCAGTTTTTCCAGAACAGCTTTGTCTCCATCAACCATTGCCTTACGCAATTCCTCTACTGCTGAAGCCACTTCTTTTTCGGCCTTTGATTGCGCATTCATTAAAAAAGGGATGAACAATGCTATCGCTATAATCAGTCTTTTCATTTTTAAAAATTTTAATGTGTATTTGCTTTTGGAATTAAATCAGTGAGTTCAGAAATTTTTACCGGACGTTTTTCTTTTATACTTTTTCTTGCAGCAATGCCAATTAATATACTCATTGCCCCGTCTCTTGTACCTGCCATGATGTGATGAGGATTGTCATTCGTATCAACAAACATTCTCCGTTGCATACGTACATCACCGCCGCCGTGGCCAGCATTTATTTTGGCTGTTGTATATACTTCAAAATTCTTTTCAAAATTGTCCATTGCAATTATTTCCCTTACTTCTCCCTTAACACCATCATCCGACTGGCTCATTTCTACAGCATGTTTTTTAGCCTGGTCATCTTGTGTTTTCTGCATGAACGGAATATCTTCCCATGTATCTATTCTGCCCTTCATTCCATTGAATGCAATTTTCCAACCTTCATACGGTGAATAAGTAGTTAAAGAATAATTAGCAGTAACACCGTTTGCATAAGTTATCTGAGCACTCATTTTATCCCAGATATCAATTTCGTTGCTCCACACACAACCATCACGGATATACCCATCATGCTGCTCATTCTTTACATACAAATCTGTCAGACGCTGATCTTTGGTTATATCCCAATAAAATTTGCATTTGTCTTTGAATTCACAACCACGGCATTTTAAACCACGGAATGAACTATTTTTTCCGTAATGATTCAACTCTCCATATGCCATTACTTCTACCGGTTCACTATTCAGCCACCAGTTGAGTAGATCGAAATGGTGTGTGGCTTTATGCACCCATAATGAACCGCTTCTTCCCAATCGGCCATGCCAGCGGCGGAAATAATCGGCACCATGATGCACATTTAAATACCAATGAAAATCGACAGATGTTATTTTTCCAACTCTTTCAGCAGCCAGCAATTCTTTTAATTGAATATTGTGTACGCTGTGACGATAGTTAAAAGCAACAACAACTTTTTTCCCGGATTTTCTTTCTGCATCCAATATCCGTTGACATTTCACTTCATCCGTTGTCATTGGTTTTTCTGTGATCACATTAAATCCTTTATTCAATGCTTTTACAATAAATTCATCGTGTGTTGCATCTACTGTAGTTACAATAATATAATCAGCTTGTACTTTGTCAAGCATTTCATCAAAGCTTGCAAATACAGGAATGTCGCCGCCATAAGTTTGTTTAGCATAGGCAGCCCTGCCGGGATTGATATCATGCAACCCGACAAACTCCAATACCTCATTAAAATTTTTGATCAGATCTTTCCCCCAGAAACCTGAACCACGATGACCTGTACCAGCCTGTGCCAACCGTATCTTTTTAGCAGATGTAAGGGCAAAGGGTTCAAAAGGATGAAGCATTAACGAAGCACCTGCAGCAGCAGTGTACTTTAAAAATGTACCACGTTCCATATTGCAATCGTTTTATTTAAAGAAATTATTGAGACGATTCGATGCGAAGCCAATCTACATCAGCAAATCCCGCATCATTTGTAATATTTGTTCTGCTGCAAAACATTCCAATTTTTGCCCCAACCCATCGACCCGGTTTTGCAGTAAATGCCTTTAAGATATTGATGCTCCCTTTTTGATCCTTAAAACTGAAATGGCAAACTCCTCCTTTATTAACTTTTACTGAGAGGTAAAATTCATTTCCACTTACAGGAAAACTTTCTTCTTCTTTCTCGTTATTATTTTTGTCTGCATGAATATTCTGATGGTATACTAAAAAAAGCCCGTTGGTTCTTTTTACAATAGAAACAGATGCGTAATCAGTTCCAAAAACAATTAGTCCGAATCTTTCATTTTCAAACTTTGGCATGAATGATACTTTAACTGTCGCGTTGAACTCCTCAGCCGGGAATTTTTGTCCGAGTATATTTGGCATGCTCCATAAATTTTTAATGGAGTCCGGCTGATAAATAGAAAACATTCTCAAAGAACCATTCGGTGTTGGAAACGCCCATCCTTCTTTAGGATTGGCCTGCCATTGCCATTGTAATCCAAATTTAGTTTCATTGAACTCATCACTGTCCTGAACTGTTGATACAGGATGTGTTTTCCCAACATTTGGCTTTTTAAAAGTCAGAACAGGTTCTCCTTTTCCATCACCATCTTTATCCGCTCCTATTACAGGCCAGTCATTTACCCATTTCATTGGTTGCAAATGAACAACCCTTCCATAAGCATCCTTGTCTTGAAAATGCAAAAACCAATCTTCACCTGTTTGTGTAGTTACCCATGCACCCTGGTGTGGCCCGTTGATTGGTGTTGTTCCCTGGTCTATCGCAACTTTTCTTTCATAAGGGCCATAAATATTTTTTGAGCGCAGAATAGTTTGCCAACCGGTACTCACTCCACCACCCGGTGCAAAAATATAATAGTACCCGTTTCGTTTGTAAAACTTCGGACCTTCAATGGTCGGGTCCAATTCATGTCCGTCATAAACCATTACACCATTGCCAATGATCTTTGTTCCTTCCTTATTCATTTCTTTTACAACAATAATTGACTTGAAACCTGCACGGCTGCCTGCATATGCATGGGCGAGAAATGTTTTCCCCCGTCCGACCGGGTCATCCGGGCGGGCATCATCGTCCCATAATGGACAAGGATCAATCAATCCCTTACCCGCCTCAATTAATAATGGTTCTGTCCACGGCCCATTAATGTTTTTTGCTTTCACTAAATAGATCCCGTAATCAGGATCCGGGTAATAGATATAAAACTCATTATTATGATAACGGATCGATGGAGCCCAAACTCCTGCGCCATGCTGTACATTATGATATACATCAAAAGGAGGTTGCTTTTTTAATGCATGACCGATCAGTTTCCAGTTTACCAGGTCTTTTGAATGAAGTATCGGCAAGCCGGGAATATGCGTAAAGCTGGATGACACCATATAATAGTTATCACCCACTCTTATAGCATCGGGGTCGCTATAATCAGCATTGATCACAGGGTTTTTATAAGTGCCGTCGCCATTATCGGCCACCCAAACTTTAGAAATTGTTTGAGCAGAAGTGAATTCCAGAAAAAATAAAAACAATATTGCTAACCCGGTTCTCATAACTCAATTACCTTTTTTTCTTTATTACTTTTTATTGCTGCTTCTATTACCTGTATCACTTTCATTCCTTCCTCGCCACTGACAGGTACTGCTGTGTTATTTCTTATTGCATGATAAATTCCATTGTAGTAATCAGCATAGTTGCCTTGTAGCGACTGAACATATTCTTTTATGATCTTACCATCTTTTTCTGTATGCAATAACCCTTTTTGTGAGTCAGGTTCTGTTCCCCAATCTGAGCTTCCTGGTTTTTTATTAGCCTGCAGATCGGTTTCCTGCACATCGGTTTTGTGTTTTATAAATGAGCCCAACGTACCATGAAAAATATAACCGGGCAACGCTTCCCGCACATAATAGCTCGACTTCAAAGTCATCCGGTGCTTAGGATAAAATAATTTCAAATCAAAATAATCATCCACTTTTGAGTCGGGACGATTGATAGTAATATCGGCGAACACAGCTTGTGGCATTCCGAATAATTGTAAGGCCTGGTCAATTAGGTGTGAACCTAAATCATACAAAGCACCTACTCCGGGTGTTGGTGTTTCTTTATGCACTTTATAACTCAATGCCGGAACATACCTGTCATAATGAATTGCTGCATCAACAATATTTCCAAGCCATCCTTCATCTAAAATCTTTTTCACCGTTTTATAATCACTATCGTAGCGCCGGTTTTGATAAACAGAAAGCTTTACATTCTTCTCTTGAGCCAATGCAATTAATTCCTTCGCTTGTGCAACAGTTGGCGTAAATGGTTTTTCAACAATTAAATGTTTCCCTGCAAGAATAACCTGTTTTGCAAAATCGTAATGTGTAACACTTGGTGTATTCACAACAACAAGTTCAATATTTTTATCGGCCAGCATTTCTTCCAGCGAACGAAATGTTTTTACTTCCGGATATTTTTCCTGTGCCAGGTTCTTGGTTCTTTCCCAAACACCATAAAAATTAAAGCCCGGATTAGTAGTAATGAATGGCGCATGAAATACCCAGCCACTCATACCGAAAGAACATAATGCTGTATTGATAGGTTGCATAAAATCTATTTGATCGAATTTAGCCAATTCCTTAACCGTTCCATCCAGTTATCGTCAGTTGTTTTATTATACATCCCAAAACCATGTCCGCCTTTGGGATATAAATGCATTTCAACAGGCACTTTATTCTTTACACATGCCTGGTAAAAACGAACGCTGTTCTCAACAGGCACTGTTGCATCATCGCTTGCATGAATTAAAAATGTTGGTGGTGTTGTTGGAGTAACCTGCAATTCATTGGAGTAAAAATCGAATTTCTCCTTTGACGCATTTGCACCAACTAAATTGTTCCTTGAACCTTTATGCCCAAATGTGCTATCAAATGTAATTACGGGATAAATCAAGATAGCAAAGTCAGGACGAGCAGAGGTTGTATCATCGTTAGCAGCATCGGCTTTAAAATTAAAATGCGTTGCAGCAGTTGATGCTAAATGTCCTCCTGCTGAAAAACCCATGATACCGATCTTGTTTCTATCAACTCCAAACTCTTTTGCATTACTTCTTACAAATCGTATTGCTTGTTGTGCGTCTTGTAAAGGTGCCAAACTTCTATCAATGTTTATTGAATCATCAGGCAACCGATATTTTAAAACAAATGCTGTAATACCCCAACGATTCATTTCTTCTGCAACTCTTGTTCCTTCCTTATCAAACGCAAGGATAGAATAACCACCACCCGGGCAAATGATCACTGCTTTGCCATTTGGCTTTGCTGGTTTAAAAACTGTAAGTGTTGGATTGCTCACTTTTGCAATTCGTGTAACATTATCCCTAGTAACTGAATTCTCTTTATCAGCAATTAGTTTGTTATTTGGAACAGCATCTTTATATAAGTTAATAACAGGCTGTGTTTTTTTTGCAAAAGCAGTGTAGTCAAACTGGTTTGCTGGTTTATCTGAAAACCAAGCACCACTTACTCCCTCTTCTTTTGATGAAAAAGAAAAAACAGTTGCTAGTGAATACCTCTGTGCTTCTTTATCATTTAATTGCTTTGACCATTTAACTCTTTTAGCTGGTGCAGCACCTTCCCCCGTGGATTTGTACTCAGAATAAAAAACCGTTTTTTCATTTTCAGGATTGCTCCAATTATTCCATCCTTCAGGTGCAATTGCTTTTGTAAGATCGCAACGAATGAAAACTGTTTTGGCATTTGCTCTCCAAGGCCTTCCTAAATAAAGCTTGTTAACACCAGAGTCCGCTATTATTTTACAATCGATAAAAACATAGCCAAAGGGTTTTCCTTTAGTCGTACTCGCAGCCGTGATATAAGAATTTGTTTTAGCTCTCATTGTACAATTTTGAAAAACAGTTGTAGCTGGTCCGAAAATAAAATCAGTTGTACCTTCTATATAGCAATTCAGAAAAAGTTGTCTTGAGTTTTCACCGCTTGTAAAAATGGTATCCTGGTTACCAAGGAATTTGCAATTCTTAAAAACAGCTTTATCTGCATCAACATACAAAGCCAATGCCTGTCCAACAGGTCCAGCGCTGTTTGCAAACGTAATATTCTCTGCCCTGAAACGGTTACCAGAAATTTTTGCAGTGAAAGAAGTAAAGGTTGTATGCTTTCCTTTGCCAGAATAATCATTGAAAGTGATAATTGTGCTGTCAACATTTTCTCCAATAAAAGTTACATCTACATTGTTTGCAGGTAATTCTATCTTCTCATTATAAATTCCATTCTTAATATAAACTGTTATCGGAGCAAGAGGATAAACACGAATAGCATCAATGGCATCTTGTATAAATGCGTAATCACCTGTTCCATCTTTTGCTACCGTAAATACATATTTGTATTGCTGTGGATTGGCTGTTTGTGCATTAGAAAAAACTGAAGTAACAATTAATGCAATTATTATGAATGTTGACTTTATCAATGTTGATTCATTTTTTTTAAGTTCTTAATTTCTATTGCAACCATGCCCAATGCTTGGACCAATCCAGCAATGCATCGTTGCGCCATTTCAATACTGTTTTACCGCCCTGCCACGTTCCGTCAAACAGTTCGGGACTGGATTTGTCGGTATACCAATTGGCACCTAATATATAGTCTGTTGAACGGGTTTTACCGGGCCAAATATTATCCACCACCAATTGTCCGATTTGTTCAAGAAAACCGGGAATGGGCGAGGTAATTTTATACGTTAACGCTTCGGTTTGTTTGGGACAGTATTTAATCGCATAATCACCATTGCCAAGATAAAAGCCAGCCCATTTTTGTTCACCGATTTGTGCTTTAACAGTCATAGTAAAACAAGCGGAGTCAGGCGGAATATTAATTATGGGACCTTTGAAATGAAACTCTACCACTGAATAAACTGTTATCGTATCTGCCAATGTGGTATTGCGATTATACACGATCCTCGGGCTACGATCTAACTTTTCAAAACTACCTCCCCAACTTTCTTTGGATGGATCATTGGGATTTCCATCCATCATATACAGCAGAGAAGGCGTATCACCCATTTTAATGTTTCCTTTATAATAGTTTTTATAATCCTTTCCTAAATATCCGGCATCACGAATATAACTATCATAGTAATTGCGGTTTCTTAAACTATCGGGTACCCCGTTATCAGAAAAGAAACCATAATAAGAACTATTTACTTCAATAAACCACAGTTCAGGAAAGTTTGCAACTATATAAGAGTAACTGTTAGCACTCCATTTTTTATTGGGGCCTCCGATCCAATAGATCTTGATCTTAGTTTTAATTTCAGGTGCGTCATGTAATGCCTGCGCTACATCTTCCAGGCCGCCCCAAACCAAAATCCAAAGTGGCTCTTTAGTTTTCTTTTTTGCGCATTTAATAATCCAATCTGAACCTTCGGTTGCCATTGTATAACCGACGAATGGTGCTGCACCATGCTTGCCCTGTTTACATACTTCCCGCAAGGCACCTGGTGAAGGATAGTCTTTCACATGTTGTTTGAGCTTCGGCAGATCCTTCTCATACAGATCGATCATATCAAGAATATTCTGCTTTGTACCGTGACCGTAAGAGGGAGAGGAAATGAGTCCTTCGATTTTGAACATATAGCTGTACATGAGAAAATGAGTCATTGATTGATTATCGTCAGGATCAGTGCCACCAATGTCAGTACTAATAAGAATACGTGGTTTAACCGGAACAGGTTTCTGTGCCATCAAGACATTTGCAGTTATTGAAAAAAGATATATCAAAATGGTACTTTTAATAGTCATCCCTCTTTGAATATTTACCAGCTTTGCAAAAATTTTTTCAAATCATATTTTTTTGCCTCTTCGTCAGTTAACTGTCTTGACCAGTTCACTCTTTTCTCCGGATCAGACGAAGGACCATAATTTTTATACTCCGCATAGCGGGTTGTTTTATAATTATCGGTATTGTTCCAGTTGCTCCAACCTTCTGGTTTTATATGTTCACCAATAAAACACTTTATATATACAACACTAGCATAAGGCCGCCAAGGTCTTCCTAAAGAAACATTATGCAGAGAAGTATCACCTGTTAATTTGCAATCATTAAAAACATATCCGAATTCTTTTTCTTTTGGAGTAGATGCTGCAGTAACATGAGAGTTTTTCTTACTATGAATATGACATTTCTCAAACCAAACAGTAGCAGACCCAAAAATAAAATCTGTTGTACCTTCTATATAACAGTTTTCATAGTACTGCCTGCTCTTTTCACTGCTGGTAAATAAAACATCCTGGTTGCCGATGAATCGGCAATTTCTGAAGATCGCTTTATCACCAACTGCTTCTACCGCTACTGCCTGGCCTGCAGTAAAACCAGCATCATTTTGAAACGTAATATTTTCAGCAGTGAAATTATCAGCTAATATTTTAAAACTCCATGAGCTTCTGGTGTTAATTGTATCGCCCTTCGGAGAGAGTTTTCCTGTATGATCATCATAGGTTAGTATCGTATTCATTTTATCTTCCCCAATAACCGTCACCCATTTTTTTGTTGAGTCAAGAAATAATTTTTCCTTGTAAATTCCTTTTTTGACAAAGACAGTTACGGGTTTATTATTTTTTTCCGAAATAGAATTAAAAGCCGACTGTACCGTTTGATAATTGCCGCTGCCATCTGCTGCAACAATTATTTTTTGCTGAGCAGTAACAGTAATAACAAAACATGATACTATAAACAAGAAAGCAATTTTCATTTGGCAATCATTATTTAAAAGGTATTGGCGGAACAAAACCCATTTCTTTCAGCCACGCTTCCAGCAGGTTCATCCATAGATCGGTTGAACCGGGGTTATCATCCAATCTTATTCCGTGCCCGCCCTGCGGAAATATATGTATGCTTGCATTTATTTTTTTATCGATCATCGCCTGGTAAAGCTGCAAACTGTTTTGTACTTTAACTGTACTGTCATTTAAAGCATGTACTATAAAAGTTGCGGGAGTAAAAGACGAAACCTGTAGTTCATTGGAATATTTTTCAATCATTTCCTTTGTGCTGTCTGCACCGATAAAATATTTTTTACTCCCGGGATGTGCATACTTACCCATAGTGGTTACCGGGGAAAGCAGTACCATAAAGTCAGGACGATAATTAAATGTGTCCAACGCATCTTGTATCAAAGAAACATCTTCAGCATGTGTGCCAAGCATACCTGCCACATGACCACCGGCACTAACTCCCATCACACCGACTTTATCGGGTTTAATATTCCACTTCACAGCATTGGCCCTAATTAATTTCATGGCCCGTTGTGCATCCTGTAATGGCGCTAATTGTTTTTTCTGCAAATCGGTTTGATGCGGCAAACGATAGATCAATACAAATGCATTTATGCCAATTGAATTATACCATTTAGCCAGATTGAATCCATTGTATATATAGGAGACTCTTTCATAACCACCGCCGGGACATATCAGCACAGCTGTTCCTTTATTCTCAGACTGCGGCACAACAAATGTGTACATGCCTGGCGTAGCTACTCTCCATATCCTTTCGTTGTAAATACTATCGGTTACATTTTTTCCATTAAAGTTTGGTTTTTTTCCCTGTGGCCAAAGCGGAATAAACTCCTGTGCCTGTAATATAACAAACGAACAAACTGCAACAAGAAATATGAAAATCGTTTTTATCATTTACTAAATACTTTTTTCAAAAACTCATCAGTATATTTCTTTAATAACTTTAATGCATTCTTTTTAACCAATCGGGGTATTCCTTTTCCAGTAAGTTTTTTGCCCATGTGCCATACCAGGCATAGCCATTGCGCCGCTCATAACCTATTTCCTGGATCGAATACTTTTTAATACCATCCCTGTCGCAGAAGAAAGGCTTATTAGTTTCAATCTCGTAGTACCGTGCCCACATGATTGATGCACTGTCGGCCACCAATAGCTTATCTTTTCCTTTTGGGGTACCCGGAGCAGGGTTGTCAACAATTTTATATCCTGTAATTTTTACAAGCTGCAACCATTCGATGGCCGCGTTGATCGCATTTTTTATTTCCTGTGACGGGTTGGGTTGTTTGATAAGAAACCCCACAATATTTACACTTTCAGAACCGCTGATAGAAGGCAATTCATATGCCCTGGCTTTTGCAGGCAGGAGCGTTGATTCATCGTATTGCTGGCACCAGGCTGTAAGTTTGCCATTTACTTTTATCTGTGTTTTTAAAATACATTCAATGCCTTTACTTACTGCTTTTGTACTGGGCTCAATTAAACCTGCATTGACAATATCAAGATCATTTTGCTTTAGTGCAACATCCTGCAATACATTTAATGTATTGATTATCGCATTATCATTATAAGTGACCTGAGCCCTGTACGAGCTTTTATCCGGATAGTACTGTGGCCATCCTCCATTTTTATACTGAGCTTTTAACAGAAAGCGAATACCATTCTCAGCAGCAGCAAGGTATTTGGGATTGTTGATTTTTTTATAGGTCTTTACCAGGTACCTGATCTCTTTAGCCGTTGAACCGTTATCTATATTAGCATCATCCTTTTTAGCTTCTGCTGCAATATCAGATTTTTCGGCTGCAGAAAATTCAACATTGTAGTCAAATGCTTTTCCTTTAAACTGTTTGGACCAGCCTCCGTTCCCCCGCTGGAACAACAGCATATTGTCTGCCTGCAGATCCTGGGCATTGGCTTGTACAAAAAATAAACCGGCAACAATACTTAGAAAAAATTTTGACACGCTATAGATTTTATTTTTTAACAGGAGCAATAATATAACTGGCAAGTCCTGGTACTTGGTTTTTTATTTCTGCTAATACCAATTGTGCTATCAGTCTTGCACCTAGCTCATTAAAATGCGTATTATCTTCTTTTCCTTCCGGATGATTTGGATGTTCCCCGGGTTTTAACTGGAGAAATAAAAGTTTAGAATTTTCTACACCCATTTGTTGATAAAGCTGCTGTCCTTTTTTATCCATATCTATCATCGGGACATTTTCTTTTGCAGCCACATCTCTTACAATTTGTGAATACACATCATGTGTACCAACAACTTTTCCTGTGGAATCAAATTTTCGTCTTGCAACAGGAGTAAGCAATATGGGATTTAACTTTTTACTTCTTGCTTCTGCAATAAAGACTGTAAGATTATTTCGGAATTCAGGCTCAGTTGTCGCATTTGATTTTGTTGGTACTTCATCATTGTGACCAAACTGGATCAGCACATAATCCCCTTCCGAAGATTCATCCAGTATTTGTTTCCAGAGTCCTTCATTACGAAATGATTTGGTGCTGCGTCCATTCTTTGCTTTGTTGACAACGGTTACTGTGCTATCCCAGAAATAAACAAACGGCATTCCCCATCCAGTTTCGGGATAAGCTTTTGTTTCTTTAATACTGGCTGTACTATCTCCGGCAATAAATATTTTTATTTTCCTTTTATCTGGCAAAATAAATGCAAGTGAACAGATGGCTAATGAACCAAAGACTAGTTTTTTCATTTGATCAAAGAGTTACTATATACTTCAATATTAGTGTAATACTTATATAATGAAATTTTTGAGGCATCGGTTGCATCAGCCGGGTTCAATTTATTTTTTATTTCCCAGTTATCCGGCATGCCATCTTTATCTGTATCAACAGGAGCCTGTAACGATCTCAAAGCAGGCCATGCATTAATTGTTAAATTATATTCTGTGCCATGCGGGAAGCCCCCCTGTACATCAGTAAATTTTCCGGTCCTGGTTTTAACTTCATTAATTATTCTCTCATCCAGTGTATCTCGTTTAAGACTTGCTCCTGCTGATCTTAATACCGATTCAAAAGCATCTGTTGCCGATTGAGTTGGAATAATTTCCGCAGCATGCGGTTTGTCAATCAATGTATTCTTTTTATCAGTATCGGTTCCCTCATTTCCTATGTCAATACCCAGCCAGTTATTTGCAGAAACATCTTTTGCTTCATCCACATAATTTCCATTTACGTACCATTTACCAAATGGAATATCTGGAACTCTTTTCCATGGGTTAGCAATTCTGTAGCGGACTTTTTTATCTGTATTCGGCCCGTACTTAAAATAATTATTGATAATGTTATAATCGCCTCCTTCACCTGCATAAATGTTATTTCCGCCCCAGTCATAAATAACATTGTTACGAAAGTCAGCGAACTCTGTGGGTGTATGTCTGATCCCATTAAAGCGGGGAGTACGGCTATTGCAATGAGCTAATAAATTATGATGAGCTGTCAAATGCAATCCTCCCCAAATTCCGCCAAAGCCATGGTGTTCGTAATCTTTATCACCGGTTTCAAAATGATAAGAATAATTCAAAGGTTCTGAAATTAAATTCCATTGAAGAGTAGTGCTATCACCGGCATAAACAGAGAACACTTCATCAGTGCTCCAACTCATGCTGCAATGATCGATGATGATATTCTTTCTTCTTGTTCCCCCAAAAGCATCATCGCCACCATTACCATCTACCATTCCACCTCTTTGGTATTTGTCACCCATTCGAAAACGCATATAGCGAATAATGATATTATCGCCACCCAATGAAACAGAATTATCAGCTAAACAAATCCCATCGCCAGGTGCTGTTTGTCCTGCGATAGTTACATCACCTTTAATTGAAAGCTTTGTTTTGAGATGAATAGTGCCTGAGACAGCGAACACAATTATTTTTTTCCCTTTTGCTTCTGCTGCTTCACGAAAACTTCCGGGACCTTCATCATTTAAATTGGAAACAATAAAAATCTTCCCTCCTCTTCCACCAGTTGCATATTTACCATAACCTTCAGCACCGGGAAACGCAATATGATCATTCTCAGTTTTTGACAAGTTTGAAATAGGCTGAGCACAGCTAATTGTTATAAAAGCAATGAATAAAGAATAATAAATAAAAATGCTTTTTCGCATAATCATAATTGAGATTGCGATTCGGTGATCGTTTTAACGAGGCTATTGATATATACCTCTATATTATCGTAACCAGTACTTAGATTTCTGCCGGTTGCATTTGCTTTGGTGTGATCCAGTTTATTTGCTTTCTCCCATTCATCCGGCATACCATCCCCGTCTGTATCTAATGGTGCAGTTAATTGATTTAACAAAGGCCATCCACCTACATCGGCCTGGCTGTCAATAATTCCATTTACACTTCCTGCAGATCCATTTGCAGTGTAGTTTCCTTTTCTTACTGTATTGATGATCCTGCTATCAACTGCGTCACGTTTAAATGATGCGCCAGAGTAATCCAAGACTCTTGTATAAGCAGCTTGTGCGGTATGCGTAGTTACATTATTATTTATTTGAAGAGGAGCAGCAAGCTTCATGGCAGCTTTATCTGCATCAGAAACTGTACCGTAACTACTATGAAACTGGTTGTATACGCCATAAGTCCAGTTATCACTGGTAGCCCTTGTACTTCCTTCTACAAAATTACCATCAATGAAAAATTTTCCCCATATATCATATACCTCAGTCCCAACTATTTTATTCTTATCAATTGAAAAGATGCGTTCCCTTTTTAAAGTTGCGGGACCCGGCTTATAATAATTATTAACGAGATTAATATTCATTGCTTCACCACCATAAGCACTGTTATTACTCCAATTGTAAATAACATTGTTCCTGTAATCAACCAGATCCGTTAATGCAAATGCTTTTCCTGCTTCTTCGCCAAACCGTGGGTTACGGCTGTCATGATGTGCAATCAAATTATGATGGAACGACGCTTGTCTTCCACCAAAAATACCAGCATAACCATGCGGGCCTTTGCTGTGAACAGAATTACGCAGGCTTTCAGAAATGATACACCATTGAAGGGTAAAATTTTCATTCGCATAAAATGATGTGCATTCATCCACACTCCAACTCATCGAGCAATGATCGATAATGATATTGTTTTTAAATCTTCCACCCAACGCATCCGACTCCTGTCTTGATACATCTCCTAAACGAAAACGCATATAACGAATAATAACATTATCTGCATCCACACCCAATGCATAATTACGTAAGCAAATGCCATCACCCGGAGCTGTTTGTCCCGCAATTGTTACACTTCCATTTCTAATTGATAAACTACTATTTAATGTAATAGTGCCGGATACATCAAAAACAATTATACGGGCACCCGTTGCATTAATTGCTTCACGTAAACTTCCGGCACCTGCATCATTAAGGTTTGTTACTTTTATTACTCTACCACCTCTGCCGCCAATTGCATTACGTCCAAAACCTTCTGCACCCGGAAATGAATATGCTGTTTCCTGAACTGGTGTTGGACCTATAGGAGTTGAAGGTGTTCCCGAATTACTCTTTTTACAGTTGGAAAGCAATGCAAACAAACTAAGTAAAAAAGTAAAAAAGCGGGGACTCTTCATAATACATAATAGGATTGAGAAAAGAAAGGTGTGAGTTTCAATTCACACCTTTATAAATTTTAAAATTTTAAGGCCTCCATCTCGGATCACCCGTAGTATTTCTTGCGGGATACGTACCATCAATGATTTTAAAATTGCCATTGAAGGGATCCATCCATAATTCCAATGAAGTCTTACCATAAGTGGTGATACTTGGTATATCGTTACCTAACGAAACCTGGTCAAACGTTCTATAGTTATTAGAGGCATTGATAGTAGTAGCAGCATTAACTCTTATCCCCCTGATACTCCTGTTACCTGCATTATATTTTCCAATACCAAATATGCAATTATTGATAGTGATACCATTAGTAACATTATTTGTTGGCGAAGTACTGTAATCAACATAGTAATTGCTATTACCAAGAGGCGCTTCATTGATCGTACAATTTTCGATCAACACAGAGATTGAATTATTTCTACTGGTGATTATTTTTTCTGCTTTATAAATGGTGCTGTTCCTTATTATAATATTATCAGTTCTTGCCGTTATGACATCTACCGTATGAACACCATATCCTGCAAGACTATCAAGGATGCAATTATCCACCAGGAAATTATTGATGATAGCCGGCTGACTTTGGGTTCTTACAAGACCCCTGAATATCTCACCTTTGCAGGAAATAAAATTCAGTTTGCCGATCGTACAGGCTTTATCAATATTAAAAACATATTTTGTGGCGTAGTCGGTTCCCCGCAACGTAACATCTTTAAAAACGATAGAGTCTATTATACTTCCGGCAACTATATTAAAATTACTAGGCAGACTAATTATCGCCTGTCCAGGTGCAAGAAGATCGGCACCACTAAGCATTGTAACAGATTTACTCAGACTTAATGCAGTTGCTACAATATAAGTCTCGCCCCGTTTTAAAAGAACAGTACTGCCGGATGGTATTACAGGAAGTGTATCAGTCAATACAGAAGGTCTGCCAGTAATTCCTCTCAGATCAACCAGGTTCCCGCTTAAAGGAACTGCAGTAGTAAAGTCAGCCCATCCGCGAACACTGGTTCCACTATAAAGAAATATTATGTACGCAGTAGCTGATTGCAAACCACTGATAATTTTGTATTGATTTGTTACATCTGTTGGTGTAAGTGTTACTGTGGTAACAACAGAACTGTCTGAAGCTTTTAAAATTTTTATAGAAGTAACTGCAGCACCTCCGGTAGTCCAGCTAACCTTGACAGCCTCATCAGTCACATCACTTATACCCGGAGTATTCAGGATAGTTGGGAATTTTGCTGTTTTTATACTCCCAAGATTCGACATACCGGAATTAAATACCGTATCGGCAGCATTGGCACGAACCTGCACCTGGTATAGTTTATCCCAATACAGGTTTTCAAACATGTATACAGTCGTGTCAAGTGTAACTGATTGGATAATTGTTGTGAAATTATCACTGCTCAATTGCACAGTATATGACTGAGCCTCTTTTATTGGATGCCAGGAAGCTTTGATCCAGTTTCCTTCGGATAATAAAGCATCTTTATTGACAGGCCTGAACAATCGAACCTCTTCAAATGTTTCTGTTTTTTTACAGGCTCCAAATATTAATACAAGAAGACATGCCGCAAGGCTTAGCTTTTTCATAATTATGTTGTTAGCTTTTATGTTCGTTTTTTTAATACCCATACTGTTGTTGTAATGTGCCCAGGCTGCTTGATACAGTTGAATTATGTAATGGTAAAATATATCGCAAAGGAGTAGTTCCTGCATTATCAGGATATCCTCTCCATTGCTGAAGGATATAAGCAGCCGGGCCGCTGGTAGTTGTATTATACATTGAACGGGTCCAGCTGACACGTAAATAACCATTAGGGTTATCTCCGACATTCGGGACATTAACAACCGGCGGAATTACCGCAGGTCTCCTGTATTTATTATAAAAGATAACACTGTCACCAACATTTTTGTAATAGAGATAATCCGGAAGGTCTGCATATGGTCCCGTAGGTACAGTCGCATTTCCCGCAATTCCCATCTCTATCAATGAATTTCTTGTTTCAGCCACTTTTTTACCAAACAGGTTCCAACGTTCAAGATCATATTTACGGAGCATTTCGCCGCCAAACTCCCAGCCTCTTTCATTAACGATTGCATTAAAGAATTGATCCTTGCCTCCGCTCACATTCGCTATATATGTCTCTACCTTTTCTGCCCACTTAGCAGCAGGGAATGCCCTTTGCCTAACTTTCCTCAATGCTTCTTTAGCGATTTCAGTTGGGCCTCCATTGATCTCATTTTCAGTCTCTGCAAGCATTAATAACACATCAGCATACCGCATCATCGGCCAGTTAATACCTGTTCCTTTAGCGGAAGCAGAACCTAATGGAGTTGGTACAAGTCTTCTGTCCCATTTGCCCGGCGCAATAGAACCGGTACCACCAGGTACTTGTTTTAAATCCTTATCAAAATAAATAAGATAGCAGGTAACAGGTAAACGAAGATCCATTGTATCAAAAGAATGATAATAAGTAATTGGGAAAGACATATAATTTGAACCAGTGCCATAGTTATGTGTACCGGCATCAACTCTTACTCCATTGTTCCAGCCTACATCACCTGCACCAACCTGGAAAGCTACTTCATAGAGAACATCGCCATTTACTGCTTTAATATATTTATTCTCATTCATGAATACTGTAGCATAATTGCCAAGAGCACGGGGTTTCAGATCTAATAATATCCTGCAATAGGTATTCGCTGTATTGTAATAGTCAAGATAATCTGCTTTGCGTTTCATAGTCTGATCAGGATACATCCAATATCCGCCGCGCATTAGTGAAAGACGGGCTATCATACCGATAATAAATTCACGATTAATTCGCTCAATTCCATAATCAAGTTCTGATGCCCAATACATTTCAGGCTCAATTGCTTTCAGGTCATCAATAATGCTGGTTAGGATACTGTCCCTTCCCATCCTGGGTAGGTAAAAATTGTCACCCGCTTTGGTAGCAGTAGTTTTATAAGGTACATCACCCCAATGATTCATTAAAAGATAATACCAGATAGCCCTTAATCCCAGCGCCTCTCCTTTTAATTGCTGCATTTTTTTATTCCCTGCAATGACACTGGCATCAATTCCTTCTATACACTCATTGGCCCGGTTGATTGCGTTATAAGCATTGTTCCAAACAGTAAGAAGATCACCATTGGCAGACGTACATTCAAAAGACCAGATATCACGGCGTGAGTTATCAGGAGAACCACCTACCTGACCAGTTTCAATATCACTATTACCGGTAAAATTATTAGAGACCCGGGAAGTAAACGCATCCTGGTTGAACATAGCATAAATGCCTGACACCGCTTTCGAGGCATCTGATTCATTGGAGAATATATACTCCTGCGTAAATGCAGAAGGTGTATCAGGATTCAATACCTTTTTACAAGAAACGAAGATTAGCGAAGTAAGAACCAGGCTAAAAAAAATTGTACGTTTCATTTTAATATTATTAAATTTTTAAAATAACCTAATTAGAAATTTACATTAATACCAAGTGTAAAAGTCCGGCTCTTTGGATAACCGGAATAATCAACACCGGGAGTTAATGCAGTATAAGAACTGTTTCTGGTAGCACTCACTTCTGGATCATAACCGGAATATTTTGTCCATAATACTGCGTTATAAATGGTCGCATATAACCTGAGTTTTGTCATTTGTAAGTTTGATATCCATTTAGTAGGGAATGTATAACCAAGGGTAACATTATTCAATCGCAGGAAAGAACCATCTTCGACCGCCCATGAATGAATCACGGGTGATGCATTACCCATCGAGAACGGCGACCATAATTTAGCCCCGGCATTTAATTTAGCAAGCTCTGTAAGATCTGTAACCTGGTTGCCAGCTGCATCTATATATTTAAATCTATCAGCGTAATTCATAGTGCTAAGCATATTTCCATAAGTTGTTCTGTATAACATATTGAATGCGATCCTACCGGTATTATAGACATCATTGCCTACTACAAAGTTAAAGTACGTAGCAAGATCGAACCCTTTAAAAGTGGCGTTAAAACCGAAGCCCCCGCTGTACTTGGGTAATGCATTACCAATCACCTGCCGGTCAGCAGCGTTAATTATTCCATTTGAATCAAGGTCTTTTAATTTCATTACCCCGGGCCTTAAACTAATACCACCCATAAAAGTACCAATATTCGGAATGCCTGGTTGTAATGTATATACTCTTGTTGTAGGATTATAAGATGAAAAATCTTCCGGCTTGTAATATCCATCGTTTACGTACCCATATATTAAGCCTACAGTCTGGCCAACATAAAGCCGGTAATCGTCCTGTGTTTTCAAATCAGTTCCTGCCCAGTTCGAAGAGAAAGGTTTTTCATTAACGCCATCCAGCTGATCGATCTTAGCCCGGTTGATTCCTATATTAAATGAACCCGTAAGCTGGAAATCCTTCTTACTGATAATTGCACCATTTAGCGTTAACTCAACTCCTTTGTTGGAAGTTTGCCCGATATTACGCATTTGAGTTGTATAACCTGTGGTTGTGGGTATATCCGATTGCACCAACAAATCTTTTGTGGTGTTCCGATAAACTTCTAAAGTACCTGAGAGCCTATTATTAAAGAGCCCGAAGTCAAGTCCAATATTCCTGGTGATAGTTGTTTCCCATCTCAAATCAGGATTAACCAAAATGGTTGAAGCCGCCCCCCAATATGCCTGTGGTACATCTCCAAATCCAATAGGCCGGCTAGTATTGATCCTATAGGTTCTTCTCCACAGGTCATTTATGATCCGGTTATTCCCGGCTTCTCCATAACTTATTCTCAATTTAAGATCAGAAACGAAAGAAACACCCTTCATAAAATCTTCCTGTGATACTCTCCAGGCAAAAGCTGCTGCAGGAAAAATACCCCATCTGTTATCGGGAGCAAACTTGCTTGATGCATCAGCTCTACCTGTAAGTGTTAAGAGATATTTTCCTTTATACTGGTAAAAAGCCTGGCCAAAAAATGATAGCAGGTTATCGCCGGGTCCTTCGAAAGTCTCGTATCTGTCCGGAACCCCAAGCGCCATGTTAGCAAAAAGTCTTTCTGGTGGCAGGCTTACATCAAAACCTTCAGAGCGGTTAAAATTTGATTTTACTTTCCCTGCTAACACTTCCTGTCCAATCAATAAATTGAGATCATGGTCACTGCCTGTCTTAACTTTATATTTAAGTGTATTGGCCCAACGATAACTCATATTGTTATACTGAGTTATTTCACCAAGCGGCAGGTTTCCTCCATTATTCTTTGATTCTCCTGTGAGCGGGCCATAATACCGTTTACTATCACCATAACCAAGGTTGAGCGTAAACTCGGAACGGAATAGAAGGTTGTTCAAAACATTCCATGACAGAGCCACACTGTTATTAAAACTTTTATCTATTTTCTTGCGGTAATCCTGGGCAGCTAATTCAATCGGGTTGACCAGGTTTTTCAGAAACTGTTCATAATCGTCATCAGGACCTGTCGGGTCAATAATGATTTGATCAGCAATTCCATTTACAGGTCGTGTATTGATACCATCAGAAATTCTTAAACTTGATCCCCCCGAAGTGCCGGCACCATCTATTTCTATATTAGTAAAACGGGATGCCATCTCAAACTTAAATTTTCTTGAAATTTCATGATTCAGTTTAAAATTCATGTAGGTCCTTTTGTAACCTGAACCAACTAATATACCGTCGTCATTATTATGTGTTACGCTAAAGCTGAACTTAGTTTTATCAGTTCCACCCGTCAGGCTTACGTTATGTTGTTGCGATATGGCAACGCCACCAAATAATTCTTCCTGCCAGTCAGTGCCTTTCTGCGCTTTATATAATTCAAGATCCTGATACACTCCAAAATACTTGCTAAAATTGTCCACTTCTGATTGTGATCTTATTCTCGCATATTCATATTGTGCCAATACAAATTCATAGGGTGACATTACCTCCAGCTTTTTTGGAAGTGTTCTGCCCTGGAAATAACTATTAAAAGAAACTACTGTTTTTCCGCCTTTAGCGCTTTTAGTGGTAATGATCACTACACCGTTTGCACCCCTTGCCCCATAGATGGCAGCAGAAGAAGCATCTTTCAATATATCAATATTGACAATATCAGTAGGAGCGATATCATTGATACTTGACACGGGGAACCCGTCAACAATATACAATGGGGAATTATCTTGTGTAACAGAACCGCCACCACGTACCCTTATAACAATTTCGGCCCCCGGAGCCCCATCTGTAGTTGTAACCTGTACGCCGGCCATTCTGCCGGTCATAGCTTCCGCTACATTTGTAACAGGAATTTTTTCAATCTCCTTGCCTGACATAGAAGAGGTAGCGCCAGTAAGATCTTTCTTTTTTACTGTTGTATAGCCAACTACTACTACTTCTTCCTCTAGTTTAGCTAATTTCTCTAGTTGAACCGTAACAGGTGTCTTGCCGTCAGTTGAAATACTAGAAGTCTTATACCCTACACTTGAAAAGCTAAGTACAACATTTGCTGATCCAGAAACTGTAAGTGTAAAATTTCCGTCTTTATCAGTTTGTGTCCCCGTCTTTGAGCCGGCAGCGGCTACAGTTACACCGGGAATTGGTGCTCCTGACTCATCGGTGATTTTGCCTTTTACTTGCCTGTCCTGGGCAAGAACAACAAAAAATAGAAGGCAGGAAAAAATGGAAAGAAAAAATTTCTTCATGATAGCAAGCATTTAATTAAGAGTGAGAGTTAGATAAATTTCTACCGCCGTTTCTAAAAATACAGCACTGGCGGTAAAAATTTCCATCCAATGCTAGTGAGTATTTCCGGATAACTAATCAACGAATAATGACTTTATTTACGCAATCGTTCCCGATATCGATGCCACACTTATCGCATTAAGTGCCAACAATTAAGGAATTATAGCTCCAAATCTCAAAGATGAATTTCTATAACCGTTTTTTTGTGCTGTTATAAGCTATTTTATCTGGTTAAAATATCGGTCGGCCGGACAGCCTGTAACTCTTTTTCTATCCGTACTAATTTGATTAACTTTATTGTGCGTCAGGTTATTGAAAATGATGGTTTTCCAATGAAGTTCGAAGCCGTAACAATTAAAGATATTGCTAAAGCATTGGGGCTTTCTACCTCCACTGTTTCCCGTGCATTACGTGACAGCTATGAAATAAGTCCGGAGACCAAGAAGATGGTAATGGAGTATGCGGAGAAGATCAATTACCACCCCAACCCGATTGCACTTAGCCTGAAAGAAAGAAAAAGCCGGACGATCGGTGTTATTGTATGCGAAATTGCTAACCCTTTTTTCTCCCAGGTAATTAATGGTATTGAATCTGTGGCACATGATAGTGGTTACAACGTAATCATTGCACAAAGCCATGAATTGTTTGAGAAAGAAGTAAGAGACCTGCAATATCTTACCAGTCGCAGCATTGATGGCCTGATCGTTTCCGTATCAGTTGAAACAAATGATTTTTCACACCTGATAGATGTATACCAAAAAGGATTGCCGGTTGTTTTCTTTGACAGGATCGTAAATGAAATTGACACACACAAGGTAATTGTAGATAATTACAAAGGCACTTATGATGCAACCATGCATTTAATAAACAATGGTTGCAGAAATATTGGCACTCTTACGTTTGCTTCTTTTCTTTCTATTACCCGTGAACGTATGGCCGGCTATAAAGCCGCATTGGCTGACAGCAATATTGCTTTTGATGAACAACTGATCCAGCATTGCAAACCGGGCCCTTATTTAAATGATGATCTTGAAGCTGCTGTAAAAAAATTATTGAGAATGCGACCGGTGCCGGATGCTATTCTTGGTTTATCTGATAAACTCACTACGGGTTGCCTGCGTATTTTGAAAAAAGAAAATATAAAAGTTCCGGAGGATATATCGCTGATTGGTTTTTCCAACAGCGAACTCACTGATTTAATAGACCCACCTCTGTCTATTATAAAACAACCTGCATTTGAAATGGGTGAAATATCTACCCGTCTATTATTGCAAATGATAGAAAGCAAAAGACCTGTTACTGATTTTGTCACTAAAGTTCTTACACCGGAGCTGGTGATAAATGCTTCTTCAGAGTATAAAAGGACGCTTAAAAAAAATGATACAGTAAATGCTTAAGAGTATTATGCCTTGAACAATTTATCAACTTCTTCTTTAAGTTTTGGTTTATTAAGTTTGCTCAGAGCATTAATAGCATTTATGTACATTGAGTTTATATCTCTTGGTTTATCTTTTCCCAATGCAATTGCTTTTTCATAATTAGCCCTTACATCATCATCTTTATTAAGATAAAGATTAGCTTCTGCTATTGTTGCATATTTCCAATGATCATCTTCACACTCATTGGCATTCTTTAGTGCAATCTGTGCATATTCCTTTCCATTACTTATATCTTCATTTTGAAAGTGAAGAAAGGCGAGATTAATAGCATGATAATATATCTGATTTGCCTTATCCGCGTTATCGGAGCTTTCTGCCATGGTAAATGCTCTTTGATACAACACAATTGCTTTATCCAAATCTGGCTGCAATTCATTATCCAGGTATTTTCGTTTATAACGGCCTCCAAGAATACCTATAAAGTCAGTGTTATCTTTTATATGGCTGCTTGCTTCAAGTACTTTTATAGCATCATCCAATTCTTTTGTTCCTTCTAAAGCAAAAATATATTCACGTAAAGCTCCTTTACTCATTACATCTAATTTTCCTTTAAATGAATTTAATATGCCTGCATAATTACCCTGTAACCTGTTCAGATCGCCATCAATAAAAAGTTTCAAGTGTTTTTTTTTGTTAATAACAGCTTTTTTCAATACATGAAAACTGGTGTGATTTGAATCTTCAGGTTTTACCATGTCAGTATGATTTCCTGTAGTATGAGCATAATATTGTTTGTCAAATGGACTGTGACTTGATTCTATAGGAACAAACGCATCAAGTTCACCTGCTACAGAAACAAAATAAAAAGGAATTTTAGTCGCAAACCTAGCATTCCAGTCTGCACGAAGGTTTTTTATAAACTCTCCTTCCCTATCCATATCACGTACCTGTATATTATACCACTTGCCCAAAGTTGCTTTATGAAGACCTCCGCTGGGTGTACCATAAAGCATCAGGTGTGTTATCCTGTCAAAATCTTTTTCATCTAAACTCAATAAAGCCCGTTGCACAACAAGGCCACCCATACTATGTGCAACAAAAACAATCCTCTTATACTCCTTAAGTAAAGTTTCAATACTGGTTTTAAAATAGCCTGCCACTTTTGTAATATCAGGTTGTTGCGCCCAGATTTTCAATCCAAATGTGGGCATCATATCACTTGCATAGCCAATACTCACAATATCCCAACCATTAAACTCCGATTCTGCTTTAATCAATTCAGGAAATTTTCCGAAAGTTTCATTCGGGCTTCCATTAAAGCCATGGACAAAACAGATAATGCTGTTATTACCTGCTTCCTCACGATACACGATTGTTTCTCCTTTGTCTTTTCCTGTAAGTGACTTAAGAAGGTCCTTACCAATTTGCTGTATCATTTTCTTTTTTTTAAAAGTAAAAAATGATTTGATTAAAGTCCACCAAGGCATATTAGGTGCATTTTTTAGTTTAGTAAGCTATGCTAGCTCAGATGTTTAAATGCATTTTCAACTATTTTTCTTTCTTCATTAGTTGGCTTTAGCATATCCATCAATTTTTTTGCCTGCTTAAAGGATGAACCATGTGAATCTTTTTCAGTCGGCGCTATATCTACTGCCTGGCTGTACATTTCACCCGCCTCACTGTATTTTTTTTGGATCAACAATGTTTCGGCTATTGTCGCTGTTTTCCAGTAATCACCCTTTACGGCTGTGTTACCGACAATTGCTTCTACTTTTTTAGCATAATCATTTCCTTTATCTAATTCACCTAAAAAAATACTTTTTGCGGCGGCATTGATACCGGTATAATAATCATCAGGCGCCTTTTCAAATCCTTCTGCATATAATTTCCTCGATTGTCTTAAATCAGCTAATTCTCCTGATTTATTATAGCGATCCATCCATGTACGTCCATAGATACCCGTTGTTTCGGGATCGAGATGATTCAATTCATACAATTCACCAAGTATATCCTGCGCTTCATCCAGATCGTTTTCTTTACCTCTGCGGGCCAAGGCAAGAGCTTTGAGTTGTTTGGGGCGAATGGATTTAGGAAATTTTTTTTCAACCTTTTCAAGCATTTCAATTGCTTCATCTTTATTGCCGAGCTTAATAAGTCCATCTGCAGTTTTACAGGCCAGTGAAGCAGTCGTTTTCCATGGGAGCCCTCCTCCTTCGAATAACTGTTTCAGTTTTTCAGGACGGTTATTGCGTATAGCTGCTGATATTTTTGCATTCTCAATTCCTGCGGCTTCATCTTGCTCCCATGCAAAGTGAACAGCTGCATCATTAAGTGCTTTGCCGGTAATACCATAAACTAATCGCAGTAAGTCACCTCCATTGGGTCCATCGGGATAATCGGAGAAATCAATAAAAAGTTTAGTACTTGCAAATGTTGGTAGCGGTGCTTTTTCAATTTTTACAGGTACTAAAAAAAAGTTTTTGTCATTTGTGGCTTTAGTAATCAGCACATCATATTCATTTCGCACCCATTCAGAATCTCTGGCAGCATTCGACCATATTAAAATACCTGCCTGACTGTTTTCTAATCCTGTTTCTAATGTACGTGCTAGTGAATCCCCGGGTTTAAGTACATACTGATCTAAAAAAACTTTAAACCCCATTTCCGTGAGCACATCATAAAGGTTGAGCACCCAACCCCTGTTGACAGATCGATAGGAAAGAAAAACATTCCATTGCTGATTAGGTTTTAGCGGCATTGGCTGTGGTGCATGTTGTAACCATTCTTGTGGAATCATCGCTTTAAATTTTAAATGTCAATGGAAAATGTTCCTCTTTTACCGGCATTGCTGTAATACGGTCTTTAATAAAACATCCGTTTGAAGCAGCTTTTTTTCCTATCTCGAACAGTTCAAAGCGGCTATCAGCATTACTCATTTCCACAAGGCCCTTTACTTTATCTTTTGAATAATCTTTATTCATCAAGGCCTTTAATGTGTCAGCATCCAGCCATGTATTATACCGGAGGTAAGAAGTGAGTGCATTCTTTTTTTCACCGCCTCCCATTATGTCTCCCTGCAGATCACCTGTTTCTCCATCTATCTCCCATGCAGTAAGCGAATTACTGAGCCACTGCATCACCAATTGATTATGCCAACTTGCATCCTGCATAAACATATCCGGTAGTTGTTGTGCCCAGTTCAATAAATGGTTTTTGGAAACGTTTTCCGGGATCTTTTCGAACCGGCTCATACCTGTACCTACTGAAACAATAAATAAATTATCAGCCCCCCATTTCCAGCGGAAAGGAAACCCATTTAATGTAGCTACCATTAATAATTGTAATGCTGGATTATTGGCCATACTTACACCGCCATCAACAAATGCAGCTTTCGGCATGCCACCACCTACTTCAATCATCTGTGGTAAAAAATAGGTTGGTGCAGCAGAGCTGGCCCTTACAGCTTGCCATAAGTCAATATTCTTGTTTTTCCCAAAAGCACTGTCAAAGTATTTTCCTTTTGAATGGTTGATCAAGGGCCATATGCTGTTTGTATCGGCTCGTTTTGCAACTATGCACAAACCTGTTTTAATTCTGTCGCCATCACCGAGTTTAATATCAGTAAAAACTTTTTTTAATTCTTCTTCCAATGGTTTTGCATCATAACCAGCTTTTATCAGATCATCCCACTTAAAAACATCCCACCACTTATATTTTTTTGCAAATATTTTTCCGCCCAGTTCAAAGTATTTCTCCTTTATTTCTTTTACACTCATACCTATTGCAAGGCAGGATGCAATAATAGAACCTGTACTGGTGCCCCCGATCAGATCAAAATAATCGCACAACCTGAAACCAGGGTCATCTCCATGTTGTTTATGCAAAATTTTTTCTATCTCTTCAAGATAGCCGAGAGTTAAAGCACCGCGGATACCACCGCCATCGAGTGCAAGTATTCGTTTGGGAGAAGGAGCATTAAACCTTTCTTCCAATGAGTTCCATTTAGCCATATAAAAATTTGTTTAAAAAAGTGCAGTACCCGTAAGGTAAATACATTTTAACCTCTCCCCAATACCACGAATGGAGTAATTCTCTGAAAGCCCGGCTTGCAGAAAAAATAAGTTCAAATTTTCAAACTAAGATTTGATTTTGGTAATAAAGCACTTTAAAAAAGTAGTTCTGAGGAGGTGTTAATAGTTACTACTATTTAAAAATGATCCCTTTAGAGTTTTGCTGGTACAATCCTTTTTTATTATCGGTCTCTTTAATTGCTGTCGACAAAAATTTTAAATCAGATACATCATCTAATACAATTGCTGTCCTATAATCTTTTTTTATGCAGGATAACCTGAGATTACCAAACTGGATCTCTTTTGCATGACGAATATAAATTCCCCATGCTGGTAATTCGCGGAACATAGAAAATTCGGGATATGCTGCTGGTTTTTCAGGAACGCTATTCAGTTCGGACAACGAGACTTTTGCAAATAAAGAATTACCACCTCCAGGATGTTTTACATCTATATTATTAAAGATAACATTTGTGATCATCGCATCCGGCAAGCCTGCGATGACCACTGCTGGTGAAATATTCCGCGGCATATCTTCTATCGGACCTTCATATTCATAACCTGAATCTGGCTTATTTGCAGCAATTTCTACTGATACATTTTTTATCCTGACGTTTTCTAGTCTTCCTTTTTTACCTTTTACTCGTTCGCCTATTCGTAAAAAAACAGCATGACCAGTATTTAAAACCTGTAAACTATCAACTTCCACATTTTCAATAAATCCTCCATCAACTGCCTCCAATGCAATAGCTGAACGATACGTGTTGAATACTTTAATATTGATCAGCCGGACATTTCTGAAACCTCCATGCGATGCTGTTCCGAACTTAATTCCATTAGCACTTGAACGAATGGTACAATTCCGTACCAATATATTCTGACAAACTGCAGCCGGATCATGTGATTTTAAGCAAACACCATCATCATCAGAATCAATATAAGAATTAGTGATCGCTACACTATCACAATCCACGATATCAATACCATCATTGTTCCAAAAAGCTCGGCTGTCAACTGTAATACTATCTACACTCAAATTTTTACATTGATCAAAAGTTTGTACCCAGGCAGCAGCATTACGCATAGTGACTCCGCGTATCAGCACATTTTTACACGACCGAAAATAGATCAGCATAGGCCTGATCTCCACTTCGGGCCTGTCATTACGAAAAGCATCTTTGATAAGTCCTTTATGAACGAGGGCCGCCACATTTCTCGCAACCTCTCTTCCCTGTCCATCAATAACTCCTTTCCCGGTAATAGCAATATTCTGCTGATCTTGACATAATAGTAATGCAGTCAACCTTTGCCTGTCATAATCAAATGGGTTTAATGAGCCGAGTAATACTGCTCCTTCCAGCAAATGCAAACTGACCCCTGATTTAAGATGAATTGACCCGGTAAGAAATCTTCCAACATCGAACACTAACCGGCCGCCTCCCTGTTGCTGGATATGATCAATAGCGAATTGTATGGAACGGGTATTAAGAGTTACTCCATCAGAATAGATACCAAACAAAGAAGCTGGGTAATCTTTTGCCTGGCTCTCCATGCATTGAAAACAGATGAGCAGGACAATCAAATATTTTTTTATCGTAGCAGTCATGTTTGGGTTTTTAATAAATAGTACAGGCACACACCAATCAGGAAGATCACAAGGTTCCCCGTATGCACTCTGTCATAAAACAGTCGATATATTTATTTCACTCATTTTCAAAATTCATCATTTGCAACCCCCAGCATCCGTTTTTACCTCCACAGTTTTTTGCAGCAAGCAAAATGGAATGCAACTTTTTTTGTATTTCAATTGGTAGTGTAGAAACAATGTTTTTTAGTTCGTAAGGATCGTTCTGCGCATCATAACAACTAACTTCCCCCGTTTCATATTCTACATACAACAGGTTATGAAAACGTAAGGCAGTATAAGAAGGTAGTACACCATCCTCTGCCTCCTGCCGGTCAGGGTCGTTGCGATCATAATCAACACGACGATGCTCTATGATAGCAAAATTGCGCCAATTGATCTTTTCAGTATTTTGCTCATGAAGAAGATTTTGTATGTCCTTGCCGTCTGATTCACCTATAAGCTGCGTAGCTGCTAGTGCGGAAAAAGTTGGTGCAAGATCAATGTTTGAGACAATAGCTTTCTGCAAACTTCCTTTGGCGACATTGGGTCCGCAGACAATAAGGGGTACACGAATATCAATGTCAAAAGGTGTTTGTTTTCCCTGCAACATTGAATAATCACCTAAGTGATAGCCATTGTCGGAACTAAAGAAGATATAGGTATTCCTGCTTATCCCTGTTTCGTTCAGGAGTTTCCGGATATTTCCCAGCATTTCATCAATGGACAAAACACAACGTAAACGGTTTCGAAAAATGTTGTCTATGCGGTCAATTTGCTTTGTACCTAACGGTTGCAACTTGCGAAGCCAACCAGGTGCTGTACTATCTGCCTGTTTATTAAACGCCGGCGTACGCGGTGCTTTTGCCTCATTAAAAAGTTTTTCATGACGGGGAGCCGGTATGAAAGGTCCGTGCGGTGTGAACGTAGCTATTTCAATAAAAAAAGGATGCTCTTTCCAGGCCCTTATCAGGCTATCGGCACGAGCAGAAAGTACATCTGTAAGATAATCCTGAGGTGTATTTCCGAAATGCAAAACTTTTCCGTTGCTATTGATATCATAATCGAAATTGCGATAACCTGCTCCAGACACAAACCAATCTGACCAACCGGAAAGTGGCTGATGTTTGCGTGGTAAATATCCATTCAAAAATTTACCCATCATGGCTGTTTTGTAGCCAGCATTCTGAAGCGACACACAAAAACTTTCCTGCGCATCACCATAGTCCATATATGCTTCATAACCGCCATTTGGTTTTGTATTGGTCTCAACATGGGTGTTGTGTGGCAACATGCCTGTGAATATAGAAGATCTTGAAGGACAGCAAAGAGAATTGCTGACATAGTAATCGCTGAATGTTACACCTTCCTTCTGCATGGCTTTCAGGTTCGGCATAAAATCAACCAGGTTATTCGCATAATCATCAGTGAGTATAAAGATGATGTTCGGTTTTTTAATATCCTGTAGTTGGGCATTTCCGGCAAATGCATTGGTCCAAAAAAGAAGTATTAGAAAATATCGTTTGAAAATTTTCATACTTTAAGTTTCCTGCTTTGAACAAAGATATTATTTAGAACAAACACGAAATCATGAGTGATGTCACATTGAAAGTTGTAGTCCCGACAGGAATCGAACCTGTATCAAAAGTTTAGGAAACTTCTATTCTATCCATTGAACTACGGGACCAGTTCCTTCAGAATTTGAGGACTGCAAATATCCTGATTTTATTGAAAAAGGAAAGGATTATATTTGGCAAAAGCTGAAATCTTCTTGTCGTTTTGGATGCTAAGAAATAATATACAGTTCGATTAATCATTTAACTCAACCAAATGTTCAGATTTTTTTTAACCCTGCTTGCAGCTGTATTGATTTTTACACCGCAAAAAAGCAATGCACAAACGAGTTCGCATAATGCTAAGTTTAATCATCTTGCTATTTATGTTGTGAACCTGCAACGTTCGGGTGATTTTTATAAAAATGTTATTGGTCTTGATACAATTCCTGAACCTTTTCATGATGGAAAACATCTCTGGCTGAAAACCGGCCCCGGTAATGCTATGCATATTATTGAAGGAGCTGATAAACCCAAAGAATATTTTAAAGCAAATCATATTTGCTTCAGTGTAAATTCTATGGAATCATTTATCTCTACGCTTAATAAAAAAGGAATCGGATTTGAAGATTTTACTGGCTCTAAAAACAATAAAGTAACTACAAGGCCTGATGGGGTAAAACAGATCTGGTTACAAGACCCCGATGGCTATTGGATCGAGATCAATGACGCAAAGGAATAATCACATGTCATAGGCGTCAAGACCTTATCTTTGCCCTCCCAAAAATGTGAAGTATGAAGCTCTACAATGTTTTAATAAAATACCGGCTTATTCTTGGTTTGGTACTGATGGCTGCCGGTGGTTATGTAAATTATTCTGCCAGTTTCTGGCCTGCATTTCCACTCTATTTGGTTGGTGCAATACTCGTTGCAGGACATTTTTTCTTTGGTCCTTTGCGCCTCATACAGGAGTGTATGGAAAATGGTGATATGGAAGGAGCTGAAAAAATTCTTAACTCAATAAAGTTCCCCAGTCTTTTATTCAAACCTATTCGTTCAGTATATTATACATTACGTGGAAATATGGCAATGGTGAAACAGGATTTTGAAGGAGCTGAGCGGGATATTAAAAAAGGAACTGCTTTAATGAGTGGCGGCGGAATGATGCAGGATCAATTGAAACAGGCCGAAGGGGCCAACAAACTGCAACTCGGTATGCTCTCCATGCAAAAGAATGATTTGAAAGGAGCAGAAAGTTATATCCGTGCAGCTCTTCGTGCCGGCTTGCCTGATAAAGAAAATGAAGCGGCTGCTTACCTGCAAATGTGCAGCCTGATGATGAACAAAAGAGAATTCCGTGCAGCAAAAGATTTTTTCAGAAAAGCAAAAGCATTAAAGCCAACAACACCGCAGATCGTTGACCAGATAAAACAGATCGAAAAATATATAACCCGGATGCCGGGTTAAAAAGAATAGATAATTATTTAAATGGTTAATAAGGTTTCTTATTAACCATTTTTGTTTTAAGGTTAACTTTGATAGATGCCCATCAATAAAGAAAAATTACAGGAACAATTTTCAGTTCAATATGAAAAGCTGAATGAACGGCAACGCAAAGCTGTAGATACGATCGATGGACCTGTGATGGTAATTGCCGGGCCCGGCACAGGAAAAACACAGATACTTGCCAGTCGTATCGGGAAAATTTTACTGGACACTGATGCATTACCTGAAAATATTCTTTGCCTTACCTATACTGATGCAGGTGTAGTGGCAATGCGCAAACGGTTATTAAACTTCATTGGCCCCGATGCTTACAAAGTAAACATCTGCACCTTTCATGCCTTCTGTAATGACGTGATACAGGAAAACCTTTCTTTATTTGAAAAAACAGCATTGGACCCTGTATCTGATCTTGAGCAAATTGAATTTTTCAAAGAACTGATTGATTCATTTCCAAAAAATAATCCGCTGAAACGTTATCGGGGTGATGTGTATTTCGAGGTCAACAATCTCCGTAATCTTTTCAGCACAATGAAAAGAGAAGGATGGACGCCAGCACATATCGATCAGAAAATAGACGAGTATTTAAATGATCTGCCTAATCGTGAAGAATTTATTTATAAAAGAAAGTTTAAAGAATTTAGTGCCGGCGATTTAAAGAAAGATAAAATAGAAGAAGAAAAGGAAAAAATGGAAAAGCTGAGAGCCGCTGTAAATGAATTTGACCGCTACCAACAACTGATGCGAAAAAAGAACCGCTATGATTTTGATGATATGATCAACTGGGTCATTAAAGCATTTGAAGAAAATAAAAATCTGCTGGCCCGCTACCAGGAACAATTTCTTTATATACTTGCCGATGAATTCCAGGATACAAGTGGCACACAAAACCGAATCATTGAACTGCTGATCAATTATTGGGATAGACCAAATGTGTTTGTCGTAGGTGATGATGATCAGAGTATCTTCCGTTTCCAGGGGGCCAATATTGAAAACATGATGCTGTTTGCCAACAGCTATAAAAATGATCTGCTTACTGTAGTGCTTGCTGATAATTACCGTTCTACCCAACCTATACTTGATGCATCCAGATCAGTAATTGAAAGAAACGAGGAACGACTGGTAAAAAAAATTGATGGCCTTTCAAAAGAACTTATTTCAGTTAAACCAAATCTGAATACTTTAACCAACAAGCCGCTGATCAAAGAATATGAAACACAGCGGCAGGAAATGATTGATATCACATTACAGATACAAAAACTATTGGCAGAAGGAACGGCACCTGGAAAGATCGCTGTTATCTATAAAGAAAATAAATACGGTGAAGAGCTGGCCAATTATTTCCGGCTGAGGAAAATTCCTTACTATAGCAAACGTAATATCAATATCCTTGAGTTACCACTGGCGCAAAAAATACTTTTACAATTAAAATATCTCGCTGCTGAGCATGATGTGTCTTATGGTGGTGATGAAATGCTGTTTGAATTATTGCATGCATCATGGTTTAATATTCCTGCTATTGAAATTGCAAAACTGAGTGTGGAATCAGCCGGCACACGGTTCAGCGATCATCCGCTTTCATTCCGAAAATTACTATTTGATAAAAGCAATGCGCCGGCAAAAGATCTGTTTACTCCATCCATTCAAGATGGATTAAAAAAAGCAAGTGCCATTATTGAAGAATTGATCCATGATGTTCCCAATCTTACTCTTCAACAATTATTTGAAAACAGTATTCGTAAAACAGGCATACTATCATCTATCATGCAGGCAGATGATAAACATTTTCAATTGCAGGTATTGACCGGTTTGTTTGATTTTATAAAAGAAGAGACCCGTCGGAAACCAACAATGGGTTTAAAAGAACTGATAGCCATAATCAGTTTAATGGAATCTGAAGATATCAGGCTGCCATTGGTACAGGCAAGTGGTAATGAGAAAGGTGTTAACCTTCTTACAACACATGGTTCAAAAGGTTTAGAATTTGAACATGTATTCTTTGCCGGTTGTAATGCCGGTTTCTGGGAAAAGAAAAGAAAGCCTGGTGGCGGATATAAATTACCGGATACGATCTTTGACTCTTTACCGAAGCATAATGAAGACGAAGAGTTGCGCCGCTTATTTTATGTAGCTATCACCCGTGCTGAAAAACATCTCTGTATTTCATTCAGCCGGTTACGCAATGATGGTAAAGAAATGGAGCCTTCTATGTTTGTAGCAGAATTACAGGAAGGTCAGCAACTGCCGGTTGAAAAGGTCTTTATAAGTGATGAACTGCTGAGTGAGTTTTCTGTTTTACATTTTACAGAAACAGCAATACCCGAAATTGAAAAAGCAGAAAAAGATTTTGTTGAAAAGCTGCTGGAAAAATTCACCATGAATGTGACAGCACTGAACAACTACTTGAAATGTCCATTGAATTTCTACTTTAATAACCTGGTTCGCATTCCTTCCGGAAAATCTGAAGCTACCGAGTTTGGTTCATCTGTTCACTATGCTTTGGAACAGTTATTCAGAAAAATGCAGGATGGAAAGAAAGAAGAGTTTTCCTCAAAAGAGATCTTTATAAAAGACTTTGAATGGTATATGCATCGCCATCGTGAAAGCTTTACAAAAGAACAGTTTGATAGAAGAATTGAATATGGTCATGAGGTACTCGGTAATTATTATGATGTGTACATCAATAAGTTTAATAAGATCGTTGCTATTGAAAGAAATATTCGAAATGTTGTGGTAAGTGGTGTGCCCTTAAAAGGCAAACTGGATAAACTGGAATTTGATGGCAAATCAGTAAATGTAGTGGATTATAAAACCGGTGATCCCGAGAAGGCAATCCCGAAATTAAAAGGCCCATCCGATAAAGATCCGAATGGTGGTGACTACTGGCGTCAGGCAGTGTTTTATAAAATTCTTGTTGACAATTACGAACAAAAAAGCTGGAAAGTAGTAAGCTCTGAGTTTGATTTTATTGAACCGGATAAAAAGAAAAAATACAGTAAAGAAAAATTATACATCAACCCAGCTGACATAACAACTGTAACTGAACAGATAAAAATGGTATGGGCAAAAATACAAGCTCATGATTTTTATACCGGTTGCGGAAAAGAAGATTGCCATTGGTGCAATTTTGTTAAAACTAATGATCTCGCTGTTGTCCTGCATGAGCAGGAAGAAGAAACAGAGCAATGACCTGCCTGGCGGTAGGCAAGGTTAACATCCCTTTGAATTAATTTACAAAAGCATTTACAGGCAAATGCCATAAAACGGGTTAAGTTTGCGGCCTTAATGAAGCAATATTCTGCGATATCATTTTTTCTTGTTTTTATGATCTCTTTGATCAGTTTAATTGGAGATTCAGGATGTGCTAATATCATTCCTCCACAAGGAGGCCCCAGGGATTCTTTACCACCTCTTTTAGTTAAAGTAAATCCAAAGGATTCTGCACTCAATTTTACCGGGAATAAGATCACTTTCACATTTGATGAGTATGTAGAATTGCAAAATGTTCAACAGAATCTTATTATTACGCCAATTCCGCAAAACATCCCGGTTGTGGAATCTAAGCTAAACAGTGTAACAGTAAAATTGAAAGATTCGTTGGAATCCAATACAACCTACACAATCAGTTTTGGTGAATCTATCAAGGACTATACAGAAAGTAATATATTAAAAAATCTTACTTACCGTTTCTCTACCGGGCAAGCATTGGATTCACTGACGCTTTCAGGAAAGATTATTTTAGCTGAAACAGGGAAACCAGATACAGGGATGATCGTAATGCTTCACAAGAATGGGAGAGACTCAGCGTTGATGAATGAAAAGCCTCGTTATATTACCAAATTAAATAGGCGGGGAGAATTTACTTTTCAGAATCTTCCATCCGCTACTTATTATTTATATGCAATAAATGCTGAAGGTGGTTCTTACCGGTATTCCGGTGGCAACCAGCTTTTTGCTTTTGCCGATAAGCCGGTCACTATCAAACCGCAGAGTGATACAATAACCCTGTATGCTTATGCTGAGAAAGAAGAAGAAAAGAAAAGATCAACAGGGGTGCCTTCATTGGGAGCCGGGAGAGGAAGAGGGGCTAATATTGCCACCGGCGCTGATAAACGTTTGAAATATCAAACATCGATCAAAGATGGTAAACAGGATCTACTGGAAAATTTTAGTTTCAAATTTGAAACGCCAATAAGATCATTTGATCCATCAAAAATTTATTTTTCAACTGATACAACATACAAAGCCGTCTCTACCCCATTCAACTGGATACTTGATTCAATCAAAACAAAACTTGAATTAAAAACCGCCTGGAAAGAAAACACTTTATACAATTTAGTTTTTGAAACTGGTTTTGCTGAAGATACTCTTGGACGCCGTATCCTTAAAAAAGATACCCTGAGTTTCCATACAAGAGAAAAGAATTCTTATGGCGAGCTGAAACTGAATTTTAAAAATATTGATCAAAGCAAAAACCCAGTACTTCAATTTGTACAAAATGGAATTGTTCTTTTTTCTAGCCCTCTTACTACTAACCAATACAGCAATTCATTATTTAATCCCGGCGAATACGAGCTACGTATTCTCATTGATGAAAATAAGAACGGCATTTGGGATCCGGGTGATTTTTTTGGCAAACGCAAACAACCGGAACTGGTAAAACCCATTGACAGAAAAATAACTGTGAAATCAAACTGGCAGAATGAGTTTGATATAACATTGTGAATGGGCAATGGTGAATTGTGAAGCTTTCCTCAAGGCCCAAATTCACCATTCACTACTCACCATTCACTATCTTTGCCTCATGCAATTCTCTTCCTCACTTCTTGAAAATGCTGTGAATGAATTTGCCAAACTGCCCGGTATTGGTAAAAAAACCGCATTGCGGCTCGTATTGCATTTACTCAGGCAAAATGAAAATGAAGTAGCACAATTCGGCGAAGTGATTGCAAAAATGCGGAGCGAGATAAAATTCTGCCAGCGTTGCTTTAATGTATCTGATGGAGATATCTGTTCTATCTGTGCCAATAGTATGCGCAAGCAGGAAACTATTTGCGTGGTGGAAAATATCCGTGATGTAATTGCCATTGAAAGCACCCAGCAATACAACGGCACTTATCATGTATTAGGCGGCGTTATCTCTCCGTTGGATGGCATTGGCCCCGACCAGCTCAATATTGAATCACTTATTCACCGGATACAAAAAGAAAGATCGGAAGAACTCATTTTTGCACTCAATCCTAATATACAGGGAGATACAACTATTTATTACATACAGAAGAAATTGCAACCCTCACATCTTCGCGTCACTACCATTGCAAGAGGCATTGCATTTGGTGGCGAACTTGAATATGCCGATGAGATGACACTGGCCCGCAGCTTGCAAAACCGCCTACCGGTTGAGAACTATGTAGCCAACAAATAGCTTTGTTCATAAGCCTATCCCCTTTATCTTTGCACCACAGGCGGATTTGTTTATTGTTCGGCCTTTTACAGAACTAATAAACGTACACGAAACTCCACACATAGTTTCCCAGCGTTTATATAGTTCGATGATTAGTTTTTGGTAACCAGCTTTTGTTGCGTCGCACTCTTGTACGCTTGTCCCGCTACTGAGCATTTTGTGCGGCTGGCATGCGGGATTCGAATCGCTATTCAACAAAGCAAAGTTCAAAAGCATAAATATCAAACTTATGTCAGACATTAAAAAAGAACTCGAAAAACGCATTCTCATCATCGATGGCGCCATGGGCACCATGATCCAGCGTTATAAACTCAGTGAAGAAGATTATCGTGGCGAACGTTTTAAAGACTGGCATCTCGATGTAAAAGGTAATAACGACTTGTTATGTATTACCCAACCACAGATCATTAAAGCAATACATAAAGAATACTTGGATGCCGGCGCTGATATTATTGAAACAAATACATTCAGCAGTACTGTAATTGCAATGGCCGATTATGAAATGCAGTCACTGGCCTATGAACTAAATGTAGCTGCAGCTAAATGTGCTAAAGAAGCAATAAAGGAATCTGGCAAAACAGCCTGGGTTGCTGGCGCCATCGGTCCATTAAATAAAACATTATCGCTTTCACCTGATGTAAATAATCCCGGTTATCGTGCAGTAACATTTGATGAAGTGGTAGCTGCCTACTATGAGCAGGTGAAAGGATTATCAGATGGTGGTGTCGATATTTTATTAGTTGAAACCATCTTTGATACATTGAATGCCAAAGCTGCTATCTATGCTATCAAAAAATATTTCAGAGATATTAATAAGCCTTCTCTGCCAATCATGATCTCAGGAACGATCACTGATGCAAGTGGTAGAACACTAAGCGGACAAACACTTGAAGCATTTTATACATCTGTAATGCATGCAAAACCTTTAAGTGTGGGATTGAACTGTGCGTTGGGTGCAAAAGAAATGCGTCCGCATATCGAAGAGCTCAGCCATTTAGCTTCATGCTATGTATCGGCTTATCCCAATGCCGGCTTGCCAAATGCAATGGGAGAATACGATGAACATCCAGAGGAGACCGCTCATTTTTTGGAAGATTGGGCCCAGGAAGGATTTGTAAATATCGTTGGCGGTTGCTGTGGCACCACGCCGGATCATATAAAACATATTGCAGAACACGTTAAAAACATAACACCAAGAAAATTACCGGAAGTACTTGAAGAATTGACTTATTGATTGTATTTTGGCCGGCCGAACCCCGTTTTATTATGGATAAGCCGCTTCTAATACTCTCTATTCTCATTTTAGTAGTCAATAACTATTCATGGCTCCGCAGTTTCCTGGTAAAAAAGGATCTATAAATGTCGGAATCAGTTGTTATCAGGCCTTACCTGCGTCTTTCAGGTTTAGAACCTCTTGTTATTCGCCCCGAAACTAATTTTGTAAATGTGGGTGAACGAACCAATGTAACAGGTTCTAAAAAATTTGCACGCCTCATCAGGGAAAATAAATATGAAGAAGCACTGAGTGTTGCCCGCCAGCAGGTAGAAAACGGGGCACAGGTGTTGGATGTAAATATGGATGATGCGTTGCTGGATGGTGTATTGGCAATGACAACCTTCCTCAATCTTGTGCAAAGTGAACCCGATATCGCCAGGATCCCTATCATGATCGACAGTTCAAAATTCGAGATCATAGAAGCAGGATTGAAATGTGTACAGGGAAAATGTATTGTGAACTCCATCTCTATGAAAGAAGGGGAAGAAAAGTTTATTCAACAGGCACAAACCTGCCAGCTATATGGAGCTACTGTTATTGTAATGGCATTTGATGAAAAAGGCCAGGCCGATACCAAGCAAAGAAAAGTTGAGATCTGTCACCGTGCCTATAAGATATTAACTGAGAAAGTTGGCTACGATCCACAGGATATCATTTTTGACCCTAACATATTTGCGATAGCAACAGGATTGGAAGAACATAATAATTATGGTGTTGATTTTATAGAAGCAACAAAAGAAATAAAAGCCTTAATGCCATTGACGAAAATCAGTGGTGGTGTAAGCAATCTTTCATTCTCCTTCCGCGGCAATGACCATGTACGTGAAGCCATGCATGCTGTTTTTCTTTACTATGCAATCAAAGCAGGTATGGATATGGGCATTGTAAATGCAGGGCAAATGGTGGTATACGATGAAATAGAGCCGGGGCTTAGACAATTATGTGAAGACGTTATTCTGAACCATAACAATGATAATAATGAAGCCACTGAAAAGCTGATAACCTTTGCTGAAACCGTGAAAGCAAAAGGAAAGGAGATAGTAAAAGATGAAGCATGGCGAAACACTTCGGTTGAAGAAAGATTAAAACATTCTCTTGTAAACGGAATTACAGATTATATAGAACTTGATACTGAAGAAGCAAGACTCAAATATCCGAAACCACTGGATGTAATTGAAGGCCCACTGATGGATGGAATGAATGTGGTAGGTGATCTGTTCGGCAGTGGTAAAATGTTTTTACCACAAGTGGTGAAAAGTGCAAGGGTAATGAAGAAATCGGTTGCTGTATTAACTCCTTTCATTGAACAGGAAAAAGAAGACCGGAAAGCAGCGCATCTTGCAGCAGGTACAATAAATGAAGAGACTGCAGGTGCTGCTAAAGTTTTATTGGCAACTGTAAAAGGAGATGTGCATGATATTGGCAAGAATATCGTTGGCGTTGTGTTGGGTTGTAATGGATATGATATCGTTGATATGGGTGTGATGGTTCCTGCAGATAAAATATTAGATACAGCAGAAAAAGAAAAAGCAGATATCATTGGTTTAAGTGGATTGATAACACCTTCACTCGACGAAATGGTACATGTTGCCCATGAAATGAAACGCCGCGGCATGAAGCAGCCACTGCTTATTGGTGGTGCTACTACTTCCCGCATGCATACTGCAGTAAAGATTGCACCGCAATATGACAATGGTGTTTTACATGTTCTGGATGCAAGCCGGAGTGTTACGGTAGTAAGTTCATTATTAAGTAACGAACAAAAGCAAACGCTGTTAAACGACACTGATAAAGAATATAACCAGTTAAGGGAACAGTTTGCGAAAAAGAATAAAACCAAATCACTTATTCCTTACAAAGAAGCAGTGATCACAAAAGAATATTTTGATTGGAAGAATTACAAAACAACAAAACCTGCTACTGATGGTGTTAAGGTGTTAAAGAATTTTGACCTTGCTACTATTGCAGAATATATTGACTGGGGTCCGTTCTTTATTGCCTGGGAAATGCCGGGTCGTTTCCCTGAAGTTTTATCTGATAAAATTTTCGGTGTAGAAGCTAAACGCATTTTTGATGATGCACAGAAATTAGTAAAGCAGATCATAGATGGAAAATGGTTTACTGCCGATGGCGTCATTGGTTTCTGGCCGGCCAATAGTAACAATGCAGACACTATAACCCTACAAACTACAAGTGGCGAAGTGAAATTAGAATCTTTGCGCCAGCAGTTAAAGAAAGCTGTAGGTCAACCAAGTTATTCATTAAGTGATTTCGTTTGCCCGAAAGAATTGGGAGATGATCATATGGGAGCATTTGCTGTTACTATTCATGGAGCAAGTAAATGGGTAAAGAAATTTGCTGATGAAAATGATGAGTTCAATAAAATACTTGTACAAATACTGGCCGATCGCTTTGTAGAAGCTTTTGCAGAGTGCCTGCACCAAAAAACAAGAAAAGAATATTGGGGTTATGCGAAAGATGAAACCCTGAGCAATGATGATCTTATAAAAGAAGAATATAAAGGTATCCGCCCGGCGCCGGGTTATCCCGCCTGTCCTGATCATACTGAAAAAATAAAATTGTTTGACCTGCTGAATGTAACAGAGAATATCGGAATTGAATTAACTGAGAGCCTTGCTATGAATCCGCCTGCCTCTGTATGCGGCTGGTATATTGCGCATCCGCAAAGTCATTATTTTGGCGTAGGAAAAATTCAACAGGATCAGTTGGAAGATTATGCGAAAAGAAAAGGAATGAGTCTGGATGAAATGACAAGATGGTTGAGACCTGTGTTAGAATAAAGATTACTCCAGTTTAAGAGTTTTTCCAACTTCATGGCGGTACATCCGACTGATGGGCAATTCCTGCTTAGCAATCCATACCAGTTCATTATTATAAGATTCAATTTTATTCAATGACACAATATAAGAACGATGTATACGCATGAACAAATCTTTTGGCAGCGTTTCTTCTATTGACGATATGGATTGCTTTGTAATTATGGTACCAGATATTGTTACTACTTTAATATAATCCTTTATACTCTCTATGTATTGTATATCAGACAAATTCACTTTAATCATCTTCCTGTCGCTTCTGAAATAAATATTATTATCGGTTGCAACTTTATTTTGTTGCTCATTTTCAATATTAAGAGTTCCATTCAACGAAGCATCCATTACTTTATTAACCGCTTTCAGAAAGCGTTCAAAAGAAATAGGTTTCAATAAATAATCAACAGCATCCAGCTCAAACCCCTCAATGGCAAATTTTCTAAAAGCAGTAGTAAAAATTACCTTCGGGGGATTTTTAAGTGTTCGTAAAAAATCAGTTCCTAAGATTTGTGGCATTTGAATATCAAGAAAGATCAGGTCAACTGAACGCTGACGAATAGAATTCAATGCTTCTACCGCATCCGAACAAGTTCCGACCAATTCCAAAGACTGTACACTTGAAATGTATTTTCTAAGTACATCAAGTGCCGGCGGTTCATCATCAACAGCCAAACAGCTTATCTTTTTTTCAGGCATAGGCAAGAGCTTTGTCTATTTCTATTATTTTGTTTTCTGCAACAACATTTTCTCCAAGCAATATCTGCATATTTACCGTAAACATATCCTCTGTCTCACTAACATGTAATTGATGCTTACTGGGATAAAGAAGCTGTAATCTCTTCTTTACGTTTAGTAATCCTATTCCTTTATTCTGCTTATTAGCATGAAATAAAGAAGGTTTGCTATTACTCAACTTAAAAAAAAGTTGATCTTTAACAGTTGTGATCTCAAGCTTGATCCACGGATGCTGTAACATTTGACTTGTTCCATGCTTAAAACTATTCTCAACGAATGGTATCATTAATAAGGGAGCAATAACTTTATTTTCGAAATCACCGTGAATTTCTACCTGCATATCCAACCGTTTTCCATATCTCACTTTTTCCAACCCCATATAATCCTGTATCAGTCCTAATTCTTTTTCCAATGGAACAAATTTTTCCTCACAATCATGGATCATGTAATCGAGCATTCCGGATAATTTTTGTACAAGCGTACCCGCCTGCGGTGATTGATTCAATGAAAAAGAATAAATATTGTTAAGTGTATTGAACAAAAAATGTGGGTGCACCTGTGCCTTTAATAACTGTAACTCCGCATTCGCATTTTCCTTTGCAAGCGTTTCGGACTTTACTTGTTCGAGATGCCAGTTCTTTAGTATCTTAATTGAAAGGAACAAACAACATATCAGCGGTGGATTACCGAACAAACGGATAATACCCGGTCTGAAATTATAAAAAAATTCGAAGCCACCAGAAAGCCCGATCGCTGACCTTAGCCGGGGATCCATATCAAAATAATTACGTATTACAGTATATGCAATTAGTATGAATATTACCAGTATAATGCTTAGGGCAAAAGCAATATACTTTTGTCGGTTAAAGTATTTCGGAATTAGGTAATAGGCCACCAAATATGAGATGAACATATTTGTAAGTACCCCCCATGTCAAACTAAAATTGAGCAGTGCCCGGATAGCTGATGTATTGTTTATAGCAGGCATCATCATACCGATACGCACCACATGATAAAGAAATACCGCCAGCCAGAAAAGAAAATGCCTTTTCCATCGAACAGAACGTTTATCAGAGAAAACAATATTATACAGCTTCTGGTACTTCATTTATGATCGTATTCTTTTTTAAATTGAGCAAGTCTCCGGAATATAATGGCAGTTTTAAGTCTATTAAGATGTTTTTATCATCGTATGAAATTGATAACTGGTGAAGATCCTGGTACTGATTTTTTAATTGCTTTTGCATATTGGTGAATTTTTCATTTGGGGGAACTTCTTCAGCATTAGATCTGCTAAAAACCATTTGATAATGCAATAAATTTTCATTTATCCGGATCGTTAATGTAAGCAAAGGTTCTTCCTGTCTTGTTTCAAGGAAATATTCAAAACTGCTTTCTACGAAGGATAATAATATGCAGGGAACAATAAAAGTATTATGCGTGTTTCCCGGAAATTCAGTTTTAAGTAAAAGCTTGTCACCGAAACCTTTTTCTTCCAGGTTAATATAGCCACGAATGATCTCCAGTTCTTTTTCAAGTTCCACCCAGTTCTTATCATTTTCATATAATATATAACTCAACAGGTCAGAAAGCTGCAGGATCAAAGCAGGTGATTGAGTTGAAGAATTATTAATATGTTTTTCCACTGTATGTAGTGAATGAAAAAGAAAACGTGGATGGATCGATGTTTTTAAAAGTTGCAGTTCGGTCGCCAGTTTTTGCTTGGCCATTCTTTCATTTTCTCTTTGTTGATGAAACCATTTTTTGGAAAACTTAATACCTGCTGCTATACCAAACAACATAAAGGGCAAAAATAATCCATCAACTATTGCATGATATTTATTTGCCTTAAAATCGATTTGACTATATGGTTTTCCTGTAGCATTATGCAGGTAAAAAATACCTGCATAATAAATAGCTATAAAACCCAGCGCAAATAATACGAGAAATGAAAATGCAAAAGCAGTGTATCGTTGTTTAAATAAAAACCTAGGCAATAACACTTCAATAAAAAAATAAGTCGAAAGCAGGTAAATAGGAAGGAAGTACAAGAAATGTGAGGCACTTTCCAGGAATGTCCTGAATGTTTTTGCTTCCCCAGGTCCTCCTATCATCAGGTTTTGAATAATGAAATGAAGCGAGAACAAAATCCAAAAAACAAGATGCCTGCCAATTCGGTACTTTAATTGATCTGAGAATATAAATTCATGAGTATTCATGAAGCTTGTTTCCTTATAAATGTAATTTATCTTTTAGATTAATAAAGTATTATAATTTAAATAAAGCACCAACGAACACAACATAGTCTGCGAAACCGCCCTGGGTTAATGTATATGTACCGCTACGATTTGACTTAAATTGATCCGATAAGGTCTGCTTTGTTTCCCTCTCGAAAATAATGGGGACATAAGTATAAAAGGACATTTTTTTCATTTTATAAATTACACCCGGCTCTACGGAAACATTATGACCGGCACGCCTTACTCCTTCGCTGCCGCCCAAAAGATCATTCACCGGCGTACCATCATCTCTAATACCAAGAGAAAATGACCAGCTCTTTAGATTAAGATTGACACCAGCCCTGATCGAATATTGATCGGGCACACTAAGTATTATATTATTGGCAAGACTATCGATCCTTGGAGGTATTCTTCCATTAGTAATGGCAGTTCCATTTTGTTCCCTCGGGTTAGCCATGTAATAAAAATTACCATATAAGCTGAGAGTTCTTGCGGCATTTAAAATATAGAATGTATTTACCTCTGTAATGATCCCTGTACCACCATCCCCTAATTGAATAGACGGATTCACAGCAGCAAGAACTTTTGTTGAATCATTGCGGTAAAAATAATCCTGGTAATTATAAGCTCCGGTTGGAAGCTTTATACCTAAACCTAATTGAATATTTCCTTTTTGCTTTACTGTTGGTTTTAATATCCATTTATAAGCGGTAAACCTGGTATCACCAATTCCAAAACTATTTGTTGTATATCTTTTTGTATTGAGGCCACCATGCTCGATCGAAGCGGTACGACTATTTGCTGCGATGGGGATACTCAGGCTCAGTGACCAGCCATTTCTTAACATCCTGATTATTGAAATATCGGTTGTAAACGATTTTACTACAGCTTCATTCTCTTTGGCAGTTTTTTGATCAACAGTTCCTTTAAAATCACGGAACGCTTTAAAGTACCTGTTATTAATATTCAATTCCCATTCAGAAGTTGAAAAGGCATTATCGGTAAGATTGTATTGTCCAAAACCTGCTATGTTTCGAACTATGACGCAACCCTGGGATTTTGCAGCTTCAACTATTAGTATAGTTGCACCGACTAGAAGAAAGATCTTTTTCATAATTCAGTGGTTTGGGTTAAAAAAATCCTTGAAATTTTATTGATTTACTGAAGTTAATGACCAATCACAAGGTTTACATCTTTTTTAGGCGGAATAAAAGCTTTTGTAGACGAATGACATTCGTCGCCATTCATGTTCATGTGGTTCAAATGAGTGGCAAGTGTATTCGATAATACCCAATCAATCGAATTAAAAAATTGTAGCTGGTTTCCAAAACTAATTTGGTCACTCACTAATTATCAAACAAAAAAAATTGCATTATGAAAAAGATCAGTTTGCTTACTTCTGTGTTATTAATAATGCTATTCTCATGTAAAAAGAATGTTGAGAAGCAAGTAACACAAGAAGAGCTACAATCAGTGGCCAGTCAAAATAAGGGTCACGGCCATTTACAACAAACAAAAACATTTTCTGCCGACGTAGTTATTCGCTGGCTCAATATGCAGCTTGATATGTTGCGTGTTCCATTAACTGGAGGTGCCACCGGCTCACAGGCTGCCAATCGTGCAATGGCTTATTGCGGTATTGCAGTTTACGAATCTGTAGTTCCCGGTATGCCGGCCTACCAGACCCTCACTGGTCAATTAAATGGTTTTCCTGAAATGCCTCCTACTGAACCAGGCAAAGCCTATCATTGGGCCGCAAGTGCAAATGCAGCGCTTGCTGAAATGAACAGAAGACTTTTTCCAGGTGCTTCGCCTGCAAACAAAGCTCAAATTGATACCCTCGAAAATACTTTACAAGCAGGCTATGCTGCGGAAGCAGATGCTGCAACATTGCTGCGTTCCATTGCGTTTGGAAAAGAAGTAGCAACAAGAGTATTTGTATGGGCAGCAGCAGATGGTTCAGGTAATGTGAATGCTCAGTACGTTCCCCAACCTCAGTTTATTGGTCCTGGTTTTTGGGTACAATCTCTTGGTGCAGGAAATACGTTGGTAACTACACCTCCAAACAATCCGCAAGCCACCAATCCGTATGCATATCAGCTTCGGTTAATAACACCTGATGTAACAAATGGAACTACACTTGAGCCTCCACCTGCTTATTCCACTAATCCTGCTTCTCCATTTTTTGCAATGGTAAAAGATGTGTATGATAAATCGCAGGCACTTACACCGGCGGATTCGGCGATGGCTCTTTATCATCGCGATGCACCAGGGTATCCCGGTGGCGGACATTTTGTTGCGATACTTTCCCAGGTATTAGTGAAAGCTGGTTCAATGCTGGACGTTGCAGCTCTTGCTTATGCAAAAACAGGCATAGCTTCATTTGATGCAACTACAATTTGTTTTGTAAATAAATATACTTACAACCTGGTAAGGCCTATTAATTATATCCGTACTACACTAGGACATGGCAGCTGGAATGCGTTGTTTAATACACCCGGGCATCCAGAGTTCCCTTCTGCACATGCAGTAAATAGTGCCGCTATAGCAACGGCTCTTACGGATGTGCTTGGAGATAATTTTCAATTCACATTGAATACCTATCATTATTTAACCCCATCCTTACCAGACCGTAGTTATAATTCATTTCATGAAATGGCAAAAGAAATGGCTGACTCACGGGTTTTAGCCGGGATACATTACCAGGCCTCATGCGATAAAGGATTATGGCTGGGAAATAAGGTTGGTCAGAATATTTTGGGTAAGGTAAAATTTTTGAAAGACTAAAGGGATGTTTTTAAATCAGGGTCATTAATCGCTACTGTCTTTGGATATTCAAAGACAGTAGCTTAACCTTAAGTTCATGAAAAAGCTATTACAATATTTAGCTTCAATCATATTACCGGTCATTATTTCTTGCAAAAAAGAAATATCATGTGAAGGTTGTGCTACCAAAAATAACAAGTCCCCAATCCCTATAGCAGGTTCCAATATCGGATAAAATTGTTGCAATGACTCTTCATCTGATGTTCACTATCTGCTTTGCTAGGAAAAATTCAACAAGACCAGTTGGAAGATTATGCGAAGAGAAAAGGGATGAGTATAGATGAGATGACAAGATGGTTGAGACCTGTGTTAGAATAAAGATATACTGTACCCGGATCAAACAATTCTGTCTTTTATAGCTGTAGCAATAGCTTCACCTTTTGAATGAACATGAAGTTTCTCATAGATGTTTCGGATATGCCCTCTTACTGTATCAATACTAATGAAACAAGCGTCTGCAATTAATTTATAACTCATCCCTTTAACAAGGCAGGAAAGAATTTCTTTCTCTCTTTCGGAAAGATTAAATGAATTAGTTTTTTCAACAGGTTGTTGTCCTACCATCTTCAAAACTTTTGTTGCTACCGAAGGGCTCATAGGTGCTCCACCCTCATACGTTTCTTTTATAAAATCCAGTATCCTTGCTGGAGAAGTATTTTTAAGAATATATCCTGATGCACCTGCAAGAATAGATTGAAATATTTTATCGCTTTCCTCAAAGATCGTTTGCATTAAAATTTTCAGGTCAGGATATTTTTCACGTAAAATTTTTACCGCCTCTATTCCACTAATTCCAGGCATTTGAATATCCATTAACACCACATCGGGTTTGGTATTCTCAATGTCTTTCAAAAGATTTGAACAGTTTTCAAAGGCCCCGGCACATTCATATCCTTCGCTGCCATTTATCAGTTGATAAAGACCCAAACGAAGGCTTTTATTGTCGTCAAAAATGGTAACCTTAACTTTCATTTTGTTTAATTATACTGCTATTTTTAATTCAATTGTTGTTCCGTCGCCTGGTTTTGAATCAATCAGGAATTGAGCCCCCATTTCATCCGCTCTTTTTTTCATATTCTTTAGCCCGTTACCCGTTGTTGATTGCCGTGTATCAAATCCTTTTCCGTTGTCATGAATCAACATAGTTAAATTATTTTTTTCACCTTTGATGTTGAATAATGCCTTATCCGCACCTGAATATTTCACCATATTGTTAGTAGCTTCTTTAAAGATAAGGTACAGGTTTTTGCGCACATCCATTGACAGTTTCATCTTAGCCACCTCTTCATCGGCATTAAATTCAAAATCGATTTTTTTTGCTCCAAGCAATTCATAAGCAAAACTGCGCATCCGTAAAACTATTTGCTCAAACTGATCGTTCTCCGGGTTAATGGTCCATACTATATCTGCCATTGCATCAAGCATCTTTCGGGAGTTTTCTCCAATAGTTTCCAATAAAGGAATTGCTTCTTTTGATTCCTGCTGTGCCATTTGAGAAAAAATTGAGATACTGCTTAAGGTACTTCCAATATCATCATGCAGGTCGGTAGCTATCTTATTTCTTAGTGTTTGTAATCTCAATTGCTGACGAGTTCGGTAGTTTCTATAAACAAAAAAAGCAAGAACAAGAAATAAGGCCAATCCGGCTAATAAATATTTTTTTAGTTGCTTTTGCCTGTTCAATTCTAATGCCTGTATGGCTTTTTCTTTATTCAGCAATACTAGTTGTCCCTGATTTTTATCAGCTTCTGCTTTATGCCCTGCAGATTCTGCACTGTCTTTTTGCATCTGCAATTGCTGTAATTGCTTTTCATTGCTGAGTAATGCAACTTCGTTTTCTTTTAGTAAAAGTGTTTGTTCCTGCTGATTGCTTATCAAAATTTGCTGGTTAAGTTTTGCATTGGAGAGTGCCTGCAAATATTTTAATGAGTCTTCTTTTTTGTCAAACTCATATTGCATCTGGTATTTCATTATTTTATTAGTGGTCTCTTCGCTCGCCAGGCTATCACGATAAATAATATATGATTTGTGATCATCTAATGCTTCCTGCCAATTCCCTGCTGCGCTATCTACCTTTGTCATCAATTCATAAATTTGTTTTGTGCCCTCAATTGATCCAAGTTCTTTGGCTATAACTAAAGCACTGTCCAAATTTTTTTTTGCAAGAGGAAAATCTTTCAGATAAAGATAAACTGCGCCTAAATTAGTGTAAGAAATGCCTACGCCTTCTGTGTTTCCGGTTTCCTGATATAACTTAGCTGCCTGTGAATAATTTTTTATTGCTTCGGCTTGCTTGCCCTGTTTGCTATATATATCGGCTATATTGCTTTTTGATGCAGCAATTCCATTTATACTTCCTATTTCTTCGCTTATCTTAAGAGCAGCTAAATGATTTTTTAGAGCTTCATCATAATTTCCCTGGTCCTCATAAAGAAAACCGATATTAAAATACCGGTCGATCAATGCCCGTTTGTTACCTGCTTCCGCATACATCTTAATGGCATCATTATAATATTTTAAGGCTTCCTGGGAATTACCCAGGTCTTCATAAACATCCCCGATATTGTTATAGACTCCTCCAAGACCATTTTTATCTTTTAATTCTTCAAATATTTTAAGCGCCAAAAAATAATTTTTCAACGCTTCCGGGTAATTGCGTTGAGACGAATAAACATGTCCTACATTTAAATGAGACCCGGCAATGCCAGTCAGGAATTTATACTTTTCGAATACTTTAAGAGCAGCTAAATAGTTATTCAATGCGTCCGGATAGTTGCCCTGTCCCATAAACATATTTCCGCGGACATTGGCTATATAACCTGAATTGATCTGTGCCTCATGTATTCCTTTTTCAAATCTTTTTTTTTCAGCAAGAGATAGAGCCTCGTACTGATATTTTTTTGCATCTGGGATATTATAGACGTTTAGAGATTGTTTGCATAAGGCATTTAACGTATTCACCCTGCCGGTGTCATCTTTTTGATTTTTTAAAACAATGAGCAGGGAGTCAATCTTTTTATTCTGCTGAGCATAGCAAACTCCATAATTTATTGTGAATAAGATAAACAACAACAAATATCTTTTTCTCATAAAAACGATTGGGTTGAAAACTCTGTTTCAAAACATGATACCGATAAAATATAAAACCTACAGTCAAGGTAATTAAATTTCTTTTGGGGTAAATGGCATATTCATGCTGTTTTACAATGGCTATATAGGATTAACGGCACGTTTATGCCATTGTTTATTCTGTTTTTAAAATCTACTTTTAATTCTTAGCTACAATTATCAAATGAAGCTGAACAGCAGGAATAAATGAATCAAACAGGTTTTAGAAAATAAAATGAAAGTTGTCGGGTATTTTAGAATTTCTGAACCTTTACAAACAACTAATGCCTCAGGATCATGAACACAGTATTTAAAATTGCCGCTTACATTTTTCTTCCATGTGCAGTAATTTTTAGCTCGTGCAAAAAAGAGACATCATGTGAAGGTTGTGCAACAAAAAGTAACAAGCCACCAATCGCAGTTGCAGGGCCTGACCAGGTAATCAGTTTACCTATCGACAGCGTTTCGCTGGATGGCAGAAGCTCAAGTGACCCTGATGGAAGCATTAGTAACTATTTATGGACGAAAATTTCAGGCCCTGTTACTTCTAACATCATTAAACCATCTGATTCAATAACGAAAGTCAAATCCCTGGTTGCTGGGAGCTATTTGTTTGAATTAAAAGTAACAGATAATGGTGGGCTATCTGCAAAAGATACTATGCGAGTAACTGTAAATGATGCCGCATCTCAATGCAGTTTGACCATGATTCCTATTGGTGTTCTTTCTATGCCACGTGACCATCTCGCAGCAGCTGCCGCCGGGACCAAGATTTTATTTGCCGGTGGCTGGAGCTCTGCAAATCAAGATGTGACATCAAGAGTAGATATTTATGATACTGTGTCTCAAACCTGGTCAACAGCAGAGTTGACACAAGCCCGCTACGATATTTCTGTCATTGCAATTGGCAATAAGATCTTTTTTGCCGGAGGAACTGATGATTGGTTCTTTACATCAAGAATAGATATTTACGATGTTTCGTCAAATACATGGTCAACAGCGGAATTAAGCAAAGCAAGAGGTCGCATGGCAGTGGCGGCCATTGGTAATAAAGTGTTTTTTGCTGGAGGCGATTGCTTTGATGGAGCCGACGGAGGAACGATGATCAACAGTGTCAGCGATGTTGTGGACATTTATGATATGTCAACTAACGCCTGGACAGTATCTCACTTAAGCGAACGCCGGGGAAGCCTTGAGTTTGCCGGAACGAGCTTAAATAATAAGTTTTATGTTGCCGGAGGATTCTTTCACCAATGGGGGGCCTCTTCCTATATTTCAAATAAAGTGGATGTGTATGACGATGTTTCCGGATCCTGGTCAACTACAACTTTGACCAATGCAAGAGCTGATATTGGAACTGCTGTGGCAGACAATAAAATATTCTGGGTCGGCGGTCATGGTCTTTCTGGCTCTTCAGACGAAGTAGAGATTCTGGACATAAACTTGCAAACCCGAAATTTTCATTATTTATCGCAGGCCCGCGGGAGAATACAAACAGCAATCAAGGACAATAAAATAATTTTCTTTACTGGCGACTATGGTGACAAAGTCGACATTTATAATATACTTACTCAGACATGGTGCTGGTCCCAGTCTCCTTTCCCGGTGAATTATTCGGGTTTGGTTGTGTCAGGAAACAGTATTTACGTTGGTGGTGGGACCATAGGTTCTTCTACAGACGCCAACCAGGTATGGAAGCTTGGGTTTTGAAAAAAGGTTTATGAGATCAACTTTAAAACTTTCTATTTTTTTGATAGGGATATTATTTTGTCTTTCCTGCAAAAAAGAAACTTCATAATCATGTGAATGTTCTGCTATTCAGCCAAAATTTACTTGTGTTTGAGGATTTTTTCTACTTCATGCCGGTACATTCTACTAATAAAGTTTTAAATAAGCAATTAACACACAAAAGTTCTACTCTATCAGTTTGTTTTCAAAGTCATATTTTTGTTTTTCAACAAATAAGTTATCTCATGTCATTATCAGATAAGCTGAAATCATTTTTACAACAAAAAGAAAACAACAATATGAAAACAGGTGAAGAGTTTTTAGCAGAGAATGCAAAAAAAGAAGGCGTGGTATCATTACCAAGCGGTTTACAGTATGAAGTTATTACTATGGGCACTGGTGAAAAACCAACAGCCAATCATACCGTTACCTGTCACTATCATGGTACTACTATAAAAGGTGAAGTGTTTGACAGTTCCGTTAAAAGAGGACAGCCTGCAAGCTTTCCATTGAATGCCGTAATAAAAGGCTGGACTGAAGCATTGCAGCTAATGCCTGTCGGTAGTAAATGGAAATTATTTATTCCTCCGCAGCTTGCTTATGGCAACAGGAATATCAGTCGTGAGATCGGTCCAAACAGTACACTGATATTTGAAGTGGAATTATTGTCGTTCAGGTAAGCATCTTTTTAATAAAAACGCTTGCAGGGGTACATCTCTTTAATAAAGAAAATACCATCAAAACATCGTGTCCATTGCGCCAACGCATTTTGCCGGTGGTATTTTCCTTTCATATAAAAGAACTCCGGTTCTTTTACTGATTGATTGTACTTTTTAAAATCAATAAAAGAATAAGCATCTTTTCCAAACCATTTTTCAATAGAGTTTTTCTCCGGCTTCCTGACTTTGTATGTTTTTTTAATTGTTACTCTTCCCGCCGTTCCGCTCCTTGAATCAAAACCCAATACATAGGTTTGCTGACGGTTAATACTGTCCTTAAGAAAATCATTGCCCATTGAATGATGCGGTGATGATTTTTTTGAGATTGCATCATAACTTTTATCCATGATGTGATAATTGTGCGCCCAAACAATGATCTTTTCTTTTTTATACTTTTCATTTACCAGCCAATCAAGATTAGCAGCCATTTGTGCATCTCTTACATCGGATCCTATTAATCCTATGGCATGTACCTGTGCATTATAAGCAATGATGCTCATCAGTACATGGTATGTATCGTTTTTACCATAATGACTACGATTGTAGTCAGCAAACAAATTTAAGTACCTGGTTATGCTATCATTTCCCGGAGATCTGCCAAACTTCACTCCGTATTTTTTTGTAAGTGTGTCCGTCCAACTAAGTACTTGCTTTTTCATGTGATCAAAATTTGGTAAAGGAAAATGTTCTTCGGTAAGAACAGAGTCAAGATATTTTATAACTCTCCTCCTGGAATACGAGGAATGAGGTTGACTGTCAAAGCCCGTTATTATAATAGGTTGAGCAGATTTTAAATTCTGAGGAAGATAGTCATAAAAGAGTTCGTCGCAGGCATCACAATTAGTCCATATAGAAAATATATTTCCTTTTAAATATTTACGTAAGGCAGCCGTATCATTATTAATTTCTTTCTGGCCTTCGGTTAATCCAAAAAAATCACTTTCAAATGCAAGTACATTAAATCCTTTTTTTTCATGCAGGTATTTGATCAATCTTGTTTTTGCCAGGAAGGTAGGTGCATCACCATGATCCTGTTCACCAAGCATAATAATGCGTTTGTCGCCAATAGCATCATCTATAGATCGCAGATCATTGTAATCAATGTCGTTAGGATCAACTGAGCGAATAGCTACTTTTTCTTTGCTGACATATTGCTTTATTGATTGTTGGGCAAATGAAAAAGAAAGCAGCAAACTGAAGAGACAAAGTAACCAACACTGTTTCATCTTATCTCGCATAGTTGGTTGATTATTTAAAATTATATTTTTTCAATTCCTCCTTCAGTTGCAACGGGTTTTTAAAATGTATTCCTTGTAATCCTAATGCTTCTCCTGCTTTTACATTCCGAAGGTTATCGTCAATAAAAATAGCTTGTGCGGGGGTAATCCCAAATTTATCAACCAGCTTTTGATAAAAATCAGGAAATGGTTTTCTTGTTTTCTCTTCCCCGCTTACCAAGCGGCCGTCAAACCAATGTAAAAAATCAAACTGCTCCAATGCAATAGGAAATGTTTCTGCACTCCAGTTAGTAAGTGCATAGGTTTTCAAATCGGGTCGTTGTTTTAGTTCCCTGAAAATTTCAACCGTTTCCTGGATCGGTTCACCCAGCATTTCTATCCAACGACCATAAAAATCACGGATCGGTTTTTCCCATTCAGGAAATTCGGCAAGTTTATCAGCAGTAGCCTGCGCAATTGGATAGCCGGCATCCTGGTTCTCATTCCAGTCACTCGTACAGACATGCTCAAAAAAGAAATTTCTTTTTTCAGGTGACTCAAAATAATTTTCATCAAAAACATAGGATGGGTTCCAGTCAATCAATACGCCACCCAGGTCAAAAATAACTGTGTCAATAAATTTGCTCATCGTAAGGTTGTTCTCTTTTAGCTAAAGTAGTCTTTTGTAAAAATTTATTTTTCCATGCTACAAATGCAGCAACGATCATCAGTAAAATTAATAATGCGAACCCTGTTGACAGGTTTATTTTTTCGGAGATAAATCCCATTAGTGAAGGGCCTGCAAGGAACCCGATCAATCCACCGGTGGTTACCATTGCAAATCCTTCTACTGAACTTACACCAGGAATATTTGCAGATGCACTGAACAGTACAGGAACAATACAACAACAGCCAAAGCCTATCAGCACATAGCCAGCAATAGCAGGAATTACAGAAGATGCAAACACAACTATACAAAATCCAGCGGCCGCAACTAATGCCCCTGTTATTACTACTTTCTTACTTCCGTATCTTGAAATAATACTGTCACCATTCAATCTGCCAATCGTCATTGCAATAGCAAAGCCTGTATAACCCAACCCGGTAAATTTTTCTGCGCCGTGCAATGATTCCTTTAAATAGATAGCACTCCAGTCGGCTACACATCCTTCTGCCATAAAAACCACCATGCAAATAAATGAAATACCCAAAATTGTTACAGATGGAAGTTTTAATCCCGAACTTGTATGAAGAATAATTGTATGAGCCAATAAATATTTCTGACTGGAAAGAATCACTGCGGTCACAAATACAGCAACAATAACGATCTGCCAACCCGATGGTATGCCGCTCCAGAAAAAAAGTGCCGTAAGCCCGGTACTGATACCACCACCCAGGCTGTACATTCCATGACAGGTACTCATCAATCGCCGGTTATATTTTTTTTCCAGGATAGTTACAGTTGTGTTGGTGGATACGCCATTTAAAAACCCGGTAATACCAAATAAGTATAAACAGACCCACAACATCACCCTGTTTACTGCATTTACCTGGAGTATCATTAACAGCGCATAAAATATATAACCCCATGCCATCCATTTGCCGGCAGAAACTTTGCTAAATATTTTTGTACTAAGAAATACTCCTGTCAATGCTCCTAAAGGCCCGAGTAATAAAGACAAACCTAAACTCCCATCTGTAAAATGCAATCTTTCTTTAATAGAAGGAATAGCTACGAGCCATATTCCAAAAAGCATGCTGCTGGTAGCAAATAAAAAACCAACAGCAAAAGAAGGTTTGTTTTTAAAAAAAGAGAATGTGTTTTTAATCATCGGTTCAAAATAGTTTCTTAGGCATTATCTTTTTTCTAATAACCACCACATTCTTTTTCTTGGCATCACCTTATAATTGAGTTTGACGTATGAAAAAATATGCTGCATTGCTTCGTCAATATCATCTGTTAATAAAACAAGTGAGAGGTCTTCTTTACTGATAGCTTCTTTCCTGGCCATATGCTGCAGGTAATCCCACAGTTCAGTATAATATTCTTTTCCAAACAATACAACCGGAAACTGAGTGATTGTTTTGGTTTGGATCAATGTCAATGTCTCAAATAATTCATCCATGGTGCCGAAGCCACCCGGCATAATGATAAATGCATAAGAATATTTTGAAAGCAGCACCTTCCTTACAAAGAAATGTTCAAAGGTTATCCATTTCGTCATATAAGGATTTGGCTTTTGCTCAAATGGAAGCTGGATATTGCAACCAACTGATGGACCCCCGCTTTCAAATGCACCGCGGTTAGCGGCTTCCATAATACCCGGTCCGCCGCCAGTCATTACTGTAAAGCCGGATGCGGCAATTCGTTTACCAAACTCCCTTGCTATTTCATAATAAGGATGGCCTTCTTTAAATCTTGCTGAACCAAATACTGTAATACAAGGCCCGACAAAATGCAGTGACCGGAATCCTTTTAAAAGCTGCCAGAATACCCGAACAGCAAAGCCAAATTCAAAACTCCGGCTTTTTGGACCGTCAAGATATACATGTGATTTGGCTGGAATAATTTTTTCGGGATCGGGCATAAAAATTTTTATAAAATAAAAATAGAACAAATAACAGCAACTGCATTCTTTAAAATTCCTGTAACTTGTTCGCCTGAAAAAAAATTTATGCGTATCATATCTTACAATGTAAACGGCATCAGGGCCGCTATTAAAAAAGGTTTTATTGATTGGCTAAAAACAAACCCGGCTGATGTCATTTGCGTACAGGAAACAAAAGCATCGCAGGGCGATGTGGATATAAAACAAATTGAAGCATTAGGTTATCATCACTATTGGTATAGTGCCCAAAAAAAAGGTTACAGTGGCGTAGCTGTGTTTAGCAAAATAAAACCTGATAAAGTGGAATATGGTAATGGCAATCAAGTCAGTGATGATGAAGGCCGTGTGATACAACTTTTATTTAAAGATATTTTAGTGATAAACGCCTATTTTCCAAGTGGCACCAGTGGCGATATAAGACAGACTTTCAAATATCAGTGGTTAGATGAATTTCATATATGGATAAACAAATTGAAAAAGAAGCAACCGAAACTGATCTTATGTGGTGATTATAATATTGCACATAAGGAAATAGATATACATGATCCGAAAGGGAATAAAAAAAGCAGTGGGTTCCTGCCGGAAGAAAGAGAATGGTTAACAAATTTTTTAGGTGGCGGCTGGATCGATACATTCCGTGAATTTCATCCGGAGCCTCACCGCTACAGCTGGTGGAGTCAACGTTTTCCTACTGTACGTTTAAATAACAAAGGCTGGCGCATTGATTACATAAATGTTACAGAGCCTCTGAAAAAACAATTAAAGGATGCTGAAATTTTTCCTGATGTAAAACATTCTGATCATTGTCCTGTATATCTTGAAATCAAAAATTAAAGATGATAATCTATAACATAACCATAAAAGCAGAAAACGCCATAGCAGCAGCATGGCTGCAATGGATGAAAGAAGAACATGTTCCTGATGTGGTCAATACCGGTTGTTTCAGCAATGCAACTATTCTCCGTTTAATAGAAGTAGATGATACCGATGGCCCCACTTATGCTATACAATATAAAGCTGAATCAAAGGCTGATTATAATCGCTACATACAACTGCATGCAGAAGCAATGAGAAAAAAAGTGTCAGATAAGTGGGGCGATCAAGTTGTAGCATTCCGCTCAGTTTTAGAAGTTGTGCATTGATTGTGCAAAAGATGGCATTTCGTTTTTTTAGTAAATTTTTCTTATACACCTGCGAAACCCGCAACAGGCCTGCATTTGCTTTGACGGTTCCGGAAACCCTTGCCAGTCAAGGCTTTTCATCGTTCAGGTAATTAATAAATGTTAATCATTAATTATTAATTCCGGCATAATCGTTGCCCCATGCGGGTTCTGCGGGATTCTACTGTGCCTAACTAAGCGATAAAAAAATTTGGGTGCTATCGAAATCCTTCTACATTTGTAGCTCACTAAATCATTAAATATTTTATTATGAACAAAGCAGATTTGATCGAAAAAATTTCTGGCGATGCCGGTGTAACAAAGACACAGGCTAATGCTGCATTAGATTCTTTTGTTGAGGCTGTAACAAAATCATTGAAAGGCGGCGGGAAAGTCACACTTGTTGGATTTGGTACTTTCTCCGTTTCCAAAAGAAAAGCCCGTAAAGGACGTAACCCGCAAACAGGAGCAGAAATCACTATCAAAGCAAGAAAAGTTGCCCGCTTCAAAGCAGGTAAGGAACTTGCATCAAAACTCTAATGACTTGCCACCACATTAAAAAAGCCTCAGTACTGCTTTCGTATCGGGGCTTTTTTAATTCAGACAAAATCTATTCATTCAAAAAACAAATAAATAATCATGGGAAGAGGAGATAAAAAAACAGCTAAAGGAAAACGTTTCAAAGGTTCTTTCGGTAAAAGCAGACCAGTTACAAAAAGTGCAGCTAAAAAAGCTGCTGCCAAAAAAACTAAGTAAGCTTATAAGAAATGGATACCAAGTAGAAGTACAATTTTTGTACTTCTACTTTATACTTAAGGAGCTAATCGTTCTATTTTCCATGAACCATCATCTTCGAGTGTATATTGTATCCTGTCATGCAGTCGTCCGGGCCTTCCTTGCCAGAATTCAACTATAACCGGCCTCACAATATAACCACCCCAATGCGGTGGTCTTTTTATATCTGTGCTTTCCAGTTTATTTACCATCTCATTAAAATGTTCATCCAGCCAGTGGCGGTTTTCTATTACCTGGCTTTGAGGTGATGTCCATGCGCCGATCCTGCTTGCTTCAGGTCTGGATCTATAATACTCATCACTTTCCTTCTCACTCAGTTTTTCTACCAGTCCCGTTATTCTTACCTGCCGTTCCAGTTCTTTCCAGAAGAAAACAAGACATGCTTTTGGATTTTCTAAAAGTTGTTTGCCTTTATAGCTTTCATAATTCGTATAAAAGGAAAATCCCGTTTCATTAAAGTCTTTCAACAGAACAATTCTTGCTGAGGGAAAACCATCTGCAGAAGCAGTTGCAAGTGTCATTGCGTTAGGTTCATCAATCTGTGCTGCCAGTACTTCATTCCACCATTCATGAAACTGCCCGACAGGTGTGGCTGCTACTTTATCTTCCAGTAACTGTTTTTGCGAGTAATCCCTTCGTATATCTGAAACCTTGTTATGCATGAGAATGTTTTACTCCTACAAAATTAAGTCATTGAACATGCAATAAACAACAAATGCCCTCTTTACAGGGCATTGTTTCTAATTAGTCAGGATGATTTTTGTCAGGTATATCTAAGAAGGTTTATCAACTTGCTTTTTCAATTCATCTCTTTCTTCCTCCACCATATTAAGCATGCTTTCCAGTTCGCCTATCCGGCGGATCTGACCTTCCAGCTTTTTATTATTCTCAGATAAGAGTTGCAGGTCACGGGTAAGCTCTTCCATATAAGCAACTTTTTTCTGCAACTGCTGCCGTTGGAAATTTGCTTCTTTCAGCTTCTCTTCAGTTTCTGTAAGTTCCCGGAAATATTGTTGCTTCTCATTCACGGCAGCTCCTAGTTTCATTTTTTGTTCTTCATAATCTTTGGTAAGACGGTAATGCGCTTCCTTTATATCCTCCAACTCCATACTCACCATCCGTGAAGTTGTTACTTGTACTTCCAGCTTGTGCATTTTATCCTGCAATACATTGAACTCCGTATAAGCATTATCCAGCATTGAAGTCATTTCCCTTGTTAGTGTTGCTTTCTGCTGAATGGAATTGATCTCATGTTCTTTATCACTAAGCAGGTCTTTCAGTTTAGACAACTCAGAGTTTAGGGCTACATTCTCACTTAACATCTCCTTTTCCTTTTCTTCTTTTTCTTTTATAATATCTATCTGCTCCAGCAAGCGGCTGATTCGTTCATTCTCCTGTTTCAGGCTTTGTTGTGTCAGATTCAACTGGTCGTAATAGCTTTGCCCGGTTATTGTTCCTGTTGAAACATTTTTTGCAGACTGCTCAAGCTCTGCTTTTGATTCTTTCAACTGCTTCTTCAATTCGCTGATTTCTATCTGCAGGATATTATTGTCTTCGTTTACTTCGTTCAGCTGTTTTTTAAGCTGATTGAATTCCTCAGTATTTACTGGCAAAGGTTTAGAAGCATTGCCTGATTCGGCTTTCAGTTTTTTTACTTCTTTGATCCTTTCTTCTACTTCAATCTGAAGGATATTATTGTCTTCGACAGCTTCTTTCAATTGTTCCTGGAGTTTCGCAATTTCTTCATTCGACATTGAGGCTGTCCTTTGGCCTTTCATTTTCTTCATCTCCTTACTGCGTTCTTCTATTTCAATCTCATAGATCTTCAGGTTCTCTTCAGCATCATTCAACCGTTGACGCAGTTTACCTATTTCTCTTTCTTTCATTTCCATTTCACCTGCATATTTCAGGTTCATATCCACTTCAGCATGCATCCGCTGCTGAATCTCTTCACGAGACGGTGGGTCAGGCCTTTTTTTGCTGAGAAAAAAGTGGTGAAAGACAAAACCAAGCACAATTGCGCCTGATTGGAGGATGATTATTTCGGGTATGGTTAAATTCATAAACAGTAGCAGTAACGGAAGCTAAGTAAAAATCACAAATCGTCGGTGGTTAGTTCTTCACAGAATTGCCTGTTAAAAACAACCACAAGATAGAAAACTGACTACAATAAAGAATAGCAAATCTACGGGGTAATTATCCCTTAACCAGGGTGCCTACTTTTTCTCCGCCCACTACACGGCGCAGATTACCAGGCTTGTTCATATTGAAAACGATAATAGGTAATTCGTTTTCCATGCACAGTGTAAAGGCGGTCATGTCCATCACCTTTAAGTTTTTATCAATGCATTCTTTGAAACTGATAACGCCATACTTAGTAGCAGTTGGGTCTTTTTCCGGATCGGCTGTGTAAATGCCATCTACCCTTGTGCCTTTTAATATAACCTCTGCATTTATTTCAATGGCTCTGAGAGAGCCTGCTGTGTCTGTAGTAAAATAAGGATTACCAGTGCCTGCACCGAAGATCACCACTCTTCCTTTCTCAACGTGACGGATGGCTCGGCGACGGATATAAGGTTCGGCGATCTGTTCCATCTTTATTGCACTGAGCAATCTTGTGTAAACACCAATCCTTTCCAATCCAGCCTGTAATGCCATACCATTGATAACGGTGGCAAGCATACCCATATAATCTCCATGTGCCCGTTCAATTCCGGTTTCGGCTTCATTCATACCGCGGTAAATATTTCCGCCGCCGATTACAATTGCCACTTGTACACCCAGATCTGTCAATTCTTTTATATCCTTTGCATATTGCGAAATAACATCGGTATCGAATCCGAAGCTTTTATTCTCTCCCATCAGGGCTTCTCCGGATAATTTGAGCAGGACACGTTTGTATTTGGGCAGCATAAGAAAACTGATTTTTTTTGCGTTGCGAAGATAGGGATTTGCAGTATTAAGGAATCCGATTACTGGAATTGCGGGACTGTTTGACGCTGTTTATTTTATTTGTTCAGGCTCCATCTAAAAACATTCTACATTTATATTCTAATATAAAAACTATGTTTCTAATTATCGTTGGTATCATTCTCATTATTGCAGGATTTGCTATCCGTTCGGTTGATAATATCCACCAATATAGCCGGCCTCTGCGATTGGTTGGGTTGCTGGTTATAGTTATTGGTATTGCGAGCAGTTGTTTCATACAAATAGGTCCGGGCCAGGTAGGTGTAAAAAAACTATTTGGTAAAATACAACCCACTGTACTGGAAAGTGGTTTAAGTTTTATAAACCCATTATATGATGTAGAAAAAGTAGATATAAAAACACAGAACTACACTATGAGCGGAGTACATGATGAAGGTGTTAAAAGCGGCGATGATGCTATGCGGGTATTAACAGCGGACGGACTTGAAGTTACAATTGATCTTACTGTTTTATTCCGGGTAAATAAATCGGAAGCCCCAAGGTTACTCAGGGAAACAGGAAGCGATTTCCAGGAAAAAATTGTACGGCCTATTGCCCGCACGAAAATCCGTGATAATGCTGTTTATTATGATGCCATCTCTTTATACTCTTCAAAAAGAGATGAGTTTCAAAACCGCATTTATAAAACGATTGATGATGAGTTTACGAAAAGGGGTTTACAACTGGAGAATTTACTGGTAAGAAATATTACATTGCCCGCATCAGTAAAAGCGGTAATTGAACAAAAAATAAATGCAGAACAGGATGCGCAGAAAATGCAATTTGTGTTACAAAAAGAAAAACAGGAAGCGGAGCGTAAAAGAGTAGAGGCCCAGGGTATATCGGATTACCAACGGATAATTAATATCGGGCTTACAGATAATCAGCTACAGTATGAGCAGATTAAAGCGATGAAAGAAATCGCACTTTCACAAAATGCAAAAATAATCGTCATGGGAAAGGGCAATACCCCCGTTATTCTTGATACAAAAAACTAATCAGGTTAATTATGTTTATTCATCATGTTTATTTCTGGTTGAACAATCCCCACAATGACGCTGATAAAAAAAGCTTAATTGATGGATTGAAAAAACTTTCCAAAATCAGCACTATCAAATCATTTTATATCGGTATGCCCGCCGATACCCGCCGTGATGTGATAGACAGCAGTTACTCTATTTCATGGTTATTGTTTTTTGACAATGCTGCCGACCAGGATAGTTATCAAACTGATCCAATTCACTTAGAGTTTGTAAAAACATGCAAGCATCTTTGGAAAAAAGTAACTGTATACGATACAGTAAATGTTTTATGATTTAACTGCCTTCAGTGAATAGACCATCGGCAGTTTTCCTTCCATTCCTTTTATATGCCATTTGCCTTTTTCTGTTTCAACTGTATTTCTGAAACAAGGATAGGGTGAGTACATATGCTCATTAAAGAATTCAATTTTTAATCCTGTAGCTACCAATGCATTCAATACTTCACTTATGCTATGGTTCCAACTATATTCTTTTCCTTTTATATCTGCATTCCGGTCAGTATAGGTTCCTTCATTTTCAGTTACTATCACTTCCTGGTTTTCGTATGCATATTTGATATGAGTAAAATCATCATCAAACATCCACATCACCGGGTGAAACTCGGCTATATAGAAAAACCCATCCGGTTTCATTCGTTGGGCAATCATTTTGGCCCAGGGTTTTAAATCCGGCAGCCAACCAATAGTTCCATAAGAAGTAAAAACAATATCGAATTGCTCTTTTATATATTCAGAAGTATCCAGAACATTACAGCAAACGAATTTCGCATCCAGCTTTAGTTCATCATTTATTTCCTGTGCAAGTTTGATTGCACCATCACTTAAATCAATGCCGGTGCATTTTGCACCCATACGACTGAAGTTTAAGGTGTCCATTCCAAAATGGCACTGCAGGTGCAGCAGTGATTTGCCTTTTACATCACCTATTTCATTCAATTCTATTGGTGTTAAAACATTTTCGCCTGCCTTAAATGCAGCAAGGTTATAAAACTCTGAATCTTTGTGAACTGCGGTTCGTTGGTTCCAGAGGTTTTTATTTGCTTCAAAATACTGATTGTGATCTTCCATCTTATAAAATTAAAAAAGGGAACCGAATTGGCTCCCTTGAATTATTTAAAGAAATAATTATTATTATCCTAAAGCCACTCTTTTAAATTCTGTTATTTTCAAATCACCACTTTCTTTCAAGTATTGCTCAACTGTTTTGCTGCTATCTTTTACAAAAGCCTGCGCAGTTAAAGTTTGTTCCTTAAAGAAAGCTCCCATTTTACCTTCAGCGATTTTGGCAAGCATCTCATCAGGTTTGCCCGCCATCTTTGGATCCTGCTTCATCAGGTCCACAATGATTGCTTTTTCACGGGCAATTATATCTGCAGAAACTGAAGCTGCATCTACAGCAACAGGGTTTAATGCTGCAATTTGCATTGCCACATCTTTACCTGCTTCAGCAGCATCTTTATTTAACCCTACCAATACACCAATACGATTAGCACCATGAATGTAGGATGCTACATACTCAGCATCTACTCTTTCAAATTTTGTAACGCCGATCTTCTCACCGATTGCAGCGAGTTTATCGTTTACTAATTCTGCTACTGTTGAATGAGGTGCTTTTACATTCATTAACTCATCAAGTGTTTTTACATTTCCTGCGATAGCAGCATCTGCAATAGTTTGTGCGAATGCAACGAAGTCAGCATTCTTGGAAACGAAATCAGTTTCGCAGCTTACACAAACAACAATACCTGTTTTATGGTCATCTGTTGTTTGAGCAATTACCACTCCTTCTTTTGCTTCACGGTCACTTCTTTTAGCCGCTACTTTCTGGCCTTGTTTTCTTAACCAATCGATAGCTGCTTCAAAATCGCCATTGGTTTCTGTTAATGCTTTACGGCAATCCATCATGCCGGCGCCAGTCATCTGGCGCAGTTTATTTATATCCTGTGCACTTATAGCTACTGTTGACATAGTAATATATTTTACCCCAAACCCCTAAAGAGGCTTTGAGAATTTTAAAATTGTTTTCGAACATTGCTCAGTAAAGAACAAAGTGTTGAAGAGTGCGACGCAACAAAAGCTTAATAGTAGCAATGAAGCTAATAACACAAACACATTCAACTCACATCTTTAAAGAACTTATCAATTCAATGAAGAGTATCCGACCTAAGTTCCCCCTTCAGGGGACAGGGGGTTTATCTTCTTCCACCACCCGGTCCACGGCCACCACCGCCACCAGCCGGTGTTCTGCGACGCTGTCCACCAGGACCACCTGGTCCACCGGGACCACGGCCTCTGCGACCACCACCTTCAGCTTCTGCTTCAGCTAAAAGTTTAGCGGCTTTCTTTTCATTCTCATCATTGCCTGTTTCATCCACTTCCTCATCTTTTGCAGCCTGGCGTTCTGCCAAACCTTCTGCAATAGCAGCAGTAAGATAATTAGAGATGATAGCGATTGATTTGGTAGCATCATCATTTGCAGGAACTGCAAAGTCAACTTTGTTAGGATCGCAGTTGGTATCAACTACACCGAAAGTTGTAATGCCCAAACGCTTTGCTTCAGCCAAAGCGATATGTTCGTGACCGATATCAACGATGAACAAAGCAGCTGGTACACGGCCCAGTTGTGCAATACCACCTAATACTTTTTCCATTTTGTCCCTATCTCTTGATAAAGTCAGTCTTTCTTTCTTAGTAATGCTGTCGAAAGAACCATCGCCCAGCATTTTTTCAATGCTCTGCATTTTCTTTACACTCTTACGAACAGTATTAAAGTTGGTAAGCATTCCACCCAGCCATCTTTCGGTAACGAAAGGCATGTTTACTCTTTTCGCACATTCATTCACGATATCTTTCGCTTGCTTTTTTGTACCAACGAAAAGAATTTTTCTTCCGCTGCGTGCAATCTGCTTCATTGCTGCTGCAGTTTCCTGCAAGCACTCAACTGTTTTGTTGAGGTCAATGATGTGAATACCTTTCTTTTCAGCAAAGATGTAAGGCAACATCTTGGGATTCCACTTCTTTTTCAGGTGACCAAAATGTACACCTGCATCGAGGAGCTGCTGTTGAAGTGAAGTGTTATTTTCCATGTTTATCTTATAAAAGTTTTATAATTTATTTTGATGCTTGTTACTGGTAATAAAACCAGCAACCAAAAACCAGGTTAACGTTTAGAGAACTGGAAGCTTCTTCTTGCTTTTTTATGACCGAATTTCTTACGCTCAACAGAACGTGGGTCACGTTTCAGCAAACCGGCAGCTTTCAATGCAGGACGAAAGTCAGCATTGATATCAACCAGTACACGGGCAATACCGAGCATCGCTGCTTCAGCCTGGCCTTTTAATCCGCCACCAGCAGCATTGATCTGTACATCATACTTACCAGTTGCTTCAATTGTTTTGAATGGACGCTCCACCTGGTTTTGCAGATATACCAGCGGGAAATAAGTTTTGTAGTCTTTCTCGTTAACAGTGATCTTGCCATCACCTTTAGTTAAGAACACACGGGTCACCGCCTCTTTACGACGACCAACTCCGTTTTTTTGTTTTTCCATTTTATAATTAGTTTTTATTCCCCTTCAGGGGATAGGGGTTTAAAATTTTAATTCTTTTGGTTGTTGTGCCTGATGCTGATGCTCACCACCAACATACACATACAGTTTTTTAAACATCTTGCGGCCCAGGCGATTTTTTGGTAACATACCTTTTACGGCACGTTCAACGATCATCTCAGGTCTGCGTTTTAAAAGATTACCAGCAGTTTCTTCTCTTAATCCACCGGGATAACCAGAGAAGTTCTGATACATTTTGTCTTCAAGTTTATTTCCCGTGAATGTAACTTTCTCGGCATTGATTACAATTATATAATCGCCGCAGTCAACGTGAGGAGTATAGTATGCTTTGTTTTTGCCGCGGAGTACTGCAGCAATTTTAGCACACATACGACCTACGGTTTGATTAGTACCGTCCACAACGTACCAGTTGCGTCTTACGGTAGCCTCATTCGCATGTTTAGTAGTAAAATGTTGTTTGCTCATCTTATTATTTGTTTTTAAATGATGCTGTTGCTATCCCAACAGCTTAGAATATCCCTTTAAAATCGGGGCGGCGAAGGTAAGGGCAAGAGGGGTGATGAGCCAAAGAAAAAGGGAACTATTTTTAATAGCACCCTTATATATAGTTGATTTTCAATAAAAATTTTGACTTAATATTTTATCCTTGCTCCATTAGGCTATAAATTCCACCAATGCTCTGAAGGTTTATAACTAATTAGTGGGATAGCTTCACCAATTTTTGGTGTTATTACTTTTATATTTAATGCTTTTGCTTTTTCCAAAACTCTTTTCACCGGTTCAGTCCATGCATGCATAGATAATGTAAACTTGCCCCAATGTACCGGCAATAATAATTTTGCTTTTAAGTCAACAGCAGCCTGAACGGTTTCTTCGGGCATCATATGAATAAATGGCCACATCGTATTATACTGCCCCGCTTCAAGTATTGCAATATCAAACGGACCATGCTTCTCTCCTATTTCTTTAAAGTGTGAGTCATAACCGGAATCGCCGCCGAGATATAAATTATATTTTGAAGATTTTAAGATGAATGAAGACCATAATGTTTGAGCCCTTTTAATTCCTCTTCCTGAAAAATGACGGGCCGGTGCTGCGGTGAGTTTTAAATTATTATCCAACTCTGCTGATTGCCACCAATCCAATTCGGTGATCTTATTTAAATCATATCCCCAATGCTTTAAGTGTGCAGATAAACCTAATGAACAATAAACATTCTTCACTTTGCTTTTAAGCTTTATAAGGGTTTTATAATCTAAATGATCATAATGATCATGTGTGAGAATAAGGTAATCAATCGGCGGCATATCTTCTGCTTTGTATTCATTACTTCCGGGGAATGCTTTTACCATAAATGAAAACGGCGCCGCATTGCCACTGAATACTGGATCGATCAAAAAGTTTTTATTCTCAATGCGAATAAAATAAGATGAATGACCAAACCAGACTATCACTGGTTCTTCCGAATTGAGTTTAGCAAAATTTGTTTTTACAAATGGTAAGGGTTTGGCTGGAACTGTATCTTTGTTCTTTTTCAAAAACTCTGTTATCATTTTCCAATACGAAACATCCTGCGGTTTCATTGGTGTTTCGGATAAATTCTTAAACCCTGCTCCATTATAGTTGGGCGATTGTTTTAATTGTTGCAAATGTTTTCCGGAAGGCAGTTTACCTGTAATTTTCAATGACATGGTTTTCGATTTTGAATGCAAGTTATCAAAGCTGGCATGCAATCATATATAACCGGTCGGTGAATCAACAATATTGAAGGGTGAGTTACAGAAAATTGCCGATTTCATATCTTCCGTTTTAAATCTTTTACCATGCCCATCTATAATCTTGGCCGTTCCGAATTTGGCAATCCAGTAAATGCCGGAAACCTGATGACAATTGAAGAAGCTCATGCATTATTAAATGAATGGGTTCCTAATGACCGACTCCGCCTGCATATGAAACAGGTAGCTGCCGTGATGAAAGCATGGGCCATCAAAAAAGAAAATGCGGATGAACAAACGGCTTTGAAATGGGAACTGGCAGGTCTGCTTCACGATGCTGATTGGGAAAAACATCCTGATGAACATTGCCGTATTATCATTGAAGAACTCGAACGAAGAAATATTGACCCCGAAGTAATTCATTGTATAGCATCACATGGGCCAAAATATTTTGGCGTAGAGCCGGTGAATAAGATGGATAAAATGATCTATGTATTTGATGAACTCAGTGGTCTTGTGCATGCTTATAGCCTGATGCGCCCAGAAGGCTATGATGGAATGGAAGTAAAGGGGGTAAAAAAACGTTTAAAAGAAAAATCTTTTGCTGCCAACGTAAGCCGCGACGATATTAATGACGCCTTTTCAAGGATCGAGCATCAGCCTGATGAAATCATGCAGTTTATTATTGAACATCAACGTGATGTTTCGTAAATATCCGAAGCAAAAAAAGTTCGGACTTTGTTAAACCCTGTTAACTATACAAGGTCTTTAATCAGCAACCTACGTCTCTCACCGTCTAGCCCCGACTAAAGAATAGTAACCCTATTCAGTCATTAAACTATTTAATTATGAGAAAGCTTTACGCTTTTCTTACCGGGATATTTTTTGTCCTGGTAGCTTGCCAATCTTCTTTAGCCCAGACAATACCCGCAGCTGACTTAGCAAACTTTACGTTTGCCGTTAATGCCGACAATAATGATGTTGCATTTACCAACACATCCATTATTGGATCCGAACCCGGTACCCGCAGATCTTTCTGGAGTTTTGGTGATGGAACAGGCCAATGGACATTACCATTAGCCAATACCCAACATCATTATACTATAGCTGGTACTTATACAGTTTGTCTTAAAATTTTCAGGTACCGTTCCAACACAAATGATTCTGTGCTTTCCGCACAGGTTTGTAAAGTTGTTGAAATACCTGTTCGATGCCGTGCAGATTTTGAGAGAGCTCCCGTAACTGCCAGCACTCCTTTGACAATTGGCTTCAAAGCATTGCCATGGAATAATGCAAATAAGAAACCTGCACGCATCTGCTGGACATTCGGTGATGGTCGTGACACTTGTATTCAATATCCTGAAAACTATACAGGACTTTATACTGTTGCACATCATTACAATCAACCCGGAACTTATGAAGTATGCGTAAGAATTCTTTACTACGGTGGTTGTGAAGCAAGAAAATGTGAGAACATAACTATTGTGAGCCCCGATGAATGCCGTGCTGACTTTGAAAGATTACCTCTTTCAACAACTAACTCTCCGCTGAATGTTTATTTCAAAGCATTACCCTGGCATAATAATGATAAGAAGCCAAAAACGATTTGTTGGACATTCGGGGACGGCCGTGATACTTGTATCAATTATCCTGAAAATTATACCGGCACCTATGTTGTTGCACATAATTATAATCAACCCGGAACTTATGAAGTATGTGTAAGGATTCTTTACTACGGCGGTTGTGAGGCAAGAAAATGTAAAAATATAATTATTGAAAGGCCCGATGAATGTCGTGCTGATTTTGAAAAACTGCCACTTACAGCTTCCAATTCATTCTTACATGCCGTATTCAAAGCATTGCCATGGCATAATAACAATAAGAAGCCGGCACGCATTTGCTGGACATTTGGTGATGGTCGTGACACCTGTATTAATTATACAAACTCTTACACAGGCCTATATACTGTTGCTCATCGTTATAATAACACTGGTGTGTATGAAGTATGCGTGAAGATCCTTTACTATGGGGGATGTGAAGCAAGAAAATGTAAACCCGTACAGATAGGTCCAAGACCAGATAGCTGTAGCGCAGATTTTGAACGTATCCCTGTTATTGAGATCAATGATCCACTCAAGACTGCTTTCCAAGCTTTGCCTGGACATAATAATAACAAGAAGCCAAAAACTGTTTGCTGGCAATTTGGTGATGGTCGTGATACTTGTATCAACTACCCGGAAAATTATACCGGCACATACACGGTTCGCCATCGCTATAATAACGCAGGCGTCTATGAAGTATGTGTAAAGATCCTTTACTATGGTGGTTGCGAAGCAAGAAAGTGTAAAGAGATTCGGGTTGGTCATCCAGCAACATGCACAGCAGATTTTGAAAGAGCACCAATACAGGACAATAATCCATTGACAATTGCATTAAAAGCATTGCCATCCAACAGTCAGAACCGTAAGCCTGCAAGAATTTGCTGGAGTTTTGGTGATGGCCGCGATACATGTATCAACTATCCTGAAAATTATACAGGCTTGTATTTGGTAGGCCATCGTTATCTCCAACCCGGACAATACGAAGTGTGTGTGAAAATTCTTTACTACGGTGGTTGTGAAGCAAGAAATTGTAAAAACATAATTATACCACCGCCAATAGTGGAGTGCCGCGTACGTTTATTTGAGATCACTCCTTCTATCACAAGTTTGGTTCGTGGGTTTTATGCAAATGCATCATCAAATCCTGAAAGAAGAATAGAAAGAATATGCTGGACATTTGGTGATGGTGATGATACCTGCATCATGGTTACGCCTACAACACCCAACCCGATACCTGGTCTTATTATTCGTCATACTTATCCCGGTCCCGGTGTGTACCGAGCATGTGTGAAAATAAAATTTGTAGGCGGCTGCGAAGCTGATGATTGCAAAGAAGTAGTGATTCGTCCTGCATCAGATATATGTGGTGGATTTATGACAGATTCATTAGCCGGACCAAGAGCTTACAAGTTTACAGGTCATAGCATCAACCGTCCGAATGATGAAGTAATTGGATATCGGTGGACATTTGGTGATGGCACCAGTGCAACAGGCCAGGTGGTTACACATACCTATACACAGGCAGGAGATTTTGAAGTATGTCTTTATATTAAAACAAGATTAGGTTGTGAAACCCGGATCTGTAATACTATCCGTGTACCGGGTAATAATGAACCACAACTTCATCTGACACCAAACCCGGTGATTAATACTGTTACAGTTAGTTTCAGAAGCACACATACTGAAACCGTCAACATCAGAATTGTAAACTCAAGTGGCTTACCCGTGAGAACTTTCACAAGAAGTGTAACGGTTGGCCCAAATACATGGACACATGATCTGACAATATTGCCAACTGGTGTATACTCGTATAATGTGCAGTCACCCAACCAGCAGGCCAGTATTATATTCTTAAAAAATTAAAGTTTGTTCTTACGTCAGGGCTAACACAAAAAGCCGTCTCTTTTCTTTGAGGCGGCTTTTGCATTTTGAGTGTAGACAAGTATCCGCTATTTGCAATCGTTTGCAAACAAATCCCGTTCAAACTGTGTATATTAAAGAGAATACATTGTTACTTTTCAATAGTATTTTATTTCACACACCAACGCTTACAAAACACAAGGTGAAACCCAATCAATTATTGATAAATGATGGGAAATTATAAGTATGAGTAAAATTCTTTGCATAGGCGAAGCACTGATCGATATGATCTGCACAGATAAAGGAAAGCCTTTATCAGAAGGAGAAAATTTTTTAAAGAAACCTGGCGGGGCGCCTACCAATGTAGCTGCAGCTATTGCTGCATTAGGGGGTCAAGTAGAACTGGCTGCTAAAGTTGGTAAAGATCCTTTCGGTAAACATTTAATTGATGTGATGGATTCTTTCGGCGTAAGCACACAATGGATGCTGCAGGATGAAAATCATTTTACCACGTTTGCATTTGTATCACTCATGATGAATGGTGAACGGGATTTTTATTTTAACCGTGGTGCCGACGGTCAACTTACCCGTGACGAAGTTGATACTATCAACCTCGAAGAGTTTTCAATTGTTCATTTTGGATCAGCAACTGCATTTTTACCGGGTCCGTTGCAGGTTGCTTACCAAAGCCTGTTGCAAAAATCTTTAATAAATAAAGTTTTTATCAGCTTCGATCCTAACTACCGGAGTTTATTATTCCAAAATGATAAACAATCTTTTATTGACCAGAGCTGGAACTTTTTAGACCATTGTCATTTCTTTAAAGTAAGTGATGAAGAAGCAATGATATTGACAGGCAGAGCAACTGTTGCCGATTCAGCAAATGATTTCTTGCAGAGAACAACAGCTGCTTTTGCAATTACATTGGGAAAAGAAGGAACATTGCTGGGTTTAAAGGGAGAAACACAAACAATTCCAAGTATTGAAATAAAACCAGTTGATACTACTGGTGCTGGTGATGCATTTACTGGCGCAGTGCTTTACCAGGTATCAGATAAATCACTGGATGAAATAAAAGCATTGACAAAAGAACAATGGGGTGGAATTATTTCCAATGCTAATAAAGCCGGTGCCCGTACCTGCGAATACCTTGGCGCAATGGAAGCATTTAAACATTTAAATAATGACATTTTTAAATAATATAATCCGTGATGTGCTTTTGATTTATTTTAATTAACTTTCAACTCAGGTATTCCATACTTCTTAATCAGTGCAAGCAGTACTCCATTTGTCCATCCAAATCCATCCTGTCCTTCATATTCGCCACCGCCAGCTTCAAGCTCTGTGTCCACTACATTATATTTTTCCATGAGCTTACCGGTTCGTTTATATACATCATCATTCAGTTTTATCCAGCATAAAGCAATTTCTTTTGCCAGATCATTCAAATCATAATTTTCTAATCCCTTTACTGTCATCCATTGCAGCGGAGCCCAGCCGTTGGGTGCATCCCATTGCTGGCCGGTTGTTTCCAGCGTAGTCACTACTCCGCCGGGTTTTAAAAGCTTTTCTTTTACTAATACAGCAACTCGTTTTGCCTGTTCATCCGTTGCTATTTTGAAAAACAATGGAGTTACTCCCCCAAGTGTAAGTGAATGTTTTTGTTTTCCGTTTACAAAATCATAATCTACATAAAAGCCTTGCGCATCATTCCAGCAGTATTTCTGAATAGCTGCTTTTCTTTTTTCTGCAAGTAGTTTATACTGTTCAACCTTTTTATCTTCCTTATTTAGTTCACAGGCTTCGGCAATTGTTTTTTCAAGATGCCAGAGCAAACAATTCAAATCAACCGGAACGATGTCAGTTGTATGAATAGTATCAAAAGATCTTCCATCTGCAAACCAGCGGCTGCTGTAATCCCAGCCCGACTCCGCTCCTGCCCGCAAATGACGATACAGTATTGAAGAGTTTTGCTTTGATTGAAGAGCCAGTTCCACATCCTCACGATATGATTCAGGCCTGGGTGTATCGTTCTTATCCCAATACCGGTTTAATAATTCTCCGTCCGGCATCTGCACAACATGGAAAGCTGCAATGTTTTCTTCCTTCAGTATTTCACTGCCCACCATCCAGAAATTATATTCCTTCTCAAGTTGTGGTAAATAATTAATTAATACCTTCTTTCCTTTTTCTTCACTCAGCAATCTAACCATTAAAGAAAAGAACGGAGGTTGTGAACGACCCGTATAGTAAGTACGATTGCCATTCGGTATAAAACCAATTGTATCGATGAGATGAGAAAAATTATTTACCATATTCTCAATCATATCTATACGGCCCGATGCCCGCAGACCTAACATAGTGAAATAACTATCCCAGTAATAAATTTCCCCAAACCTGCCACCGGGAACGATATAAGAATAAGGCAATGGGATCAATGAACCTTTTTGTGTATCAGGTTTGCGGGTAAGTACGGTCCATAATGATTCAATATGTTCAGTAATAGTTTTGCTTTCACTACCGGCAAATCCGGAATCAGGTATGTGAGGTAATTCAAAATGCTGAAGAACAAATTCTTTCAGATCAAAACCAGGGTTGGCTTTTTGATTTTCATATTGGGTAGCTATTTCCTCTAAATCTTTTTTTGGTGTGCAATCCACAAATGTTTTTCCATCAGGAAAAATTTTTTGCAATTGTACTGCTTCAAACAAATGGTCCAGTTCAAATATTTCCATTCAGTTCAATTTAATGTCCACCGGTCATTTTCATTTCCGTTGCGCCGGAAGTTTTCGGTTGTAGTTTTTTAAATGCAAAAAGTAACCCAACCAGTATAGCAATTGGAATCAATGAAAAATAAAATGCAGTTTGTCCTCCGTATGCTTCAAACACATGGCCCGTGATAATGGATCCTGTTGTTCCACCCAATGCAGAAAAAACAACGATCAGGCCTGACATGGCTCCATGCTTATGCGCCGGAAGATTACTGAGAATAACCGAATTGATAGCCGGGTAAATTGGCGCAAGAAATAAACCTATCAGTGGAAATGCAAAACCAATCAATGGTATATCAGAAAAATTGGTAATAGAAGTAATGGCAATATTTTTTGTAAGTGGAACAGTGATCAATACAATTCCTGCTGCCGCAACTAAACAAGAAACCAGCACTATAAGCCAATCCACTTTTCGCATTACAAGACCTGCAAGAAAACGTCCCAATGCAATGGCTCCTGAAAGTATACTAGCCATCTGAATCGCCATACTGGTAGAAAGATGTAAGACATCTTTATTAAATGTAGGCAACCAGCTCATAATGCTTTGCTCGATCAATACGTAAAAAAATGCACAGAAAATAAAAACCAATACCAACGGGAAAATGATAAGTCTCAGCATTTCCACAAACTCTTGTTTGGCAGATTTTCCTTTTTCTTCTTTTTGTACAGATGTTTCATCCAGTGGTGTTGTGAGTAATAATAGAAATGCAATTACCGATAACCCACCCAGCAAATAATAAATGCTGAACCATTTTGTCGATTGCGGATTATCATTATCCACTACGGATGCAAAAATGAAGTAACCAGCCAGCACACCGACCATAAAAAATGATTCCAAAAAATTCATAAGGCTTAAATGCTCTTTTTTACTGCTGGTAACAATACCTAATGTTGAAAACACAGAAACTTTTATTAACGCAAAGCTTACACCAACAGTCGCAAACAATAATTTAGTCATAAGAAAAGAGGGTACTGACGGCATGATAAAGCAGATTGCTGAAACCAAAGCCAATGCAATCAGCATCGTTTTTTTATACCCAATACGCACAACATAAGAGGCAATTAAAAAAGAAGCGATAGCAATACTTAGGTCTTTGAATGCTTCAAGAATACTCGCAGAGCCTTTTAAAACATTGAAATTATTCTGCACCTGCAGTATTACAGTACCTACACTGTTCAGCAATATGGCAAAAACAAAATAATTAAGGAACAGGGAGATTTTGATCCTGAGATTAGACATAAGCGGCTGCTTTTAGAATAAGAAATATACAGCATTTGTTACAACGAGCCGCCTTCTACCAGCACCGATTCGAGAAAAACTTCCTCTGCAATTGGTTTTTCTTGCAGACTCGATAACATTTGAGCAAATGCCAGTTTACCAAGTTTATTGCCGCTGGTTTCCACATGGGTGATCTTAGGTTTATACATTGTTGGTATCAGTCCATTACTGATACTGATGATCCCGATCTCTTCAGGAATTTTTAGATCCAGTTCGTGAATGGCATGCATGGCACCGATCAGGATCAAATCACCCATACAAAAAACCACATCATATTTTTTCCCTTGCTTTAATAAAGAAAGAACCAGTTCCTCAGCACCCGCAATACTTTCAGGGTAGAAAATATCCACTTCTGTCTTAGGTGCAAGCCTTTGAAAAACTTCTTTGAAAGATGCGCATCTTACCTGTGTTATACTTAAATGCGGATGACCAAACAACGCAAGCACTTTCTTTTTTTTCTTTTTAATGATCACTTCGGCAGCAGTAGCCGCAGATTTTTCGTCGGACTGACATACTTTATAAAAACCTTTTTCAACTGGTACCCGGTCAAAAAAAATAACCGGTATACCTGCTTCATTCAGTTTTTTAAATGGAGTCATATCCTCGATCTCTATTGAAAGTGATGCCAGCAAGCCTGTCACCATTTTTTTTCTGAACAATTGCAGGCATGAAGTTTCGAGCTCAAGTTGGTCTCTCGACTGCATAATAAGTACTGAATAACCCTGCACTCTTGCATCTTCCTCCACTGCAGCAATAAATGAATCGTAAAAGAAATTATCAAGCACCGGTACCATAATTCCTAATACATTGCTTTTGCGTGTCCTTAACTGAACGGCATTATTATTTGGCTCATACTCGAGTGCTTCGGCAAGATCTTTTACTTTTTTACGGGTATCCTCCGATACGTCAGGATGACCCTTTAATGCACGGGATACGGTGGAGATACTGACACCTAAAGTGTCTGAAAGTTTTTTGAGTGTACTGTGCTGCATCACAGAAACTTTTTATGTGTGAAAATTATCCGGCAACTTAAGCCTATTTTTTTGCTATGGCTAAAAAATAAATTTAGTATTTCGTTGTGGCGGGATAGAACGTACGCCAACTATGCCAGAACTCCTGGGAAGCCGGCAAAAGTTTTAGTGAACCAGAAGTATCAATTCCTTTTCCATCGATGCGATATCGCCGGTTATTAAAAATCAATGTATCATTTCTTAAATCCACATTTGCTTCCGGTGCATGTTTTTCAAAAGCAAAAAAGCTTTTGTTATCGGTTGCAAGAACCAATAAAATAGGTGTATTGCCAATCGTATCCTGTATCATTCGCTCCATCTTTAATTGGTTCCAGTCATAAGCCTTACTTGCTTTGCCGGTTTTTATCCCAACTACCCAGGATTTATCTTTCCATGAAAGCGAATCGGTACCTGTGAGTTTACTTTTGCTGGCGCCACTTTCATATTTCATTGTACTGTCATATTTATTTATAAATGCCGGATCTGCCTGCATGATGAGTGAAGAAGGATTTAACTGCAACCACTCAGCCAATGTTGTTTGAGTGCTGAGCACTTCGGGTAATTGTTGACCTTTTAATTTTCCTGCAATAGCTTCACCATTTACCTGCCGCCACCAGCTTTTGGTTGTGGCATCTTCCAGCATAGCATTAAAATGATCCATGCCTACCAGCCTGAATTTTTCTTTTTTGCCATTTACCATTGGTTCAAACACTCTGCCTGTTCTGCAAACAGTACAATAAGTTACCAGTATAGTTTTGCCGCCAACGGTATCTTGTATATGATGATGATATCCTAAAAACTGAATTGGATAAGCTTTGGCTTCTCCATTAATTGAAACGCCAAGCACCAGCCTGTTCAAATCAACTTTATTGGTTTGTGCGTTTACCAGTAATACTTGTTTAGGCTGCTTAAACATAGCATCAGCCGCCATTTTGAAATTTGCCATAAATACAACTGCAGCAAGTAGCAGAATGGGAACTGCAGGCACCCATTTTCTTCTCCAGTTTGATTTCAACAATCCAACTATTAGTATCAATCCAAAAAGGGCTCTGAATATCCAACGCCATTTGTGTAAAAAATAGGCAAGATCAATACTATTCATCTGCTGGCTACCCGGCATGGGCATAATGAAATAAACATTCGCAATTTCAAACAGTAGCAATCCTAAGAAGCCGAGCCAAAAATATTTTTTCATGTTGCTATTTAAAAAAAGGCGTCAGTAAAGATTTACAACGCCGTAATGCTATTTGTCTTTATTTATTATGCTTTTATAGATGAACAGAAAATCCTACGTTGATAAGATAATCTGCAAATGCTGCATCTCCCTGTACATGTATGCCGGTAGCTGCCGAACGTAATTTATCAGAATAGCTTTGTGTACGATTACGTTCTAACGCAAACGGAACAGAAAGATAGAAGTTTGCTTTCTTGGTCATATAAGAAATCGTTGGCTCCGCAGAAAATACATAGCCCGGACGACGAAAACCTTTATCCCCACCTATCAGATCACTTGAAGGAATTCCTTCCCACCTGACACCACCTGATGCTGTAAGGTTTTTTGTGATCCGATAATCCAATCCGCCCCGAATCATAAACTGATCAGGGATGCTCATCGTACTGCTGAAATACTGAATATTCGCGGCTGAGGTTGCACCACCTCTTGAAGTAGATACACCATTTTGTTCCATCGGATTTGAGAGATAATAAAAATTCCCATACACACCGAACCTTGCTCCGAAATTTCTAAAACCATTTAATTCAAGTGCAATACCTGTTCCGCCGTCGCCTAACTGTATAGACTGATCAACTGGGCCGAGTACTGTGCTATCAGTTCCTCTTGATGTGAGTTTATGAAAATAATCTATAACCTCGTAATTGCCCGTTGCGAATTTAATTCCCAAACCCACTTGCAGATTTCCTTTATGAGATTTTGCCGGATCAAACATCCAGCGGTAAGCAGTAAAGCGAATGTCTCCCAAGCCAAATGCTTTGGTATTGTTTCTTGCATTCGGATGCGTGCTGTTATTACCATAATGCTCATACATAGAAGAACGAACATTAGAGATAATGGGAATATTGATGCCGAGTGACCAGTATTTATTCAATGTTTTGGTTAATGTAAAATCCCAACTTAGGGAATGATTGATCACTTCAGTTCCTTCTTCTATTCTTTCATGTTGTTCCTCTTTTCCTACAAAATGTTTATAGGATTTAAAATAACGGGTATTAAAATTTATTTGCCAACCCTTTATATCACCAGGTTTTGCAAGGCTGCAGGTATTACCATTACTACGGATAGCCACACATCCCTGTGAATTAGAATTTTCAATGCTGATGGCAAACAGAATTGTTATAAGTAGATAAATGCGTTTCATTTTAATTGTTGTTTTAAGTTTCGTTTAATAGCAGTTTATTTTTTTAATTTAAGTCTTGATACTAAATAGGCACCCAGTTTTCTTCCTGCGGCTGCGCCATTATCATTATCAAAACGATAATGAATGCCTCCATATAATCTTGACATGGCTGCTTCTTTTGCTGCTTCACGAAAAGATTTTATTTCTCTGTTGGCAATGCCAAATTCAAGTAATGATGTATCTGTAAAGGATAGGTTATCACCAAACCATGCCGTCATTACTTCACTTGCTGCGGCAGAGTTGGTTGCATGCCCGCTTGTATAAGAAGGGAACGGCGGTGTTTGTATATAAGGACGCCAGTCTTCATCGATCTTATTGATCTCCGTTTCGGGTCTTACATAGTTACTCCTGAATTTTTCATCCCAGCAGCTGATAAAAGCATCGAACAATGCAATAGATGTTTGCGCATAAGCTGCAACGGTGGTATTAAAATCAGCCTTTGCTGCTTTAGCACCAATACCTACAATATTCATCCAGTGACCGGGCGGTGAAAATCTTTTAGTAGCAAACATAACATGACCCGCTACATTCATCTTAAAAGGATTATCATCCCAGAAGTCGGCTATATGTTTGTGTTCATCCGTAAGGTTTTCTCCAATCGTTTTTACTTCCATCAATGCCTGGTAATAAACACTGTTTTTATTTTTTATATCAAAGATAGGAGGAGGTATAGGTTTGAACTGCGATGCAGAGTCCATTACCATTGGTCTTATTTCATTCCAATGCGGTTCAACTGCGGTACCGTACATGGGTGGTGTAGGTATCCAGCGACCTGATACATCGTTCAGTACAGTGTATCTTTCTGCCGTTCTTGTTTGAGCATAGTTATCCTTTTTACTCCATCTCATTATTGCAGCTACAATTGAATCAGAAAACTGAATTGTATTTTGTAAAACTTCTGAAGGCATCCCGATACTCTCTGCCGTTTTTTTCAGTTCATCATAATATCCCATCATGCTACCCTCAGGAAAAGTAACAGCATTACCCACTTTTGAACATGCAAATAATGCGGCCAGCGAAAAGTCAATCGTTTTTCCTGTTTCAGGTTTCGGCATTGGTGGCATATGTTTGATCTGGCCTGATAAAGATTGATAGGACGGGTCGCCTGCTGCGACACATTCATATGCAGCAATATTTGCATATACATAATTACGGCTTCCGATCATTGGCGGAAAATTATTTTCCAGTACAACATCATTCAGCTTTTTAACTGTTTTGCAATAAATAAGTTGGTCATCGAAAACTCTTGAATAATCAGATTTACCTTTTTCACTGCAGCTTACAACAGCAAGCAGCGTTAAAGGCATTAAAAACCTTAATGCTCTCATATTTGTTTAATAAAAAAATTGAAGGAAGTGAATAGATCCTTTCGTTGCAATAGTGATTAACAGTTCCCGGAATGCTCGGGTGGTTGCGCAGGGGTTTGCGGGGTGTACGGATTATTTATGCTTATGTCTGTTATAATCCATGACTGGTTCAGCATTGAAAGCTGGGCCAGTGAAAAATCATTACTGCTTTTTTCGAAAACACTACTTAACAGTTTTACAAGAGAAGGTGTTTGTTTTTGTTGGCCGGGTGCATTAGTTGAATTATCAACTGCTGCTTTTGCCATTTCATTCTCTGCAGTTACAATCAGGTTTTTTTCTTCATGCGGCAGGCAAAGAAGATATAAAGTATTTCCTGTGATCTTTCTTTTTACATAGCGGTAATGCTGACCGTTCCAATCTGTTTCGCCATATACTGACTCATAATCCTTATCAGAATAATAAGGCATGCTGAGCGGAATTTTTACTTCTACTAATTCTTCTTCAGAATATTTTCCTGCGTCAATTTTATTTTCGAGTCGGGCTGTTGCTTTTTGTTCCAGTAAATTAAATACAACACGATAACCTATCGTATTGAAAAGCAATAATGCAAGTAGTAATATGGCAGCAGTTTTTTTCACTGGTTTCGAAGCTACAATTTAGGGTTATTTGTCAAAATATGGGTGCCTGGGAAAGTAATTTTTTACTGCAAACGTTATAGAATGGAAAATAAATCGGGCAGAAGTTAGTTACACCTGTTTTTATCATCGGATAAGCACAAATGAACCCTTTTTTACCAAGGGCCGGCCATCCAGTGTTTCCACTCGAAGGATGTATACATAAAGCCCCGTTGCCTGTTCCATATTACTAAGTTTTCCATTCCAGCCCTTCGACCTATCGGTGGTAAAAAAGACCCGTTGACCGAACCTGTTATAAATATCCAGGCTGATAAGCCGGTTCTTATTTTGAATCGGGTAATTATAATAATCATTCAAACCATCATTGCCCGGTGTAAACCCTGTTGGCATATAAACCGGAAACTCACAATCTTCATAAATAATGATCTCATCCACACCAGTGCCGCATCGATTGGTAATACTGAGTGTGTACTTACCAGGAGTTGTGGCGGTGTAGGTATGATCTGAAATATCTGTTCCCATCCAGTTATAACTTGTATACCCTGAGTCTGCACGCAAAACAATTGGTGCAGTATTTACAAAACAAGTATCCTCACCGAGGTTGATAACCGGTTTTTTTAAAAATTGAATATCATAATAAGCGATGCTGTCACAATTGTTTGCATTTTTTACATTCACATAATACATTCCCGTTTCCCGTACAACAGAATTATCCGGCAGCCGATAGCTTAATGAATTGCATAATTGTGTTTGTGTTGTATCCGACCGGATATTATCACAACAGGTAACAACGCAATCAATATTTGTATTGAAATTGTAATTTGCCCAACTGACGGATTGGCCTATGTCTTCGAAAACAAAAGGAAACGAAGGCCTGATATAATCAACAGTTACACCTTCTGTCCGGTATGTTGATGTGATCGGATCCTTTATTAACTGTGATGGAGTTTGCATGCAATTGATAGAACCATCCGGTTCAGCCTTCATCAATCCAATCAAAGGATATTGCCTCCGACCTGTATAAAAAGAACGGATAGAAGGCTCGCCATCCAGCAACTTATAACCCTGTATTAAACTATAAACATTTCCATAGGCCATCTGGCTTGTTATATCACCGGCCCTGTTCAGTTCAGCATACAATGTTTTAAAACCATCATCCACCAACAGTCTGAATTTCCCGTTTATATATTGAGCATCCATTAAACGACAACCCGGCACAGTATTAAGATAGCCGTCTGCACTATAAAATTGCCCACTTGAACTTGTCTTTAATATCATCGCTTCTCTTGATCCGGGATCTATGCCGAAAAAATTTAATCCGGAATATGAAGTAGAAAGAGCAAGTGTATCATTGGGCAGTTCTAATATATTACTGATGCTTTCTAATGGCACACTCCTATCAGTGGGAGCATTAATATAAAGACCGGATGAGCGGATAAAACTTCCTGTTACAGGATCAATTTTATGTATATACCATCCCATATCGGTAAAAAAAGAAAAGGTCGAATTATATTTAAGAGTGGCCCCGGCAATGATGACCGTGCCGTTACTCAATTGTTTTACGAGCGGAGTGCCGAGTTGTGCACTATCAACATATAGTATCTTATCCCACCAGACAGTTCCATTAAGATTAAAATTTAATAACAACAGTTTTGGGATTGAACTTTTGATAATGGACCCTGCAATTATAAATGAGTTATCCTGTAATCGTGTAATAGAAGAAAGGATCGAATCATTTACATAGTTGTTCATTCTTTTTACCCATAACACATTTCCAAACTTATCGATATGAATTAAAAACGAAGCAGCATCCAGTTCTTCCAACGTGCCGTCGAATCTCTTCTTATATTTTCCGAAACGGGCAGTTACGAGGTATGAACTGTCAGTTGCATTTTCAACTGATATAAAACTGCCTGAATTAAATCCCGGTACAAAATATCTTTTTGACCAAAGCACCGTACCTCTCGGTGAAAGTTTGGTTAACCAGCCATCAGTAGCATCTACGAATTCTCCGTTTATTTTAAGTACTCCGCCAACTGAAAGAATATCTCCCTGGGTTGTAGTGATAACTTTGCTTGTATAAACAGCAGCATTACCATCGTAGTGTTTAAAAAATATATCGGGTGTGCATATTTGTGCATTGATAGTTTGTAAGATCAAACTTCCAAATACCGCCAGCAATACATTGATATATTTTTTATGGAAATACCCCTTCATTAAGTATGAAATGTTTTCATGGTCGTTTCAGTCAGGTTTTATTGGAAATAATTTATACAAGAAGCTTACTTTGAAACCTTGTATGTTTTCCTTTCTGGCCCCACACCTGTTATGGTCAGGCTTTTCCAATTTGCAGGTAAAACAGACTTTAATTGCACAATACCATTCGGTGTAATATCCAGTCCACCAAACCCCATCAGCAAAGATTGAACAATTCCGCCAGCCCCGGTAGCAAAATAGGGATTAGTTCCCCCTTTTGTCTCAGCTATTACCCTGAATGGCGGATTTAGATTGGATAAATAGGCATCTTTAAACCAATGCCAGGCTTTTTCAGGGTCGCCTATCCTTGCATAAAGTAATGAAAAGATAGCCTGTGTCATTGCCGGGGTTCCTTCATTCGGTACCCTTGTTTCATAGTATTGCAGATCCTTTTTTACCTGCGCCAGATCCGTAATATATTTTAAGGGATAGGATAAAAGATTTACATCGGCCTGTTTTATTCCTTCTCCATTATAAGTTGCATGTTCTTTTGTAACTCCATTGTCCAGTTTTAGTACAGGAATATTTTCCGCTACATGCATCCAGTCTGCGTTTGGAGATATTCCTAAAATCTTTGCTGCTTCTGTTGCAAATTTTAAATTGGAAATAGCTGCCGCATTGGTGAATGCATTGTTGTCAACATTCTCGGCCCATTCATCAGCTGCTACCACATTTTTAATATCATATTTACCAGCACCATTTCTTTCCACCCGGCTTGCCCAAAAATCGGCAGTAGCAGAAAGAATAGGATAACCTTTTTCACGTAACCAGTTTTTATCCTGTGTTACACAATAGTAATTCCATGCAGCAATACCAACACAAGCAGTAATATGATGTTCAAACGGACCACTCAATGCCCATACCGGTGTTTCCTCCACTCCTGTTTCTGCACTCTCCCATGGATACATAGCTCCTTTGTATCCTTTACTAAAAGCATTTCGTTTTGCTGCTTCCAATCTTTGATAGCGATATTCCACCATGCTTTTTGCAATTTCAGGATGTAATACGAGTACTGCCGGAAACATCCATAGATCAGTATCCCAGAAGACATGGCCGTTATATCCCAATCCGCTTAATCCCATTGGTGAAGGTGATAAGGCTGTTCCTTCTCTTGAGAAAGAGTACAAATGATAAAGCATGCTATGTACATCCTGCTGTGATTGTGCATCTCCTTCTATAACGATATCACTTTTCCATAATTCATCCCATGCTTTAGTATGAAAATTCAATAGTCGTTCTCTTCCTTCCAGTTTTGCAAAAATGGTGGCACGTTCAGCTTCATTCAACGGATCGTCATGGTGTGCGGACGTAATAGAAGAGCCTGCAATAGAAAAACGATATGTTTCGCCTGCTTTAATTTTTCGGCTGAACTTCATCAGGTGCATATTATTATCCCACATTTCATGGATCACTCTTGGTTCATTGCCATGATTTTCGCTGAATAAAAATGTATTGCTTGCACACATCTGTAATTTACCTGTTGGACTTTTGGCTGTAGAAGTAAGCAGGCTGATGACCACATGTGGCCTGTCAATTTCATTATAATAATTCTGAACATCTTTCATTGCATCCGGAGCTTCCATTACACTTGCCCCAGTAATATTAATATCTTTTTTTGCAGTAATACTTACATCCATCAGAACAGTGTAGGGCAAATGGCGGAGGGAATAGTAGGTATATGAAACGGTAGCTTTATCGCCATAATCAAACGAAGTAGTAAAAGAGGCATTGCGCATATCCAGTTCCTGCTGCATTCCGGCTGCTGATCTTGCATCAATTCTTTTATTATCGATCTCCAGGTACATGTTCAGCAGGTTAAAACTTTTGAGAAAATTGCTTACCCTGCCCCGGCCATATAAGTCGTAGGCCCCGGCCAGCACCACGTCTTTTACCTTAAATGGCTCTGGAGAAGAAACTATTCCGATCATACCGTTGGCCACCGTGATACCATAGTAATTATTTAAATCAATTTTATCAGCTTTAATTTTCCAGGCATCCTGCGCAATCGAAATATTAGCTAACATTGCAAACCCTGAAATGAACAGCAAGCGTATCATCGTTGTTATTTTAGAAACATGAATTTAACCCCATTTGACTAAAACTATATATGAAAAAAGTTATCATCATCCTGCTAACGATTGCAGCTTTGGCTATTGCAGGAGTTTTCATTTTTATTCCTTCTAAAATCAAGGTTTCTTCAGCTACTGTGGTGCTGGCCAATGAGCTTGCGTCTCACCGTATACTGATGGATGAGGCTAATTGGGCCAAATGGTGGCCAAATGAAAAAGTTTTTCAGCTTGACAAAACCAGTTTTAAGCTTACTCAAAAAATGTTGAACGGTTTTGAGCTTGAAATTTCCGGAAAAGGCGAGCCTGTTGCAAGCCAGCTAATGATCCTCCCGATGGCTTCAGATTCTATTAAACTTAGCTGGTCATGTGATATTGAATCAGGCAATGATCCTTTAAAAAGGATTTCGGGCTATAACAGAGCTTCCGTTATAAAAAAGGATCTTGATAAATTATTGCAAAGCCTTGCTAAATTTCTTTCTGATCAGAGAAACATTTACGGTTTTGAAATAAAAGAGATGAAGGTCACAGATTCTGTACTGGTATCTACCCGCAAAACATTTGATCATTATCCCGATGAATTCCAAACAGAAGAAATGATACAAAAACTCAGGCGTTATATAAAAAAGAATAATGCAAAAGAGATGAGCTACCCTATGCTGCATATAAGGGAAGTGGATAGTCTTCATTTCGAAGCGATGACTGCAATTGCAACAGATATAAAACTGCCGGACAACAACGAGTTTGCAAGTAAAATGGTTTTAAAAGGAGGCAATCTTCTTGAAGCACCTGTTACAGGCGGACATGCAACCATCAGAAAAGGTTTTATAGAATATGAAAATGCGATGAAGGAATACAGCTGGACATCTCCTGCTATTCCTTATCAACTCATCATCACCGACAGAATAAAAGAAAGAGATACTACTAGATGGGTGACTATATTGTGTTACCCGGTATTTTAACTATACCAGGTTAGTTGTAAATTTAATATCCTGATCAATACATTAAATATGAACTTATCCGGAAAATATCTTTTTGCAGTTTGCCTGATCGTCGGAGTTTTATCCTGCAAAAAGGAAAACAAACCTGTTGAGGAAGAAAGCCAGGGAACAAACTTCAATTTTTTACAAAAAACTATTCTAAGAAGTCCGGATAACAGCTCCGAGAAAATAAATCTCTATGAATATAATTCAGTCGGTCAATTAGCAAAGATTATTTATTTTGATAAAACCAATGGAATCAGTTCCACCATTAAAAATACTGAGACTTTTTATCGCAGTACTTCATCAAGATTAGATAGTGTAGTATTTATAACCACCGATACAACAGTAATAAAGTATAAAGCTGTGGTTTCATTCACCTATGATTTTACCGGTAAAGCTTCAAAATCTGTTTATACCGGTACACCAGGTTTATCAGCAGGTTCGTTAATGGTAAGAGATAGTTCTCTTTATTTTTATACTGGTGGGCAACTTTCACAACGTACTGACTACAGAAGCCATGATAATAACCCTTATTCTTTGCTCAGGGAACTATATTATAGCTTTGATGTTACAGGAAATTTATCTATGCTTCGTCTAGTATGGCCAACTACTCCATCAATAGATACGGTGAAGTTTACATTTGACAGTAAAACAAATTCAATTCCCGTTGAACGAGGTACTCATTTCCTGGCTCCCGCATTTTATGATGATTACAAGTTTGCCAATAACCCCACAAGTAAAACAGTGCGAAATAGTGATAGTTATACATATGAATATCGTTATACAACTAATAATAAACCACTGTATAGAAAAGAGAAAGTGGTTGGCACGCCTTCTTATGGTGAGTTATTTTATTATTATGATTGATCATTGAAACCTGATCACTCTTGTACTGTCATTGTTTCTTGCAAGAATAAATATTTCTTTACCCCCTGCATTGAGTTTACGGATATGTCTTACTTCACCTCTGGAGATAAGGCCATTCAGGTTTTCGCAAGTGAAGTTGCCATCGCCTTTATTAATAAGTATTGTGCCAATATCTGAATTGTATTTACCCATCTGGATATTGTTGTGGTCAAAATTTCCGGCGAGTAGAATATCGGGACGGTTATCATTATTTGCATCCACTACTATTGCATCCCGGTAAGGAGCTAATTGTGCAAGCCACGGTAATGGTTTGATTGTAAATTTCCAGTTGCCTTCATTGATCATTACTACATTTTCAAAATAATCCGCCGTCAGCACATCCGCTTTCTTCAGCTTATCATTTCCAAACATTTCCTGCAATGTTGCTTTGGCAAAATCCTCTGCATACAAATATTTTTTCTTCATCAGTGGCATTTGTTTCTGCAGTTCATCCTTATTTGAAAATGGGATTTCTTTGTTACCTAAATAATAAGTGATGATCTGTTCTTTTTTGCCGTTGTCATCAAAATCATAATAATACATTCTTACAGGGTGTTCAGCCGTGGCTTTTAAGCGATTATTTAAACCAACATTTCCGGCTACCAGATCAAGATCGCCATCTCCATCTACATCAACAGGCAAAGTAAAATTCCACCAGCCTTTTTTATCAGTAAGATCGATCTTTTCAAATTTTGTCTTTTCATTTTTAAATGCAACAATACTTCCCCATTCCAGTGATATGATCAAATCATTATCACCATCTTTATCTATATCTGCCCAGTCAGCATCTTTTACAAAGCCAATAGTAGAAATTTCCTTGTTGTAAGAAGCTGTTACATCTTTGAATTTACCGGTACCATCGTTTTTTAACAAATAGGATTTCGGAACCTTTCCATACTCCCATGGAACGGCACGACCTCCAACAAACAAATCAACAAATCCATCGCCGGTAAAATCATAAGGAATAGCAGATGATGCTGTCATCATGATATCACCAAATGCACCCGCCAGTTTTGTAAGATTTCCTTTGCCATCATTCAGGAATACTCTTGATTTCAGGAATTCACTGTTGCCATAATATTCATTACCGCCGCTCGCAAGAATTAAATCGATGTGCTTGTCATTATTTACGTCTACAAAACATGCATCTACTTCTTCATAAGTACTATCTGCGTCCAGTGCCGGTTGATCAGATTTAATAAAACGTCCATCAGGCTGCTGGAGGAAAATTGCTGGTTTAGTAAATTTTACAGAGCCAATAAAAACATCATCCAGCCCATCTCCATTTAAATCGCCGGTTGCAAGTGCAGGTCCTTCTCTTGAAGACATAAAAGGGATCAGCGGCTCCCTGTCAAATTCATTGAATGGATTTTCTTTATGCAAATAATTAAGACCCGTACTATTTGTAATGTCTGTAACAGGGTTTGAATAATTTGTTGCAGGTTTCAGTAAAACTGAATAATCAAATTTCGGGAGGCCTTTACGGTAAGTATAATTATTTATTGTATCCTTTATGTATTCGATTTTTTCAAAACTATTATCTGGCCAGATCAACAATAGGGAATCAACTTTTGTATCAGCAAGCCCGATATGTACGGGTATTTCCATAGAACCCTGGAACCCTCTTACAGGAAATTTTTCATATGTTCTTATTTCATTCCCTGCAAATACAATTGCTTTAGCTCCTGTAGCATTTGTATTTTTTACATCTCCTTTCAGTTTCAATTCTATAAATGTTTTTTTTGCAGCACCGTCATTAGAAAGATTTTTATAGATAAGTGCAGGATCGTTGATATTGTTTACTACAATATCCAGGTCACCATCATTATCAAGATCAGCATAGGCGGCGCCATTGGAAAAAGTTTGCTCATCATTTTTTATCTGAGGAGCCATATCATCAAAAGATGCCTGGTGTTTATTCAGGTAAACCTTATTCTTCAGTTTTATCTCTGGAAACTTCTCCACCAATGCCAGATCCTTTTCCTCCAATTTGTTAGCCCTGATCTTTGCCTGCACTTCTTCATTACTTGCATAATTGATATAGTCAATATCATTCAACCGTTTAGGAATGCCATTACTTACAAATAGATCTTTCCAGCCGTCATTGTTAAAATCCAGGAACAAAGAAGCCCAGCTCCAGTCAGTGGCATGCACACCGCTGTACATTCCAATCTCACTGAACTGCGTGTTACCACGGTTTAGCTGCAAGGTGTTTCTTGCAAACTGCGGGTGATAGCCGTATTTTATTTTAAAATGAAAAAGATTATACTCATCCTCTCCTAATGAACGTTTTAATATATACGGATCTTCCGGCAACATATCCATCGAAATGATTTCAGGAAGCGCATCGTTCGTAATATCCGCTACATCCACTCCCATACTAAACTGGCTCGTATGTGTAGTTACATCCTGTAATATTTCTTTAAATGAACCATTTCTTTGATTGATATAGAGATAATCATTTTCATGAAAATCATTTCCAATATAGATATCAGGCCACCCATCGAGGTTGATATCAGATACCGCAATACCTAATCCATAACCGATGATATAGCCCAGCACACCTGAGGTCTTAGTTGCATCGGTAAATTTTCCATTATCATTCCGGTATAAATAATCCCCCGACAATGTATCAAACGTATTGAAGAAAGTTTTGCGTTCATTAAATGTACCATTGAACCGCAGCGAGTGGTTCATCAGGTACATATCAAGATCACCATCAAGATCATAATCAAAAAAAGCAGTTTGTGTGCTGAACCCTGAAAAAGCAAGCCCCAACTGCGTAGCTTCATCAGTATAGTAGGGCACTCCATTTTTATCAATGCCTTTACAAATCAAAAACTGATTTTTGCTTTGAAGAGTTTCATATTTACCAACCCGGCAAATATAAATATCTAACATACCATCATTGTTGATATCAACTACGGATACGCCTGTACTCCATCCGCCATCCTGCGGAATTTTAGCAGCAGTTGTTACATCTTCAAATTTCAGGTTGCCTTTGTTGAGATATAACTTATTGTCGCCCTGGTTAGCAGAAAAAAACAGGTCGATCAATCCGTCATTATTAAAATCACCTGCACCCACACCGGCACCATTATAAAAATACATGTACTTAAACATGTTAAATTCAGCGGTAGCTGTAAGCTTATTTGAAAAATCAAGACCGGTTTGTTTATTCGTCAGCACTTCGAATAAAGCGGGTTTCTCTTCTTTCTTACTGGTGCATGAAAAAAGAAATACAGCTATCGCTGAAAACATAAAACAAATTCCTTGGATAAGATTATTTCTTTCTCTCATTCTTTCCTTTAATCTCTTAACGAAATTTATACATGGCCGGGTAATCATCATTTCTTAAAAACAATAAATAATTACTATTGTCTCCCGGAATTATTTTTATATCCCGCACCATTCCTTTTAAAGAAATACCGGTTTGCGAAGAAGGCATTTCCTCAAATATTCCCTTCCCTTTATTGATAAGCACCAGCCCGTAGTTTGCATCCAATCTTCCGAACTGAGGTAAACAGTCCGTAATATTTCCACCTAATATTAAATCTGTTTTGCCATCCTTATTAATATCATTGCATACAATCGCATTAATGCTTGACAACTGGGCCGGTAAAGGCAATTCTTTAATGGTGTAATTGCCATTACCTTCATTATACGCCACTACACTTTTACTATAGTTAAATGTTTTTATAGTCGTTGTGTTGAGCAACTCCGGCTTAAAAAGCGTCTGAATTGTTTTACTGGCAAAATCATGATGCTTCAGATTTTCCTTTTTCAACGCTGGCATTGCGTCTGTAAAATCTTTTTTCAAAAAAACGGTTATGTCTTTTCCTTTACTTGTTCTTGAAAGAACTTTATCGGGAATACCATTTACATCAAAATCATTTACCCAGAGTTTTACAGGATTAGCGGAATCAGGTCGCAAATAAAAATTATCTCCATAATTACCCAACACCATATCGTTGTCCCCGTCGCCATCCATATCAGCGATCGCTATTGACTGCCACCAACCTGAAAGATGGGCCAAATTGGTTTTCGTTTCCTGGAATTTTCCATTCGTGTATGTAAACACATAAGGAGCCATCCATTCGCCGGTAATCACCAGGTCGTTTTTTTTATCCCCTGTTACATCTGCCCATGCGGCATCAGTCACCATTCCTATTCTTAAAATCTTAGCGTTCAGTTTTTCTGTTACGTCAGTAAACTTTCCTTTGCCATTGTTTTCATAGATATAACTGTAAGGATCCATTCCGTAACTGTATGACATGTTTCTGCCCCCGACAAACAAGTCAAGGTCACCATCACTATCATAATCCATAGGAATAGCTACAGAAATGTTTGAAAAATTAACCGGGAATGCAGTTGAGTCATTTGTAAAATCCCCTTTCCCATTGTTGCGATATAATCTATGTTGCAAGTAACGGTGCCTGGGAGTTTTGTTGTTACCTCCGGCGCCGATAAATAAATCTTCATCACCATCATTATCACAATCAAAAAAACTCAATGCCACATCTTCATATGGCTTATCATTAATAAATGAGCCCTGTTGTTTTTTTACAAAGCCATTCTTTGTTTGTAGGTATAACTGTCCGGGTTGACCTTTTGCACCACCGATAAATATATCCATCAATCCATCTTTGTTTACATCCGCCGTGGCTGCATTCGGCCCCTCTTTTGAAAGCATCACCGGAACATTTCTTTCAGCATAAAAATCGATAAAATCATCTTCAGTATGCTTATCAAAAACAGTAATTGCATTCTCAAAAATTGGTTGTGGCTTATTTAACAATTCATCATTGATGAATGATTCATTACCCGTTTGCTGAATATTGTGTGTCTTATTGATCCCCGGTTTCTGGATCTTAGTAACTGTTTTGTTGGGCCATTCGATCAATAAAGAGTCTACTATTTTGTTTCCAAGACCAGCGATAATTTTATAATCAGTACTACTTTGAAAACCACGACTGGGTATCACTTCGCGACTTATGATCTCGTTGCCACAATAAATTTTTATAAGACTGCCAATCGCATAGGTATTAGCACCTTTACCCTTTAGTTGTATTCCGATATAGTTATTAGATGAAATCTCCCGGCTGTTGTTTTTATATACAAACGATGGCATGTTAACGTTGTTCACTACCATATCAAGGTCGCCATCATTATCCAGATCACCATATGCAGCACCATTTGAAAAAGATAGTTGTGCAAATCCCCAATTCAAGCCTTCATCAGAAAATTTCAGATTACTATTATTCCTGTACGCTTTATTTAACACCGGTACAGAGGGCATACTATCTATAATTTTTTGCACTTCTTCTTTTTCACCGGTCGTTACCATTTTCTGAATGATATCATTTGCAAAAAAATCGATGAAGTCCTGGTCAATTACATCTTTGTAAATCCCATTACAAACATACAAGTCATTCAATCCGTCATTATCTGCATCAAAGATCAATGCGCCCCAGCTCCAGTCTGTAGCAGATACGCCGCTGAAGTGTGCTGTTTCCATGAACTTTCCATTCCTGTTATTTACCTGCAAAGCATTTTGCTGGAACTGGTGATAGAACCCCTGTTTTAGTTTTAGCTGGTAAACATCAATATTATCAAATGAAGAAGTTGTTTTCAGGCGATATTCATCATCAGGCAACATGTCTGTTGTAAAAATATCCGGATAGCCATCATTATTTACATCAGCAAGATCGGCGCCCATTGAAGCTAGGCTGGTATGTTCTATCCATTGCTCTAATTCTTCTTTAAAAGTTCCGTTACGTTGATTGATGTATAAATAGTCCCTTTCAAAAAAGTCGTTGGAAATGTACAAGTCAGGATAATGATCGCCATTGACATCGCCAACCGTTACACCCAATCCAAAACCAATTAAGCTTCCGTAAATATTTGTTTCTGCGCTTACATCAATAAATTTCCCATTTTCATTTTTCAGCAATTTATCGCCGCCGCCTTTTGCAAAATCTTCCACTGGCCAGTCTACCGCCCTTAATTCTCTTTTATTGGAATAGTTTAAGGTATTGACGGGAATAAAACTGTTGTTGAGAATATAACAGTCCAGATCACCATCAAGGTCATAATCAAAAAAAGCAGCGTGGGTAGTATAGCCCTTTTCATCAAGGCCGTATTCTTTTGCTTTATCTGTAAATGTGAGGTCGTGATTATTAATAAAAAGAGCATTGCCTTCTTTGTTCTTCCATTTACTATATCCTGCATTACAGATATAAATATCCAGCCAGCCATCGCTGTTCACATCAGCCATTACTACACCTGTATTCCATTTTCCTAATTGTTCAATTCCGGCTTTTGCAGATATATCTTCAAATTTAAAATTGCCTTTGTTCAGGAATAATTTATTTACGCCCGTATTTGATGTCATCAGTACATCGGGCAAGCTATCATTATTAATATCGCCGATGGCTACGCCACCACCATTATAAAAATTCCGGTAACTGAAAATGTTGAATTGCTTTGTGTTTTCAACCTTATTTAAAAAACTGATCCCGGAGTTTTCAACTAACTCAAAAAGAGTTTCATTCTTTTTCTCCTTACAGGAAAAAAGAAAGAACAACAAGAGTGTAAGAAATGATGCAAGCGAATATTTTAATATAGTGCGAAGCATAAATACGATTTGCAAGATAAGGGTATGACATAAAAAGAAAAGGCCATTTATTAAAAATGGCCTTTTTCTTATGCTATATGCTTGCAGAACTAATAGCCTGGATTTTGTACGAGATTCGGATTAATCGATAACTGCTGGTTAGGAATGGGGAATAATAGTCTTTCCGAAGTAGTAACTCCTTTCAGCTGTCTTGCATTCAGGAATGTTCCAAAACGGATCATATCATTTCTTCTCCAACCTTCCCAATAAAGTTCAAAGCCTCTTTCTTTATAAATTGCATTTAGATCAACTGTAGCTAATGCAGTCAATCCTCTTGAAGGATGTATGCGGATATTGTTCACGATTGCTGCTGCAGTAGCACCATAACCACCGGGGCCTGCTGTTGCAGTACCACCACGAAGGATTGCTTCTGCTTTCATCAATAAGATATCTGCTAAACGGAAAATCACCAGATCATTATCAGCAGGGAATTGATGCACTCTATCCTGAACATATTTTACTACGCGGATACCCGTTACTTCAAGGTTGCTTCCTGATTCTTTTAAAGCTACTGCTTTAGTGAAAGAAAGCGGGTTTCCTTTTCTGTCAAGCAAGTTAACACCAGCGGCATTTACTTGCTGACCCAATAACATTCCTACTCTCATACCTGTTACACTGGTAAATTGAGGACCCAAACCAGTAGTACCGGGATAATTACCAAAATCGTTAGTTGCTGTTTTGCCACCTCTTCTTTTATCATTAGGATCAAAAGCATCATAAAAATCGCCGAGTGTAGTAAAACCATTCCAACCACTTGGATCCGTGTTATAGTGTGTGCCGCAATGATATTGGAACATAGCACCATTGCCCCCCGTACCCGTAGCATTATCGTTTTTCAACGTGTACACTAACTCTTTTCCAATAACATCGTTATTCGGAGTAAAGTTGTCAAAGAAGTTAGTTGGGAATCCGCCAGGATAAGCTGGGAAATCTGCTAATATCTGATCTGCCAAAGAAATTACCTGGTTCATATCTGCCGCAGCAAAAGTTGGTGCTGCACGGTTAGCATAAACACCTTTATTCAGGTAAGTCTTCATCAATAAAGCTTTTGCAGCATTCTTAGAAGCCCTTCCAATTCCGTTACCAGCGGCTAAACCCGGAATAGCTGCATTTAATTCGCTAATGATATAGTCAGCACATTCAGTACCTTTTTTTGTTTCAGGTAATGTTTTGGTCAAATCACCCAATGATGTAGAACGGAAAGGAACCTGGTCCCAACCATCTAATACACACCACATGGTTAATGCCCTGATAAATTTTGCTTCTCCGGCTTGTTGAGCAGTAGGATTGTAATCGAGTACAGTTGTTGCAGCAAACTGAGCCTGTAACAATTCACGGTAGGTATCTGTTAAGTAACCATGATCAGGCGTCCATTTGTGATTATGATAAACACGCCAAACGCCATTATCATCCCAGTCACCACCTCTTGTTGGTCCAACGGCTTCATCAGATGTATGTTCCTGGGCTGCCCAAAAACGGCTTTGATCCTGGAATGGGTTATTTAAAGATCTGTAAGCACCCACGAGAAGGGCTGTAGCATTACCACCACCACCACCACTACCACCACCTTGTGTGGTTTCGCTGTTAAATTTTTCTTCGAGCTTGGTACAAGCAGCGAGAAAAACAACAGCTGTAGTTACTATAATTATTTTGTTGTATTTCATATAGAACAAGTTTTTGCTTTTTTTATAATGAGAAGTTTATGCTTAACTGGAACCTTCTTGCACTAGGGAATGGGATATACTCAATTCCAACAGAAGGAACACCGCCTATATTCTTATCGACATTTACCTCCGGATCGAAGCCTGTGTAGTCAGTAAGTGTAAATAAATTCTGACCTGTTATGGCTATGTAAGCGTTTTTAATGTGTTTCGAGATATTCCCAATATTATACCCAATTCTTGCATTCTGGCATTTTAAAAAGTTAGCCTTTTCAAGGAAGCGGGTAGAAGAAGTGATCGGGTTAGATAGATCTTCTCTTACTTCGCCGTTGATATAAGCTGAGGCAACATTTCTTGTTCCGAGGTTTGTTATTGGCAAAACGTTCATCGCAGTTTCATTATAAATAAAATGGCCAAATGCTCCGTTAAAGTTCATTGTGAGAGTAAATTTTTTATAATTTAACTCTGTACTTGCACCCAACAGAACGTTCGGGTTAGGATCTTCGCCATAATAGGAAACATCACCATCTTCTTTATAAATAGCCTGGCCAGTATTTTTATCTATTCCCAGGAATTCTCTCAGGTAAAATACATTCAGCGGATAGCCTGAAGCTAATTTCTGAACATAAGCACCGGAACTACCTTGTCCACTCAATGCACCAGTATTATAGGTACCATTCAAACCGTCCAACATGTTTTCGAGCCAGGTTGCATTCACGCCAAGATCCCATGTGAAATCTTTTTTCTTAACAAGATTTGCATTAATTGTCAGCTCAACACCCTGGTTCGTAATTACAGCAGGAAGGTTTTGCCACTGTTTGGCAGACGCAGCACCCGGCTGAGGGAAGTCAAGCTCAAACAATACATCATCTGTTTCTTTATTAAAATAATCAGCAGTTACATTGATCCTGCCTTTCATTAGCTGAAAATCAACACCAGCATTAAATGTGGTTGAAGTTTCCCATTTCAGATCTTTATTCTCAACATTCAATTGTGTAAGTGAGCCAGGACCACTTGGTACAAACCTGGTTTGTGAAGCTCCTGATGGGAACTCCTGGTTACCTGTTTGACCCCAACCAGCTCTTATTTTCAGGTTTTGTATAAAGGTTACATTTTGCATGAAGCCTTCGTTACTTACATTCCATGCAGCTGCCACAGAAGGGAATGTCGCATACTTGTTGTTCTCGCCAAATTTGGTTGAGCCATCACGTCTTACTGTTCCGGTGAAAAGGTATTTACCTTTCCAATTCAGGTTAACTCTTGCAAACATTGACTGTAACTCATTTGTCGGATTTTCGTAATGAAAAAGGCTACGTGATGAGCTTGTGGAATAACCAAGCATATTATAATACGGAATTCCTATGTCAGCAAAATCCTGTGCAGACATTCCTGATGCTGTGTATTCAAAATTGAGGTATTCATAACCTACGACTGCCGCAAGGTTAAAGTTTTGATTGATTTGCTTATTGTAGCTTAACGTGTGCGTAAATTGCTCAGTAAGCAATTTTGCATTAGAAACACCACCCCAACCTCTATTCTTAATATCAGTTATATTAAGTAATTCGCGGCCTACCATCGTTGTACGTTCACCCACACCTTGGTTGCGGCCATATTGGAATTTATATTCAAGATCGTTAGTGATCTTGTAGTAAGGAGCTATGTAACCCCATATTTGAGTTTGATCAACATTGTCATCATACATTTCAAGCATCCATAAAGGATTAACTGATGAGGCACCAAACTGAGGTTCTATCCAGTATGTACCATCAGTCTTTTTAAACGGATGTGTTGGGTTCCACTGCAACGCTTGACCGATCAAACTGCCCTGGAAACCTGCGTCGTTTGTTATCGGCACAACCTCTTCATCAAGATGGGTTACGTTAAAGTTTACATCTAACCCAAGTTTCTTGTTTTCGAGAAATTTAAAATTACCAGTATATCCAAATGTATATTTTTTTAACATTGACTCGTTGATTATACCTTTCTCATTCAGGAAACTTGTAGAGAACCGTTGACGGGCATTTTCACCGCCGCCACTCAATGCAAGATTGAAATTCTGTGTTAACCCTGTTCTTGTAATTTCATCCATTGCATCCACATTTCCACCATAATCACCGCCTGTCAAAGCATATTTTGACAATGCTGCACGGTACTCATTGCCATCAAGGACATCAATGTGATGGGCCATATTTGCGGTTCCTATCGAATAGCCCACGTCAACTACTGTTGGACCTGCCTTACCTTTTTTGGTTGTGATAAGAATAACGCCATTAGAACCACGTGACCCGTAAATAGCCGCGGAAGAAGCATCTTTTAATACATCCATGCTTTCAATGTCATTTGGGTTGATGAAGTTTAATGGGTTATTTCCAGGAGTTGATCCCAATCCAGGAAGACCTAAACCAGGACGTGCAGAACCGCCTTCAAGCGGAACTCCATCAACAACGATCAATGGATTGTTCCCGGAACGCACAGAACTTGTACCGCGGATGCGGATAGTTGATGCTGCACCCGGTGCACCGTTGTTATTGGTTATTTGTAACCCGGCTACTTTACCTTGAATAAGTTGATCAGGTGCAGTGTTTACACCTTTATTAAAATCTTTTGCTCTTACTGTTGCGATAGAACCAGTAAGATCTTTTTTTCGTAAAGAGCCATAACCAGTACTAACAACAATCTCACCTAAGTTATCTGCCGCAGAAGCCATACTTGCATTACCGGTTGTTTTACCGCCGGAAATATCAACTTCCATACGACCAAAACCAACTGAGGAAACAACAAGTGTATTTACATTAGCTGCAACCGTGATTGTGTAAGTACCATCGGCACCGGTTGATGTGCCTTTACTTGTTCCTTTAGGAACCACGGAAGCGCCGGCTACTGGCGATCCGTCTTTAGCGTCGGTTACCTTTCCGGTAACAGTTCTTTCCTGTGCATAGGTTTGGATAGTTATTAGCAGCATGCAGGGAAGAACTACAATTTGTAGTAGTTTTTTTAAAGACATAAGCATTAGCATTAAAAATGATAGAATTGTTAAAAAGCTGTGAACTTTACAGCATTAACATACTTTAAAGCTATAATCTTTAATGTAGTTTGACTAATAATATTCATTATAGTTCTCGCAATCGTTTGCGAAAAAGTTTGCGGAAAGGATTTCTGTTAATAAATTTGATTAAGATTAATGCCATATGTCAACCGGAGCAACACTTAAAAACATCGCTAAGGCTTTAAATATCAGTATTTCTACCGTATCGAGAGCCTTGAAAAATCATCCTGATATTTCAGAGGAAACCAAAAAGAAAGTAACAGAAACAGCCAGAATGCTGGAATATGAGCCCAATGCTTATGCAATCAGTTTACGAACTAAAAAAAGTCACCTGATTGGCGTAATCGTTCCTTTTATCTCAAATTATTTCTATCATTCTTTTATTACAGCTGCTGAAGAAGAAGCAAAAAGAAATGGTTATTCTTTGTTGATACTTCAATCAGATGATAATCCTGAAATTGAATTGGAAAATCTTAAAGTATGCAGGATGAATCGGGTAGCTGCTGTTTTCATTTCAATTTCACCACTTACGAAAGACATAAGGTCATTTATAAGATTAAGAGAAGATAATACTCCTGTTATCTTTTTTGATCGTGTACCTGAATATGAAGCTTGTGATAAAGTAAGGATCAACGATGAAGAAGCTGCCACAATAGCTGCTGAACGCATTATTAAAAGCGGGTATAAAAAAGTGCTGGCTATTTTTGGCAATCCTGAATTATCTATCACCCGCAATCGTGAAAAAACTTTTATTCAAATTCTTGAAAATAAGATACAAGCAAAAAATTTCTTTATCTCTCATGCTACTTCGGCCCCTGCGACGCAGGAACAGACAACTGCTTTTTTAAAATCAAAAAATAAACCTGAGGTTATTTTTTGCATGAGCGACGAAGTGCTTACCGGTGTAATGAAAAGTATTCAAAAACTTAAATTAAGAATTCCGGAAGATATTGCTGTGATATCCATCAGTAATGACAGTTTTATTCCTTCACTTTTTGAACCTGAAATAACTTATATCGAAACCAGCGGATACCAATTAGGAAAACTGACCTTTAAAAGAATGCTGGATTACCTGGGTGGGAAAACTTTTATACAAGAAGTATTATTACCGCCAAGATTGATTGAAGGCGGATCGATCTGATTTATTCTTTCCATAATAATTTTAAAATACCTGCCAGATAGCCCCCGGTCATTTTTTTCTGCTCAAAACAAACCAGAGTTTTTAATTTTATCCTTCAACACGTTTAGTCATGTATTCAGCCGAAGAAACCCGTTCCCTGCAAAAGCAAACCAAACAATTGCTCGACGCAGACAAAAAAAAACCGATTGCAGTAAAAGAACTGGAAACACTGCGCTATGTGCTTCGTTTTCATGAACACAGGTATTATATATTGAACGACCCGCTGGTATCCGATTTCGAATACGACCAACTATACAAAGCATTGGAAAAAATTGAGTCGGAAAATCCCAAACTCATTACCAAAAATTCACCCACACAAAGAGTAGCAAAAGGATTGACAAAAGATTTTCCAACGGTACAACATCTTGTACCTATGCTTTCATTAAATAATTCTTATAACAGCGATGATTTAATTGATTTTGACAGAAAGGCAAAAGAGCTAACAGGAAAAAATGTGATTGAATATTGTGTCGAGCCAAAATTTGATGGTGGTAGTATTTCTCTCATTTATGAAAATGATCTTCTAGTTCGTGGTGCCACACGAGGTGATGGTGTGCGGGGCGATGAAGTAACAACCAATGTCAAACAAATAAAATCTATTCCGTTATCGGCGAATTTTTCTGCGTACGGGTTACAGCAAGTGGAAATAAGAGGTGAAGTGCTGATCAATAAAACCAATTTTAAAAAATATAACGAGCAGCTGGTTGAGCAGGGATATGCACCGCTTGCAAACCCACGTAATGCCGCAAGTGGTACGCTAAGAATAAAAGATTCTGCAGAAGCGGGCAGAAGAAATCTTGAAGCATTTGTTTATCACATTAGTTATTATACATTATCAAAAGGAAAAAAAATCCCTGTTGAGTTAACGCATCATGCTTCATCGATCGATCTGTTATGGAATTTAGGTTTTCGAAGCCCACAAAAAGAAAAGAAAGTTTTCAAAGGAATTGAAGGTGTAATAAAATACTGTAATGAGTATGAGATAAAACGTGACGAACTCCCTTATGAAATTGATGGGATGGTAATTAAAGTAAATGATCTTGAGTTGCAGGATAAAATGGGAATGACCTCTCATCACCCCCGTTGGGCTATTGCATGTAAATTCAAAGCGAGGCAGGGAACAAGCAAACTGCTGAATGTAGAATTCCAGGTAGGAAGAACAGGTTCTATTACTCCTGTTGCCAAAATAGAACCTACGCCGATTGGCGGTGTTACTGTTACATCTATTTCTTTATTCAATGAAGATGTGATCAAAGAAAAAGACTTGATGATTGGTGACACCGTTTTAGTGGAAAGAGCAGGTGATGTAATTCCTTACATTGTTAAATCAATGGCTGAGTTAAGAACGGGCAAAGAAAAGAAAATTCAGTTTCCGAAAACATGCCCTGTATGTAACAGCAAATTATTTAAAGAAGAAGCGGAAGCGGTATGGCGTTGCGTAAATATTGATTGCCCTGCACAGGTGGCAGAACGTATCATTCATTTTGTAAGTAAAGATGCTATGGATATCCGTGGTTTTGGCGAAGCCAATGTGCGGAAGTTTTATGAAATGGGTTTATTGAAAGATATACCCGGTATTTATAAACTCGATTTTAAAAAGATCGGTGAACTCGAAGGCTTCGGTGAAAAATCAATTACTAAACTTAAAGAAGCAATCGAGTCTTCTAAACAACAACCATTACACCGTTTGGTTTTTGCACTGGGTATACGTTTTGTTGGCGAAACGACTGCAAAGACATTAGCAAGAGCCGTTAATCATTTAACAGATTTTAAAAAATTCTCACTGGAAGATTTGAAAAATCTAGAAGATGTCGGGCCCAAAGTTGGCGGCAGTATTTATGAATTTTTCAGCAACAAAGAAAACATTCATTTACTTGAAGAGTTGGAAAAAATTGGTTTGCAGCTAAAAAGTGAAAAGAAAGATTTTACAACAGGCGGTAATCTTGCAGGTCAATCTTTCTTATTTACCGGCACATTACCAACACTAAAAAGAAGTGATGCTGAAGCAATGGTAGAAAAAAACGGCGGACAGATATTGGGAGGTGTCAGCGCTAAGCTTAACTATCTCGTTGTTGGTGAAGATGCCGGAAGTAAACTGGATAAAGCAAAAAAATTAAATACAGTAAAAATTATTTCAGAAAAAGAGTTTCTAAACATGATAAATTAATTGTTCATGATACAATCATCAACACTAAAGTTTTTAAAAGACCTGAAGAAAAATAACAATAAACCCTGGTTTGATATTAATCGCAAACGTTATGAAGAAGCAAAAGCAGATTTTGCAAATTTTGTACAACAGGTGATCGACGCACATAGTAAAAAAGATAAAACCATTTCTGTCCTGAAAGCAAAGGATTGTATGTTCCGCATCAATCGTGATGTTCGTTTCAGCAAAGACAAATCACCATATAAAACTAATTTCGGCGCCAGCATTAATAAGGGGGGTAAAAAAGCTTTTTCAACCGCAGGCTATTATTTTCATCTCGAGCCGGGACAATGTTTTGTTGGGGGAGGTATTTATCAACCTATGCCTGATGAACTAAAAAAAGTAAGACAGGAGATCGATTATAATTTTAAAGATTTTAAAAAGATCATTCAATCAAAAAAATTTAAAGCATTATACGGCGATCTTACAAAAAGCCCAGAGTATACGTTAAGCCGTGTACCGAAAGGATATGAAGCCGATAATCCTGCTGCGGAATATCTGAAACTGAAAAGTTATATTGCCTTTGTGAGTTTCAGTGACAAGGATCTTACTTCAAACACTTTAGTAAAAAAAACAGCGGCTGCTTTTGAAACCCTGCAACCGCTGCTCAATTTTATAAATGAATCTTTGGGTTAGCTTGCGAGTCCCGCCCTGAAACTGTTTAACTTTAAATCACTCTTCCGGTGGGACGAAGCAAACTCCTCTATTTAAAATGCTTTTTAATTCTGATCAGCTCTTCTCCTTTATGACCAGCCAGCAGTTCTGTCAAGTCTTTCCATTCTGGATTCATTTTTTCTATTAGGTCAACTTTCTTTTTTCTTGAACCAGCTTTCATTTGTTTTTCTCTTGCAAAAGCATCGTTGGGCAAAGAAAACACCTCAAAATAAACAAGCTTACTAATATTATATCTTGATGTAAAGCTTTTTGTATACATCCCGTTTTTATGTTCAAAAACTCTTTTATACAAATCATCAGTTGCACCACAATACAGCACAGTATTGTGTGTATTTGTTAAAATATAAAAGTATCCGAGTTGGTGCATAATTAAAGTTAATAAACAACTTAGATACTTTGATTCGAGAGATTGCTTCAAAATTTATTTAGCAGAACTAAAACAGAAAGCAGCTTTAATCAGCCCAATAAATTTTTCGCAAGAAGATATTCTGCTATCTGTACCGCATTTGTAGCAGCGCCTTTACGAAGATTATCTGAAACTACCCACATATTTAATGTGTTTGGCTGAGTTTCATCTCTTCTCAATCTTCCAACAAACACTTCATCTCTCTCATGTGCATCCATTGGCATGGGATATTCATGGTTCGCTATATCATCCACTACTATTATTCCCGGAGCATTTACCAAATCAGTTCTTAGCTCATTCAAATCAAACTCATTTTCAAATTCCACATTCACACTTTCGCTATGTCCACCTATAACCGGTATACGAACTGTAGTTGCAGTAACACGGATAGAATCATCACGCATGATCTTGCAAGTTTCTTTTACCATTTTCATTTCTTCTTTTGTATAACCGTTCTCAAGGAACACATCGATCTGCGGTATCACATTCAAATCGATCGGGTATTTATATGCTCTTTCACCTGCTACACCGTTTCTTTCATTCATTAATTGTGTTACTGCTTTTACGCCAGTACCTGTTACACTCTGGTAAGTAGAAACAACAATTCTTTTTGCTTTATATTTTTTATGGAGCGGATTTAATGCTACCACCATTTGTATTGTTGAACAATTTGGGTTCGCAATGATCTTGTCATTCTTTGTAAGAATATCAGCATTGATCTCTGGAACAATCAATGGTTTTGTAGGATCCATTCTCCAGGCACTTGAATTATCAATAACAGTAATACCAGCTTCGGCAAACTTTGGCGCCCATTCTAATGAAGTACCACCGCCTGCAGAAAAAATTGCAACAGCTGGTTTGGCTGCAATGCCGTCAGTCATACTTACCACTTTATATTTCTTTCCTTTAAATTCCACTTCTTTACCTACGCTTCTTTCTGATGCAACCGGAATTAATTCCGTGACTGGAAAATTTCTTTCGGCAAGAACCTGTAACATTTTGCTACCAACTAATCCTGTGGCGCCAACTACTGCAACTTTCATTTGATCTTTTGTTTTGTGTTTAAAATTAAAAGGCCTTCCAACTCTGGAAGGCCTGTCAAGCTTTTATATAGTTACATACATAATGCTGCAAACCTCCCTTAGGAACGTTTCTTTGTGCATTTTGTATGTTTCGTCATATTCATTTCGTGAGGCAAAAGTATAGGGCGGAAGTTAATGTTCAAAATATAATCCTGATTTTTTTACGCAAACGTTATCATTTGTAGCTGATTGATTATATTGAAATGTGAAATTTCTGTTTTTCATACTTACATCTGTTTTGTTTTCATCATTAACCATTGCCCAAAACCGCTACGATGTAGTTATTGATGAAATAATGGCCGATCAAACGCCGCAAGTAACCTTACCCAATAATGAATGGATCGAATTGAAAAACACAACCGCCGCTCCAATTAATCTTCAGGGCTGGCGGATTGGCGATGCTACCGGGCAAAGCGGACCTATGCCCAATTTCACATTACAACCGGATAGTTTTGTAGTAGTATGCACAGGCAGCGCAGTTGCTGCTATGTCTGTATTAGGAACTACTATTTCAGTTACCAATTTTCCATCACTAGATAATGATGGCGACCAGTTATTTCTCCGATCTGCTAATGGAAGAACGATTCATGCTGTTTCTTATACTTCCGCATGGTATCAGAATGTAGTGAAAGCTGATGGAGGATGGACATTGGAAATGATGGATACAAAGAATCCTTGCACGGAAATAAATAATTGGAAAGCAAGTGTAGATGTAAAAGGTGGCACACCGGGAAAAAAGAATTCGATTGATGGAACAAATAATGATACTGAAGCGCCTAAACTAAAAAGAGCATACACAACAGATAACACAACGATCATTTTGGTTTTTGATGAGCCCGTTGATAGTTTGAAAGGAGCAATCCTTGCCAATTACTCAGTTGATGGCGGATTGTCTTTACTATCAGCAACCACATTAGCTCCGTTGTTTAATACAGTACAGTTAAAAACAACTTCTCTGATCGCTGCAAATACCATTTATACTGTTACTGCATCCAATATTACCGATTGCAAAAACAATACGATCGGAAACAGTAATAAAGCAAAGTTTGGGTTACCGGTTGATGTAGCGGCAGGCGAACTTATCATTAATGAAATCCTGTTTAATCCCCGTAGCAATGCTTATGATTTTGTAGAAGTCTATAACCGCAGCAATAAAATTTTTGATGCATCAAAAATTTATATCGCTAACCGGAACAGCAGTGGTGTTATCAGTTCTCAAAAATTATTATCTGCTTCGCCGAGTTATATTTTTCCTGGTGATTATTTTGTAGTCACTGAAGATGCAGATAACCTTGCCTTAAATTATTTAGTTCAGAATCCAGATAAGGTTTTAGTACTTTCCACTTTGCCTTCATATTCTGATGATGAAGGTGATGTTGTGATTTTAAATTTCCAGGGAAATGTTGTTGATGAGGTAAAATATAAAGATGACTGGCATTTTAAATTGATTGATAATGCAGAAGGTGTTTCATTGGAAAGAATAGACCCGGATGCTACCAGCCAGGATGAAAACAACTGGCATAGTGCCGCCTCAACTGCGGGATATGGAACTCCTACTTATAAAAACTCCCAATATAAATTAGCGCAGGCTATCAATGCAACAATTGAAGTAACACCAAAAGTTTTTAGCCCGGATAATGATGGCCGTGATGATATTGCAACCATACAATATAAAATAGATGAACCGGGCTATATTGCCAATATCACCATCTTTGATGCAGCCGGCAGGCCTGTAAAAAATTTAGTAAGAAATGGTACACTGGGTTTAACCGGCTACTGGAACTGGGATGGCCTTGATGATAAAGGATTGAAACTGCCAGTTGGTACTTATATTTTATTTACAGAAATATTTAACCTGCAAGGCAAAAAACAAAAGTTCAAGAACACTGTTGTGCTCGCAAGAAAACTAAATTAACCCGATAGCTTACTATAAATATTTTTTTTCAACAACAGGGTTTTGATAACTAAATATACTGCATGGAAAGAGTCTTATTTCTTTATCTTTAATAGAGCAGCTAATTTAATATGAATAAACAGGTAATTAACCAGGACCAGGTACGCCAGATTTTATTTATCATTATACTGGTAGCACTGGGCCTCTTATTGTTTCTTGAGTTGTTTAATTTTTTGCCGGCTTTGTTAGGAGCCATCACTTTATACATCCTCATGCGCCGCTGGATGTTTTATTTGTGTTATGTAAAAAAAATGAAAAAAGCATTGGCAGCAACCCTGCTAATGTTGTTGTCGATGGTAGTAATCCTCTTTCCCATTTTTATACTGATCAATATGATGTCATCAAAGGTTACTTACGCCATTGAACACGGGAATGAACTGATAGTAGCATTAAAAAAAGTAATTGGTGATATTGAAGAGCGGTTTAATATGGACCTGGTGAGTAATGAGAATATAAATAACCTTGGAAAAAGGATCACAAATGGGATACCGCAACTATTAAACGCTACGTTCAATACACTAACCACGATCTTCTTTATGTACTTCATGCTTTATTTTATGCTGGTAAATGGTAAAAAGATGGAAATAGCCATTTACGAACATACTCCCCTGCATGATGATAATGTACACAAACTTGGGAAAGAAGTAAACAATATGGTAGTATCAAATGCGATCGGCATTCCTTTGATTGCATTACTGCAGGGTGTAGTGGCAGTTATTGGTTATTTAATTATAGGTGTGAAGGAACCCTGGTTCTGGTTCGTGGTTACATGTATTACTGCTATGCTGCCTGTAGTGGGTGCAGCATTAGCGTATGTACCAATTGCTATTATCTTTTTTGCCAATGGAGATACGACGCAAGGAATTGCAATGCTAATTTTTGGGTTTGGCATTATTGGGTTAGTTGATAATGTATTTCGTTTTACCCTTGCCAGTAAAATTGGTAATGTACATCCACTCATCACTGTATTCGGTGTTATTGTCGGATTGAAGGTGTTTGGATTCATTGGTTTGATATTTGGTCCGCTTCTGATCTCACTATTTATATTACTGCTTCGTATTTATTCAAATGAGTTCATTCACAAGCAAAGAGACTTGACCAAGATCATGGAGAATTAAATTGTCAGTACTTTTTAACGGTTTCCACTAATGCCATTCAGGTAATTTTGCGTTTCAAAATGAAAAAACGCTATTTGATGCTTGTAATTCATGCATTTGAAAAATATTTTTGCAATAACTCACGTTTAAACAAGAGTATCCAAATCCAAAAATCCGGCATCAATAACCGGATGAACCGTACCTGAATGAAAAACCGAATATTCAACATATCCGCGGCATGCTTGTCTTTGTCTTTTTTGTTTGTTCCTTATAAGCAAGCAGACAGTTCATCAGACAATATCTTAACAGTAAGTAAACCTGTAAACAATCCATCTACTTCAAATCATTCTTTTGTACATGAATCGACTGAAACAATATCAGAAGTTTCAGCAATCTATGACAGTATAAAACTTGCAAGATCAGGTTTGAAGAAAGAAGTATTTGAATATGCAGTAAAAGGTTACCTAACGTTATCAGAAGAAAATAAAATTAATCGAAGTGGCATTATTACTATTTGTGATTTCAGCCAGAGCAGTCGTCGCAAAAGAATGTATGTTGTAGATCTCGCAAACTATAAACTGCTGATGCAAACACATGTTGCGCATGGCAGAAATTCCGGAAGAGAATATGCGACCCGTTTTTCCAATAAACCTGAATCATTGCAAAGTAGTTTAGGTTTTTATGTCACACGTAGTACTTATTATGGTGGTTATGGGCTGGCACTTACTATTGATGGCATGGAACCTGGAATAAATGATAAGGCTTTTAGAAGAAAGATCGTGGTACATGGTTCAGCCTATGTTGGCAATGATTACCTGCGTTTCAGTAAATATATCGGTCGCAGTTTCGGTTGCCCTGCTGTACCTGCAAAGCAGTCCCGGAAAATAATCAATACAATAAAAAATGGAACTTGTTTCTTTATCTACCATCCTACTAAGAAATATATAGAGACATCAAAAATATTAAACGACTAATTGGACACAGGATCACACAAGGATGGATGAATACAAAAAGCTCAACGTACCCTATGGTTGGGCTTTTTTGTTTTTTATAACCGTAGTTAAAAATAATTGAAGATCAAATTTGCGATCAATAGTGATGCAATACCAAGAAACAAGCCGATATAAATTTCTTTATTTGAATGATCAGATACGATCAGCCTTGCTGTACATACTAATCCGGGTAATAGTATAGCTGCGGAAATATAAACCCCCGAATCCAGGTTATCCTGCATAGCAAGCAGCAATACAAATGCTGCCATTACCCCCATTGCCATTGCATGCATACTCACTTTCATATAGGCATTACTCATGAGACCCAGTATAGATGAAATAAAAATAGCCAGTGAAAATTCTATCAGTTCCTCGGGGTAAGCTGACTGATTTTTGATGACATACCAAACCCAGAAATAATAGATCATACAGATCACATAGGGAATGATCCTGTCCTTTTGTGTTTTCATATAAATCGACTCGATAAAGCCAAGTGCTTTTAAAAGCAAAGCTGTTACTACCGGGAAAAAAGCATACATCACCCCAAACTGAATGATAGTAAATGTTTTTTTAAGAGCCGATAACCCGACAAAAAGATGGGGTTGGATCTGCAACAAAAAGATCAATACATAAACCGGGATAAAAATGGGATGGAAAACCCAGGAAATAATTTTTGCAGCAATCCTGAGAGATTGCGGAAACCGGATCAATTCCTCCTTACCGTTTCCGTTTGATGGTTGTGCCGTTAGTATTTCGTTCATTTTTTGTCTAAAGTTCTTTTCTCAATCTCGCTACAGGAATATTTAATTGCTCACGATACTTAGCTACCGTACGCCGTGCTATATTATAACCTTTTTCCTGGAGCATTTCGGTCAGCCGTTCATCACTTAACGGATGTTTCTTTTCTTCAAACTCGATCAGGTCGCTTAGTATCTTTTTCACTTCTCTTGTTGAAACCTCTTCACCGCTTTCAGTACTCAATGATTCACTGAAGAAAAATTTCAGCCTGTAAGTACCAAATTCTGTTTGTACAAATTTACTGTTCGCCACCCGGCTAACTGTAGAAATATCCAGGTTTGTTTTTTCAGCAATATCCTTCAGGATCATGGGTCGCAAATTGGTTTCATCACCGGTAAAGAAAAACTCATGTTGGTGATTCATGATAGCAGTCATTGTATGCAGCAGGGTTTGCTGCCGTTGTTTGATAGCATCAATAAACCATTTGGCTGAATCGATTTTTTGTTTGATGAACATCACCGCTTCTTTTTGTCGTCTATCTTTTTTGGCACCGCGGTCATATTCCTTCAGCATATCACGATATCCTTCACTGATGCGCAGTTCGGGTGCATTGCGGCTGTTCAATGTTAATTCAAGTTTTCCCGCATTATTGTAAATAAAAAAATCAGGTACTACATAGTTCTCTGCTTTATTAACAACGGTCACACTTCCGCCGGGTTTAGGATTAAGTCTTGTGATCTGAAGCATTACGTCTTTCAGTTGTTCATCAGTAAGGTTTAATCCTCTTTGAATTTTTTCGTAGTGCTTCTTTGTAAACTCTTCAAAATATTTTTTTATTGCCAGCAAAGCAGTGTCTACATTTTTTCCTTCGTCTTTTAAACGTTGCAGTTGGATCTGCAAACATTCTTTCAAATCACGGGCTGCTACTCCTGGCGGATCAAACTGCTGAATTTTTTTTATTACTGCCTCTACCTCTGCTTCGCTTGCATCTATATTCTGGCGAAACGCCAAATCATCCACGATCGCCGAAGTTTCCCTCCGTAAGTAGCCGTCTTCATCTATACTTCCAATGAGCTGTACAGAAATTTTCTGTTCCTTATCATCCAGCTTGAGCAAGCCAAGTTGGTTGATAAGCATATCAAAAAAAGAGGACTCACTTTTATGCGGCAATTGCCTGCCTTCATCTTCTTCAGGATAATTATCATCTTTAAGTTTATAATCTGCAATATCATCATCACCATCCTGCACATAGTCACTCACATCAAGGTTTTCATATTCACTCTCACTTCCATCTGGCTCTTCATATTCCTCTTCCCCGTTTTCAGTAAACTCATCTTTACCTTCTTCAAATTCATCATGAATATCTTCATCCAATTCCAGTGCAGGGTTTTCTTCCATCTCTTCTTTGATCCTCGTTTCAAGATTGGCAGTAGGCACCTGCAGCAATTTCATTAGCTGAATCTGCTGTGGCGATAGTTTCTGTAAAAGTTTCTGTTGTAAATTCTGACTTAATGCCATCGTTTCTCCTCTCCCTTATTGTGTTTTAACATTTAAGACCCTGAAATTCAAAAAAATTTTCCCTTTCATCAAAAATCAGGCCGTAAATTTACATACAAATAAATGAAACATGGCGCAACGACCCAAATACTTTCTTGTTGTGCTGTTATTATTTTTTAATGGGGAAATTTTTGCTCAGAATATGAGCTCCTTTAAAATAAAAACAGGCTTGCCTAAGTATTCACGTTTTAATATTTTAATTAAATCAGATACTATGCAGGTAAGGCTTATAAATATTGCTCCTATTCCGACTTTTAAAGATTCTTATACACAAAAAGAAAAATTTGCAGCGACCTTTTGTACAAGCCCCCTTATAAAAAATTATTATACTTCTAACCTCGGTTTCATTTGTAAACGTGAGTATATTTTTGAAAAACAAACTTCACTACCACTTCGTCTTCGTCTGGGGTCATTGGATTACACAAACTATCTCGAACAAAAACCCAATGCAATAAAGCCTGCTTACTAAGCACTGCATCATTTCAGTTACATTTGTTGGAATGGTTTTAACCGGCATCATCACTGCTTTATTTATTACTTATGCCTTACTGATCATTTATTACTGGCAAAGCTGGAAATCCATTCCGGTATTTCAGCCATCACAACACCCCCCTTCTACAAAAATCTCGGTGATTGTTCCGGCCCGCAATGAAGAGATACATATTGAAGCCTTATTGCATTCAATCAACAATCAAACTTATCCTAAAGAGTTGCTTGAAATAATTGTTGTAGATGATAACTCAACTGATAACACAGCTTCACTTACCTTGCAATTCTCTTTTGTAAAACTGATTTCCTTAAAAGAGCAGGGGATTAACTCACATAAAAAGAAAGCGATTGAAACAGGTGTTGCCGCCGCATCTGGAGATCTGATCATAACCACAGATGCCGATTGCATGGTTCCCCCAAATTGGTTACTGACCATTGAAAATTTTTATAAAAAAACCAATGCTGTATTTGTCGTTGCCCCGGTTGACATCAATTGCGGTTCTTCGCTGGTACAGGTTTTCCAGGCAATGGATTTTATGGTGTTACAAGGAATTACCGGCGCATCCGTTTACAAACAGGTACACAGCATGTGCAATGGCGCCAACCTTGCTTATGAACGCAAAGCCTTTCATGCGGTAAATGGTTTTATGGGTATTGACCATATTGCCAGTGGCGACGATATGTTATTGATGTATAAAATAGAAAAGCATTTTACCGGCCGGATCCAATACCTTAAATCAAAAAATGCAATTGTTTCTACCCAGCCGGTAAAATCGTGGACTGCATTTTTTAACCAGCGTATTCGCTGGGCCAGCAAAGCAGATAAGTATGATGATAAAAGGATCTTTTGGGTATTGCTGGTTGTTTATTTATTTAACTTGTCGTTTATCGTGTTACTGGTTGCGGGGTTCTGGTCTGCTTTTTACTGGTGGGCCGCATTGGTTTTATTAATTGCAAAAACTTTAGTTGAATATCCTTTTCTCATTTCCATTTCTTCTTTCTTCAATAAAAAATACATGCTGCCGTATTTTGCTTTTTTACAGCCTTTACATATTCTTTACACCATCATTGCCGGTTGGTTGGGCAAGTTCGGTTCGTATGAATGGAAAGGAAGAAGAGTAAAATAATTTCTCCTCATTTGTATTTATCTTTCTGCTGCAATGCATCACAAAGAAATTTCATTTCAACAGGCGGCGTGGAAGCGGTTAAAGAAAAACAAAGGCGCTGTCTTTGGCCTTATCATTATTTGCATTGCGGCTATTGTTGCCATCTTCGCTTATTTTATTGCGCCTGATAAAACACCCAACGCAAATCGCATTATCGTTGAAATAGATGGTGAAAAGCCCGGCTTTAAACAACAATTTCTTTTAGTACAAAAAGATAATCCTCCGCAAACATCATTTTTTAGTCAATTGATTTCAGGAAAAGAAGATATATATAATTATATCCCCATTACAAGTTATGAAGTGAAGGCTGATAGCATTATTGTTCAGAAATTAATTGATGTTGGCGTAACTGAAAGACAAGCTTATGCTAAAACCCTCCCAATAAAGCAAATAAGTTACAGGTTTGGTACCGACAGTTATGGCCGTGATATACTCAGCCGCATCATTATCGGCACAAGAGTAAGTTTAAGTGTAGGTTTAATAACAGTAATCATTTCACTAAGCATCGGTTTGATATTGGGTTCCCTTGCAGGTTATTTTCGCGGAAGAACAGATGAGATCATTATGTGGTTCATCAATGTTATCTGGAGCATTCCGACTTTGTTGTTAGTATTCGCCATTACATTATTACTCGGCAAAGGTTTCTGGCAGGTATTTGTTGCTGTTGGTCTTACTATGTGGGTGAATGTTGCAAGATTGGTTCGCAGCCAGGTGATGACAGTAAGAGAACTGGAATATGTGGAAGCGGGCAAAGCTTTGGGCTATTCATCATTCAGGATCATTGTTCGTCATATCTGGCCAAATATTATGGGGCCGGTAATAGTAATTGCGGCTTCCAATTTTGCTTCTGCTATTGTGATCGAAGCAGGATTAAGTTTTCTCGGAGTAGGTGTACAACCACCGATGCCGAGTTGGGGATTGATGATAAAAGAAAATTACAATTTTATTATAACAGAAAACCCGGTGCTTGCATTGGCGCCGGGTTTTGCAATTATGTTACTCGTTCTTGCTTTTAATTTATTGGGCAATGGTCTCCGTGATGCCCTCAATGTCCGCTGATCTATTTTCTCGAATACCTGTAACTACCCGACCATGTATTGGTTGATGTTGTCAATGAGGTCACTTTTATATTGACAATACATTGTGTGGTTGCTGGTGTGCCGGTGATTGTATAATTGTTTACTGCGCTTGTTGAATTATTTGTGCTCGTAAAAAAAGGTGGCGGATTTGTGCCATCGTCTTTTCTTGCTGTGATCTCAATTTTTACTCCGCTTGGTGGCATCGTTGAAGTAATCGTTACTGTTAAATCAAATGGGCCATTGGATGGCGCCTGCACTGAACCATTTGGAGGGTTGGTAGTAACAACCAGGGTAGCTTCTGGGGTACCTCCGCCTCCACCACCTCCGCTGCTTTTTTTACAACCGGAAGAGACAAAAATGGCACTGATTAAAAATAAAGACAACAAACGCAAAACTGCTTTCATAATCACTGTTTGAGGCCGGCAAATTAGCAATTCTGCCCTGCCTATCCAAATACATTTACAGTACGATTCAGGCTTTCCTCCAGTGAGATAAATGTCTCAGTTCGTTCAATTCCTTTTATTTTTTGCAGCTCATCATGCAATACAAAACGTAGTTGCTCAATATCCCTGCAAACTATTTCTGCAAACATGCTATAATTGCCTGTTGTATAATTCACCCTGACTATTTCTTTTATCTTTTGTAGTTCCTTAGCTACGGAATCATATAGCGAACTCTTTTCAAGATAAATACCAATGAATGCAATTACATCATAACCCATTTTTTTAAAATCAACATTCAGTTTATAGCCTTTTACAATACCTGCCTCTTGCAATTTTTTTATCCTTACATGTACGGTGCCACCGGATACAAATAGTTTTTTACCCAGGTCAGCATAGGAGACATCGCCATCCACCATATGCTGAATGATCTGAAGGTCCAATTTGTCAAGATTCAATTTACTAGCCATATTGAAGATAGTTTTTAGATTATTTCTAACGATATCAAATATAATTAGACAATTTCAATTATTTTAAAATAATCATTGAATAATTTGGAATGATTTGGTATTAGCCTTTATTTTTGTCCTATCAATCCCGATAATTATCGGGATCTTTTAAAAAAGTTCTTTCAATACTGTGGGGTGATGAAATGGCGTAAGCCCGGCAGACATGCCCTCTCGTCTCGGGGGTGGAGATAACAGGATAAACGTAACATAGAGCCGACGTTACCATTGGTAAGGCCGACCAGGGTTGACCACTAATCTTTGTGTTATAGCTAACTGCTCCGTGGAGGTTCGACCCCTCCCCCTACAGCAATCTTTTTCTCATGTTTTGTAAGCCCCGCTTTTTAGCGGGGCTTTTTTATTTACCTTCTTTTGCTTCATGACCTCTTGTTGTTCCAAATAGATCTTACACTTCCCGTTTTTGTGTTATGATATCTATCCCCATAAATAGTGCACTATTTTTGATTAACTAGAACCATTCAACTTAAATTAAACTCAAACTGCATGAAAAAAATATTACTGTTAACAGGATTATTTTGTTGCCTGCTTTCTTATTCCCAGGATGAAACAGTGAAAAAACTCCGTTCTGAAACTGAAAAGGATATCAAAAAAGATCCGAATGATACAACAAAAAAAGCCTGGAAGACCGGGGGTATGTACAGCTTAAATTTATCACAAGGCTCCCTTTCTAACTGGGCAGCAGGTGGGGAAAAATTTTCTATAGCGGTCAATTCATTGCTCAGCGTATATGCTTTTTATAAAAAAGACAAACATAGCTGGGACAATACCTTTGATTTTAATCTTGGCTATGTAAAAACTACCAGTCTCGGTAGCCGAAAAAATGATGATCGTTTTGATCTGCTTTCAAAATATGGCTATGCTATTTCACCAAAAATGAATGCGGCAACTCTTTTCAACCTGAGGTCGCAGTTCTTTAAAGGTTATACTCACACAGAAACTACAACAACTTATTCGTCCAATTTTATGGCGCCGGGTTATATAGTACTCAGCCTTGGTTTGGATTATAAGCCAATCAAAGAATTGTCCATCTTCTTTTCTCCTACGACAGCCCGTTTTGTAATCGTAAAAGATACTGCGCTTTCCAATAAAGGTCTATATGGTGTGAAGCCGGGCGAAAAATCAAATTTTGAATTCGGAGCTTTTGTTTCTGTCAACTACATGAAAGAGTTTAATAAAACACTTAGTTATAAAGGAAGGCTGGATCTGTTTTCTAATTATAAACACAACCCGCAGAATGTTGACTTGTATATGACAAATGCGCTAAATGTAAAATTGAGCAAGATATTAGCCCTTACCTGGAGTGTTGATCTTATCTATGACGATGATGTTCGTCTTTTTGGACCTACTCAAACATCACCGGGCCTGCAATTAAAATCATTGGTAGGTGTAGGGGTACTAGTTAAGTTCTGATCAGTTTGAAAAATCAAACTGTCTATTCATTTTGCAAAATTGAATAGCCCTTCAACGGTCTGCTTTGTAAACAAACAGCCATTAGAACAAAATTATTTTAACATTCCCGTTAAAATATTTCTTTTATTCTGTTGTTTATTTGAAATACCAAGCCACACACTAATGAACAGGATCATTTTATTTTACATTTTATTTTTAACTTCTTCTTCTACATTTTCACAAGATGCTATTGTCCGTAAGCTTCAGATGGAATCTTCACGGCAACTTAAAAACGATATACCTGATACGGTTTTAAAAAGATGGAAAGGTGGCGGTTCATTCGGGCTTAGCGTTGGACAAGGAAGTCAAAGCAACTGGGCCGGGGGTGGTGATGATTTTTCTTTTACAGTGAGCTCTTCACTGAACCTCTTCCTGTTTCATAAAAAAAACAAACATACCTGGGACAATAGCTTTTCTGCCAATTTCGGTTATATCAACACGACCAGTCTTGGCGGCCGGAAGAATGATGATCGTTTTGATTTTTTATCTAAATATGGATTTTCGCTGAATAAGCACTTAAACCTTGCTACTCTTGTAAATTTCCGGTCGCAGTTTGCAAACGGATATACTTATCCTAACAATGTAAAAACATTTGCATCATCATTTCTTTCACCTGCCTATCTTGTAGTAAGCCAGGGTATCGATTACAAGCCTGATCAATATTTTTCATTTTTTATTTCGCCGGTTACTTCACGGTGGACTTTTGTGACCGATACCAGCCTCACTTCAAAAGTTGATTATGGACTAAAACCGACACATAGGAACATTAATCAAAATGGCGCCTTTGCTACCCTTAGTTATCAAAGATCTTTTAATAAATACTTCGCTTATAAAGCAAGACTTGATCTCTTTTCCAATTACCAGCAAAATCCACAAAATATAGATGTGTTTGTAACCAACACCCTTTCTGCTAAAATTGCAAAGATCATCGCATTGAGCTGGAACGTTGATATGATCTATGATGATGACCTGCGGGTTTTCGGCAGTAACGATTCATCACCGGCATTACAGTTCAAATCAATTTTTGGTGTAGGGCTATTGGTAAAAATATAATTCTGCCTCGCTTATAAAAACATTTTAGTTTGTATAACTTTTGGCCACAGAGAGCCACGGAGTTTTATGAGAACCACCGAGTTTATCTCTGTGTTCCTCCGTTTCTCTGAGGTTCTCAGTGGCCTTTCTTTTTTCGAAAATGATACAATACTTGCAGTCATTGCTTTCCTTCCAGAGCATGTTTGAATTATCTTTGCCCGAATGGCTCATAAAAAATTAGTTCGTTTTGCAGAATTAAAAACCTTTAGGAATGTGCTGGAGAATCCGGTGGACATGCCCGGTAAATGGAATGTTTTCTTTGCGAACCAAAATCCAATTATACTCGAATTGGCCTGTGGCAAAGGAGAATATGCTCTTGGATTGGGAACATTGTATACAGATAAAAATTTTATCGGTATTGATCTAAAAGGCAACCGCATTTGGGTAGGTGCAAAAAAAGCATTGCAGAATAATTTGATGAATGTTGCTTTTCTCCGCACACAGATCGATAAGATCAATGAACATTTTGCAAAAGATGAAGTGAGTGAAATATGGATCACGTTTCCTGATCCGCAACTGCGCTTATCAAAAGCAAAAAAAAGATTAACGCATCCAAAGTTTTTAAGAATGTACCAACAGTTGCTAAAACCCGGCGGGCTGATCCATCTTAAAACCGATAGCCCCGACCTGTATTTGTTTACAAAAAAAGTTATTGAACTATACAATTGCAAAACGGTTACGGATATCGACAATGTTTATTCAATACAAGCTGTGCCGGATGTTTTAAAAATAAAAACACATTACGAGTCGTTGGATATTGCCGGCAGTAATCGTATTCATTATCTCTGTTTTTCTTTACCGCAAAATATACCGGGCAAAGAAACCGATGAACAACTGAAACAATTATTAAAAGACTATGCAACCGCTGATTGAAGGTGTTGATTTTTATGTTGAAGACGGCAAAGTCGTTTTAACCGAAAAATATTTATCCGAAAGAGGATACTGCTGCGGCAACGGGTGCCGGCATTGCCCCTTTGATCATATAAATGTTTCGGGATTATTGATACCTGATTCAGATGGTGATATTGAATCCTCTGAAAATTGAGCAGAGTATCAGTTCGAAAAAATTGAACCACATAGAATTTAGATCACAATAGGATTACACATAGGTTCTATGTGAACCCTATGTTTACTTTGTCCTATGTGGTTCAAAAAATACTTTAAAGCAATAAAATTTCATCTTGTTTTTTTTATCTTCACTGCATGCCAGCAAAAAAACCAACAACAAAGCAAAAGCTGAGATCAGTAAAACCTTCCGGCCGGAAAGATGAAAGTTTTTTCGAACTGGTATTTGAAGTAGCAAGACAAATTCCGAAAGGAAGAGTTACTTCTTATGGGGCTATTGCAAATGCATTGGGTACAAGATCATCTGCACGAATGGTTGGCTGGGCTATGAACGGCGCCGGAAGAGTAAAACCTAAAGTACCTGCACATCGTGTAGTAAACCGTATTGGCATGCTCAGTGGCAAATTTCATTTTGGTTCGCCTGATGCAATGGAAAACTTGTTGAAGAAAGAAGGGATAAAAGTGAAGAATGACAAAGTGGTTGATTTTGAAAAACTGTTTTGGGACCCGGCAGAAGAATGGGGTCTTTGATTAATTGAGAAAAATTGGCCACAGAGAGCCGCGGAGGATAATGAGGTGCACAGAGTGTACATAATATCTCTGCGGCTCTCTGTTTTATTCTGTGGCACTCTGTGGCCAAAACTTTAAAAAAACAAATCTGTAAAGAAGATGTCTTCCACACAACCCTTTAATCCTTTTACTGATTATCATAAGAATCTTTGCGAATACTGCGGCGGCTTTGGTGCATTGCTTTCATTCGTTTGCCTGGTACAGCATTTAATATTTGCCATCCCCAGCAAAATTACCAACCCGATGATCGCTGAATATTTTTTTGCCATCATCGCATTCTTGTTGCTGGCATTGAAAAAACAAGTTTCAATTATACTGCTGATCATTAGTGGCATTTTTTCAGCAGTGGTTGTTTGGCTCTGGATGACGCATTATGCTTTCTCCCTTGTAGTCTCTTTATTTTTCATCTATCATATCGCCATTATCATAATCATTTTCGAATCTAAACTACCGCAGAAGTTGAAAGAGAAAAGAAAATTGGAACTGGAAGAAGAACAGCTTTGGGAGAATAAGTATTGATAGTACAACAAAATAATTAATTTTAACAGGCTATTCAATAGGCCTCATCGTATTTTCTATAGTTCTATACCCGAAAAATTTAAACCCTTCCTTTGTCTCAACAAACGCAAGAATTACAAGTTTTATAAACAATTCATGTCGCTCCTTTGTAATATTCACTTCTCTTAATGTGGAAATCCTATTGCCTTTTAATTGACCCTGGATTTCCTTGGGGAAATATTCAAGCTCCATATCAGAACTGGAATATTCCAAACTATCAGTATTTGAGAGTTTCATTAATAAAGCACTATCAAAAACTCTTGAGAAGCTTTTATCAAAAAAAATTTCAAATGGTGTTTCCTTATTATTATCGTTAATAATTTTTGTTGATTCCTTTTCAAGCAGGGCTTTGTCCCGGCTTTTCGCAACGTTCACAAAGTGCATTAAAAAGATCGATAATGTAGCGTCACTCATCTCGTAATTATACTCAGAAGACACATTGACTAATTGTGATTCGTTCTTTTTATTATCATTTGATCTTGGATTCGATTTACAGGAGCAAAGAAGAAGAAATAAAATAAGTATTTTATGCATACTAAATATATTATTGTGTGTAATGAATTTTCCTGTCCGCCCAGCGCCTTCGCCTGAAATAAATAAGAACTATAAACTTTTATCGGCCAGACTCCGGAATTTTTTCACCAGTTGAGGCATTCCAATAGAACTCTGGTTTTGGGCTATGACGAAAAGCAATATCATCATCTTTCGTTATACTATACATTTTTTCCAATGCTTCTTCTTTTGTATTGCCTGATGCTGCACCATAAACAGTCCGCTCACAATCAAATCCCTTTATCCTGTGTTTATATGCATAAATGACCGTGAATTTGCCCTTTGGCATTTGAAAGACCTCGCTTGTTTGCGGTTTTTTCTCTGCTCTGAAATTGTCGTACGTGGTCCGATACTGTCCTTCAGAGTAACCGATCGTATAAAGCATTTTACTCTTGCAACCACTACCCTGTGGATCATAAGAAGCAACAAACAGATAAGCCTGGCTATATGCATTCATGCCTGCCAGCAAAATAATTGACAAAAATAAACTCTTCATAATATTACTTATTTAATAAAGGTTCGTTTAAATTATAGCTCTGAAGTTAGCAAATCAAAAAGAGTAAATAAAATCCTATTCGTAATACGGACTGATCATCCAATATACGATCACTCCTGTAACAGCAACATAGAACCACACCGGCCAGGTAATGCGAGCCAGTTTTTTATGCTGTGGAAATTCAGCTATCAATGCACGGTAAGCGGTAAATAAAATAAAAGGAAGTATCAAGCCCGCCAGTGGAATATGTGTACCGAGTATGATATAGTAGATCATTTTTGCAGTACCAGTTCCGCCAAACTTTGTTTCACCTGCAAATAAATGATGACAGATATAACTTATTAAAAACAAAATGGACAATACCATTGCTGCCAGCATCATTTTTTTATGCAGCAAATAATGTTTTGTTTTTACGGCGATCAACGCTGCTACCAGCAATACAGCTACTATGGAGTTGATAATGGAATTAATAAAAGCAAATACATGTTCATCAAAACCCAGGTCAACATTTAGTTTTACCCGGCCCAATGCTACGATAGCAATAAACACAATAGCCGAAAAAACAAGTATGAGTGTACGGGCTTTTTTATCGTTCTTGGTTAAAACAGGAGGAAGCATAAATGTTTTTAGTTTTCTTTTATAGGGGATCTTCTTTCTTCCTTTCCTGAAGGAGAGTACTCGGGTGTAGCCTTTTTCTTTAATAAATACATGAACACGGCAACAGCCATTATACAGATCAGGAAAACAATTGCCATCAACTGCAGTTTACCGGCGAAGAAGGATTTCTGTGTACGGTCTTTTTCCAGCGAAAGAAAAATAATATCCGCAGATAGCTTTACTAACGATGCAGAATCCAATCCATTATAATAGCCACGTATATTCCGGTTACGATCGATCAAAACAAAGTAAGGTACATGTATAAAACTGGTATCTACGCCCTCTCCATCCACCAGCCCCAGCTTCATATCATTTATACACAGATCATAAATTGTTTTCTTATCACCTGTCAGCAACCACCAATTCACAGGATCCACCTGGAAACGATCGGCCCATGCTTTCAACCGTGGCACTGAATCTCTTTCAGGATCCACACTAAAAGAAAGGAACTGGATGAACGCCGGTGTTTTATCACCCACCCGTTGAGAGTTGGTAATGCCTTGTTGCAGCCGCTTCATATTTTGCGTCATCGTAGGACAAATGGTCGGGCAATGCGTAAAGAAAAAATTGGCAACGATCACTTTATTGCTGGTATCGGCTTCTGCATTATTATAGGTCACCCCTTTTATTTCATCAAGCGATACTTTGTGCCCCATTTGATTGGTAAGTGTAAAATTGGGTAGTTGATGCCAGATCGTATCTTCTACATTTTTACCTTTCTTGTTTACGATCTGTACATCATCATATATATAATGCCGTGGCATCAACGGATGTTTATCTCCCGCCTGTTTGATTATAAAATAACAAACTATCGGCACGAGCAAGGCCAGCAATAAACCATAAAATGCTTTTGTGTTCATTGTAATTATCTATTTCATTGGTTCTTCGACTCTCCCTTCTCCTTCAGGAGTTCCCGAGCCATTGCGAAGGGAACGAACGAAGTTCTCTGGGATGAGGCGCTTTTAAATTATTCATCCCGACTCACTGGCCGGGATGAATAATTATTTAGGGTAATAAATTTTTATTGACTCGTTTATTCTTTCCCACTTTTTGCCGGTGCCGCTTCATGATGTCCTTCTTTCAATGTCCGTTCTTTATAATTCGCATCATACTTATTCCGCAGGTTCAGGTAAGAGTTGCCATCCATTATAAAGGCAAGAATAAACCAGATGAATAATAATATCGGAACGGCAACTGTCATAATAAAATTCCTTATCTCATCACCCAGGTGCATAAAGATAGAAATGATATAAAATGCTTTTGCTAAAGAAAGGATAATGATCACTCCTTTAATAAAAAGATCAACTGTATGGGTAAAATCAGTCAAATACATCAGGAATCCAAAACCCAGTTCAATCACGGTAATGATTGAAAGCAGGATGGTCGTTTTCAATACTCTCTTTTTAAACTCTGCATCCGATGCATGATGCGGCGCAAAAGTTACTTCGGGGTGTACGTTAGGATGATTCTCCATAATCGCTTATTCGTTTTTTACTGATAAATTTTTTTTAGATAAGATAGAAACACAGGAACACAAATACCCACACCAGGTCTACAAAGTGCCAGTACAATCCTGCTTTTTCTATCATCAGGTAATGTCCTTTTCTGTCAAATACTCCTTTATGTGCCATGATCAGCATGATCAGGTTAATGATCACCCCACTGAATACGTGAAAACCATGAAAGCCTGTAATACCATAAAAATATCCGCCAAATGCAATAGGTCCTTTTTCACGAACATGCATTTCAGCCATATTCACCATGCCCATTAGTTGATCCTGCGGCATCTTTGCCAGCTCTTCATGACTCATTGTATGATTAACACTATGAACAACATTTACCAATGTCTCATGCGAACTTGCAGCTAATGCTTTTTGTGCAACAGCCGGGTCTACTAAATGTCCCCATGGATTTCCGCCCATTGTTTGTCCAACCATTTCCAATTTTCCATCAGCAAGTACTATATGTTCACCGGTAATAAGGTGATGCCACTCCCATGCCTGGCAACCTAAGAATGCAAGGCCACCTACAATTGTCCATGCTATCCATTTTATAACACCGGCCCTGTTTCCTTTATGTCCTTCATGCACGGCCAGCACCATCGTTACAGAACTGATGATCAAAATAAATGTCATCAGGCTCACGAATGCAAGTGGAAGGTTTTTATGACCAAAGCCCGGAAATGCATTGAACACCACGTTAGGGTCGGGCCAGAAGTTTTGGCTGAAACGGATAGAACCATACGAAATAAGGAAAGCGCCGAATGTAAAGGCGTCACTCATCAGGAAGTACCACATCATCACCTTTCCGTATTCAATGTTGAATGGGCTTTTACCCCCGCTCCACCATTTCGTCTTATGAACTGTTACTGAATCCATGTTATTTTTTTAATTCAAGTATTTTATATTTTGTTACCAGCCCTGGTAATTCTTTTCATCTTCTGTTGCGACGCTCCGTTCATCGTTCTGTTCTCTATTCACCATTCACAACTCGCCACTCACTATTTGATCCACATAAAGAACACAAACAAATAGATCCATAAAAGATCTACAAAATGCCAGTACGTTGCTGCTACTTCCACCGGCACTGAGTTGTATGATTTTGTTTTACCAAAAAATGCTTTGATAAACATTACCAACAACGTAATGATTCCGCCGATCACATGCACCGCATGCAATCCGAAAATTACATACAGGAATTGCGCAGCACCGGAACCTTTAAGCCGTATGCCCTGTTCCCAGAGACTGTTGAACCCCATCCACTGAAGCACAACAAACGCAGTTCCCAATAAAAAAGTCAAGGCTATCAGCATCCTGTATTGCCCGAACTCTCTTTGTTTAAAAGATCTTAATGCCATCTGAACCGTGATGCTGCTTGCCAGTATCACTACGGTAGATATCCAGAACACCTGTGGAATCATCACATCTTTCCATCCCGGTTGATTGCTTTTTACAATGAATGCACTGGTCAAACCGGCAAACATCATAATCAAACTTCCTATGGCTACCCACATCGCAAACTTATGCGGGTGAATTTTTTGTCGTTGTTGTGTATTCACAATATCCATCTCACTTTTTTATACTGATACTTTACTTATATACAAGGCCAGTAAGATCACCGGCAGGTACATATAACTTCCAAACATCACTTTTCTTGCTGATGGTATATCCATCTTCCGGTACAGGTTCACACATCGCATTATCATGAACGCATTGGCAAGAATGATAAGAACTAAACTTACTATACCAGCTACATCATCATAACTGCACATGCCGGTAAAAAAAGGCAACAGCGTCGCAGGCAACAACATTGTCGAAAAAATAATTGCCTGTATAGCGGTAAACTTTGTTGGTCCTAATTCACTTGGCAACAGTTTGAATCCTGCTTTCAGGTAATCTTTCCATGCGATCCAGCAGATAGCCCAGAAATGCGGAAACTGCCAAAGAAACTGGATGCCAAATAAGATCCAGCCACCCGTTGACAATTCTGCTTCACCTGCGGCCCAGCCAATCAAACATGGTAATGAACCGGGAAATGCACCAACCAATACTGCTATTGAATTTACTTTTTTCAATGGCGTATAGATAAATGCATACAGGAATAAACTCAGCGCTGCTAAACCACCAGCCGTCCAGTTGAAATAATTTCCAAGAATGAATACACCTGCAATGCCACATATAATTCCAAAAGCATACGCTTCTGTTTGTGACATTCGACCCGATGCAACAGGACGATTTTTTGTCCGGCTCATCAATGCATCTGTATCTTTTTCAACTGCCATATTAATGGCATTGGCACCACCTGTTACCAAAAATCCACCTGCAAAGAGCAATAGAATAAATTTCCATTTATCCTCATAGTGGTCAAAACCGGGAGTAAGCATAAAACTTACCACACTGCTAAACACCACCATTATATTCAGCGAAGGCTTTGTTAGTTGTAAATAGTCTTTTACTTTATTCATTTCAATTCCTTCGCAAAATTTTCAAATAACAAATCTTTACATCACGATCAATATTCACTTAGTGTGAACTTTCATTCTCACCGGGCTTTTCTGTCTGCATGATAAATTCTCTTCCATCTTTACCATAATCATAAGGCCAACGGTGAACTTCAGGTATTTCACCTTCCCAGTTACCATGTCCCGGGTTGATAGGTGTTGTCCATTCCAGAGTGTTTGCACCCCATGGATTTGTTGTAGTTACTTTTCTTCCTTTGAAAATTGAATAGAAAAAATTAAACACAAACAATAACTGAACAGCAAATACTATGATCGAGACAACAGTGATCATTTTGTCTAAGTCCTGGAAAACATTAAAGTTGGTCCAGATACTTTTATCAAGATAACGGCGTGGCATACCTGCAAGACCCTGGTAGTGCATCGGCCAGAAGATCATATAAGCACCAATTATTGTTACCCAGAAATGGATAAATCCTAATGTTTTGTTCAGGTAGCGACCAAACATTTTCGGGAACCAGTGATAAACACCAGCAAACATTCCAAAGAAAGATGCAACACCCATTACAATATGGAAGTGTGCCACCACAAACATGGTATCATGCAGGTGAATATCAATTGTTGAGTTACCAAGGAAGATACCCGTTAATCCACCGGAAATAAATAAACTCACAAAACCAATTGCAAATAACATAGCCGGGGTGAAACGAATATTACCTCGCCACAATGTAGTGATCCAGTTAAACACTTTTATAGCGGATGGAACCGCGATCAATAATGTAAGCAACACGAATATAGATCCAAGGAATGGATTCAATCCCGTGACGAACATATGGTGTGCCCATACAAGGAAGGCTAGGATCGCAATAGCGAATAATGAACCCAGCATCGCCATATAACCAAAGATGGGTTTGCGTGAATTCACAGATAATATTTCTGATACCATACCCATTGCCGGCAACAGGATGATATAAACTTCCGGGTGACCCAGGAACCAGAACAAGTGCTGGAATAAAATAGCACTACCACCTTCGTTAGGTAATATCTGCCCGTTCACAACAATATCACTCAGGTAAAAACTTGTTCCAAGGTTTCTGTCGAATAACAGGAGAATGGCGCCTGATAATAATACAGGGAACGATAATACGCCAAGTACTGCGGTAAAGAACATAGCCCAGATAGGAAGAGGCAAACGAGTCATGCTCATTCCTCTTGTACGCATGTTCAGAATAGTGGTGATATAGTTCAAACCGCCAAGCAATGATGATACAATAAACATCGCCATACTTATCAACCATAAGTCAGTACCAATTTTACTTCCCTGGCCAGCATCATGCAATGCACTTAGCGGAGGATACATTGTCCATCCACCACTTGCAGGACCTGTTTGTACAAACAATGATGAGATCATTATTATACTGGCAATAAAGAAGAACCAGTAAGAAAGCATATTAAGGAATGGCGAAGCCATATCTCTTGCACCGATCTGCAAGGGAATAAGAATGTTTGCGAATGTGCCCGACAAACCTGCTGTCAATACAAAGAACACCAACACGGTGCCGTGCATAGTGATCAGTGCATAATAAAACTCTGGAGTGATGACACCACCTGCTGCATTTTTACCAAAGAAGGTTTCCAATATCGGGAAAGTTTGTCCTGGGAAACCTAATTGCAAACGGAATAATACAGAAAACAAACCACCAATAATAGCCCAAACGATACCAGTAATTAAAAACTGTTTACCGATTGTTTTATGATCCTGACTGAATACGTATTTGGTGATAAATGTTTCTTTGTGGTGTGCATGATGCTCATCATGATGAACTTCATGGGTAGTTACCACTTCCGGATGTGCTGCGTTACTCATAATCTTTTTATTTAAACCGGCTTATTGAAAAGCCGTAACATTATTTTTTTATTTCAACCTGTGCAATTGGTTTTGCAACAGTATTTGAATCAGCCTTCATTTCGGGTTTTTGTTTTGAATCCATCATTTCAACATACTTCGGTTTTTGTGAAGCCATCCACAGGTCAAATTCTTCCTGCGATTCCACAATAACCGTTCCTCTCATACGTGTATGGCCTGAGCCACACATCTGGTCACATGATATTTCATATGTAAAATCAGGCCTGCCTGTTTCTTTTGCCATTTGTTTGCTGGTCTTTGTCGGTGTAAACCACATAGTAGTTGGCATACCGGGTACAGCATCCATCTTCATACGAAAATGTGCAAGACCTACGTCGTGAATTACATCTTTAGCATAGATCACCAATCTTACCGGCTTGTTCACTACCAGGTGCATTTCGCCTGAACCATACACATCATCCCTGTTATTTATATCATCCCAAACCTGGCCCAGCGGGTTTTCCGGTGTTGTTAATTTATAAAACTTTTTACCCAGCACACCATCTTTACCCGGATAGCGGAATTCCCATTTGAATTGCGAACCTGTTACTTCAACCATCCTGGCATTAGCAGGTGCATCACCGGTAATTCTGAACCAGTAAATAATTCCAAAACCAACCAATATAGTTAATGCAATAGCAGGGATCACTGTCCAGATAACTTCCAGTTTATTATTATGCGGATAGTAGTATGCTTTTCTATTATCAGACTCCTGGTATTTGAATGCAAACCAGAATAATGCAATTTGTGTAATAAAGAAAACAATACCTGTAATGATCAGTGTAATTTTCATCATCTGGTCGATCAATATACCATGATCAGATGCTGCGCTGCCAAATGAAAGTATTTTTCCTTCCAGTCTTTCATTACAATAAAACACACCGATAATGCCCAATATTAAAAATGCCAGTAACAGAAATGCATTTACCCGGTTATTCTGTTTGCGGGTTTTTTCTTCGCCACGCAACACACTTACGTATTCACTTGCCTTGGCTATCTGAAACACAATCAGAAAGCCCAGCGCCAGGATTGCTACAATAAAAAAGACTTGCATATTCTTTAATTCAGTTATTTAATATTCAATTTTCTTTCCCAGATCCAATCAACTAAGTATGATGTATTACACTCTCTTTTATAAATGGATGATTCTTCGCCAACAACGGATGCTTTGCCAATGAGCGGCCCACAACAAACATGATCAGTCCTACAAAACCTAATCCTATTGCGAGATCATAAAACATAAGCGGTACATGTGTTTCTCCCGTTGCATGATCTTTCATCGGGCTGGGGAATACCATTTGGAAGAAATCCAGCCAGTGACCGAAGATGATCAATATCGACATGAACGTTATTGTTCCATAATTTCTTTTTGAACCTCTTCTCATTAATATTAACAACGGAGCAATGAAGTTGATGATTAACATCATCCAGAAAATTCCGCTATAAGGACCTTGTGCCCTTGGTTTGAAATAAATTGTTTCCTCAGGAATATTTGCATACCAGATCAGCATGAACTGTGAATACCAGAGATAAGTCCAGAAAATAGAAAAGGCAAACATGAACTTACCTATATCATGCAGATGTTCTTCATTTGTCAGTTCGAGATAATCGTTATTCTTCAGGTAAACAACATACAAACAGATCAGAGACAAACCGGCAACGAACGTACTTGCAAATGTGTACCAGCTATACATAGTGCTGTACCAATGTGCATCAATGCTCATCAGCCAAAGCCAGGGAATAGTTGACATAACAGTCAGGGCAAATACAACCAGGAATAAAGCGGCCCATACTGTATTTTTCCAGATATATTTTTTCCCTTCTTCAATACTCGGCAAAGGATTATTATCAAGGCTACGGGAAAGCAGTCTCATCTTTCTGCCCAACAACCACCATGCTACTACAGTGAAAAGTGTCCAGCCAATAAAGAAATTTTTGTTTAAGAAAAATGATTTGTGCTTCAGTATCTCATCTTTCTCTTCAAAAGGTACATTCCAGTGATAAATAGTATGCTGATTTGTAAATATGATACCAAATAATACAACAACACAAATAACACTTATAACAGGAACAGCAGATGATATCGCTTCAACAACCCTGCGAAAAGAAATGGTCCAGCCACCCCATGCCAATACGGTTGCACACATAAAGAACATGGCGGCATTTACTACCAGCAAAAAATAAACACTGTTCTGCAGTAGCGATGCCCAGAACCGGGCCTGGTGATGTTCATCTTCTTTTGCACCATGCGTTATATATAAGCCGATAATTGCAAGCACACCAATTGCCATCAATGCCAGCGATATGGTATTGTAGCGCTTTGGTATTACAAATTTTTCCCGTATTGTCGTCATTACTGTTCGTTTATAGTTTCTTCAAAAATCTTTTCAATTATTTTTTTGCAGCAACGCTATCAACCTTAACCGCAGTAGCTGCAGCGGCCGGCTTAACTTGTTTTGACTTTATATAAGCAATCACCATCCAACGTTGTCTTGTATTCAATTGTGATGCATAGCTTCCCATTTGGTTTTTTCCATATGTTACAGAATGAAACATCATTCCTTCCGGCATTGCTTCATATTTTGCATCGCCAACCAATGTTGCCGGTTTTGCAGCATAAGCACCGCTTGCATATAAAGGTCCGTTGCCATCCAGTTTTGTTCCGTGGCAAATACCACAGTTTACCAAATACAATCTTTCAGCTTCTTTCATATCTATTGAAGCTATGTCAAGCGGGTTTTTGACAGATCTTGATGCTACATAATTTGTAGAGTCAGCACCCACATCTTGCTTTAATGCGTAAGCAGCCATATCTCCCCTTGCAACAGCTCCACCAACGGGTAAACGATTATAAAATATTTTTCCACCTGCCTCTGCCCTGCTGCTGGTAAATATTGCAGTGTCTAATGCAGAATAGGTTTCAATTGCCCGGCTGTAATACATATCCGGCATATAGGCACTACCGGCATTGCGGCGTGGTTTATCACAACTTATTACCGCTACCGCAAGTACTGCAAACACTGAAATGGTTAAAACTTTTTTCATCCTGTTATTATTGATGATATACTTTCTTTTAATCGTTTACTAAGAAACTTTCTCGTTTTTATCATAACGGCCGATCCACCAGCCTGTTTCTCTCTGTTCTACTTTTACATCTTTGGCGCCGGCATTTTGTAAAAATGAAACCACTTCTGCATCATTTGTTTTATCGGTGCATTCTAATGCCATTACAAACAAATCATCTGTTGATCTTGGATTGAAATGATCTTTTTTTACAAAAGGGGCTAACTGGCACAGGTAGCAAAACGTAAGAACCATGCCTACTGATGCCATCAGAACTGTTAACTCAAACGTAATAGGTATCCATGCAGGAAATGCAAAGAAGGGTTTACCTCCAAATACAATTGGCCAATCACTGGTAAGTGCCCAGGTAATAAAACCAACTGCAATAGAAGTTCCGGTGATACCGTAAATAAATCCCGCGGTATGCAGGCTGGTATCACGCAGACCCATTGCTTTGTCTAATCCATGAATTGGAAACGGCGTGAACACTTCATGAATCTTGTATCCTGCCCGGCGAACTTTTTTCACCGCGGGAAACAAAACCGCTTCGTCATCAAAGTTTCCAACAACAAATTTTTTAACTGCCATATCGTTTAGCTTTTAGCTATGAGCTCTTAGCTGTGAGCCAGAAACTCTTTTTATAATATTCTATCTATTTTAAAACTGCTTGCTCGTAGCTCATAGCTAACGGCTTACAGCTTTTCTTATGCCCCATGATCATGTCCATGATGCCCGACAAAATCATCCAGTTTTTCCTTTTCTACTTCTTCCATATCACGTTTTTGCTGGTCTCCACTGCGTTTCAGGATATGTTTGATCTCTGCCAACGCAATTACCGGGAAGAATTTTGAGAACAGGAAATAACAGGTAAAGAACAACCCGAATGTTCCGAGATAAAATCCAACTTCCCAGATAGTAGGCCTGTAATAAGTGGCCCATGCCGATGGAAGGTAATCTCGATAAACAGAGGTAACGATAATTACAAACCGTTCGAACCACATACCAATATTTATAAGAATAGACATGAAGAAAGTAAGCAAGAGGTTTCTTCTCATCTTTCTTATCCAGAATATTTGCGGCGACAATACGTTACATCCCATCATTATATAATAACTCCACCCGTAAGGACTGTTCAGGTTCACACGGTTTTCCAAAAAGGCAAAACCTTCATATTCGTTGGCACCATATATCGCAATGAATAATTCTGTGAGATAAGCAATACCTACAATCGACCCCGTAAGTACAATAACCTTGTTCATTACATCAATATGCTCGATAGTAATATATTCTTCAAGCCGCAACACTTTTCTTGTAACTACTAATAACGTTTGAACCATTGCAAACCCGGAGAAGATGGCACCCGCAACGAAGTAAGGCGGGAAGATGGTTGTATGCCAGCCGGGAACTACTGATGTGGCGAAGTCAAAGGATACGATTGTGTGAACTGATAATACAAGTGGTGTACTCAAACCTGCAAGCACTAATGATAATGCTTCATGACGCTGCCAATGTTTTGTACTTCCTGTCCAGCCAAAAGCCGCAACACCATAAAACATTTTTCTCCATTTTGCTTTTGCACGGTCACGAAGTGTTGCCAGGTCAGGCAACAAACCACTATACCAGAATAAAAGTGATACAGTAAAATATGTTGAGATAGCGAATACGTCCCAAAGAAGTGGCGAGTTAAAGTTTACCCACAATGGACCTCTTGTATTTGGGTAAGGAAGTGTAAAGAAGGCAACCCACACACGACCCATGTGCCAGATCGGAAACTGGCCGGCACAAATAACCGCAAAGATGGTCATCGCTTCTGCTGCACGGTTCACACCTGTTCTCCAACCCTGGCGGAATAATAATAAGATCGCAGAGATCAACGTTCCGGCGTGACCGATACCGATCCACCAAACGAAGTTGGTGATATCATAACCCCAACCGATCGTTTTGTGCAGGTTCCATTGACCCGTACCATAAATTACTTCCATGGTAACGGAAACGATTCCAAAAATCAAAAACAAAACAGAAACGGTAAAACCAATCCACCATGCACGGGTAGGGCGGGCCTCCACCGGGCGGCAGATATCTTCTGTAACCTGGTGATAATCCTTGTTACCTTCCACCAGCGGTGGTCTCACCTGTGATTCGTATCTGAGTAATGCCATATTCTTTTATTTGTCACCCTGAGTACTGAGCTTGTCGAAGTATCGAAGGGTTTTATTATTAAGTCAACTTTCTCTTTACTATTAAGCTTCTGTTCCCGCTTAGCGGAACTCCGTACGTTCTGCAATCCTGTTCAGCTTATTAATGCGTTGCTGGTGCTGTCTCTTTTTTCTCTCCGCCTTCTGCTTTCATTTCTTCATGTGCTGGTGCCTGATGTGCCGGTTCAATTACTTCATCTGTATTTCTCACTTTAGCCAGGTAACTCACATTAGGCAAAGTGTGGATCTGCTCGATCACATAGAATAGCCTGTTCTTATTATCTGTTCTTGCTTTAGTGATTGCACTTGTTTCATCATGTGTGTTACCAAACACAATTGCATTGGTAGGGCAAGCTGTTTGGCAAGCTGTTTTAGCATCACCATCTTTCAACATACGGTTCTCTTTTTTAGCGGTAAGTTTAGCAGCCTGTAATTTCTGTACACAGAAAGAACATTTCTCAATCACACCTCTTGAACGTACAGTAACCTCAGGATTCAACACCATTCTTGAGAGGTCATCATTCATTTGGTGAACAGCAACATCCAGTTTACCAACTATTTCCTGGTCTTGGTTATCAGGGAAACTATCTGCTCCCATATAATCACTCCAGTTAAAGCGACGTACTTTATATGGACAGTTGTTGGCACAATATCTTGTACCAATACAACGGTTATAGGTCATTTGGTTTATACCTTCTGAACTATGGTTAGTAGCAGCAACGGGGCAAACGTTTTCACACGGTGCATTATCACAGTGCTGGCACATCATCGGCTGGAATACCACACCTTTCAGATCATCAGGATTTTTTTCATCCGTTACGAAATAGCGATCCAGGCGTAACCAGTGCATATCGTGATAACGGATCACTTCTCTTTTACCAACTACAGGTACGTTGTTTTCTGCATGACATGCAACAACACATGCACCACAAGCAGTACATGAGTTCATGTCTACGTTCATTCCCCATTTAATCCCAGCCTGTATATGCATGGGATAGAGTGTACCTTCTGAACGGTAATCTTTGATCATTCCTCCAAAATCTTCCTGGAGTTTTGCACGATAACCGGGAATTACATCAGGATGCTTTTGCAACGTAGCAAGAGTTGTTTCTCTTACCACTTCAAATCTTTCTTCGTAGTTATTATGGATCTGCATCTGCGCCACTTTTTCCTCATCACCTGTTTTTTCAACAGTCACAGTAGCAGCACCAGCAAGCGGATAAATATTTACACCCATACCTGCAGCAGCCTTACTGAAGTTTTCGTTACGGCCATAGCCAACTGCAATAGCAATTGTATCAGCATTCATTCCGGGTATTACCAGGCATGGTACTGAAACAGATTTACCGTTGCTGGCGATCTTGAGTACAGGCTTATCCATCCAGTACTCATATTTATTACTCTTGAATTTTATTTCTAGTTTTTCTGCAAGTGGTATAGATATTAATGCATAGTTGCCCCATGTAGCTTTTGAAATCGGGTCGGGTAATTCCTGTAACCATGGATTGCCTGCCTGCGCACCGGTACCAAGTGATACTTTTTGATACATCACCAATTCAGTACCTGAAACTTTTGTAGCACCACTAATAGCTGTAGCTGCAGTTGCGAGACCACCACCATTAAAGGCTCCGGCAGATGCTGCAGTTGCAGCTGTTTCAAAAACTCCATTCTGCAATAGAGTATCAAAATCGGTTACACCCGGTGCAGTAGTCCAGAATTTACGAACCTCTTCTTCATAAGTAGAAGTAACGCCGCTCCATTTTAAAAGAGAATCCTGGTATTGACGGGTTTTGAATAAAGGATAGATAGTAGGTTGAATAAAACTTACATAACCTGTTTTAGGTTCTGCATCGCCCCAGCTTTCGAGATAATGACTGTTGGGTGCTATATGTGAACACAGTTCAGTTGTCTCATCAAGTCTGTCGTTGAACGAAACCGAAATTTTTACTTTCTTTAAAGCCGCTTTGAATTTATCAGCACCTATATAATTGTAAGCAGGGTTTGCGCCGAGAATAAAGATGGCACCAATTTTTCCAGCTTCCATATCCGCGATCAGCGTTTCAAAATCTGTGTCAGTTCCTTTGCGTGTATTATTTTTTACAGCCCAATCAATAGTAGTACCATATGCGCCGATCGCACTGTTGATTGCATTTACAACCAACTGCACATTCATATCATTACTGCCACAAATCACAACTGATGAACCATTATTCGCTTTCAGTTCTGCTGCTACATCTTCAATTCCTTTTTTCAGTTTAGCATCAGCAATAGTTGGTGCAGTAACTGCGCCACCCACTGCTGCTAATAGTGCCATTGCAACATTTCCAACTTCAGATGCACGATGAGTATATCTTATATCAGCACTTGCACCTGTTGTGCTTAAAAAACTTTCGAACTGATAATGTTTACTCATTACCGGATCCTTCTCATCTATTTTTCTTCCTGTAGCATATTGACGAGCATTCGCAACAATATCACCCCATGAACCCAAAAAGTCAGCACCAAGACTTACGATAGTTTTTGCTTTATCAAAATGATAAGTAGGTAATGCTTTTGTTCCAAATGTTGCTTCATTGGCCAGCAGCATTCCGCTGCAAGAATCTCCATCATACTCTACATGACGACCATTGAATTTAGTAACGAACTCTTGTATAATTTTTTTTGAAGAAGGAGAAACAACTGTACTTGTAAGTACTACTGCTGATGAACCAACTAATGCATCACCAACCATTTTATCAAACTGTTCCCATGTAGGCACTTCTTCAAATTTTCCATTCACATTGCGTTTAGGGAAACGTACACGGTTGGTATCATATAGATCAAGAACAGAAGCCTGCGCTCTTGCACTGGTACCACCACCTGTGTAAGAACACATATCATTTCCTTCAATTTTAATAGGGCGGCCATCACGAACTTTGGCTATCACCGGAACCACATCACCATCCTGCACATAAGTAGTAGCATAATATTTTGCTTCCCCTGAAACTAAATTTTCCGGTTTGTTGGCATAAGGGATCGCCTTTCTCACCGGTGCTTTACAGCTTGCAAGGGTAGCAGCAGCAGTGCTGAACCCGAGATATTTCAGAAAATCGCGACGTGGAGCTTTTGCATCAACCAATCCCTTGTCATCAAACCCCTCAAAAGGCAGCTCTTCACGAAACTCATCTGCATTTTTTTTCTGAAAGGTCTCCTCATCATTCAGCTCTGCGAAACTTTGCCAGTACTTCTTTGACATATTTATTATTGTTAGTTGTCAATTACAACCCTTGCTGCAATTGAGATTCATTTGAAATTTGACTACCGAAACTCTTCGGTACAAACTGAAATTAATAGTGACATTTCTGACACTCCAGGCCGCCGATATGTTCCACTTTTACACTATCCATTTTACCTGCTTCAATATCTCTGTGGAATTTCTCGTATATGCTGTAAAATTTGTTTCCTTTAGTGCTGTCGTAATTGAAGTTCACATTGGTCTGACGGTGACAGTTTATACACCAGCTCATACTCAGTTCAGCGAACTGCTTTACTTCATGCATATCTGTGATCTCACCATGACAGCTCTGGCATTGCTGCTTACCTGCATTTACGTGTTGTGAATGGTTGAAATAAGCATGATCAGGCAGGTTGTGAATTCTTGTCCAGGGAATAGATTTTGCTTTTGAGGGATCAAATGCACCAGGGTTTTTAGGGTCTACTCCGGCGTATTCGTATAGTTTATTTATTTCGGCGGTTCCGTTAATTTCATTTCCGCTTGCATCAAAAATTTTCGGGCCTTTGTATTCTGAGATCTGTTTGTGACAGTTCATACACACATTTACAGAAGGGATAGAAGCCTGCTTGCCTTCCATTGCACCGCCATGACAGTATAAACAGTTGATTTGGTTGAGACCCGCATGTACTTTGTGTGAATAATAAATTGGCTGTACAGGCTGCATATCTTTTTGACGGCCAAGACCGATAGCGCCTTTGGCAATAAAGTAACCACCTATTACAAAAAATATTACTGCGCCTAATGCGATATAAAATTTGTTTTTGTAAAACGCAACTGGCTCAGGTCTATGAATGCCTTCTTTATCATCACTCAATTTTTTCAGGTTACTGTTTACCTGCATTAATATTAATGCGACAATTGCAAGTATGATAGAGATGATACCGAAGATAATTGCGCCCTGGCCATCACCTTTCGGTTCTTCTGTTCCCGGAGCAGGGGGCGGGGCTGCTTTTCCAGCGTCTCTGATATAAGCAAGAAGATTATTTAGGTCTGTTTCTTTTCCTCTTAGTTCAGGAAATTCCTGCATTGGAGTAGCCGCAAAATTCTGCATTTCTACCGGATATGCGTCACCTGTAGCAACTGCTTCTTTCCAATTAACTATCCATTTTTTTAATAAATCAGTACTTGGCCAACGGCTTTCAACATCCTTAAGTGCAGGTCCCACAACTTTAGAATTGACTGCATGACAGCTTGCACATTTTATACTAAATAATGCCTTACCAGCAGCAGCATCGCCTTGCGCAGCAATTTTTAAAGTCGAGAAAATAAAAATGGATAGAACAAACAGCGTTGGTCTTCTGAGATTTGGTTTATATGGGATCATAGAAGCAATTGATCTAAAAAATGTGGATAAAAAACCCTGATTGGCGCAAAAGTAAGGCAGTATGGCATTAAAAAATCAGGCTGTTTAATTTTTTTTTAACGTCTTAGCTCATTGCGGTTCAACAAGTTTTTATTGTTTTCAATAAACATTGAAAACGCATTGTCATAAATCCGTAAACGATAAGAATAATTCTTAATTAAAACAGAGATATTATCAATCAGTGAATGTTTTTTCCGCACTTTTGCCCGCATGTTTGATCGTCTTCAAAAAAAATGGAAAGTAGGTGGCCTTCAACTGATATTGATCCTTTGCACATTCGCTATTGGAGGCAGTGCTACTGGATTTTTAGGCAAAAAAATTATGAACTTACTTGATATCGGGCAGGATTGGATCTGGGGTATTGTTTACATTCTTTTAATATCAATCATCTGGCCTTTAGCTGTTTTGATAATCAGCATTCCTTTGGGTCAATTCCGGTTTTTTCTGAAGTATATCCGTAAGATCGGAAGCAGACTCGGTTTTGGAAAATCAGAATGATCGGGAAAAATCATTTCATCCTCTTCAACTCTGCTTCAGCAGCTATATATCCAAAACTTGCCCATTGATTGCCAGCCACTACTTTTTCAAAAAGCTCTTTTGCTTTTTTCTTCGGCCCTTTTTCTAAATAATAGTTGCCAAGGGCAAATCCGAGTGTGGCATTAGCCGTACTATCCTGCGTTTGTGTTATTTCAACCAGTTTTTTATCATCACCGCTTTTATATAACATTAAGATATCCATGTAGTCACGATTTTCTATCAGGTCCATTTCCGCATTAATTGTTTTCAGCAGATCATCCGCATCTTTCTTTTTTCCTAACCGCAGCATGGTGATATATAACCAGTTGGCTGTAGCCACATACATATCATCTGTATCAGAATTTTCAAGGCATTCGTTATAAGCCTTCAGTGCATTTTTATAATCACCTTTTAAAAAATAAGCCAGCCCGAGATGGTAAAGTGTGTTTGTTTTAAGTGTGCTGGTAGGTAAGTTGCGGGCATTGGGCAATCCATCCTGTTCTATTTCATCCACTTGCTCCTTCAGCATTTCAGCTCCTTTTGAAAGATCGGCTATTGCTTTATCAAAACAACGAACGGTGATATACCGGTGACCACGGTGACGAAGAAATCTGGGGTTCAGCGGATGCTTACTGATCCCGTTTGAAAAAATTTCGATGGCTTCCATGTAATGTCCGAGATAGGCAGTGCGGCGGCCATACCATATTATATTCTCTGCAGAATTGGAGTCGATCGTCAACTTTGATTTGGCTTCAGCCAGTTTCTGCTCATATAGTTTTTTTGTTTCCTCAGAAATTTGAGGAGGCACTATTACAGCACAGGGTTGCTGCTGTGCATAAAAACTTAAGCATGTTGTAATAAATAATAATGAACAGATGAATTGTTTCATACTATTAAGTTAGTGAGTTATTTCAAAACTATATTTGCCCGGTGAAAAAAATTGCTGTTTTTGCTTCAGGAGCTGGTTCGAATGCCGCTAAAATAATTGAAGCTTCATTGCCTGGCAAAGAAGAAGGAAATAGGTCTTTTGAGGTTGCTTTGATCGTTTGCAATAAACCCGGTGCTGGTGTATTAAAAATTGCAGAGCAAAATAATATTCCATCACTTCTTATTGATAAAGAAAAATTTTTTCGTGGCAATGGTTATGTAGATGAATTCAAAGCAGCAGGTATCGATTTTATAATACTGGCGGGCTTTCTCTGGAAATTACCATCCGCCCTTATCAAAGCTTATCCAAGAAAGATCATCAATATTCACCCTGCATTACTGCCAAACTATGGGGGTAAAGGAATGTACGGGCATTTTGTGCATGAAGCAGTAATCGCAAACAAAGAAAAAGAAAGCGGTATCACCATCCATTATGTTGATGAGCTATATGATCATGGCGATATAATTTTCCAGGCCCGCTGCACTGTGATGGAGGATGATACACCGGAGTCCCTTGCATTACGTATTCATATGCTGGAACATAAACATTACCCGGAGATCGTTAAAAAGATAGTTAACTGATCATTTGTGCTTTTGTCGTTACAAATCAACAATTCAACCCCTTACCTGGCCAACTTAACTCAGCATTTGCAATTTCTTTTGTTACTTGCCATATTATAAAACCTGTTTGAACCGCCGCAAATACTATATTACCCTTATTTTACTTTTTGGTATTTTTTCCTCGGCTGCTTTGCATGCACAGTATAAAATAAAAGGAACAGTGTATGATAGCTCCCGCAATTATGGAATGCCCTATGTTACTGTACAAAGCACCAATGGAAAAATTGCCGTATCAGATGGTGATGGTAAATACGAGATCAATGTAGGAGAAAAAGATTCTATCTGGTTTAGTTATTTAAATAAACCAACAGTAAAATATCCTGTGCTTACCATTAAAACTCCTTTACAGTTTGACATTTCGCTGCATGTACCCACCGATATGCTCAAAGAAGTGAAGATAAGAAGCCGCAACTATAAACAGGACTCCGTTCAAAACCGCATTGATTATGCAAAAGCATTTGACTGGGGGAAACCCAAAGTAAGAGCTACTCTTGGCACAACCCCGGGTGCAGCTGTTGGTTTTGACCTGGATGAGATCATTCGCATGTTCCAGTTCCGAAAAAATAAAAGCTGGGCATCATTCCAGAAAAGACTGGAAGCAGAAGAAAAAGAAAAGTTTATTGACTACCGTTTCAATAAAGGTTTGGTACTCCGTTTAACGGGATTGAATGGTGCAGCAAGGGATAGTTTTATGATGCGCTGCAGACCTAGCTACCAGTATTGCCTGATGACAAATGATTACGAGTTCCAGCTCTTCATTAAAAACTGTTATGAAGAATACAAACTGGAAAAACTCTCCGGTGACCTGAAGTTGGAAGACAGGAAATCTTTTATACCGTAACTTTCCCGACAGAGAAAAGCATTAACTTTCTGTGCTTAACACTTCATTACTATAATGAGCAACCAACTGCACAATGAACTTCGCAGAGAATTCCAACTTGAAAGAATGATCTTATTCAGTGATGCTGTATTTGCAATTGCCATTACATTATTAGTTATTGAAATAAAAATACCTGAAGAACATGAATCTGTTTCTGATAAAAAGTTACTGTATGCATTAGGTCATCTTATCCCAAAATTCATCGGCTTTTTTATCAGCTTTATGCTAATCGGCATTTACTGGACCGTTCACCACCGCATGTTTGGATTTGTTACGAATTATACCCGTAAACTTTTATTAATCAACCTGGTCTTTCTTTTTTTTGTGGCACTCATGCCTTTCAGTACCGGCTTTTACAGTGAGTATGCCGGACCAGATATGATGCGTCATCAGCTAAAAGTGCCGCTTACATTTTATGTACTGAATTTTTGTTGTGTTGGGTTTGTCAATTACCTGATGTGGGTGTATATCACCAATCCTAAAAATAAAGTAGCAGAACCTCCAATTGATCCAATGACTGCAAAAGCTTCAAAACTCAGGGCTTTTGTTGTTCCGTTTATTTTTTTAATTATGATCCCTGTTGCTTATCTCACGAATGTTCTTTTTGCTGTTTATATCCCGATGCTGATCCCGATCGTACTTTTTATAGTTCGAAAACGAATTAAGAAAAAATATTCCTGATATATATCAAAACCGATAATTATGAAAAAGAGTTTCTTCCTGTTGTTGACAATTGTTCTTTTCACAGGATATACGTTCTCCCAAAATGGCATCAGTGCATTCGCAAAACCAAAAACCACATCTCTTCAAGCTGCCAAACCGGAATCAGTTGGTTTTTCATCCGAACGTTTAAAAAGAATTGATGAAAATATCAATGCCTGGATAAAAGACGGAAGGCTAAATGGGTGTGTAGCATTGATCATTCGAAATGGGAAAATTATTTACGATAAAGCCTTCGGCTATGATGACCTGGAAAAAACAAAGCCCATACAGACAAATAGTATTTACCGGATTGCTTCGCAAACTAAAGCTATTACCAGCACTGCTGTGATGATGTTGTATGAAGAAGGAAAATTTTTACTGGACGATCCTATTTCAAGATACATACCTGAATTTGCCAAGCAACAAGTGCTTGATAAATTCAATGCAGCTGACACAACGTATACAACGGTACCCGCAAAAACAGAAGTTACTATCCGGCAATTACTCACTCACACCTCTGGCATCAGTTATCCTCAAATTGGAACCAAAGAAGCCAATGCGATTTATTATAAAGCCGGTTTAGTAGCAGGTATCGGTGTTGAAAAAGGAAGACTACTTGCTGACGACGTAAAAACAATTGCAAAAATGCCGTTGCTGCACCAGCCAGGAGAAAAATTCACCTATGGCTTTAATGCAGATATCTTAGGCCGTCTTGTTGAAGTACTATCAGGAATAAGTCTCGATGAGTTTTTCAGAAAAAGAATATTTGAACCATTAGGTATGAATGATACTTATTTTTATTTACCCGCATCCAAACATGATCGTCTTGTTAATCTTTATGAAGAAAAAAACCTGAAGCTTGTAAAAGCAGATAACCAGATACAAACAAATGGTGTGTTTATTACTGATTATCCGAAGCTGGAAGGAACATTTTTTTCGGGTGGAGCTGGGCTTTCCTCCACAGTACTTGACTATGCAATTTTTTTACAAATGATTTTGAATGGTGGCGAGTATAACGGAAAACGTTTTTTGTCAAGAAACACTGTCCGCATGATGGTGATGAACCAGATTGGCGACATCAGCAGGGGCGCCAATAAATTTGGATTAGGTTTTGGAATAACCACGGATAAAGGAAGTGCCCTGTTACCAACACCAGAAGGTGTCTTTGAATGGGGTGGCGCATTTTCTACTACTTACTGGGCCGATCCAAAAGAAAATCTTATCGGAATTTTTTATCGCCAGCTATGGAATTCAACGATTGGAGAAATAGCGAATAAATATAAAGTGCTGGTGTACCAGGCACTTGAATAATTACAAAACACATAAAACTATTACATGAAAAAATTAATTGTATTCTTTTTCGCTTTTCATTTTGCATTTATAGTTGTGTTTTCACAACAGTCAACACCATCATTTATAAAAGACAGTATTGATGATTATGTTGATAAGGCTTTGATAGAATGGAAAATCCCTGGCGTAGCTGTATGCGTTGTAAGAGATGGTAAGATCGAACTCATGAGGGGTTATGGTGTAAAAGAACTGGGAACTGATGATGAAGTAGATGAGAACACTTTGTTTATGATCGGCAGTAACAGTAAAGCGTTTACTGCAACTGCATTGGCTATTCTTGATAATGAAAAAAAACTAAGTCTTGATGATAAAGTGCAAAAGTGGTTACCTGATTTTAAACTATACGATCCATGGGTGGCAAAAGAAGCGATGATAAGAGACCTGTTATGTCATCGTCTGGGTTTTGAAACTTTCCAGGGAGATTTTATGTTCTTCGATTCTGATCTTACAACAGCAGAAATGCGTGAACGTTTTGGCAGGCTAAAACCTTTGTATGGTTTTCGCAGCAAATGGGGTTATACAAATGCTGCATTCATGACCGCCGGTGAGATCATTCCAAAAGTAACGGGCAAGACATGGGCAGAATATCTTAAAGAAAAAATTTTTACTCCATTGGGCATGAATAACACTCTTGCTCTGGCGAAAGATATTCCAACAGCTGAGAATAAAGCATCCGCACATACTGTATGGAGGGGAGAGCTTAAAAAAGTTCCGTATGGAAAAATAGATGCATTGGCTCCGGCCGGTGCTATTTCTTCCAGTATAAACGATTTGAGCAAATGGGTAATGGCACAACTAAACAAAGGAAAGATCGGTGATGCTCAAATCATTCCTGCAAATGTTATTGCAAGAACATGGGCACCGAATTCCATTTTAGGCAATGGAGGCTCGCAGTTTAATACAGGACATTTTGCATTGTATGGACTTGGTTGGTTCCTTGAAGAATACAACGGAAAAAAAATCGTGAGTCATACCGGTGGTGTAAATGGATTTGTAACCAGCGTTACATTGATACCGGAAGAAAAACTTGGCATTATTGTTTTAACCAACACGGATGCTAATGCTTTTTATGAGGCATTAAAATGGGAGATCATGGATGCTTATATGAATTTGCCTTACCGCAACTACAGCAACCTTATGCTGTCAAATCAAAAAGCCGGTGATGCTGAAATGGAAAAAATGTTAACTGCAAAAAGAGATACCATCAATACCAAACCGAAAACTGCGTTACCGCTCGCATCTTATGCCGGCGAATACATACATGATATATATGGGAAGATGAATATTAAAATTGAAAATGGCGAACTCATCATGCGGTTCGAACATCACAAAGGCCGCTTCAGTAAACTTGAAGCATTAGGAGGCAATCGTTTTTTAAGTACATGGAATGATCCTTTATATGGTGTAAAAGTTTTACCCTTCACAGTCCAGAATGGAAAAGTAAAATCATTAACAGTTCGGGTAGCGGATTTTGTAGAGTTTACTCCGTATGAGTTTAAAAAAATAAAGTAGGCCCGTTATTTTCTTTTGATAAAATAAAGCTGAAGTAAATAAATGAATGCCCCGGCCAATAAAAAAATTAATGCATTACGCAGCTCACTTGTTTTTGCCGTTGACAACAACCATAAAGAAAGCAGAATGCCAACCGCTGCAATGATATTCCCATACGGTACTTTATAAAAACCGGTTTGATCTTTCATCACTCTTCGTAACTGAATTAATGATGCACAACCAACTAGATAATAAGTAACCCGTATGATAGCAGAGATCGTTAACGCAGAAATAAATGTCCATGAAACAGCTACAGCAAATGCAACAACCGACACAGCAAGTATGGACGATGTAGGTGTTTTATATGTTGGGTGCACATAAGAGAATAATGCAGGAAACTGTTTTTCTTCACTCAATGCAAAAGGCATTCGTGAACCACCAAGAATAATCACCATTAAAGTTCCAAGAATAGAAACAACAGCCCCAATCGTTATTAATAACCCGCCTCCATTTCCCATAAAACCAACAGCCGCATCAGCTAAAGGTTTGCTTGATGATGCAAGTGTTGGCAATGTACCCATACTCACCACTTGTATCAATATATAAAAAAATGCAACCACTGCGGTTGCTGTTAATAATGCGAATGGCAATGTCTTTGCCGGGTTTTTTATTTCACCGGATGTAATGAGTACTGTTTCAAACCCGCCGAATGCAAACACAAGCAATAAAACTGAATTGGAAAATTCATCTAATGTTGGTGTGTGTTTAACAGTAAATAGCGAAGGCTGCAGATAAAATAAACCAACAATGATAAAAACTGCAAGTGGCAACAGTTTTGAAACTGTAAAAAAATTACTGACTGCTGCCAGGTTTTTTACACCAATATGATTCACATAAAAAATACCGGTTGTTATCGCCAGCATAATTGCAACTCTTACATAAGGCTCGCTGAGTTGCGGCGAAAAAAATGAGAGATAAGTTGGAACAAGATTTATTAATGTAGCATAAGTAAAAATTCTTGACAGCAGTAATAACCAACCCAACAAAAAAGCTGGAAATCTTCCGAAGGATGCCAATGTATAAATATAGGGCCCGCCTGTTTTATCAAACCGACTGCTTACTTCTGCAAAACATAAAATAAAAATGAGTACAACAGCGGCGCATGCAAAAAATGCGGCGACACTATACACTCCTGATGATGGAAGTATTTTTGATGGCAGTCCAAAAATACCGGCGCCGATAATGCTGTTAATTGTCATCAGAACTAAATCCCATTTTTGTATTCCGCGGTTGAGCATGTTGTTAGTTAAGATGATATTCCGCTTTGATCAGTTGAATCAATTCAATTGCAGCCATTTTCATTTCGATTTCTGCTTTCATCAATCCTTGTTTTGTATTCCGGATGTAAGAAACCATACCTGCCAGGCGTAATAACGTTTTGGAATCATAAGTTAATAACGGGGGATTATTCTCCGGTCTTGCAATAGTGTTGTCAGGATTTACAATACCATTAAATGTGACGGGATGAAAAATATCGATCGCCATTTTCCGGTATTCATCAGATTCATTTGATTCGATACCATTCAAATAATCAATAAAAACGGTACGGTTATAATATTCAATAATTGCTTTGGAAACTTTTTGATTCCTGATGAGCCTGAAACCACCGGAGCTTTTCATTTGCTGTATGGTAAAATCATGCAATGCCAGCCGCACACTGCGTGAAGCCCTGCGGCCAAGGTAGTATAAATCACTGCCGTGTTCTTTTATAGCATCACTTGTTAATAGTTTAATAAGCGTATCATTCCTTTTAAGGTGGCCGTCAAATTCGTTAATAGTTTCAGAGAGTGTACCAGTATCTTCATGCAGATCTTCCAGCAGGCCATGAATGTATTGCTTCTCTTTATCCTTTTCTATTTTATGTTCCAATTGATACTCTGCCAGGAAACCACAGAACACAGCAAGGAATAACATTAAAAATTCCCAGAAATAATGCGTCCATTTTTTTCTTGGAGTATGTGTGTGGGCATGTACTTCCATTTAAATATATTAAAGGTGATATTGTTGTTTAAGTAATTCGATCAGCTTTTCTGCTTTTTCTTTTAATGCCTTTCCTCTTTGTGTGTTTCCCAAACTACTTAATGATATGTATTGTACCTGGAAGGCAACATTATTAATTGTTATAGGGTTCTCTGTTATTAATTGCGGGTTAGTGGTGGGTCTTACAAATTTAAAATTGGAGTCTATAACTTTGTAAAGTTCATTAGCATTAAAAACTGATCCCCCTATTTCCCGAAAAGTGGTTCTTATTCTCGTATCAGATTCATCCCACTCTCTCAATTCTTTAACGGATGCATCGTATGCCAATATGTTATTGATAATATTTTCATTTTTTATTAATCGGAGATTACCGGCATTTTTTAATTGTTGCATCGTTCCATCTGTACTTATAAATGGAGGAGAATTATAAACATGCCGGGCAAAAAAATAAGTCTCATTTCCGAATTGTTTGTGCATATCAGTACTTAACAATAGTACTAATGAATCCATCATGATCCTTTTTCCCTTTCTTAAATTAATATAGGACTCAAGATGAGCGGTATCTGTTTCCAGATCCTGGATCAGCGATTCAACATATTTTTGTTCCCGCTGATGCTCTATCACATGTTCTAACTTGTATTCAGCTAAAAATCCACAGAAAACAGCAAGGAATAACATAAGAAACTCCCAGAAATAATGAGTCCATTTTTTTCTTGGAGTATGAGTGTGGCTATGTACTTCCATAATTTTAATTTACGCTTAAATATAAATACCAATTATCAAAGCAAGGGCACAAACTATAGTGAGCATTACCAGCAGCGGCGTGATGAACTTCAGCCATGCTTTATAACTCACATTTACTAAGGCCAGTGATGGCAGTATTAAACCAGTTGGTGCAATAAAAGACATGATACACATTCCATACATGTATGCATTTACAATTTCCCGGCCCGGTATATTTACGATCAAAGCCAGCCCGCCAATGATCGGTATTGTTAACACCGCCATACCTGAACTGGATTGTATAAACAGCGAGAAGAAAAAATAGAAGACCAGCAACAATAGTATAAACAATGCAGGCTGAATTCCCTGCACAGCGTTAGCTGTATAAAAAAGTATAGAGTCGCTAATATGCCCTTCATTTAAAACAATAGTAACACCTCTTGCAACACCAATAATAAATGCCACAGAGAGTAAGCTTTCTGCGCCTTTAATAAATTCATGAGTAAATGTTTTTTCATTCATCCGGGTTATAACTGCGATTAGTATGGATGAACCCAGGAACAAGGTTGCCATTTCCAGTGCCCACCATTTTAAAAACACTACGCCACCAATCATGGTAAGAAATGTGAGTATGTAGATCAGCAGCAATAGTTTTGTTTTTAATTCCAGCACTGGTACTGTTGTTGCAGTATTCACATTTATATCATAGGGTGGTTTTACAACGCCATCCATTTTTAATACCAGCGAGGCGGATGGATCTTTTTTTACTTTTGCTGCATACCTTAATATATACCATACAAACAGCCCGGTAATAATTACCCAGAGTATTAATCGTGCAGTAAGCCCATCCAGCCAGTTTATACCAGCAGCATTAGATGCAATGATGGTGGAGAAAGGATTTGAAAAAGCAGCAATACAACCCAGCGATGTTCCACCAAAAATGATGGCAAGAGGAACCAGCACATCATAACCTGCTGCTAAAAAAAGTGGAACGAGTATGGGATAAAAAACCAGGGCTTCCTCGGCCATGCCATAGGATGCAGCGAAAAAAGAAAGCAGGGCGGTTAAAATTATAATTAGTAATGACTCTTTTCCTTTCATCGTATAAGAAAGCCAGGTGATACCTTTTACCATGGCCCCGGTTTCATTAAATACATACATGAAACCACCGATGATCAGTACGAACAGAATAATATCGATGCTGTCATAAATTCCTTTGATCGGCGCTTGTAAAACGTTTATAAATCCTTGACCATTCCTCTCTTGCTTGGTAAAACTGCCTGGTATTGAAACCGGTTTTCGTATATCACCATCAATAAATTTTTGAAGTGATATGCGTATGCTTAAACTATCTAATGTTTTCTGCGTAAGCGGAAGTGTTGTCTCTCCGGATGGCATCGTCACAACAAAAGACTGACCATTGCCAACTGATATCTTATTGTATTGCCCGGCAGGCAAAAGCCATGTTGCAATAGCAGCAAGAACAATTACAATCATTAATATGGGAATAGGACCCGGAAAAGATTTTTTATTCGGCATAGTATTAGTTCGGTGAGCTTGTGTTGCTGCTTATCCGTATTTTTCAGCCATACAGAAATGATTAAACTAAAATGGGTGGCGGATAAATTGGTAGTGTTCCCGGGATACAGCAGTTAGTATAAAAACGATAAAGAAATGAATGTACGTTAAGAAAACCAGATTATGTTATTTTCGTATATCAACCGGAATCTATGAAGCAATGGCTTTTTGTTTTATTTCTTTTAATAACCCTTGCATCTTCTGCACAGAAGAAAAGAGTACCGGCACAAACTGGGAATGACCCCGAACGAATAAGGGCATTATTAGTAATCCTTGCGGCCGATACTATGCAGCAGAGTGTACATTGGCCCAATATCACACCCAAAGATTTTTTAGATAACCTGAAACGTAATATCAGGTATCCGCTAAAAATTAGTACAGGAAAAAGCACCAATTTCTGCGGTTATGGTGCAGTAACTTATACTTGCTTAAAAAATGAACCACTACGATATGCTGAATGTATGTTGAGTTTGTACAGAAATGGTGAAGCCTATTATAGGAATATAAAACTGGCTCCTTCCGAAACAATAAAAAAAGAGGCCGGGCTTATGACTTACCAGGGCGACCTCGATATTAATCCTGCTGACCAGGTTTGGTTTTTGAGTTTAGCGCATCGCTTTAAAGGTTATCTTAATTTTTTTAATCAGCGTTATAGCAAGGGAGATGAGAATACAATGTGGGCTTCAACTAATCTTGCTAAATTCAACAAGATGCTTCGCAAACTCTGCAAGTATAAGGTAAGTTCGAAAGGTTCCGATATTATCAGGCCTAGCATTAAAGATCTGCCGGGTTTTTTAAAAGAAAAACTAGCAGGTGGCGAAGTGTATATGTACCTGAATAATGCATTGCTTCGAAAGAAAAATCATAACCGGGTAAAAAAAAGAATACCTACCCATTATGTGGCACTTACTGAAATAAATTATGACGATAATCGTGTTGTTATTAAATACTGGGACGGAGGTTATAAGACACTAAAAGAGGTTTCGCCAGGTACCTTAAAACACATCATCTATGGTGTTTCATGGGTTATGTATAAGGAGAAAACAGATGAATAGACAGAACGATATTTTTATTTTTCTTATCGCTTCGATAAGTTTTGTTTCCTGTACGGTTTCTAAAACTTATCCGAAAGAATACTATGAGCAGCACCGGACGACGATGCATGAAATAGAAAAGCAATATGGTAAAATAACAGAACAAAAACCGATTGCTATTGCTTTCTATGATCTGGATTATAATGATCTCTCCATCGAAATGAAAACAGATACTGTACGCTATATCTATGAGTTTGAGTACGGTGAAAAAAGAATAAATGATTCATTATTGAAGTACGGGTATGATACAACCCTTACACAACAGCTGATACAAAATATGCGATCCATTGGTTGTTCCTGGATCAATACGCTGGATTATTATACTGATGGGAGAAAAAAGTTGCTGATTTTTATGTCTGCCCCTGTAAAACAGTTTAGTCTTTTTCCACTGTTACAAAAAAGAAAATATTACCTCTTTCATTTTTATGAGCAGCCGCAATATTATGATGAAGAGGGGAGGCTACTGGAGAAAAAAAAGCTCAAAAAGTTAAGAAAGGTCAGCGGTGAAGTGTTCTGGCGGATAAATGATAAAGTGTGTTATACTATTTCTGAAAAATTCAGATGATTATTTTTTCTCCAGTTCCTCAATTGTTTTCTTAGCACTGGCTAACCGTATCTGTTTATTTTTCTCCACTAATTTATGTGTAGCCCATTTTTCTAATTTATGATGCAACGGCACCAATAATGCAGCAATACAAACGAGTGCCAGTAACATCAAGACAGGAGAATGATGAGTAATGCTTTCTAAAAAAGGATGAAGCAATAAGTTTAAAAACTCAAATACTAATAATAAAGCCACAACGCCGAGAAACTGAATGAGTTTTGTATTAGTAATATGGCGGCGGCTAAGCATTAAAAACAAAATGATAAAACTTATGATACCCAGGGCCAATAAGGCGTATTGAATATTTTGTTTGCGCCTTTGTTCCTCTTCTGTTTTTTTTGCTTCTTCTTCTATCAATCTTATCTGCTCATTAAAAGCAAGCGACTGAATTTTGTTGATATTGTTCTGGCTGAAGATCTGCGCATTAATGCTTGCTTCCATTCTTGAGTAATAATAAGCGCTGTCTTTATTATGCAACGAGTCAAAAATCCGCCGCATAAACCCTGCAGCGGCCAGTTTCACATTGTTGTTGCTATTTGATTCTCCAAGAGTGAACAACTGTTTTGCCTGCACCATGGCTTCTGGTATGTTCCCTTTACTTAACAAAGCGGGAATATAATAATTGCTAAACTTCAATTTTATAGGAATCATTTTAACAGAATCAGAAATTGCAATTACCTTTTTGATATAAACATCTGCAAGTTCATTTTCATCTGACAATGTATAGGCGTCTGCAATTGATGCCAGTGCATTAAACCGTTGAGCAATGCTGTTTACTCTGCGGCTGGTCTCATAGAAAGCCTGGGAAAAATATAATGCAGAATCCGGCTGCTTTGCCGATAAATACCAGGTTGCCATGCCACGTTGATATTGTAACAGCATAAAATCATACAAGGGGTGTGATTTATCAGGTAAGTCATCGCCTCCCTTGCGTACATATTGAACCGCCGCTTTATTATTTTGAAGGGCATAATAAGCTAAGGAAATATCAAAATCTAATGAACTAATTCTTCGTTTGTTATTTGCTTTCTCTGCCAATGGAAGGGCTTTAAAATAATATTCTAACGCAGTAGCGTTATCGCCTTTTGTAAAAGAGAAGTAAGAACCGATCCAGTTATAACTGGCGGCAAGCAGTGAATCATTCTTCAATTGCTGTGCTATCTGAAGTAACCGGACACATTCAGCAGAATCTATATTGCCGCCACGGATAAAGCTTTGATTTTCTAAAATTTTTGTAAGCAGATTAAATCCCTCAAGAGGGTTGGTGGTATTAGCTAAAACAGTTTTTAAACTATCTGCATATTTATTTTGTGCAAAAGCAACTTGTATACTGGCAACAAAGCAAAAGAGGATTATTAGTTTTCTCATAAATCAATCAGTTTGTTCAATTCCATTTTTGTAAAATTTTACAAAAAAGGAATCCTTGTTTATTTCACCCGGTTATATTTCTTCAGCACATCAATCACTAGTTTATGCGGCAATGCATACGATTTGTTGCCATTAATTCCTTCCATTGTTTCCGCCGCTACCATCGCATTGATAATAGCTTCTTCCGTTGCCTGTATGGTTGCCTCAAACAAAGGATTGATCTCGTCATTGGGTAATGATTCAACTTTTGTAAAATTTGCCCGTTGAAAAGCAGTTGGATTAGCAGTAGAAAAAGCAATAAAAATATCTCCCGAACCATTTGTTCCCTGTCCGCCAACCAGCCCGATGCCTAATGAAACCCGTTGCACAACTCTTTTTAACTGGTGTGGTAATAATGGCGCATCGGTGGCAACTACTACTATGATAGATCCATCACCAGCCTGGTAAGATGGAGGTGCTTTGAATTCATTATTTAAAGTATCTATTAATTCTTTACCAACTGGCACGCCGGCAATAGTGAGATTTCTTTTTCTGCCGAAATTGGATTGCACAAACACACCCAGTGTATATATCGAATCTCTTATTTTTATAACTCTTGATGAAGTACCGGAACCACCTTTAAATCCTAAACACATCATACCGGTGCCTCCTCCTACATTTCCTTCTTTAATGAAACCACTCTTTGCACTGTCTAAAGCCTCAAAAGCGTTACTTTCTTTTACATGAAAACCATAAATATCATTTAGGAAACCATCATAAGTTTCTGCAACAAGAGGATAAGTGTACCAGAAGTCCTCTTTATACCAACCTTTTTTCACGTACCATTTTAATACAGCATCTCTTACTGTGCCTACACTATTGGTATTGGTGATCATAACGGGGCCTTCTAAAAATCCGGATTCAGTTAACCATGTTGTTCCGGTCATTTCACCATTTCCATTTAAAGTGTACCAGTTTGCATAAACAGGATTGTTGTTTCCGCCTCTTGGCAAAATAGCAGTAACACCTGTACGTACCGGGCCTTTTCCTCTTATATTTTTTCCTTCCCCTGAAATGATCGTGCTATATCCAACTTCAACACCTTTTACATCAGTAATAGCATTGAACTTTCCTGGTGTGCCGTCAAAAGGAATTCCGATATCTCTTGCACGGGGTTTTTGTGCATGAATTAAAATTTGAATGAGGAGTAATAAAACGAGTAGCGATAATTTTTTCATTGTACTTATTTTAAAATTCAATTAATCGATCAGTCAAACTAATCTACCCTCACCAGCACCCGTTTTGTTGTTTTATGGTTACTTATTATCAGTGTATCGCCTTTGAGAGTAAAAGGCCGCGGCTGGTCCGTGTCTATATACCATGGAATACCGCCACCTGTTACATGATGTGTTACTATCGATTTTTCAAGATCAAGGGAATATGTTCCAAAATATCCAAAAGAAACGTATTCAATATTATCAAACAGGTTGACATTTAATTTTTTTGCAGAATCTTCCGAAATTTTCAATGGAGCATCTGTAGAAATATTCAGATTGAGAATATGGGCTTTGGTGTATGTGAAATAACCTCTTGGATTTTTTCCATAACGATAGATCCATTTACCGGTAAGCGTATCCAGGTCTGTAAATTCAACTAATCGCCAGGTGCCTGCTAAGGGATTGGTTGGCGTTTTTTTATTCTCCCTATTTTTTTTACTTCCTGTTATCTGTGCATAAATACAGGAATGTAGAAGCAGGAGTAAGAAAAATGCAGTTGTTTTTTTCATGGTTTTATTCCTTATCCAATTTCAAAATAGTTTGTAACAATACATTTGCTCCATTGGCCATATCTGTTGGAGTTGAAAATTCTTTGGGTGAATGACTGATACCGCCCACACTGGGAATAAATATCATGGCTGCAGGTGCTATCGACGCTATATGTTGTGAATCATGACCGGCACCGCTTTGCATAAACTTTGTTGAAAAGCCCAAAGCTTTTGCTGATGTGTTGATAGTTTGCTGCAATGCTTTATTGGTTAATGCAGGTTTAGATTCATTTGGCTGACGAACAAAACTGATGGTTGTTTTAAAATCTTTTGCAATAGTTGCTGCCCTCTTTTCCATTTCTTTGAACAGCATTTCAATTTTATCAGCATTCAAATCACGAATCTCCAAACCCAATACTACTTTACCGGGAATAACATTGTAAGCACCGGGCAGCACAGCAATTTTTCCAACAGTACCTACCTGGTAGCCTTTTACGCTGTTGATGACTTCGTTTACAGCAAGGATAAATTTTGATGCGGCTAGTAACGCATCCTGCCGCATGTTCATAGGAGTAGATCCTGCATGGTTGGCAAACCCCTCTACTGTTGCTTCCCAATGTACAATTCCTACAATACCTTCCACCACACCGATCTGTATTTTTTCTTTTTCTAAAATACCGCCCTGTTCAATATGTAATTCAACCCATGCATGGATATCTCCTTTTTTCCGGAGGCAGGATTGAATATTGTCGGGGTTGCCACCAATAGCTTTAATTCCTTCTGCCAGTGTTAATCCACTCTGGCTTATTTGCTGCAACCCTTCTTTGGTTAAGCTACCGGTCATAGCCTTACTGCCAATGGTGCCACCTTCTTCATTGCCAAAAATGATTAGTTCTAAAGGATGTTCGGTAATAACGTTGTTCTCATTCAGTATCTCTATTACTTCCAATGCACTGATAGAACCCAGCGTTCCATCATAATTACCCCCATCGGGTACCATATCAATATGCGAACCGAAGCCAATGGGTTTAAGTGATGGATTTTTTCCTTTGCGTTTGCCGATGATGTTTCCTGCTGCATCAATAGTTGGGTCAAGCCCCGCTTTTTTCATGAGCTCCATAAACCAGGCCCTTCCTTCGATGTCACCTTTTGTATAAGCAACCCTGTAACCATGCCCTTTTTCATCCCGGCCAAATTTTGCCAGTTCAAAAATCCGGCTTTCAATGCGCTGACCGTTCACACTTATACCAGCTACTGCTTTTTTATTGTTGGAAAGTAATGAGCCAAACACACCCATGCCGATAACGGTGAGTGATGATTTTTTAACAAAGGTTCTGCGTTGCATAAATTAATTCTGTTTTAGTATCGTTGTCAATTCGGGCAGGCTACTGTACAAAACATTTTACTTTTTAAACTTCCCATACACCGGTTGTCCCGGAAAAATATTGTTTACTGTTTTGCCATTTCTTAAAACAAAAATTCCATTCACCATTACATACTCAACGCCTGCAGAAAACTCCAATCCTTTCTCAAATGTTGCTTTATCTATAATGGTGTCGGGATTGAATATTGTAATGTCTGCATTAGCACCGACCTGAATTCTTCCTTTGAAACGCATCATTGGTGCAATGCCTTCTAATCGTTGTGCAGGAAGCAATGTCATTTTCTCAATAGCAGTTGAGAGATCAATTACTTTTTCTTCCCGTACATATTTACCCAGCACTCTTGAAAAAGTCCCTGCCATTCTGGGATGTCCCAGCTTTGCGTAAGGCATTCCATCGGAGCCGATGATCGTTCCTTTAGCAGCAATACCCGCTTGTATCCATTCGGGTTTCATGTTATAAATGATAACAATACCTCCTGCTTTCCGGTAGCTTTCAAAAGTTTCTTTAGTGAGCCGTTCACCCGTTGCGATCCACATTAGATCTTCATAGCTGATACCTAATCTTTTTTGCCAGCCTTCATCAAAAACAGGGCTTTGTAAAAGAGTGGATGCTGCAGGATAAGGATAAAGCTCTGTAGTAATATTATATCCTTTCTGCTGTGCAGCTTGCACCATTTCAATGCCTAAATAAATATTACTTAATGTAGAACTATTAATATGCACAATATGCAACGGTGCATTCGTAAGTATTGCATCAGCAATTACTGCCTGCACCGCCATAAATCCTCCTTCCCGCACATGTGTATATACCAATGCCTGAATTGATCCAGCCAACTGAAACATACGAAATACTTCATCTGGTTTTGAACCAGGCACATAACCCAGTGGCATGCCAATACCAATGCCTCCGTTGGATAAAGTTTGTTTTATGTTCTCTATTGTTTTATCAAGTTGTGATTGCGACAAACTAATATTGCTTGCCGGTTTTACTTTATTCAATAAATTTTCAAACCCGGATTGCCCGTTTTGCATTGAAAGGATCAGCTCGTCTTCTTCTTTTTTAAATTCGCCAATAGCACGAAACCTTTCAAAGGGCCAGGATACGCTGGCGCCATAATTAATTAATGCTTTCCCTTTGCGTGAAGCATACCATTTATCTAAATACTCAACGCCCCATTCAAGTTCCAAAGCTGTTGTTACTCCATCATGCATTTCATATTCCTGCTCTTGGTTAGTTCTGCCATGTACATGCATATCGATAAAGCCGGGGGCAACCACCAACCCGCTTACATTAATAGTTTCTTTTCCTTTCAGGGGCTCCAATGAAATTTGTGCAATGCGATTGCCAGTAATGCCCACATTTCTTATTGCATCCAGTTTTGTTTCCGGGTCAATAACCCGGCCACCAGTTAATACAATATCATATTCTATGTTTGATTGTGTATTTGCGTTATGGCAAAATAACATTGCCGACAATGCAATTACTACTCTGGCAAACAGGGTTCTCATTTATATTATATATTTAAAATGCGTGTTTTGTTTTTTACAAATAACTCAACCACCATTTTTCTTTGTGATTCATTTTATACCTGTCATACCATTTACATATTGGATACAGCATTATTACAAGGCCGAGCCATATAAGATATGTAACACCCAATGAAAAACCCTCTCCTGCTTTTGTAAAATTGGCAAAAGCACTGGGATCGCTTACTCCTTCCGAAAATGCGTGGCCTCGTATAAAAAATACAATAGTGGCGAATATGTGGATCAAAAAGAAATGCAGGATATAATAAAAGAATGGCACCCTTCCATATACTGAAACAACCCGGCTAAATCCATTCTGTATATTTCCCCATAAGGCTATAAATAATAATGCCGGGCCAATCGTCATGCACATATATAATAATGAGGGCGGATATTTATGTGTATTAATAAAAGAAAGAAATGAATAGAACGGAGTTCTCTGTTCTGACCAGGGAAGCGGGTTTCCATAGACATTAATAAAACGAAGAATAATAAATAACGCAATTGCCGACAAACCGGTTATTATTAAAAATCTTTTCCGGTAGGCTTCATCACTACTTCGTAATACTTTACCCAAACAATAACCCAGTATCATCAGCCCTGTCCACGGAAGGAAAGGATACATCACTAACAGTGCATGTTTGCCCCATAATGGATGAAACCCAAAACTATGAAGCAGGTTGTACATAAAATTATGAGGACCGGGGTTTGCCCGTTCATAAAAATCAAGCGAGTTATGCCCGAGCACAATCACTAAGCCAATTGCTAATATCAGTTTAAATGGCAACCAGATCAATAAACCAAGAATAACCATGCTGATACCAATAGCCCAGATAACAGTCAGCGCAATTTGCGAAAAGGTTATATCAAATGAAAAAATAAGGTTGATAATAATAATTTCAGCAATGATGAGCCAAAGCCCACGTTTGATCAAAAACAAACTCAGTTCTTTTTTTGATTTACGAGCCGCCTGTAAATAAGCTGATGTGCCGGTCAGGAAAACAAAAACGGGTGCACAAAAATGTGTGATCCATCTTGTAAAATATAGCTCTGGCGTTGTGGTCATTAAATTCAGCGGATCATCTGTCATTGCTCCTATATGAAAAAAATCACGGACATGATCCAGCGCCATAATGATCATCACCAATCCGCGAAGAAGATCAATGGATTCAATTCTTTTTTGATTTTGAAGTAAGGGCTGTTGCATAGTGATGGTTTTTATTTCAGGTGATATTCTTTTTTTACCAGGTTCATTAATCCTATTGCATCTTTTTTTGCAAAATTTGAATGAGATACCAGCCGGCTGCACCAGGTCCGCCACATGCCTAATGAATTATAATATTGTTGCAATTTTTGTTCATTACCTGTAAGCAGTTTGGGTTGCTGTGTAAGAGAATCCACTGTGATCGCCTGGCGTTGCTGCCAGCTTTTACTAAGAAAATAATTACAGAGATCATAATCAAAGATCTCATTTTGTTTTTCCAAAAGACCGATACACTGGCCGGACAGTATTTTTTCAGTTCCTATATAAGTATTACGGATATAACGGTCATATTCGATCACTGCGTCAGACACTGCTGAATTTCGTATGAGCCGGAAATTTCCGGCACTCTTTAATTGTTCTATTGTACGATCACTGTAATTAAAGCTGCTGAAACTTTGGGGAAGAGTTGATGCTTTATACGCATTTAAGATATCCTCCTGTGTTTGCGGGTTTTTGACCGAGGCTTTCAGCGAATCAAATCGTTCAATGTTTGATTTGAATGTTGAAATTGACCGGTTAAAATTCACCGTATCATTTGCCAGGTCATGAAGAAGAGTTTTTATAAATTGCTTTTCCCGCTGGTGTTCCACATAATGTTCCCGCTGGTTCTCAGCAAGAAAACCACAGAATACGGCGAGGAATAACATCAAAAACTCCCAGAAATAGTTTTTCCAGTTTTTCTTTCCATGAGAATGTGAATGTGCATGTACTTCCATGAAACTTTATTTTATGTGATATTCTTTATTGATCAATGAATAAAGGCGACCCGCCATTGTAACAGCTGTTTCTGCATTTTGTAAAAACCATGAATTCATTGCGGAATACTTATGCAGCAGGTTGATATAGTTATCGATCTGTTTTTTATCCGTTGATAGAAAATAAGGCCGCTCGGGTAATCTTACCGCTTCGATTTTAAATTTTTCTTTCATCCAATCTTTGAATACAACAGCTTTAAAAATATCTGCGCCTGCAGCATCCATTCTTTTCCACTGATCCAATAATCCCATGTCCTGCATACTAATCACAAAATTTCTTACAAATCCGTCATACTTTATAATATCATCTGAAACTACGGCGTTCCTGATCAAGCGAAAATTTCCCGAATTTTTTAATTGCTCAATGGTTCTATCGGAATAGACCGCCTTATAGTAAAGGCTTGTCCATACCTGGTGTTTATAGATCTCCAATGCTCCATTATCCATTTCGCTGCTATTAGTTAAAAGAGGAATTAATGAATCAATTTGCAAGTTGAATTGTTTAATGCCATAGATCATCTGTGAAAAAGAAATGGAATCAGCCCGTAAGTCATTAACCATACTTTTCATTAACACTTCTTCACGTTGATGCTCTACAAAATGCTCCCGTTGATTCTCCGCTAAAAATCCGCAGAACACGGCCAGGAACAACATTAGAAACTCCCAGAAATAATGGGTCCATTTTTTTCTTGCAGTATGTGCATGGTGGTGTACTTCCATAAGTTTTTATTTCAGGTGGTATTCTTTTTTTAAAAACTCAATTGTGTTTTTTGCTTTTTCATTGAGTAGTTTCAGTCTCACTTCAATCATAAAATTGCTGCCTTTGAGCTGATGAACATAATAGGCCAGATCAAAGTGAAGGTTTTTATCGTATGACCTTAACGGTGGATTATCAACCGGTCTGTTTATACCATCAATGCTTACCATTTTGTCAAAAACAGAAGGATAAAAAATATGGGATAATAAAGGATCTGCCTCTCTTCTTTCAATACGGTCATCTTCCTGGTTATAATATATATATTCCACCAATTTCTGATAAGATATCATACTGTCTGCCGCCTGTTCATTCCTGATCAACCGTAAAGAACCTGAATTTTTTAATTGTGTAATGGTTCTGTCATTACTTTGAAACCTAACACCCCTCACAAAGGTTCTGCCAAGGTAATAAAGGTCATTTTCGTGCCCTTTAATTTGCTGACTGTTTAAGAGAAGCGTTAGCGAGTCCATTGCTTTCATCTTATTTTGCCTGAAAAGGATATTTTGCCGAATGGCCGCAGTATCTGTTTTTAAATCTTCTATAAATGTTTGTATAAATTTTTCCTCCCGGTCTCTTTCTATTTTATGTTCTAACTGATACTCTGCTAAAAAACCGCAGAACACAGCAAGAAACAACATGAGAAACTCCCAGAAATAATGAGTCCATTTTTTTCTTGCTGTATGTGAGTGTGCATGTACTTCCATAAAATTTATTTCAGATCGTATTCTTTTTGAATAAGTGCCAATAGCTTTCCAGCCTCATCTCTTCTTGTTTTTAACTGATCAATATAATAAAGATTGGTGGACTTAACCGTTACATAAAGATTGTATAGCTCTTTTATTGCCGCATCATCAGTTACTAGTAAGGTAAGGTCATAATCATTTAAACTGTTTATTTTGCCCTGGTAACGGTCATCCAGGTAGCGATTGAAATTTGTATTGTCGAAGTATTTTTCCTTTGACTGTAGCTGTCGCTTATAGAATTCGAGCACATAATTGGTTTGCCCAAGATAGCTGCCATTAATATGACTCTCATAGATGAGGATACTGTCTAATACCTTTTTATTTGATAATAGTCTGAAATTACCGGAATATTTTAATTGCTGAAGTGTTGGTTCGGCTGGTATATAGGTTGCGGAAATTAATTCCGTTTGCTTCCAGTATTTATAGGGCAGCTTGTTATTGAATTGTTTGGGGTTATTAAAAAATATAAACAGTGAATCAAAGAATGGAAACTTTTCTTCAAACTGCCTGGCCCTTAAATTGAATTGCGTCGTGTCATATTTCAAATCAGCGATCAAAGAAGATAGGTATTGCTTTTCTTTCCTATGCTCTACCATATGCTCCCGTTGATTCTCTGCCAGGAACCCGCAGAACACAGCAAGAAACAACATGAGAAATTCCCAGAAATAATGAGTCCATTTTTTTCTTGGTGTATGAGTATGTGCATGTACTTCCATGATTAATTGTATTAATTATTCATTGGGTTCTATTCCCAATTTTTCAGTAATTAGCTTTTGCATTTCTACGCAAGCAGCCCGTGCATCACGAAATGCATCAAGGCTTCTTTTCAATCGTTCCAGCCGCAGTGTAAGTGCGGCACCCATATCATGTCTGAAAATAGCTGCATCATTTCCGCTTAGCTTATCAATATGCCCCGCAATTTTTTCCATCCGGGCCGGGTTTGAATAGTTGCTACTATCAAGATTGATCTGGCAGGTAAGATCATAGCTTTTATACAAAGCAGGGATAAAAAGTTCGGTGTAATATTTTTTTTCAAACTCCTGGTTGCGGTACTGAGCAAAATTGGTGATGCGTTCATAGTCCATCGTTTTTTTCAGGAACTCAATATTACCCACATAGCGCAACGAGCCGGATGATTTCATTTGCTCATATGTTTCTTTTCTTACCAAAAAATTCCGTACCCATACGGCTCCCATTTTTCTGGCAAATGCAGCCCTGTCGATAGTAGCACTGTCTTCCAGCAGCCATGTTACAAGAGAATCATGATTGGTAATGATGATGCGATCGCCGATAAGCAGTGAATCGAGGTTTTTGATATTAGTACGAACATCCACCAGCATGCTTTGCAAAAATTGTTTTGCTCTTTCCTTTTCAATTTTATGTTCAAGCTGGTACTCTGCATAAAAACCGCAGAACACAGCAAGAAACAACATGAGAAATTCCCAGAAATAATGTGTCCATTTTTTCCGGGCAGTATGTGAGTGTGCATGTACTTCCATGTTTTTTAATTTAGAATTCAGAGTTTAGAATTATGAATAGCAGTTGGATGTTTTGTAACCTTACTCATAATCCTTAATTCATAACTCATACTTTGTTATTATTTCAGGTGATATTCTTTTTTAAGATCAATTATCAGTTCAGTTGCAAGTGCTTGTGCTTGTTGCCACCGTGTATTTATTTGATATTGAAAGTTTCTTTGTTGTACAACAACCATATTCAATAGCTCATTTATTTTTTCCCTTTTATTTTCAAGTGACCCGGTTTTATAAGAAAAGAGAATTTCCTTTGTCTCAGTAGACATTGTATCAAGTGAGGCTAAGAAATATTTTGAGAACTCATGGTGAAGTGCTGGTTCAATGGTCGAATTGATCAATGGTAGCAGCATGTTGCCTCTTGCGGCATTTGCATTAGCTTCCGATTTCACATCATTTACAAGGCCATCATATTCTAACAGTTTTTTTAACAGCTGCCCATTTTTAAAATATCGCAGGCTACCTGAGTTTTTGATTTGCTCAAATGTGTTCCGGCTCCAGGAAACAGGAACGGTCCAATAAGTAAAGCGGGTATAAAAAGAAAATTGAGCTGCTCTTCGTCCTACTAAAGGTGCATTGCTGAGTTGAAATAAACTATCCACTACCTCAATATATAAACGGGCAGATTTTTTTTCGGTGGTTATAGCGGCTGTATCATTTTGCAGATCCTGTACTAATGATTTTGCAAATTCTTTTGCCCGGTGCTGTTCTATTTTATGTTCCCGTATGTTTTCAGCCAAAAAACCGCAGAACACAGCAAGAAATAACATTAAAAACTCCCAAAAATAATGCGTCCATTTTTTTCTTGAAGTGTGAGGGTGGTGGTGTACTTCCATAAACTTTATTGTAAATGATATTCTTTTTGAAGATAACTTATCATTGCTTCTCCTGTATGTTTTAGCTCTGTTATCCGCTGAATGATCCCTCTTCCGGACCCATTGATATAAACTGCAAATACAGACAATTGCTTTATGAGGCTGATATCATAAGATTGCAATGGTGGGTTCAGATCTGTCCGAGCTATTTCACCATCCTTCATTTCCATGCTGGTGAATATCGCCGGGTCAAAAATCCGGGAAGCTATAGATTTATATTGATCAAATTCTCCAAAAAAAAGTTCTTCAATTAACCGGATCATCGGAACGTTTTCATAGTACGCCATAATTTGATTAGATGTTTCAATTTTTCTGATCAAACGAAAGTTTCCAGAATTTTTAAGTTGTTCAAATGTGCGGTTATTGACCGTAAGGGTTTGCAAACGAGGTGACATTCTTGCGAAATAATATAAAAGACCTTCTTTACCACATATACTACCGGGATAGTTAAGCATATTGATCATACTATCCATAATGGTAATACGCTTTCTTTGCTTAATTAATTCCTGGCTGAACATTTTATCATTTTCTCTCAGGTCTTCATACAGAGATTTTATGTATTGCAGTTCCCTGTCCTTTTCAATTTTATGCTCCAGCTGGTATTCTGCTAAAAATCCACAGAACACAGCGAGAAATAGCATTAAAAATTCCCACAAATAGTGTCTCCATCTTTTTCTTGGGGTATGAGTGTGTGCATGTACTTCCATAAATGATTTATTGGATCTTTTTGATCTCTCCTTTTTGCCCGCTGTTAAAGAACCAGGTTTTGATTACTTTACCTGAAGCATCAACCTCAAATTCCAACTGGCGATCTGTATCATCCGAATAAAAGAATTTTGTTTCCGATTCAGGTTTCAGTTCTATATCAGGAGTACCATCGCGGTGGCGGTATAGCTTTCCATCTTTCTTAATAAGCTCAAGCGTTAAGCCGGCAGAATACTTTCCAACATACCTGTCTAAAAGTGCCGGATCAATTTTTACTTCTTTATGTATATAAGGAACTTCAACCGGCAGGTCGAATAAGATATCTGCCATGGCGATAGCTATAAAATCAGTGTTCATCTCGTTGTTTGAAAATACAACTGTACAGATATCATCATTTACAAACCTGCTTAGGTTGGTTGAAAAACCGGGTATGCCTCCATTATGCCAGATACGAAAATGTTTTTCCATCGAGTCAATAATGACACCGTATCCATAATTACTTTTTCCCGGTGTAAACATTTTTTGCTTTGAAGCATCTGTAAGAACCGCATTACCGTAAAGGGCCCTATCCCATTTATACAGATCATCAAGCGTAGAATACAAAAAGCCAGCGCTGAATGGCCATTCCATACTGATATAATCAGCATTGTTTGTTTGTTTTCCTTTCCGGGAATATCCCTTTGCCCTTAATGAAAGCACACTATCCAGTTTATCTACCCCGGAATTCTTCATACCAAGTTTATCTAATATGTTTTGTCGCAGGTAATCATTATAAGATTGGCCGCTGACCTTTTCGATAATACAGCCTAATAAAAAATAACCGGAATTATTATAGGTCCATTTTGTACCAGGTGAAAAATTGTAAGGAACTTTTTTAAAATAGGCAATGATCGAATCCTTTGACCAGGGTAGTGTTGCTACTTCCACAAAGTTTTTCTGATCTGTATAACTTGCAATGCCGGATGTATGATTGAGCAGCATATGAATAGTAACACTATCTCCTTTAGGAAAATCGGGATAGAATTTACTGAGCTTATCATCCAATGATAATTTTCCTTTTTCCACCAATTGAAGGATACAAGCAGCAGTAAATTGTTTAGTGACTGAGCCGATCCTGAATTTTGCATCCGCGGTATTAGCAATACTCCATTCCCTGTCTGCAAGACCATATCCTTTTCTCAGTAACACTTTATTTTGTTTCATTACCAGCACAGCACCGCTGAAGCCTTTAATATCTGCCTGGGCCTGCATATACTGATCCAGCAATTGCGGATAATTTTTTTGCGCAGCCATTGAAAGCGGCAGCATAAGCAATAGGAAAACCTTTTTCATGTTTATTTAAATTTATGTGACGATGAAATCTATTAACTGAATTATTCTCCCGGGTGATAACTTCTTTCAATATGCTTCATTACATCCTCCTTATAAAACAATACATCTTTAAAGATCCCTTTACTATACATTTCTCCCTGGTCAAAAAAATGGGGTGAGTTTTCTTTACCGCTATTACCTCCGGCCAGCAATGATTTTGCTTTTATTTTTTTGCCGAACTCAACAGCGCAAATAAAACTGTTACCGTGTATGCCATATCTTTTTTTAGTATTGGGAAAACTGCGGCTTGAATATGAAGGTAACATACCCCATGTAGAAGATACAAAACCATCGGGAATACTTGGTTTGCTGTCATCAAATTTGTTATCAATGTCGGAGGAGATGCGCTGAAAACGATTGATCTCTCCCCATGGAATTTGCCAGCGGCCAAATTTATTTTGCAGATCATTGATTGTTGCAAGTAACGGTTGTAATAATTCATCGGGCTTTGCATTAGTGGCAAAATAATTTGCTTTATCTACCTGGTCAGCATTTTCTTTATTGCTGATCTTTATTCTCGCCATTGCAGTTCCAATTTTTTGTCCCCACTCAACGGCAAGTGTTGTGGCAATTGAATTTTCACCACATCTGTAATCCCAGTTCTTTAAAATAGATACGGGCCCTATAAGCAAAGCATACAATGAATCATTGTATGAAATATTTTTTTCAAATGAACTTACTAATGCAGGAACTAATATTTCAAATGCTGAAAGTCTTTTATCATAACCCGCTTTGATCACTTTATCAATATCATACTTATTTTCTTCGCTTAATACTCTTACAGCATTCACACCACGAAAGTTTTCTCCATCCGGCGCCATATAGGCAGGATAGTTTTCTTTCTTCGGGCTATTGTTACCGGCAACTGTATAGGGAGTAGAGTTACAATTCTGCAACCAGCCATTTACAGGGTTAATGCTTTGAACCGTTTCGCTGATATTATGATAGCCTTTCCATTCGGTTGCAGATATACTTCCATCAACAGCTTTGCTCCAGTCATATTTAGTATCTCTTACAGGTATGCGGTTGCCATGCCAGTAAGCAATATTGCCATCTGCATCTGCATACACGGTATTGTTAGAAATATTTCCTTTTAAATCCAGTGTTTTTTTAAATGCTTCAAAACTTGTTGCTTTTGTCCGCTGCCAGCATTGTATCAATCCATTCATAATTCGGTTATCCGCTTTTACACTTATCAATTGTCCGTTTCGTCTTGCCATAATAGGGCCATGATGAGTGAACAGAGCATTAATGATCATTGTTGTTTTATTTCCATCTCCTTTATTTACTGCTATCGGAATTATTTTTTGAACAACCGGTTTCTGTTTGCCATCATACTCATACACCCAACCATTATCTTTTTTCGAAACTTTTTCTATATAAGTATCGGCTGCATCTACTGCACTTGAAGTGTGCATCCATCCGCAGTGTTCATTAAAACCCTGGTAAACGAAAAACTGTCCCCATGTTACAGCGCCATAAGCATTCAAACCTTCTTCACTTACCATATGCACTTCGGGACGGAAATAAAAAGTAACATGTGGGTTAATATATAATATAGAGTTTCCGGATGCAGTAATTTTTGGTGAAAATGCAAACCCATTTGAACCAGTCACTACTTCTTCTTTTTCTTCCTGGTTCAATGCAGTAAAAGATTCAGGAGAATATAAACTCTTCAGATCATTCATAGAAATATCTGCTGTACTGATGGCTCCGATGCTTCCATCTGTCCACAGCAAAGGATACCAGGCTTCAAAGTGCTTTAGCAAGGCCGGCTGAACAGAAGGGTTTTTATACAAGTAATAATTAATACCATCGGCAAAAGCAATACATAATTTTTTTAACCATGCAGGAGCTTTGTTATAATCTGCTCTGGCTTCTTGTTGGTCAATTACCAATCTTATCAACAGGTCATCATACAAAGAGCTTTCGCCTTTTACTTCTGCCATTCTCCCCAGTTTTTCAATATAATTCATCTCCACCCGTTTGAAATCATCTTCACATTGTGCATATAGTAAACCAAATACAGCATCTGCGTCTGATTTACCATATATATGCGGTATGCCCCAGTTATCACGGATGATGGTTACCTTTTTTACCTGCTTTTCCCAACGGGTAATTTCTTCTTTGGAAAAATCCGCCCGTGCCGGTACGGACGGGGATTGTGAGAATATTTGAAGTGGAAAAAAAAGCAGGAGGAAGGTTATTCTTTTCATGAGTCAATTTACAAATTATTACAGGTTATAGTACTTTTTAATGTTCAACAATCCTTATCATTCCAGGTCATATTCATCCCTGATTATTTCAATTAATCTCGTTGCCCTGCTTTTTGTCCACTGCATCACTGATAAATAATTATTCAATATATGTTTTCTCGAATACGTACGGTTAGAATACTCTGCAAGTAAGGCGGGGTCATTACTGATCAATGCTGCTCCGTCTTTGATAATAGTAACTGCACCAAGCGGACCAATTTCCCGTATAAGATATTTATTGTGAAATAACCTGGCAGATACATCACTCCTGCCTGAAGCAATAAAATCTAAACGGTCACTTATGTTATTACACGTTTCTACATATTGCCAATATTTAAGAAGGGAATCGGAAACTATTTTTTTTCTAATAAGTCGCATAGACCCGGAATTTTTAAGCTGGGAAGATGTGCTGTTTTCGAATCCAACGTCGACAACTCTTGTGGAGTTTGAGCCAAGTAAATAGATCTTTTTAATAGTATTAGGAGTAAGGAGTTCGTTATTAATTGTCTCAACCAGGGTGTCTGCAATAGTTTTTTGCTGCACTCCTAATTGATATACGCTTTCGAGCATTGCTGTATCAAGCTGCAGATCTTTCAACAGGCTTACCATATATTGCTTCTCCCTGTCTTTCTCAATTTGATGCTCCAATTGATACTCTGCTAAAAAACCACAGAACACAGCAAGGAACAACATGAGAAACTCCCAGAAATAATGTGTCCATTTTTTTCTTGCTGTATGTGAATGAGCATGTACTTCCATAAATTTTATTTCAGTTTATATTCTTTACGCAGTTCTTGTAATAATTTTTGATTAGCTGTCATATAATCTTTCATCGCCAGTGTCCGTGTTGATACCAGCATTTGTTTATAAAACAATATCATATTTATTACTTCTTTTCTGTCAAAAGATTCAAGATTTAATATTCCTGCTTTTATGAAAGTGTCACTAGCCCGGTACCTGGCAATAAGATCCATGTTATATCCGTTTTGATCTTGCTTCCTCAATTCATTCATCCAGCCAAAATCATAGTGTTTTAAATCAAACGGTTTTATAGGATTGGCAAAGAACTGGTATTCCTGGTCGTTTCTGTCACGAACATTGTTGATATAGGTGCTGATCTCACCAAAAAGTTTTTGCAGGTATGCACTTTTAAAATACCTGAGCGAACCCGAACCTTTGAGCTGACTCAGAACCCCATCTTTGGGTTCAAATGTGTAGCTGGTAATTAAATACATTACAACAGTATAAGCAGGGTAAAACTCTTTTGACAAATTCGTTAATGAACTATCGCGGATATAGCTGACCAGGTAATCACAATCTTTTTCTTTTCCCAGCCTTCCTTTTATTTTATTAGCAAATACAATAGAGTCGGCATATAGCTCATCATACAATGCTTTGGCATATTCTTTCTCCCGCTGATGTTCGATGGTATGTTCCAATTGATACTCGGCTAAAAAACCACAGAACACAGCCAGGAATAACATCAGGAACTCCCAGAAATAATGTGTCCATCTTTTTCTTGCGGTATGAGTGTGAGCATGTACTTCCATACGTTTATACTTTAGTCAAAAGAATATTCTTTTTTAATTGCTTCAATAAGCCCTTTTGCCCAGTTTTGAAGGGCGATAGCATTACGGATATAAAATTTAATGGTAGTGGAATAGTAATGATAGTTTAGCGATACGGTGTTTATATCCTTTACATCAGTAGAAAGCAGAGATGGCTTTACCAAAGGTTTGCTGATAGTTGTTCTTTGGCCATTCGAATTACTTCTAGAGATAATTTTTATATTCATCGTCATTTCCTGAAAAACATAACTGTCAAACAACCGGGTATTCCCTTTGTGAATTTCATCCATTTTCAAACGCAGCAGGTCTATCTGATTTTCCAGCCACTGAAAGGATGCATAATAGGTGCCGATACTATCGAGCAATTCTTTGTCCTTTATATACCGGAGCAAGCCTGCAGTCTTAAGCTGCTCAAAAGACTTTGAGTTGGTATAGTAATATCCAAGATTGGCAGTAACAGTTCTGGCGGCAAAATAAATATCCGTAGTGTTTGTAATATCGGAGTGCAGCAATTCGATCAATGAATCGGCCATCTGTGCACTGTAACTATTACGGTCTGTTACCGAATCAAAAAGAGTGATATCTGATTGAAGATCGGATAACATAGAGTTCAATTGTGTCTTCACTTCTTTTTTGTGAAGAATGCCTTCCCGGGTGTTTTCAGCATAAAACCCCAATGAAACAGCGAGGAATAACATTAAAAACTCCCAGAAATAATGTGTCCATTTTTTTCTTGCTGTATGTGAGTGTGCATGTACTTCCATGGGGGTTATTATTTTAACTTGTATTTTGTTTTGATCAGTTCAATAAGTTGGTTTGCATTTATTTTTCTGTCAGCAGCTACATTGTTGTTCAGCGACAAGGCACCATAAAAATACCCGGCACTTGTCAGCAGCTCGTTAATAGCAATTTTGTCTTCACTAATCAATGCATCACCGGTTAAATTCACTTGCTTTTTTTCTTTAATTATTTTCAGCAAAGCTTCACCATCAAAAATTTTTGCCATAGCCTCAGCATAATTATCACTCCATACCATACCCACCTCATTGTAAGTATCCAACTCAGATAAAGAGCTATAATAAGAAGAAACTTTTCCGGCCACATCTTTATTCCGTATCAATCTTAAATGGCCAGAGCTTTTCATCTCTTCATAGGTACGCTTTACCATGGCTATTTGTTTCCATTTAGCAGTAAGTATCCTTGCAGAATAAGCAAGTTTGCTTATATACATTCTCCGGTCTGGTCTTTTTATTAAAAATGTTAGGGTATCCACCAAATCCCGGACCACTGCATTTCTTGCAGCGTAGTCTGAATAAATTGCTGTGTCGGTTTTCAAATCATCGAGCATATTCTGCATATAAATCTTCTCCCTGTCTCTTTCTATTTTATGCTCCAGCTGATACTCTGCCAAAAAACCGCAGAACACAGCAAGGAACAACATTAAAAACTCCCAGAAATAATGTGTCCATCTTTTTCTTGCGGTATGAGTGTGAGCATGTACTTCCATAAATCAATTGTGTTTCCGGTTATTTTTTAAAATGATATTCTTTATCAATTTCCTGCATCAAAGCAATAGCCGTTTCTCTTGCCCATCGCAGATAAGCATTGTACTCTTTCATGTTGTTTTCATTTATGGCAACATCATTATATAAAAGTTTTAGATCGGCAGGATTGTTGTTTAATAGGGTAAGGGGTGGATCACTATTTAAGATCTTATTGTTTCTGCTGATGATTGAATCTGGGGTTAGTTCTTTAAATGTTGTTTCTGTTGAAAGCATTTGATCAAAGGGCTCATAATAAAAAAACCTGGCACTGGAGATGCTGAGCCGTTCATTGGATCTCCTTAGTTTCTCTTCCTGGTCTTCACAGGCAGATATTTTCCGTTCATAATAATCACTGATTGATGAAGACATTACATCATTTTTAATTAAACGAAAACTACCTGAATTTTTTAATTGGGTGATGGCTGTACGGTTGAATACAACTGAATTAAAATCTGAGCATTTTAACCATAATTCATATAGCCGATTGCCATTAATTTGCCCGTTTACGGCGTGGCTGATTTCAGCCCTCAATGAATCCAGTTGCTTGCCTATGGTTTCATTATTAACCAGATTTCGATTATAGCGAATGGTATCATACTTTAAGTTTTCTACCATATCATACATATACTTTCTGGCTCTTTCCTTTTCTATTTTATGCTCCAACTGGTACTCTGCCAAAAATCCGCAGAACACAGCAAGGAACAACATCAAAAATTCCCAGAAATAGTGGGTCCATTTTTTTCTTGACGTATGTGTATGTGCATGTACTTCCATTCGTTCTAATTTTTAAAAATGATACTTTTCTGAGAAATAGTTTATCAAGGATTTAGCTCTTTCATTTAGGTCATAGATATTATGATATTGGTTTCTCATTAATTGCTGATACCGCGATATAATTGAAAATAACCTGTCTATTTTTGACTGATCCTTGTTATTGATCAAATTGGTTCCCGGGATAAACCTTCTATCACTATTCTGCATAATGCCTTTATAATACACATCGTAGTTCAACAATTCAAAATATGCATTACGTAAAAGTGTTTGAATTTCCTGTACCCCTGTTCGTTCCCCCTGTAATTGTTCCCGCAATTCAGAATCATATTTTGTAATACTGTCTGCATCTTGTTTCGAAATTAATCTTAATGCCCCCGAGCTTTTCAGTTGTTGTAATGTCCTGTCTTCAGTGATAATATCCGGGAAACCAAAAGACCAAACAAGGATCTCCGAAAGACATTCGTTAAAATCCCCACCTTTTTTAATTATAGTGTAACAATCATAGTTATGGCTGAGCACTTTCACTTTCTTATCATAAGTTTCGAGGAGTCCCTTGTAAGTGACAGTATCGGATTTTAGGTCGGCAAGAAAACTTCTCAGGTATTCCTTACCTCGCTTATGTTCGACTTTGTGTTCCCGGATATTCTCCGCATAAAAGCCAGCAATAACTGCCAGGAATAGCATGAGAAATTCCCAAAAATAATGGGTCCACTTTTTCCGTGGTGTGTGGGTGTGGCTATGTACTTCCATAAAAAATTATTTGAGGTGATATTCTTTCCTTAATTCTCTTAGCAATTCAGTGTTCAGGTCAATATATTTTTGAAAATGCTGCTGACGTGTGGCCCTAATAGCACTCATTCCGAAAAGACCGAGGACATTGATCGCTGTCTTCCTGTCAAAGTTTTCCATATGACCAAAATGGAAAGGAATGGTCTCATCACTTTTTTCATATCTGGCAATTGCATCAATGAATAGTAGTGTACCACCGCTTGTGATCCTTGAATCGAATTCGTAGTCGTAATGGCTAATTGTAAAAGGTTGAAGAAATTGCTCCCTGATATTATTTTCAAGTGCCTGGCGATCGTTAATTTGAAGAATAGCTACTGAAAGGTCTCCTATGAGCTTTTGCAATTCCTGGCTCCTGAAATAACGTAACGACCCGGAGTTTTTAAGTTGTTCAAGCACTATTGTCCTGGCTTCAAAAACTGAAGGTGTCCTGAAATGGATACCATATAAAAAATGAATAGAAAAAGTTTTGGAAACATTACTGAGGCTGCTATCCTTAAAATATGCCATAAGCCATTTGAGAGAATTTTCCTGCCGCAGACGATTTTTCACTCTTAAACTGATATTGACCGAATCATCACGGAGTTCATCGTAAAGATTCCTTGCCAGCTCTTTTGCCCGGTCTTTTTCAATCTTATGTTCCAATTGATACTCTGCTAAAAATCCACAGAACACAGCAAGGAATAACATTAAAAACTCCCAGAAATAATGTGTCCATTTTTTTCGCGGCGTGTGTGAGTGTGCATGTACTTCCATATTCTAATTTTTTATACGGTATTCTTTTCTCAACTCTTTTAATAATTCAGCATTCAGGTCCATGTATTTTTGAATAAACGTTATCCGGGTAGAGCTGATAAGGTTGCTGCCATAAAATGATAGTATACTTCCTATATTCTCTCTGTCCAGCTTATCTATTCCTTTAAACTGGTAAGGAATACTATCGCTACTCAATTCATATTTCTCAATTTCAACCAAAATAGATTTATCATTTTCCCTTAACCGGGTATCAAAATCAAAATCATAATGTTTTAGTATCAGTGGGTTGATAAGTTCCACTCTATACTGACTTTCCATTTCCTGTCTGTCATAAATATTTTTAATAACAACTGTCAGGTCTCCTATCAACTGTTGCAATCTGTTGTTTTTAAAATACCGTAACGAACCTGAATTTTTTAACTGATCAAGAATTACGGTCCGTGGTTCAAACAAAGAAGGACTTCGGAAGTTGATGCCGTATTCAAAACTCAGTACAAATTCTTTGGGTACGTTTGAAAGGTCGCCGCTTTTGAAGTACTTTATCAGGTACTTCATGCCCTTTTCCAGTTTGATTCGGTTCTGAACTTTTACTACTGCATTGGCAGAATCGGTTTTCAATTCTTCATAAAAACTTTTTGCCAATTCCTTCGCTCTGTCTTTTTCTATTTTATGTTCCAGTTGATATTCTGCTAAAAATCCGCAGAACACAGCAAGGAACAACATTAAAAACTCCCAGAAATAATGGATCCATTTTTTTCTTGAAGAGTGTGAATGGTGGTGTACTTCCATAAATTATTATTAAATTTCATTTCCCTGGTCACAATTTTTTTTCATTTGCTTTTAAGACCCGTAAAAGATTTCCCCCAAGAATTTTATTGATATCCTTTTTGCTATACCCTTTTTCTACCAGTGCTTTTGTAATTAAAGGATAAGCTGTTACATCATCTAATTGTTTCGGTGTAATGTTAATGCCATCAAAATCAGAACCGAGACCAACATAATCAACTCCAACCAATTTAACGATGTAATCAATATGCTGAATGAGCATTGATAGAGGTGGCCGGATGTTGTCAGCTTCCGCTGTGTACTTAGCTACAATATAGTCTTCCGTATAAAAACCTTTCATGCCGCTTTTCAGCAATGAATCTATTTCTGCTGCATGTTTTTGAAAAAACAATTCTTCCATTTTTCCGGCGGTACTGTCAATAAAACCGGGATTAAAATTGAGTTGAATAACTCCACCGTTTTTTGCAATTGCTTTTATTTGTTCATCTTTTAAGTTGCGCCGATGCGGTGTAAGATTATAAACGCAACTATGTGAAGCAATGATCGGTTTTGAAGTGATGTTTATTATATCCCGGAAAGTTTGTTCGCCGACATGGCTCACATCTATCATCATTCCAAGTTCATTCATGCGTTTTACAACTTGTTTACCAAAATCTGTAAGTCCTTTATGTTGCAGATCGGGTTTTGTTGTTTCATCAGCTGCACTCGTAGCCCAGGATGGAGCTGTGTTATGTGTTAAGGTCATGTACCTTGCGCCACGATTATACAATGCATCTAATTTACCCAGATCATCTTCGATCATATGACCACCTTCCACTCCAAACATGGCAGCGATCTTATGTTGTTTCACTGCTTTTAGCAGTTCAGCATAATTGGCAACCTTTACAATTTTATCAGGATTGCGTGCAGCCACCGCATCAAGGCTGTCCATTTCCCTGTTTGCAAAGGCATACGGATTTTTTAAACCTCCATCGCAATAAACAGAGAACAATTGTACATCCAGCCCGCCTTTTTTCCATCGGGCCAGATCGGAATGTGTTTTACCAGTAAGGTCCTGGTCAAATACAACTCCTATATCAGCAGCCTTCATCAGTATATCATTGTGTGTATCCACAACAATGGCTTTCGCATGAGTTTTTTTATAGGATTGCGCCACAAGTTGCTGCGTGAATAAAATACTGAGCAGTAAAATTTTTGTTTTCATCTTTCCTGTTTATTTCAGATAATATGCTGTTTTCAATGTATGTAAAAGATTAGCAATGTGTCCATTTTTTTCTTGCAGTGTGTGTGTGCATGTACTTCCATAGTTATTTTATTTCAAGTGATATTCTTTTTTTAACAGATCAATTAATTCAAAAGCTTTTTTCATCGCTGGCGTTTGCTTACCAAGCAGAGCATTACAGGCGGCATCATTAATGCCCATAATATTAATAAGTTCCTGATCTGATCCGGGAGTACGGTCGAGAATGACATATTTTTTATTATAAGCCGAATCATTCAAGGTATTTAGATCCTGGAATCGAAAATGCTTTATCATATACGGGACAGTATATTCTGTAAAATGTTTATCTACTCCTTCAGCATCATAATTGGCCCTTGGCAACATAATCTCGTAATATTTTTGCAATGCAGTGGTAAGATCATCATTTTGAATATAACGCAAACTGCCCGATGCTTTCATTTGACTATAGGTGGCTGTTGTAAATTCTGGTTTAAAACTTTTTAGTAACAGAAAAAAATTTGACATCAATACAGAGTCAGTGGGTTTCACAGGGCCAGTCATAATTTCCATAAATTGAGCATGTACTTTCTGCCTCTCCTGTAATTTTTGAAGTCTTACTTGAAAGAACGTTGAATCTTCACGAATGTCTGACAATAATCGCCTTGCAAATTTCTTTTCACGTTGATTCTCGACATAATGCTCTCTTTGGTTCTCTGCCAAAAATCCGCAGAACACAGCAAGGAATAACATTAAAAACTCCCAGAAATAATGTGTCCATTTTTTTCTTGCGGTATGTGTGTGTGCATGTACTTCCATAGTATTTATTTCAATTGATATTCTTCTTTCAATAAACTTATGAGTTCCACTGCGTCTTTAATTGATGCAGGGTAAACACGTTTCATCACAAGATCAAGGACCCTTCTCCTGTTTTCAAAACTGTTGGCAAATTCATTTAACAGATTTGCATCATTGGTTTGAACAGGAAACATCCTTTTCATTAAAGTATCGGGTAAGCGTAACCAGTCATCCGTCGAGTAAGTAGAGAACCTTGCGTACTCGTAATTATTCAATACACGGCTCCTTATTTCCATTGATCTATCTCTTACACCCCTGTCATTCGCATTCAGAAGTTTTACATAATTGATCTGGGAATAATAATAACTGATCTTATTGACCAGTTCGGCATTTGTAAAATAACGCAGGTTTCCCGATTGAGTAATTTGAATGATCGTAGCATCATTCCAGGAAACAGAAGGAGCACTGGCAACCACATTACTATAATAATAAAAAGCCCCTGGAGCCATGTAATTTTTTATACGTTGATGGATGATCGACCTGGCACTATCAAAACAGGCCAGTATAATTTTATTTTCACGCATAACATCACGTATCTCAACAGTATCTTTTTCCAGGTCTCTGAGCAATGCCTTTGCATATTGAGTTGCCCGTTGACGCTCTACAATATGTTCCCGTTGATTCTCTACAAAAAATCCAAGCGTTACAGCAAGAAATAACATTAGAAACTCCCAGAAATATTGTTTCCAGTTTTTCTTTCCATGAGAATGTGAATGAGCATGTACCTCCATAAATGATTTATTTCAAGTGATATTCTTTTTTAAAAAGAGCAATTAACTCATTAGCAACAGTAATAGCTGTTTCAATTGTTTTATTTGTAAGGCGGTAGGATGTCTTGATATAGATCACCTTAACAACAAATTCGTTGATGTCTTTTGGGTTGGCAGATATTGGAGGCGGATTGCCTGTATACCGGGATATTATACCATTATCATCTACCATATCATTCCATACATACCCATCTAATACTTTACCAACACTAGTATAGTAAATGTCAAGTCTGACATTGTTTTCACGTTCCTGTTGATTTAAAATTTCCTTTATCACCTCATTATCATAAATAACAATACTGTCAGCAACTTTTTTATTCCGGATAAGTCTTAAGCTTCCTGAACTTTTTAGTTGTTGGATCGTCCTGTCATGATATTTAAACTCATCCATTCTGCCAAGAAACCTTGAATAATAATAAATATCATTCACTGTTTTCTTGTTATTTTGTTTCAGCAAAAACACCAGCGAATCATAATAATTGATATACCTTTTGCGGACACCCAATGAAAGTTTTAGTGAGGCTATATCCAGCTCCACATCCTTTATTAAAGAATTTATATATTGCTTTTCACGGCTGTGTTCTATCATATGTTCTCTTTGATTTTCTGCAAGAAAACCACAGAACACAGCAAGGAATAACATGAGAAACTCCCAGAAATAATGCGTCCATTTTTTTCGGGTGGTATGTGAGTGTGCATGTACTTCCATAAATGTTTATTTCAGGTGATATTCTTTCTGAATTAATGATATTAACTCAATTGCCCTTTGGAAACGCACTTTCACATCTTCACTTTGCTTCTTCCGGCTGCCATATAGATACTGGGCATTTACAAGAAACTTATTGATCACAACCGGGTCCTCCGTCATTAACTTAAGGTTCTTATTATCCGGTATTTTTTTTTCTATCCTTATCCTGTAAAGAACTTCTGCATCAAATAGATTTCCTGCTTCGTCCCAGTAATCTGAGATCATGCCCAGGATAAAACCATTCTGAGATAAAATTTCATCCAACTCCAGGTAATACGATGATACATTATCCGCCACCTTCTGTTTGCTGATCAAACGCAGCAGGCCGGAATTTTTCATCTGGGTAAAAGTGCGTTGGCTCGGGATAGCAATATTGGTGTTGAGCGTAAGTACCCTTGCATAATAATAAATTTTATCGAGGTGGGCACTCCTGCCGGGACTTCTGAGTAACCTCATCAACGAATCGATTCGGGCATCGAACTCTTTGCCGGTTCTTCCGTATTCGTTGTAAATAGCTGTATCCGATTTTAAATCTTCATACAGGTTACTTATATAAATCTTTTCCCTGTCTTTCTCAATTTTATGTTCAAGTTGGTATTCTGCCAAAAATCCGCAGAACACAGCAAGGAATAACATGAGAAACTCCCAGAGATAATGTGTCCATTTTTTTCGTGAAGTAGGAGAATGGTGGTGTACTTCCATGTTTGGTGGTTATAATTTTGGTTGCTGTAAAGTCGGTGGTTCGGCGCAGCTTTAAAGTTAGTACTTGCAAATTATCAGGATGGATTTTTTATTCTCATTTCCCTTGCAAATCCAACATACATTCTCCTTATTTTCGTGTTCTTTTTTTATGCGACAACTGGCAGCTATAATGTTTGTGGATATGGCAGGGTACACCGCCCTGATGCAGGAGAATGAGCAATTGGCAAAAGCCAAACAAAAACACCTGAAAGAGGTGCTCGAGTCAACTGCAAAAAATTATAACGGAAAGATCCTTCAATATTATGGCGATGGTGCTCTTAGCATTTTTTCCAGTGCTATTGATGCTGTGAACAGCGCCATTGAAATTCAAAAACAATTACAACAGGAACCAAAAGTTGATCTGCGGATCGGCTTGCACACCGGTGATATATCTATTGAAAATGAAACAATCTATGGCGATGGCGTAAATCTTGCCTCAAGAATTGAATCGCTTGCAGTGCCCGGCAGTATTTTCATTTCTGAGAAATTAGCTGATGAAGTAAAAAATCAAACCGATATTTCTCTTCGTGAGATGGGATACTTTGAATTGAAAAATATAAAATTACCTGTTCGCATTTTTGCTGTTTCAAACCAAGGCTTAACAGTTCCTTCCCGTGATGAATTAAAAGGAAAAACAAAACCTCCTGCAAACCGTCTTGCTGTTTTGCCATTTGTAAATCTTAGCGGCGATCCTGAAAATGAATATTTCAGCGATGGAATTACTGAAGAGTTATTGAATTCGTTGACAAAAGTGGAAGGATTACAGGTTACTTCCCGTACTTCAGCTTTTGCCTTCAAAGGCAAACTGGATGATGTTCGTGAGATAGCCGTTAAATTAAACGTAGATAAAATTTTAGAAGGCAGCGTTCGCAAAGCCTCCAACAGGGTTCGCATAACGGCACAATTAATAAACGCAGCGGACGGATATAATGTATGGAGTGAAAACTATGACCGTGATCTTACCGATATTTTCAAGGTGCAGGATGAGATCAGTAATATAATTGCTAATCGTCTTCGTGAAAATTTATCGCTTGCTTCAAAAAATGAACAATTTGTAAAGGCTTCCGCTAAAAACATCAATGCATATACGCTTTACTTAAAAGGATTGCATTTCTGGAATAAACTCACACCTGCTGATACATACAAAGCAATTGAATGCTTTCAGCAGGCAATTGACCTCGAGCCGGATTATGCACAAGCCTATGCAATGATGGCGGTCGCTTATTCAAATCTTGGTGCAACAGGCCAGTTAAGGCCTGACAAAGCATTCGGATTCGCTGATCAATACAGTGATAAAGCATTGAAGCTTGATAATAGCATAGCAGAGAGTCATATTGCCAAAGCGAGGGTTCACTTATTTTATGAAATGAAATGGCAGGCAGCTTATGATTCCCTGCAAAAAGCGCTGCAGCTTAACCCTGCTTATACTGAAACATACAGGTTACTTGGCTATTATTTTATAGTAACTGGAAAAAAAGAAGAAGCGGTAAAAGTTTTGGAAAAAGCTTTAGAGATCGATCCGCTTTCAACTGTTATCAATAATTACCTGGGTGAGGCTTATACAATGGCGGAGCATTATGACAAAGCTTATCGCATTGCAGAAAAACAACTGGAGATTAATCCAAAAATGAGACTTGCCATTGAAATGAAAGGTTGGTGTGTTGGAATGAAAGGTGACTGGAAAAAAGCGTTGGAATTTTTCCAGGAAGTGCATCAACTGGCTAATCATCCTCTTAAAAGTTTGGCACCCCTTGGTTATGCCTATGCCCGGCTCGGGCAAAAAGAAACAGCATTGGAATGTATCAGTAAACTTGAACAGCGACAAAGGGAAGAGCCAGAACTGGCAATGGACGGAGACCTGTTAATGGTTTGGTGGGCAATGAGGGATAAGGAAAAAACTTTTCAATATTTAAACAACTGCATCAATAAAGATCTGAATACTATCTATTACTATTTGGAATACCCGATGATGATAGGAATAAAAGAAGATCCGCAGGTTATGGAATTACTTCAAAGGAGCACTTCTTTAAAAACCGCACAAAGCTAAAAACTGTTTTTATTCCAGGTGATATTCTTTTTTCAGAACACTCATTGTGGAATCCAAAGATTTTAATACCCGGATATATTCTCCTTTCACACTAGTAGCTAAATAAAAATTGTATTTTTTTAACTTCGCAATAAAGTTTTGAAACCCCGGATCAGTTTTATTGATCCTGGCTGTTAATGGTATATCATTAAGATCTATTGAAACATCATTTGGAAATGGATAATCTGTGATAAATAAACGACCCAGGACAGCGGTATCAGCAAAAATATATGCTGATTCATCAATATCATTTTGCAGATCATGAACATGATCGTTGGTATTTAGGTACACTCTATACAATATCTCAAGTTCACTTAAAACATCAGCAACCACGCTGTTCCTGATCAACCTGTGTCCGTAACTTCTCAATTGCGATAAAGTACGATCAGTAGGAACGTAATTAAAATTCCATTCTGTTGCTGTTAAATAAGCCTGGTAGGTTTCCCTGTCTTTTTCATTTCCCCGTTGTTGTAATAAAGTGATCGCAGAATCCAGCAGCTTTACATGATTAGGAATAATACTGTTTATACACCAGGTAAGAAATGAGGAATCTTTTTTAAGATCTTCTACCACCTCAGTTATTAATATTTTTTCCCGCTGGTGTTCTATCATATGTTCCCGTTGATTTTCTGCAAGAAAACCGCAGAACACAGCAAGGAATAACATTAAGAACTCCCAGAGGTAGTGTGTCCATTTTTTTCTTGCAGTATGGGTATGTGCATGTACTTCCATAATATTTTATTTCAGGTGGTATTCGTTTTTTATCAGGTCTATTAATTCAAATGCCATTTTTTTAAGTTGCTCCAAAAGTTGCAGAAGGCGTTGTGAGCCGGCCGCCCAGTAATTAAGCCTGTTTGCCAATTCATTTAATGCAATTGGTGAGCTATCTTTTGGTTGAGGATTATCCGTCGGTCTTTCAAAAAAGCCGCTTAATAAAATGGTGCTATCTTTTAATTGAAGGTTCTCTCCTGGCCTTTCATTTGTAAGCCCTCTTGTCATTTTGCTGAAAACAGCGGCATCAAATATTCTTGCAGCTATGCCACGGTATTCGTTCAACTGTACCTCCTCCAGATCCTGTTGAAGCATGATGTTTCTGTAAAGAACATCATACCCAATTATTTTATCTGAAATGGTTTGATCGCTTATCAACCGAAGTCCGCCTGAATTTTTTAATTGTTGCATGGTTCCGTCAGCAGAAAAGAAAAAAGCTCTGCGGGAAATATTTCGCCCCCAATAATAAAAGGCGCCCCCATTCTGCATGTATTTTCTTTCAATGATAGAATTACTTAACGAGTCATACATCTGGATCCTACCGTAACGTTGTTTATTAAGTATTGAAATTGCACTGGTATCTGCTTTCAGGTCTTCGATCATTGACACCATAAATTGTTTCTCCTTGTTCTTTTCTATTTTATGCTCCAGTTGATATTCTGCCAAAAATCCGCAGAACACAGCAAGGAATAGCATTAAAAACTCCCAGAAATAATGGTTCCATTTTTTTCTTGAGGTGTGTGGGTGGTGGTGTACTTCCATAATTTTTTATATTATTCGATTTTAAATCCATATTCCGCTCTAAGTGTTTGAAGCAATTCATGATTTCTTTCAATATATGCCTGGTAATGTATCTGTCTCGTTGCTCTAAGCACCAGCTGGTAATAAGCAACAAGCCCTTCTGCATCTTCTCTTTTGAAGTCTTGTATGTTTTTGATTATGGGTGTTACCGAAGTATGATAATTTGTTTGGGCAAGAGACTGCAAAATACTTTGCTTACCGTTTTGTGTATAGTCGTCCATCCATTTAAAATCATAATGCTTCAATGTAAAAGGCCTTACGAACTGTTCTATAAAATGATACTCCTGTATATTCCTTTCCCTGGCATTTGAAATTGCCACATTGATATGGCTGATCGAATTTTGCAGCCGTGTGCTTTTAAAATAACGAAGTGCTCCGGAATTTCTCAGCTGGCTCAATATCCCATCATTGGGTTCAAAGATTATACTGGTGGTTAAAACAGCAGTCCAGGCAAAGCTTGGATAAAATTTTTCAGAAAGTTTGGTAAGGTCACTGTCGGAAACGTAATTCCTGAAGTACTGCATCCGCTCTTCTTTTTGCAAGCGCATATTTATTTTGTTCTGCATCGTGACCGAGTCAGCATACACTTCCTCGTAAAGGCTTTCTGCCAGTTCCTTTGCCCTGTCTTTTTCGATCTTATGTTCTAACTGGTACTCTGCTAAAAATCCGCAGAACACTGCAAGGAACAACATAAAAAATTCCCAGAAATAATGGGTCCATTTTTTTCTTGGGGTATGTGTGTGGGCATGTACTTCCATAAAAATTTATTTCAGGTGATATTCTTTTTCCAGCGCATTAAGTAAAGTGTCAGCGATTTTTAATTGTGCCTCATATTCCTGAAGGGTACGGGTACGGAAACCTTTCATCATCATTACTAGATTAATTAATTTACCTATATTGTCTTTATCTGTGATTTTTATATATGCATCATGCGTTATTGGCTTGTTAAACCTGATGTCAGAAAGAACTTCTATATTTAGTAAGTCCATACTATAAGTAGCAAGAATCCAAAGGCCTTTATCTTCTACATCGTCCCTGTATCCTGTTTTCTTAAGTTGCACATCATAAGCATTCATCTGGTTAACAAGCGACTGCTTGAAATAACGCAATGAACCAGACGTTTTCATTTGTTCATATGTGCCATTCGTTGCTATGAAAGGATATGCGATCAAATTATAAGAATAACTTTTATAAAAGTTGGTATCATTCCAACTAGTACGAGGTCGGTGTAGCATTTCAAGGACAGTGTCGCAGGCGTTCAGTTTTTTATCACTAAAGGAAAATGCCAAATGCAAGGCTGCTGTATCTTTTTTTAGATCTTCAAAAAAAGCTTTCGCTAAAATGTTTTCCCTGTCTTTTTCAATCTTATGCTCCAGCTGGTACTCTGCTAAAAATCCACAGAACACAGCAAGAAACAACATGAGAAATTCCCAGAAATAATGTGTCCATTTTTTTCTTGAAGTGTGGGAGTGGTGGTGTACTTCCATAATTATAAATATAAATAATATTAAGGTTGCAACGCCGGCTAATACGGCACGATTTTTTTATAAGGTAAATGGAAATCGCATTCTTTAAACTAAAACTTTTATATTATGCAAAAATCATTTGTGGGTCTGATCCTGGCAGCGGCCGCAGCCATTGGATACCAGAAATATTCTAAAATGACTCCGGAACAAAAAGCTGATCTTAAAAAAAGAGGTACGGGTTTTTTGGATAAAAATTTTCCAGGCATGAAAAATATGTTTGGCAAAAAGGAAACAACTACGGAATCAGGATTCAACGCTCCTCCATATTGATCGGTGAAAGACGACCTTTAATGGCTACAATTTTTATTTGAGTTGTGGCCATTTTATTTTTCTCCCGGTTGATAGTTTCCCGGCGATTAATTTCTTTTTTTTTGGAAAATGGTTTCAAAATAAATGAAGTGAGAGAAGTATAGTTCAGGTACTTCCATAAAATCTATTTATGTCGTTTGCTTTCGCATTGGTTGCCATTTTTTATAAGTAGCGCTGCGCCATATCCATTCAATCGGGCCATAATTAAAATACTTTAACCAAATGGTACTGATGATAACCTGAAGGATAAAAAATCCAAACCCAAAGATGGTATAATAAACGGGGCCTACCTGCCCCATAAAGCCCAGGCCTGCACCAAGAAAAACAAAATTCCCCACCAGCGATTGCGTGATATAATTACTAAAAGCCATTTTACCTGCAGGTGCAATTAACGAGAGTATTTTTTTACAAACAGGATTTTGAAACAATAACATAAAACTTCCAACGTAAGCTAATGCAAGTGGCGCCACGCCGAATGCGTACACAATTGTCTGGTAAAGTCCTTTTTCTTTCAATTGAAAATAATCACCCTCGGCAGTTGCCATATAATGCGCCAAAAAATAATTACATGGAAGACCGATCGCAAAACCAATTCCGATCACCCAATACACAATTTTTTTATGCTGCATGATGTTTTTATAAAAATCAGTACGGCCAATTACATATCCGATGAGGAACATACCCAACACTTTTGAAATACGGCTGATGAAGATCAAATAGCCATAGCGATAAAAAAATCCGGCAACATTCATTTTGAAAACATCCCACCAGTTTGCATTTTTCATTACCGCCTCAAATTCTTCCTGGCTTTTTATCGTGTCAAACTGCGGACTCAACTGGCTGTTCGTCCAATCACCTGCCTGGTTTAATTTTTCAGCTGGAAAATTTAAAACAGGGAACTGCATTTTTAAACCATATAATAATATTGGTGAAAGGATCAATATGCCGCCTGTTATCAGCAATGTTTTATTGGAAAATTTTCTGAGAGGTAATAATAAAAATCCAAGCAATCCATAAAAGAAAACAATATCACCGGGCCATATCATTAAATGAACCGCACCCAGTAGCAGCATAAACAATAACCTTCTTTTAATGGTAGGTATGGCATCCACACCTCTTGCCATTCCTCTTTTTATTTGCAATGCAATACCCCAACCGAACAATAAACTGAAAATGGAATAAAACTTTCCTTCTATTAGCATATGATGGATGAATGTCATCTTATGATCCCAGCCAGGCACCAGGAATGGCCCCGTAAGATTGGCGCTTTCATCATACCAGGAAAGACCACTTCCGAGGTTGGCAATAAAAATTCCGAGGATGGCAAAACCGCGGAGTACATCCATAAAAATTTCACGTTCGGATGACTGAACGGGAGCTAAAGTTTGCATTAGTTGGTTCGTTTTTTAAGTTGATTTGCGGGCAGGTAATGTTTGTTCGCAAGGGGAGGGAACTAATCTATGAATCTATGAATTTTATAACAGACAGGGAAATAAATATCCAGTTTTGCTTTATCCTTCCGGCTTCTTAACTTGTATGTTCTCATCTTAACAACCTTCCCTTTGAATGCTGAATATCCCTACCATTTAATCACTCGTTAAAACAACTGATATGAAACCAAGATTTTTGCTTGCCGCATTATTATTCCCGGTTGTTATGCTTGCACAAAAAAACTGGAGCCCTGAGCAATGCCTGAAAATAAAAAACATCACGGCCGTTGTTCCTTCACCCGATGGTATGAAAGTGCTCTACACTGTTCGTGAAGCGATGATGACGGATGATCGTAGCGAATATGTAAACCAGGTATGGTTATGCAATGCCGATGGAAGTAATTCTATTCAGCTTACTAAAGGCGATAAGAATTCAGCAAACCCGCAATGGAGCCCGGATGGCAAATGGATAGCTTTTACTTCTTCAAGAGACAGTAAAAACAATTTATATGTTTTACCCGTTGGTGGCGGTGAAGCAGAAAAAATAACGGATGTAAAAAGCAGTGTTGGTGGTTACTCCTGGAGCCACGATGGAAAGATGATCGCTTTTACTATGATAGATGCATCAGAAGCTAAAGAAGAAAAAGATAAGAAAGCGAAGAATGACTGGTACTATATGGATGAAGAAGTAAAACAAAACCGGCTGTTTGTTTTATGGCTCGATAAAAAAGATACTGCCGGAAAAGTTGTTCAGAAAAAATTGACCAAAGAGAATTACAATGTAAATGCATTTGACTGGAGTCCCGATGGAAAAACGATTGCTTACAGTCATGGGAAAACACCTGAAGTAAATGATAACGTATACAGCGATATTTCTTTAATCGATATTGAAACCGGAAATATCAAATCAATTGCAAATACCGGTGCAGGTGAATCCAATCCTTTATTTAGCCCTGATGGAAAAATGATTGCATATTATAGCAGTGCAGATCCGGTTGACTGGTCAGGAGCAAGACATGCTAAAATTTATTCCCTTGCAGATGGAAAAAGCTGGCGGTTGAAAGCAACACCCGATGAAAATGGCGGCCTTCTTGGCTGGACAGCTGACGGTAAAAATCTTTTATGGGCTGAAGCCAATAAAACACTCAACAGTATTTATGCATTGAGTACCGATGGAAAAAATATTACCGAATGGACAAAAGGCACAAAAGATTTTGTTGGCGGCGGAACGCTTAATGCAACAGCAACATATATTGGATTTACTTTACAAAACACAGCTCAACTACCGGAAGCTTATATCAGTTCACTCAGTAGTTATTCGCCTGTAAAAATTTCAAGTATCAATTCGGAACATGCAGGCAAAGCGTTACCAAAAACTGAAGTAGTGAAATGGAAAGGCGCTGATGGTAAAGAGATCGAAGGTTTGCTTACTTACCCCATCAATTATAAAGCCGGAACAAAAGTTCCGTTTATATTAAATGTACATGGCGGACCTGCTGGTGTATTTACACAAGCTTGTGTGGCTGGCAATCAAGGCGCATATCCTATTGCTGCATTTGCAGAAGCAGGTTATGCAGTGCTTCGTCCTAATCCAAGAGGATCTTCCGGTTATGGTACAGATTTTCGAATGGCTAATCGCAATGATTGGGGTGGTAAAGATTTTGAGGACTTGATGGCAGGTGTAGATCATGTAATAAAAATGGGAGTGGCTGATGAAAGTAAAATGGGAGTGATGGGTTGGAGTTATGGTGGTTTTATGAGCAGTTGGATCGTTGGTCATACCGATCGTTTTAAAGTTGCATCTATCGGTGCACCGGTAGTTGACCTATCGCATCAGAACCTGACAGATGATATTGAAGGTTTTCTTCCTTCTTATTTCCAGTCTAATCCATGGGACGATTGGAGTAAGTATGATGCACATTCACCTATCAGGTTTGTACAAAATGTAAAAACACCGGTAATGCTACAACATGGTGAAGCAGATCAAAGAGTTCCATTCAGCAATTCGGTAATGTTTTATAATGCCTTGCGAAGAAGAAATGTTCCGGTTCGTTTACTTGCATTACCACGCCAGCCACATGGTCCGCAGGAACCACGTATGGTTTTAAAAACAATGCAAACCAATGTAGAATGGTTTGATAAATTTATTGGAGAAAAGAAAGGCTTTTAAATAATAGAATAAACAAGTCACACCACCAAAATCAATTGTATGTCAAACGAACCAACAACATTGGCTGCCCCCGTCAGCCAGCAAGAACGAATTATTATTCTTGATAGCCTCCGGGGTATTGCAATACTTGGAATACTGCTGATGAACATTCCGGGATTTGCATTACCAGACCCGGCATTATACGATCCATCTGTATTGAGTGAGTCTGGTACTAATTTTAAAACATGGTATTTTATTGAATGGTTTATGGAAGGAAGCCAGCGGGCATTATTCTCCATGTTATTTGGTGCCGGTATTATTTTATTCATCACCCGGCAGGAAAAAAAATTAGATGGCCTTTGGCCAACAGATTATTTTATTCGCCGACAATTATGGCTACTAGTGTTTGGCTTATTCAATGCTTTTGTGCTTTTATGGTTTTGGGATATTTTATTTCATTATGCAATTGTCGGCATCATCATGTTTGCATTCCGTCGGCTCTCGCCAAAAACATTGATCATTGGAGCTGTTATATCATTAGTGCTGATGACGACAAGAGAAAATGTAGATGCAACCCGTCGAAGGGATATGATCGTTCAAGGAGAAGCAATCGCCAAAATAGATACAACAACAACAAAGTTGACGGACGAGCAGAAAGAAAAATTAGGTGCAATGACGGGAATGAAAGAAAAATCATCCTCGGAAGCCAAAAAGAAGTTGATGGAAAAAAATCTTGCAATTGTAAGAGGTGATTATGCCGGTTTTTATAAATACCAGAGTGAAAGAAGTTTCAATGGTGAAGTGCACACTTACTATATCTTATGGGATATTATGGTTTTTATGTTTCTGGGAATGGCGTTTTTTAAAAATGGAGTGATCACAGGACTGGCACCAGTAAAAACATATTGGTTCTTATTCATTGGTGGCTTAGGTATTGGCTTGGTACTTTCTTATTTTCGGTTGCAACCGCTGATTGAACATAAGTTCAACGGATTTGAATACACAAAAAATGTTTCGTTTGAATTTTATGAAATATCCAGAACCTTCAGGGCATTGGGAATATTTGGATTGATCATGTTGTTGTATAAATCAGGTTGGTTTAAATGGTTGTTTGCATTAATGCGTCCTGTCGGGCAAATGGCATTTACTAATTACCTGATGCAATCATTTTTAGTTGGGCTGTATTTCTATGGTGTTGGCTTTGGTATGTATGGAAAACTGGAACGTCATCAGATATATTATGTAGTGGCAGCAACATGGGCACTTGAAATTGTTTGGAGCCATATCTGGTTGCATTATTTCCGTTTCGGACCGTTGGAGTGGGCCTGGAGGAGTTTAACTTATTGGAAAAAACAACCTTTTAGGAAAAACAATTCAAGTACAGAAACTACAGGAGTTGTATAATTTTTAGTTTTTAATAAATATCATTCTCTGAAAATTTAATTCAAATGATATGGCAAATGGGTCAACAACTACATTAACCGGGCCTGTATCACAACAGGAAAGAATAGTTATTCTCGATAGTCTTAGAGGCTTTGCTATTCTTGGAATATTATTAATGAATATTCCGGGCTTTTCATTACCTGGTGATCCCTATATACTCAACGAATGGGATACAATCGATTTTAAAACCTGGCATTTTGTAGAATGGTTTCCTGAAGGAACTCAAAGAGCCATCTTCTCTATGCTATTTGGTGCAGGCATTCTTCTTTTTATTGGCGGAAAAGAAAAGAGATTGGATGGAATGATGCCGGCAGATTATTTTTTTCGCCGGCAATTATGGTTAATTGTTTTTTCATTGATCGATGTTTTTATTCTTCTGTGGTCTGGTGATATATTACTCGATTATGCCTGCCTAGGAATGCTCATGTTCGCATTTCGTAATCTGCCATCAAAAAAACTATTGATTGGTGCAGGCTTCTGTTTAATTTTTATTCTCGCAAGAGAAAACCGGGATTTGTATCATGATAAAGAAATTATTCATCGCGGAGAAATGATTGCAGCCATTGATACTACTAAAACAAAACTCACTCTTGTTCAAAAAGAACAGTTGGGCGCAATGGAGGATATGAAGAAAAACAGTTCGCCTGAAAGCAGGTTAAAGCGAAGAGAAAAAGCAATAGAAAAAGTCACCGGAAATTATGAAGTGCTCTATGAATACAGAACCGGACGCTATCTTGATCAATTAGTACAATACCTGTTTCTTGAACCCTGGGATGTTTTACTTTTTATGTTTCTTGGAATGGCTTTTTTTAAAATGGGTATATTAACCGGGCAGGCTACTGTTAAAACATACTTGTGGATGTGTATAATCGGGCTAGGTGCCGGGTTAATCATTTCCTATTTCCGTCTTCAGCCAATCATTAATGCACAGTTCAACTGGTTTGAACAAACAAAGAAAATTCCATTTTCGTATTATAATGTGTCCCGTACTTTTCGTGCAATAGGCATATTAGGATTAATTATGCTGCTATATAAGTCCGGTTGGTTTAAATGGCTCTTTGCATTGCTGCGGCCCGTTGGACAAATGGCATTTACCAATTACCTTATGCAATCATTAATGTGTGGTTTGTTTTTCTATGGAATAGGTTTTGGTATGTTTGGAAAACTACAGCGACATGAAATATATTATGTAGTAGCAGCCGTATGGATAATACAAATCATTTATAGCAATATCTGGTTGCATTATTTCCGGTTTGGCCCGATGGAGTGGGCATGGAGGAGTTTAACTTATTGGAAAAAACAACCTTTCAGGAAAAATAATTCAGCGACAGTAGTTACAGAAACACCTTAACTTTCATTAAATGATTTTTATGAAAATCACTCTTTCTTCTATTGTTTTTGCTGTCATTCTTATTTCTTGCAATGAGAACAAGCAGGGTGTTAAACAATCTGCAACCTTGTATGACAGCTCCTATAAATCTGCATCTTTTCCAGAACAGGGAAGAATGGAAAAAATCATGCAGACATTTCCCATCATTGATAAAATATTTAAAGATTATGCTGACAGCAATCATTTGCCTGGTGTTGCATATGGTTTAGTGGTAGATGGCAAACTGGTTTACAAAGGCAATATCGGCTATACAGATATTGATAAAAAAATCCCTGTTACCTCATCATCATTATTCCGCATTGCAAGCATGAGTAAAAGTTTTGCAACGATGGCAATACTGAAACTACGTGATGAAGGAAAACTGAATCTTGATGATCCGGCTTATTTATATATCCCTGAATTAAAAAATTTAAAATATCCAACTGCCGATGCGCCGCATATTACTATTCGGCATTTGATGACACATGGTGCTGGTTTTCCTGAAGACAATCCCTGGGGTGATCGTCAGCTTGCAGATACCGATAAAGACTTAATTGAACTGATCGGCAAACAACTTTCATTTTCAAATCCTCCTGGCATTGCTTATGAATACAGTAATCTTGGTTTTGCATTGCTGGGAAAAATTATCACTACTGTTTCAGGAATGCGTTACCAGGATTATATCAAAAAAAATATTTTGGAACCACTGGGAATGAAAACCACCACCTATGAATATGGTGATGTTGCTCCTGATAAACTGGCACATGGCTATCGCTGGTTAAATGAAAAATGGAATGAAGAAACATTATTGCATGATACAAAAGACGGAAGCTGGGGTGCAATGGGTGCTATGATCTCTTCCATCGATGAGTTCGGAAACTATATGGCTTTTCATCTTTCTGCATGGCCCCCAAATAATGCAAAAGATGATGGTCCGATAAAAAGAAGTTCTGTAAGGGAAATGCATCATCCATGGAGATGGAATGGATTTAATCCAAACTATAAATATCCAAGCGGAAGAACCTGTGCCGTTACTTCGGCTTACTGTTATGGCTTAGGTTGGCTGAAAGACTGTGAAGGCAGAACTTATATTGCTCATAGTGGCGGCTTACCCGGTTTCGGTAGTCAATGGCGCATCATGCCGGATTATGGTATCGGTATTGTCTCATTTGCCAATAGAACTTATTCTCCAATGGGTTTTGTAAACCTGCAAATACTTGATACGCTGATAAAAATTGCAGGGCTGCAGCCGATGCAATTGCCTGCATCAAAAATTTTGGAACAACGGAAAAATGATCTGATGAAAGTATTACCAGAATGGAACAATGCAGAGCAGAGCGGAATCTTTGCTGAAAACTTTTTCCCTGATTACCCGATTGACACATTGAAAAAATATGCAAGAGATCTTTATGCTAAAGCGGGGAAAATAATCTCAGTAAAAGAGGTAAAACCGGAAAATCAATTGCGTGGTTCATTTATCATTGAAGGAGAGAAGACGAATATTGAAATTTATTTTACCCTTTCACCGGAAAATCCGCCACTGATACAGGAATATCATATAAAAGAGATTCCGAAGCAATAAAACCTTTTTTAGTTTTTATATAAAACTAATCTGTATCTTTTACCGATAGACCACCACCTTAGTTGAAACTGCTACCGGGAATAATATTTATCCTGCTTGCTGTATTTGTCTTATTAAGTTTTGGCAAAACAAGCAATGAACTATCTTACTATACCTATGCTTCGGCAGATTTTGAGAATGTAACATCCACTCCTTCTTCCAAAAAAATAATCAGTTGTGCCCCCGGAAAAACTAAAATGAATGATGCAGAAAAGATGCTGCATAAAAAGAAACAATTCTTCCCTACGCCACCGGGTACAGAAGAAATTCTTACAAATGATAACCGGCAATCAGCAGGTGTTTTACAAAATGGAATTCTTACTATAAGTCTTGAAGCAAGAGAAGGAATGTGGTTTCCAGAAACACATGAAGGAGAAGGAATAAAAGTTTATGCCTTTGCAGAAAAAGGAAAGCCTTTACAATTACCGGGGCCACAAATTCGTGTACCTGAAGGAACGATCATTAAAGCAACCATTCACAATAAACTGGATACTGTAATGACGTTACATGGCTTTTGTTCAAGGCCTGCTGTTGCTGGTGATAGTATCCTGATCAAGCCCGGTGAAACATTTGAAACATCATTTAAAGCAGGACAACCTGGAACTTATTTTTACCGTGCATCTGCCAGTAGTGAGATCAATTTTTTCGGACTTCCGCTTCCTCATTTTACCGACAGCCAATTATTCGGTGCTTTTATTATTGACCCTGCCGGTAAAAAATCAGATCCGAAAGAAAGGATCATGATGATCAGCTTATGGAATAACAATATAAAATTCGATACAACCATGCATGAGCAAGCGGCTATTAATGGTCGTACATGGCCATTTACAGAACGGCTTACTTATAAACAAGGAGAAGAAGTAAATTGGAAAGTCATCAATGCAAGTAACCAGCAACACCCGATGCACCTGCATGGTTTTTATTATACAGTAACCAGTCATGGTAATATATATAAAGATTCCGCTTCCGATAAAGAAACCATTCATAAAGCAGTAACCGAATTGTTGAACCCCGGTGAAACCATGTCATTGAGTTGGGTGCCTGAAAAACCAGGCGGCTGGTTGTTTCATTGTCATACCATATTTCATATACTACCCGAATCATTCCTTCGAAAAAAACCTAAGATGGAAGAAATGGATCCAAAAGATCTGCATGCCCATGTAACGGAAGGAATGGGTGGATTGATCATGGGATTGCAAATTTTACCATCAGAAAAAAACTGGAAGCTTATAAAATTTAAAAATGTTAAAGAACGTAATCTCACACTGATAGTAAAAGAAAAACCTAACTGGTATGATTCTGCTACTGGTAATGGGTTCATTTTATTAGAAGGAAATCAAATATCGGATGATAATGTAAATATTCCGGGCCCGAACATCGTATTGAACCGTGACGAACCTGTGTCAATAAAAGTGATCAATAAATTAAAAGAAGCAACTACTGTTCACTGGCATGGATTGGAAATTGATAGTTATTTTGATGGTGTATCCGGTTGGGGTAATTATAAAACAATGCTTGCCCCGATCATTCAACCCGGTGATTCATTTGTTGTGCATATGCGACCGCCACGTTCAGGTACTTTTATTTATCATACCCATATGCACAACCAGCAGTTATTTGCCGGTATGTATGGCGCATTGATCGTAAAAGACCCGGAGATAAGTTATGAAAGTGAAAAAAATAAAGTGATCATATTCGGTGAAAATAATTTTGGTGCCATATTTATTAATGGGAAAAAACAACCGGATACTCTCTATATAAAAAAAAGGATAAACTATCATTTAAGAATGATAAATATTACTGCGGGCTGGGCTGATATCGAAACTTCAATTCTGTATAATGATAAGCCTGTGAAATGGAAACCACTTGCAAAAGATGGAGCTGATCTGCCGATCTATCAGCAAATAATTAAACCGGCAACAAAGCAATCGGTTTCTGTAGGACAGACACTTGATTTTGCGTTTACTCCCGAAGAGCCCGGCGATTATTTGCTGCAGGTAACTTCAATGTATGGATCTCTAACACCAATTAATATGGTGATGCGGGTGAAAGAATAACCAGGATTACTTAATTATTTCTTCCAGTTGTTTTATAATGCCGCTATTCAAATAAACTATCAACCGATTTTGAAATGTTTTGAGAAAGGACAATGATTGGCAGAAAGAATACTATTGAAAAAAATTTCTTCATTTTATTTTTCTTTCACTGCTTCCCATCCTTCTTTTATTTTGCTCCAGGTAAACCCGGTGTAAACAAGTTTTACTGTACCATCTTTTTGTATTGTAAACAGGAATTTTGTTTCCCGGCCATAATGTTCAAAAGTATTGTTACCTGAATATTCAAGCGGGTAGCCACCATTGATACTGCTTTCAGCTTTGATCCAGAGCATGCCGTCTTTTTTATATAGCTCTTCTGATTTACCATCTGCTTTTTTGTAAGTTCCTGCGAGCCTGTCAATCACTGTTGCATCAGCCGGTAGTTTTTCCATCATCGTTACATTGAATAAAACCTGCTTGCCGCCATCATCATCATTTTTAATATCCAGCACTCTTCTTTTAGCTGCAGGTGAAGATGCAGATGGATCTTTCCCGATATGTTTATCACCATTGAAATAAAGCTGTGTGATCAGGGTTTGATAACCAGCTGCTGAAATAAGCAAATGAAAATGCGCAGGCCGTATGGAACCATTACCTACATCGTAAGGCACGGGTAATATTGTTTTGAAACTGTAACTTCCTTTTTCATCACAATAAGTTTTTGCCCTGTATTTAAATGCAGGCGAATCGTTATCATATACACCATCGGCACTACAATGCCAGAGTTCAACACAGGCGCCATTCAATGCAGTTTTACAATCCTTATGTTTTACCTGGCCCATTAATATTACCAGTTGTCCTTTATCCTTTTTTATACGCATATCACTGCGAACAGGTGCATCGGGGCGGTAGTAGGGCCCGAGTATATCAGTTGTGGTTTCGCAATCTCCCTCATAGTTTGTTCCGTTGAAGCGGATAAACCCTGCTGCGCTTACGGCCATTGCGGTGAGTGCGGTGTCTTTAATAAATGTTCGACGTTGCATAAAAATCTTTTAGCTGGTAAAGAAATGTTTCAGAATGATCCTGAGTAATAAGGTGTCAAAGGGTTATTGAATGTACAAATAATTTATTCGAGGTGATATTCTTTTTTCAAAACCTGCAGGAGGTTAACAGCCTGTTTAAATATTTTTTTAGCTTCTCTTCTATATCCTTTATTTATATTAATTACTGAAACGATCCTGTAATTAAACTCATTTAAAGAGTTTTTATAACCTGGTTCTAATGGCGGGCTAAGATTGGTGCGGAGAGCAATGTTTTCGGCATCAGAAAATTTTAATAACTCTATGCCAGTTAAAATTTTGGGAGCCATTTCTCTTTCAATATTAACTATACTTTGCTCCTGTTCATCTAACCGCACCAATGAACGCACAGCAGCATCATATTTAAGCAAACTGTCGATGCTGGGACGGCTTCTTATCAGGCGAAGGCCTCCTGAATTTTTTAATTGCTGCAATGTTCCATCACTGGGTGTAAGTTGAAAAAGGTTGATCCTGGGAATAGTAACAGCCAAATAATAAATCTCTTTTGTAAAGTGTGAAGCCGAATCGCTGTTTAATAAAAATAGTAAGGAATCAAGTCTTTCTTGCCGGATAATTCTACCTCCAATAAGTTCATTGATCCGTGTGGTGTCCGTTTCAATGTCCCGTATCAATGATTTAATAAATTGTTTTTCCCGTTGGTGTTCGATCATGTGCTCTCTTTGATTTTCGGCAAGAAATCCGCAGAACACAGCAAGGAACAACATAAGAAACTCCCAGAAATAATGGGTCCATTTTTTTCTTTCGGTGTGAGTGTGGGCATGTACTTCCATAAAAAATTATTTTACTCCATGTGATATTCCTTTTTCAAAATTGTAAGCAATTCGATTGCTAACTTTTTTAATTGTCCCAAATGACGATCAGCCTGATATTTATATATACCAGATTCAAACTTCAACCAGCCGGTATACTGATTCATTAATCCCGGTTCATTATTGATAGGGATATTAGTGAGGCGTAAAACAGAGTCTCTTGGTTTTACAATTGGTCCACCAAGCATCTTTTCGGATATATACATGTCAAAAACTTTAAAATGCAGGTCTTCCATTTTTGAAAATTCAACTTTCGATAAACTGTACTCCTTTTCCAGTTGACGGTTTTGTCTATCATATTCACTTATTTTGTAAGCCAGCTTATTTCCCATTATCCGCAAATTCCCTGAACTCCTGAGTTGTTCGATCGTTGTATTGTTGGAAGAAAAATATTCAACATTGGTAACAAATGAACTATAATAATATAGCATCCCATTGGTTAGACCTGGCTTATACTCTCCTTTAACCAGCAGGCAAAAAGTATCTAGTTTATGGGATACGTACTTAAGATTGCGTGACAAATCATTTAACTGGATGGTGTCCTTTTTTAATTCATCATAAAGATTGGCTGCATATATTTTTGCCCGCTGATGTTCTACCAAATGCTCCCGCTGATTTTCCACAAGAAAACCAGCACTGACGGCAAGAAACAACATAAAGAATTCCCAGAAATAATGTGTCCATTTTTTTCTTTCGGTATGTGCATGGTGGTGTACTTCCATAAATTTTTTATTCCAGATGATATTCTTTTTTTAATGCGATTATCAATAGGCTGGCGATTTTATTTAAAGGCATTAGATGTTCGTTGATACTGTTTCGCCACCACTGACCTTCCATTCTTACCCAACCCATGAGTTCTTTCATAAGCCGCGGATCATCGTTAAGCAGTGGTGGATCTAACTGGAATACTGAATCCCTGAATTTTTCGTCTCTGTGACGTGAAAAAAGATCGGCAGCAATATTTCCATCAAAGATCTTAAGACTTAAACCAATAATTGTTTCAAACTCAGTTCTAAAAAAAGTGTAATCAGATTCCAGCATCCTCAATTTCTTGTCATAATAACTTATTTTTAATGCAATGTCTGTCGGCAATATCCTTATATTACCCGAGCTTTTCAATTGCTCCAGTGTGGAGCTGCTTGATGAAAAGTAACCAGTTATACCAAGAACACTGGAGAAATAATAAAGTTTACCATTAGTTGTTCCTCCCTCGTTTTCAGTATACAACTTGCGGAGTGTGTCATACCTTTTTGAAAGAGTCAATGTCCAACTCATCAGGTGGCTTAACTCAGCCGTGTCTTCTTTAAGTTCTTTATATAAATTAGCGGCATATACTTTTGCCCGTTTATGTTCTACATAATGCTCCCGCTGATTTTCTACCAGGAACCCGGCACTAACAGCAAGAAACAACATAAAGAACTCCCAAAAATAATGTGTCCATTTTTTTCTTTCGGTGTGTGAGTGGTGGTGTACTTCCATAAAAGTATTTTATTCAAGATGATATTCCTCCTTTAGTATTTCCAATAAATTATTTGCTTGTCTCAAAAATACACGGGCATCTCTTCTTATTGCTTTATTGAGTGCTTTCATTGAATACATTCTGTAATTCCAATGTTGCAATTCCTTTTGTGTAAAGGCCAATAATTTAGGGTCTCCGTTAAGGAGTCTTGATACATTATTATTTGAATCAAGCATTTGATCAAAGATGCGTGCATCAAAAATATTTGGAGCAGTTTCACGGTAATCATTGATCAGCGTTTCTTCTAATTCGCCTTGCCTGGACAAAAATCGTATCGTTACATCATACTTTGCAATGCTGTCCGCTACATGATGTTTGCGTATCAGTCGCAAACCGCCGGATTTTAATTGTTGTATAGTTCCATCGTTTGGTATAAAACGAATGATATTAGTTCGGGCCGCAGTTACCGCAAAAAGATAAATATCCTTTGCGTAATTACCCGGTGAAGGGCTGTTTAATAAAAGTTCGAGGGAATCTAACCGGCTTTCTCTTACTGTACGATTGAATATAATAGTATTCAATCTTGCAGTGTCTGACTTTATATCATTCACCAGTGAATTGATAAACTGCCTCTCTCTGTTTTTTTCAATTTTATGCTCCAATTGGTATTCTGCCAAAAAACCGCAGAACACAGCAAGAAATAACATGATGAATTCCCAGAAGTAATGTGTCCATTTTTTTCTTGCAGTATGTGCATGGTGATGTACTTCCATTGCTAATCTTTTTTAAAATAGCTGTACAGGAATGCGGCGGCAAATCCTACAATGATATAAATGATCATCCGGATGATCCTTCCTTTGGTTTGGGGATTCATAAAAAATATTTTATAATGAAAGATAATAAATCAAAAGCTTTTTAGCTCTGCTGTTCCGGGACCTTTTAATGATTGGCCGCTGCGTGTACCTGTTTGTACCCCGTTTTCTAAAACCAGTTTTCCATTTACCAACACATATTTAAATCCGGCAGAGTATTGATGCGGGTTTTCAAATGTTGCTTTATCACTTACCTCTGCTTCACTAAAAATAACAATATCAGCCGCGTAGCCTTCTTTCAGTAATCCACGATCTTTCAGTTGAAACTTTTGTGCAGCCAATGATGTCATTCTTCGTATTGCTTCCTCCAGTGTTATAATTTTTTCTTCTCTTACATATTTACCCAGCACCCTTGCATTTGTTCCATATGCTCTTGGATGCGGCATACTCTTTCCCGGCGTTGGTACACCAGCATCAGCGCCTACCATATTAAAAGGATATTTCATAATGAAGCGAACATCATCTTCATTCATGCCATGATAAACCATTTGTGCGCCACCGGCTTTCATCATATCCAGTATCGTTTCTGCTTCTTCTCTGGCTTTTGACTTTCTTCCTTTTAGTTTATTTATTTCTGAAATATTTTTCCCGTTCAGGGTTGTATCAGCAGCATGATTGGCTACAACAGCATAACTGTAATTCTTGTATTTATATTCTTTTAGCTGCGCCAGCATATCATCAATAATTTTTTTATGCATAACAGGATCTGCAATTCTTGTTTTCAGCGAATCTTGTCCTCCCGCCATTGCCCAATCGGGTAATCGAACGCCGAGATTTGTACTGCTTGCTGTATAAGGATATTGATCGATGGTAACATCGTATCCTTCTTTTCTTGCTGCTTCTATCAATGGCAATGTTTCTTTACTCCTTCCCCAGTTGGCACGATGACTTACTTTAAAATGCGATATCTGTACAGGAATATTTGCCTGCTTGCCAATATTGATCGCCTCGTTAATGGCATCCACCACTTTTGTTTCTTCATTGCGAATATGCGATGCATAAACGCCATTATATAAAGCTGCTGCTTTTGCAAGACCAATCACTTCTTCAGTATTACTATACATGCCGGGTAAATAAATAAGGCCTGTCGATAAACCAACTGCTCCATCTTTCATAGCCTGCTGTACCAACTCTTCCATTTTCTTTTGTTCCCCAGGTGTGGCAAGCCGGTTATCAAGTCCCATTGCCTGCCTTCTTACCGTATTATGTCCTATAAGAGATGCTACATTTATAGAAGGTTTGAGGCTATCAATCCGCATAAAGAATTTTTTCAGATCATCTGCTGAACCTCCACAATTGCCGGTAATAACTGTAGTAACTCCATCGTATATATAATTACCTGCTGCGGGATTTTCGAATATGCCACCTTCAATATGTCCATGTACATCAATAAAACCTGGTGCTACTATCAATCCTTTTGCATCGATAGTTTTTGTGGCTGTTGCAGTTTGTAATTTTCCAATAGCAGCGATCTTTCCATCTTTTACAGCTATATCAGCATAATACCAGCTATTACCGGCGCCATCAATTATTTTTCCATTGCGGATAAGAAGATCATAGTTCGTTTGTGAATAGCTTTTAAAAAAAGCGAAAAGCAGCAGTAATGTAAAAATTGATTTCATGTTATTAATCTTTAGCTCCTTTATCACCTATAAACCATTGCTCCTTGTTTTTAAATAAAACATTGAACGTAGTAAGTGAACCATAACAGCGGGTAATGTATTGCTGAATATTTACTTTCTCTTCATCATTGAGGGTTTTGCTGCTGTTGATATTTTGTTCCAACACACGAAGTCTGTCTCGCAGCATTACGATCTTGTGAAAAAAATCTTCCATGGGAATTTCTTTTGGCTTCAGCGATTTATCCAATGGCTGCAACAGCATCGTTCCTCTTATCCATTTTTCTCCCAACGGAACTACTTCGCTTAGTCCTCCCCAAAGGCGCAAAATTTTCAGCAACGATTTTTCAACTTCGCTATGCGTTTCTATCTCTTCTGTTACATTTTCAGGAATGATCTCTTCCAGCTTATTATCTGTTTTATCTACTTCCTTAATACCATGATTGATAAATGATATCAAATAACTGGCATACCGGATACCCACAATAACACCGGGTCCGAAATGAGTATGTTGCAGTCTTGTGCCTATACCAAGTGTAGTTTGCTCCATGGTTAAAATTTTTCTTACCAAATATAGCAGCAGTTTTTCTTGTTTATTCCGCTTTTACATTGAAAAAAATAATATTTTCAGGAAATAGAAGTCTATCATCATGTACACACAGAAAGAAGTAAATGGAAACATTATTTCTGGGCGTTAATAGTTAATCAGTTTCTGAACAGATTCGCCCAGTCTTGACTTCGCCATAAAATTCTTCTCCAGTTCAATATTAAATGGAATAGGGGTATCAAGTGATGCGCAACGTAGCACAGGTGCATCCAGCATAGCAAAACAATTTTCTGCTATCCATGCTGCAATTTCGCCGCCGATTCCACTAATTAACGTGTCTTCATGCAAGATCAAAACCCTTCCGGTTCTTTGAACTGCTTCACGAATAGCAAAATAATCCAATGGAGCTAATGTTCTTAAATCTAAAATATCTATGGAAATTTCAGGATGCTCGGCTGCATAATCTTCAGCCCAGTGTACGCCGGCACCATAAGTAATAATTGAAACCTCCTCTCCTTCTCTTACATGCCTTGCTTTACCGATCTCAATTTCATAATAATCCTCGGGTACTGGTCCACTTACTGAACGATACAATGCTTTATGTTCAAAATACATTACAGGGTTTGGATCGTTGATGGCAGCGATCAATAATCCTTTTGCATCTATTGGTGTGGAAGGATAAACAACTTTCAATCCAGGTACTTTTGTAAACCAGGCCTCATTGCTTTGTGAATGGAAGGGACCAGCGCCGACACCTCCGCCTGTTGGCATGCGAATAACAACATCTGCATTTTGCCCCCATCGATAATGGATCTTTGCGAGATTATTTACGATCTGGTTAAAACCAACTGTAACAAAATCTGCAAACTGCATTTCCATCATGCTCTTATATCCTTCCAATGATAAACCCAATGCGGCGCCAACAATTGCACTTTCACAAAGCGGGGTATTTCTCACTCTTTCTTTTCCAAATTCCTGGACAAATCCTTCTGTGATTTTAAATGCGCCACCATATTCTGCAATATCCTGTCCCATGAGTATAAGATTAGGATGCTGTTGCATAGATTGCTTCAATCCTTCATTGATAGCATCAATCATTCTTTTTTCCTGAGATGTGAAAGATGAAACGTGAAAAGGTTCGGAATTATCTATGATCTTCACATTTGATGTTTCTCTTTTCACTGCGTACACATCTTCCATTTCTTCTTCAGTATCCGCAATAACAGATTTTGTATTAAATCCGGTCGCCAACTCAGCTTCGATCTTATCCTTAAACTCATTTCTTATATCTGCCGCTTTCATTTCATTCAACACCCCGGCTTCAATAAGATATCGTTCATAATTTTTTATCGGATCTTTTTGTTCCCACAAACGAAACAGATCCTGCGGAACATATTTGGTACCACTGGCTTCTTCATGCCCCCGCATGCGAAAAGTCATGCATTCTATCAAATAGGGTTTTTGATTTTTTATACAATATTGCCTCACTCCTTTTATTGTATCGTAAACATCCAGTATATTATTACCATCGATCGATACCCCTTCCATTCCATAGCCTTTCGCTTTATCCACTAAACTGATGCAGCGGTATTGTTCATTAACAGGAGTACTTAATCCATAGCCATTGTTTTCAATTATAAATATTACCGGCAGGTCCCAGACAGCTGCAACATTCAAGGCTTCATGAAAATCACCTTCACTTGTACCGCCATCGCCTGTAAATGCTAATGAGATTTTATTCTCTTTACGAAGTTTGTGTGCCAACGCCACACCATCTGCAATTGCTAATTGCGGGCCGAGGTGTGATATCATTCCGCAAATATGGTGTTCCTTGTTTCCGAAATGAAAACTTCTTTCTCTTCCTTTACTGTAACCTTCTTGTGCCCCTTGCCATTGCATGAATAATTTGTTCAATGGCATATTGCGTGTAGTGAAAACGCCGAGGTTGCGATGCAAAGGCATTATCCATTCATCTTCCTGCAAAGCAAGTGTGGCCCCAACAGCAATTGCTTCCTGCCCGATACCACTAAACCATTTTGAAATTTTTCCCTGGCGAAGTAAGACAAGCATCTTTTCTTCGATCATCCGCGGCCAAAGGAGTGAACGGTAAAATTGTACAAGCTGTTCGTTGGATAAATCTTTGCGATCGAAGGTCATGAACGTTTAAAGTTTAATGTTTAACGTTTCAGGTCAGGGTCAAAGTTATGGGTTAACCAGCTTCAACAACATTAAACCTTAAACTTTAAACAACCACTAATTCATAAAAATCTTCAGCGTTGAAATACTTTTGTGCAAGCTGCTGCAATTCTTCTGGAGATATGTTTTTTATTGTATCGGTTGCATTATAAAAATAATTTCCATCCAACCCGTTCAGGATATAGTTTTTCCAGCGGGCAATGATTTGAAATGGGCCGTCAAGATCGCCGAGAATAGAACCCATCATATAATTCTGAACCAGTTTCAGTTCCTCATCATCTACTAATTCATTTTTCAGTAAATCCATTTCTTTATATACTTCGGCTATTGTTGCATCGCAAACATCTTTACCAGCTTCGGTACTTATCATCCATGCCGAATGTTGAACATGGTTTTGTAAATAACTATGAATTCCGTAAGTATAGCCTTTGTCTTCACGAATATTACTCATTAGTCTTGATCCAAAAAAGCCGCCGAACAAACTATTAAGGATCTGTGCTTTTAAAAAATCAGGATGATGGCGGTTAGGAAAAGGCCGTGCAATACGAATAGACCCCTGCACACCATTTACATCATTCGTTATTCTGTATTTTTTTTCCGAAACGGGTGATAGAATATCGTTGGGTTTTGAAATAGTCCCGACAGGCAAATCTCCAAACTGTTCATTTAATAATTGTTCAAGATTAGCAGGCAACTTACCCGCAACGAACATTATAAATTTTCCATTTCGGTAATAACGGTCATAAAAACTCATCAACTCCTCCCGGTTCAATGCATCGTATTCTTCAGCGCTTGAATATTTTCCATAAGGATGGTTCTCGCCATATAAATAAGTATCGATCAAACGTCCGGCTATAAACTCTGATTTTTTCAGGCTTACTTTGAGCCGTTGTTTTTGATTTTGCTTGTAGGTGCTGAGTTCTTCTTCAGGCATGATCGTGTCTGTGATCATTTCCCGGATCACAGGCAACAGCTCATGCACATGTTTTGTAAGTGTGTGTAATGAAATAGTTGCTGTCTCATTATAACAAGCCCTGTTGATATAAGAACCATAGTATTCGAAGTGTTCGTTTAGCTGAAAGGCTGTTTTTTTTGAGGTACCATTGCGCAGTAAAAAATTAGCAGAGGCAGCAACAAGGTTTTTGTCTTCGTAACAATTGCCTGCAAAATAAATCCATTCCAAAGACATCACTTCTTCTGCACCGGCATTGATGGCATACACTTCTACGCCATTTTTTAGAATAAATTTCTCGCAGGGCTTTAATAAAAGTTTGAAATCAACAGCATCTACTATCGGGGGAGCAATTGTTCGGTTGATCATCTCTTGTTTCTGTTTTCCTGTTTATTAAAAGAGTGAAGATTTACATTCCGTACTCACTCAAAAACTTGATCCGCATAATTTTTAATTGTTCCCAGGTAAAATTATGTTCAGATAGTTCGTCCAGCGCCACTTGCAGCGATGATGTTTCGCAGCTTTTAAAATATTCAATGATCTCTTGCTGGTCATATTCGTCCAGCATTTGTTCGATCGCATAGTTCAGGTTGAGCTTGGTTCCGCTGGCAGCAATTGTTTCCATTTCTTCCAGCAACTCTTCCAGTTTCATATCCTTGTTTTTTGCAATGGTCTCAAGTGGCATTTTTTTGTCAATGTTCTGAATGATGAAAACCTTTATCCCGCTTTTATTCACCACACTCTTCATCACAAAATCATCTGGCCTTTCAATATTATTGTCTTCTACATATTGTTTGATCAGGTCCACAAAAGGTTTGCCATAACGCATCGCTTTGCCCTTGCTCACACCCTGGCACTTTTCCAGTTCAGTAATATTGGTGGGATACATGGTTGCCATATCCTGCAGTGACGATTCAAGGAAAATAACAAATGGTGGCAATGATTTTTTCTTTGCTTCCTTCTGACGAATTTCTTTCAGCATTTCAAACAATCGGTCATCCGCTGCTGCACCAACAGTTGCTTCTGCACCTTCTTCATCATCTGCATTTGCTTCTTCATAAAGGTTGTTCATTACAATTTTGAAAGACTTCGGCTTCTTCATAAAGTCTTCGCCTTTCTTTGTGATCTTCAGCACCCCGTATTCTTCAATATCTTTTTTCAACAATCCTTCCAGCAGCATTTGACGTATCAAAGAATTCCAGAAATGAGGCGGTTGATCATTACCACTTGCAAATGCATCAATGCCTTCATGACGGAACATCTGTATCTGCGGAGTTAATTTACCAATAATAATATTCACTGTGTAGTCGGTAGCAAATCTTTCATCCAAAGCCCTTATTGCTTTCAAAGCAAGCACTACATTCTCTTTAGCTTCTATTCTTTCCTTTGGATGTTTACAGTTATCACAGCTTCCACAATTTTCTTTTGTGTATTCTTCACCGAAATAACTCATCAGTACTTTACGACGGCAAACTCCGCTTTCAGCAAATGCAACAGTTTCATTTATCAACTGTGCGCCCACTTCTCTTTCACTAAGCGGTTTGTCACGCATCAGGTGTTCCAGTTTATGTACGTCCTTATGCGAATAATGCATGATACAGCGACCTTCCAAGCCATCACGGCCTGCACGGCCGGTTTCCTGATAAAAATTTTCTATCGACTTAGGTATATTATAATGTATCACAAACCTGATATCCGGTTTGTCAATTCCCATTCCGAATGCGATGGTTGCACATATCACCTGTACGTCTTCATTTAAAAACAAATCCTGTCTTTCTGTTCTTAATTTTCCTTCTATACCGGCATGATAAGCAACAGCTTTAATTCCGTTAGCAGTTAAAATATCTGCAAGGTCTTCTGTTGTTTTCCTGTTCAGCGCATAAATAATACCGCTCTTGGTGCCCATGCCTTTAATAAACCGGACAATACTTTCATCCGTCTGCGATTTTTTTATCTTGGGCTGTATCTCGTAATAAAGATTAGAACGGTTGAATGAGGAAATAAAAATATTAGGGTTATTCAGATCGAGGTTCTTGACAATATCACTTTGAACTTTTGGTGTTGCTGTTGCCGTCAACGCAATCACAGGCAGGTCAGGGTTTATCTGGATCATCATCTCCCGTAACCTTCTATATTCGGGTCGGAAATCATGTCCCCACTCAGAAATACAATGTGCTTCATCTACTGCAAAGAATGAAATTGTGAGGTCAGAAAAGAATTCAAGATTTTCCTGCTTGGTCAGTGTTTCCGGCGCTACATAAAGCAATTTGGTGCGACCAGACTTTAAATCATCATGAACTTCCTTTATTTCTTTTTTGTTCAGTGTTGAATTAAGAAAATGCGCCACATCATCCTGGCTGCTGTAGCTACGCACAAGGTCCACCTGGTTTTTCATCAATGCAATCAATGGAGATACGATGATGGCAACGCCTTCGCTAATCATGGCCGGCAATTGGTAGCACAAACTTTTACCGCCGCCTGTCGGCATGATCACGAATGTATCACGACCTGCCAACAATGATTCAATTGATTTTTCCTGTGTGCCTTTGAATTTATTAAAGCCGAAATGCTCGTGCAGGGCTGCGTGTAAATCAAACTTTTTATTGCTTGACCTTTTTATCGCTGTTCCTGGCTTAGCACCGTTTGTTTCTTTAACTGTTGCTTTACTGCTTTTAGGTTTAGCAGTTTTCTTAACCGTAGATGTTCCCATTACTCAATATTTGCTTGCTCACTAAAAAATGTACAATTCTTTAAGATAATCATTTTTATTCTTTCAGTTGCCGGTTCAGAATAAATTTTTATTCACGGCAAATGAAATCTCTATAAAGCAGAAAACCGTTTTGGATGTAACAGGCAGTAATGAAGCGGTTTAAAAATGGATAAGCATCTTTCACACACATATCGGCCGCCTGCTTTTGGGGGAAGCGAATTTACGAATGAAAACGGGAATTATTTGCATTAATTCTGTTAATAGGTAAATGAAAAATGTTTCTAAGTAAATCCTCTAAATTTGCTCCGTTTTAATATTTAGAAAGGACCTTATGCCCGAATCAATTAAACAAACAGCCCTTCGTACCATTGAACAGGAAGCACAGTCCATCAGAGGATTAGCCGCTTTTATCAATGATGATTTTGAGAAAGCAGTTAATGCTATTTCAACAACAAAAGGTCGTGTGGTTATCAGCGGTATAGGAAAGAGTGCCATCATTGCACAAAAGATCGTAGCTACATTAAATTCAACCGGCACTCCTGCTTCATTCTTACATGCAGCAGATGCTATTCATGGTGATTTGGGTGCTGTTCAGCAAAATGATGTTATTATTATTATCAGCAAAAGCGGCAACAGCCCCGAGATAAAAGTATTACTTCCATTAATAAAGAATTTTGGCAATACGATTATCGGTATGATTGGTAATATTGATTCTTACTTAGCCAAACATGCTGATATTATTTTAAACACAACTGTTGAACAGGAGGCTTGCCCGAATAACCTGGCGCCTACAACAAGCACTACAGCACAATTAGTAATGGGTGATGCATTAGCCGTTTCCTTAATGGAGATGAATGGTTTCAGCACTGATGATTTCGCAAAATTCCATCCCGGTGGCTCTTTAGGAAAAAAACTCTATTTAAGAGTTGATGATCTATACAAAGACAATGAAAAGCCATCTGTTAAACCAACACAGACATTAAAAGAAGTAATCGTTGAAATGACGGGTAAGCGTTTGGGAGTAACTGCCGTAATAGATGATTCAACTAATTTACTCGGCATTATTACCGATGGAGATTTAAGACGAATGCTGGAGAAAGGTGGTTCACTCGACGCAATAACAGCCAAAGATGTAATGTCTGCTAATCCGAAAACAATAAGCCCTGATGAACTGGCGGTAGATGCGCTGGACCTGATGCGGAAAAAAGAGATCACACAACTAATAGTTACTGACGGAAACAAATATCTTGGCATTATTCATTTGCATGATTTAGTCAAAGAAGGCCTTATTTAAATGAAAAGATCATCCTGTTTCATTTTTCTCATTGTTATATTCTTTTCCTCCTGCGTTAATTATGATGTAAAGGAGAAAGACCCTGCTGCATCTAAAATTCCTTCTTACAAAGCCAAAGAAGATTTTAAACTATTCAGAACTATAATCGAAAAAGCACATCCTTCCCTGTACTCATACCTACCCAAAAAAAGAATAGAAACAATTTTTGACAGTATTGGCGCCACTATTAACAAAGGAATTACTTATCGTGAGTTTTTTAATAAACTTTATTTCATCACTAATGAGATCGGATGTTCTCATTCTACTGTTTCATTACCTGCATCTGTCAGCGAAAATTTATTTGACCGGGCTTTATTTTTCCCGTTGCCTGTATTAAAGGTTGAGGATAAATTACTGGTAAACTATACCGGCGATAGTAACCTGCCCCATGGCACTGAGATATTAAAAATAAATAATACTCCTGCTGCCGGCATTCTTGATTCATTAATGTTTTACAACCCGGTTGAAGGCTTTAAAAGAGAAACACAGCAATACATGGCCAGTGCTGATTTCGGCTATGAATATTTTATGAAATTTGGCGGCAATAAACAGTTCACCGTTTCTGTAAAAGATAGTTCCGGTAAGCAACGTACAGTTATACTAAATGCGTTGAGTTATGATGATCTGACTTTTCGCCAGGAGAATAAATATTATAAAGATGCAACAGATGTTGACTATTCGCTGATCATTGACGATACATTGAAGAAGGCTACACTCCGGCTCGCCACTTTTGAATTCGAATCTGTAAATAAGCAAATAGCCTTTAATGCCTTTCTGAAAAACTCATTTGAGTTATTAAAAAGAAGAGGGGATATAAAAAACCTGGTGATTGATCTGCGTGAAAACGGCGGTGGATATTTATATTATTGCTTTTTATTAAATTCTTATTTAAGCCCTGTTAAGTTTGCCGAATATAAGGAAGTGTTCTCCCGTGTAAAATTTGTTCCTTATGAAGAATATTTATCGCAACGATTTGGTCCATCGGACGTGGATTTTGTAAACGGCAAGTTGCGTGAAGAATTTGAACGGGTAGGAAACCGGGTTCAGCATTTGAAAGATACTTCATTAAAAACATGGGAACCTGATAAATTCCGTTTTAACGGCAATGTTTATATCATTACCAACTGGCAGGTAAATTCTGCTGCCTCTTATTTTGCGCATTTAGCAAAAAAAACTGCTAATGCCAAAGTAATAGGTGTAGAAACAGCAGGTGGTACACATTCCGGCAATGGATTCAGAACAATAAAATATCAATTACCCAAAACGGGTTTTGAGTTTGAATTTCCTTTTGCTAAAATGATTTATACCAATGGCGATAAAAAAACAGGACGAGGAATGATCCCTGATTATATCGTTGCAGATACTTATGAATCTTTTATAAAAAATGAAGACCGGCAGCAAGTGTATATAAATGACAGCCTTTTAATAAAACAATGAGTGTTTAGTTAGTTTATGTTTATACATTTGATGCGGAAAAAAAATTAGCCATCTGAGAGGACACAGGGAATGAAAAAACATCAATACGTAGCGATAATGGCCGGTGGCATCGGCAGCCGTTTCTGGCCACTCAGCCGTACTGCACATCCTAAACAGTTTCTTGACATATTAGGTACAGGTAAAACAATGATTCAGCAAACTTATGACCGGTTTGCAAAGTTCATTGTTCCTGAAAATATTTTTGTAGTTACACTGAAAGAATATATCGATGAAGTAAAAAAACAATTGCCACATCTACCACATGAAAATATTGTAGCAGAGCCAAGCCGGAAGAACACAGCGCCTTGTGTAGCTTATATTTCTTTTAAACTCCTAAACAAAGACCCGAAAGCATCATTGATTGTTGCACCATCTGATCACCTGATACTGGATGATGCAAAATTTGCTGAACTGTGTAAGAAAGGTTTGGATTTTGTAAACCATATGAATGCTTTTATTACAATTGGCGTACAACCCACCTCACCGAATACAGGATATGGATACATTCAGCATGACGCAATAGAAGCAGCTCCAAATTTTTTTAAAGTAAAAACATTTACAGAAAAACCTAATCTTGAACTGGCCAAAACATTTGTAGCCAGTGGTGACTTTCTCTGGAATGCAGGCATCTTTATTTGGAAAGTGGACAGGATCATTGATGGTTTGGAGCAATATGAACCGGAATTATATGAATTGTTCGCTGCTGAAAAAGATAAATTCAATACGCCAGATGAAGAAGAGGCAGTGAATGAAATTTATCCTCAATGCACTAATATATCCATTGATGTGGCCGTAATGGAAAAAGCGTCGAATGTATTTGTAATGCCGGCTTCATTTGGCTGGAGTGACCTCGGTACCTGGAACAGTGCATGGGATAATATGCAGAAGGATTATCTTGAAAATGCAGTTACCGGAAAGAATGTAATGATAATGCAGGCCAACCGCTGTGTTGTGCATGCACCGGATAATAAATTGGTTTTATTACAAGGACTGGAAGATTTTATAATCGTTGATACAAAAGATGTACTCCTCATCTGTAAAAAAGAAAACGAACAAGATATAAAAGACTATGTAGCGGAAGTGAAGAGGAATAAAGGAGATAAGCATCTCTGATGTGCGGATTGGTTGATTTGAAACTTAGCTGATGAAATGCCCGGCCTCAATTAATGGTTGGGCATTTTTCATTAACTTGAAATGAATTAGCAACCCACACCTTAACCAACCCGTAAATCAGGCTTATGAATTTTGCCAGCATCCTTTTCCTCGATATTGAGACAGTTCCCCAACATTCGGATTATAATTCTTTATCAAAAGACTGGAAAGAGCTTTGGGATATTAAAGCCGGTTATCTTATCCGGAATAAAGAAGCGGAAACACCTGAGTCAATCTATTCAAGAGCCGGCATCTATGCAGAGTTTGGCAAGATCATTTGTATTGGTTGTGGTTTTATTACCGGTGAAGGTGAACAGAAAAATATCAGCCTCAAATCATTTTATGGTGATAATGAAAAGATCTTACTGGCCGAGTTCTGTGATATGCTGACTAAATGGTCGGCCAAAGAACAGAAATGGCTTTGTGCTCATAATGGAAAGGAGTTTGACTTTCCCTATCTCTGCCGCCGGTTGGTTATTAATGAAATTCCTATTCCCCATATTCTTAATGTTTCAGGTAAAAAGCCATGGGAAGTAAATCATCTTGATACATTAGAGCTCTGGAAGTTTGGCGACTTTAAATCTTATACTTCTTTAAACCTGCTTGCCCATAGTTTGGGAGTTCCTACTTCAAAAGATGATATCGATGGCAGTATGGTGTGGACTGTATACTGGAATGACAAAGACTTGCAGCGGATCGTTACTTATTGCCAGAAAGATGTTGTTACGCTGGCCCAGATATTTCTAAGGATGAATCATGAACCCCTGATCAAAAAAGATAATATCATCTATAAATAAACGTATGCAAAGAACTAATTATTCCTCCGGTGCCAAATGGGAAGACATTGTTGGCTATAGCCGTGCTGTTAAAATGGGCAATACTATTGAAGTAACCGGTACTGTTGCAGTGGATGATAATAGCAATCTTGTTGGTGGCAATAATGCTTATGAGCAAACAAGGTTTATCATTCAGAAGATAGAAGCCGTATTACAAAAAGCCGGTGCATCATTGAATGATGTAGTAAGAACCCGCCTATTTGTTACCGATATCAGTCGCTGGGAAGAATATGGTAAAGCTCACGGTGAATTTTTTAAGAGTATAAAACCATGTACTACGATGGTAGAAGTAAGTAAACTGATCTCTTCTGAGTATCTTATCGAGATAGAAGCAACAGCTATTATTAGTTGAACTTACTATAGCATTAACCTTAACAATCGTTATCATATCCATCATTGATCGCTATAAAAATTGGTTTTGACGATCGATGTAATTGACAGCTTATTCACATTATTGAATATCTTCTAATAAATAAGTTGTTTATAATTTCTTTACAATAAATATTATCATTAACATTGTTAAACTAATTCCCTCTTACTAACCCAATTAAATTATTTATGACTACAGCTGCCTCCGTTGTACACTCGTCACAACTTATCAGCACACATCATTTCGGCGAAGTTTGGCTCAATCCTCTTGATGGCCAGAAATCATTCTTTGCCACTAAGGCATTTAAACCGGGAGATACTATCTGCGACTTATCTACCGGAAGAATTTTAAATCAGCCAACTTATCTTACTGTTCAGTTAAGCGATACTGAACACTTCATGTTGCAGCCGGAACATTTGCAGTATATCAATCATAGCTGCAATCCGAATGTGTGCTTCGATCTCGACCAGATGAAAGTTATTTGTGTTCGTCCTATTGAAACCGGTGATGAACTCGGTTATTTTTATCCTTCTACCGAATGGGATATGGCGCAACCTTTCAATTGTCTTTGCCAGCAAAGCAATTGTATGGGTAAAATACAAGGCGCTATGTACCTGCCAAAGAAGGTGTTGAAAAATTACCGGTTTACCAGTTTTATTCAACAAAAGCTAAAAGAGCATCAGTCGCAGAAGTTGTCGAAGTAGAAGTTATGGTAAGTGATTCGTTCAATACGCCGTTCCAAGAATACAAGATCTGGGTTTTATTTCCATTCCTGGAAACGGATGACCCCAACCTGAAACATTATTATGATTTCAGTCATAGCCTCAGCGAATACACCAAAGTATTTAATGAGTTGAAAGCCGACTGGACCTGGCAGCCTGTAACCATGCAGGACTATAAAAAGGTTATTGACTCCATTCTTTCGCAATCGAACGGTAAGACACCATTAATAATGAATCTCTGCGATGGTGATGAAATAAACGGCACACCCGGCGTATCCGTTATTAATTATTTAGAAGAAAAGAAGTTTATCTATACCGGCTCCAATGCTTATTTCTATGATGTAACTACTTCAAAGATCCCGATGAAAGAAGCATTTGATCAGGCCGGCGTTCCTAATGCCGCATGGAAGGTGATTAGCGGAACTAATGGTTCCTTAACCGGTTTATGTGAAGCTATCGGCACTCCCGTTCTTATTAAACCAGCCATATCAGGCGGTAGTATGGGTGTATCTGTAAAAAATGTAGTGAACAATGATGATGAACTGCGTGCAAGGGTAGAAGAACTCAACCAGGGTTACCGGGGATGGCAATTAACCACAGGCGGTTTGTTTGCAGAACAATTTATTACAGGCCCCGAGTTTACTTCATTTATCATCGGGTCTTATACGCATCCTGAAAAATGTATCGTATACGAACCGGTTGAAAGAATATTTCATGAGTCATTACCGGCGCATGAACGGTTTTTGTCATTTGACAGGCTTTGGGAAATTTATGAAGATGAAACACCGATGCCAGAGAATGGAAACTTCTATAACTATAGCGGCGTCGATATAGCCATGGCTGAAAAGCTAAAACAGGTGAGTCTTGATGCGTATTGCGCTGTTCGTGGTACCGGTTATGCCCGTATTGATATAAGAATGGATGAAAAAACCGGCAAGCTGTATTTATTGGAAGTAAATGCTCAATGTGGGTTAAGCGAAGATGAAGACTATACTTCTATCGGTGCCATTCTGCGTTTCACTGGTAAATCATATACTCAACTTGTATTTGAAGTTTTACAGGATGCATTGATAAGAAGAGGAATTAACTAAATAAATTCTGCATGAAAATTTGTGTCTTACAACCCGATTATTCGCACAGTACTGTTGATTACAAAGACTGGGATCCCGTTCGCAACCTGCAGCACCTGATGCCAGATGCACAAATGGATCATGTCCTCGTCAGCAAACTGACAACTTATAAGCAACTAAAAGAGCTTAGCAAAAAAGGTTATGATGTATTTGTAAACCTTTGTGAGGGTTATCCTGACTGGGAAACTCCCGGTTATGATGTTTATTTCAATGCAGAAATGCTGAACCTGCCTATTACCGGCCCGGGTACAAAACTATTTGATGTACCTAAAAGGCTTATGAAATATGTGGCTTATTGCGAAGGTGTAAGGATTCCGGCTTATGCGTTGATCAATTCAATGGATGAGTTGGATAAATCAATTAAAGGTTTAAAGTATCCATTGTTTGTAAAACCTGCACATATTGGCGATAGTATTGGGGTGGACGAAAAATCGCTGGTAAAAAATAAAGAGGAGTTAACAAACAAGGTTGCTTCTATTATTGATGATTACGGCCCGATACTAATTGAAGAATATATTGCAGGCAGGGAGTTTACTGTTTTAGTGGCTGCCCATCCTGAAAATGAAAAGGATTGTGTTGCTTTCAAGCCGGTTGAATATAAATTTCCGAAAGGAAGAGAGTTCAAAACCTATTCACTCAAAACTTCCGAGCTGCATCCCGATTGTAATTTTCCCTGTAATGATCCTGAGTTGGAAGAAAGACTGAAAGAAGATGCAAGAAAGATATTCCTTGGCTTTGGTGCAGTAGGTTATGGCCGTATGGATTTCAGGGTAAATGATAAAAATGAGATCTATTTTTTAGAAGTAAATTTTACCTGTTCTGTATTTTACAGCGATGGTCTCGAAGGTTCCGCTGATTTTATTTTAAAGTTTGACGGAATCGGACAAGCAGGATTTTTAAAGCATATTATTAAAGAAGCCATCAACCGCCACCAGCGTAAGCAAAAAGCATATGATGTAAAGGGAAATTCTATTTCAGGCTTTGGCATTTATGCCAACCGTGCTATCCCTTCCGGCGAAATAATCTTCAATGGGGAAGAAAGACCGCAACGTCTCGTTACGCATCGCCATATAAAAGATAACTGGGGCGAAAAAGAACAGGAACATTTCCGCCGCTACGCATACCCCATCAGTAAAGAGGTCTTTATCATTTGGGATAACGATCCAACAGAATGGGCCCCACAAAATCATAGCTGTGATGCTAACTGTATGTATGATGGATTAAATGTTGTTACACTTCGTACTATTAGAAAAGGGGAGGAGTTGACGCTTGACTATGCACAGTTCCTGGATAAAAGCATGGAGCCTTTCCATTGCAATTGCAAATCGGAAAATTGTCGTGGCCTTATCATGGGATTGCCAAACAATTCTGTAACAGAGAGAGAAAAACGAATGAAAACAAAAACAAGGGCAAAAGCAAAACAAAACTAAGTACAACCAATACTAACTGCGAACAAACAAAACACCCCGATATTATCGGGGTGTTTGTTTATATGTCTTTCATCGGGCTTTAGTTAGTTGACACGCATATCTCTCATATTGCGTTGCATGAACCGTGGCATTCCCTGCATTCCGCCTTGTTGGTTACCACCCATACGATTCAGGTTATACATAAAGCTGAACATAACATAACGTTTGAGTACTACACTTCTTGTATCCTGTATATAGTTGTCGCCATTGGTACGGGTAATGCTCTGGTTCTGGTTAAGGATATCGTTGACAGAAATTTTTATTTCGCCTGCCTTATTTTTAAACACTTGTTTGCCTATACTCGCATTCCACAATGGAATATTTTGATTGAATCCATCTGAACGACCACTGTTGATATAATAATCAACATCAGTTGAAAGGATAAAGTTGCCTTTAAACTGGTAGGTCATATCCACCGAATAGGTTTGGGAGAAATAATCTTCATTCTGCTGTTCGCTGATCGAATAATTTATATTGTTATAGGATACGTTCAGGTTAGCGCCAAAATCAAATTTCTCGGCGATATTGAAATTGATACCTGCACTCTGTCCTAACACCATTGTTTTGCCTAGATTTTTCTCCTCATCTATTAAACTCACATCATGGTTGTATGAAAAATTGGTATTAAAGTTCAGGCTTGATCCCTTTAGTTTTTTGCTTTTGAACGGAAACCCAAAAGTGAGGTAAGAGAAACCTGAATAGTTGCCATCAATATTTACCGGCTTGGTCAATGTTATCTGCGGCGAATTCTGGAGTATTGGGTTTGAAGATACATAGTCAATACTATTTACAATTTTATTATCCGTTACAGACAAATTCACACCAAAGGCAATGAACCTGAACTTCTGCATATTAAACGTATTAAAGTTGCTGCCGAATGTATGAGTGAATTCCTGGTCAAGATCCGGGTTACCGATCTTTTGGTTGAGCGGATCAGATACATCACGCACATTCTGTAACTGGTTTACAGTTGGCTGGTTAGTACGGCCGCGATAATTAACTCGAAAGTTCTTAGTGCGGCTCGGTGTATAATTGAAACTTGCCTGCGGGAAAAAGTTTACTGCATCATTGATTATCAAAGAATCTTTTGCTGTTGCGGCCTGGTAACTTAAACTCTTCAACTGGCTTTGCTGTACACCTAATCCAACCTGGTAATTGTATTTTTTCTCCTGTACCCGGAAATTGGCGCCAAAACGATTAGCTGTAAATGTATTGTCGAAATCATTTGTCAACAGCAGATTGGGATCATCATATTTACCCGATGTGTTATTATAGTTCCATGTCTCTTTATCTGATTGGCTTTTGTTGTTGGTATAAGCATAATTAAATTCCAATAACTTATTAAGTCCTACCGGTTCAGTATAAGAAAGGCTGAGTACATTATTATTCGATTTTGTTTCCTGGCTACTGTTTTGATTTTGGTTTTGTGTCCTGATAATATTGCCATCAGAATCATAAAACACATAAGGTGTTTTATTAAACGCATCGCTTTCGCTTGAGTTAATGCTGTTAGTCAAGCCCAAAGTAACGGTACGTCCTATTCTTTTGAATTTTTTACGATATAAAAAATTATTACTCCAGTTTACACCGTCTCTTTCGTTTGTATTATTTGTACGGCTGGTTTGTGCCAGGTATTCTTTTATTGGCGAACTTGAATAAACGAAGGATGTATCATCGCTGTAGTTCTCTGAATGCTGTAATGTAAGGTTAGTAGAATACAGTATAGAGTTCATAGAATCGATCGCATATTCTACACGGACATTAAACCGGTGGTTCTGATTAATATTATTAGATCTTACATCCCGGGTCAATTTTGAGATTGAGTCATTGGCAAAAAATGTTTGCCTGTAAGAATTTTGTTCCTGGTCATTATTGGTACGTGAAAAGAAATAGCTACCGCTTACTTTTATTTTTTTCCATTCGTTATTATAGTTAACTCCCGTTGCCAGTGTTTTAGTTATGCCGGTTGATGAGCCACCGCCGCCAAAGCCACCAAAACCTCCGCGACCGCCGGAAACATTCATTCCTGTTCCGCCAAAGCCACCCCCACCGGCGCCACCGCCGCCGCCGCCGCCAAAATTTCCGCCGCCACCACCGCCCATGCTGCTGATGATATCATTGAAAGAAAAACCTTGCTTGTTTATGTTATTTGCATTAAACAATAAGGATATCCTGTTATTACCATTGAACTTATTGATACTTGCATTGCCTTCATACCTTTCATCGCTACCCACTGCTGCCGTTGCTCTTCCAAATACACCTTTCTTTTTATCTGCTTTCAGTTTAATGTTGATCGCTTTTGTACGGCTTCCATCATCTACTTTGGTAAACTTCGCCTGGTCACTCATATCATCAAATACCTGGACACTTTCCACCATATCTGCTGTCAGGTTCTTTGTTGCCATCTTGGGATCATTACCAAAAAACTCCTTCCCATCTACATATATTTTCTGTACCTGTTCACCCTGCGTTTTTACAACGCCATCTTTATCCACTTCTGTTCCGGGAATTTTTTTCAATAGATCTTCTACTGTTGCATTGGGTTTTGTTCTGAAAGCATCGGCTTTAAACTGAACAGTATCACCTTTCATTATCACCGGCGATTCGGTGCTTACCACCACTTCGCCCAGTTTTTTATAGGCTTTCTCTGCGATCAGGTTACCGAGGTCAATTGTTTTTGTTGATGATGACAGGCTAATTTTTTTTCTAATTGTTTCAAAACTGCCGTGGGTGATCACTACTTCGTAATCTCCGTATTCCAACCCGGTGAATTCAAACCCACCTTTTTTATCTGTTATGGAAAATGTTGTGAGGCTTGAGTCTTTTGCACTCAGTACAGAAACTGTGGCTTCAGTAACCGGAGCCTTAGCTGCTGTATCAGTCAGCTTCCCTTTAATTACACCATCCAGTTTTTGAGCAAACCCAGTGAAAAACAACGACATAAATAACGACAAAACCGTAATCTTCTTCATAATATTATTAATTGGCTACGAAATTAGACGTGAGGTCGTGAAAATCCCTGCACCTGAGCATAGATTACGGATAGGTGGTGATATTGATGTGCAAGTGGCTTTATCGGCCGGATTTTCAGCACTTTCCGTCAAAAAATTTAGAGATATCTATATGTAAGAAATGTTGGTTAACTAAACAAATACTCAACATCCTCTTTGGTAAGTGACTTCACAAATGTGGTATCGTCTGTAATGAGCTCCCTAGCCAGTGCCCGTTTCTTTTCCTGTAGCTGAATGATCTTGTCTTCAATAGTGTCCTTACATATCATTCGGTAGGCGAAAATATTTTTTGTTTGCCCGATACGGTGTGTTCGGTCAATAGCCTGTTGCTCTACAGCCGGGTTCCACCAGGGATCAACGATATATACATAATCAGCAGCGGTTAAGTTCAAACCCACACCCCCCGCTTTTAAAGAAATAAGAAATACTCTTTTCTCATCATCGTTCTGAAAACTCTGGATCGCTTTTTCTCGATCCGGCGCCGTTGTGCTGCCGTCGAAGTATTCATATTTTATTCCCAGCTCTTCCAGTTTTTTTCTGATCAATGCCAGCATCCCCAGAAATTGTGAAAAGATCAATGCCTTATGATCGCCGATATTTTCCACCAGCTCTCTTGCCAGCTCATCCAGTTTGATAGAATGATTTTCAAATTTTTCCTGCTCATTCAGTATCGCCGGTGAATCGCAGATCTGGCGCAACTTCATCAACCCTTGTAAAATGGTAAGCTGCGAACGATGAATGCCCTGTTCATTAATTGTTCCCAATATCTTGTCACGAAAATCGTTTCTGTAGGCATCATAAATGCTGCGTTGTTCATCTTCCATTTCACACCAGAGTATCATTTCCTGTTTTTCGGGTAAATCTTTTGCCACCTGCTCTTTTGTTCTTCTGAGAATAAAGGGATAGAGTAGTTTCTTCAGGTGAATTTTATATTCCACTTCACCGAGTTTATCAATTGGTATAGCAAATTCCTGTTTGAAATATTCCATACTGCCCAACATACCAGGGTTCAGAAAATTCATCTGCGCATAAATATCAAAAGTGTTATTCTGCAATGGTGTACCACTCATGCACAGGCGATGCTTTGCATTCAGCAGGGTGGCTGCTTTAGTTACTTTGCTTGATGGATTCTTGATTGCCTGGCTTTCATCCAGTATCACATAATCCAACGGAATACTCACAAGCAGTTTTATATCACTTCGTAGCGTACCATAAGTTGTAATGACAATATCTTTCTCCATCATTTTTTCTCTGTCTCTTATACGCAATGGGCCATGATGGATATAATAAGTAAGTGAAGGGGTGAATTTTTTTATTTCATTTTCCCAGTTATAAATAAGTGTAGTTGGACAAACTACCAGTGCATTCATTTTTTTGTTTTCACTTTTATAATGCTCCAAAAAAGAAAGGGCCTGCACCGTTTTACCCAAACCCATATCATCTGCCAGTATGCCGCCCCAATTTACTTCAGTCAGGTAATTGAGCCATTGGTAACCTGCTAACTGGTAAGGCCGCAATATATCCTTCACACCTGCAGGTGGTTCAATAGGTGTGATATTATTATGTTGCCGCAGCTTCTCATATTTTTCTTCCAGCTTAAATATCAGTTCCGCTTCATCACGTTGGTCATACAGCTCATCAATTACACTTACATGATAGTGTGAAAGCTTCAATGAATTTGTTTTTCCTTCTCCTACCCGGAAAAGCAATGAATATTTTTTTATCCATTCTTCCGGTAATATGCCCAGTGTGCCATCGTCTAATTGTACAAACTGTTGCTTGTTGGCCAATGCTCTTTTCACCTCATCCACCGTTACATGCTGGTCGCCGAAAATAATATTCACTTTTGCATCAAACCAATCTGTGTTGTTGCTGATAAATATCTGTGTTTTGGGTTTCGCCGTATTGAAACGGAAATTCTTTAGTGCTTCAAATCCATACACAGGAATTTTATGCTCCTTCATTGCATCTACAAATAAAAAGAACCAGTTGTTGCGCAGTACATCTGTTCCTTTCAATACAAGGCTCTGGTTATCTTCATTAAAAACATAATTGGAATGGAGATTCCTGAGTTTATCAATAAATGCATTTTCTGCTTCGCGGTTGCGTCGTACAATCAAAACCTTTTCTCCTTGTGATACGACGACTTCATCCCTGTCCTTGGCCCGGGTTTCATAGCCCTTGTAAGTAAACATGGGTTGAAAAACGAGAAACTCTCCTTTCTCCTGTAAATACAATTTTGTTTCAGGCACTCCTTCCTTCACTTCCTGTACTATAGATCTGTCAAAATCTACTTTGTATTCTCTTGCCAATGGCAATAAAAACTGGTTCAATGTTTTTGCCCAGTCTTCTGATGTCACAGTTATTTTTCCTTCAGGATGAAATTTGTCGATCTTCTCCACTACATCATGATGTTTCCATAAATGCAGTTGATTATTGTAGAGAAAAAATAATGGGCATGGGCTTTCGTTATCTTCCAGGTCAAACTGTAATGTTCCTGTATCAATACGGCAGGAAACAGTATAGTGAGAATTTTTCTTTACAAAAAAATGCGGCGTAGCCAGGTCAGGAGATAAATGCAATTGTTCAAGGCTGCTTGTTTTAAAAGGCTTACCTTTATGTAAAATAAAAATGAGTTTATTCTCTGTTGAATCCTCAATCAGTTTTTTCAACTTGGGAAAAAGATATTCCGTCATCAGCTCTTTCGTTTCTGCGGGCAGATCATCATCTTCATGGTGAATTATGTTTTCCCAGATGCCGGCGAACGGTGAATTACGGCTGATATATTTATCGATCTCCTGCTCCTGTAATTTTCTTACCAAGGAAAGCAAGATCTTATCTTGCTCATGGATACTATCTGTTTCCACGAATCGGGTTATATCCAACTTTTCTACTTTACCGGTGAATGCAGTTCCTGTATCATTCGATTCGCCTGTGATCAGATCAACTGTAAAAAAAGGATAGGTCTTTTTATTAAAGTTAAAAACAGCTCCAAATTTTTGTAAGATTTTTTCCTCCGGCTTTTCTTCAGCTACTGCCACTTCTTTTACAACCGGCGGATCCATATAAGCGGGTCTTGGTGGCGCTATTACAGGTGTTACCCTTTTTATGGAAGTATCTAATACCCGCAGAAATGGTTTTCCTTCTTTATAAATAAATTCAAACTTACCTTTCAGATCATCTTTGAGTGAATAACCATACAACTCAAGCAACTTATTTTTTTCCTTATCCCAGTTACGGATACTATCAAAATAATTGGCGCCGTAAGCCTGCAGCAATTGAAGAAAAACGATCAACTTGGGTAAACAGATCGGATGGTCTTCATCCACATAATCGCAACTGGTATCAAAATTTCTTTCATCATTCTTGCGGATGATTACCGTAAGTGCTTCGCCATTTAATGTAACAGATGCTTTCACTGTTTCATTTTCTGCATATTCGATCTTTGCTTTATGACTACGTAAGAACGTTTCTGCTTCCGCCATTGATTCCTGTGATGACAGCATCCTCAGGTTTTTCAGATCAATGGTTTTCATTTTTGCAACCGTATGCCGCTGATCGTATTTTTTATCTTCTGCCTGCAATTGGCCCCTGTCTATCATATCCTGCAATTGCAACAAAGATGCCGCTTCGTGCCGGCAGATATCACCCAGGTTATACGGACATGTACAACGAACCGAAAGTCCTTTCGGATCTTTTATCTTTTGAATATATACTTTATAAAAAGTGGAATAGATATCATCTTTCACCCGAAACACTGCAGAGCCAAACAAATCATCATACTCTGCAAGTTCAGCAAACCCGATTGCATGAATTTTTTTTCCGCGGCGGATCACTTCATCGGTGCCATGTGTGTAAACGTATTTTACAAGATGCGGTAGGGCCAAAACGATTTAGTATTTAAGGTTTTGATTGAAGATTTTAAAACACATTTTCACTTCAATCATGAAAAGGGTAACCGACAAATATAGGGGAATGAAAAGCGGATTTCCTGAGAAAACGGAAGAAATAAAAAATAATTTTTTATCAGTATTTCAGTGAGAGAATTTCTTTAACTTGTATGCTTTTTTTGGCTCAACTCCGATATCTTTTTTGTTTTAATAAGATCATTTCACTGCCAGCTTACCTTCTTTATAAATCGGTAAAACATTAGCCCCATCAGCAGTAAGGCAATAGCGTATATCTTTTTCTAAACCAAAGCCCATGAGACGATGATAATGTGAGGCTTCATTTTGTTTCATAAACTCAAACAAATCTTTTTCCCCGCTTTTATATAAAGCTTCTGCCATGTGTGATGAATCGCAATTAATAATAAAGTGTTTTCTTATTCTTGAAATTACTGCGCCTGCAAACAAACTGTCTTCGAGATTCACTTTGTCTTTCCATGCAGCACATCCGAGAATTACGTTTTGTTTCATTTCAACCAGGTAATCGCAAACTGCTGAAAGATTCACAAATGCTCCGGTGATAATTCCATGTGCATTTTTATCCAATGCCATTTGTAAAAGTCTTGTTCCATTAGTGGTGGTAAGCACCAGGGTTTTGTTTCCGATAAAATCAGTTGGATATTCAAACGGAGAGTTGCCATGTTTCAGGCCTTCGGCTACTTTACCATCTCTCTCACCGGCAGTGATGCCGTCAATCTGTTTACCGAGTTCAATGCAGCGGCTTACACTGTCCACCGGTATTACACATTTTGCACCGTTGTTCAATGCTGTTGCAATTGTAGATGTTGCCCGTAAAATATCAATGATCACGACAATGCTGTTGCTCACATCATATAAATGCAAAAGGGCTGGAGAAAGACAGGTGTGCAATGAAGGTTTGGTTTCACTCATCCGGCAAATATAAACATCATCCTGTGTTAATAATTGGTTTGGAGCAATGCTTTCCATTTCTCTCCTGTCGCATACTGCTTGATCACATCATTACGCAAACGGATGAGTTTTTCAATATAAGGAGTGAGGTAAAGTTTATTTACGATCTTACCTAATACGCCATAAGGTGTTTCAAAATGAAGAATATCGATCACAATCGTTCCGTTCTCCGTAGGTTTAAAATAATGTTCGTGTTCAAATGATTTGAAATCGCCGCGGATCATTTTATCGGTAAATTTTTCAAAGGGCTCCATCTCGGTGATCTTGGAAGTAAAGAACCGGGTTTTAAAAAGATGCTTTGCTTTCCAGGTTACTGTTTCATCTTTTTTAATAAGCCCTGAGGTAGTTCCACCCACGGCTACTTCACCTGTTTTTTGCATAGAAAGTTTATGCAGGGTAATGCTGCGGCTCAGGTCAAACACTCTTTTTACAGGGGCAGGAATAAATGTTGTAAGATGTATAGTTGGCATTGGCGAAAACTTTCAATCGTAATAAGTTGTTTTCAAGCAGCATGTATTATGCCATTGTGTTTTCGGGACGAAATTAAAAACCAAACAAACTATTCAAAAGGTATTTTCACCACTTTAGCCTGCAGCAATTTATCTCTTACCTTAATGAATATTTTCATATCAATTGCCGAATAGGCGATTCGTACATAACCAAGACCAACCGCTTTTCCGAGGCTTGGTGATTGTGTGCCGGAAGTTACCTGTCCTATTACTTCACCCAAAAAAGATTTGATCTCGTATCCGTGCCGTGGTATTCCTTTTTCCACCATTTCAAAGCCCACCAGTTTACGCTGCACACCGTCTGCTTTTTGCTTTTCAAATTGTGTCTTTGATGTAAAGTCTTTACTGAATTTGGTGATCCATCCCAACCCTGCCTCTAATGGCGAAGTAGTATCATCAATATCGTTTCCATAAAGACAGAAACCCATTTCGAGTCTTAATGTATCTCGGGCACCCAAACCAATTGGTTTTAATCCCTGCGGTCCGCCGATTTCAAAAATAGCATCCCATATTTTATCAGCAGCTCCGTCTTTATCTTCAAAATATATTTCAACACCGCCGGCTCCTGTATAGCCTGTTGCGCTGATGACCACATTATCTACTCCGGCAAATTTTCCTTTTACAAAAGTGTAATACTTCAGGTTTAGAATATCAATTTCAGTAAGCGGCTGCAATATCTTGGTCGCATTAGGACCCTGTATTGCAAGCAAACATGTTTTATCAGAGATATTATGCATCTCTGCTTTTTTTGCATTGTGTTTGCTTATCCATTTCCAATCTTTTTCAATATTTCCTGCATTTACCACAAGCATGTACACTTTGTTCTCCTCAATGCAATAAACAAGCAGATCATCTACAATTCCGCCATTTTCGTTAGGCAGGCAACTATATTGTGCTTTTCCAGCGGTAAGTTTTGAAGCGTCATTGCTTGTTACCCGTTGTATCAAATCCAGTGCATGTTCACCTTTCAGGATAAATTCACCCATATGACTCACATCAAATACACCGGCGTTTTTCCGTACTGCAGCATGTTCGTCGTTGATGCCCGTATAGCTGATGGGCATATTATATCCAGCAAACTCAGCCATTTTAGCGCCGAGTGCAATATGTTTTTGTGTAAAGGGAGTATTCTTCATGAAGGCGATTTGACTGCTTTATGTATCCGCGGCAAAAATAACGGTTGCTGTCTATCTTAAAAATAAAAAACCCCGACACTTCGGTCGGGGTAGTGAAATACTTTTGATTATACTGTCGATTAGTTGAAAAAGCTCTCAAGCGATAAAAGCGAAAATGTTTTTCCGGAAGAAGCGGCTTCACCATCAGCTTCATTATCTTTTTCCAGTTTTGTAGTTACTTTCCCGGTATCGGGTTTTGCTTTTTTCTGTTCATCTATCTGTTTTAATCTTTCTTTTAATTGTCTTTCTTCTTGGTTTAATGAATTTGTGTCCTTTCTGTCATCATACCTGTAATTGTTATGATCTGAAACCGGCGTGCCGTCAGCATTTTTCAATTCACCATTCTCCCCCATTACATAATCAACATTACTGCTCCATGGAAATCCTCTATAATTGTTAAACTCAAAGTCTGCATCATTATTTCTCCAGTTACGGCCTCTCCTGATTTTTACATTCATGGGGTTTAACTTGTATTTTACTGTCTCATCAAACCGGATACGTCTTCCTACCGGAATTTCAATCCGGATCTCAATCCGCTGTCCACGATACTTACTGTTTTTATCAATAGCAAAGCCGTTTCCTAGATCAAGTATGCTGTCTTTATAGGAATATTTATACTGGATTTTTTCTGCTCTTCTTCTTGCTTCACTTTCTGTACGGCCCTGGCTCACTTTATTTACAAACACATGATAATTGGCATCTGTGCTTTTATCTACTGTAAAACGAACCCAGGATAAACGCATCGTATCGGAAGAAACATTCCAACCATCCCAATCGCCTTCTGTCCACCAGAAGCTGTTGTTAAAAACAAGTTCGGGTTCTGATACAATCAGTGTCATTCTTCCATTAACAGGTTGAGTGTTCATGGAAACTGTTTCGCTTATTGAAGAGCTATCACTAAAATCTCTTGAAATGCTTGAGCCAAGTAATGCTACTGATATCCAACCCAAGGTCCATAAGCCAGCAAATGTCCATCCCAGATAACTACTCTTTGATTTTACTCCAATTATTCTCCTGATGATCCAGATAAGAAACAAAATCAATGGAACTCCGAGGAATAAAATCAATGTACCCCATGCGTATACCTGCTGCCAGTTGCTGGTCCATAAATAATTATTGATCGGCCACCAGGCCACACCACCAAATATGAGTGAGATAAGTGCTACAAACAGTGCAAATGCTATTGTTCCCGCAATAAATAAAAAGAATGCTTTAAAGATCACACCAATTGCATGACCTAATCCTGAACGCACCGGCCGGGAAGCTTCTCTTACTTCTGATGCAAATGCTTTACCTCTTGTATTTGAAAATTCTTTTGCCTTATCTCCCATTCTTTGTGCTGCCTCTTTCACTTCACCGCTCCAGTCTTTCACTTTATCTTTCATTGTGCCCATTCCTTCCTGCACATTTTGCTTGATCGTATTCACATCTACTTTTTCGCCACGCATTTCCATTTTCTCGTAAGGACTTCTTGCTTCAGGCAATACAGCCCATAAGACTATATAGATAAGAACAAATGTTCCAGTAAGTGAGCCTGAAAGAATATCCCATTCGAACCCATTATTAAAAGGGCCATCAAATATCCCAAAAATCGAACTCAGAATAATTGGTGCTAAAAAGATCAACCGGATCTTCCAAACATCAATATCAAAATAAGCGGATAAACCACCGGCTACACCACCGATAACTTTACTTTCGGGATTACGAAACAATCTTTTACCACCATACACATCCAGGTCTTTTGGAGGTAAAATAATCCACAAAATTATATATAATAAAAATCCAAGACCAAATCCACCAAATGTTATGATAGCAAAAAGTATTCTTACGATCGCCGGGTCAATATTCATATAATTGGCTAAGCCACTACATACACCACCGATAAACTTATCACTTGAATCGCGGTATAATTTTTTCTTGCCAGACTTTGTACTTGATTGTTGAGATTGCGGTTGTGGCTGACTTTGTGATTCAGTTCCGGCAAAAGATTGTGAAGCTGCTGCTGCAGAAGCAGTAGCTTTTTTCTCTTGCAAATCTTCCGCTTCAAAATCCTGCGGACGTCCCATGCTTATAGATATCTCTTCCACATCTGCATCGGTAATGCAGGAAGCACCTTTGCGAACTTTTTCATTCATCAGTTCGGCAATGCGGCTTTCGATATCATTGATGATCTCGTCACGGCCTTCTTCGTGAGCAAAATATTTTCGCAGGCTTTCAATATAGGCCTGCAGGTTTTCATACGCAGAATCTTCTATCGGTATCACCCGGCCGCTGAGGTTTATATTTAAAATCTTTTTCATATCAGAATTATTAGTTTGGCAGTAGTAGTTTATTTGTTCAGGTCTTCGGTTTTATTAGCTAATGCATTTACAGCATTTGATAATTCATTCCAGGTTTGCTCCAGTTCTTTATAAAATGCTTCGCCTTTTTCTGTCAGCATAAAATATTTCCGCGGAGGACCTGAATTGCTTTCTACCCAACGGTACGATAGCATCTCAGAATTTTTCAAACGGGTAAGTAGCGGATAGAGAGTACCCTCAAGAATCTGCAAGTTACAGCCCCGCATCTCATCTACAATATCACTGGGGTAGGCTTCGCCCCTGCGAATGATAGATAAGATACAAAACTCCAGTATACCTTTCCGCATCTGGCTCTGTGTGTTTTCAATATTCATAAATCCTCATTTTCTTATTATAGTTGCTTGTTTCGGTCGTTGATGTTTAGTGATCATAACTTACCACTCTTGATATTTTCCATTTCCCTTCTTTATATAACCATATATGAACAAACTTAAATGTGCCGCAATCCTGTTTGCCTTTTTCTGTATGGCAAAAACGGTGTTGTCCGATCTGCATGGCGCCATATCCGGGTACAGGGTAAACTTCCAAACTTCCCGGGATCAAATCTCTTGTCAGATCATTACCTGGTTGTGCTGTTGATCGTATAAAACTGATGGTTTGTTCAAAACCACTAAGACCTCCTTTATCGTGAAAAAATTCAAGATCTTTTGTAAAGAACTCTTTGAACAAACCGGTATCTCTTTTATTAAATGCATTAAAAAGAATGCTGTCCATCTTTTTAATTTCATTAAACAGCTCAGTGCCAGTTTTAAGACTTAGTGCCAGTTGTGCATTTGACAAATTGAACCCTGCCATCATTATTAAAGCTGCAATCATTGTTGCTGCTATAATTAGTTTGAGAAAAGGTGTTTTAGGATTCATTTTTTTGATTCTGAACCAAAGATAGGGTGATGATTGGTACTATGCAAAACAAAGTACTTGTTTTTTTATAAAATACCCTTTTTTATGATAAAAGGTCAAAAAAATGGATGAAATTCGCGGCCTAACATCTGAAACGAAAGAAATAGGCGTTTCATAAATGCTTTTACATCTTAATGAAACAAGTCTTATTTATAATAATAACCTCGCTGACGGTTTCGTCCTGTGCTGATAAATATGGCACTTACAAACCTCAATACACAAGAACGACCACCCAGACTCAACCTGATTATTCAGATCTCTATTACTGGGCTTCACATCCGCAAAAATGGGATCCAGCAGATAGTATTCCCAAGTCATTACTGAATGAAATGCGGGACTCTGTTGTGGATGTTTTCTTTCTTCATCCCACCGCATACACTTCAAAGAGAAAATTCAAAGAATGGAATGTTGAAATCGATGATGCGTATAATAATGCCAAAACGGATTATTCCTCGATACTGTACCAGGCAAGCGTATTCAATCAGCATGCTCGCATCTTTGCTCCCCGTTTTCGTGAAGCACATATCAAAACATTTTTCTTGAAAGACTCTGCATTGATTCAAAAAAATTTAGAGTTAGCATACCAGGATATCAAAGCCGCTTTTGAATATTATTTAAAAAACTGGAATCATAACCGGCCCATCATCATTGCCTCACACAGCCAAGGGTCTGTGCATGCAGAAAGATTATTGAAAGAATTTTTTGAAGATAAAGCGCTGGCGGATCAGTTGGTAACTGCATATGTATTGGGCTGGCCCATGCCAAAACAGTCTTTCAGTGTTCTTAAGCCATGTTTTGATTCAACAGATATCAATTGCCTGTGCAGCTGGCGCACCTACCGAAAGGGATTTAAGCCAAAGTACATGAGAAACGAAACCAGTAATTCTCTTGCCACCAATCCGCTTAATTGGAAAACGGATGAAACTTATGCAGGTAAAAATGAAAACAAAGGAAGTGTGCTTCTAAAATTCAATAAAGTATATACAAAAACAACTGATGCGCAAATCAACAACGGCCTGCTTTGGGTAAAGAAACCAAAATTCCCATGGAGCTTTATCTATGCGACCCGCAATTATCATATTGGCGACATCAATCTTTTCTATATTAATATCCGCGAAAACGTGGAGCAGCGTATAGATGCTTATTTTAAAAAATATCCGGTAAAATAATTATTGCAATTCTTTTTTGTTTAAAAATTGTTTTTCCTCATCTGTTATTTTTACCAATGCATACCGCTTCACTTTATTGATAACTATTTCATCAAGCACATCAACAACGCCTGTATAATCGGCATTGAAATTTGGTTTTATTAAAATGGTTAATTCATCTCTTCCTTCTACCATGTCAGGGTTTTTATCCAATGTTATTTGTTTATCTCGAATCACCTGTCCAATTCCATCGCTATAGGAATATGAAGATTTAAAAACCTGGTTATTCTTTAAAGCTTTATCTAAAAATCCATGATAATACCAGATCTCCCTGTTATTTGTGAGTAACAAAGTCAATGCGGCTGATTCTTTTAAAACTGTTCCCGGTCCATCTTTTGGCATATTCAATTTTGCCGCAACCGGTTTGCTCATTTCTACTGTTATTACAAAGAAACTGATCAATAAAAAACCAAGGTCAACCATTGGAGTCATATCTATCTTTAAACTATGACGTTTCATTCGTTTTACGCCTGCTCTGCGGCTATGGGCTTCATTTATAATGATCTCTGCCATAAGCGTTGTTTCAGAATTAGATGCCTGAAAGATTTAAATCCACAACATTAATCATGAAAACTGCTGAGCTAAATCAATAATTCAGGCATGGTAATGGAGTAGTTTTAAACAGAAATAAAACTCTGCAATATGAAAACGATTATTGTTCCAACCGATTTTTCCCCGGCAGCGACGAATGCCATGAATTATGCTGTTGATATGGGTAAAGCTATTGATGCGAGCATTTTATTGTTGCATGTTTACCATGTGCCTGTAAGTTTTACAGATGTTCCTGTTGTGTTGGTTTCTGTAGATGATTTGAGAAAAAGTGCTGAAGAACAGTTAGAGGAATTGAAAAAAAATATTGAGAATAGCACTACAGGTAAAGTAAAAGTGTATTCTGAATTAAAAATGGGAGATGTCGTGGATGAGTTAGATCTATTGTCCAATCAAATTCAACCCTTTGCTGTAATAATGGGCACTAAGGGTCATTCAGCTATGGAACGAGCTTTATTTGGAAGCAATACATTATCTGCAATTAAAAAATTACACTGGCCGGTTATCTGTGTACCTCCGGGTAAGGAATATGGTGATGGCATAAAGAAAATAGGTTTGGCTTGCGACTTCAAAGAAGTAATAGAATCTACACCGGCTCATGCAATCAAGGACCTGGTAAAAGAATTTAACGGTGAGTTGCATGTGCTGAACGTTGATTATGAAAACAAGAAATTTGCATCTGAAACACAAGAGCAATCCCTGTTGTTGCATAACATGCTTGAAGAATTAAATCCGCAATATCACTTTATTCAACATCGTGATGTGGAAGATGGCATTAATGAGTTTGCAGAAAAAAATAATCTTGATTTGGTAATTGCCATTCCTAAAAAACACAAATTGCTGGAAGGCTTGTTTAAGAAAAGTTCAACAAAGCAATTGGTTTTTGAATCTCATGTGCCGGTAATGTGTGTGCATGAATAAGGGTTGGGATTAAATAAGAAAGCAACTCAAAGTAATCGGGTAACTTTTCTTTCCCCGGAATGTTCTGGCCACTACTCAATCAGCACAAAAGCCGCCCAGTAATATGGCCGGTATTTTTTCTTCATATCCATTTGTGCCTTATGCAGAGCTTCCCTCGATGAGTTTCCTGCCAGGTAGTATTGATAAAATGTTGTCATCAGTTCTGCAGTTTCTTTATCGGGTACTTTCCATAAACTAAGTAATAAGCTTTTTACTCCCGCTAGTTTGAAGGCCCTTTGCAAACCAAATACACCTTCTGTTCCTTTTATATCTCCCAAGGCGGTTTCACATGCACTTAAAACCACCAGGTCAGTATTACGTAAATTCAGTTGTGAAATTTCATAAGCTGTAACTATTCCGTCTTCTCTTCCTTCGATTGATGCCTGGCCACTCCACACACGATTGGCTCCCGATAAAACTATTCCACTTCGCATCATTGGATCATCTGATATTTTAAATGTATTGGTATTTAAAACTTCAAAGCCTTCTTTCCTTTTTTGCTCCGGATCTGGTAAAAAGAATCCATGTGTGGCAAGGTGTAAAATGGTTGGTGAATTACCGCTCAGGTTTTTAAATTGTTCTTCGGTCGCCTTTTGTTGCATAAAGCTAGTCGTATCTATTTTATTCTTTGCAAACAGATTTTTTATCTGGTTAATTTCTGTCGCTGTTCCTTCCAGTTGTCGCCAGCTTCCTTTGTTTTCATCCCGGCTTATACCTGATGAATAAATATTACTGACTCCGTTTTTTGCCGGAATATTTTTTACAATTGATACACTATCCATGGTAAAAGCACAATCGCCAAACAGGGTAATGGATTGGGATCTGGTTTTTGTTTTTTCTTCCTCAACAGCCAGTTGCCGGGTGCTGATATATTGATTCATTTCATATTTGTCGATCAATAACTGACCGTCTGGTGTAGGTAGTGCCTGGAAAGCCACCCTGTTCAATAATCCGGATGGTGAATAGCTGATTTTTGTAATCCCTTTCAGATAGGGAAGAAGCGGTTTCCAGATGAGGGCATACAAACTATCTCCTAAAAAAACTTCAGTTGAAGTTTCATCTAATGGCTCGCTTCGGTAAAGAGCTTTAATACTACCAGATGAAGAGCTTGAATTGATGAAGTATTTGGTAAATTGTTTTTCTTCGCAAAGAGGAACAAAAACAGGTACTGAATCGTTCTTACGCAGAATATAGGCAGCATAGATTGTACTGTCGGTCCATTTTTTATTATACAGCCGGAAGCTGACGAATTCTATTGCTATTTCGTCTTCCCCTAAATTCTTCTGCACATCTTTTAAGGAAACACGTGTGGCCTTTTGCTGATTCAGAAATTCAGCAGATTTGCGGCTAAGTTCTTTTTCCAGGTTCTCTGTACTTGTTTCTATTTGTTTTAAATCCGTCCTTCTCTCGGCAATTGGAAGCGAATACTGTTTTGCTAAAATATTTTTATTCGTTTGCCAGTTCTTCAATATTCGTTTTACAGTCGTATCTGCATTTTGCATTATTGAAGTCATTACATTTTTTGTATCTGCAAGAATCATGGATTTAAAAAAAAGTTGCTGGTTCAGATTATTACTGATTATGTACGGGAACTCTTTTTCGGCGTTATATAAAAAACTATTATTTTTTTCAAGCAATGTAATTTTTTGAATGAGGTAATTCTCTTTTTCTTTTTCAGAAAGTATGGTAAAATTGTTCAGCATATTTTGTACTACTATCCCGCTTTCCCGGAGAAGCAGGGGCCCGGCTTTCTCATACTGGCCAATATCCATATAGAAAACGATCAGGTTATTGAGGATTCGTGCAAAGTCAGGATGAGCCTCCCCTGATACTTTTGCCCATATCGCTTTTGCCTGCATATACAGGGATTCGGTTTTATTATAGGCCCCCATGTTTTGATATAATAATCCAAGGTTACTTAAGCTATTTGCAAAGTCAGGATGAGTTTCTCCAAATATCTTTTTATAAATTTCTAATGCCTGTAAATAAAATTGTTCGGCTTTTTCATATTGGCCAGCGTTTCTGTATAATTCGGCAAGGTTATTAATACTCATGGCGTAATCCGGATGATTTGTCCCAAGTACTTTCTTTTTGATCTCTATTGCCTGGATCAACAAAGACTCGGCTTTTGTATATTGACCCATTCCTAAATATAATTCTGCCAGGTTACTCAGACTGTTTGCAAATTCAGGATGAGTTTCTCCAAATATCTTTTTATAAATTTCTAATGCCTGCAAATAAAATTGTTCTGCTTTTGTATATTGACCCATTGCCCTGTAGAATACTGCCAGGTTATTAAAACTCCTTGCGTAGTCAGGGTGAGCTTCTCCTAATGCTTTTTTCTGAATTTCCAGTGCCTGTAAATAAAGGGGTTCAGCTTTTTCATAAAGTGCCATGGATTGATATAATGTAGCAAGATTATTCAGGTATAGAGCATAATCCGGGTGAGCAACTCCTAATATTCTTCTTATCTCTATTGCCTGGTTATATAATAATTCTGCTTTTTTGTATTGACCCACGGCCCGGTATAAGTTCGCCAGGTTATTAATGCATTTAGCATAAGTCGGATGGTTTTTGCCCAATAGTTTTTCTGAGATTTCTTTTGCCTGAATATTCAGTGCTTCAGCTTTTTCATATTGACCCATGGCCTGGTATAATACTGACAGGTTGTTCAAACTAAGTAAATAATTCGGATGATTTTCTCCTGATATTCTTTTCCAGATATCTCTTGCCTGTATATAAAAAAGTTCTGACTTTTCATACTGGCCCCTGGCCTGGTATAATGCTGCAAGATTATTAATACAATAGGCATAGCTCTCATTGTTTTCCCCCAATACTTTTTTCCAGATCTCTTTTGCCTCGATATACAGCAGTTCGGCCTTTTCAAATTTCCCCATAGCCTGATAAAACGTAGCCAAACTGTTTAAGCAATTAGCATAGTCACGATGATTCTCTCCCAACGAATTTTTCAGGTTTTCTCTTACCTGGATATAGAGGGGCTCAGCTTTTTCAAATTGTCCCATTGCCTGATATAATAAAGCCAGGCTATTAAGGCTCATAAGATAATCAGGATGATTTTCTCCCAAAATATTCTTCCTGATTTTTATTGCTTGTATAAGCAGGGGTTCGGCTTTTTCAAATTGCCCCATACTATAATATAATACTGCCAGGCTATTAAGACTAAGGGCATAGTCAGGATGATTTTCTCTCAGTGTCTTTTTTATGATTTCAAATGAATGTATATAAAGTGGCTCGGCTTTGTCGAATTTTCCCATAGCCTGATATAATTCTGCCAGGTTATTAAGGCTGGTAGCATAGTCAGGATGATTCTCTCCTGAAATTTTTTTCCAAATTTCAGTTAGTTGTATAAAAATGGGTTCGGCTTTTTCATATTTACTCATTGCCTGGTATAATACTGCCAGATTATTAAGGCTGGTAGCATAATCTGGATCATTTTCTCCGGAAGTTTTTTTCCAAATTTCAGTTGCTTCAATACAAAGTGGTTCAGCTTTTTCAAATTGCCGTGTTAGGTGATAAAGGGCAGCAAGCTTATTAAGACTCTTTGCATAATCTGGGTTATTTTCTCCCGAAATTTTTTTCCTGATTTCTTTTACCTGTATATAAAGAAGTTCGGCTTTAGCATATTGGCCCATTGTATTGTATAGCTCTGCAAGGTTGTCTAAGCATGTTATATAATCCTCGCTATTTTCTCCACCCGATTTTTTAAATATTTCCTTTGCCAGGATATACAGCGGTTCTGCTTTAGCATATTTTCCTGTCGCATAATATAACACCGCCAGGCTGTTGAGGCTGTTTGCATAATCAGGATGTGATTCTCCTAAAATTTTTTTCCTGATTTCTTTTACCTGTATATAAAGCGGTTCGGCTTTAGCATACTGGCCTATCGTTTTGTACAGCTCTGCAAGGTTGTCTAAGCATGTTATATAATCTTTGCTATTTTCTCCACCCGATTTTTTAAATATTTCTTTTGCCAGAATATACAGCGGTTCGGCTTTAGCATATTTTCCTGTCGCATAATATAACACCGCCAGGCTGTTGAGGCTGTTTGCATAATCAGGATGTGATTCTCCTAAAGTTTTTTTCCTGATTTCTTTTACCTGGAAATATAGTGGTTCGGCTTTAGCATATTTTCCTATGGCTTCATACAACTCAGCAAGATTGTTCAGGCAGGTAGCGTAATCCGGGTGATTAATGCCTAATTCTTTTTTTGCAGCGCTTACAGCTCTTTCTCCAATACTTATTCCTTTTTCAAATTCTCCTGAATTATAATAATGAATAAGACTGTCGTTTAACTCATTCCATTTTTGTGCAGATGCCAAGAGGGAGATCAGTAATATAGAACTTAGCAGTATAAAGTATTTCATAATGCAAATGATGGCTGATAATTAATAAAAATAATCTAACCGAAGCAGTTAATAATAAATAAGGCCCCATATTCTTGTTTTAAAAAATTTTATTCAATCAGCACAAAAGCCGCCCAGTAATATGGCCGGTATTTTTTCTTCATATCCATTTGTGCTTTGTGCAGAGCTTCCCTCAATGAGTTTCCCGCCAGGTAGTATTGATAAAATGTTGTCATCAGTTCTGCAGTTTCTTTATCGGGTACTTTCCATAAACTAAGTAATAAGCTTTTTACTCCCGCTAGTTTGAAGGCCCTTTGCAAACCAAATACACCTTCTGTTCCTTTTATATCTCCCAGTGCGGTTTCACATGCACTTAATACCACAAGTTCTGTATTATGCAAATCCAGTTGTGATATTTCATATGCTGTAACTATTCCGTCTTCTCTTCCTTCGATCGGCGCCTGGCCACTCCATACACGGTTAGCTCCCGATAAAACTATTCCACTTCGCATCATTGGATCATCTGATAATTTAAATGTATTGGTATTTAAAACTTCAAAGCCTTCTTTCCTTTTTTGCTCCGGATCTGGTAAAAAGAATCCATGTGTGGCAAGGTGTAAAATGGTTGGTGAATTACCGCTCAGGTTTTTAAATTGTTCTTCAGTCGCCTTTTGTTGCATAAAGCTGGCCGTATCTATTTTATTCTTTGCAAACAGGTTTTTTATCTGGTTGATTTCTGTCGCTGTTCCTTCCAGTTGTCGCCAGCTTCCTTTGTTTTCATCCCGGCTTATACCTGATGAATAAATATTACTGACCCCGCTTTTTGGCGGAATGTTCTTTACAATTGATATACTATCCATGGTAAAAGCGCAATCGCCAAACAGGGTAATGAATTGGGACCTGGTTTTTGTTTTTTCTTCCTCTACAGCCAGTTGCCGGGTACTGATATATTGATTCATTTCATATTTGTCGATCAATAACTGACCGTCTGGTGTTGGTAGTGCCTGGAAAGCCACCCTGTTCAATAATCCGGATGGTGAGTAGCTGATCTTTGTGATCCCGTTCAGATACGGAAGTAGCGGTTTCCAGATGAGAGCATACAAACTATCACCTAAAAAAACTTCAGTTGAAGTTTCATCTATCGGCTCGCTTCGGTAAAGAGATTTAATACCAGATGAAGATCTTGAATTGGTGAAGTATTTGTTGAATTGTTTTTCTTCGCAAAGAGGTACAAAACTGGGAACCGAATCGTTTTTACGCAGAATATAGGCAGCGTAGATTGTACTGTCGGTCCAGCCTTTAGTGTACAATCGAAAATCCACAAACTCGATTGCGGCTCCATCTTTCTCCAACTTTTTTTGAACATCTTCGATTTTTATTTGCAGGTTTTGTTGCTGCTGACGAAATTCGGTTGATCTCCTTGTGAGTTCTTTCTCTAGGTTTTCTGTTTGTTCTTCGATTTGTTGTAAATCAGATCTCCGCTTAGTGATAGGTATTGCATATTGCTGAGATAAAGTTGATTTTTTTAATTGCCATTGATTGTAAAGATATTGAACTGTTGAGTCGCGATTATTCCTGATCGACTCTATTACTTTTTTAGAATTAGACAGTGCAAGAGACTTAAGAACAAGTTGCAGGTTGTAATTTTCTTTAACGAAATCATTACCGGCTTTTTGATATGAATACAAAAAACTGTTTTGTTGATAGAAAACATAGGCTTTAAATTCCAGGTAATTATTCTTTTCTTTTTCGGAGAGGACATTGAAAACCTCCAGCAAATTTTTGGTCTCATTTTTTTTAACATCTGAAAGCATTGGTTCGGCCTTTTTATATTCACCCCTCTCCTGATAAAATATTGCAAGGTTGTTGAGTCTGTCAGCATAGGCGGGATTGTTTATTCCCAATACTTTTTTCACTATTCCCAATGCTTCTATATAAAGGGGTTCAACTTTTTCATATTTACCCATCGCTTTATATAAAAAAGCCAATTTGTTCAGGCCAATGGCATAATCAGGATCATTTACTCCCAGCACTATTTTTTTTATTCTGATTGCTTCTATTTGAAGTGGTTCAGCTTTCTCAAATTCACCCATCTCTTTATACAAAGATGCCAGGTTGTCTATGGCTGCAGCATAGTTAGCATTGTTCTCTCCCAAAGTTTGCTTTAGTAAAATTATTAATTGCTGGTATAAAGTATCAGCTGTCGCATATTGATGCGCCATTTGATACATATGTGCGAGGTGATTTATGCTACTGATGTATTCAATACTATTTTCTTTTTCCCATATTTCCATTGCATCAAGATAAAGCCGTCCAGCCTTCACATATTGACCCAATTTTTCGTATAGCTCACCGAGATTGTTGAGGATTTTGGCATAAGCGGGACTATTTTCACCTAATACTTTTTTCCCTGTCTCTTTTATTTCCAGAAATAAAGATTCTGCTTTCCCATATTGACCCATTTGGGCGTACATCGAGGCTAGAATTGTAAGGCAACGCACATAATCCCGACTGTTTATTCCTTCTTTTGTTTTTATTATTTCTATTGCTTCTATATATAAAAGCTCGGCCTTTTCATATTGAAATATCATATCGTATTGAGAAGCTAAAACAAAAATACTGGTAGCATAATTGAGATGGTTGGTTCCAAATTCTTTTTTTGCTATCAATACAGCTTGTTCACCAAACAGTATTCCTTTTTGAAAATCCTGATTAGCAATATAAAAGAAAGTGCTGTCGTTTAACTCCTTCCAGGTTTGTGAAAAGGAAATAATATATAAAATAAAAGCCACCCCTAAAAGCAATCCTTTTTTCATAAATGTTTTCTGAAGTTGCGACATCGTAAGATATCCGATTAAGCAGAAAACACAAAACACATTTAGATTAGGCTACAAATGAATAAGCATAATTAATAACAAAGCCATCCAGGAGTATTTCAGGATGGCTTATATAAACTTTCCGTAGCGAATAGTATATTTCAGAAATCGTGTGGTATCGGATGACGTTACACCATAAAAGCTAAACCTCAAAATAATTAAAACTCGGCGCTTCCCGGTGTTCTTGGAAATGCTATTACATCCCGAATATTACCCATGCCGGTTACAAACTGTACCATTCTTTCAAAACCTAATCCAAATCCGGCATGCGGTACCGTACCGAATCGTCTTGTATCAAGATACCACCACATTTCTTCGGTGGGGATATGCATTTCTTTCATCCGTTTTTCGAGCCTGTCTAAACGCTCTTCTCTTTGCGAACCTCCAACGATTTCTCCAATCCCCGGCGCAAGAATATCCATGGCTGCTACAGTTTGTCTTCCAGCTGCATCAACATCATTCTGACGCATATAAAATGCTTTGATAGCTGCAGGGTAATTATAAAGAATAACAGGTTTCTTAAAATGTTTTTCTACAAGATATCTTTCATGTTCACTTTGCAGATCCATTCCCCATCCTGTTACAGGGTATTGAAATTTCTTTTTCTTATTGTGATTACTTTCGTTCAGAATTTCAACTGCATCGGTATAAGTCAACCTTTCGAAGTTATTATTCAAAACAAATTCAAGCTTGTCGATCAATCCCATTTCACTTCGTTTATCCTGTGGCAATTGTTTTTCTTCATCAGCTAACCTTTGTGAAAGAAATTCCAGGTCCTCACGATTATTCTCCATCGCATATTTAATAATATACTTAATGAATTCTTCAGCGAGGTTCATGTTATCTTCTAAATCATAGAAAGCCATTTCGGGTTCTATCATCCAGAACTCAGCGAGATGTCTTGCAGTATTGCTATTCTCAGCACGGAAGGTGGGGCCGAATGTATAAATTTCACCAAATGCTGTTGCGCCGAGTTCACCTTCGAGTTGTCCGCTTACAGTAAGATTGGTTGATCGTCCAAAAAAATCTTCTTTGAAATTAACACTGCCGTCCTCATTGCGTGGTGGATCATCAAATGGCAATGTTGTTACCCGGAACATTTCACCTGCTCCTTCTGCATCACTTGCTGTTACGATAGGTGTGTGCATGTACACAAAGCCTTTATCGTTATAAAATTTATGTACAGCAAATGCCAATGAATGACGTACACGAAACACAGAGCCGAATGTGTTAGTACGGAAACGCAGGTGTGCAATCTCTCTTAAAAATTCGAGTGAATGTTTTTTAGGTTGCAATGGATATTTTTCCGCATCACTATCACCCAATATTTCAATAGCTGTTGCTTTCAAATCCATTTTCTGCCCTTTGCCAAGTGAAGCAACTACCGAACCTGTAATTTTTAATGAAGCAGATGTAGTGATGCGTTTCAATAATTCCTCATCAAATTTCCCCAGTTCAACAACCACCTGCAGGTTATTATTGGTAGAGCCGTCGTTCAGTGCTATAAACTGGTTATTGCGAAAGGTGCGAACCCATCCCATTACCGTTACTTCCTGTTCCTGAGGCTCCTGTGCCAGCAGGTCTTTGATCTTGATACGTTTGTTGAACATGCCTTTTTGTTTGAGAGCGGCAAAGGTATGATTCATCAGGGAACTATTGTTGAACGTCGTCCTTCGAGAACCTCAGGATAAACTTGCCACTATTGCTCAATCATGGTTATTCCGCCCGCCCGATAATCACAAAACACCTGAAATTTTTGATTTTGCCATTTTCGCCGTATACTTGCATCGGATTCCGGCTTGACAGGTTCCGTTTTAATCTCGCAATACAGTCCATTCAGCCAGTTCCAGTCAAATAATTTCAAACTCAATTTTCAGATTTTTTAAGACAGGTGAATTAGGTTTCGTGAAACTTCAAGTTATTTTATATGTATGATATCCTGCAACTGAACGATATGCTCGTTCCCGAATTGCTCGACATTGCCGAGGAATTGAAAATCCCCAATGCCAAAAAACTTTCGAAACAAGATCTAGTATATAAGATCCTGGACAGCCAGGCTATTGCCAACTCCAAAGGCGGCAATAATAACGATGATGCATTAAAAGGAAAACGTAAACGAATTATAAAAACAAGTACCGGTATCACTACCGAGGAAGCGATCGTGGAAGACAGTTCTGCACCGCCGATAACCGGTGATTTAAAAATGCCAGCTAAAAAAATATCCGCTATTATGCCAGTAAAAAAATCTGAAAAGCCCGTCGTTGTGAAAAAGAGCCGTAAGAAAAGTGAGGACGCCGAAGTAAATGAACCTGTAATTGAAACCCCATCTGCCGAGGAAGAAGTATCAATAAACCAGGAGGAACCACAGGCCGCAGAAACAACTGCCCAGAATTCAGAGCAAATGCAAGGCCAGGGAAATACTCAAGGTGGCCCGGCAAAATTTTACCCTCCCCGCCGTGAGCAAAACTTTAATGTAGAATTTGATGGTGTGATACTAAGTGAAGGTGTTTTGGAAATGATGCCAGATGGCTATGGTTTCCTCCGTTCATCGGATTATAATTATTTATCATCACCTGATGATGTGTATGTATCTCCATCACAAATAAAATTATTTGGATTAAAAACCGGTGATACCGTTTATGGTGCGGTACGTCCTCCAAAAGAAGGCGAAAAATATTTTGCACTCTTGAAAGTTGATACGATCAATGGTAAAGGACCTGAAGAAGTTCGTGACCGTGTACCGTTTGATTACCTGACACCACTTTTCCCTTTTGAAAAATTAAACCTTTTCACAACTCCATCTGATTATTCAACAAGAATAATGGATCTGTTTACACCAATTGGTAAAGGACAGCGTGGATTAATAGTAGCTCAACCGAAAACCGGTAAAACGATGTTGTTGAAAGCCGTGGCTAATGCTATTGCTGAAAACCATCCTGAATGTTACTTGATGGTCGTACTCGTAGATGAGAGACCGGAAGAGGTAACCGATATGGAAAGAAGTGTGAAAGCAGAAGTAATTGCATCCACTTTTGATGAGCCGGCAGAGAAACACGTAAAGGTTTCTACTATTGCTTTGCAAAAAGCAAAACGATTGGTAGAGTGTGGTCATGATGTGGTGATACTCCTTGACTCAATAACAAGATTAGCCCGTGCCCATAATACTGTTGCACCTGCAAGTGGTAAAGTATTGTCTGGCGGTGTGGAAGCAAATGCAATGCAAAAACCAAAACAGTTTTTTGGTGCTGCAAGAAAAATAGAATACGGAGGTTCTTTAACTATCATTGCAACTGCGCTGGTTGATACCGGAAGTAAAATGGATGAGGTGATCTTTGAAGAATTTAAAGGAACCGGTAATATGGAATTGCAGCTTGACAGAAGATTGTCTAACAAACGTATTTATCCTGCTATTGATATTGTTGCTTCGTCTACTCGTCGTGATGACCTGTTGCTTGAAAGAGATGTGCTGCAGCGTATGAACCTACTGCGTGTATTCCTTGCAGACATGAATGCTGAAGAGGCAATGCGTGAACTGCAAAACAGGATGAAGGGAACCAAGAGCAATGAAGAGTTTTTGGCAAGTATGAATAAGTAATTAACCGATTAGCAGTCCCGATAGCTATCGGGATGCAAATGATATAACAGAAAGCTGCTGATCAATTCGGCAGCTTTTATTTTTGTTTAAGTAATTTTAAGTATAATAAAAGAGGAATAATAGCTATGATCCAGTTTGAAAAATTTGTTTTATCAAATGGCTTGAGGGTAATCGTTCACGAAGACAGTTCAACACCAATGGCGGTTGTAAATATTATGTATGATGTTGGCGCAAGAGATGAAGACCCGAACCGTACCGGTTTTGCGCATTTGTTTGAGCATTTAATGTTTGGTGGTTCTATCAATATTCCGGAATATGATGAGCCCTTGCAAATGGCCGGCGGAGAAAATAATGCCTATACAACAAGTGATCTTACCAACTACCACATACAAGTACCGGCCGAAAACCTGGAAACAGCTTTCTGGTTAGAGAGTGACAGGATGTTATCACTTGCGTTTAGTGAAAAAAGCCTTGATGTGCAACGAAAAGTTGTATGTGAAGAGTTTAAAGAGCGTTACCTGAATAAACCATATGGAGATGTATGGAAAACAATGCTGGATATTGCATACAAAACGCATCCGTACAGATGGATGACGATCGGCAAAGAGCTTTCACATATTGAAAACGCAAAGTTGGAAGATGTAAAGAATTTTTTCTTTAAACACTACCGGCCCGTTAATGCAATACTCGTAGTAGCCGGTAATGTAAAAACAGCACAGGTAAAACAGTTAGCTGAAAAATGGTTTGGAGAAATTCCGGCTGGAGAAAAATATATCCGCAACCTGCCCCAGGAAGAAGCACAAACTGCCGCAAGAAGATTGGAAGTTGTTGCAGATGTGCCGCTGCATGCTTTTTATAAATGCTGGCATATCTATCCACGGCTTGACAACAGGTATTATATCGCAGATCTGATAACTGATATTTTGAGTGGTGGCGGTTCGTCAAGATTATACCAATCACTGGTAAAGGAGAAAAAACTATTCAGCAATATAGAATGTCAACATACAGGAAGTATCGATGCAGGTCTTGCTGTAATAGAAGGAAAATTAGTGGCTAGTGTAAAAATAGAAGATGCAGAAAAAGCCGTAGAAGAAGAGTTGGAGAAAATGAGAAATGAAAAAGTAAGTGAAGCAGAATTGCAGAAAGTGAAGAATAAAACAGAAAGTATGATTGCCTTTGAAGATATGAGTGTAATGAACCGTGCTAATAGTCTTGCTTTTTACGAGTTGCTGGGCGATGCTTCCATGATGAATTCGGAGCTGGAAAAATATGCGGCTGTAACTTCAGATGACATTTTAACTGAATGCCGCAATATTTTCAGGGAAAGTAATAGTAATACACTGCATTATATGGCCAAGAATTAGTTTGATTCATATTTCAGATTTTTGGCGATTCCCGTTATATTTGCAGCCCCAACAAAGGAAATGAGGTGCGGTAGCTCAGTCGGTAGAGCAAAGGACTGAAAATCCTTGTGTCGGCGGTTCGATCCCGCCCCACACCACTTCCAAAAGCCCGGTCAATTTCGACAGGGCTTTAATTTTTTCCGTATCTCATCTCTTAAAAATCTCATTTCGTAACATACTGGCATCCACCTTTTTTACATTTGTCGCTATTCAATGAATCCCCGGCCTTTACATATCGCTTTTGTAGGTAATCCCAACAGTGGAAAGAGTTCTCTTTTTAATTGTTTTACCGGGTTGAAACAAAAGGTTGGAAACTTTCCTGGTGTTACGGTTGAAAAAAAAACCGGAACTGCCGATCTCGGAGATTCAATTAAAGCTGAGATCATTGATCTCCCAGGCTCTTATAGTCTTTATCCCCGACAACTGGATGAATGGGTAAGCTATAAAGTATTGCTGAACCAGGATAAGATCAAAGCAGATATTGTAGTTGCTGTCGCTGATGCCAGCAATCTGAAACGTAACCTGCTTTTTTGTACTCAACTGATCGATCTGAAGGTTCCGGTTGTCATTGCCTTAACGATGATGGACCTTGCTAAAAGCAAAGGAATAAAAATTGATGTAGCGGGATTGGAAAGAGAGTTGGGTGTGCCGATCGTTGCTGTGAACCCAAGAAAAAACAAAGGAATTCCTGAGTTAAAGAAAGCAATCCTGCTTACTGCTCAACATGCATATAAAGCACCGGTTCGGGATTTTATTGAAAATAAAAACCTGGCATCTGATGCGATCGATGATATTCAAAAAGTTTTTCCAGCTCTCAGCGATTATACAAGTATTCATTATTTGATCAACCATGAAAGTTTTAATCTTTCAAATACTTTACAGGATACTGTAGAAAATATTGAACTTAAGCATAAATTCAATCCTACCAAAACACAGGCAGAAGAAATACTGCAACGTTATCATCGTATTGGCCAGATAATGAAGCAAACGGTTTCAGAACCGGGGCCTTTACAAAAATCTTTGTTTACAGAAAAGCTGGATAATCTTTTGTTGCATCGCAGATGGGGTTATATTATTCTGCTCGCTGTATTATTTCTTTTGTTCCAAAGTGTTTTCTGGCTTGCGCAATTTCCGATGGATTGGATTGAACTCGGGTTTTCAAAAATGAGTTCTGCCGTTTCTTCTGCATTACCAGATAATCGTTGGTCAGACTTATTGATAAATGGAGTGATCGCTGGCCTTAGTGGCATTCTTGTTTTCATTCCGCAGATCATGATCTTATTTGGTCTTATTACAATGCTTGAAGACAGTGGATATATGGCAAGGATCAGTTTTCTAAGTGATAGATTAATGCGAAGTGTTGGATTGAATGGTAAAAGTGTAATGCCGATGATAAGTGGATTTGCATGTGCAGTGCCGGCCATTATGAGTGCAAGAAGTATTGAAAACAGGAAAGAGCGGTTGCTTACGATCCTTATTACGCCGTTGATGAGTTGTTCGGCAAGATTGCCGGTGTATACTATATTAATTGCATTGGTTATTCCAAATAATTACGTGTTGGGATTTTTAAGTCTGCAGGGATTGGTAATGATGGGGCTTTATTTGCTTGGGTTGGTAATGGCCCTGATAGTTTCGTATGTAGCCAAGTGGTTCATAAAAATTAAGGAAAAAAGTTTTTTTATTCTCGAATTACCCATTTATCGTTCACCACGCTGGGGAAATGTATTGCATACTATGATCAGCAAGGCGAAGATATTTGTATTTGATGCAGGTAAAGTCATCATGGTGATCAGTTTGATTTTATGGGCACTTAGTTCTTTTGGCCCGGGAAATAAAATGCAGCAAATAACTCAACAGTACGAACTAAAAATTTCAGAGCCCGGCGCTGATGTCGCTAAACTTGAGAAAGAGAAAAACACAGTCAAACTTGAGAACTCCTATGCGGGTAAGCTGGGGAAAGCAATTGAACCCGCCATTGCCCCTTTGGGTTATGACTGGAAAATCGGCATTGCATTGATCACTTCATTCGCCGCAAGGGAAGTTTTTGTTGGAACGATGGCAACCTTATACAGTGTGGGTGATGAAGATGGCGATTTGTTGCTGCGTGATAAAATGAAAGCTGCAGTAAGAAAAGACGGAACTCCGGTTTATAATCTCGCTGCTGGATTATCGCTGATGATCTTCTATGTATTTGCAATGCAATGTATGAGTACGCTGGCTGTAGTAAAACGAGAAACACGAAGCTGGAAATGGCCGGTCATTCAGTTATTGTATATGACGGCGCTGGCTTATTTGATGGCTTTAATAGCTTATCAACTGTTCAAATAAATTATTTTACCGCTGCCTCCCATTTATCTTTCGGTTCAAAATAATCCCAAAGCAATCTTGAAATTTTTCTTGCCAAAGTCCAGGCTTCATTTTCGTGTGTCCAGGAAATGTCTTTGTTGTTTTTAGTAAAAATTGAAAAAACATAAGGATTGTGCGGGGCATTTACAATCGTGACTTCGCTGCGTACTGCATTTACACAACCATTTTTGCTAAACACTTCTATATAAGGCGGTATTTGTGAGATAGCTTCATCCTCATCCCAGAAATTTCTCCCAAGCATTCTCATCATCCTATCACAGAGCTCTTTTGAAAAAATTTCATTCTTGTAAATTTTTTCCAGCACGGTTCCTATTTCATAAGGCGTCGTTTGTCCCCATTGATATTTTGAGCGGTATTCTTCTCTGCCGGGAGTTCTTGAATTAATTCTTGTGTTTTTCAACCCGAAGCTATCAAGCAGTTCATTAATTCTTGTCCCCGTACCAGCAATGCTCTGTAGCCAAAGGCTGGCAGTATTATCACTGGTAGTAAGCATAAGCATTAATAGTTTTTTCAACGCTATCTTTTCGTCGGTTTTAAAAGAACCGAGTATATCTGCACCAGCATATAGTAACGAGTCTTTATAAGTGAAGGCAGAGTCATAGGTTATTTCACCCGTAAATAGTTTTTGTACAACTCCAATCATTATCGGCACTTTCACAATGCTTGCAGTAGGAAAAATTGTATCCGCATTAATAGCAATTGTTTTACCCGTACGGAGATTTTTTACATAAATACCAATATCACCATTGAATCCATTAATTTCTTCACTTACTTTTTTAAAAAGTTTTTTATCCGTTGTCTGTGCCTGCGAATATTGTAACAACAGAACACATGCTATTAATTGAAAATATTTTTTCATTCTACAAACTTGTAATACTTATTGTCTGTTCAGGTAATCAAATACAATTGTACAAAATGCTTTGATGCCGGTTTTCATTCCGCAATCATCCACAAAAAACTCTGCTGTATGATGTGGTGGCGCCTTCTTAGGATCATTCCCTTTTGGCATTCCTCCCAGGTAAAAAAAGAATGCTGGGGCCTTTTCACCATAATAAGAAAAATCTTCTGCGCCAGTCACCCATTCTCTTTCTTTTACATTATCCATCCCCGCCGCCTGCTGAAGTGATGGTATTGTTTTCTTCACGAGGTCAGGATCGTTATATGTAACGAGTGTTTTTGTATCAAGAGAAACTTCTGCCGTTGCACCAGAAGCTTCTGCAATATTGATTGCCGTCCGTCGTAGTTTTTCATCAATATCCTTTTGCATGTCTTTATCAAGTGTACGAATGGTTCCCTTCATAGTGCACGACTCGGCAATAATATTATTTCTTACGCCGCCATCAATTCTAGCGACCGTAATTATAACAGGGGCTTTTGTAAGTTCTGATTGACGGCTCACTATTGTCTGAAGCCCATTAATGATCTGCGCAGAAACAACTATCGGGTCGATGCCTTTCCATGGTTGTGCGCCGTGGCTACCTTTTCCGTTTACTTTTATTACAAACCAATCAGACGATGCCATAAATGCGCCTGACTTATATTCGATTTTTCCTACTTCAATATCAGATTCGATATGCAAACCAAAAATCGCATCTACTTTCGGGTTCTCCATTACTCCTTCTTTGATCATCAACGGGGCTCCACCTTCCTCTCCTTCCGGCGGCCCTTCTTCTGCTGGTTGAAAAATAAATTTTACTGTTCCTTTAATTTCATTTTTCATACCTGATAATATTTCTGCAACACTCATAAGCATTGCAGCATGTGTGTCGTGTCCACAAGCATGCATAACACCAACTTCAGCCCCGCTATAAGTTGATTTGACCTTTGAAATAAAGGGAAGATCATTTTTTTCAACAATTGGTAATGCATCTATATCGGCACGCAGTGCAATGCATTTCCCCGGTTTTGCTCCTTTTAAAATTCCGACAACACCTGTCTTGCCAACATTCTCTTTCACTTCTATTCCAAGAGCCCGAAGATGGTCGGCAATTTTTTTTGCTGTGCGGTATTCATTATTCCCCAATTCCGGATTTTGATGAAAATCTCTTCTCCATTCGATGCTTTTTGATTCAACCTTATTTGCTGCTGTTTCAATTTTTTCTTTAAGCTGAACCTGGGAGAAACATAAAAGTGGAAATGCCAACGATAATACAATTAGGTGTTTTTTCATTGTCCAAATTTTTATGAATATACACCCGAATGAGATTTTGGAAGCAGTTTAGATAAGAGTCCTATTATTTTTTTACTTTTATTGTTAATGCAACTGCTTCGTCACGTTTCTTTTTTAAAGTCTGTTTTTATTCACAGCCTTACTGCTTTTGGCGGGCCGCAAGCACATATTGGTATGATGCTTAAAACTTTTGTACATCGAACACCTTATGTCACAGAGCAGGAATTGATGGAGTATAACGCCTTTTGTCAATTATTGCCCGGCGCATCATCCACGCAAACACTTACTTTAATTGGTTATAAAAGAGGTGGGGTTCCTTTAGCTGTGCTTACATTAATTATCTGGATTACACCCGCCTGCTTTTTTATGGGAGCACTTTCTTTTCTTTTGCAATACATAGATAAAAGAGCATTAAATGTTGATGTCTTCAAATTTATTCCACCAATGGCTGTTGGTTTTTTGGTCTATGCAGCATCGATGGCTTTTCATATTTCAATAAAGAATACCATTACCTGGATTGTTATGATTGTGGCCGGCATTCTTACCTACGTTTTGTTTAAACAACCGTGGATATTTCCTTCATTGATTTTTGCCGGGGGTATTGCCACTAATTTTAGCCGGAAACGTATTCCACAAATTGAGCAAAAACCCCAAAAAATCAAATGGTGGAATTTTTGGATGTTTGGAATAATATTTATTGTTGCTGGATTTCTTAGTGAAACAGCTAAGAATAACGAATTGCCCAATCGTAGTCCAATTAATCTTTTTGAAAATACTTATCGAATGGGAAGTTTAGTATTTGGAGGTGGCCAGGTATTAATGCCAATGATGTACGAACAATTTTGTGTACGTCCGGATGCGATAAAAGAAAAAGATCCTGAGGTTGTAAAAATTGATAAGAATGATATGTATACTGGAATGGGAATAGTAAGAGCTATGCCCGGGCCTGTTTTTTCTATTGCTTCTTTTGCCGGTGGAATGGCATTAAAAGATCATGGCAAAACTCCGGAAGAGAAAACATTTATGCAATTATTAGGCTGTTTAATAGGAGCTGTTGCAATTTTTTTACCCAGCGCATTGCTGGTTTTATTCTTCTTCCCTATTTGGCACAACATGAAAAAATATGCCGCTGTTTATCGTTCTCTTGAGGGTATTAATGCAGTTGTTGTAGGAATAATGATCGCATCAACATTTTATTTAATGAAGGATTTTCCTTTGCTTGAATTTAAATTAACCAGTTTTATTAATGCACTTGTGATTACAGGCACTTTCACACTTTTGCAGTTTACAAAATTACCGCCTCCGTTTATTGTTATTGGCTGTCTTCTTCTTGGATATATTTTTTAATTTCTATTCTTATAAAATCTTCTTGTTTCAATTTCTTCTCTGACAATTTCTGGAACCAGATACCTTATCGATTTACCGGCTTTAATAAGTTCACGAATATGTGTTGCAGATATTTGAAGAAGTGGCGCATTAAGTTCTATAATATTTGCCCCATGTGTGTTCTCAATTTCAAAACCGTTTCTTTTGTAAACATAAATAGTGTGGGCTTCGGTTATCATTTTATAGTTTTTCCATTTATCCAGGTTTTGAAAACTATCACTGCCCATTATTATTGAAAAACTATCGTCTGGATTTTTCTCTTTCAAATAGGTTAATGTGTCAATCGTGTAAGAAGGCCGTGGCATACTAAACTCAACATCTGATACTTTAATTCTGTTGTCTTGTTCAACCGCCAATCTTACTAACTGCAGTCGGTAAGTTTCATTAAGCAAACTATTGCTTTGTTTAAAAGGATTTTGAGGAGAAACCACAAACAAGACCTTATTCAAATCTGTTTCGTTCAAAACATGATTGGCAATTATCAAGTGTCCAATGTGGATAGGATTGAAGGAGCCAAAGTATAATCCAATTTTCATTAAAATATTGATAATCAATTTTTTATATCAACAATAATGCCTTCTGCTTCAGTTAACCTGAGGCTCAAAGAATAGCCAGATATGCTAACGGATATTGGATCTCCGAGTGGTGCCACCTGCTCTAAAAGTATTTCTTCGCCAGGTATGCATCCCATTTCTAATAATTTGATAGACATATCACTATTATCAAAATGTCGTATTATAGCCTTTTGCCCGGGTTTTAATTCTGTAAGTTTCATTATTGGTATCAAAGCTAAATATGCTGATTTACTTTTGCTTACGATTTATGAAATTATGGTAACGAGCAAGGAAATAAACATTCGATTTTTTGCAAATGGGCTCACCCTGCCACTGACAAACAGAAGAAACCTCAAACTCTTGTTAGAAAAAATAATTAAATCGAATGGTAAAAGATTAGATTCAATCAACTACATATTTTGCTCGGATAAAGAATTACTGAAATTGAATAATAAATTCTTAAGTCATAATTACTACACGGATATTTTGACCTTCGATTTATCAGAATCAAAAAATGAGATCACCGCTGAAATTTTCATTAGTCTGGATAGGGTTAGAAAAAATGCCGCCCAGTTTAAAAGTTCACTTAAAAAAGAACTTCACAGGGTTATTATTCATGGAGTGCTACATCTCTGTGGTTATGCTGATAAGAACAAAACAGAAATCCTTAAAATGAGAAAAGCAGAAGACAAGTATTTATCTCTTTATTTTAAGTAAGCCGTTTCATGTGAAACAACAAATTTGTTGAGCATGCTTTCACATGAAACATCACTTCAAAAAACTTCCTTGCTTTATTATACTAGATAGTAGCTTTGCCGGCTTATATGTTCCAGAAATATGATGTCATAGTAGTCGGAGCTGGCCATGCTGGTTGTGAGGCCGCCGCTTCGGCAGCAAATCTTGGTTCTAAGGTGTTGTTAATCACCATGAACATGCAAACTATTGCTCAAATGAGTTGCAATCCAGCAATGGGTGGAATAGCGAAAGGGCAAATAGTTAGGGAGATTGATGCGATGGGTGGTTATTCTGGAATTGTTACTGACAAATCCATGATTCAATTCAGAATGTTGAATCGATCAAAAGGTCCGGCAATGTGGAGTCCAAGGGCACAGAGCGATAGAATGATGTTTGCTTTAACCTGGAGACAGATGTTGGAGGAAACGGATAATGTTGATTTTTACCAGGACACAGTAAAGGGGCTTCTGATAAAAGATGGAGTTTGCAATGGCGTAATAACCAGTTTAGGGCACGAAATAAACTCCAGGTCGGTTGTATTAACCAATGGAACATTTTTGAATGGAATAATTCATATTGGAGAAAAAAACTTTGGGGGTGGAAGGGTTTCAGAGAAAGCGGCAACCGGAATTACGGAGCAATTGGTCTCACTAGGTTTTGAGAGTGATAGGCTTAAAACGGGAACACCACCACGAGTTGATGGCAGAAGTCTTGACTATTCTAAAATGGAAGAGCAAAAAGGGGATGATTCGATCTCCGGTTTTTCATATTTAGATATTGAAAAACCAAAGGTGCAAAGAAGCTGCTGGATCACCTACACGAATCAAAAAGTCCATGACATACTAAAAACCGGGTTCGATAGAAGCCCAATGTTTGCTGGAAGAATTGAAGGAACAGGCCCTAGATATTGCCCAAGCATTGAAGACAAAATCAGTCGCTTCGCTGAAAGGGAGAGACATCAATTATTTGTTGAGCCCGAAGGATGGAACACTGTTGAAGTTTATGTGAATGGATTTTCAACATCTCTACCAGAAGAAACGCAATACGAAGCACTTCGTATTATACTGGGATTTGAATCAGCAAAAATTTTCAGACCTGGTTATGCGATAGAGTATGACTTCTTTCCGCCAACCCAATTAAAATATTCTCTTGAAACAAAGCTGATTGAAAATTTATTTTTTGCTGGCCAGATAAATGGAACTACAGGTTATGAAGAAGCTGCATGCCAGGGGTTAATGGCGGGTATCAATGCACATCAAAAATCAAGAAATCTTGAACCTGTAATTTTAAAAAGAAGTGAGGCCTATATTGGCGTATTAATAGATGACCTGATAAGTAAAGGAACAGAAGAGCCTTACAGAATGTTTACTTCAAGAGCTGAGTTCAGAACATTATTAAGACAAGACAATGCAGACCTGAGGTTGACAGAACTAAGCTATAGACTAGGATTAGCATCACAAGAAAGAATGAATCGAGTGAAAGAAAAAAGAGAGGGAGTTGAAAAAATTAAATCTTTGCTTTCTGAAATAGCAGTTAGCCCCGAAGTAATAAATCCTTTTTTTGAAAACAATTCATCTTCTTTAATAACAGAAAAACAAAAACTTTCAAAAGTATTATTGCGCCCCGGAATTGAACTGCAAGATCTTGCAAAACACTTACCAATACTTGAAAAAGAATTGGCTGGTTTTTCAACAGAAACAATTGAACAAGCTTCTATTCAGGTTAAATATGATATCTATATCGAAAAAGAAAAAGAACTAGTTGAAAGAATGGGACAACTTGAAGACCTGAGAATACCCGAGACCTTTGACTATAAAAAAATTCAGGCTTTAGGAAATGAAGCAAGAGAAAAACTCTCTCGGATCAAACCTTCAACATTAGGGCAAGCAAGCCGTATCTCTGGAATCAACCCAAGCGATGTACAGATTTTAATGGTCTATATGGGTCGTTGATTTTTCTGAAAATCAAGCCAGGCAAGCACCAATTTTATTTCACCAAAGCTTATATTGCTATCCAAAATTTTTTTAATCTCCGTTATTGAACCTCCGTTAAAGTTTTTTGCTGCTGGTTCAATCAAAACAATTTTCTCTCTGCTAACCAGTTCATTAATATCTATATCTCCCTGTGAAATATAATGTGCAAGATGTCCCTCAATTGTTTGTTTTGTCAGGTTTCTTTCTTTAGCAATTTCATCAACACGTTTACCTTCCTTATATAGTCTGAACGATTCCACTTTAGTATCAACCTTTTTTTTCTTTTCACCACTGCTCGCTTTTTCATCCTTCTTAGGAATTTTTTCATGAATATGAGAGGCGAGGTTGTTCTCTTTACAATATTCCAAAATTATATCTAAGAACTTTTGTCCATATTTTTCAATTTTCGCATCACCAAAGCCACTAATCCTTCTCAGCTCTCCTAATGATTGTGGAAGGTAGCGGGCCATTTCATCCATCGTATTAGTGCCAGCAACTATATATATAGGCAAGTCTTTCTGAGCACAAATACTATCTCTCATCTTCCTTAATTTCTGATATAGTAGCGGATAGGGGCTTTCAATTTTTTCTTTTGTAACACCAGCATATGCATTAATACTAAAAGAAGGAGTTGTAAAATATTTCTTTCTGCGATGGTAGGTTTCTATTTCAAATTTTCCGGAAAAACCATCTAGCAAATATTTATTCCTGGATAGTTGTATAAAAATTTCTTTTAGCCCATCATTAAATTCCTTTGCATGAGTACGGCTATCTGTTACGGCCGGAGATTTTTGAATTATGTCTATTAATTTATTCTGTTCCCTTATAAAATAAACAATTCCTGCTTTTATCCGCTCTTGCAATACAATATTAGATTCGGGGGCTTCATCTATTATAAATAGATTTTTCAACTGCAATTGAAATTTCTCTGCTGTAGCATGCATTTCACTTGCACTAATAGAAATTTCATTTATCCATTCTTCCGCGCTGTCATTAAAAGAAGATTTATGTGCCGATAGATAGTTTTTTAGTTCAACAATTTCACCAATTATACTCCTATGATCAAACAAAGAAAGCAAAACTTTCAACTGATAATTTCGTCTTGACTCTTGCAATTCCCGCTGCAATAAATCTGTCGAAGAAATATTTCGGGAAAACCAAACAATTCTTTCATCAGTAAAAAAACCATTTGATCTTATCCTGCTTTGCAATATGATACCATCTAGCGTAGTACACCTGCTCAACGCAACATATACTTGCCCGGGAGCAAAAGCTCCGCCAGCATCAATAATCGCTTTTTCAAAAGTCAATCCCTGGCTTTTATGTATTGTGATCGCCCAGGCAAGTCGCAATGGATATTGTACGAATGAGCCCAAAACTTCCTCTTCAAGCTGCCGGGTTGTATTATTCATTGTATAGCGGATGTTATCCCACTTTTCTTTTTTTACTTCAATAGAATCATCCTCACATTGAACAACGATCTTCTCATTATCAATTTCAGTTATCACGCCAATCTTTCCATTGAAATATCGTTTTGCCTTTTCAGAATCGTTTTTAATAAACATTACCTGTGCTCCTGCTTTTACTTGAAGTATCTCATCAACAGGATATGCCGATTCGGGAAAGTCTCCTGTTATCTCAGCTCTATAGCTGAATATACTAGTGCTTAGATTCGTTAATTCTTTTCCATTCGTATTCCTTGCCTTTTCATTGTGTGTAGTGAGAATTATGTAACCATCATTTTTTGTTCTTCGAAAAACAGGTTGATAGCGGCTTTCTAATAATTCCCGTCCATCATCATCCAATTCATTATTTCTTACCTGGTTTAAAAGTCTGATAAACTTTTCTTCGCTTTGGCGATAGATTTTAGTGAACTCAATATAAAGTGGAGGCTCTTCTTTTATAACAATACTATCAAAGAAGAAAGGGCTGTTATAATATTCTTTAAGATAACTCCATTCAGCTTCTTTAATTACGGGCGGTAACTGGAACATATCGCCAATAAACAACACTTGCAAACCTCCAAAATGTTCATTATGTCTTCGACGTACATGCCGAAGGATTGTGTCCACAGCATCAAGCATATCGCATCGCACCATGCTGATCTCATCTATGATAAGCAACTCAAGCTCCCGGATTATTTTTTTCTTTTCTCCTGTCATTTTCAGGCGGCTTATCAAACTGTTCCGGTTTGATATTTCCTCATTACTGTTTCTAAAGCCGCCATCAGCATCCGGAACAAACGGACCGAATGGCAACTGAAAAAACGAATGCATCGTAACACCGCCAGCATTAATAGCTGCAACTCCGGTCGGAGCAACAATCGCCATTTGCTTATGACAATTCTCTTTTATGTATTTCAGAAATGTTGTCTTACCGGTGCCAGCCTTCCCTGTAAGAAAAATATTTCGTGAGCTTTGATTCACCAGCTCCACAGCAAATTGAAACATTTCGTTATTGGTGTCGTAATTCATTTTTATTTTGCTTCGTGTGCCTGTTGCATAAATAAAACCGCAAGATGCACCGAACAATGAAATTAAATATTCGGCACATTTCCGGCTAATTAAAGTTCAGCAACCTCACATTTCTATTGCGTGATTATAGATATTTGTCAACAAGTAATGAATTGAGGAAAAAGCAATCATTATTTTTACAGCATGTCAAAACCAGTTATCTGCATCGGCGCTTCGTTTATTGATGAACTTTTTCATGCAAAAGAAGAACTGTTACTTGCAACAACTTCAGAGGCTTCGGTTACAAAAACAGCAGGTGGTGTAAGCAGAAATATTGCACACCAGTTGGCGTTGCTCGGTGTACCGGTGCAACTGATAAGTGTTTTTGGAAATGACAGCGATGGTGACTGGCTGAAACATATTTGCAAACATGCTGGAGTCAAACTTGATGCTGCAATAACAAAAGAAGGTCTTTCAGGAAAATATACAGGTATACTTACTCCCGATGGCTCATTGTATACTGCTTTTATAACTAATGCTGCAAATCATTTAATAACGTCAGAACACCTGGAACAGAATAAAGATTTATTAAAAACAGCATCTTATTTATTGGCCGATGCGAATATCAGCGTGGAAACAGGAGAGTGGTTGCTACGATTTAGTAATGAAACCGGTATTCCTTTTATTCTTGAACCCGTTTCTGTGCCTCCCGCAAGAAAGTTTAAAAATGTAAATCTAAGCGGCCTTCATCTTGTTACACCAAACGAAGATGAATTACCGGTGCTCTGTTCGGAAAAATCTTTTTTCACTCAGCAGCAGGTTGAAGAGTTATTAAATAAAGGAGTTCAGAATATCTGGCTGCATAATGGCAAACATGGTTCGGCATTGTACAGCAAAGAAAATACCTATTCTTTACACGCACCCGAAATTGAAGTGGTAGATTGTACCGGAGCTGGCGATGGCTCATTAACTGGTTTTATACTGGGAAAAACCTTGGGTAAAGATGATCTGGGTTGTATGAAATTAGCTCACACTTTATCGGCTGAAATACTACAGGTAAATGGCGCCATTGCAACACATCTCAATCAACAGAAGCTATTAAACCTCGTTTCAAAATACTATCCTGATTAATGAATCCCTATTTAGAAATACATCCCGAGGTTAGGCAAGCTCTTACAGAAGGCAGGCCTGTTGTTGCATTAGAGTCAACAATTATTTCTCATGGAATGCCTTATCCTGAAAATATAAATACAGCGATTGCGGTTGAAGAAATTGTGAGAGCAAATGGCGCAGTGCCCGCAACTGTTGCAATTTTTAATGGTAAATGTTATGCAGGATTGACGAAGGAACAGCTTGAGATTTTTGCAAAAACAAAAGATGTGTGGAAAGTAAGCATTCGGGATATGCCGTATGTTATCAGTAAAAATTTATACGGCGCAACAACTGTTGCAGCTACAATGCGGATCGCATCAATGGCCGGAATAAAAATTTTTGTAACTGGTGGCATCGGCGGTGTGCACAGGGATGCGGAAAAAACAATGGATATTTCCGCCGACCTTACAGAAATGGAGCAGACGTCGGTAGCCATTATTTCTGCTGGTGTAAAATCTATCCTTGATATTAGGCTGACTCTTGAATACCTGGAAACAAAAGGGATTCCGGTTGTAACTGTTGGCCAGGACGAATTTCCGAGTTTCTATTCCCGCAAAAGCGGTTTTTCATCTCCCTTACGATTAGATACAGCTAATGAATTTGCCCGTATGTTACATACCAAGTGGCAGTTGGGGCTAAATGGTTCGGTTTTGATTGCCAACCCCGTTCCGGCCACCGAAGAAATAGACGCTTCTGAAATGGAGACACATATCAGCAAGGCATTAAAAGCAGCTATAGAAAACAAAATCACTGGCAAAGAGGTTACCCCCTTCTTGTTAAAATATATTGCCGAACACACAAAAGGTGAAAGTCTTGAAGCCAATATTGCCTTGATTAAAAACAATGCAAAGGTTGGGGCGGAAATTGCCGTGGCTTACTCAAAGTTGGTGTAATCTCATTCCCTCGTCATAACTCAGTAATCTTTAAAAATTTCTTAGCCCTTCTTTAAGTAAAAGGATGGCTGTCGCCTTTAACTTTGCTTCAAATAATTTCCACCCATGAACAGGCTACTTTTTATTGTTGTTTTGATTTTTGTTTCGCAGCTTTCGTTTGCCCAGAAAAAGAACAAATCAAAACAAAAGAATACTGGTAATACAGTAATCACAAATCTCCAATCGCATATTACTTTTTTAGCAGATGATAAGCTGGAAGGAAGAAGAACCGGCACGAATGGTGAAAAAATGGCGATGGAATATATCAGCGGCCAGTTTCAGCAAGCGGGTCTGCTGGCAAAAGGAACAAGCAATTACTATCAAAGTTTTGAAGTAAATGAAGGAAAGCAAATTGATCCTTCAACTCATTTGCTGATCAATAATATTGATTTGAAAGTTGGTGGCGACTATTTTCCCCTTCCTTACTCGCCTGATGTAACAATGGAAGCATTGCCTTCTATTTCACTCCGCGAATCAGATATGCCCTGGTTTTTCGATTTAAAAGAAACGCTGGAAGAAAATAAAGTTAATCCTCATTTCGATCTTGAAGGATTTATAAAAACAAAAGCAGAGGAGGTAAAAAAGAAATCTGCTTCGGCTTTATTTATTTATAATTCGTCTGCTATTGACGATAAACTTGCTTTCAATGCTAAAGACCGTTCGGCACAACTATTAATCCCTGTTGTGTATGTTTCAAAATCTGCATCTGGTAAATTATTCAGAGATGCTGATGCGCCGCTCGATATAAATCTTAAAATAAAGATCACAGATAAAATAAGAACCGGCTCAAATGTGATTGGCTATATAAATAATAATGCTGTAAATACGGTCATACTCGGTGCACATTTCGACCATTTGGGTTTTGGTGAAGACGGAAACTCGATGTTGCGTACGGGAGAAAAATTAATTCATAACGGCGCAGATGATAACGCAAGTGGCACGGCTGCGTTAATTGAGTTGGCAAAAATGATCACTGCCGGGTGTGCAGATAAAAAAGACAAAACATTGCTCAATAGCAATTACCTGCTTATTGCTTTCTCAGGCGAAGAACTTGGTCTGTATGGCTCAAAATATTTTACCGAAAACCCAACCATTGATTTAAAAAATGCCAACTACATGATAAATATGGATATGGTTGGGCGGTTAAATGACAGTAGTCACGCATTGACGGTTGGTGGTTATGGCACTTCTCCAAAATGGGGTGAATACTATGCTTCAACCTCACTGAAAGAAAAACAAGATTTTTTGTTTAAATATGATTCAAGCGGTACTGGCCCAAGTGATCATACTTCTTTTTATAGAAAAGATATTCCTGTACTTTTCTTTTTTACAGGACTACATACAGATTATCATAAACCATCTGATGATGCTGATAGGATCAACTATGAAGGCGAATCTAAAATCATCAATCATATTTATTCCATCCTTTACAGCCTGAATAAAGAAAATCAGAAACTGGTATTTACCAAAACCCGGGAGTCGCAGAGCACCGGCTCAATGCGCAGCATGAGTGTATCAATGGGTATTATGCCTGATTATACTTTCTCAGGTGCGGGAGTAAGATGTGATGGTGTAACAGATGGAAGACCTGCTCAAAAAGCAGGACTTAAAACCGGTGATATTATTTTACAAATTGGCGATTTCTCAATTACCTCTATGGATTCTTATATGCAAACACTTGGTAAGTTTAAAAAAGGCGACAAAACAAAAGTGAAATACAAAAGGGGAAATGAGACAGTAGAGGCAGATGTGCAGTTTTAATATACTAACTTAGACAGCATGGCAACAAAGCTGATCCTGGATACTGATGGAATGACGGATGAATTTTTTGAAGACACCCGCCTGCTTGGTATAATGGCCCCGGTAAAAGATTACCAGTTTGCCTGGCAGCTCAACCACCTGATGGGGATTGATTTCCGGATTAATAATGATATTGAGATACAGCTTAAACGTAAAGGAAGAAATTATTTTTTTGCTGTATATGATTTTCATGAGAGTACAGGAAGCCTGAGTCATTATCTATACAATAACAGGTTTGATGGGGAATATTTATTGCCAGAGTTCAAGCATCTTGATTTTCTCTGGCTCATGAAAGGCGATATAGTTGAAAATAATTTCTTGTTTGATTATATTACAACGATTAAAACGGCAACGGGAGTACAACTGGTGATGGAATTGACCAATGAAAAAATAAAGCATAAAGAACACCTGGTGTTTTGATCTGCACATTAATAACTCTCAAATCAATTTTATGTGGGAAGAAAAAGATAATAAACTGTATAAAAAATTTGTCTTCAAAAATTTCAGCGAGGCTTTTGCCTTTATGACCCGTGTTGCCATTGAAGCTGAAAAGATGGATCACCATCCTAATTGGAGCAATGTGTGGAATACAGTTGAAATTTGGTTGAATACACATAGTGCAGGCAATATTGTTACAGATAAAGATCATGCCCTGGCAAAAAAGATCGATTCATTATTATCCTGAGCTATCGTTGAATGCCTGCCGCCAGCACCATACTCATGATTCGTCCCGCTGCATTTGGTTTTAATGCTGAAACTGCGGTCAATAATTATTTTCAGAAAGATAAACCAGTTGATAAAAAAGTCATTCACCAAAATGCACTGAAAGAGTTTGACGCAATGGTGACTCTGTTAAAAGAATCGGGAGTTGATGTTTTTGTTATTGATGACACTACTGAGCCTGTAAAGCCTTCTGCTGTGTTTCCTAACAATTGGCTTAGCACATCACCTGATGGCAAATTATTTATTTACCCAATGTATGCTGCAAACCGCCGCACAGAAAAGAGGGATGATATTCTAAAATTAATTGCCGAAAAATTTAAAATAACAGATGTACAGGATTGGACAGAGCTTGAAGCAGAGGGAAGGTTTCTTGAAGGAACCGGCAGTATGGTAATGGATCATGATAACAAACTAATTTACGCCTCTATTTCAGAAAGAACGAACCCAGCCGCATTAGAAAAATTCGTAACCGCCAATGATTATTCCGCTGTCGTTTTTATTGCTAAGGACAAAGATGGCAATCCTGTTTATCACACTAATGTTGTGATGACATTGAGTGAAAAATTCTGTGTATTATGTGAAGAGGCAATTGAAGAAGAGTGGGAGCTGATCGCTGTAAAACAATTACTGGAAAGTACAGAGCATGAAATCATTCCCATCACCCGTGAACAGATGTATTCGTTTGCAGGCAATATGCTGGAAGTAAAAAACAGCTCAGGCGAAAACATCTTAATTCTCAGCCACGCTGCTTTTAATATCCTGACCAGGGAGCAAAAAGAAAAGTTGGAGTCTTATGATAAATTGCTGCCGATAGCCATTCCGACTATTGAAGCTGTTGAAGGTGGAAGCGTACGATGTATGATGGCAGAAATATTTCTTCCTAAAAAGTAATTTTTGCTCCAACTGTTGCATAAAACATTTCTTTCCACTTTCTGATAGATCAGGTCGCCCCTCAACTAAGGATTAAAAGGATAACACAAATAAATTTAGATTTCATGGTTTACGGTTGAGTTAAAAAAGGGGGCTATTCATAAATCACTCTACCATGCACCCCACTTCATAGCTCACATAAAAACGGGCCTTACATCGTTATTGTTTTTTTTCTTCCGCTGCTACTTTAGCTTCCGACCTAACAGATAGGAAAGGATTAAAAAGGTTTAACGCAGAATATATTTTTTAAGTAATCGGAATTTTACTTTCCTGAAAGACATTTGTCATTTTTTTGTTTAATGTCGCAACACCTCAAGTCTGGCAAAATCTTTGCCAACCTCTATGACAATAAAAAACCCTATTTATGATTAAAAAGATTTCTTTTCTTATTTTATCACTCCCTGTTTTATATTCTGTTCATGCACAAAATTCATCCGCTTTTTTAAAAGGCGGAGTAAATCTTGCAAATATTTCATTCAATGAAAATGGAAATATTGATGATGCGAATATGTTAGTATCATTTCATGCAGGCATACAAGGGGATTTTCCGATTGCTTCGTTTTTATCCTTACAGCCCGGGGTCTTTGTAACAGGTAAGGGTTCAAAAACACAGGCCGGTAATACAAGTGATGCTAATTATTACAGGGCTACAACAAATCCCATCTATCTTGAAGTACCGCTCAATCTCGTTTTTAAAGCTCCATTAGAAAAGGATGTAAAATTTTTTGCAGGTGCAGGTCCTTATGCTGCGGTAGGTATTGCGGGCAAAAGGAAAGCGGAGGGAAAAATATTTGGTGTAGCCTTCAGCAGTGATGATAATATTGAATTTTCAAATGATGACCCCACAACTTCTGGTGAAGAAGGTGCTGGCTTTGGCATTTTGAAAAGATTTGATTACGGTTTAAACGGTACTGCTGGCATTGAAGGAAAGCACATGCTCTTTTCCGTTAATTATGGATTAGGGCTTGCAAAACTTCAATCAGGAACGAACAGTAACACAGACGAGCAAAACAAACATCGTGTGCTAAGCTTTACAGTAGGATTTCGGTTATGATGTTTGTTTTAAATAATAATGCAGTCAAGGGCTGCATTATTATTTTTATTTTACAAAAATTATTTTCTCGTCTTGCTTTTTTAATACTCCTACGGGTGTAATAAATTCTTTCAGATTGTTTTCTATAAGCAACGTTTCTATACTTGCAATAGCATCGGGTTTTACGCTTATTAATAACCCGCCATTTGTTTGCGGATCGGGTAATAAAGTAAATGCCTCCATTACATTTACTCCTTTTTCAAATTTTACTTTATCGCTATAGCTGCTCCAGTTTCTTGTAGTAGCATCAGGGAATATACGTTGGCTTATATATTCTTTCACTCCTGCAGCAACGGGAAGTTTGTCATAATAAATTTCTGCGCTTAAACCGCTGCCCTCAACCATTTCAATTAAATGTCCTAGCAATCCAAACCCGGTTATATCTGTCATCGCTGTTACTCCTTCTATTTTTCCAAGTTTTTCGCCAATCTTATTCAATGAACAAAGTTGGTTTATCATTACCGGTAAATGTTCTTCTTTCAGCAATCCTCTTTTTTGTGCAGTAGATAATATACCAACACCAAGGGGTTTGGTAATAAATAATACATCTCCTTCCTGTGCAGTGTTATTTCTTTTTAAATTTTCTATCGGTACGATTCCTGTTACAGCTAAACCAAAGATCGGTTCCGGAGAATCAATACTATGCCCACCAGCCAACGGAATTCCCGCTTCAGCACAAATTGTTCTTCCTCCTTCAATAACCCGTTGTGCTATTTCAGAAGAAAGTTTTTCAACCGGCCAGCCGAGTATTGCAATTGCCATTAATGGTTTTCCTCCCATAGCATACACATCGCTGATAGAGTTGGCTGCAGCTATCCTTCCGAAATCAAAAGCATCATCTACAATTGGCATAAAAAAATCAGTGGTAGATATTAATGCCATTCCGTTTCCCAGGTCATAGGCCGCGGCATCGTCTTTACTGCTGTTACCAACAAGCAGATTTTTATTATCTGGCAATGCGATATTGCTTTTTAATATTTCATCCAACACTTTGGGGGCAATCTTGCATCCACATCCTGCGCCATGGGAATATTGTGTAAGTTTGATTGAGTTTGAAGCCAGAAGTTCAGAGTCGGGAGTCATTAATATATTAGCTTATTTTCCCAAAGTTAACAGATGCTTTGAGGCAATTAGTCTTTTAATATTTCAAATATTTTATCTATGCGGGTTTTCTGATGCTGAAATGAAGGGTAGGGCCAGTCTAAACTTATTTTTTCCTTTTCAAAACAATTGCTGAGTTCTTCTTGTAATCGGCGCTGAAGCGTACGTTATGTCTTTCTTCTCCATCGATTACAACCAGCAATCCTGTATTAGGTGGATAAATTCCAAGGTTCTCTGCATATAAGACAATATTAGCCTGGAAGTCTCCTGCAGGAATATAGATCGTCTTTTTAAAAGCTGATGTTTTCAAACATTGTTTAGCAACAATCACTTCTCCGTTCAACAGCACACTAACTGTGTCTCCGTCTACCTCACCATTATCATATAACGCCAGCACCAAACTGTCCGATGTAAAGTTTATTTCCTGCGGCTTATCAAATTCACGTTCTGCAACTGCTTTTGCAGCGTCTGTATTGAGAACCGGTACATTTGTTTTTACTGGTACTGATGTTGTCAGTGGCGATTGTTTTATTCCCTGCTCCGCCACAGGCACCGTAGTTTTCACCAAAGCAGGGGGCTTATTTGTTGTTGTTTCCAGGTAACCTGTTTGCTGATTGATTTGAGGTATCTCCGCATTTTGTTTTTCCTGGTTAACTGCTGTTTTCTTCGTCTCTGTTTTTACCGCAGCCACTTCTGTGCTTTTTATATTTTTAGTATCAACATACACAGGCTGCTTATTCGAGTTCGGTTCTGGTTGTGCAATTTGTTTTTCTGTATTAATAGCCGTCTTCTTCTCTTCTACTTTTATCTCGACCATTTCTGCGCTGGTTCGGTTACTTGTATTGATCTGTATTGGCTCTTTTGATACCGATGTTTTTGAATCGCCGACAACCTGTTTCTCCAGCGCCACATCTGTTCTCTTTTCTTCAGGGATTATTTCAATCATCGGTTGTGCTGTTTTGTTGGATGTATTTACAGCTGCTTCCGGTTTTCCTGTTGCTGATGCAAGATTATTTTTTTCCTTCTCGGCTACAACGAGGCTTTTCAAAAATTCCTGTTTGAATGAATTATCGTTTGATGCAATCGTTTCTTTTTCTTTTTTCCATTCATTATAAAAGGCGATGTCCTCTGTTTTCTTCAGTTCTTCAAGATGCGGAAAGATCTTTGATTTGCTTAAATCTCTTTCCTGGCTCAGGTCTGATTTTCCAGAAATAGAATAATACTTTTTTGTAGTGTTGGTTTTCCATTCGCCGTCAAGATTCCAGGTGCTGTCAGTTGTGTTGCGGCGAAAGGTATAAGTAACTTGTACTTTCTTCTCAGGTTTCTGTGGAAAATTATGCATGAGGACTCCCGCATCCGATACTTCACACAGATTGCCATTTATTACTCCCTCTACTTTTTTTACAATGTAATACAGATTATCATCCACAAAAAAAGTACTGCGTGTATATCCATACACCTTGTTCTTATATTCGGTAAGTACTATTTCATATTCATCATCCTTGCGAACGGTATTGCTGTCGTTTGACATTTTTCCCGTCCACAAGCCGGTTAATGATTGTGCATGAAAAATTAATGGTAAAAAAAGTAGGGCAATGCTAAGGTGAAGGGTTTTCATGATATTGATGGCGGCCGCTAAGCCTGTTTGCATTTTCGGTAGTTACGGAATCACACTTTATCAAATGTAATAACGAATTTATTTTCTCCCGATTGTGCAGGCCCTTCAGATACCATTTATCATAGTACTTCAACAGAATGCGGAAACTTTCTATCGTATTATTACTTTCCAGATGATTAATTGCATTTTTTGCTTCCAGTCCCCCCAGTCTTTCTTTAATACGAACGATAGCGTCAATCATTTTTTGTGTATCGAGTTGTCCGTATTCTTCATTAATATGATTCAGTCTTTCTTCAAATGGAATGTCTAAAAAGTAAATAACTGAGTTACGCATCAGTTTCCATATATCATTAGGGATATTCACAAGACCGATGCGTTGAGATTCATCTTCGAGCCATATAGAATTTGTTTCTCGCTGCTGATTACCAGCTACTGATTGAATAAGCTCTAATGCAAGCAGGTTTTCAAACATTTCCTGTGTCGGCTGTTTTGGTAACCCGATATTTCCAAATGCTGAGCCTTTATGTATTGCGATTTCTTCAAGATCTATTACAGTTTCTCCATTTCTTTTTAGTTGCTTTAGTGTTTCCGTTTTTCCTGAGCCGGTATAGCCGCCAAGAATTTTAAATGAATATTCCTTTTTAAAGTTTTCCAACACATAATTTCTGAATTTTTTATAGCCTCCAACAAGAGTGTACACTTTAAACCCATACAAATCCAATAACCATGATACAGCGCCGCTGCGCATACCACCACGCCAACAGTAAACGAGTATAGAGTTGGTCGTTCGGGGTTCGGGGTCATCCGTTTTGGGTTTTCGGCTATTGATCAACGACTCAACTTCCTCCACCATCTTCTTCATCTTGGGACCAAAAAAATCCAACCCGATCTTAATTGCCTTCTCACGGCTTTCTTGTTTATAAGCAGTGCCCACAGCAGCTCTTTCCTTATCAGTAAACAATGGCATGCTTAAAGCTCCCGGTATATGTGCATGATTATACTCACCCGGGCTGCGTACATCAATTACGGGGTGTTGCTTTGCTAACTCAAGAAATTGCTCTATATGGATTTTTTCAGCCGGCATTTTATCGTGGCTAAATTATTACTATTTATTAAATGCCGTTTGAGAGAATAAAAATTCCGGCAGTCCTTTATTTTGTTGACATTAATGATTTGGCTTTAAACTCAAGCTCGATAAGTATACCTTCCCGTCGTACCACAATTTTTATTTTTTCATTTGTTACCTGTAGCGCCTGCTTCATCACCGTGAGGTTTTGGGTAAAATTTTTGTTGATCCCAACAATAACATCTCCTTCTCTTAATCCAGATTCTTCGGCAGGAGAGTTTTCTGCCACATCTCCTGCAATAATGTTACCGTCAATAAAATATAATTCAACGCCTGTATAGGCATAATCAAACGCATCGGCGTAATGGGTGTTGGGCATGAGGTAAAATTCTTCCTTCTCATAATTAAAAGTAGTATTGAAGCGGCGTAATATATCATTACCTATCAATCCGCTGAGATAGGGATAGGAAGTAATATTATTTACATCTTCAAAAATATAAGTGGGTACATTCCGAAAACGATAAGGACCGAGTTTTAATTCTTTAACCACTGTGATTTTCATATCCACTTTCCCGCCAACTCCTTCAGCTTCTTTCGCCCAAAGCTTTCTTTTCTTATCAAGAAATGCACTATCAGCAATAAAGTCAGTGGTAAGCAACAGGCAAAGCGCCGCACCGATATCATATAAAAATCTTGAACCGATCGTTACCGCATCCTTCACTCTTGCATTCTGTACGGGTAGCGTACTGATGTTTGGTTTAAATAAATAACCGCCTTTTGGATAACGGAGAGTGCCACGGGTCCATATCTCCATTGTATAGAGATCATAATCCAATTTTACAATATACCTGCTAAGAACTGCATACCCGATAATGCCATCGATCTTCATACCATATACTGATGTAAGAATACTATAGTCATTGATATGAAAATTAAGACTGTCAACGGATAGTCCTTCGAGATGAAGTTTCCGGTTATATAAAAAACTTACTTTTTTTATACCTGCAATACCCCTGATTGTCCGTTCGGTTGGCTGTGGCTTAAGATTAAAGTAATCAACAGTAGAGGAGTCAAGAGAAATACCGCTGCTCCCTGTATCAAAAACAAAATTTAATGTATCCGGAAAATTATCCAGCCTGGCGTGTAACAACACTACGCCGCCAGATAATTGGGTAAATGTAAATTTTGTAAGTCGTTTTGACGGCGGCGAAATATACTCTTCCTGTGCCTTGACAAAAATGGCAAGCAAGAGCAGGCTTGTAAATATGGCAACTCGTTTTTTCACTTTTAAAGCAGGTAGTGGTAAGTTAAAGACAAATCGAATGATCCCTTTGATGCAGCAAAGTAAAGTATTTATAACAGTACAGAACCGGTCAGCTCAATATATTACCATCCGCCCCTTTTTAATATAATGCGGCTTACCTTTACAAACAAATTGACGAGATGCATACCCCGGATTTATATAATAAAGCGCTAAAGTTGGGTTTTCTTACAAAAGAAGAGGGCATGCAACTTTATTACTATGCTCCGCTTGCTGATCTGATGTATGTGGCCGATGAAATGCGCAAGCAACATGTGCCGCATGGAAAAGTAACCTGGCAGATCGATAGAAATGTAAATACAACCAATGTGTGTGTGGCCAATTGCAAGTTCTGTAATTTCTATCGCATACCCGGCCACGCCGAGGCCTATATAACAGATATGCCAACCTATCGTCGCAAGATCGAAGAAACAATTAAATATGGCGGCGACCAGTTATTGCTACAGGGCGGGCATCATCCTGAATTAGGACTGAAATTTTATGTCGATACCTTTAAACAGATAAAAGCAGAATATCCAACTATAAAACTGCATACACTTGGGCCGCCGGAGGTTGCGCATATTACCAAGCTGGAAAAATCGACACATAAAGAAGTCTTGACCGCATTGAAAGAAGCGGGTATGGATTCATTGCCCGGCGCAGGAGCAGAAATTTTAGTCGATAGAGTGAGGAGGCTGATCAGTAAAGGAAAATGCGGCGCTGATGAATGGCTTGCTATCATGCATGAAGCACATAAGCTAAACATTACCACATCGGCAACCATGATGTTCGGTCATGTTGAAACTATTGAAGAACGTTTTGAACATTTAATAAAGATCCGTGATGTACAGGCAAAGAAACCGGCGGATGCAAAGGGCTTTCTTGCGTTTATCCCATGGACATTCCAGGATGTGGATACCCTGCTTGCTAAGATCCGCGGCGTTCACAATCTTACAACCCCGGAAGAATATATCCGCATGATCGCTATTAGCCGCATCATGTTGCCAAATATTAAAAATATACAAGCAAGCTGGTTAACTGTTGGAAAACAAACAGCACAAATCTGTTTACAGGCCGGCGCCAATGATTTTGGAAGTATAATGATCGAAGAAAATGTAGTGAGTGCTGCCGGGGCGCCACATCGTTTTACCTATAAAACAATACAGGATGCTATTCTTGAAGCAGGTTTTGAACCGCAGCTGCGCAACCAGCAATATGAATGGAGAGAAATACCTGAAACAATTGTAGAGCAGGTGGTGGATTATTAATAAATAGATTCAAACGAATCAAAGGTTTCCATTTTATTAAAAGAAAGCTGTTGATTACAAATACTCTTTAAATCGTTTACAAAACTATTTGTATAATCAGATCGCAGATCTTTATTAGCTACCGATTCTTTCCGGTATGTATTTATTTGTACAAAGCTGTTACTTTCTTCTTCACTGCAATAACAAAAGCTGCGCATACCACCCGGGCCGCTTTTATTCAGTTCATCAAAATAATGGTTGATTATTTTTTGTGTGTCTGTTATTTTCTGTTCAGGGACAGAAAAAGAAAGTATATACCTTACCATATCAGCAGGTGTGTTAGGTTAAGCAATCGGTCGATATAAATAAGTCAATCAACAGGCAAATTTTGCTGCCTCTAAAGTCTGCTTAATGTATGAACGGTAATAATCATTTACCAATGCCCCGATAAAGAGACTACTGCTTAATGGAAATTTCGGCGAGTATCATTTGCGTGGTGGCGCTGTCCCTCGTAGAGGGATTTAGGAATGTAAAATCAGGGCGGCTTACTTCATAATCCACAGCTTGCATCTGCCGGTCAATTTGATAGCCGGATTCAAGAACATCTTGCTTATTGTTTCCATGGAAAAAAAGCCACACTGTTCTTTTATTATTCATTATTGAATCATTGAATTGTTTTCTTATTGTACCGGTATAAAAATTAAATGAAGAGCTATAGTTCTCTTTCCAGAAATAAACATCTTGTGGATCAATCGCTCCATTTACTTTTTCCGCCAACTCATTTCCGCATTGATATTTTAATAGTCGCGGAGAAAAATTGGTGTTGTAAAGAAAAAAGAAACCGATCGATGCTGCCGTTGTAAGACAAACCGCTTTTTGGAGTTGAGTAAAAACCTTGCTCATTAAAAAATGAAAAACCATTGCAAGACATATTATCATTCCGGCAATTATAAAATAGTTTCTGACAGGAAAGAACCATCCGTTTAAAATAAAAGATAAGAGCAATAATGCAACAGAAGCAAATACCTGGATATTATAAATGATTTTGCCTTGCTTTTTGTTTTCCAGGATCCACGATGCAATCAGAACACTGCTCGCTGGAAAAACAACATTGAGATAATGAGGAAGTTTAAATCCGGACAAACCAACCAAAATTGCAAATATGATAAAGGTTGAGATCGTCAACCATTCGTTCTCTCTTTTTAAAAAACCTTTTAGTCTTTGCCAAACCGCCCAATATCCAATAAAGGCCCATGGGGCAAATGCCCAGAGAAAAGAATGAAAGAAAAAGAAATAATCCTTTTTAGCATCGTCGCCCATGCCGCCTCCAAAACGTTCAAAGGAATGATCCCATAAAATAAATTTTACGCCATTAATATGATCTTTGCCTCTTACTATTTTTTCAGGATGCAGATCATATTGCAGGTAATAGCAATACACGACGGGGGAAATGAATAGGGCAAAACAAACCAATGTTACCAGCCATTTCCAATTATAAAAAAGGCTCCATTCCTTTTTATAGAGTATATAAAAGAACAGGCCGATTGCCGGAATAAAAAGACCAATATGTCCTTTAGTGCAAAACCCTAAAGCAAGTCCTGCTGCAAATCCGATTGCATTAATTGTTTTCTTTTGCTGAACAAAGCCAACACCCTGCCAGGTAGCAAACGCAACACTGGCTGTAAGTATAGCATCCATCCGCACATCGTTATTAGCCAGTATAAATGCAAACGCAGAAGCAATGATCAATGCGGCCAGCTTCCCGGTTTCATTATCATATAACGTCTTTCCTAATTTATACACCGAATAAATACCGCCAATTGTAAAAAGAAAAGAAGGAACCTTATAAGCAAATGTTGTTACACCAAAAATTTTATAGCTGATTGCACATAACCAAAAATGCAAGTGCGGTTTATCAAGATAATCCCTTCCATTATCAATAAGATTTACATAATCACCTGTGAGATGCATCCGCAACGCAATACTTGCATGATGCGCTGAATCATTATCCATTAAGGTCACAAAGAGCCCGGCAACGTAAACGACTCCCAGCAGAGAGAAAAGAAAAGTGTAAGTGCGGTTGGGAAGTAATGAAGAGTCCAAATAAAAAATTTATACAAAGTAAACAAACCGCAGGCAAATTATGGGTAGTATAACAGCTTCCGGTTATGGAACGATGGTAAACGCTGGTAGGTGATCACTATTTTCTGGCAAAGCGAAAGTAAAGATGTGCCGATTCCGGAAAAATATATTGGAACAAAAAAATTAAACTGATGCCAGCAGCTCTTTCACTTTCTCCCCGATATAATCTCTTACTTTATTAAACTCTTCTGGTTCCATGTGTTTGGGGTCTAGTATTTCCCAATCAATAAATATTTTAGCCGGCATCCAGGGACAGGCGTCGCCGCAGCCCATTGTAACTACAGCATCAAACGGTGCATATTGTTCCACTTCCTGTAAAGATTTGCTGTCGTGTTTGCTTAGATCATAACCCAATTCTTTCATCGCAGCAATAGCTTTAGGGTTTACTATACCACTTGGTTTACTGCCTGCGCTGTATGCTTCTACATTTTCTCCTCCCAGCATTTTTGCAAACGCCTGGCTCATCTGAGAACGATTACTATTTTCAACACAAACGAAAAGAAGTTTCTTTTTCATAGTTTGTAAAATTATAAAGAGGGGTCGAAGCCCCTCTCATTTTTTTTAACAGCAACCCATATCAATGAGTCCGCCGCAACAGCCACCATCCTGGGATGCAGGAGAGCAGTCCCGATTGCTATCGGGATTCGTGTTTGTGTTCATGGCTATACTATTTATAATTAAAAAATAAAGACATTTTAACAACAGCCGCTTCCGGACTCGCAACATTTTCTATCATCCTTTGCCGGCTTCTCTGCAAAGACTGTGATGCTTGTGATCCTCACCTTACCTTTTTTATATTCATCAATTTCTTCTACGCTTAAATATTCTGCGAGTATTTCATCTGGTATTATGATCGTTTTATCTTTTTGTAAAGTAAGATTTTTAAACCCCGCTTCTTCAATAATACTGAGATATTCGCTTTTCTGAATAGCACCGGAAACACAACCAGCATAGAGCTCCGCAACTTCTTTCCATTTTTCTGGCAGCGGCCCTTCCAACACAATATCAGAAATTGAAAAGTGGCCGCCGGGTTTTAGTACACGATAAATTTCACTGAATACTTTGTGTTTATTAGGAACTAGATTGAGTACGCAATTGCTAACAATCACGTTTGACAAATTTGCCGTCACCGGCATACTTTCAATATCTCCCTGGCGAAACTCCACATTTGTATAACCCAGCTTCTCTGCATTTTCCCTTGCCCGGGCAATCATCGCTTCAGTAAAATCAATTCCGATCACTTTTCCTTTTTCCCCTGCGATCCTTCTTGCAATAAATGCATCATTGCCGGCGCCGCTTCCGAGATCGATTACAACATCTCCTTCTTTGATCTGTGCAAACTCGGTTGGCAGGCCACAACCCAATCCAAGGTCAGCATCGGCTACATAGCCTTCCAGCTTTGTATAATCATCCGCCATAATATTATAAACATCATCACCGCAGCATCCTGTTGCGCCGCAACATGAACTTGCATTTACTGTTCTTGATTGAGTAGCGATCTGGCTATATTTTTCTTTTACCAGTTCTTTGATTTCAGATTCATTTTTCATGACTATGCTTTTTAGATTGTTAATTAATCAGCAACAAGCTTTTTCATTTTGAATTTTCAGTTTATTAAAAAGAAAGCTGAATTCATTATTGAATTTTTCAAATGCTTTCCAGTTAATGCAATAACAGCTACGTGGACCATCAATAGTGCCGTCAATCAGTCCGGCATTTTTTAATTCCTTTAAATGCTGGCTCACGGTGCTTTGCGCTAGCGGCAACACTTCTACCAACTCCCCGCAGATACACTCATTTTTCTTTGCCAGCTGACCAAGTATGGCAATGCGGGCCGGGTGACTTAATGCTTTTGCAAAAGCAGATAATTCCTGCTCCCTTTGTGTAAACTCTTCTCTTTTGTGTATTGCCATTTGTTTAATCGTTTTTATACGATGAATTGGGTGAAAGAAAAAGACGACTGTTATCGCCTGACATCTTATATCGCAAATATACGATTAAGAAAATGAGATTTCCAAATTTTATTTGAGCTTTTTGTCGTGCGGCTGATTTTTCTTGTGAATGGAGATAATGATCCCGCTACCGATAATGCAAATAATTCCCGCCCAGCTTATCCAATCGGGGAAGGCGTCGCCCAGCAGCATACCAATAAAAACTGAGTAAATAATATTAGAGTATCCGAATATGGAAACGATACCAGCTTTGTCGGCGCCATATGATTTAGTAACAAAATACTGCCCGAATAATGCTGCAAGTCCCATTAATAAAATCCAGAACCAATCAACTCCTGATGGTAATTTAAAATCAACAATAAACAATCCATCAGCTCTTACTCCGGTTGTATAGTGAATGATCATGGTGATCAGCGGAACAATAAAACCACTGAGAAGGAACGATAATACGATAACTCTTGGTTCATAATATTTTGCCAGCCGATGAACGGTGAGATAAGCAATAGCCGAAGTAATACCAGAAATCAAACCGGCAACGTGATAATACCATGGTAGATGCATAACCGGTTTATAAATAAGTAACATGCCTGCAAAACCCAGGAGTACTGCAAACCCAACATGATTGCCGTGATATTCATTAAACAGGAAATAAGAAAAAATGGCAATGAACAAAGCTGAAGTAAGGTTATAACTCATGGCTGTGCCCAATGGAATATGCAAAATGCAATAGAGTAAAGTATAGAGAGCCAGCGTCCCCATCAAGCCACGAAATGCGAGACGAATGGGCCTACCGCCTTCCTGCACCGGGGGTTTTATAAACAATCCGGGTAATAAAAAAAGAAGACCAACAGCATTCCTGTAAAACACCAATTGCCCCGCATTAAAACTTTCTTTGAGTGCTTTGGCGGCTCCACCCATTACAGAAAATCCAAGGGCAGCCAGTAACATGAAGAAGATTCCTTTATATCTCGGGTCTTTAAACATTAAATTTTTATCAGCCGTTCTACAGCTGTTTCCAACGTTTCATTTTTCTTGGAAAAACAAAACCGTACAACTTTATTATCGGTTCCTGCTTTATAAAACGCAGAAACGGGAATTGTAGCTACGCCGTATTCTTTTGTTATACGTATTGCAAACTCTTTATCCCCCTCGTCGCTGATGCGGTTATATTTTGCACAGATAAAATAACTTCCACTGCTGTTAAGCATATCAAATTTTGTTTGCTTCATCAGCTCAATAAAATAATCCCGCTTCTGCTGCATAATGCCGCTAAGTGATAAATAGGCTTCTTTGTTTTTCAGGAACTCGGCCAATGCAACCTGTGATGGAGTATGACAACAAAAGCAATTGAATTGGTGAACTTTTCTGTACTCAGTCATTGTTTCAGCAGAAGAAATACAGTAGCCAAGTTTCCAGCCGGTACAGTTATATGTTTTACCAAATGAAAAACAAACAAAACTTCTTTCCAGTAATTCGGGATAACGAAGAATGGATTGATGCGGAATATTGTCGAATATAAGATGCTCGTATACTTCGTCACTCAGAATAAAAATATTTGTGCCCCTTACAATTGATATAAGTTCTTTCATATCTGCTTCGCCCAGTACTGCGCCGGTTGGATTGTGCGGACTATTCAGCATGATCACTTTCGTCTTCGGGGTGATTTTACTTTTTACTTCATTCCAGTCAATTTTATATTCAGGGAATTTTAAATTAATTAGTACGGGCACCCCACCATTGATCTCAACATTGGGGATATAGCTGTCATACGCTGGTTCAAACAAAATAACTTCATCGCCGGGTTGAAGCACAGTGGTCAATGCCGTATAAATTGCATACGTGCCACCGGGTGTAATAGTGATCTGTGTGTCGGGAGATATCTTTGTGCCATATAAAAATTCAACTTTTTCGGCGAGAGATTCCCGTAACGGCATATAACCCTGCATCGGCACATACTGGTTAAATCCTTTAAGCATCACTTCATTCACTTTATTCACCAGCTCTTCGCTCATCTGGTAATCAGGAAATCCCTGCCCGAGATTGATAGCATTGTACTGATTGGCAAGCCCACTCATGATGGTGAAAATAGAAGTGGCGGTGTTGGGGAGTTTGGATTGAATAGTCAATTTGAAAAATTTATAAATAAAAACGGCTGCTCCATTGGCAGCCGTGCTAAGTTCTGTATTTCTTTTGACTTTATCTCACCGTGATCTTTGCAAACTTCAATTCTGTTTTTGCCATAGCATGCATACGCCAGGAAGGAATGATAAACTCGTTACCTATTACATAACCCTGTCGTGGCATCAGGATAGCATCCGTACCATTAGCCGCAATAAATTTCTTTGACATATTTCCTGTTTCCAGGTCAACTGATATGCCATAAACATTACTCTTCTTTTTGAAATTAAAAACACGTTTTACCTTGTCGCCATATTTGGGAATTGTGTTGTTACTGCTATGATCATTTATAACCAGTATCAGTTTATTATTATTGATCAGACTTACAAATGAAGAGTAATAAGGCATGCTGCCGCCTTCTGCAAAGAAACTTCCATAGTCGTACCCGTATGAAAAATAACTTGGCGTATAACTGTTGTTGGTGCTGCTGGTCCTCACCTGCTCCAGTTGTGATTTGGGTATTGCATTCAACCATTTAATATTCCCCTCTTTATCTGCATTGATCAGCAGAATATCATCATTCGTAAAAGTGTGCACATACTCTGTTGTGTTCTGGTAGGTTCTTGTTGTGGAATTATATGTTGATGTGGTATATGAATAATGCCGGTATTGTGAGATCTCGCTGGCAATCACAATTGAGTTGTCGGCCGGGTTAATATCAACAGAGCGGATGACAAACTCGTTAGGGAACTCATCTATCTCATCATCGTCTTTTGCTTTCTGGTAGGCTTTTCTTGCTCCTTTTGTATCATCGTCTTCATCACCAGCTTCATTTTCGTAATTCTTCCCAAGCATGGCGGAATTGATCTCTTTAAACGAACTTACTGTAAGCTCCCCGCTTGCCGGATTGACTTTATTTATAAAAAAACCATTCAGGTCATCTTTCTTTGAAGTATTGCTGTAAAACCCTGCCAGCATCAGGTTACCATCATTCTGTTCAATCATTTTACCGCTGATGACAAACCGGTCACCGGAGTTCAAGGCGATATCACTTTCTTTTTCGCCTTTGCCGCTGTAGATCATCATGGCATATTGCTTGAAGACATACTGTTTTCTTTTTTTCTTCCCTATTTGTGTAAGCTCATATTCTTTTCCGAGCAATACAATTTTTCCTGCAGTAGTATAGTCAACATCCTGCAGGCTGTACTCGTCTATTTTTTGTGAGAGATGGATAATTGTTTTTTCTTTTACCCTTAAGGTTTTATCGAGCAGGCTTATGCCCAGCGAAACCTTTTCTTTACCCGAAACATTGGCCACCATTAAAAAATTCTTTCCATTCCGGATAGGTTTCATCTTCATTTCAAAATCATCTTTTTTGCTTTCAAGCGGATAGCTACCAAGTTCTGCAAAATCACCTATGAGGCTGCCAGAGTTTTTATCAACCCGGGCCCCATATACTTTAAAGGTCTTTTCTTTCTTATCATAATCGGTAACGAACATATAGATATCGCCATCCATTGCCTGGAAGCTGTGAAAGGAAAACCCTTTAAGCTCTTTTTTATATTCCTTCTCAAACACCTCTTCATAGTTTTTATCAAATTTCAACAACTTCTGGTTTTCTCCATAAGTAGCGCCGATAAGAAAATAGCTTTTCATTACTGTTCTGCTTTCTGTAAAATACAACCCTGTATTGTCCGCATAAATAATGTCCAGATCGGTGCTTCCTTTTTTAAGCCTGATCTCGTTGCCCATCGTCATACGGTAGTTCTGGGCAAATGAAGTATGTGTAAGTGTGAATAATAAAACAAGACCAGTTATTCTTTTCATAGATATTTTTTTATTTGTGGCCGCAAAAATAAATTAAACGTCACAAGAATTTTCTTCACCCCGCTAATATTAACAACTGCTAAAAAGAAAACGTTCTCCTTTGGGGAGAACGTCAAAATATTTCCATTCGGTCGTTTCTAATCTTTTATTTTTTTCTGTTAAAGTTGCTGTGTGCAACAGATGAGCCGGAGAAAAACACCGACAAAACTGATTTCAGCAAACGAAAAACATTAAAAGAAGGTTTGTAATAACTTCGGTAAATCCTCGCTTGTTCGTGGGAGTACGTGATATTTCTGTTTTTCATACTGGATGTTTTATATGGGGTTAACGAATAATAATACTCTAAAAGTATGTAAAAATTTTATTATTTCATAATATTGTGCCTGATTATCAACCATCCTAAATCCAAAACTCATGCTAAGAACCGTAAAAGCCGCAGCGCTATTTGTCGTTTGCATTTTTTTCTCGACCCATTCACGATCACAATCATCACTTAAATTACCAACAGTAAGTCCGCTTCCAGGTGATATTAAAATGCTTGTTGCCGATTATCCAAGTCGTTTCTCTAATGTAATTGGAGATGAGATTGCAAAAAATCCACAAAGCACCGACTATAATTGTTCTGTAAAAATTACCGGTGCTGAAAACTCTGTCATCACGCTGTACTCATCTGCTACTGGCGGTAAATGCAGTTGGGCCGGTGAAATGCTTGTGACCGAAAACTTTAATGAGGCCAAAAAAAAATACAAAACACTCTACACCCAACTCAACAATATACAGGTAACTGATGCTGCGGGAAGTTTCCATTTCAAAGGAAAGTATGATGAGCCGACCGAAGCAAAGAAGTTTGCCGGCTCTGTGCTATCTCCCGACAAAACTGTACCGGGTTTTACAATGCTAAGGATGGAGGTTTCTTTACAATACGAATTACTGGAGTGGAAAGTAAAGATCCTGCTGTATGATAAAGAAAGAGAGGATAATGAGAGAGGGAAGACAACAGAATGAGTTTGGAGTTATTAGTCGGGAGTTAGGAGTCATAAAATCATACTATCTCATAGATTTTCCCCAGCGCCGAACTACTACTACCGGTTTCTGACTCAAACATTAACCTTCATTAACCTTAAACCAAGTGTAGTTAACAGCTTTTATATTAAGCTCTTGATAATTTAGCGGCCGGAAAATAAAATGTATGAAACCAACGCTATTCTTATTCTTGATCCTGGCCTTGTTCACCACTTCATTAATTGCACAAAAAAATGGAACTGTAAGGGGCGTTGCTTATGATACGTTGGGCAAAAAAACTGTTAGCGCAGTTACAGTAACCGTGCTTGATAAAAAAGACTCTTCACTGGTTTCATTTACCATGACAGATAACTCCGGGAATTTTGAACTGCGGGGCATTCCGAATGGCAATTACCGGGCAATGCTTTCACATGTGAGTTATCATAATACCAGTAAATATTTTTCCATCAGCGACAGCAGCAAACTTGTTAACCTTGGCAATATTGAATTAAGCGATAAATCGAAAGTGTTGGAAGAGGTAGTTATAGAAGCCGAGGCACCGCCGATAACAATGATCGATGATACACTTCAGTACAATGCCGGCTCTTTCAAAACACAACCGAATGCAAATGTAGAGCAGCTGCTAAAAAAATTACCGGGTGTAAAAGTGGATAAAGACGGAACCATTACCGCACAAGGAGAAAAAGTAAACCGTGTGCTGGTAGATGGAAAAGAATTTTTTGGCAACGATCCAAAGATTGCAACAAGAAACCTGCCCGCCGACGCCATAGATAAGGTACAGGTATATGACAAACAAAGTGACCAGGCTCAGCTTACCGGTTTTGAAGATGGTAATTATGAAAAAACGATCAACCTGAAACTGAAGAAGGATAAAAAGAAAGGTGTGTTTGGAAAACTGGCTGCCGGCGCGGGCACCGAAGAACGATACGAGGCAAGGGGAAATGTAAACTCATTCAAAGGCGCAAGACAGTTCTCTGCAATTGGAATGGCTAATAATAATAATGCCGAAGGTTTCTCTTTTATGGACATACTCAACTTTACCGGGGAGCTGTCCCGCATGCAACGAGGCAGCAGCGGTGGTAATATTAACATCAACATTTCCGGAGAGGATGCCGCTGCCATGGGAATGAGTGGTGGCGCTAATAACGGCATCACTACTTCGTCCGGTGGCGGATTAAATTATAATAATATCATTGGCTCAAAGGATGATTTCCAGAGCAATTATTTTTACAGTCGCTATAACCCTCAAAAGGAAAGTCATATCAGCCGGCTGAATCTTTTGCCATCCGGTAATACCAATTACCTGGAAAATTCTTTTAGCAACAACATCAACAGCAGCCATCGTTTTAACCTGAACAACCTTTACCAGATAGATTCTTTCAGTTCCATCCGCATCATTCCTTCATTTAGTTTACAGCAAACAAAAAATAACTCTGTTTCTGATTATCAAACTCTTTCTGAGTCGGGTGATCTGATCAACGAAGGCCTCAACAAAAATTCTTCTTCTACTGACGGATATAATTTCAGGAATGAAATTGCTTATCGTAAAAAATTTCGCCGTCGTGGCCGGACATTTTCGCTGACACTTCAAACAAGCCTGAATGAAAGCGATGGCGATGGCAGCCTGAAATCTGTAACCCGTTTTTTTAACAACACAGGATCGCTGGTAAGGAATGATACACTGAACCAGCAATCAACCACAGCCGCCGATCTGAAAAGCTATAACCTGCGGGCTGTTTATACAGAACCTTTGTTTAAAAAATCGCTGTTGGAGTTCAGTGTAGCAAAAAGTAACAGTAAGAATGTTTCAGATAAGATCACCTGGGATTATAACAGGACAAGCGAGGAATACGATAAGGTCAATCCTTCGCAGACCAACAACTATGAGAACCTGTACGGGTTTACCAATGCCGGTTTCCGCATCCGTACACAAAAAAGAAAATACAATTATTCTGTAGGCGTATTGTGGCAGCAGGCTGATCTTGAAGGAACCGTTATCAGCGACATCAAGGATTCTGTTATAAAAAAATCATTTCATAATTTATTACCCAATGCAAGGTTCCAGTATAATTTCACCCGGTTTAAAAATTTCTCATTCAACTACAATGCTACTACCCGGCAGCCAAGCTTATCGCAATTGCAGCCAATACCGGATAACAGCAATCAACTCTACATCCGCCAGGGCAATCCTAACCTGAAACAGGAGCTTACACATACCGTGCAGGGAAATTTGTTTTTAATGAGCCCTTATAAAAACAAAAACTTCATGATGTTCTTTAACCATACCCGTACACAAAACCGTATTGTGAATTATGATGTGGTTGACATTTTCGGCGTCCGCACCACCCGACCCGTGAATGTAGATGGTGTTTACTCTATGATGGGTGATATGAACTACAGCATGCCGGTACGTTTCTTAAAGGGTATGTTTGAAGTTGGTACTCGTGTATCTTTCAACAACGATAAGCAATTCATCAATACACAGGAAAATACAATTAAAACATTAACGGTAGGGCCCGAGCTTTCCCTTTCGGCTTCTTACAAAGAAAAGCTGAATCTTTCTTTTGAAACTTCGTTCAACATCAACCAATCAAAATATTCCCTGGATGCCGCGAACAATGTAAAATATCTGCAGCAGCGTTATGGCGCCGACCTGGATTGGGAAATGCCTAAACGATTTTTCTTCTCCACCGATTTCAGTTATACAATTAACAGCCAGCGAGCCGAAGGTTTCAATGGAAAAATTCCTATCTGGAATGCCAGCATCAGTAAACAATTCATGAAATACAGCCGCGGCGAGATCAAACTCAGCGCTTTTGATATGTTAAACGAAAATACCGGCGTCACCCGTACCAGCAACCAGAACTATATTGAAGATTCAAGAGTGAATACACTACAACGTTTCTTTATGCTTACGTTTACGTATAGCTTAACGAAAAGTGGATTGGCTACTGGCGGACATGGCGGTGGGATGAAAGTGATGACGAGATAGAAAGAGAAATCTATTTTATATCAAACCCGTTGTTTTATAGACGCCGTGATGCGTGTCTCCACGCATCATTTATTTTGTTTGTTCTGTTGCATGGGGACACGCAACAGGGCCGCCTCACTTTATTTAACGGGCACTAACCAGGGCGCAGATTTAAGAAGCATTATTATTTGAATTCTTTATCAATTTCTTCTAACATTTCTAAAAGTTCTTCAAAATTGGATTGCAGGGAATTGACAAAAATCCGTAACTCAAATTTGTCTTCAATTTTTGATTTAATCAACGTTTGGTCTAGGCGATTAATAATGTAGTCTATTAAACTTAACGTGTCTTCAGTTCCTTGTAAAGCACTTATGGCAAAGTATCTTTCAATTATGCCTTCTTTTATTTTATTAATAGCAGCCTGGATATGCTTAAAATTCATTTCTACTAAAGGGTGGTCGTGATAAATATGTTCATTCAGCTTCGAAAATTCATAGTGCATATCATCTCGTACAATTGCTCTCAGGCTTTGGCCTTTAAATTTATTTTTATGGGCTTCAAAATCATGCTCAAGTTTTGACATTACCTTATTTAAAATTTGATTAACTAATACAAACTGTTGCTCAATACTTTCAATAATATCAATGTTTTGAAAGATTGATTTACTTCCTGTTTTTGGAAAGTATGAAGCAAGTGTGAATGCCTCTTTCGAAATTGATGATCTGTCAATATTGTGAAATGATGCGTCATTACCTCTACTTGTTGGGTGTCCTATCGAATTGTTTCTGTTTTCTCTTATTTCGTAAAGCTTGGGGTATTCGTTTTTATAATCGATAGTTGCGTTGAAAAGTGAAGTGTTTAAATTATTGACGGCGTCCTGCTGGATATTAAGTGCTTGCAAAAGTCCATAAACATAAAGATAGCCACCGCTATATCCATCGAACTTTTCAAGTCCTAGGTAAGTGTCAATTGCTAATTGTGTATCCTCAATTGCGTCCATTGATGCCCAAAGCTTATTCCACTTAATTCTGTCATTAAGTAGTAATTCTCTTTTCCAAGGGTGATTACATAATTCACGAATTTGCCTAAGTAAATCTGTCATTTAATGAGAATGCTAAAATATTGGCACCAACTCATAAATATACGCAGTATCTGCAATAATTTTTTGTTGATAATAAGCTCAAACTTATACCAGAAAACAAAAAAACCCCACTGACTCTTCAGCCGGGGTTCACTATTTATAACAAGCAATCTTTAATTTATCCGTATCGTTCTTTGGCCACCGCCACCCTGCATATTCTTTTGCATTTCTTCCATCATCTTGTCTCTTTCTTTTTTAAACTCATCGGGTGTCAGTTTCTTTTTTCCTGTTGGTTCTTTTATCAATGCCACATCTGCTTTTTCAGAAATACCCGTTGCTTTATACACCTGTCTTCCGTTGCTGATATCCATTTCTAAAATTGCGCCGGGCAATTGTCCCTGGAATTCTCCCGGGCCTGTAGTTACCGGAATATCTGATGCAAACCATGCAACGATCACCGAGGTGTCTGCCACTTCTTTTCTTTCCATTACACCATTATTAATATTCATCCGCATAGAAGAGCTGATACGTGTAGCTGTTGCCTTCATGCAGTTGTGGTTAAGAATACTTTTTGTTTCACCTGTCATCATCTTCCATTTCAACGGACGGATACTGTCTCCAACTAAAAAATTCTTGTCCATCACTTCTCTTTTTTCTACCCGTTGCGCATTATCAAAATTGTGATATACTACATCGTTAGAGCCGGCTACGAACATGCGGATCTGCATACCTCCTTCACTGCTGAAAGTTCCGCCATCATCATTGTCTTCTGCAACCGAACGCCAGATAGATTGATTGTTGGCAAATACCAGCTCGTACTTATCTGTTCTTGATTGAGGAATGCTTTGTTCCATTCCTTCATTTCCTCCCGGTCCTGCGCTGAACGCCATCATCATTTGAACCGTTCTGCTATAGGTTATTGTCCCCTGTTTCATTTGTGCTGAAACGGCAGCAGAAATCATTAAAAAACATCCTGCTATCAGTATTTTTTTCATAAACGTTTAATTTTTGTCAAAACTATAATCCAAGGGGCGCAAGATAAGTTAAGCGGGGTTTCATTAAGGTTAATAAAGGTTAATGAATACCGTTAGCATAAATGCTTTGGCTTAGTTTTGACTCCGAAATGAAATTATGCGTCTGCGGCTATTACAAATATTAATGACCATCACCATTCTCGGTATTATTGCTTTCCAGGGCTACTGGCTGAGAGAGAATTATAAACGAGAGGAAAAAACACTGTCCTTTAAAACCGATGTGGCATTCCGCGAAACCGTCAGGCAGTTGCAGGAAAAAAATTTAAAGCTTGGAAAGAGCATGCCTTTTTTAAACGACTCCATCCCTAAGGGGAATATGAGGGTTTTTGTAAATAGCGAACATCCGGGGCCGGAAATAGTAAACATTGATCCGCATAGAGAACTTGCAACCACACTGAATATTGTAGGCCAAAAAATTAAAGACTCGGTGTTAAAAAGAATCGCAGGAAAAAACAAAGTGATGATAACGATGGATAATTCTTCTGTTTCTATTTCAAAAGACTCAATGCGACGATTCAACAAGGAAGCAGACTGGTTTGGCCCGGATCCTGAGGGAAAAGAAAATTACATCATGCAGTTGCTTTATAGTGTTGACTCATTGCAGGATTCTATAAAATTGAAAGATGTTCAACTTGCTTATACAAAGGTGCTGGAAAACCAGAAAATAGATATTCCTTTCTCCATTACAAAAACAGAAAGCAAATTTCCCGAAAGGCGGGATGAACCTAATAGAGTAACTGTTGGTTTTGCAAATCCCGTTACTTTCAGCCTGGTAAAAGGAAATACATTTCCTTATTTATTGAAACGTATTGCTTCACCTTTATTGTTTTCTGTTTTTCTTATTGCTCTCACAATTCTTTCTTTTGTGTTGTTGTATCGTAATATGAAAAAGCAGCAAAGACTTGCTGAGCTAAAAAATGATTTTATCAGCAATATTACCCATGAACTGAAAACACCGATAGCAACTGTTGGTGTAGCAATTGAAGCATTGAAAAATTTCAATGCGATGCAAAGCCCGGAGCGTACTAAAGAATATCTTGATATTTCTTCCAATGAACTAAACAGGTTGAATTTGCTGGTAGACAAAGTGCTTAAACTTTCCATGTTTGAGAAAAAAGAAATTCAACTTAATCTTGAAGCAATTGATCTAAGGAGCCTTGCAGACGAAGTGCTTGCTTCTATGCGTTTGCAATTAGAAAAGAAAAATGCCTCTGTTATATTAACTCATTCGGGTAATACATCTTTGATGGGCGACCGCCTTCACCTGCTGAGTGTTGTATTTAATTTGGTTGATAATGCCCTTAAATACAGTCCTGAAAATCCGGATATAAAAATAGCTGTCGAAGAAAAAGAAAATAATGTGGAGCTTCGTGTTGCTGATAATGGCGTTGGTATTCCGGATGAATACAAAACAAAAGTGTTTGAAAAATTTTTCCGGGTACCGGCAGGCAATGTTCATAATATAAAAGGATATGGGCTTGGCCTGAGTTATGCTGCTTCCGTTGTAAAAAAACATGGCGGAACAATTGAAGCAAAAAATAATGAAGGGGGCGGAACCAGCTTTACTATCACACTACCAAAAAATCAGTCATGACAAAAGTATTATATGCCGAAGATGAAATGTTTCTTGGCAAGATCGTAAAAGAAAGCCTGGAAAGTCGTGGTTTCAATGTAGTAATGGAAGCCGATGGCGGAAAAGTCTTTTCTGCTTTTCAAAAAGAAAACCCCGATATCTGTATTCTTGATATTATGATGCCCAATAAAGACGGCTTTGAAGTAGCAGACGAAATACGTAATGTAAATGAAGAAGTGCCTATCATTTTTCTGACAGCCAAAACACAAACCGAAGATGTAGTGAAAGGTCTTACGATCGGCGGCAATGATTATATCCGCAAGCCTTTTAGTATGGAAGAGCTGATTGCACGCATTAATAATGTGCTGCGTAACAAACCGGAAGCAAAACCACTGAGTGACATGGTGAATGTTGGCAAATTCTTTTTTCATATAAACAGGCAAACGCTGAATGATGGTAATGAAGAAAGAAAATTATCATTCCGGGAAACACAGTTGCTGAAATTGCTGTATGAGAACAAGGATAATATCATCGATCGCAAAGACATTCTTAATTTACTTTGGGGCAATGATTCATTTTTCAACAGCCGCAACCTGGATGTATACATTACAAAGATCCGCAATTATTTAAAAGAAGACCCCTCTCTAGAGATCATTACAATTAAAGGAATCGGCTACCGCTTTGTAGTTGCTTAACAGCTTTGCTCCAGTTATTTGCAAGGTTCTATTATCTTGCAGGCATGCAATTCTATTCTGCTGACAAAATATTTACTGGCGAAGAGTGGTTGAGCAATCATGCTATAGCTGTTAATAATAACCTGGTTGAAGCCGTCCTTCCTCTTTCTTCAATAAGTGAAAACGTAAAATGTTTTGATAACTGTTTTATAGCCCCCGCTTTTATTGATCTGCAGATCTATGGTGCAGGAGGCAAATTGTTAGCCGTTTTTCCCGAAAAAGATTCATTGATAAAACTGGTTGATTATTGCCGTGCTGGTGGCGCTGCTTATTGTATGCCAACTGTTGCTACGCATCCTTATGAAACATTTTATAAAGCTATTGACGCCGTAAAAGATTACTGGAACAGCGATGGTAAAGGTGTGCTGGGTTTGCACATTGAAGGTCCGTGGATAAGCAATGAAAAAAGAGGGGCGCATATTTCTGAGTTTATTCATCAGCCAACATTGGCACAAGTAAAAAAGTTACTGGAATATGGTAAAGGAGTTATTAAAATAATAACCCTTGCGCCGGAAGTGTGCAGCAAAGAAATTATTGATTACATTCTTTCATACGATGTTGTTATTTCTGCAGGGCATAGCAATGCAAACTATGAACAGGCAACCAATGCTTTTAATAACGGCATCGCTGCAGCTACGCATTTATACAATGCAATGAGCCCTTTGCAACATCGTTCACCCGGAATGGTTGGCGCAATAATGGATCACCCCACTGTAATGAGCAGCATTATTCCTGATGGCTATCATGCGGATTATGCGGCTATACGAATTGCTAAACAGGTAATGAAAGAAAGATTATTTGCAATTACGGATGCAGTAACAGAAACCGCAAGCGGTTCTTACCCACACCAGTTGGCGGGAGATAAATATGAAAGCAGCGGTATCCTTAGCGGGTCGGCATTAACAATGGCCAGAGCTGTAAAGAACCTGATACAGCATTGTCATATTGAATTAGACGAAGCATTAAGAATGAGCAGCTTGTATCCCGCCAGAGTAATGGGTTTACAAAACCGGCTTGGTATGATTAAGAAAAATCACGAAGCGGCTTTGATTGTGATGGATAATGAATTCAACGTAGCTGCGCTTTTATAATTTTCTTTCTTCTTCCGAATCATTATAACAAATCAAACATCCGGAGTCTTGTCATTCCGACGAAGGAGGAATCTCAGAGACATCTCCCAAGTACAGCTTTTATGCTAAAATGATGACCGATAATCAACACTTCTGAGATGTCTCACCTGTCAGTCATTAAGATTATTGTTTTATTTTAAACGCCGGTTCGACATGACAATACTCCGTGGGTTTGGTTGTCTTTTTTGTTTCCGAAAAGACTCTTCTTTTGTTTTCTAAATTTTTTATTTTTTCCTCTCCGGCCGTGGCGCCAGCATTGCAAGGGGAATACCGATACATATAACAAGAATTCCACACGCAATTAATGCGCTGTTAAGATTAAATTTTTGACTCCCTATTGCTGATAACGGAACAACGATCCTGTTCATTACGGCCCATACAAAAATTCCATACAATATTCCTGTAATAAGTCTGTTTACAATCATCAATCCCAATTTTGAAAAGATGATAAAGAAGAAAACAGTAAACAACAAAGCAATAGTATAATGAAAAGCAAGACCAGCTACAACCATTTCGCTACCTCCTGTTCTTGCCGCCGGACCGAATATGGCGCTGGCGATATATCTGCATATCATTTTAAAAACCTCGACAACATCTTTGTTCTTTCCTTTAATAAACACCTGTATGGTGGCCGCCATCATATCCATTGTGCCTACAAACAACCAGGCCTTTATCATTTTCGAAAAAAAAGAATTATTCATAACAACAGTTTTTTTATTCTTTAATGGCAACGGCTATTTTTGAATCCGCTGTTCCATAATATAAAAACCATTTATCCCTGAAATAAACAAGCCCTTCAACAAAACAAACTTCATTTACCTCACCTGTTTTTTCATATTCTTTATCAGGATAAATAAAATAGTTTTCTGTTCTGTCAATTAATTTAACGGGGTTTTCTTTATCAAACAATGCCTGGCCGGCCGCATAAGTAAATTTTGGTAATGCAGTATCATTAAAGTTAGCCGCATTACTCCCGTTATAAATTAAAAGGATTCCTTCATCTTTCAATAATGCATAAGGCCCGGGTTCTACCAGCCGGCTGTCGAAATAACCCGGTCGTGGATGTAAAACAGAGATCAGTTTTTTGCTTTCAGTATTTTCCGATACTTCCCAATGGATCAGATCATCTGAACTCGCCATAAAAATATCTGTATCGCCAAAATACATCCAGTACTTGCCGCCAATTTTTGTTGCAATGATCTTATTCCCTTGTTGCTTTGCAACGATCGCCCCGGACTTTGACCATCCTTCCTTGTATTTTGCTGCATTCAGTACCAAACCGTGTTTACTCCATGTTCTTAAGTCCTTTGAGGAAGCAATCGCTAATCTTGCCGTTTTTCCATCATAGGCCGTATAGGTCATTATATAAGTTCCATCTTCGCTTTCAACAATGCGAGGATCTTCCACGCCATCAAAACAAGTTTTACATAATGTGCCACCTACGGAATCTCTTTTGTGGTCCCATTCATATCGTTTCATTGAATCGCTGGCGGCATAAAAAACAGGTAAGGCTGCTTTTATAAAATGTAAACCATCAGCACTTGTGGCCATGCCTATTCGGGAGGTTCCATTCATATCCTGCGCACGGAAAAACAAAAACACGGTATCGTTTCTTACAACCGCTGCGGGGTTCAACACATTGCGTTCCTCCCATTTTACGTCCCTGTTCAGTAGCGGGCAATGAAAACTTAATTCAGCAGAAGGTTTTAAAATAGGATTGATGCTGTCCGCTTTTACAAAACCGGTAAGGGTCCAGTCGTTTATATTTTTCTTTTCTGATCTGTTACTGCATGATGTTATTAATGCTGAAGCAAGCAGGATCAAAGCAATTCGTTTCATGCAATGAATTTACGGTATTGTAAACTCATCTGCCGTATTATTGCTCATTCGATTTTGTTATCGGCTCCTTTAAAAAATTATTTATTAATGACACTGTTGCCGCAATTAAAATTTTATCCTGCGGCGCAGTCATTTCACCGATATAATCTCCATGTCCGCCAGGGATGATAGCAAGCCGTGAATTTGAAAGCAGGCGGTGCATTTCAGTAGCATGTTCTGGAGTTGTAACATCCCGGTCGCCTATGATAATAAATGCCCGTGCTTTAATTGATCTCATTTGCTCTTCTGAAATATCGGGAAAGGATTGCATCCGTGCCACATCTCTCTCATACATCCGGTGAAGTGCATTTGTATCATGATTTATTTTCAGGAATTCATCCTTGTAGGGTTGCGGCATTCCTTCAAATGTCGGCCTGGACATCATGTCCCAAAACCAACCAGGGGCGCCTGCCTTTTTATAGAAAGTAGATGCAACAATTATTTTGTTCGTCATTTCGGGATACCTGATAGCAAATTGAAGCGTAGTACTTGCACCATTACTGAAACCAAAAATATTGGCTTTCTCAATGTTTAGTTGTTTTAAAAGTGCTGCAATATTATCTGCATCTTGCTGAAAGCTTAAAGCCCTGTCAATATCTGCTGTGTGTCCATGTGCCTGCATCTCTACCGCAATTACTTTGCTGGATTTTGCAAACTCCTCTATCACTCGTCCAAAAGTTGTCTGAAGGGTAGAACCACCGCCATGAATTAAAACTAACGGGTTACCGGTTCCATGAATTTCATAGTACATTTTTAGTCCATTCACAGAAGCGTAGCCGCTTGTGTTGTTCTGTTTGGTTTCTTTACCTGTTGTCGTTTCAGAATTCATTCTATTATTGCCCGGATTATTACAACCTGAAATTATCAAAGCTGTGATAATTATAAAATAGTTTCTTTTAGCCATTCATGAAAAATGTTTTGAACTGTTGTTGATATCCTTCTCTTAAAAAAGGATTGATCAAAAAAAGAATAATTATTCACCAGCCGTTTTATCTATTGCCTTTTTAATTTCTACAACCCCGCCTTCTCACTTATCTCCAGCATTCTCTTAATTGGTTTCAGCGCAGCTAGTCTTAATTCTTCCTCCATCAGTATCTCCGGCGTTTCATATTCCATACAGAGATAAATTTTCTCAAGCGTATTTAACTTCATATGCGGGCAGTCGTTGCAGGCGCAGTTGTTATTTGGTGGGGCTGGTATAAATGTCTTTTGAGGGCTTGACTTCATCATCTGGTGGAGTATACCTGTTTCAGTCGCAACAATGTATTCCTGTGAATCATCTTTCTGTGTGTACTTCAACAACCCTGTTGTACTTCCGATATAATCAGCAATTCTCAAGATTGGATCCTCGCATTCAGGGTGTGCTATTAGCTTTGCTTTTGGGTGTCTTTGCTTCAGTTTTGTTATTTTTTCCAGGCTGAATATTTCATGTACCATACAAGCTCCGTTCCATAGCAACATATCTCTTCCTGTCACTTTGTTGATGTAGGCGCCCAGGTTTTTATCCGGAGCAAAAATTATTTTCTGCTCTCTCGGAAAACTCTCAACAATAATTTTTGCATTACTGCTTGTGCAGATCACATCGCTTAATGCTTTGATTCCGGCACTGCAGTTGATATAACTTACGACCACATGATCAGGATGTTTTTCTTTGAATTTTTTAAAAAGTGGTGGTGGACAACTATCGCTTAGTGAACAACCGGCTTTCAAATCCGGGATCACAACTTTTTTTGTTGGGTTTAAAATTTTTGCTGTTTCCGCCATAAAATGCACGCCGGCGAAAACGATCATATCCGCTTTTGTTTTTTCTGCCTGTTGTGCAAGGCCCAGGCTATCGCCGATATAGTCGGCCACATCCTGAATGTCCGGTTCCTGGTAGTAGTGGGCCAGCAGGATGGCATTCTTTTCTCTTTTCAATCGCTCTATCTCGGCAAACAGATCCAGTGTAGGATCGATCTCAATATCGAGGAACCCTCTTTTCTCAACATTTTTTTCCGCGGCCACCAGTTCTCCTGTTTTCATTTTTAATTTTTTTCAGGGTGCAATAATCCATCAACAAATTAAACTTTTCAAAAACATTTCTTAAATACTATAATAGTATTAATATAAATACTTTTTAAAAAAGAGTTTATTATTATTACAGCTGTGGATTAGTGGATAACTCTTTTATTTCACCACACAAAGTTAAGAACTCACAGTAACTAACATCAAACACAAACTAATCCACACCATGAAACATAGTGCTGTAAAGAAAAGAGTTGATTATTCCACATAGTTGTGAATTAATAGTACAAATACTGTGATTATAGAAAATGAAAAGAGCTCGTGTGGATAGAGGTCTGATAAATTGTAAAGAACCAGGTTAAGGACAGCAATTAGGAGTAAACTCACAATCTGGTATCAAACAGTTCTATTTCATATTAACGTTCCATCGCGGTTTATTCACACAATGTGGTCCCTATTAACAGGCTGTTGTGGGGAAAAAGATGACTCTTTGATCTTTTTGAATCTTGTAATGCCGGGGATTGGGACGGTTAAACCTTAAAAATCCAGAATCATTTACATTTACCTACCCAAAAATGATAGCAATGAAAAGACTCAGACATTTTTTAGCCGCCCTTTTCTTATTTATTATCACAATTGCCCGTGCCGACGAAGGTATGTGGCTTCCCCTCTTCCTGCAGCAGCTCAACGAAAAAGATATGAAGGCGAAGGGTATGAAAATATCAGCAAAGGATATATATAATATTAACAGTGGTAGTCTGAAAGATGCGATTGTAAGTTTTGGTGGCTTCTGTACCGGCGAAGTAATTTCAGCACAGGGTCTTGTACTTACTAATCATCATTGCGGATTTGATGCGATACAAAATCATTCAACACTTGATAATAATTATATCCGCGATGGGTTCTGGGCAAAATCAAATAATGAAGAAATTCCAAACCCTGGACTGTTTGTAACATTTATAGTACGAATAGAAGATATAAGTAAACAGGTATTGGCGGGTGTAGCTGGCACAATGAGTGAAAAAGAAAGACAGGCGCAGACGGAAAAAAATGTTGCTGAGCTGATAAAGACTGTAAAAAAAGAAAACTATCAGCAAATACTTGTCCGTCCTTTCTTCGAAGGAAACCAGTATTTCATGTTTATAACAGAACGTTATAATGATGTACGCCTGGTTGGGGCTCCACCATCTTCTATTGGAAATTTTGGAAAGGACACCGATAACTGGATGTGGCCTCGTCATACAGGAGATTTTTCAATGTTCCGTATTTATGCAGGCAAAGACAATAAGCCAGCAGATTATTCTCCGGATAATGTTCCTTATGTTCCTAAAAAATCATTGAGCATTTCTTTAGATGGTGTTTCAGAAAATGATTTCACGATGGTCTTTGGTTTCCCGGGAAGGACAATGGAATACTTGCCCGCCATTGCCGTTGATCAAACGGTAAGAGTTGGCGATCCTGTGAAAATTGCCATCCGCGACAAAGCATTAAACGTTATTGATGGTTTTATGCGGAAAGATGAACAGATAAAAATTCAGTATTCCGAAAAATATGCAAGAATTCAGAACTCATACAAAAAATGGCAGGGCGAAGTGTTGGGTCTTACACGTACAAATGCTGTGGCTAAAAAGAAAACCTATGAAGCAGAATTTCAAAAAAGAGTGAACGCTAATCCGCAAAGGAAACAACAATACGGTTCGCTGCTTAGTGATTTAGAAAAAGCATATGTCGAATTTGAGCAGTATGGAAAACACAGGGATTATTGGGCAGAGATCACCAGCCAGGTCGAAGTTTTTAACGTTGCCAACCAGCTAAATAATTTAATTACTATAAAAGAAAAAAATGGCGAGTCGGGACTTAATAATGCATTACCACAGACTATAGCAAGGCTTCAAGGAGTATATAACGAGTACAATTCAATAGTAGATAAAAAACAATTTGAAATATTGATGGAAATGTTTGCAAAGGATCAGGATGAAAAGTTTATTTCGCCTGCGCTGAAAGAAAAAGCAATGGCTGCCGGAGGCTACGCTAAACTGGCTGAACAATTATATTCCATTTCATCGCTGGATGAAGGCGAAAAAATAATGAGCGGACTAAACAACAATGCAACCTTTCTTTTAGAAGAACATAAAAAAGACCCTATCAATATTTTATTTAAAGAGCTAGCGGCTGTCTACGGAGAAAAAGTATCTGTGAGATTAAATGAATTGCAGGCCGAGATAAACAAGCTGCAGCGGAGTTATATGCAGGCACAAATGGATGTATTTAAAGAAAAGAAATTTTATCCGGATGCCAACGGAACGCTGCGTGTCACTTACGGAAATGTAAAAGGATACAATGCAAGAGATGCCGTCACTTTTGATTATTACAGTTATCTGGATGGAATAATAGAAAAGTACAAACCTGGCGATTATGAATTTGATGTGCCCGATAAACTAAGACAACTGCAAAAAACAAAAGACTTTGGCCAATACGGCGTAAAAGGAAAGATGCCGGTTTGTTTTATCGCCGCCAATCATACCACTGGCGGCAATAGTGGAAGCCCGGCACTGGATGCTTACGGAAATCTTGTTGGTCTCAACTTCGACCGGGTATGGGAAGGCACCATGAGTGATATCAACTTCGACCCAACTATTTGCCGCAATATTATGGTGGACATTCGCTATGTGTTGTTTATTGTCGATAAATTCGCCGGAGCCCCACACCTGGTAAAAGAAATGAAGCTGGTTCACCCTAAAAAGAAGTAGAAGCGTTGGGGCTGTGAGCCGAAATCAAAGCCGGGCAACGATTCCGGCTATCCGCTGCAAGTCCGCCACGGCTAGTACACAATACAGATGTGGCGGAGCTTTCCGCTACTATTCGGCAGCCCGTCACCGACAGAATAAAACCCGGCGAGAGGCCTCTGTTTTCCACAGTTTTTCCCCTATTTTTGCCACCCCTTAAAATCATAAATAATAAGGGAGAGTTTACCCTCTAAAAACCTATATAATTATATGTCTATTATTCAGACTATTCGTGACAAGTACGCAAAGTGGGCGGTGGTAGGAATAGCACTTGCCATTATTGGATTCCTTTTAATGGATGCTTCAGTGGGTCGCAGTCGAATGTTCTCTGGCCTTGCCGGCGCAAGCGTTGGTACAGTAAACGGAAGGAAAATAAAACACAACGAATTCAGCAAACAAGTTGACGCTGCGCAAAGAAGTATTGAATCGCAGCAACCCGGTATAACCGCTGATGCAAAAACAGGACAAGCTGTTGATGCTGTTTGGAACCAGGAAATAAACAAGACAATTCTTGATGCTGAATTGGAAAAGCTTGGAATATCTATTACAGAAAATGAAAGAGCAGATATGATTGCCGGGGAACATCCTCTGCAGGCTGCTCAACAATACCTCGGCCAACAGGGACAACCCTACAATGGTGCACAGGCATTGCAAACGATCAACCAGGTTAAAAGAGGTAATAATGCAGAACAGAAAACACAGGTGATCGAGTTGTTGAATTATTTTGATCGTGTTCGTCTCGAAGAAAAATTCAATTCGCTTTTTTCCAACTCTGCCAATGTACCACGCTGGATCATTGAAAGTGAAAATGCAGACGCAAGCCGCATTGCAAATGTTTCTTTTGTACAGGTAAGATATGTTGATTCAATTATGGGCCCGGATAGTGCAGTAAAAATTACTGATGACGAAGTAATGGCCTATGTGAACAAGCATAAAAAACAATTTAAACAAATTGAAAGCCGCAGCGTAAGCTATGTTGCCTTTTCCGCAGCGCCAAGTAAAGCAGATACATTGGCTGCAAGAGAAAAAGTTGCTTCGTTAACAGAAAAATTCAAAACTGCGGCTGATGCAAAAGTGTTTTTAGATGGGGAAGGTTCTGCGTTTCCTTATTCAAACAATTATGTTCGTGCAGCAGATATGCAGCAAGCGAATAAAGACACACTGTTAAAAATTCCGGTAGGCGATGTTTACGGTCCTTATCTCGACAATGCACATTTTGTTACTGCAAAAATGATTGAAAGCAGAATGATTCCAGATTCTGTAACGGTTCGTCACATATTAGTGAAAACAGCAGACCTGGACCCACAAACCCGAACATTTACACAAACAAGAGATACCGCCGAAGCAAGAAAGTTTTTGAATGATAGCATCATTGGTTTAATAAACCAGGGCATTTCATTTGATTCGGTTAATAGAAAATATAATGATGACCAGGGACGTAAAGACAGCGGTGGCGTTTATAAAAATGTGAAGTGGAATGTTATGGTCGCCAATTTCAATGATTACATATTTACAAATGCTCCCGGCTCTAAAGGTGTAGTTTATACAGAATTCGGATTTCACTATATAGAAGTGTTAAAGCATTTTGGCGCAGCCGATAACCGCATTGTTAAGCTTGCTTTTCTTTCAAGAGAAATTGAAACAAGTCCAGAAACAGAAACAGAAGTATCTGGTAAGGCGAATGCATTTGCCGGAAAGGCCCGCGACCTAAAGTCGTTTGATGATGTATTTGAAAAAGAACTAAAACCACAAGGATTGGCTAAAGGCATTATGCCCAATATCCTGCCCAGCGCATATAGCTTCGGCAATCTTGGCGAATCAAGAACACTGGTTAAAAAGATCTACGAAGCAAAACAAGGCGAAGTGCTACAACCCGAAAAAGTAGGAATGGATTATATCGTAGTAGCAGTAACCGAAGTACAGAACGAAGGCACACAAAATGCTGCAACAGCGAGAATGAATGTTATACCTGCATTGCGCAATAAAAAGAAGGCTGAGATCATCAGGAAAAAAATCGGAACAATAACAACACTTGAAGCGGCAGCAGCAGTACTTGGTAAAACAGTTCAGACTGTTGACAGCATAAGTTCATCAAACCCAAGAGCATTGGCTGGCGAACAAAAATTACTAGGCGCTGCATTCAACCCTGCTAATAAAGGCAAGGTTGTACCCGAAATGATTGAAGGGGCGCAAGGTGTTTATCTTTTACAAGTACACAGCACGGGAACGGCGCCATTGGCTACAGCCAATGTAACCGAGCAAAGGGCCAATATCATAAACTCAAGAAAATTCACATCCCGCACCCTTCAGGCCTTGCGTGAAGGAGCTAGTATCAAGGATAAACGAAAGGATTATTATTAAAAGCTTAAGAAAACTCATACAAACCGTCCCGCATTGCGGGACGGTTTTCTTTTACCCATTTCGCAAGAATGACCAACCGGAAAAAACTAATTTTGTAGATATGAGCGATGCGATAGTAAATAAAGTGGCTGACAGCGGATTAATAACTCTTGACCTGGAAAACTATTTCCCTAAAGGCGAGGTAGCGGTGTTTGATATGAAAGATTACCTTTTTATGGGAATGATCTTGAAAGAAAAAGAATTCCGGGAGTCACTGAAGAATCTTGACTGGGAAAAATTTAGAAATAAATATGTTGCTATCACTTGCAGCGCCGATGCTGTTATTCCCGTTTGGGCTTATATGCTGGTGGCATCTGGCCTAACAGGCATTGCAAAAGATTTTGTAATGGGGGATGAAAAAGAATTGCATCGCATATTGTTTTTAAAAAACCTTGCAGCAATTGACACAAACGAATATGCTGATAAGAGAATGGTGATAAAAGGTTGCGGTGAAACACCGATCGGTGAATTTGCTTATGCAGAAATAACAAAGCTATTAAAGCCCGTTGCGAAAAGCATCATGTACGGCGAGCCATGTAGCACTGTTCCTGTTTACAAGAAAAAATAAATTTATAGAAATCAGAACCAGCCTCTTTTCCTGAATAGCCAAAGCATAACAATGGGGATCGCAAGCATCAGAACAATAGCGGTATAAAATCCCCAGGGTTGATGAAAGAACTCAACGTTTTTATCGAAGTTCATACCAAAGATGCCGCCGATAACCGTAGCCGGCGCAAGTGTACAGGTTACGATTGCCATCACCTTCATGACTTCATTCATCTTAAGGTTTACGTTATTGATGTATAGGTCCTGCATACTCACCATAATATCACGATAGTTTTCGCCAAGATCATTTGCCTGTACGATATGATCATATACATCTTTAAAATATTTTGTAGTGCGGTCATCAAGCAAATCGCTTTCACTCCGGAGAATGCCATTGACAAGGTCACGTACCGGGGCAATATTCCTTTTTAGTACGATCAGCTCTTTACGCAGCAGATTTAATTTGGCAAGACTTCTTGTGTTACTCCGGCGTATAATTTCCTCTTCAATAATTTCAATTTGTTCACCTAGCTTTTCCATTACCATAAAATAATTATCTACGATAAGGTCAAGCATAGCGTATAAAAGATAATCAGCCGAACGCTGGCGGATCTGGCTTTTTGCGATCTTTAGTTTATTTCTTAATGGGTTAAACACATCACGACTCGCATCTTCCTGGAAGCTGATAACAAATTCTTTTCCCAACACAATACTTATTTGTTCTGTCTCAACTGATTTTTTCTCATCATTGTAATAGAGCATATTCAAGAGACAAAACATTACCCCCTCTACTTCATCCATTTTTGGACGCTGGTTCATGCTCAGAATATCTTCAATAAGCAAAGGGTGTACATCAAAGTGAGTACACACAGCTTCCACATCTGATTTTCGTAGACCGTCTATATTGATCCAACTGATGCGGTTGCTGTGCTTGAAATGAAAACAGTCTATTACATTATCGGCTTCATGTTCGGTAAAATCATCGGGACCGAAATCGTATACAAAAACCTTTATCTCCCTTGCTTCTTCACGAACAGGGTCCACCGTTGGGTTTACACTCAAAATTTCCTTGGTTCGCCGGGTGGCAAACAGATTAGGCAGGTAGAGATAACGCAAATACTTTTCTGGACGAAGTTTTACATTCATTAAAAGGGAAGGTAAGGAAAAAACAAAATTTTCTCCTATCATTTCTTTACAAAAAGCCCTTCAAGCTTTTGATAGCGATAGTTGAAAATATTCTCAACTTTTTTATGGACGATCAGCTTACCGGCCAGCCAGCCAAAAATGCTTTTACCAATATCATAGTAAAGTTTATCTGTCATCATCACCCCGCCGGTTACTTTTTCAAAATGATGTTCATGATGCCAGGTACGATAGGGGCCTTTGCGCTGTTCATCTATAAAATATTCATATTGTTTAATAACAGTTATTTCGGTAATCCAGCTAAAATGAAGATTAAGAAACGGGCTTATTTCATAAATGATAATGGTGCCTGGATACATTTTATCGGGCACTTCATTCAATATTTTGAAATGAAGATCTCCGGGAGTTATTTTAGCAAGGTTTTTTGGAGAACAAAAAAAATCCCAGGCTTCTTCCATGCTGATGGGTAAAAACTGTTTAAATACAAGTTGCTTCATATTTCTTCATTCAAAGATTGCTTATATACTTCCAACGCTCTTTTTCTTGCAAAATCATGTTCAACGATGAGTGGCAAATAACCAGGCTTGAAATCCTTTACCCACTTTTTGATATAGATAAGATCGGGATCAAATTTTTTAGTTTGTTCTGATGGATTAAACACTCTGAAATAAGGAGCCGCATCACAACCGCAACCAGCGGCCCATTGCCAGTTACCATTATTGGACGAAAGCTCAAAGTCCAACAGCTTCTCTGCAAAATAAGCTTCCCCCCATCGCCAATCGATCAACAAATGTTTAGTTAGAAAACTTGCTACCACCATTCTTACCCGGTTGTGCATATAGCCTGTTTCATTCAGCTCCCGCATACCGGCATCAACGATCGGGTAACCGGTTTCTCCTTTACACCAAAGTTCAAATTCTTTTTCATTATTCCTCCACTCAATATGATTGTACTTTGGTTTGAAGCAACAAGCTACAACATCAGGAAAATGAAAAAGGATCATCATAAAAAATTCCCGCCAGATCAATTCATTCAACCATTGTTCATTTAATTCGGCTGCAGCTTTTAGTAATTGGCGGATGCTTACTGTGCCAAAACGTAAATGCACACTCAGGCGACTTGTACCATTTACAGAAGGAATATTTCTTGTGTTGTGGTAATTTGAAACGATTGAAGGGTCGATCGAAGTTCCAGGAACAGCTGAATCTACATGATTAAATCCAAGTTCTTTCAACGAGTGAAAACGAAGAGGCCTCGTTTTAAGAAAAGACGAAAAATTTTCTTCTGATGGAAAAGAAGATAAACTTTCGGGCCGCAGTTTAGCTTTCCAGGTTTTTGAATAAGGAGTAAAAATGGTGTACGGCTTTCCATCAGGTTTCAACACTTCGCGTTTTTCAAATATCACCTGATCCTTATAAGAAGAAAAGCGAATTCCTCGTTCTTTTAAAAATCCAAAAATCTCTTCATCCCGTTTTATGGCATATGGCTCATAATCATGGTTGGTAAATACTTCACCGATCCTATATTCTTCTGCGAGGTTTTTAAAAGCATTCAACGGAGTATCGTAAAACAGATGTAGCGAAGAACCTGATTGAATAAGCTGTTCCTGAATTTTCTTCAGAGAATCATAAATGAAAGAAACCCGGCGATCATTCTTATCCGGCAGCGCACCAAGTATTTTTTTATCAAAAATAAAAATTGGCAAAACAGGCTTACCGCTTTTCAATGCACGGAATAAACCATGATTGTCAAACAATCTTAAATCACGGCGAAACCAGAAAATATTTACCTGCATTTATTATAAACAATTGTGCAGGATAAAGGTTCGGTTCGTCCATTTATTGTTCTACAAAATCTTTCAACAATGTGCCAATAAGCATGGTCCAGCCGTCTGAAAAACTTTGTTTTGCAAAATCGGGATTATTAGAAGGAAATGTTTCGAGGCCTTCGTGTGTAAGCTTTAATCTTGTTTTATCGCCTTCGACAAATAATTCAAAACTAACTTCTGAAACCCCTTCATATTTGTCATAACTCCAGGTATAAGAAATTTTTTTACCGGGGACGACCTGAGTCACTTTACACAAATGAAGGTATTGCTCACCTTTATGGCCCTGACCATAAAACTGGAATTCAAAACCAACAACAGGCTTAAACTCTGCCAGATCAAAATACCACTTCTTCATCTGGTCTTTATCCGTCAGGGCATTCCATACTTTTTCAATTGGAGCATTGTAGGTTCTTTCAATAACGAAAGGCTGAACGGCAATCATAATACTTATTTTTATTGTTGATAATTGTTTAGATAAGTTTCCATCCTGTCCACATTCTGTTTCATTCCCTCATCAGCTTTAAATACTCTGATTACTTCTGCGAGTTGTTCTGCCGATTCAAAAACAGAATGAATGTTTACCATCGTTTTATTTCCGCGGTCTTCAAACGTAACAGTCATTTCAAACCTTGGTCCTGTTACATGCTCCAGTACCAGTTTTGTTGGCTTGATGATTTCTTTATAGATATGTTTGTTTTTATAATCAGTTCCATCGGGACCATGCATTATAAATTCCCACTCGCCTCCCGGAGTTACATCCATTTTGGAAATTGTATTTGTAAATCCTGACGGCCCCCACCAATGCTTTATATGCTCAGGGCTTGTCCATACTTTCCACACCAGGTCAATTGGTGCATTCACAAGACGGGAAATGCCGATCTCTCTTCCCGTAGTGTCACTTCTTTTTTCTTTTTGCTGTTGCATTTGATTTAGTTTTTTTAGTTTGTAAATCATCCAGATAAATTTCAAGTGCATCAAGTTTCTGTGTCCAGAATTTCCGGTATTGTTCTGCCCACTCAGAGACTTCATTAAGCCGGTCAAGCTTTGCCTCACAATATCGATGCCGGCCCTGTTGTTTTATAACGATCAACCCGCATTCAGTAAGAATTTTTATATGCTTTGAAATAGCGGGCCGGCTTATATTAAATTTTTCTGCTACCGAATTCAGGTGTAGCGAATCTTGTGCAATCATATGAATGATCTGGCGGCGTGTTGGGTCGGCGATAGCCTGGAATACGTCTCTTCTCATGGTAAATGCTTATTTGTGTAACCTTTCGGTTACAAATATAGGAAACCTTTTGGTTACACAAAAATTTGGGGCAGAATTTTTGAAATATTTTTTTTAAGCATTATACATCCACTCCCTGAACTGCGAAGAATTTTCCTGGCTGATAATGATATTATGATTGATCTCGGGAATATTCAGATCAACTAAAAGTTTTACCCGGTCAAATGTTTTGAAGCCCTTGATATAATTAATATGAATGATGTATTGACGGTTTGCCCTGAAGAAACGGCTGTTATCCAGTGTTTCTTCCAGTTCGGAAAGATTTTTTTCAGATAAATATTTTTTACCGGCCGTATCTACTACATATACCAGTTTGTTTTCGGTATAAAACAGGACAACATCTTCGAGTCGGAGGGAAATATATTCGAGCCCACGTTTTACCAATAAGCGATTTTTGCGGCGTCCTTCAAACTGGTGAACAAAACGCTGTACGGCTTCATTCTGGTTGGAGAAATGTTTTTCAAGCATCCGGTATTTAAATAATGCCTTCTCCAATTCTTTTGTTCCAACAGGTTTTAATAAATAATCAATACCGTTGTGTTCAAATGCATTCAACATATATTCATCATAAGCAGTAATAAAGATTACCGGCGTTTTAATTTCAATTGACTTAAAGATTTCAAACGAAAAACCATCAGGCAATTGCACGTCGCTGAAAATAATATCTGCTTCAGCATTTGAAGTAAAATATTCTTTTGCTTCCGTTACAGAACCCAATACGGTTTCGATGTGTACATGAAATGAGACCTCAGAAAGGGCATGCATAATGGCGCTGACGGCCAATTTTTCGTCTTCAATGATAATAGCTTTTGTCATGGCTTATGGTTTTAGGATTGTTTAATGATCGGCAGCTTAACAGTAAATAACCCGGGGCCGCTTTCAATGTTTATTTCCTTTTTACAAATCAAACGAAACCGGGAACTGAGATTTTTTAATCCTGTGTGTGTTGAGTTGGCGGAGTATGGCTTGGGACGGAAACTATTTGTCACTTTCAGATACTGACCATTGGCAATGATGCTGATATTTAAAGGGTCCTTTTCAGAAAACGCATTGTGCTTGATCGCATTTTCAAGTAATATCTGCAATGCACAGGGCGGTATCAATAAGTCACCAGATTTTACACTTGAATCTATTTGTAAACGTAATTTTTTGTCATAGCGTATTTGTAAAAGAAAAAAATAATTTTCCAAAAAATCCAGTTCTTCATTTAGCGGAATCAATTCTTTGGTTTTATTCAACAAAAAATATTTATAAACCTCCGAAAGATTTGTATTGAATAAATGGGCCTGCATGGGATTATTCATAATAAGCGAACCCATAGCATTTAAAGAATTAAAAATAAAATGAGGATCCATTTCATTGTGCAACGCAACAAGTTCCGCCTGTGTAAGTTCTCTATCCATTTCACTCACCAGCTGTGTGTCCAGTTCCCGTTCTTTACTTAGGAAAAGAATTTCATAAACCAACGTAAACACGACCACTGCAAGCATGCAGACTGCAATGAATTTATAAAAACTGTTCCAGGCAAATGATTCCTTTGAAAAACGGAACCAGAGCAATACTGAAATGCCACCAATTGCAGCGCCATATGCTGCATTGGAAATAGATACAGCCGCAATTCTTGCAAATGGTTTTGAAACGGGAATATAAACGGAACGCAATTTTGCATGCATCCAATTGCTGCCTCGCCAAATAATAAACGATGTGAGAATGAAATAACAATTATACGCAAGGAGTTCAGGCGTTGAATAAAGCCTGTAATGTATTGCACCCGATATATACGGGATAGCAATCCCCAGCAGGGGAATAAAAAATATTCTCAAGTACACGTCTCTGATCATAGCAGTGGGTGCCAGGATGAACATGATAAATACCTGGCCGCAGTTTTTTCATGTGCATGCAGTACATTATTTATACAGACAACAAACTATTTATAAGTGCTGTTAACTAATAGTCAATATTCTTTTCGCGGCTAATATGCTTTATAAGCGGTAAGCAAGAATAAACACCTGCGTATATCATAAAGTTTTTGTATGACAGTGTTCTGACAAACGAAACAATTATACACAGTGTTCACCACGTAATTTTTTTATACATCATGTTTCAGGATTAATTAATCATGCTTCAGTTTTTAACCAATGTTTTTGTGAAGCACATTTCCGTTAACGGTGTCTTTACAAACGGAACCACATTGTTTAATCAGAAAACTAAAGCTATGAAAAGATTTTTGCTATTGCTTGCGTTGGTCATTTCCGGATTTGCAGTTGCACAAGCACAGAAAACTGTATCCGGAAAAGTGACTGACAAAAAAGACGGAACACCGCTGAGCGGCGTTACTGTAAATATAAAAGGGAATAAGATCTCAACACAAACAAATGCACAGGGCGAATACCAGTTGAGTAATGTGCCTGATAATGCAACTCTGGTATTTTCAATTATCAGCTATAAAAATGTTGAGCTGAAAGCTTCATCAGGCAATACGCTTGATATTGCTTTAGATGAAGAAGCAAAACAACTTTCAGAAATAGTGGTAACAGCAAACACAATCAAACGTGAAGCAAAAAGTTTGGGCTATGCAACTACTACTATCAACAACGCAGAACTTACAAAAGGAAAAGACAGAAGTGTTTTGAACTCGCTGCAGGGCAAAGTAGCCGGCGTACAGATAACAGGAAGTTCAGGCGGCGTAGGTAGTTCTACAAGAATTGTTTTCCGGGGTGGAACTTCTATTACAGGAAACAACCAGGCATTGATGGTAGTAGATGGTATTCCGATTGACAACTCACAAATAGATGCAGGCGATAATCTCAATAACCAGGTAGATGCCGGAAACCGCGGCAATGATCTGAATCCCGAAGATGTTGAATCAGTAACATTGTTGAAAGGACCTGCGGCTGCCGCATTATATGGAACCCGTGCTGCTAACGGAGCAATAATCATTACAACTAAAACAGGCAAAAGCCTAAAAGGCAAAAAAACTGAGATAGTTGTTAGCAGTTCTTACAACGTTGAATCATTGCTGCGCTTGCCAAAATATCAAAATGAATTTGGGCAGGGTGGACAAGGTGCTCCTGATAGCCGGGAAAACTTTAGCTGGGGACCACGGTTTGATGGACAAGTAACACCCTGGGGACAACAAGTCGGCGATTCACAGAGAGTAAAACCTTATGTTGGTTTAGAAGATAATGTAAAAGAGTTTTTTGATATCGGTGGGGTCGCAACCAATAACGTTTCTTTTGCCCAAAACAATGATAGGAACAGTTATTTCCTTTCACTGAATAATGTAGACCAGAAAGGAATCATGCCCGGAACAAAGTATAATCGTACCTCGATCCGGATGAATGGAACAGCAGACCTTACGGATAAGATCTACAGCAGCGTTGCTATTAATTATATAAGATCAAAAGGAGATCTCACCATACAGGGACAAGGCAACTCTCCCTATGACCAGGTGTTGCAAACGCCAAGAGATATTTCATTACTTGAATTGAAAGATTATAGAAACAAGTTTAATGATTTGAATGGTTATTATGGTGCCTATACTATTAACCCATGGTACTTACTGGGCGAAGATTCTTATACATCAACACTTGACCGTGTATTAGGAAATGTAAATATTGGTTATAAACCCGTAAGCTGGATTGATATTAGCCTTCGGGTGGGCACGGATGTTTCGGGGGATAAAAGAAAACAGATCGAATCAAAAAGAACACCTGACCCGAATGGGCAAAATGCCGGAGCCTTGTTCCCGGGGCATTATGCTGAAACATCAATTAATATCCGGGAGTTTACCAGCGACCTTATTGCAACTGCGAAAAGAAAACTTACCAACGATCTTTCATTAAGTGTATTACTAGGACACAATATCCGCCAGCGTAATACAGATATTTTGTTCAGCGAGATCAATTCACTCACCATCCCTTTCTACTATAATCTCGCAAACTCTGCACAACCACCACGAGCAACCAATGCTTATACATTACGCAGGTTGTATGGTGTTTACACAGACATTAATCTTTCTTATAAAAACTTTTTATACCTCGGTATTACAGGAAGAAATGATTGGTCATCAACATTACCTAAAGGAGATAACAGTTTCTTCTATCCAAGTGTAAGCTCATCATTTGTGTTTAGTGATGCATTCCATTTACCAGAGTTTATTTCATATGGTAAAATAAGGGCCAATGCCGCCCAGGTGGGTAATGATGCTGCACCGTATTTATTAGAATCAGTATTTGTTACAGGATCAGTAACCGATGGTTTTGCAAACTCAAGAGTTGATTTTCCGCTGAATGGAGTCGCAGGTTTTACACAAGGCAATGCTATTGGTAACCCGAATATCAAACCAGAGATCACCACATCATATGAAGTAGGACTTGAACTTGGTTTATTTAAAAACCGGGTAAACATTGAAGGAACTGTTTACTCTAACAGGAGTAAAGACCAGATCATTACTGTGCCTATTGCAGCCTCATCCGGCTATACAACCCAAACATTGAACGCAGGTCTTATCACTAATAAAGGCATTGAAGTGCTTGTTCGTGGTATACCCGTGAAAAGTGTAAACTTTACATGGGAAGTAACAGGAACCTTTACAAAGAATAATAATAAAGTAGTTGAACTGTTCCCCGGCACCAATCAATTAGCACTTGGAGGATTTAACGGCGGTGCTTTAGTTGCACAGGTTGGTGAGCCTTATGGTGCCTTCTTTGGCGCAGGATTTTTGAGAAGTCCCGAAGGAAATATAGTTGTTGATCAAACAACAGGATATCCTATTACTGATCCGGAAGCAAAGATCCACGGCAATGTTCAACCGGATTTCCTGGCAAGCTTAAATAATAGTTTCTCTTATAAAGGGGTTACGCTATCGTTCCTTATTGATGGCCGTAGTGGTGGGGTCTTTTATTCAAGAACAAGATCATTACAGGAATTTTTAGGTACTGATCCAAGGACATTATATAATGACAGGCAGCCATTCGTGGTACCCGGTAGTGTAATACTGAGACCAGATGGAAAATATGAGGCGAATACAACGCCAGTGCAGAATGCTGAAAACTATTGGACCTCATTCAGCACGAATAGGGCAATGGAACAGCTGATAGATGCAAGTTTTATAAAACTGCGTGAAGTATCATTATCCTATCGCCTGCCAAATACATTATTCAAAACATCATTTATTAAAGGCATCACAGTAGGATTCTCCGGTAGAAATTTATTCTTATGGACACCAGATGAAAACACTTACTCTGATCCCGAAACAAGTTCATTTGGAACGGGTAATGTGCAGGGATATGAATATGGAACCATCCCATCACTCAGAAACTATGGCGCTAACATAAGACTGGTATTCTAACTATTAAAAACTTTAGATCATGAAAACATTACAAACAATAAAAATAACGGCAGCGCTTACTGTTATGATTGCTGTGTCATCTTGCAAAAAAGATTTTCTGGATGTAAACGTAGATCCTAACAATCCAACAAAAGCAGCAATTGAGTTGGTGTTGCCAACAGCACAGGGCTATGCAGCCTATAATCTCGGAAATCCCTACCAGATTTTGGGGGGTTACTGGGCACAATACTGGACACAAGGGCCAACAGGAAGCCAATACCAGGCTTATGATCAGTACAGCATCAACAGCGGAACCTTTGATGCAAGATGGATCAACATGTATGCGGGTCCATTGAATGATCTTAAATATATCGTTGATGAAGGAACAAGAACCGGCAGTGTAAATTATGCGGCTATCGGAAAAATTATGCAAGCCTATTTATTCCAGGTAATGACAGACCTGCATGGCGATATTCCTTTTTCTGACGCATTAAAAGCCGGCGAGGGAAATATTGCACCGAAATACGATTCACAGCAAGATGTGTATGACGGATTGATAAGACTGGTAGATGAGGGTATAGCATTGATTGACGAAAACAGTACTCTTCATCCCGGTACTGATGATTTCTTTTATAATGGCGATATGCACCAATGGCAAAAATTTGCCAACACATTAAAACTGAAAATTTACCTACGGCAAGCGTATGTACGTCCACAAATAGCACAAGTGGGTATACAAGCTATGTATGCAGCCAATGCAGAGTTTGTTGATTTTGGTGACGAAGCATCGTTGCATTTTACAACAACTCAGTTTAATCAACACCCTCTGTATGCTCATATCAATTCACTTGGTGAATTTAATATTCTCGCAAGCAACACATCGCTGAACAGAATGCTTACATTAAACGACCCAAGAGTTGATGTTGTATATAAAAGAGCAACAGCAGCTCCTAATACAGGAAACCATGTCGGTATATTGCAAGGCAATGGAAGAAATCTTCCTAACCCTGCAACACTTAACGACAGACAATTCTCAAAACCGGGTGCAGCAGTCGGCGGACCGGGTGGCGCAGCAGCAAGAGTGATATTTATGAGTGAAGCAGAAAGTTATTTCCTGCAAGCAGAAGCAGTAGTAAGAGGATGGGGAACAGGCAATGCACAGCAATTATATAATGATGCGATTGAACTTTCATTTTTAAGCTGGGGATTAACTTCTGCACAGTTTGCAACATATGTAGCACAACCTCAAGTAGCTTATCCTGCTGCCGGAACAGCGGAACAAAAAATAAAAGCGATTATCACTCAAAAATGGACAGCGCTGTGCGGATCACAAAACGTAGAAGCATGGACCGAATGGAGAAGAACGGGTTACCCCGATATTTTCACTATTTCCGCTAGCAGCAATATTGGAAATCTATTCCCGGCCCGTTTACTGTATCCTGATTCGGAAGTAACAAGCAACCCTAATACGCCAGCACAAAAATTGGTAACGGATAAAGTATGGTGGGATGTAAACACAACAGGACAAAACTGATTGTTCACCTAAAAAACTAAACAATGAAACTGATAAATAAAATTTCAATTGCATTCATACTATCGGCATTAATTTTTACAGGGTGTAAAAAAGATACGACAGCCGATGTTTCAAGAGCAGTAAAGGTGAGCTACCCGGAAATAACATTGAATGGAAGTGAGCTGGTGATTCAAGCAGTTGGTGCAACCTATACCGATGCAGGCGCAAAACTGACAGATGATATCACAGGTGCGGTTACTGATATACAACCAACATCAAGCAATGTAAATACAGCTGTGCCCGGTTTATATCTTGTTAACTATAGCGCATCCAATTCAAACGGATTTGCAACAACAGCAACAAGATTAGTAGCCGTAACTTCTGTTAATAACCCTATTGATCGTTCGGGTACTTATTTGAGAACAGCAACAGGAGTCAATTGTTATATCACGAAACTTGCACCGGGTGTTTATGAAGTAACAAACCCCGGGGGTGCAGGAGTAGGCGTTAACACAATTGTGATCATGGTTGAAACAGCGCTGAATGTTTATACGGCGCCTTCGCAACCAACAGATGCCGGAACTTTTTCTGTAATTAATATAGCGTTCACTGCAACAGGTGCTACCTGGAATGTAGTAAATGTCGGGTATGGTACAGGACAAAGAGTATTTGTAAAACAGTAGTAGTTAGAACAAGCAGTATAGTTAATGCCATCAGTCGAAAGTCTGATGGCTTTTTTAATGTTATGGGTGGCAATAATGAATGATGCGAAGAAATAATTTTTTTTAAACATGAATTAATCATGTTCCGGCAAATGTGATTTGATAACTGAGAAAGAGGAAACTAATTTTATAAAAGAAAGACGAGAGAGTTATTCTACAACACACAAAGAAGTTTTCTCATGTTAATGTATGGTCAAAAGCAGACCGAAGTACGCAGGCGGCTCCCTCTAGTCGGCCTGCTTTTTATTTTATCATTTTAACCATCTCTTTTACAATCCTACCCAGTTCTTTTTTGCCTGCTGTTATCTCTGCCGGTGAATTAAAGTAAACAAGTCTCCGGTCTTTATAATTCCCTTCCAGCAAGGCAGATTTTATTTTTATAATATTGGAATGATGAAAAACAAGAAGGACCTGGTCTTTTTTCCTGGAAGGTCCAAATGTGACTATATCTTCTTTATAATAATAGCTTGGGGCATTCCATTTGATCCTTTCGTTAAGTTTTGGAGAAGCTGTTTTTATAATGCTTCTAACTGCATCTATCTGTTTCTTTGTTGCAGTATCCAGATTTGCGATCCATTCTTTCACATTTTCATCATCACTTGGCTTTTCGGTTTTCTTTTTTAAACCAGCTTTTAATTCATTTTCCTCCAACTTGTATTTTACTATTTTTCTGATCAGCTGTAATGGAAGCGGTTTGTCACTTGAAAATTTTATTGTCCCTTTAGCTCCTTTATATTCCAACATTTCTTTTTTTAATTCTGCAGCATTCCACGGCGCCGGGTAAAGACTGATATGATTTTTCCATCCTGCAAAATAAATAAGAACACCATGATGTTTATACCCTGCAATACCATAACTGATCAACTCTTCTGCTTTTGGAGCAACAGATTTAATTGCCTTCTGTAATTGTATAAGTCGCTTCTTTGTTTCATCAGGAAAGCTGGCGATATATTCATCGACTGAAGAAGGAGCTTTTGTTTTTTGCATGAAGCTGCTTTAAAATTATAAAGCTTGTTTTTTAGTCCAGAAATAATAAGATAATATCCCCGGTATGATCCACATTAACATCCCGGCTATTCTCGGGTCAATATTATCCGGCGCTATCGCAATACCAGAATAGGTGGCGCCAGCCAAATCAAAAAACAAACCAGCATAAGCCCACTCTTTAATTCTTTTCAATCCCGGAATTAAAATGACGATTGCACCAATTATCTTGGCCCAACTGATAAACTGTATAAAATAAATAGGATAGCCAAGGCCTTTATGAAACATTTCAATTACCTCGTCACTTGGGCCAATGCCACCGATGGAAGAATAAATCATCAGCCCGGAAAACAAAACCGTAAATACCCAATAAAGAATATTTGTTGTTTTTGCAGTCATAAATTTCTTTTTAAAATTTTATAATAAGAAATATTAGTTTATCAGGCATTCACCAGATCTTCGATCACCAGCTTTTTCATTTTCATTAAAGCCTGCATTGCCCTTCCACTTTTTTCAGGATCAGTCATCAATTTTCCAATTACAGAAGGAACAATTTGCCAGGATACACCAAACTTATCTTTTAGCCAACCACACATGCTTTCATTACCGCCATCTGCGATCATTTTATTCCAGTAATGATCTATCTCTTCCTGTGTATCACAGCTAACGACTAATGATAATCCCTCATTAAAAGTATAAGCATGTTCACCAGGCCCATCCATTGCAATCATATTGTAGTCATTCAGTTTAAATTCAGCGAACATCACTTTACCTTCATTGGCATCTCCGGCCGGGTAAAGATGTATTCCGGAGATAGAAGAATTTTTAAAAAGACTGGTGTAAAATTTTATTGCTTCTTCAGCTTTGCCAAACTTGTTACCGGTAAATAACATAGATGGAGTTATTGTTTGCGAATCGCCGGCATTGTTTACAACCGACACCTGCCAGGTCATTCCATATTTATCCTGCACCCAACCATATCGTTCACTCCAGAAGTATTTATCAATTGGCATTAACGCTTTTCCGCCATCCAATAATTTTTCCCAGGCTGCATTTGTTTCATCAATAGTATCGAATAAAACAAACATCGAGATAGAGGGGTTTATTTTAAACATGGGCCCGCCGTTCAACCCCATGAATTTTTTTCCGAAAATATTAAAGTTGACAACCATCGGCGTATCAACAGTTATTTTCGAATCTTTAAAAACAGCGCAATAAAATTCTGCAGCTTCTTTTGCATTGCCATCAAACCACAGGCAGGGATAAATGGGGTTTTGCATATCGTTTATTTTATTAATGAGATAAATGTTGTTTCAAAAAATCAGTTATGATTTATTTTTTACATAGTTAAGCATCCACTTTACACCAAACTTGTCTTTACAACTTCCCCAATAGGCGCCCCAGAACATATCAGTCATCGGCATTTCTATTTCGCCATCATTTGAAAGTGCTCTAAACAACTTATCTGCTTCTTCTTTTGAATCTGGCTCAAGGTTGATGTAAACATTATTGCCCACGATTATTTTAAAGCCCATTTCTTCAGGGGCATCGGAACCCATCAGCATATAACCACCTAGTATCGGTAAGGAAACATGTAATACTAATTTTTTTGTTGCCTCATTCATCGGAGGAGCTCCTTCCTGCGGCGGCATATCACCAAAACGGTTAATACCGCCACTTTCGAACTCAGTACCAAAAACGGATTTATAAAAATTGAAGGCTTGCTCAGTTTGATTAGTGAAGTTTAAATATGTACTTACCTTAGCCATGATTATTGGTTTTGATTGTTGAAAGATTATACTTAATTGTTTTCGCAAATAGCTTTTAGTTTACTCAAGGCTTTCGGCCATGTTTCTTCGAAGTAAGATTTGAAATCTTCATTTGAATCCATATCTACTTCTACAACAGTATTGCCATTGTTTGTTTTAAATGTATAGTTTTCTAAAGCACCCGCCCAGCCTTCAACTTCAGCGCCGCTTGTTATTTCTTCATCGCCTTTTAAAACGCCAAGATGTTCGATGCTTATAAATTTGCCCGGAATATTTTCTCTTACTTTACTTACCATGCCACCGGTCTTTCCATCTTTATCTGTTCCAAGAAAAAGAATTTTTGAACCCTTGTCCCAGGAGCCTTTATAGTAAGAAGAAGGATTGAATTCTGCCGTCCATTCCCTGTATGTTTTATCTCCCAGCATAAGATTAAACACTTTTTCTGCAGGCGCATTGATGCTTATTTCAAAACTTATGACTTCCAGTTTTGGCGAAGCCTCCACATGTTTTTTAAAATTATCCATAATAGATTGCCAGCCGCCTTTCTGCATCTCGATGGAATGTGTGCTTTCGGCTTCGAATTCTTCAACCACTTTTGTTTGATTGCCAGTTGAAGTAAACACCACCTTCACTTTTCTTCCATCACCAAGTGTGTATTCGATCAGCTTATGCTTTTTAACTTTATCATACACACCGCCAAAATCAAAACTGAAACTTCCGTCTTTAGCAGCCATCGTAGCGCTGAATGAACCGCCTTCACGCAAGTCATTCTCTGCTTTAGTTGTACACCAGTCAGCCGAGGCATTATTCCAACGGATAATATGACGTGGCTCGGTCCAGTATTGCCATACTTTTTCAACAGGAGCATTCACTGTTGTTTCTACCGTAATGATTGTTTTGTTGGTTTCCATTTTAATTTATTTTAAAAAGTTATAAATTACTTTTTGATTCCTTTGAATAAAGCAAATATTGCCATTGCATACCCGTGTCCCAGGCTGAAATCTTTTTTAAGCCACTCAACTATTTCGCCAGCTTTAGTCGATGGATTAAATTTTCCTTTTTGTAGAAAGCCTTTCTTCTCTGCCAGCTTTTTAAAATCTTCTGGTGATTTACCTGTTTTGATTTTGATATTATCAAGATAAGCCTGGAAAGACATATGATTAATTTTTTGAGTAGTTAAACATCCAGTGTATCCCAAATTTATCGGTGATCTTACCAAAGGTAGCCCCCCAAAAAGACTGATGCAACGGCTCGTCAATTTTTCCACCAGCGGCAAGGGCGGAAAAAAATGAGTTTACCTCTTCATCGCTGCTGCACATCATGCAAAGCATAACATTATTACCTGTATTGGTTTTTGCCCCCAACATATCAGAGCCCATTATCGTCAGGCCATTCTTTGTCAGGCTGCTGTGCAGGATCCTCGGCCCCATTTCCGACGGCATTTGCGCTGCCATTGGCGATTCTGAAATCTTTTGCAGTACCAGTTCACCACCGAGGCATTGCTGGTAGAAACTCATGGCTTCCCGGGCCCGGCCATCAAAATTCAGGTAAGCTACTATTTGTGTCATTGTATTAAGGTTTTTAGTTGTGATGAGATTGTAAATATTTCTAAGCTGGTATAAATGTCTTTCTGTGTGATAAGAAATAAAACACAGCCATTCCATACGGGTCAAATGTCCAAAGCCGGGAAAATTAATGGCCGGACAGGAAAGTGAGAGATCTTCGGTATTCAAAAACTGAATGATGTTGTTTGTTTTAATTGTAAGATCTTTTATAAGTAATTCACGGTTGATTGGTTTTTCAGAAGGAAGAATAAAAGCCGGCGATTTCATTTTTACATCCCTATTCAAAAACATGGCTTTTAATGTTTCGACCTTTTCATCAGCCGGTCTTTCCGTTGTAGCGGCCTGAACTTTTAGGGCTTCAATGATTTCGTATGATCTACTCAAATGTTCTGCCACCTGTGCCGCCGTCCAGCTGCCTTCAAAAGGAACGGCATTGATCTGCTTTTCATCCAGAGAACCAAGGATTGAAAGCAACTCGTTAAACGATTTTTTTAATGCGGGTTGAAGTTCCTGTTTCATGTCTCGTTGATTGATAATACAAACATATTGTCATAATCCGGCTCTCATGCTGTGGTATTACGACAACATAAGGGGTTGTTTGCGACAGCGGAGTGGTTTATTTTTACATCTAAACTGAGAACAGATGAAAAATATAGCCATACTCGTTCCTGAAACAGCCGTAATAGAAGCGGTAGCCGATCCGCGATATATGTTTACCGCCATCAATGAATTTCTAAAAAGCCAGGGACAACCCGCATTGTTCAATGTGCAGTTAGTTGGGTTAACAAAAGAAGTAAAACTGGTTGATGGATTGTTTACGATTCATACAGATGCTACTTTAAAAAACGCAAACAATCCCGACCTGATAATCGTACCTGCTGTAAGCGGCAACCTTGAACATGCTATTAAACTCAATAAAGATTTTTTACCATGGATCACCATACAATATAAAAAAGGAGCTGAGGTGGCGAGTCTTTGTTTGGGCGCATTCATATTGGCATCAACAGGATTACTGGATGGAAAAAACTGTTCTACGCATTGGTTGTTTGCAAATGAATTCAGAACAATGTTCCCGGACGTGAATTTGGTAGACAACAAAATTGTAACGGAACAAAATGGGGTTTATACAAGTGGCGGCGCCAACTCCTACTGGAATTTATTATTACACCTTGTAGAAAAATATACCAATCGTGAATTGGCAATTCTTGCATCCAAATTTTTTGTGCTGGATATTGATCGTAAAAGCCAATCACCTTTTACGATGTTCAAAGGCCAGAAAATTCATGAAGATGATGAAATAAAAAAAGCACAGGAATTTATTGAAGGTAATTATGCAGATAAAATAACGGTGGATGAACTCTGTAATCAACTCTCCATCGGACGCCGCAGTTTTGAAAGAAGATTTAAAAAAGCCACCAACAATACAGTAGTGGAATATATACAACGTGTAAAAATTGAAGCAGCCAAAAAGCAATTAGAGACAGGCCGCAAAACCGTAAGTGAAACGATGTACGATGTTGGCTATACGGATAGCAAAGCCTTTCGTGAAGTATTCAAAAAAATATCAGGTATGAGCCCGGTTGATTACAGGAATAAATACAATAAAGAATCGCTGCAACTGAATTAGTTTTTCTTTGAACCACATAGTGCATAGTGCACATAAGGTGTTCACATAGCTTTTTATTCTTCTGGTAATACCGAAAATAAATTATTGACTAGTGTCTTTTGTCCTTCTTTGAAGATATTCAGGCAATGAAAATTAATCAGAATTCCTTTTGGCTTTTGAAGCATCTGCATATATGAAAGTAATACTGATTCATGGATTGGCAGGAAACCTTCTTGTGCCTTTAGTTCAACACATAGAATATCTTCAACCAGCACATCCAGTCTTAGTTCTCCTTCCAGGTTCAATCCTTTATAATTAATAGGAACCCATAACTGGTTTCTGTATACGATTCCCTTCAATTTTAATTCATGCAAAAAGCATTTCTCATAAACACTTTCAAGTAACCCCGGTCCTAATTGTTTGTGTACTTCAATTGCACAACCAATTACTTTATAAGTAAGCTCATTGAGATATTTCTTTGTAATAACCATATCCTATGTGACAACCTATGATTTCTATGTTCTATGTGGTTCAAAATTCTTTAAAACGACTTCTTCTTGATATACTTATCAAACCACGCATTATATCTTTCAAACCTGTCTTTCTGGTAAGATGGTAATGTAATACCATGAAACTGGCCAGGATAAATGATCAACTCCGTCGGCACACCATTAATTTTTAAGGCTTGGTACATTTGTTCGCTGCCAACAGCAGGAACATTAAAATCCTTTTCACCAGCCATGAAAAGTGTTGGAGTTTTAATTCTATCAGCTTTGAAATAAGGATAAGAGAGTTTTATATATTTTTCAAGGTTATTGCCTTTCCATGGCAGACCAATCTCGTTTTCAAACTGGGTGATATACTGATCAACACCCACCAATGATAACTGCAATGCGCTGCCGGCGCCGCTTGCTGCCGCTTTAAAACGTGTATCGCTTGCAATGGTATAGTCAGTGGAAATTCCCCCATAGCTCCAGCCACCGATACCAAGATTATCTCCATCAATTACACCTGCTTTGGTTAAATGATCGGCAGCCCCCAAAATATCCAGCACTTCTTTATTTCCCCAATCCGCTTCAATAGCCTTGCTGTATGCAATACCGCGGCCATTGCTGCCACGATAATTAACACCAACAACAGCATAACCATTAGCCGCCAGCATTTGTCTTGTCAGATCAAAACTAAATTCATCCTGGCCTACAGGCCCGCCATGTATATAAAAGATAGCCGGCATTTTTTTACCATCACTACCCGGCGGAGTAAACAACAGGTTAGAAACTTTTGCTCCATCCTTGCTGGTAGAAACAACTTGTTGAACCGAAGCAAGATTAACTGAATTAATAAATTCGTCCTGCACTTTTGTAAGCCGGCGCAGATTTCCATTCTCTAATGCATAAAATTCAGATGGCATTTGCGGGTCAGTCATCGTTGTCATCCAACTACCGTCAGGATGCAACTCCAATGAATTAAATACACGATCACCACCGATCACTTTATTCATTTTACCAGCAGCAGGATCATAAGTAGCTATATAGCGGCGGCAATCATCGCTTATCAACACTGCAATAGCATTACCTTCTTTATTCCATCGCGGATTACCAACAGGCCGGTCCAGTTCTTTGGATAATAATTTTGGTTCGCCACCTTCTGCACCGATAGTGCAGAGAATGGGCTGATCATACATAATAAAATTTCCATCGGCTGTACTGCGCAGGTAGGCAATTGTTTTTCCATCAGGACTCCATTGCGGTGAATTATCCCGGCCCTTCCAGGTAGTAAGTTGTTTCATTTCAGCTCCCGGCTTTGCATCAATCACAAAGATGTCAGCATTCTCATTTTTATCAGGGTCTTCAGTACGGTTGCTTACAAAAGCGATCTTTGATCCATCGGGGCTCCATTGAATACCCCCCTCATCATATTTACCACGGGTCAATGTATCGAGTTTCTTTTCTTTTACATCAAACAAATAGATATGCGTTTTTTGTTTGCTGTATAAATAACCGGAAACATCCTGTTTGAAATGCTGGCGATCTATTACCCATGGTTTGCTCTTTGCTTCTTTGCTTGTATCTGCCGGGTCACGGAGTAATAATGCAACTGTTTTACTGTTAGGACTCCATGAATAATCATTGAGTTCACCTTTTACGTCAGTGAGTTTGATAGCTTCACCACCCATGCGGTTGAGTAAATGGATCTGGCTGCTGCCACCGGTACGGGAAGCAACAAATGAAATATATTTTCCATCGGGGCTCCATTTGGCATTGCTTTCACCATCGGGACTATTGGTAAGCTGTATATTTTCATTGCCATCCCAACTCATCATCCACAGATCGGTGTTGCGGTTGTTCTTGGCAGAATCAGTTGTTGTGAGTATATATACAAACCACTTACCATCGGGTGATATCAAACCACCGCCAGTGCTTTTAATTTTATAAATATCATTCGGTGTTAAATTTCTTTTTTGTGCAGTTGCTGAAACAGCAAACAATACAAAAACAATAGCAGGCAGTAATTTTTTATACATAGTGGAAGTTTTGGATACCGAATATAAGAAATCAGATTGAGGCTTTGTGCAGTCTTGTAGCAAAATGCGGTTGATTTGAAAATGTATTATACTAAAACGCCTGTGAGACTAAAGACCCGCTACTAACACTATATTGAGCGGAATTAAATTTCGTATGGCCTTATGTAGAATATTAGCGAATCCCAATTTTCATCATCCAAACTTATGCTTTCCCATTCATTTCCTGTGTCAAATTCAAGCTCACAATACTCATCATAGCAAACTTCGTCATTAAAAATTCTCAACATAGCAATAACCGCCATTGGATATAAAACCATCTCGTCAAAATCGTATGCTAATTCGATGATGTTTCCAGCATCATTGTATAGCTTAACGAATGATTTAAACATTCTCCACGACTGTTCCTTACTTTTATCCAGATGGTCAGTATGTCCGATTTCTTTTTTTATTCTTTTGTAAAGTCTTTCCCAATAACGTTCCCATTCATTTTGCATTATCGGGATGAATTTTGATTTTTCTATACCTGCATCTACATATATTTCACCCCAAATACGTTCGTTGGTTTGAGTGTATATCTCACTGTAACTGTCATTCTCAATGTAATTTTTTAATTCTTCTCTAAGGCTTTGATAAGTACTCATTTCAAAAATTTCTTTTTTTGTTTTGAAATGAATTATTGGCCCTAGAGCCTGTACGGCATATTGTTCCTTTTTTAGTTTACTATACAATTCAAATGCCTTTAAAAACTCTGTGTATTTAGGTATATTGTTTTCTTTGTTATCGTAATTAAACATAAACTCTGCGATATTCTCAATCTTTCCATTAATAATGAGCCTTATGTCTTTAATTAACTTTTTGAAGGACTGCTTGTTCTTACTTGTTGTGTCAAATTGTGTTCGTATGTATTTATCAAAATCAATAATGGAATAATGATATGCGTTTTCCCATGTTAAAAACGATTTTTTAGAATCCCACTCTTTCTTCTTTGGTTTATAGCCTAAATCTATTGAAACACTTTCATTCTTGTGTTTAAGGAATAAATGAAGATTATTATTAACTCTGGAGTTTAAATAAAAATTTAGAGTTAAGTCATCTTTGCTTTGCTGACCTGGATTTGGGCTAAAGTCTGTTGATATATTAGAGTGTTTGTCGTCATATAGGATTTCCAAAATTTTCTTTTTTGAATCTTCATTCAAAATATTGTGAAAAGGGATGTCAAGTTTCCAATTTTTGCGAATTTTCGAAATATACTCTTGAGTATAATGTTGCCAGTAAATTCTCTCAGATGTTGGATCCTGTAGAATTATGAATAAGGGATGATTTTCACTGATTGCATTCCAGTATAAATAATGTCTTTCAGAAAAGTAGAATGTGAGATAATTTTTCTTTTTATGAAAGTTACTTTCACCGCCTTTTATTTGTAATGCAAATATTTTTACTTTTCTATTTGCATCTATTGGAGTTTCTACAAGTGCATCAACTCCTAAATCTACAATCGGTTGTTCACGAAAAATCCACCCATATTGGGTAAAGAGTTTTGCTGTATCATATATGGCTGTTCTTTCAGTCCTAAAATGGTTCACAATGTCTGCTTATATGAAGTTGTGATATATAAATTAAAATACTATCGCAGGTTTAAAAGCGAGAAATAAATCAAAACGGCTTACTATACTGCGCCGGCTGATTAGGCTTCGGCAATGTTTTTAAATCCGGGTTTATAACTTCTCATACAACCCCCTTAGCTTCTCTCTTGTCATTATCTTCTCCCAATCTTTTCCCAATGCATTTTCCCAAAGGGGTTTCATGCCCATGCTTACGTTTATCATTTTTTCAAAATCATCCTCACTTAATCCTTTGCAAATACCGGTTGGTATATCAATCCTATTTTTTTCTACCATGTGTTTAAATTCTTTTACACCGGCAGGGTAATATTCTTCAAGATGGTTCATCACAATACAATTGCCAATACCATGTTTAGTACCCAGTAAATAGCTAAGCCCATAACTCACCGCATGTGCAACACCTACCTGTGAGTAGGCAATGCTCATTCCGCCTGCATAACTAGCCATCATCAGTTTTTCATCACACTCTTCATCCCAACCATCCTTATTTACAAATACATCGCGACATAACTGTAATGCTTTTTCACCATAACTTTTGCTAAACTCATTTAAGTATGTTCCTTCCAAACTTTCAATACAATGGATATAACAATCCATGCCGGTATAGAATCGTTGATTGGCTGGAGCATTTGCGGTTAACTCCGGATCTAAAACAATTTGATCAAAAGGAGTAAAGTCAGAATTCATTCCCAGTTTTTTTGTCGGACCCGTTAGTACAGTTGTTCTTGACACTTCTGCACCAGTACCGCTTAAGGTTGGAATGCCTGCTTTATATACACCCGGTTTTTTTACAAGATCCCATCCCTGGTAATCGGCGCTGCTGCCCGGGTTATTCATCATCAGCGAAACTGCTTTTGCCAGATCCAATGTACTGCCGCCACCAATACCAATCACACCACTTACCGTTCCGAATTCTTCTTTGAGTTGTTTTGCCAGCGAATCAACATAAGTTGTCTTTGGTTCATAGGTCACATCTGCAAAAATGATCTTATCGTTTCCTCTCATGGGTACACGGCTTACCAGCGGCTGGTCTTCAAAATAATGATCTAATAAAAAAATCATTGGCATACCATCCTTTCGTTGCGGCGCAAGAATTTCATCCAGTTGGTTAAAACTTCCGCGGCCATACACTACATAGCCCACTATTTTTAAATTGCGAAACTTCATGCGAATTATTTGTGCTGCGAAAATACAGGAATGCATGCATCTGCCGAAGCAAGCGATACAAATGGGAGGAATACATCAATCTATTAGAGTCTTGTCATGTCGAGCCCTAAGTCCTTGTATGTTCGGGCATAAAACTTTAAGGCGAGACATCTCAGAGGTCGGGATCTCTGAGATGTCTCGCATACAATCCTCATTTCGATATTGAACTATTTACGGCTCGACATGACAAGACTCGGGAAATGGCTAGGGAGAATAGAATCGAACAGCAAAATAAATAAACAGGTGGCATCTATTGATGAAAAATAATTACCAGGTCGATTTCATTTTATAAATAGTACAGGAAACCATTGTAGCGTAAACATTATCGCTGAACAATTCAATCTCCGAATCATACTCATCCGGGAAAAGCTGGGCGGTGAAAACCCGTTTGCCGCCATTTACAAATACTTCAACAATGCTGTTGTCAAAAAATACTTGTAAGCGAAGGTTGCCAGATAATATATAGGGTGTTTCATACCGGCTCTGTTTTTCAAAATTCTTATTAAACGATTGCTTCGCTGTTTTGCTTCTGTCGATATAAAGAATTTTTTTTTCTGTATCATAGCCGATCTCTAAAAAATGATCATTGCCAATTGCAATTCTTACACCGGTAATGGAACCTGCATTGGGTTTTATTTCAACATCAATTTCACATTGTTGTGTTTCTTCCGGCAGGCTGATATATTTTTCAATGATCCTGTTCTTACCTGAGTATGCAAGCTGACGTAAAGAGTTTATTTTCTCAACCGGCTTTTGGATCAAGATCCATTCGCCACCAATTTTCTTTACACTTAAGGTTCTTGGTATTGACATAGCTCCTTTCCATGGCGATGTAGGAATAGCATTTGCATAATTCCAGTTATTGATCCAGCCGATACTTACAGGCTTATGATTGTTGGGCAACTGTCCGTAACAAATAGCCGCATAATAATCCGGACCATAATCAGGGCGATAAATTTTATCTGCAGGATTTTCATTTACAAACTTTACACCGTCAAACTCACCAACGAAATATTGCATCGTACCGTTCATTGACATTTGCAATAACCATTTCTTTTTGCCCGGTTGTCCTTCAATCGGGATCTGCGTTAGATCAGGACATTCCCATACGCCACTCGTATCGCCGGCAGGCCCAAACTCACTCAGCAATTTCCATTCGGTTAAATTTTTTGAAGAATAAAACTGAACGACGTGTATATCAGATAGCATCAGTGCCATTACCCAATATTTTTTTTGAGTATACCAGAAGACCTTTGGATCACGGAAATCTTTTTTATTTAGATCCAGTATGGGGTTCTTATTATATTTTGTCCATGTAAGCCCATCATCCAGACTATAAGCAAGATGTTGCGATTGATTAACACCTTCAATATGCCCGGTATAAATTGCTACCATAGGAACCTTTCCATTTTTACCAAAACCACTTGTATTATTTTTATCGACCACACAGGTTCCGGAAAAAATCATGATGCCATTTTCCTCAGGTATAGCAACTGGTAAATGTTTCCAATGAATCAGATCTTTACTTGTTGCATGTCCCCAGCTCATATGTCCCCAAATATTTCCAAAAGGATTATGCTGGTAAAATAGATGGTATTGTCCATTATGATAAACCAAACCATTCGGATCATTGATCCAATTTTTTTCAGGAGAGAAATGGAATTGTGGACGGTATTGTTCTTTGTAAAGTGGTTCCTGCGAAAACGATTTTGCAGTAATTAATAGAAACAGAATAAAAAGAAGTTGTTTCATTTTGAAAGTTTATAAAAGCTTTGCCGCCTTAATTAAATCTTCGGGTGTATCAATCTCTACTCCCATATATTCAGTGATCACCATTTTTAACGGTACACCATTTTCAAGATAACGTAGACATTCAATTTTTTCTGCGGCTTCCAACGGTGTCATTTGCCAGTTGGTAAAATTGATCAAAGCTTCTTTGCGAAAAGCATATACACCGACATGTTCATAATATGTAACGGGAATATTTTTATCTCTTGGGTAAGGAATTATACTTCGTGAAAAGAAAAGAGAGTTCATGTTTTTATCAACCGCTACTTTCACATAGTTAGGGTCGTTGATTGATCTTTCATCTTTCAACACCTGCATCAGCGAAGCTACCTGTACTTTTTTCCCTTCTTCACCTTCAAAAACTTTCAACAATTTTTCAAGCGGTTCTTTTTTTACAAACGGTTCATCACCCTGTACGTTTACTATAATATCAACATTCAAATCAGCAACAGCTTCTGCAATGCGGTCGCTTCCGCTTTCATGCTGCTTTTTACTCATCATCGCTTTGCCGCCATTTGTTGTGATCGAATCAAAAATAATTTTACTGTCAGTCACAACGATCACTTCATCAAACAAGCCGGTGGCAATAGTATTATCATAAGTATGAAGGATAACGGGTTTATCGCCCAGCATTTGCATGAGCTTGCCCGGGAAACGGGTGGCAGCATAACGGGCAGGTATGAATGCTGTAATTTTCATTAAGCGAATATATGTTTTACTGGATTATTGCTTGTGTGTTCGCTATTGTGCATCGCAGGGGTTATTTTTACAGACCGAGGTGGAAAAGCATTTTAAAATACCGTTTTTATTTATAGCAGCGCTACTGTTACATCTTTCTTCATTATCACAGTTATGTACCGGTAGCCTGGGTTTGCCAATTGTAAATAAAACATTTGGCAGCGGATCCAACCCGGGCTTACCGCTTTTAGCGGCAAGTACTAATTACCAATATGTATCTTTTGATTGTCCCAATGATGGATTTTATACAGTAAGAAATAATACGGCAGGATGTTTTGGAAATAGCTGGCATAACCTGGCTTCGGATCATACAGGAGATCCTGGTGGCTATTTTATGTTGGTAAATGCATCTTTTCAACCAGGAGCATTTTATCTAGATACGGTAACTGGTCTTTGCTCAGGTACCACATTTGAATTTGCTGCATGGATAGTAAATGTATTGAGAGGATCGGCATGTGGCGGCGGCGGCATTACGCCCAATCTTACTTTTACAATTGAAAAAACAGATGGTACATTAATACAGAGTTATAATACCGGGAATATTCCAACGCCAAGCGCACCGGTGTGGCAGCAATACGGTTTCTTTTTTACCACACCTGTTGGAGTTAGTACTGTTGTTTTAAGAATTGTAAATAATGCACCGGGCGGATGTGGTAATGATCTTGCATTGGATGATATTACCTTTCGTCCCTGCGGGCCCTTGTTAAGTCCGGCGATCATAGGTTATACATCTGATTCAGCTACTATTTGCGAAGGAAACGCAAGAGTATTTGATTTTACTTGTGCTGTATCTTCTGGTTTTTCCAATCCGCTTTTTCAATGGCAGGAAAGTATAAATGGAGGACCATTTACTAATATAGCAGGTGCTACAGCTACCAACTATACTAAGAATATACCGGGCACCCCAGGTGTATATCAATACAAAATGCTGGCAGCAGAAGCTGGTAATATTAATAATACGGGCTGTAGAGTTGCGTCCCGGTTGTTAACGATATATGTAGAAGCAATACCATTATTGATCGTAAACAGCAATTCACCGGTTTGTCTTGGCAATACAATTCAGTTTTCGGGAACAGGTGCCTACCAATATACATGGCAGGGGCCTAATGGTTTTACTGCCAATGGAAGCACAGTATCCATTACAAATGCACAGTTCATTCATTCGGGAAAATATTATGTGAATTCAACCAGCCGCGCCGGGTGTCCAAAAAACGATTCGGTAACGATAGCTGTTAATCCTGTGCCGACAGCAACTGTATCATTTACGTCTGCTACTATTTGTGAAGGCGAGGCGTTACAGATGAATGCAACGGGCGGAGGAACATATCAATGGACTCCAACGACAGGCCTATCATCTTCAACATCAGCTAACCCGGTGATGAGCCCGGTTAGTACAACACAATACCAATTGGTGGTTACAAATAATTTCAATTGCACAGATACTGCAATAGTAAATATTGATGTTATAAAAAAGCCAGTTGCAAATGCAGGTCCGGATAAAGAAACTGTTTTGGGTTTGCCAGTTACACTTGAAGGAAATGTTGGCGGCGATAATATCAGTTATATATGGACACCACCAATACATCTTGATAATTCTTCGGCATTACAACCCGTGGCATTGCCTCTTCCCGCAGGACAATATGACTACAGGCTTACAGTAACATCGAATGTTGGTTGCGGTTCAGCTTTTGATGATGTAATTGTAACAGTCTATAATGATATTTATATACCCACAGCTTTTACGCCTAACCAGGATGGAAAGAATGATGTATGGTATGTGCCGTCGCTTTCATCGTTCTCTTTTTTTGAGTTATCAGTTTTTAACCGCTACGGTCAAATAGTTTTTCATACTAAAAATATAAAGGCAGCATGGGATGGAAAATATAAAGGACAACTACAACCCTCGGCTGTGTATGTTTATCTGATTACCGTTGGTGAAGGGGAAAATAAAAGAATGTATAAAGGAACAGTAACTCTAATACGCTAAGTGGAAATGTTTACTCATTCAGTTTTTGAAAAGGTTTTTTCATTAGCCTCATAAAGTCTTCATCTTTATCAGCAGGATAATATTGATCGATCCCATAGTGCAGATCTTTTTTATCTAGTTTCATAAATGTACCGAACAGCCGGTCCCAAATCGAAAAAACTCCTCCATAATTACTATCAGTAAAAGGTTGTTTCCAGTGATGGTGTACTTTGTGCATATTAGGTGAGACCAGTACATAGCTGAGGGAACTGTCCAGCCATTTAGGCAAATTCACATTTGCATGTGTAAATGCAGTAGCAAATACAAGCAGGGTTTGATAGATCATTACTCCATACATCGGTGCCCCGGAGATAAAGATCAACAACATAAAAAACAAACCACGCATAATACTATCACCCGGATGATGGCGCAGACCAGTAGTTACATCTACATTCGTGTCTGTGTGATGAACGAGATGAAACCGCCAGAGCAGTTTTACCTTATGCATTACAAGATGTACCAACCAGCTACTAAAATCTAATGCAAGTACAGAAATAACAACTGCTCCAAACACTCCAACATTAAACCAGTAGATCAATCCAAACTCTGCCTCTTTGCACCAGTCGCTGAGTTTGATAATAACAATTGCCAGCAGAGTGTGAATGATCAGGTGAATGATCGTAAAACCAAAATTTACACCGGCATGGCGAAGTTTGTTTTTCTTGTAGGTTAATGAGAGAAGGGGAATTGCGCCTTCGATGATCCAGAAAAATAATAGGCCGCCCACAAGAATAGCCATTCTTTCAAACGGACGTTGTTCAAGGGTTGAGAAATAGTGAATGATTTTATCCCACATAGAAAAAATTGAATGCTAATATGCCAACTGCCACGGGGCGGTGCATAAGCGGACAAAAGTTACGAAGGAAAAAAATAACAGCACGTTAAACAGGATTATTTTCTACCGGCTTTTCAAATTCTGCACCGCAGTCAAAACAATGATATACTTGTTCTACCGGCGGAGCAAAAGATGTAATAAACACTGCGATCAAAACACTCAGCCAGTTACCAGGTTTTCGCGGGGTGCTGACATACTCCAGGTTATGCGAATTACATTTAGGACAAGAAAGGCCGGCCTTTTTTTCTTTGTTCATTTCCCATAGCCACTGCAGGGCCTTCATCCTTTCATTTTCAGCCACCATTAATTTAATTCCCCCTACGGCATTGGTGAGAATAGGATCGATTGTTACTATGTTTTCATCTTTCAACCAACAATCAATTCCATCTTCCTGCATGCGACCCAACATAATGTTGGCATCAATATAATTAGTATAAACAGCGACCGGTACAAAATCCATTTACTAAAAATATAAAAGCGGATCGTACGACCCGCTTTTAAAGCGATTATTATTTTTAAACTACTGTTTACAAACAGGATTGATTCTACATCACCAGTCTATTGATTTAACATCAGCGGCATTACCAGCATCAGCAGCTCTTCATTATCTTCTTTGTCGGCGGGCTTAATGATACCGGCTTTTGTTGGAGTTGATAATTCAATTATTATATCATCACTATCCGCAGCATTCAGCATTTCAATTAAAAATTTCGCATTAAAAGCGATAGCAAGATCCTCACCATCATAACGGCATTTCATTCTTTCATCACCTTCATTGCTGAAGTCAACATCTTGCCCGGTGAGTTCCAATTCACTGCCAGCAATGGTAAGTGTAACCTGGTTAGTACTTTTATTACTGAAGATAGCAACACGGCGCAATGCACCTTGGAAATCATTTTTATTTACTGTAAGCTTGTAAGGATTATCGGTTGGTATTACCACTTTATAATCCGGGAACCTCGCATCGATCAATCGGCAACTCATTTGTATGCTGCCATGTTTTACAAAAAAATGATTGCTGTTATAGCTAAGTGTTATTTCATCATCATTGCCCGGCAATGCAGCTTTTAATAAACTCAAAGGTTTTTTAGGAACAATAAAAGAATCTGACTTCGGACATTTTACATCTGTTCTTTTATATTTTACTAAACGATGTGCATCGGTAGCAACAGTTTGCATTCCTTTTTTATCCAATTCAAAGAATACACCGGTCATCGCAGGGCGCAGATCATCGTTGCTTACAGCAAACAATGTTTTATTTACAGCGGTTACCAAAGCAGAAGCGGTAGTAGTAAATGAAGTGGTATCATCCGCAGCAGGTTCTTTCGGAAAATTATCCGGATTTTCACCCATCACTTTATACTTACCATTATCACTGGTCAATTCAATACCGAAATTTTTATCAATATTAAAAGTGAGCGGTTGGTCTGGAATATTTTTCAAACTATCCAATAAAATTTTTGCAGGAATACAAACCTTACCGCTGTCTTTAGCTTCAATATCCAGTTGAACCCGCATTACAGTCTCAAGGTCGGTGGCCACCACCGTCAGTTTATTTTTTTCTACTTCAAATAAAAAATCTTCAAGGATCGGCAATACCGTGTTGGCATTAATGACACCGGCAATATGCTGCAGTTGTTTTAGTAAGGCAGAGGAAGAAACGATGAACTTCATAAGCGACGTTGAATATTTTTAGATAGAATGATGGCAGCGAAACTACTGATTTTTAATTTATAGCCAATCAAATTTGACCGCTTATTCAGCACTGTGGAAATAACCGAGTTTAGCCCGAAAAAGTTACCTTGCAGACCTAATTTTTTATCTATGGGAAAAGACGAAGTTTTTAAGGAGGAAATAGAGAAAGTAAGTGATTTTAAATTTGGAGCCGGTGTGGCCAAAGTGTTTGATGATATGGTAAGCCGCTCTGTTCCCTACTATGGCGAGATCCAGCGGATGATGGCTGAACTGGCCACCGATCATGCAAAAGAAGGTTCGCTGGTATACGATCTGGGTTGCAGCACTGGTACTACAATGATTGGCATGGACACAATGGTGGATAATAAAGTAAAATTCATTGGTGTAGATGATAGCCCGGAAATGCTGGATAAGTGTAAATCAAAATTGATGGAACTTGGATTCAGCAGGGATTATGATCTCACAATCGCTGATCTGAACGAGGGGGTAGAAATAAAAAATGCATCCGTTGTTGTTTTGTGTTTAACACTTCAGTTTGTCCGGCCCATTTACAGGCAAAAACTGCTTGACGATATTTATCAAGGACTCAACTCCGGCGGTGTGCTGATACTGGTAGAAAAAATTCTTGCAGAAGACAGCTTGTTTAACCGTGACTTTATCAAATACTATTATAATTATAAACGACGCAATAATTACAGCGAAATGGAAATATCTCAAAAAAGAGAAGCGTTGGAAAATGTGCTGATTCCTTACAAACTTTCAGAAAATATAACCATGCTGCGTGACCGGGGCTTTGCTCATTGCGAAGTATTTTTTAAATGGTACAATTTTGCAGGCATGATCGCAATAAAGAAATAATACCAGATGGTTCAGATAGGAAATTTTTTCTTCAAACACCGCAATTGGCTCTTCATCTTTTTTTATGGCGCCTTATTCATTCCGTCCTGGCCCATTGTATCAAAAGAAAACTGTGGTGAAAATTATTTATGGTGGCCGATCATCATTGGTTTAATTATTACAGTTAAGGGCCAACTGATCCGCGGACTCACGATCGGGCTTGCTTATATCGTTCGTGGGGGTAAAGAAGGCAAACCCTATGCAGAAGGATTAGTAACGGATGGAATTTTTAATCATTGCCGCAACCCATTGTATGTTGGTAATATCCTGATGCTGTTAGGAGTCGGTATTTTAGCCAACTCGTTATTATATGTTGCTGTAATCATTCCTTTGTTTCTTTTCATTTACCAGGCCATTGTTTTGGCAGAAGAAGATTTTTTGCGTAAAAAATTCGGAAATGATTTTGATATGTATTGTAAAAAAGTAAACCGCTGGGTTCCTGATCTTAGAGGATTAGGGAAAACAATGAAAGGAATGGAGTTTAAGTGGAAGCGTTGGATATTAAAGGAACATACAACACAATTTATCTGGCTGGCAGGTATCATTCTTATTTTACTACTGCGTTATCCTGAGCTTACTGGTAATAGCATTACTTGCCGAAACACTACGGCCATTATTCTTCTTTCTGCACTTACTCTGGTTTATATTCTTATCCGTGTTCTTAAAAAAACAGGAAGGTTTAAAGAATAAAAAACGGCCCGCCGGATAAGATCAAAGGCCGTTTGTATTTATGCTAAAGGGTAAGGATTGTTTGTTATAGAGAAATAGACCAAAGCCTTTCAACTGGGTTTAATGAAACATAAAAAACCCCTTGAAAAACTTTCAAGGGGTTGAATAATATTACTGAAACAAACCTAAAATCCTCTTGGAGGTGTATCCAGTTTAATATCTCTTTTCAACATTTGCTCACGATTAGCCATTTCCCATGCTGTATGGAAAACAAGCTGGCCTCTTTTTGCCATCAACGGATAATTTATTTTATCCGGCGTATCGGTGGGGCGGTGATAATCTTTATGTACACCATTGAAATAGAAAATTATCGGAACACCTTTCTCGGCAAAATTGTAATGATCGCTACGATAATAAAAACGGTTCGGATCTTTTGGATCATTATATTTTCTGTCGAGCTTCAGTTTTGAATTTGCTTTATTAACCAAATCTGCGATTGGCGCCAGGTCGCTACTGAGTTTATCATCTCCTATTACATAAACATAATTTGTCGAGTCTTTGTCTTTATCATATTCACTTCCTATTCTACCAATCATATCAATATTCAAATCGGCTGTTGTTTTCTCAAGTGGGTAAACAGGGTGATTGGCATAATAAGCCGAACCCCACAGACCATGTTCTTCACCACTTACCGTCATAAATAAAATACTGCGGCGGGGACCTTTGCCTGCTTCTTTTGCTTTTGCAAATGCTTCGGCTAATTCAAGCACCGATACGGTTCCGCTTCCATCATCATCAGCACCATAATTTATTATTGTATCATTTCTTGCACCAATATGATCATAGTGTGCAGTTATCAGCAGGTACTCATCTTTTTTATCAGTTCCTTCAATCATCCCCATTACATTTGACGCATAAGTAGTTTTTGTTTGCTTAAAATAGCTGAAGTCAACATTTGCTTTATATGTTTTTGAAGGCACACCTTGTTTCATTTTATCAAATATCCCTGTCGCATCATCACCCATGATAGCTGCAGCAACTTTTTCTGAAACTGTAAAAGCAAGCGGCGTTTGTGCTGACTTATAGGAATTCAGAACCCAGCCACCTTGAAAACCACCACCCGCGGTCCTTGGAAAATTTTTACCAATGATCAATAAACCTGCAGCGCCTTTCTTTTGTGCGGTCATGCCTTTGCCAGTGGCAGAAACAGATCTTGCGCCTTGTGTTGGTTTAAAACCATCCGGCGTTCCATCGACAATAATTACGAGTTTGCCCATTACATCCAATCCTGCATAATCATCCTGCTGACCATCTACAATTCCAAAGCCAGCAAAGACAGCTTCACTAAAACGCATTTCACCGCTGTAGTTTGAATTGGAAGAAATAAAATCCTTATTAGTTTCAAAAGCAGATCCATTCACATTCATAGAACTGCTGATCATTGAATCTTTATACAACGGATATTGCTGGCGATAGCTTCCGTTGTTTCCCGGAATTAAACCAAGCGATTTAAAATGATTTTCGATATACTCAGCCGCCTTATCCAGGCCTGGTGATGGAGTGTCCCGGCCACGCATTTCTTTACTGGCAATTATGTACAAATGTTTTTTTAGATCTTCTACCGAAATAGTGCTGGCAAAAAAAGCAGGGCTGTTCTTTTTTTGCGCCAGCGCAAATAAGGGAAGCAATGCCGTTAGTACAGAAAACAGTTTTTTCATTGATGTGTTATTTTATAAAATAATTCCCAAACATAATTCAAATGAATGTTTGGGAATAAAAGAAATGATGAAAGGCTGTAAAATATCAGGCAGAGCAGGCTATTTTATCTACCCGTTTGCCATGGCGACCGCCTTCAAACTCTGTATGCATAAAAAGATTAACCATTTTCTCCGCATCTCCTTCACGAACAAAGCGGGCCGGAATGCAGATAATATTTGCATTATTATGCTCTCTTGAAAGTTTGGCCAACTCTTCGCCCCAGCATACTGCGGCGCGGATACCCTGGTGTTTATTAGCGGTAATGGCTACACCATTGGCACTGCCACAAATTAAAATACCAAAGGCTGCTTCATCCTTTTCAATAGCATCAGCAACCGGGTGTGCAAAATCGGGATAATCCACCGAGTCCTTAGAATGCGTTCCAAAATCAGTAAATGCAAAGCCCTTGCCTTCTAAAAAAGAAATCAGTTTTTCTTTATAATCGTACCCCGCATGGTCACTGCCAATAGCGATGGGTTTATTGAGATTGAAAGGAGAGTTCATATAGTTGGGAGTTTATAGTTAGGAGTTCGGAGTAATTGCACAAAGTTAGGAAAATTCTGACTCCTGACTCCTGACTCCGAACTACCGACTCCTTACTTAAATCAACTCCACTCTTTTGCCGCTTTTTCTTTCTCTTTATTAATGCGGGAGGCGATGATTATACTTGCTTCATATAGAAGGTATAACGGTATTGTTACAATACCCAGGCTAAAAGGATCGGTTGTGGGAGTAATAATAGCGGCGAGTATTAATATAACAACAATGGCATGACGGCGGTATTTTCTTAAAAAAGCTGCAGTAACAACACCGATTCGTGCAAGGATCATTACTAACAATGGCATTTGAAATAAAATACCAATACCTACTGTAGTATAGATCAGGTTTTCAAGATAATCAGAAAAGGTGGGCATGATCGTTATCATATCGCTAAGCTTATAGGTAAAATAAAAGTTTACCATAAACGGAGTGAGAATAAAATAACCAAAAGCAACCCCAAGGAAAAATAAAAAAGAGACCCAGAAAATGACACCTCTTGTTTTCTTCAGCTCTTTAGGTGTAAGTGCAGGTTTTACAAATTTCCAAAACTCCCAAAATACATATGGGAACGCAACAATAAACCCGCCAACAAAAGCAACAGTAAATGATGAAATGAACTGCCCGGTCATTGTAGTCTCCAAAAATTTTACATCTACTTTTCCAAAACACAAAGCCTCACCCATGCCGATCTTTCTGCCAACAGTACAAAACCATTGGGCAGTTACAAAATCTGGTTTTGTAGGAGCAAACAAAAGTTGATCTACAACCTTCTCGATAAAAATAAAGATCACAATTGCAGCAAGTACAATCGCAACCACCGAACGGAGAATATGCCAACGCAGTTCTTCAAGATGATCAATAAAGGTCATCTCGTTTCCGGTTTCTTCTTTTTTATTGCGTTTATTTAAAAAATCGAGTAGGGCCATAAGGGAGGCGGCAAAGATAATGAGTCAAGCCTGTCAGATTTGAAAAAACAAGACTCATTGAAATCAATTATTTTTAATTAATAAGTGAAAAGAAACTCTGCAATACTCGGTGCTGCTTTTTTAATGGCAACTTCCGCCATTGGTCCCGGCTTTCTTACTCAAACCTCAAAATTTACAGGAGAATTGATGGCAAGCATGGGTTTCGTCATCCTTATTTCAGTAATACTGGATTTAGGCGCCCAAATGAACATATGGCGGATTGTAACCATGAGTGAAAACCGGGCACAAGACTTATCCAACAAAGTAATTCCGGGTCTTGGCTATTTTTTAGCAGTATTAATTGCCGGAGGCGGTTTGGTTTTTAATATCGGGAACATTGCGGGCTGTGGTTTGGGCTTAAATGTATTGACGGGAATAAGTGCTGAAACTGGGGCTATTATCAGTTGTGTGATTGCATTGGGTATCTTTTGGTATAAAGAAGCAGGATTACTGATTGATAATTTTTCAAAACTGCTGGGAATATTAATGATTGGCCTTACACTTTATGTTGCTTTCAAATCACATCCTCCTGTTGGAGAAGCTTTATACAGAACTTTCTGGCCAGAGAAAATTGATGTAATGAAAATTGTAACACTGGTTGGCGGAACAGTCGGCGGATATATTTCATTTGCCGGGGCCCATCGCTTGTTGGATGCGGGGATAAAAGGAAAAAGGAATTTACCACAGGTAACACAAAGCTCATTGAGCGGAATATTTATTACAGCCACAATGCGATTCATATTATTTCTTGCCGCATTGGGTGTCGTCGCTGGTGGTGCTACACTTGCAACAGGCAATCCTGCTGCTTCTGTTTTTCAATTTGCAGCAGGAGATATTGGCTATAAATTTTTTGGTGTAGTAATATGGTGCGCAGCTATTACTTCAGTTGTTGGAGCTTCATATACTTCAGTTTCTTTTTGGAAAACATTGGTCCCGGCAGTTTCTAAAAATGAAAAACTCATTATCAGCGGATTTATAGTTTTATCAACAATTGTTTTTATAATCGAAGGCAATCCTGTAAACCTCCTGATAAAAGCCGGAGCTATTAATGGCATTATTCTTCCCATCGGGTTGGCAGTTATTTTATTGGCAGCTACAAAATCTTCACTGATGAAAGGGTATAAGCATCCCACCTGGTTACAGGTATTTGGCTGGCTTGTAGTTGCGGTTATGAGCTGGATGAGTTTTGAAACCATCAGGCAAATGCTCGGCAAATAAAAATCCCCGCCTTATTTTATAAAGCAGGGACTTTTTTATACTAACAAAATTCTTTATTCAATTACTTTAACACCTTTCACTGTCATCAGCACTTCTTTCTTGGGTTCTTTTATTTTTTCAATTTCTTCTTTGCTTTTACCTGCATCTTCTGCGTAGTGCTTCAGCATATTTACAGAAGTTTCTTTTACCTGGGCGGAGCCTTCGGCCACTACCACTTTACCAACAATATCCAGCGGCATTGCAAATTCATGATCTTTTACTTTTATCATAATCGTGCTGCCATCCTCTTTCTGGAGTTTTGCCCAGCAACCCATTGCTTTACAAACCTCAACCACTTTGCCCTTTATTTTTCCTTCGTATTTATTATCTACCATTTTAGATTCTATTTCGTTGGTAGAGACAGCGGTACCTTTTTCAGTAACCTCGCCAAATACTACACCCGGCTTAGCAGATGGAGCATCCTGTGCATTGATGCTGAAGGAAAAAGTCAGCACGGCTGCTGCAAGCAAAATTCTTTTCATATTTCTAAGATTTAGGAGGTCAAATATCGGTAAATTTTGTTGTGATGGCAACCCTGATTTTAGTCAGCCTCAGGCAGGCCTAAAAAAATATTTCCCAAAATGTTAGCAGGTAATTGCTAAATCATTTAGCTTTGAAAGTTCAAATCATTTTTTCGGACGGCAAAACAGAAAACCTAATTTTGGTATATGGCAAAGACAGATAAAGAAAAAACCACCGATATGTCAACAAATAACAACAGCGAAAAGCTTAAAGCTCTTAAGCTAACTATTGACAAAATTGAAAAAGATTATGGCAAGGGAAGTGTGATGATGATGAATGAGAAAGGAACTGCCGAAATGGAAGTCGTGTCTACCGGCTCAATTGGGTTGGATGTGGCACTTGGAATTGGTGGATTACCGAGAGGAAGGGTAGTTGAGATCTACGGACCGGAATCATCTGGTAAAACAACAATTGCCACACATGTTATAGCACAAGCTCAAAAGAAAGGCGGCATGTGTGCTATTATAGATGCTGAGCATGCTTTCGACAGTGCTTATGCAAAGAAATTAGGTGTTGATGTTGATAATCTTTTGATATCTCAGCCTGATTATGGTGAGCAGGGATTGGAAATTGCTGACCGACTGATTTTATCCGGTGCATTAGATGTGGTGGTAATTGATTCAGTAGCAGCCCTTGTTCCGAAAAGTGAACTCGAAGGAGAAATGGGAGACAGTAAAATGGGCCTTCATGCAAGATTGATGAGCCAGGCATTGAGAAAACTAACAGCTACAATTGCAAAAACAAATACGATTTGCATTTTCATTAACCAGTTGCGGGAAAAGATCGGGGTGATGTTTGGAAACCCTGAAACTACAACAGGCGGCAATGCATTAAAATTTTATGCTTCAGTTCGTTTGGATATTCGTCGCTCTTCTCAAATTAAAGATGGCGAAGAAGCGATTGGTAACAGGGTAAAAGTAAAAGTTGTAAAGAATAAGGTAGCCCCACCTTTCCGTTCGGCAGAGTTTGATATCATTTTCGGAGAAGGGATTTCTAAGAACGGTGAAATAATAGATATGGGTGTTGAGTTGGGTATTGTTCAGAAAAGCGGAAGCTGGTTCAGCTATAATACTGATAAATTGGGCCAGGGACGTGAAGCGGTAAAACAACTACTTGTTGATAATCCTGAACTTGCCAACGAGATTGAAGCGAAGATCAGGGAGAAAATTAAAGAGATACAGGCAACTTAGTTTTAATCCGAACTTTGTTTTCTAAATATGGGTTAGTATATAACCCCGACGGTAAACGTCGGGGTTTTTTTATTTCATTTAACACTGTCCTTAACATACATCAAGCTTGTTTTTAATTGATTGATGAAGCTTTGCAAATTGTTTATTAAAATGTTTAAAAATCCAGGAAATAAAAAGGTTCTCAGGTGGTCTCTCATCTCAGGTGGAGCTTTGCTGGCTGTGGGTATCATTGTTTACTTCTACTTTGCAAACCTCACTTATGATGATACTGCTAAAGTTAAATCTGAATTCTCAGTAGAAGCTATTCCATTTATAAAGGAGTTTGAAGCCGATTATAAAGCTGCAAATAAAAAATATGCGGAAAAGATCATTTCTGTTACAGGAATAATCACAGAAACTGAGGCTGCCGACAGTACAATTAATATTAAAATGGCGGATACAACAACCGGATCATATTTAATTTTTGCTTTTCAACAGCAGCACCTGGATCAGGCTAAAACCCTGAAACCCGGTGACAGAGTAACTATAAAAGGATCTTGTAGTGATGGAATATATAGCGAGATACTCGACACTTACTTTGTAAGTTTTAAAAGAAGTACAATTGATAAATAACATAAACACACTCTAAAAATCAAAAAATATACAAAAATGAAAAAAACAGTTTTAACCCTTTCGATCGCTATAACATCTCTTATTGCTATTGCTCAGAAAAAAACAACAACTTCAGCAACCGTTGGATTCGATGCATCCACGTCGATTGATAACTTGCCCAAAGCAGAAAATAAAACGGCTATTGCCGCTATTGACCAGGCAAAAAACACTATCCAGTTTGAAGCTGCCATTAAAAGCTTTGCATTTTCAAATCCCAAAATACAGGAACATTTCAATCAGAAGAGCTGGATGAATTCTGACGAATTCCCCAAAGCAACTTTTAATGGTGTGATAACAAATCCTGGCGCAGTAAACTTTAAAAAAGACGGGACTTATACAGTGAATGTAGAAGGCGACCTGAGTATAAAAGGGAAATCACAAAAAGTAACAACACCAGCAACAATTGTTGTGGAAGGAAAAAAATTGAAAGCATCTGCATCTTTCAGCATTAAACTGGCGGATTATGAAATTGACGGACAACCGATTTCTGCCGGTAAGGTTTCAAAAGAACCTAAAATCACAGTATCAGCCGAACTGAATTAATAATCTGTATCTTTAATCATAAATATGCCTTGCCTTATGGTAAGGCATTTTATTTTAAAGTATAAATATGGATAAAAGAAATCTGAACAGTTGTAAACGAATTGCACTTGTGGCGCATGATCATAAAAAGGACGAAATTATTGAATGGGCAATTTTCAATAAAACAACGCTGACTAAGCACAGGCTCTATGCGACAGGTACTACAGGCACACTTTTAGAGAATGCGCTTGATCAATCCATTACAAAACTATTAAGTGGTCCACTTGGTGGCGATCAGCAGATAGGCGCCATGATTGCTGAAGGCAAACTTGATGTATTGATATTTTTCTGGGATCCGATGGAAGCACAGCCCCATGACCCGGATATAAAAGCATTGCTACGGGTAGCTGCGACCTGGAATATCCCGATTGCCTGCGATCGTTCAACAGCCGATTTTATTTTAACATCGCCACTGATGCAGGAAGAATATGAAGCTATATTGCCGGATTATTCCGCTTATCTGAAAAGAAAAATCTGATCTCATTTTATGCAAAAAAAATTATTACATAACCTTCGCTACTCAGGAATTATTGAAGGCATTTCATTTTTAGTGTTGTTGCTTATTTGCATGCCGCTAAAATATATTTTTCACAAGCCAGGATTTGTACTGGTTTTCGGCTGGGTACATGGAGCATTATTTGTGCTCTATGCTTATTTTGTTATAAAGGCATGGGTGGTGAGAAAATGGACATTCAAAAAAGCATTCCGTATTGGAATCGCTTCTGTTATCCCACTGGGAACATTTTTTACGGATAAGGAAATTAAGAAAGAAGAAGATGGCTTATAGCCATCTCTTGCATGCAAAGAATTATTAATTTGCAAGACTATGTCTGCCTTTAATCTCCATGCTCCTTTTCCCCCCGCTGGCGACCAGCCGGATGCAATTCGTCAATTGACGGAAGGAGTGTTGAATGGGGAAAGATATCAAACCCTGCTGGGTGTTACAGGTAGTGGAAAGACATTTACTATTGCTAATCTTATTCAGAATGTTCAAAGACCAACGCTGGTCCTTACACATAATAAAACATTGGTTGCTCAGTTGTATGGCGAGTTCAAACAATTCTTTCCTGAAAATGCAGTAGGTTATTTTGTTTCTTATTACGATTATTATCAGCCAGAAGCATACTTGCCAGTAAGTGATATTTATATTGAAAAGGATCTATCCATCAATGATGAGCTTGATAAATTAAGACTGCACGCAACATCTGAATTGCTTAGCGGAAGAAGAGATATCATTGTTGTCGCATCGGTGAGCTGTATTTATGGTATTGGAAATCCTGATGAATTTGCAAATGGGATTATTCGCATTCATAAAAAACAAACACTTTCAAGACAGGGTTTTCTTCATTCGCTGGTGAATATTCTTTACTCAAGAACAACACTTGAATTTAAAAGAGGAACCTTCAGGGTAAAAGGAGATACGGTTGATATCAATCTTCCTTATTTGGATAACGGCTATCGTATTACTTTTTTTGGAGATGAAATAGAAGAAATAGAAAGCTTTGATGTAGTTACCGGTAAACGCTTTAGTGTATTAGATAATGCCGCTATCTTTCCAGCCAATCTTTACCTGGCTCCAAAAGATATGATTCAGCAAATTCTTTACGAGATACAGGATGAAAAAAATGCACAGGTAGAGTATTTTAAAAACTCAGGAAAATATATTGAAGCACAAAGACTGAGCGAAAGAGTCAATTACGATGTTGAAATGATCCGTGAACTCGGTTATTGTAATGGGGTAGAAAACTATTCGAGATTTTTTGACCGACGCAAACCCGGGACACGGCCATTCTGTTTGCTGGATTATTTCCCCAATGATTTTTTGTGTGTGATAGATGAAAGCCATCAAACCATTCCGCAGGTAAGCGGTATGTATGGTGGCGATAGAAGCAGGAAATTAATTTTAGTTGATTATGGTTTTCGTTTGCCTTCCGCAATGGATAACCGCCCACTTAATTTCCAGGAATTTGAATCAATGCTGAATCAAACCATTTTTGTTTCGGCAACACCCGATGATTTTGAACTGGAAAAATGTGGTGGCGTGGTTGTCGAACAGGTTGTAAGACCAACAGGATTATTAGATCCACCGATTGAAATTCGTCCAAGTGTAAACCAGATTGATGATTTACTGGATGAAATTGATAAACGTGTAACAAAAGGTGACAGGGTTCTAGTAACAACATTGACCAAACGGATGGCAGAAGAAATGGATAAATACCTGAAGCGTATCAATATCAAATCAAAATATATACACAGCGAAGTGCATACACTTGACAGAGTGGAGATTCTTCGACAGTTAAGATTGGGAGAAATAGATGTATTGGTTGGTGTAAACCTTTTACGTGAAGGATTGGATTTGCCTGAAGTCTCTTTGGTAGCAATTCTTGATGCAGACAAAGAAGGTTTTTTGCGCAACGAAAAAAGCTTGACACAAACAGCCGGCCGTGCTGCAAGAAATGTAGATGGTCTTGTTATCTTTTATGCAGATAAGATGACGGAAAGCATGCAACGTACAATTGATGAGACTACTCGCCGCCGCGAAAAACAAATTGAATGGAATATTAAATACGGTATTACCCCAACCACAATTAAGAAAACAACTCAGGATGTTTTTGCACAAACATCGGTATTGGATATAAAAGGCTTCGATCTTAAAAACCCGTATGCTATTGCAAATGATGATGACCTGGTGACCATTGCTGCCGAGGATCAGGAAACATACAAAACCATTCCACAAACAGAAAAGGCTGTTGCTCAAACTAAAAAGCAAATGGAAAAAGCAGCTAGAGATATGGACTTTATGGAAGCGGCAAGACTGAGAGATGAAATGTTTCGTCTTCAAAAACAGCTGGAAGAAATGAAGAGGTGAACGGAGATTCGTAGATATACGAGCCACACTCAGAGTATTAGTGCCCGACTTTTATTGTTTCGATGCTCCAAAGATTGCACACACTAAATAGCTTCTCTACTTTAGTCCTCAGAACAACGAATCCAATATTTGTTAAACCAGTAAATCCAATAGTTATGAAACGTCGTGTCCGTAAAATCTTAAATTTCTTTGCATTCAACCTTCTGTTCTTCGCCCTGTACCTGAATTTTATTCACAAGGATAATATGGCAGTGGCGGCAGTATCTGACAGTAACAATCAAGTAAATGCAGCCGCTTTCAGCGGTACTGTATTGGTTGAAAATCCTGAGCAATACTCGCAGAAGAAAAATGAAGTAACTGTACCGGCAACTCAACAAGCTGCTGCTACAAAAGACGAGCCTGTATCAGGCCAGCCTTTAAAACTTTCTATCAATTAAGCAAGCGAAGCAGAGTTATAATAAAACCAACCCGGGCCCTTTCTAGGATCTGGGTTTTTTGTTGCCATAAATTGAGGCCAGATATTATAAATGGCTATTCTGCTGAGGGCTGAAATAATTACCTTAGCAAAATGGCTGAAAAAAAACTATTCCTGCTCGATGCATTCGCTCTTGTATTCAGAGCCTATTATGCACTCATCCGCAATCCGCGGGTCACTTCAAAAGGTAAAAACACAAATGCCCAGTTTGGTTTCACCAATACATTGGTGGAGCTAATGAACAAACAAAAGCCCACGCATATGGCTGTTTGTTTCGACACTTCTGCGCCAACCGAAAGACATACTGATTTTGCCGATTATAAAGCTAACCGACAAGAAACACCCGAGGACATCAGCGCTGCTGTTCCGGATATTAAAAAGATCATCGAAGGTTTTAATATTCCTGTCGTTGCCATTGATGGCTATGAGGCCGACGATGTAATTGGTACATTAAGCAAGCAAGCTGAAAAAGCCGGGTATGAAGTATACATGGTTACCCCTGATAAAGACTACGGTCAATTGGTTTCAAAAAAAGTGAAAATATATAAACCAGCTTACCAGGGAGGTGATGTAGAAATAATGGGGCCAGAAGAAGTATGTGCCAAATGGAACATACAACGGGTGGACCAGGTAATTGACATACTCGCAATGATGGGTGATGCAGTTGATAATATTCCTGGAATACCGGGGGTAGGAGAAAAAACCGCTGCAAAATTTTTAGCAGAATATGGAACAGTGGAAAATACTTTAGCAAATGCAGAGAATATAAAGGGCGCCATGGGTGAAAAAGTAAAGAAAGGAAAGGAGATGGCCATACTTTCAAAAAAACTGGCAACTATCATTACCAACGTGCCGGTTGAATTTCATGAAGGAGATTTTAAAGTAAAGGAATGGCATAAAGAAAAACTTAAAGAAGTATTTACAGAACTTGAATTTAAAACGCTGGGCAAAAGATTGCTGGGAGATGATTTTTCATTTGCATCTACCAACAATGATTTTATCAAGAAAGAACAACCACAGGGTGTACAAACGGATCTATTCGGAAATATTATTGAACAACCAAAGCAAACCATACCCGTACCAAAAGATAATGAATCAGAAGGCGGGATGACGGTTGATAAAAGTATAAATAACACCGAACATACATACGAAGCGGTAACAACTGACGCTGCTATTAAAAAACTCGTTGCCGAATTAAAAAAACAGAATGAAATATGTTTTGATACTGAAACCACCGGCATTGATGCCAATGTAGCTGAGCTTGTTGGTCTAAGTTTCTCTATAAAACCTGGTGAGGCCTGGTATATACCCTGCCCGGCCGATCAGAAAAAAACAAAAGAAATACTTTCTCATTTCGAATCCCTATTTGCTGATAAGAAAAAAACGTGGATTGGTCAGAACATCAAGTACGATATGCTGTTGCTGAAATGGTATGGAATTGAAATAACCGGCAATTTGTTTGACACGATGCTTGCGCATTATGTAATAGAACCCGACGGCAAAAGAAGTATGGATGATCTCAGTGCAAAATATTTGGGATATGAGCCGGTGCATATTGAAGAGTTGATCGGAAAAAAAGGAAAGGCACAAGGAAGTATGCGGGATGTAGAACTGGAAAAAATTAAGGACTATGCTGCTGAAGATGCCGACATCACTTTACAACTTAAACATATTTTTCTGCCGCTTTTAAAGACAAAAGAAGTGGAGAAAGTTTTTTACGAAGTAGAAAATCCATTGGTGAAAGTGCTGACCGATATGGAATATGAGGGAATAAGAATTGATGAGGATTTTCTGAATGATTACTCAAAAGAACTGGAGAAAGATGCAAAGAAAGCTGAGGAAAGTGTTTATAAGCAAGCCGGCGTTCGTTTCAATCTTGCTTCACCCAAACAATTAGGTGAAGTATTATTTGATAAACTGAAACTGGACCCATCAGCCAAGAAAACAAAAACAGGCCAGTATCAAACGGGAGAAGATGTATTACTGAAACTGGCAGCTAAAGGTCACCAGATCGTTGACGATATTCTTGCATTCAGGGAATTAACCAAACTCAAATCAACCTATGTTGATTCACTTCCGCTGCTGATAAATAAAAAAACGGGAAGGGTACATACAACATACGGACAAGCTGTTGCTGTTACAGGACGTTTGGCAAGTAATAACCCCAACCTGCAAAATATTCCCGTAAGAACAGATAGAGGTAAAGAAATAAGAAAAGCATTTATACCAAGAGATAGCAAACACATTCTTCTTTCTGCTGACTATTCGCAAATTGAATTAAGAATTGTTGCTGCCATCAGCGGTGATAAAAACATGTGTGAAGCGTTCCGTAATGGAACAGATATTCATACTGCAACCGCATCACGGGTTTATAATGTAGCCGAAAAAGATGTAACCAAAGAAATGCGCTATAAAGCCAAGAGTGTAAACTTTGGGATCATTTACGGACAAGGGGCATTCGGGTTGGCAGATAACTTGGGTATTTCAAGAACAGAGGCGAAAGAAATAATTGATAATTATAAAAAGCAATTTCCCGGCATTCAAAAATATATGGATGACACGATCAATTTTGCAAGAGAACATGGATATGTGCAAACGTTAATGGGTAGAAAAAGATGGTTAAGAGATATTAACTCCGCCAATTTCACCGTTCGGGGTTTTGCAGAAAGAAATGCCATCAACTCACCTATACAAGGAACGGCTGCGGATATGATCAAACTGGCAATGCAGAAAGTACATGCAGCAATGAAAAAAGAAAAAATGCAAAGCCGGATGATCTTGCAGGTACATGATGAATTGGTTTTTGATGCATTAAAATCAGAGGCAAAAGAATTGAAACCATTGATCATTGAATGTATGGAAGCAGCAATGCCGCTGCCACATAAAGTGCCGGTAACAGCCGAATGTGGCGAAGGAAAAAGCTGGCTGGAAGCACATTAAATAAAATGAAAAAGGATATTTCCTCAAGAGAAGATCTGCTTTTATTGGTTACACGGTTTTATGAAAAACTGTTAAGCGATCCTTCAATCAGTTATCTTTTTACAGATATAGCTAAAATAAATCTTGAGCACCACCTGCCCGAACTTGTTGATTTTTGGGACAGCGTATTGTTTAGCTCGGATACTTACAGGAAAAATACCATGCAGCCACATATCGATCTTCACCGGCAAGCACCCATTCAAAAGCATCATTTTGAAACTTGGCTCCGCTATTTTAAGGAAACAGTGGATGAACTATTTGAAGGAGATAAAGCTTTTCTTGCTAAAGAAAAGGCTACAAGCATCGCAACTGTCATGCAAATCAAATTGTTTCAGTTTTCCTGATTCCGTTTGTCCTGAAAATTTCTCAGTTCATCGGGAAATAATTTTTTGGGAAACGGGACTATTTGTACCTTTTCCTTCCTAAAAATTTTTATGAAACGGGCATTCCTGACTATCTGCACTGCTGCTATTCTTTTTGCCTGCAATGATGAAAAGAAAAGCGAAGAAAACAAACCAGCTGAAACGACTGCCGCAACAGAAAGCAAAACCGAAACCGCTCCGCAAATAGATCCTGCGGCAATGAACAAAGCGATGGAAGATTTTGCAAAACCCGGAAAAATGCACGAATGGCTGGCATCTTTTAATGGAGCATGGGATGCGACAGTAATCGGTTATATGGATCCCTCTAAACCGGACACATCAAAAGTTTCACAAACATATTCAATGACATTAAATGGCCTTTACCAGGAAGGAAAGCTTGCCGGAAACATGATGGGCATGCCATTTGAAGGAAAAAGCCTGACGGGTTTTGATAATTCAAAAAAATATTTGTATCAACATGGATTGATAATCTTGGTTCGGGGATTATTGTAATGACAGGATCTTATGATGAAGCAACAAAAACACTAAACCTGAAAGGAACCCAGTCAAATCCTGTAACCGGAAAGATAGCGGAATACGAGAAGTAATGAAAATGATAGATAATAACACCTACACACTTGAAATGTATGGCGATGGTTATGATGGAAAAGAAGTAAAATTCATGGAAGGCACATTCAAAAGAAAAAAGTAAAACCTTAAATCAACTTTTATATGAAACAGAAAACCTTAATTCTTTGCGCAGCTACCGCATTTTTATTTGCTTGTAATGATGAAAAAGCAAGCGATTCAAAAAGCGAAACCACTTCCGATAAAGCATCGGAAGAAGTTAAAGAAGAACCCAAAGAGAAAGCATGGATCCCCATTGACTCTGCCGCAGCCATGAATGCCATGATGGCCGCTGGAGCATTGGGGGAAGAACATAAAATGCTTGCCAAATCAAATGGTAAATGGACAGCCGAGATGACCTATTGGGATGGTATAGACAGACCGGCCAATAAAATGACCGGTACACAGGTTACGAAGTCGATATTAGATGGACATTTCCAACAGTCAACATTTTCCGGGGATTTTATGGGAATGCCTTTTAATGGAATTTCTACAGTGGGATATGATAACATTACGAAAGAAATTGTTTCTACCTGGATTGAAAATATGAATACAAGCATGATGGTTATGAGAGGAAAGTGGGATGCTGCTACTAAAACTATTAATCTTACTGGTAAACAAAAAAACCCTGTCAATGGTCTTGAGTGTACTTTGAGACAGGTATATAAAATAGTGGATGATAATAATGAGAAGATGGAAATGTATGGTCCTGATCCAAAAACAGGAAAGGAATTTAAAATGATGGAAATAAAATATACAAGGAAGAAATAAAGATTATAATAAAAGAAAACTCCGAAATTTCTTCGGAGTTTTTTATTTCTTGAAATGGATTCTAATCATTCTTTGTTTTTTCCATTGGCATTTTTTCATCGCGGCTCCACTCCTGCATACTGCCATCATACAGTTTCATTTTGTAACCTAATGAACGGCCAACCAAATAATCCACACTGGCGGTTTGACCGATAAAGCAATACACAACAAGTTCTTTGTTTTTATCAGGTACTACAGAAGTAAAATTTTTCTCCAATACCTCTCTTGGTTTAATTGAATTGGTTGAATCAACCATATCCGGGTAAGGAATATTTTTAGCGCCGGTGATATGACCATCTCTTGGATTACCTGTTGGATCGCCATCATACCAGCGTTTCATCCTTGCATCAATTACTTCTGATGATTTTGCCTGCAAAGCATTTTGTACATAATCTTTAGTTACCAGCAAACCATTATCACTTGCTGTAAAATTTCCTTTTTTAAAATCGGATGGTTTATTGGTTACCGGGTAGCCAGCTCTTTTCCATGCCTCTAATCCACCATTTAAAAAAGATACCTGTCCCCTCAGTCCATAATGTTCTAATGATAAAAACATCCGGGAAGCAATTGTTACATCCCCACCTCTGTGACATATCACAACTTTTGAATTTTTATTAATGCCCAGCTCCTGCAGCACTTTAGTCGCTGTTTTTGCATCAGCAGAAACCATATTTGCTTCCGGCGTATTGAAAGCAAGCCACTCAGGCCACAGAAAACGGGAACCCTCAATATGCTCACGGTCATAATCTGATTTTACAACAAAGCCGGTATATAAAACTACCAGGTCAGGATCTTTTAAATTTTCATTTACCCATTGCGGTGAAACAAGCACCGGCTGCTGCGCTTTTGATATAAAGCAAATAAGCAGGAACATTGTTGGGAATAATATCTTTTTCATACAAAGTTTTTTAATTGATTCATTAACAAGGTAAGCGTTGACCGTATACCTGCATGAAGCAGATTGAATCCGGAATGAAAAATTAGAAAGCATAGTATTTGGCGTTGGTGATAAATCAGAAACTAAGTATCCTGAAAAACTCAGGCCATGGCCCCATCTCTTCTTTGTATTGTTTGGCCATTACCCTTGTTATTTGTGCAATATGTGTTAGGTCATGTACCACCCACGTTGATAATAGGTTTCGCAACGCTACTTCTCCCAATTTCGGGTGCATTCCTTTTTTGTCAAGATCCGCTTCCGCCAACTTCAAAGACTTTAGCCAATTTACGTTTTCGAGTCTTACTTTTTCAAATTCATCAAGTAACTGAGACAATGTTTTTCCTTTGCTTTCTTCAAACTGTGCAAACCGGTCCCAGGGTATAAATGGTTTTGATAAACCAAACTCCACAATGATTTTTGTTCGTGCAGCCCAGTCTGTTTTCTCGCCATGGATCAAATGTCCCACTACATCATAAGGCGAAAATGTTTCAGGCCCTTCATTATTTATTATCCAATCTTCATCAAGATCGTTGAGTAATTTTTTCAGAACAATCGGTGTTCTTTCAAGTATTTGATAAGATTTGTTTAAATCGAATTTCATTTCTTTTTCTTTGTTGGTTTCTTCTTACTTGCTCTTGCAATTTTATTATACTCTAATGCAAGGGTCACCCAGTACTCAAGTTTCTTTTTTGTTGTTAAAACGTCTGCATCAACAAATACAAACCCCTTCATTATTCTTCCGGTAAAATCCATTGGTTTGCAACCTTCTTTTTCAATCACTTCTTCATATTTGGCAGGATCAAGCCTAACCATTAGCCTTTCTTTTTCTACACCGACACACATTTTATCGTTTACCATAAAGCATAATCCTCCGAACATGGCTTTCTCCTCCACATTTTTATGTGTAAGAGAGATCAACTCTCTTGTCATGTCAGCTAGCTTTTCATTGTACGCCATAAAATTATTTTTGAGGTACTGAATGCAAACCAATGCGGTTTCCTTCCGTATCAAAAATAACAGCCATATAACCATACTCCGGGCTGATCTCTGTTTTTGGAACCATGATCTTTCCTCCGGCAGCTTCTACTCTATCCAATACAATTTGCACATCAGGGTTTCCATTCAGGTAGATCAATGGGCCATCGGTACCGGAAGGTTTGTGAAAACCACCACTATCAACCAATGCACCACCTACCTGTGTCATCATATCATTCAAAGGAAACATCCGCATTTTAATATTAGGCAGATCAAGCGGATTAAGTTTGATATTAAAAATTGTCTCGTAAAATTTTGTTGCCCTGTCAAGATCTGTAGTTCCAATCTCGAACCAACTGATTGCATTGTTCATATTGAATTGATTTAGTTATTGAGGTTGATATAAATCTTACTGGTTAATATCTTTCCCTTCTTTCAGCTTTGCAATATTTGCGCTGATAGCAGCTTTTTGTGGTTCGGGAGATTGTGCCAAAGCCTTCTCAGCATATTCAATTGCTTTATTAAAATCTCCTTTTGCAGAGTAATAAGACATGAACCCCGCATTTACAGTAAGCACATCACCGTTCTTTTTTTGATTTGCATTAAAAATTTCTAATGATCTGTCCAATCTCTTTGCAGTTATCATATTCCTGCCAGCAGCCATATACTGGTTAGTGTTGGCAAACACTAACGCTTCGTTCATTGCAGAATCCGCCTGTGGCAGTTTATTATTTTTTGCATACGCATTACTCAATATGCTTAGTGTTGGAAAGCTTTTAAGTCCTGATGCACGTTGTGCCCACGCCAACGCTTCTTCAAGATTGATATTTTTATTTAAACAAAAGTTTGCAGCTGCAATAAGGTTTTGTTGGGTAAATCCTTTCTGACTTGTTACTTCATCACGCAGTTTTGCAATTACGATATTGTCAACATCTACATCTACCTTAAATGGAAAAGAAAGATATTCCCATTGCAATGCAATTACACAGTATTTTTCCCTTTGCTCAATGAATTCATACTTCAACCATTCTACGCATTTATCCAGCTTCACAGGTTTAATATCTACCCGCAGTGCATCGAATTTTTCATCGTAAAAAAAGCTACCCCACGAGCCCGATTGATTAGAGAAAATAACAGTTGCTTTATCCGGCCATACCGCCATATGCAAACCATAAGTGCCCGCTTTAAGATCTTTACCTTCCACTTTCACATCATGTTCAAATGTAATGATCGTATTTTCATTGGCTCCTGCACGCCAGGGCTGAGTGTTTTTGTTGGTGTTTAAGTTGACGGTAGTAAACCCGTACGAAACAGGAAAATTGGCGCCATCACCAAATAGCTTTCCTTCCCGTTTATTTACATCAGGTCTTGAATACTTGATAGTAATGGAAGTGATACCGACTTCTTCGGAAACAGTTGCCCTTGGGTTACCACCACTAGGGGGTAGATCCATCTGGGCATTTATAGCAATGCTTAAGGAGAATAAAGCAACAGTAAGATTCAGCTTTTTCATGTTTTTATATTTTAGTGTTGTGTAAAATTATTTTGCGATGCGGAGGAATATCAGATTTCCAGATCTTACGATAGAGTTTCCATTTACCATCTTCTTGTTTGCCGGATGTGTATGATCGACATGATAGCAGGGAAATATGACAGCAATACAAGCTGCCAAAATTATTGATCTCATGTTTTGGTTGCTTTGATTTCCTTAAAGGTCAGAAAACTCCGGGAGTATTATTCACCGTTTATCACGGCAATTGGTCTTTTAAACGGTTTCCGGCAATTAATTGTAAAACGATCGAAATAAAGGAGCTTTATTTTTTTCTTCTGTATTCCAGGTCATATTCTGTGGTCCATGTTTTTCCATCATCATCACTGCGTTCACCCAACTGCCGGACCTTATCATTACTGAGTTTTGTAAAAGTGAGTTTTCTCATAAATACTTTTCCTTTGGGGCCAACGACCTTATCGGCATAATACACAATTTTACCGTCTGCTCCTTCTCCTCTTAAAAACTCTGTTGTATTGCCAGTATTATCAACCCATGTCTGTTGCCATTGTTTGGTAGCAACATTGTACATATTAAAACTCTTACCAGAGAAAATCAACCCTTGTTGTGAACCGGCACTTGTCCATTCTTCAAGTATCACACAACTGTCAAGTATGATGCTGATCTTACTATCGCCACCTTTAGTTCCATTTGGTGCAAATGCCTCCCAATTACCAACCCAAAAATCAAACTGGCGAAAGACAGGAAGCGAACAAGGTTTTTGTGCTACGAGAGATTGAACAGTAATAATGACGGCAATAGCAAAAGCAATCTTTTTCATAAGCAAACTGTTTCATCCAAGACCTGTTTTCTGTCAATTTTGTTGTTTGGCTTATCCCTTAATGTTTCCGCTTATCAGGAAGATGTGTTGGTGTTGTCAGCCTGCAATGTATCAGTTTTTAAAGAATGGATGGGGCAATAAAAGCCGCTCTGCAAAAGCAGAACGGCGTAATGTATAGCCATTAAACTACGAAAAGATTAATTAGTATTTCGGTTACCGCCGCCGCCACCACCACGGCGCATAGTGGGCTCAATAGAATCTTTCCAGATCTTAAATTGTTCTTCTGTCAACACAGCTTTGATAATATCATTTTTTGCATTATCCCATTTTTGTCTTTCAGCCATCATTGTTTCCCTGTCAACAGTACCGGGACCACCAGCCATCATCTCCTGCATTTTTTTATCCTGGTTGCGGTGTAGCGTATTTAAAGCAGAGTCAAGTATCGCAAAGGTCTTAGCCTCCAGTTTAAAAGCACTATCCAGTTTAAAGTGAATAGCAGCTGTCCTTTCTTCAGGGGTACGGCGTTGAAAACCACCACCGCCACCACCTTGCGCTGACGCAATCGTAGTTGCTCCCATTACAAGGGCAAGCATTATTAGAAATCTTTGTTGCATTCTTTTAATTTTTAAGTTGAGTTATTAATAACAAATTTTAGACGTTTTGCGTTGTAAAAACCTTCGATACTCATAAAAAAGGCCAGAAATTGATTTCAGGCAAGCTATTTCTTATCAATATCATTAGCTTAGGCCCTTAAATCGTTTAAATAATGCAAAGAATTCTTACTGTTTTAATAGCATCCGCCATTAGTGTTATATCCCGCGGGCAAGCAAATGAGAAAATGGATTTTGAGAAATATAATCCCAAGTCAACTCTGGTAGTTCCGGAACATAAATTAACAAAAGCTAAATTTCCATTTATAGATGTACACAACCATCAGTATAGTATGCCGACGCAAAACCTCACAACACTGATTACCGAGATGGATAAGCTGAATATGAAAGTGATGGTGAACCTGAGCGGTCAGAGTGGAAACAGCATTGTTCAATCGGCGAAAAATATAAAAGATAACTATCCAAAACGATTTATCGTTTTTGCAAATGTTAATTTCAATAGAGTGGGTGAAGAAGGCTGGGGTGAAAAAGCAGCAGCTCAATTAGAAACAGATGTAAAGAATGGGGCGAATGGTCTAAAGATCTACAAAAGCCTTGGAATGACTGAAAAGGACATTACTGGAAAACGTATTCCTGTTGATGACCCACGGCTTGACCCTGTTTGGAAAAAAGCAGGAGAATTAAAAATACCTGTACTTATTCATACAGCCGATCCAAAATCTTTCTGGGACCCGATGGATGAAAACAATGAACGCTGGCTTGAGTTGGCAACAAAACCAGGAAGAAAAAAGAACGGTGATGCAGATACTGTTTCATGGCAGCAATTGATAGATGAACAACACCGCATGTTTAAAAAACATCCGAACACAACATTTATCAATGCACATTTCGGTTGGCATCCGAACAATCTTCCAAAGCTCGGGCAACTGATGGATGAAATGAAAAACATGTATGTAGAGTTTGGCGCCGTGATTGCTGAACTTGGAAGACAACCACGAGAAGCAAAAAAGTTTTTTGAAAAATACCAGGACAGGATCTTATTTGGGAAAGACAGCTGGGTACCGGAAGAATATGCCACCTATTTCCGTGTGCTGGAAACAGAGGATGAATATTTTCCTTATCATAAAAAATATCATGCTTTCTGGGCTATGTATGGAATGGGCTTGCCTGATAACATTCTGAAAAAGGTATACTACAAAAATGCTTTGAAGATCATTCCGAATATTGATAAATCACAGTTTCCGGATTAAAAACGGGCCGGGTTAGTTGTAATTATTCATAACTGCTAACCCGCATTTTCTTGCCTTCATTTACAAAGACTTTGCCTTTTTCTTTAATGGTGGATGATTGAGAAGCTTCATCACTCAATAATTTGTCCATATACTTTTTTACAGTATCTGCATTCGCTGTCTCAGCTGAACCACTAATAATGGCCTCTGTTGCGTAAGAAACCGGTAAAAAACTTTGTTAAATGAGATCCCCAAACTTTTTCCCGGAAATGCGTATGTAATTATCTGTTTGGGGACATCCTATGAGGCAAACGACACCTTATGCGGCCAACAAAGCTTAGCCTCGACCCCCGCTGGTTCCAGGTAATTTTCCAGGCAATTTTTCTGTCCTATGGTATTTTTTTTCTGAGCTGGAATGCAGACTGGCTCCATTATATCATCAGCATCGGTGGCTGTTTAATGTTTCAATACAGTGCCGATTCGATCAAAGCAAAACGTTTTTTACGAATAAATGAATTTGACCGTTGGGGTTTCAGTGTCCTGATCAGTGCGATGAGTTTGTGTTTATTACTTAAAACAAATTACTGGTATATCAGTTTACTTGCTGCTTTTTTAACGGTTACTTCAAAGTATATTTTCAGATTTAATCACAAACATCTTTTCAACCCTTCAGCATTTGGGATCATTGCAGTAATGCTTCTTACAAAAGAAGCGTGGCTGAGCCCGGGACAGTGGGGAAGTAATACCGTTATTTTCTTTGGTGTAATAACACTCGGTACAATTGTAGTAACCCGTGTTCAGAAACTTGATATTTCATTGGCGTTCCTGCTTACGTTTATCGGCTTACTTTATTGGCGGCAGGTTTATGTGCTCGGCTGGCCAATGGATCATTTCCTGCATTCAATAAGTACTGGCAGCTTATTACTATTTACATTTTTTATGATCAGCGATCCCCGCACTTCGCCCAATCACCCGGTAGCAAGAATACTTTGGGCCATGTTGATTGCAGTAGTTGCATTTTATCTCGCCGCTTTTAAATGGAAGTATAACACAGTGATCTGGGTACTGGTTGCAGCAGCTCCGCTTGTTCCATTACTGGATGCAGTTTTTAAATCAAAGGAATTTAAATGGACGACAACAACTCTTTCTTTTAATCTTATTTATAAACTCAAACAAATAGTCATGAAACCAATTTTGAAAAAAGGAGCCGCTGCTATTATTCTTATGGCAATGATCAGCCATGAAGCCGCTGCGTTTTGCGGATTTTATGTAAGCAAGGCCGACGGCACATTAAAAAACAAAACATCCCAGGTAATTATTGTGCGGGATGGTAACCGGAATGTGATCACTATGTACAATGATTTTAAAGGCAACCTGAAAGATTTTGCCATGGTCGTGCCGGTGCCGGTTGTCTTACAGAAAAAAGATATTAAAGTAGTAGAGCAATCCATTTTTAATACACTGAATGAATATAGTAAACCGAGATTGGTTGAATATTACGACCAGAATCCATGCGACCAGCGGGAGTATTACAAATCAATGCGGGACTCGCAGGGTGCAATGAGCGAGGTTGTGGTTACTGCTAACGGAATTAAGAAAAAGCAAGAAACTGTAAAAATTGAAGCAAGGTATTTAGTAGGAGAATATGATATATTAATCCTCTCTGCAAAAGAATCAACAGGATTAAAAACATGGCTGGATGAGAATGGTTATAAAATACCGGATGGTGCAGAAGAAGTGCTTGAACCTTATATAAAAAGCAACCTGAAGTTTTTTGTAGTGAAAGTGAATGAAGCAGAAAAGAAAAAATTACCCGGTAATTTTTTGCGTCCCATTCAGATCAGTTTTTCTTCTCCCAAATTTATGTTGCCCATCCGCCTCGGCATGGCTAATGCGGATGGCGACCAGGATATGATCGTATATGCGTTTACAAAAAAAGGCAGAATAGAAGCTACGAATTACAGAACCATTTCATTGCCTACCGGTAAAAATGTTCCGTTGTTTGTAAAAAACAATTTTGGCAACTTTTATGCAAATCTTTTTCAGCACCAATGGGATAAAGAAGGCAAAGCGTTGGCAATGCTTGAGTATGCATGGGATGTAAGCCCGAAGAATTATGTGAAATGTGATCCTTGTGTTGCAACCGCACCATCAACGCAAGATTTAGTACAAGCTGGCGTTTGGTGGATCAACCGTGATTGGAATGATTATGGAGATGTGGACCAGCAGGAAGAAGATTATTCAGACAAAGTTTACTTCACAAGACTGCATGTTCGCTATAACCGCAAATCATTTCCACAAGACCTGATGTTCCAGGTAACACCCAATATAGAGAATTACCAGGCAAGATATGTTATTACACATCCGGCTACAGGTGATTTCGCTTGTGATGCAGGAAAGAAATACTTAAAAGAACTGAAACAGCGCCGTGCTGATGAAATGGAAATGCTTACTTATTTAACAGGTAAAAACTATAGCGATTGGGATGTAGTGATTGAAGAACCAGAAGAAAAATATATACCTGTTGAAGCTAAGTATGCAACACTTGCTCCTTTAATAAATGATAAATCGAAGAGAGATAAAGGAGTTTTATACGCGACAATTGGTATTGTTGGATTGATCTCTCTCGCTGGCTTCAGACGAAAAGGAAAAAGTAGTTAACATTTAAGTAGTAGAGCTTGCTTTCGGAAGCTCTACTACTTCCCATGACGAAATTTATTTAGCTTTTGCAAATAATCTTTCTTTCATTTTTTTATCGTGGCCATAAACATCGTCGCGGAAATTTAATTTACCATCCCTGTCAACCCAAGCTGTAAAATAGCCGATAAAAACAGGGATAGGCTCTTTTAAAGTATAATATTGTTCTGTCCCTGCATTCATTGCCTTTGTTATTCTTAATGAATCCCATTTTGGATCATTTCGTAAAAGATATTGTGCAACTCTTTTTGGCTCACTAAGCCGGATACATCCATGGCTAAAAGCTCTTTTGTCTTCATTAAAAAGGCTTTTTGATGGAGTATCGTGCAAATAAATGTTGTACGTATTAGGAAATAAAAATTTAACCTGCCCAAGTGCATTCCATGGTCCCGGTTTTTGTCTTACGCTATTGCCATTCCATTCCATGTGTTGTCTTGCCAAATAATTTTTATTCCTTGCTATTCCGGGCAATATTTCCTTTCTTAAGATTGAGGAGGGAACATTCCAGTAAGGACTAAAAACGACATATTTTAAATTACCTGTAAAGATCACTGTATTGTTCGCTGCACTACCTACCACAACATTTGAGCTCCAGCTATATTTTCCTTTATCATATACATGCAATCGAAACTCCGGTATGTTCACCAACAAATAATCTGTAGATGGCTCTGCAGGCAACCAACGAATGCGTTCCATATTTATTAAAATCTGGTGTAATCGTTCTTCTATAGGCCGGTTCATTTCATTTATCAGCAACATCGTGATAATACCATCTTCTTTGAATCCATAACGTTTCTCAAAACTTTTTACAGCCTCTTCTAATTCCTTTGTAAAAATTACAGTCGTATCTTCTTTGATCATATCGCCTGTTAAAAACAATCTTTTCTTAATTAGTGACAACAACGCCGAGGTATCATTTAATTTATAACTTTTCTTATCTGGTTTTCCAATTGACCAACCACCTTTTTTTTCGATCTCATAATATTTAAGAAGATAGCTCTTTAATAGATCATACTGCCGGTTTACCGGTTCGAGTTCTTTTAAATTTTTACCCTTTCGGGACAATAAAGAATCAAGTAGTGCAGAGGGATCAATTTTTTTCCGTGGAATAAACCAATCTAATTCATGTGCATCAAGTTGATTTCTTCCCTGGTAAGCTCTCCTGGTATAGCGAAAAAATTGCCCGGTCAAAAGCAACTCCGTATTTAATACAATGCTATCGCTAATATCATAATTAAAATTCCCGCTCCACAATGAATCATATAATTTTTCAAATGAATAATTTCTTAAAGTACTGTCCTGCGAATAGCTGATGTACTCTTTATACGCCACATAAAAAGAAGAAGCGTAGTCGGCCATGCCTTCTTTAAAAAACCAGGCAAATTGGTAATTGCGGGCATTATAGAAATTTCGCATTCTTTTCTTAATAGAATCATGAAACTGTTGTTTGCCAATAAATTTTTCCATTTGCAGGCTGTCAAAAAATATCTCGCTGTAGGAAGTTCCTGATTTGATAGAAGTATCCCTTGATGTTGCCGGGGCCTGTGCCTTGTTGCCAGGTTGCTTGCAACTATAACATGTTATTATGATGACTGAGGAAAAAAGGAGTATCTTTTTCATGGTTAATGGTTTCCTTATGATGTAAATTAATTCAAATACAAGAGGTAACGGGAGGTTGAATAAAAAATAAATCGAAAGAGTTTAGTTGCTCTTTTCGGGTTATCTTGCACTCCCAAAATTTTTTAAACATGGAGTACAATAAATTGGTAGCAGTCACGGGTTTGCCCGGCTTGTATGAACTGGTAAGCAGTAAGTCTGATGGTGCAGTGGTACGGTCACTGGATGATGGCAGCACAAAATTTGCTGCTACACGCAGTCATAATTTTTCACACCTGGAAAGCATTGAAATTTATACACAACAGGATAACGTAAATCTTGTGGATATTTTTAATGCCATTGAAAAAGCAGGTGGTTCACTGCCTGACACAAAAGATAATGCAGCACTGACAAAATATTTTCAGAAAGTTTATCCTGAAATGGATTTTGAAAAAGTGTATACCAGCGATATGAAGAAAATGGTGAAATGGTATGAGCAATTAAAAAAACACAATATTGAGATCAAGCTAACTGAAATGCCAGAAGAAGCTGACGAGGAGGTTCTTGAATCAGTACCTGAAGAAAAAGAGAAGCCTAAAAAGACTGCAAAAAAGAAAGAAACTTCTTCTGAAAAAACAGAAAAGGAAGAAAAGCCTAAAAAAGCTGTAAAGAAAAAGTAAACAGGAAATTATAATTAAAAGCTGCGAACACCAAAAAATGCTCGTGGCTTTTGTTTTTAAATATTTACTATGAATTATTCTGCTGATATCAAAAAACTCCCTCGTCATTTTTTACCTGGAACACTTGAAATAAAAAACTGGGAAGTATTGGAGCCATATTTTAAAAATCTCGATGATAGAGGGCTCAATTCACAAGCTGATTTGGAGCAGTGGCTGAAAGATAGCAGTGAACTGGAGGCCGCAATCAGCGAAGACGCATGCTGGCGTCAGGTTCGTGCTACTTGTGATACAGAGAATAAGGAGTATGAAAATGCTTTTAACTATTTTATGATGGAGATTCAGCCAAAGATCCAACCCTGGGCTGATAAGCTGAATAGAAAACTAATTGCTTCTCCTCTTACTAAAGAACTTGATCAAAAGAAGTATTTTACTTTTTTAAGAAATATTAAAAAGAGCATTGACCTTTTTCGTGAAGAAAATATTCCACTGCAGGCAGAACTAAGTGTCGAAGCACAAAAATTTGGAATGATCGCCGGCAAAATGACCGTGAATGTAAACGGGCAGGAATATACATTACAGCAAGCGGCTAAATTTTTAGAAGACCCTGATAGAAAACTGCGTGAAGAAGTTTACAGAAAAGTAAATGACCGCCGTCTTCAGGATAAAGACCAGCTCAATGAGTTGTACTCGAAGCTGGTAGATAAAAGAAATAAAGTTGCACATAATACCGGGTTTAAAAACTATCGTGACTTTCGTTTTGCAGAGCTGGGACGTTTTGATTACACGCCTGCTGATTGTTTTCTTTTTCATGATGCAGTTAAACAACATGTGCTTCCGTTGATCAATTCTATTTACGAAGGAAAAAAGAAAAAACTGGGATTAGATACTTTACGTCCGTGGGATATAGATGCAGAACCAGAAGGTACTGAGCCTTTGCGTCCTTTTAAAAATGGAGAAGAACTTACACAAAAAACGATTGCCTGTTTTGATGAGCTGGGAACCTTCCTGGGTGATTGCTTACGAAAAATGAAAGAGCTCGGGCATTTTGATCTTGAGAGCAGAAAGGGTAAAGCTCCCGGAGGTTACAATATGCCACTGGCTGAAAGCGGCGCCCCTTTTATTTTTATGAATGCAGCAGGAACGCTGGATGATGTAACCACGATGGTGCATGAAGGCGGCCATGCTATTCATTCTTTTCTCAGCCATCATCTTGAATTGAGCGGATTTAAAGAATATCCTACTGAAATGGCAGAGGTAGCGAGTATGAGTATGGAATTGATGAGTATGGATAAATGGACAGTTTTCTTTGACAATAAAGAAGAACTGGTACGGGCAAAAGAACAGCAACTGGAAAGAGTAATAACAATTCTTCCGTGGATAGCCATTATAGATAAGTTCCAACATTGGGTGTATGAAAACCCTTTGCATACATTAGAAGAAAGATCTGAAAACTGGTTGAGAATATTAAATGAATTCGCTTCACAAGTAGTAGACAATTCCGGCCTGGAAGAATACCGGAAATATGGATGGCAACGTCAGCTTCATCTTTTTGAGGTTCCTTTTTATTATATCGAATATGGAATAGCTCAATTAGGGGCAATAGGCATGTGGATGCAGTATAAAGAGAATGGGAAAAAGGCTCTCGATAACTATCTGGCAGGGCTAAACCTTGGTGGTACCAAGACCCTTCCCGAACTGTTTTCTGCTGCCGGCCTGCGTTTCGATCTTTCACCCCAGCATATTGGCAGCCTGATGAATTTTGTTAAAAAGGAACTCGATAGTTTAACAGGAGCATAAAAAATACTACGAAAGTGGTATTGTCAGGTCTCAGGAAGGAATCTACATTTGAGTATCAAAACGAATTAATCAAACCGATTATAAACTTTTGCTACTAATCAGAGCCTTAACCTGAGTCCCGGTGTTTCCACAACGGGGCTTTTTTTATGTCCCTTTTGGTAAATTAGGCCATACAGTTTTTGCAAACGCCACTAATCACAACTTCAATTTGTTCCGGCGAATATCCTTTAGGAAGTTTTATTTCCGGGGTTGTTACTTCATCGAGACAGTAAGTGGTGCCACATTCCTTGCATTGAAAATGGATATGATGATCATGATGATGACCTTCTGAACATTCATCTTTACATAATGCGTACTTTATCGAATTATCAGGAGTTGGAATTGTATGAATAATTCCTTTATCAACGAATACTTGCAGGGTACGATATACAGTTACCCGATCAAATTTTTCTCCGGCACCTTTTTCAATATCTGCATGCGCCAATGCGCCTTCTTTCCCAATAAAAAGACCCAAAATTTTTTTCCGGGTGTCAGTAACACTTAGATTATTTGACTTTAATATCTGATCAACCTGCATAACTGTTTATTTAATCTTTTAATGTTTTTTCAATATCACGTATAAGACTATTTACTTCATCCATTTTTAATCCATCATATATTTTAAATACTTCCCCTCTTTTATTTACTAAAGCCCAGAACTGAGTATGTAAAAAATCATCGTCAATACTTTTTAAATTATTGGCCGGATCATCAACAGCATAAGCAAACCGGGCCATGTTATATAAACTATCCTTACGACCTGTGAGAAAGATCCAGTTCGCCGGATCAGCACCAATAGAATCTGCATAACGTTTTATCCTCGGTACAGAATCCACTTCCGGATCGCTTGTATGTGATAGTATCAAAAAATCCTTTTCACCTTTGAATCGTTCATACACTTTTTTAAGATTCCCATTCATTTCCGGACAAATACCCCGGCAAGTGGTAAAAAAATAGCTTGCTACAAACACTTTACCGGCCACATCTTTTTCTGTTACCTGTTTTCCTTCCTGGTTGGTGAAAAAGAAAGGTTTAGCCCGGCTGATCGGCGTCAGCTTAGATCTCTTAAACTCAGGAACAAGTGAGGTAATAATAAAATAGAACGCCACAATAAGACCCGAAAAGAATAAGATGTAAAATGTTTTTTTGCTTATGCTCATTTGAAGCACAAAGTTAACCCATGGAATGCGAATCAATTCAGACCAGGGTTCCTAAACCGGTAAATTGTATTTTGCAACAAGGTTGCTTTTTTCTATCTTTGCTGTTCGCATGAACTTCAAAATCAATTGGGACGCATTAGGAATATCAGCCAGCCTGGCCTGTGCTATTCATTGCGCCCTGTTGCCAATGTTTTTGACCTCGCTGCCATTATTCGGGATTAATATTATTCATAATTACTGGTTTGAAGCAAGCATGATCTTACTCGCAATGGCGATTGGTGGCTATTCATTATATCATGGGTTTAAAAAACACCATCATAGCAGCTTGCCGATGTTATTATTTTTTTCGGGGCTGAGTTTTCTTTTTTTAAAAATGTTTTTACCTCAATATGAACTGTGGTTGCTGATCCCCGCAGTGATCTTAATTGTTTCAGCACATATAAATAACTACCGCTTCTGCAGAGTGCATAATCATGCTCATTCAGAAGATTGCGATCATTAATACTGCTTTCCGGAAATTGATTTAATCTGTTTATCTTAACCCGATAAATCTTTCAGTAAATGAAAATGCTATTCTTACTCCTTGCAATGTTCTGCATAACAACTTTATTTGGCCAATCAAAAGATGAAGCGGCTGTTCGAAAAGTTTTAAGTACTCAAAATGAAGCATGGAACCGTGGCGATGTAGTTTCTTTTATGAAAGGTTATTGGGAAAACGATTCAATGATGTTTATTGGAAAAGGCGGAGTGACATATGGGTATAAAAACACACTTGCGAATTATAAAAAAAATTACCCCGATACCGCAACCATGGGTAAACTCACATTCACGTTGATTTCTGTAAAAAGATTATCAGAAAAATATTTTCGTGTAGTGGGCAAATATTATTTAACGAGAAGTATTGGTGATGCAAGCGGCCATTTTACGTTATTGTTTGAAAAGATAAATGGAGAATGGGTGATCATTGAAGACCACAGCAGTTGATCTTACTGTAGCTGGTAGCGGTTCATCATTCTTGCAAAAACAAAATAAGAAGCCGAAAGCCCGATCACTGAAGAAGCAATATCAAAATAATCAAAGGTTCGGCCAAAGACAGGGAATAACTGCAGGTATTCATTTATTACCAGCATACCAAACCCCAGCATGCAAACTACCCGCAGGTCTATTAATGATTGAATACGGAATATGCGTGCCACAAAATAATTCTTTCCCGAAAAAAGCCAGTAAGCTCCAAATGGAATGAGAAATGAGCCAAGAAGATTAGGTGCTATGCCAAGCAACAGCCTGGCTGGTTCTTCAAAATGATAATTTGGGCGGATACCAAATTTTATTGACCAGATAACAAGGGCACCTGTGATCATAAACCAGCGGCAAAGTGTTTTTAACTCCATGGCAGATTAGTTTTTCTAAAATAGAGATTTTAATTCAGCTGGCAATAATCGCTGAATAGTATTTTAAAAACTTTAGCGACCACCGTTTTTCCAGGTCTTTATTAAATAGTAAACGAGGGCAACAAGCCCGATAAGAAAAAAAGAATAGAAGAGAATATTGTAGAGGATGGGATTTTTTCCAATCAAAGCAAGCTTATAGTAAAGACCAAAAGTTAATGCAGCGATCAGCAGGATCAATGACCAACTGATCGAGTAAAGAATTTTCCTGAAATACTTTTTTACTTCTTTATCCATGCCGCCCTCTTCCTGCATAAACAAAATGATTAATTGAAAATGGAAGGTCGCAAAGATCAGTCAAAGCAACAAAGAGGTTAATCGGTAGTGTCTCAGTTTGAAATCAGGTAGTTGTAAAATGCTTTTGAACCACATAGACACATAGGCCACAGTAGTAAGAAACACATAGAATGTCTATGTGAAAACCTATGTAACTATGTTCCTATGTGGTTCAATTTTTTCAAACTGAGATACTACCGTCTAATCAATTAACAGATCAATAAAGGCGGTACTGTCACCATTAAATACATTAAAATCTACTTTGGATATAATACCATTTACCCGGCCCTCTTCGCTATGTTGCCAGAAAGACCAGTTACGACTGATACGCGGCTGGTTGTATTCATAATAATGTGCTGCCCATAGCATATACTTATCAAACTCACTGCCGAGATACTGTTTATAAAAACCTACATTGGTATAAATGATGGGTGTTACTCCATAATAATTTTCAATAGTTATCAGCCACTGTTTTACTTCTTTTTTTAAGGCTGCGCCGGTTGATCCATTAAGTTGTTCAATATCCAGTACCGGCGGCAGGTCGCCGGGCTGCAGATCAACATTATCAATAAAATTCTGCGCCTGCATCATTCCATCCTTTGATGCAATAAAAAAATGATAGGCTCCGCGAATAAGCCCCGCTGCTTTTGATTTTTTCCAGTTGCGGCGAAACTGCGGGTCTGCATTACCAATGCCTTCAGTTGCTTTTATAAATGCGAACTTTATAGAAATATTTTTCACCCGCATTTCTTTTACTGCATCCCAGGCGATCATCTGCTGGTAACGGCTTACATCTATTCCATGTACAGCATATTGTTCAGGAATTGCAATTCCGAATTCTTTATACTTTACAAAACGGGCTTTACGTAATTGCAGCCATTCGATAGTATAAAGGATTCCCAATGTGAGCAGGCCTAATGCAATAAATAAGATGAGTCCAAGTCGCCATTTTTTATATCCTTTTCTTTTTGCCAAGTGGTGTTTGTGGTTTAGCGGACAAATATACTTAGCAGGTCATTTTCATTTCGTTAAATTCACTTTTGAAATAAAACTAAATGCTGCGACTGTTCTGGAAAATATGGTGGAAGCTCGGAGGTTGGAAACTGAAAGGTAATTTTCCCTATCACATAAAAAAAATGATGCTGATCGTTGGGCCGCATACAAGCTGGAGAGATATTCTTGTCGGCTTTGCAGTAAGGGAGCAGCTAAAGATCAGGAATGCGAAATTCCTGGGAAAGAAAGAATTATTTGATGGGCCGTTTGGCTGGCTGTTTCGCTGGCTGGGCGGTGTACCGGTTGACCGCTTCAGCAGACATGGCGCCGTAGAACAGGTAACAGAACTATTTAATAAAAACAATGAGTTCATTGTAGCGATGTCACCCGAAGGGACAAGAAAAAAAGTAGATAAACTAAGAACGGGCTTTTATCATATTGCCAAACAGGCAAAGGTTCCGATACAAATGGTGGGGTTTGATTTTAGTAAGAAAGAAGTTATATCTGCTGAGCCGTTTTATCCCGGTGATGATGAAGCCGCCGACTTTAAACATATCATTGATTTTTTTGCACCGATCAAAGGGGCAAAACCTGAGCAGGGTTTGGGGCATCTGAAAGCAACTAACAACTAATGGTAAATTATTAATTATTGGTTGGTTTTTTACACAGTTCATGTTGGCTGTAGATTTAGTCCTTGATAGATGCTAAGCTATCAATCGTCCTATAAAGGTTGAGTAAGCTGTCTTGTCTTACTAAACGATATTTTTGAAAATCTTTTTCCAATAAAGGGAAGTCGCAATTACTAAATTTTGTTGTGTCGTAAACAATAGGCATATCTCTATTACTGATTAGCCCCTCAATCTGAGGTCGAAACCTATTGTTAACGTGAAGTCGGTACTGGTCTATAAATTGTTTTTTGTCAACTACGTAAGTGTACCATATCCGGATGTCGCTAGAGCGAGGAAATCTCTCCATACTTTTAACCTTCCCAACGGTCAGAGCCTTGTTCCTTATCAAACTCTTCTGCGCTCTATTTAAAAAATAAAACACAACAAGCATAACGAAAAGCATAAAGACTAAAAACTTCAAAACATCTTTATGCCTTTTTTGAAGTGTCAAGTTTCTATTGTTTGAGAATTATAGTCGTTAAAAAATTTACAGCCAACTCATAAATATACGCAATAGCTGGTATAAAATTTCTATGACAATCAACAGATTTTTTTATTTCAGCATTATAACGCCCATGCGAAATTACAGGATTAAGTATTTTTTGAAGTAACAATCAATTCACAAAAACCTCATCTGTAAAAATCCATCCTCTATCTCCTTTGCCCGGATGCCATTTAGGTAATTTTGCAACAGGCACAGCAACTACTTTAATGTACTTAACAGTTGCAGTATTGAATTTTACTTCAAATCCTTTTTGATAAGATGGCTTGACCATTGCCGGTTGTTCGGGAATGATGCGGCCAAGCAATTTCAATTTCTTTGATTCATCACCACCCCAGACTTCTATTGATTGCGGAGGCATGATATAACCACCAATATCAATCAATGAACTCATTGTTATACTGGAGATCTCTGAGGGTTGATTAAAGATCAGTAATGCTTCCATTTTATTCTGCCGGAATGCTACCCACTTACCACTACGGAAACTATTATTTCCTTTAACAAGATCGATCAGTGTTTTATTCTTTGCATCTTTATATTGTTCATCAGGTGGTAATAAATGAATAACTGAGTCAGGCTTGTATTTGGCAGCGTAAAAATAATTTTCCGTTATATCACTGCTGTACCAACCGGGTTTGTATGCTTTGGCTTTTAACTGAACATTTTTGCTGATGGTAACATCAGTATTATAAACCGGAGATTTTAAACTGTCTGGTTCAGTGCCATCTAATGTGTAGCGAATAGTAACGCCGTTGATATAATGTTTTAGCTTCAACGCAACAGGTTTTGTAATTATCTGTTCTTCGTTTTGTAAAACTGGTGCAGTTAATTTTAATGTGAGTGTATCACCGCGGAAACCGGTTTCAATTGCAAGATTCTTATTAGCTTGCTGTAATTGTTTGAGTTCATCATCTTTTATTCCTGTGCTCCATAGAAACAATTTAGATAGTTGTGGTAATGATACGATCTTTTTTACATCACCCATATTTAACTGATTGCCAGAAAGAGTAAGTTGTTTCAATTCTTTCAGCTTATTAAGTTCATCAAGGTTTGTTCCTTTGATACCTGTAAAAGAAAGGTTCAGTTTTCTTAATTGAGTTAATTGGCCAATTGTTTTTAAATCTTCATCCTTCAATGGCATTTTATTCAGGTTAAGAGAAACCAGTTGTTGTTTTACAGAAAGCAGATCTTTTAAAGCATCGGAGTTGAATTGTGATGCGCTAAAAAGTTCTGCACCCAATGCCGGCGACCCTTTTGCTAATGGATAAACGATCCGGTAATTATTATTTAACGATTTTATTTTGCTTTCATCTGCTGCTGCAAAATCATAATCATCTGTTTCGATCGTAGTAAAAATTCTGTTTGCAATTTTTCTTAGATCAGATTCGGGTTCCAGCTCCGTTACTTTAATTTTAAAATCAGCACCACTCTTTATCCAGTTGCTCAACACGGCCATTTCATCATCAGTTAATTGTGGCTTGCCTTGTGGTGGCATATGTTTTTTTGTTTCAAGCGGCAGGTGAATTCTTTTCAGGAGCAATCCAAAGTCGGCTGATGTTGAGTCCCATAATTTTCCGGTCTTACCACCTTTTAGCAAAAGCTCCTCCGTTTCCATTACCAGGTCACCTTTTGCTTTTTTGTTGTTGTGGCAACCCATGCATTTGGTTTGGAGAATGGGTTTAACCAGATCATTAAATACGATTGCATCTTCCAGCAACACCTGTTGCTGTTTTTTCTCCGGCATAATAGGAGCCAATAAAAAATTTTGTCCATGTGTAATGCCAGCACCCTGGTGCCCGGTGAATATAATAGCAGCAAAAGTGATCGCAGCTCCTGTAATTGTTATTGCGTTTGATCTTTGTAACTGGTTTCTGAAACCATACCACGCCAGCATTATAAGCGAAACAATTATGCCACTCCATTTATGCCAGCTCAATGCTTCAGCGTCATATCCCTCTTCTCTTGAGAGAAACAAACCCATCAATGCAGTAGCTGCAGATGTAAATGCAGCCAACAACAACAACCACTCACCAATATTATTGGCTGTTTCTGTAGGGGAAACTCTCTTCTGAAATAATAAAACCCATAACACATACAACACAACAAATACGATCGGGAAATGTAAAATCATTGGATGCATTCGGCCAATTACCTGTATCCATGAGGTCAGGACGATTCTGCTTTCAAACAATAACAAAAAGATAAGCAGGCAGTTTACTGCGAAGCTGATATTATAAATTATGTTTTTGGTTTTGTTCACTGGTTCAATATACTTTGATTTCATCAATAAAGCACCAGGCATGCTGTCCTTTGGCCAGGTGCCAGTCGGGCATTTTGTTAACAGTAATGATCATGAAAGAAATTTTCCATGTTGTTATAATTTTATCTTTTGGAGTGATCAAACGCATACTGCAACCAGCCGGCGATTCGACTTCACTTTGTATTGTTTCAGTTCCGAACGGATCATACACATTTTTCTCATCATCATAATAGAGAGCAACAATTTTTTTCGGTAAAAATATCCAGCTGCTTTCATTGCGTAGAAAATTCAGTAATACACCGCCTATCTTTTCTTTTTGAGGAAGCTCCACATTGATCCAAACCGTATCACTGTCAAATCCCATCCATGTTTTTGAAGAAGCATTTTCAATTCCTCCTTTATTATCAAATAAAGTACTGTCACCGCTACCGGGATATTTTGGATTTGGTGCTGTAGTGATTATTTTTTTTATTCTTTTCCCATCTTTTACAAAACTATATTGAATGGTTTCTGAAGGAGTAAATCCTTTAGCAAAAACTTTTGCTCTTACAGTATAGAATGATTGTTTTAAAACAAAAGGTTTTTTATAAAGCGAAGACTTTTCTGTTACCTCAGGAAAAGGGCCGGTAGGAAATCTATTAAAAATATCAAAATAAATTTTTGCTCCGGACTGTGCAAATTTCAATTCAAGTTTTGCTGAGTCTTTAAAAAACACAGACTCATATTTTACCAGGGGCTTTGCCAGCTGAAAGCTATCCTGTGCAAATAGATTTGTGCAAGTGAAAAATAAAATCAGGCTAAAGAGTTTCTGCATCAGGCTACCGGTTCTAATTTATAAGGATATTGTTTGCCGGAATTCCATTGGGCCACATACATATTTTCTTCGTCATCAATACATACATCATGCGGGTATTGAAAAACTTTAATGGTCTGGTACATTTCATCAGGCTTACCGTCTTTATAAACGGGCTCACTACCGGCAAGATTTGAAATAACCTTATTGTTTTTGTCAAGGATGGTTACAAACCCGGATTGCTTCCATTGATTGCTGTTACTTTGTAAAACGGCAGCATATAAATAATCTCCTTTAATGACAGGGCGGCAAACCCATGCACCGGGCAATGAAATAGTATCTATGAATTCGCCAGTCATCGAATAACGCTTAAAACAGTTCTGCTCCCTGGAAGTAACAATCAAAACTGGCTTGTTTTTATTTCTTGTATCTACACAAACTCCATGAGCATTTTTTAAATATTTTTCTTCTGTACCCCTGCCACCAAAATGCCGGATATATTCCCCCTTATGATTGTATTGGATAACAAAATCTTTTCCATATCCATCCACTACATAGATATCGCCATTTGAAGCAATAGTAGTTTCGGTAGGAACGTATTCCTCTGCTTTTGTATATTGTCCTGTTTCTTTAGGGTAGTCAAGCGTCATTAGCACTTTACCATCAATAGTTGTTTTAATTACCTGGTGGCGGTTATTATCACAAATGAATAATATATCTTCTCCGTTTTCATTAAACAAAGTCAATCCATGTGCGCCGGGATACTCGGTGCCCCAGCTGCTTAACAGCTTCCCTGACTTATCATAGATCAGCACATTATTCTTTGTTTCATTGGTGAGTAGAATGATACGGCCTTTTTTATCCTGTATCATTTCATGGCAATCTTTCACCGGGTATTGCATCGCATCAGCTTTGCTCCATTTAGTATTGATGCGGTAGCGTTTATTGCCATGACCAAGAATTGTATCCTCTGGTTTGGCTGATTTTAATAATGAAGGAGTGAGCAATGTACTTGCAGCTGCTAAAGATGTTTGTTGTATAAATTGTTTTCGTTTCATTTTTTTGTTTTACCACAGAGTCACGGAGACACAGAGGAATAAAGTTTCTTATCTCCGTGACTCTGTGGTGAATTTATTGTTCATAGAATTACAGAACGATGAATGGAGCGTCGCAACCATAGCATCATAGTAGCAATGGCGTTAAGTTCATAAATAATTTCAATTAACCATCAGACCGCATTTAGCGTTCCGATGGAAAGGCTACGCAATCAATCCATTGACCACCTCACCTGCTACATCCGTCAAACGATATCGGCGACCCAGATGTTTGAATGTAAGCTGTTCATGATTCAAACCCATCAATTTCAAAACGGTTGCATGAAAGTCGTTTACATGCACTGGGTTCTCGGCAATATTATATCCGAATTCATCGGTCTCACCATACACACCGGGTTTTATACCACCGCCTGCCATCCAAATTGTAAAGCAACGAGGATGATGGTCACGTCCATAATTATCTTTTGCCAATGGACCCTGGCAATAATTAGTACGACCAAACTCTCCACCCCAGATCACTAATGTTTCATCCAGCAAACCACGTTGCTTTAAATCACGAATGAGTCCTGCACTTGCACGGTCAGTATCCATACATTGTCCTTTGATCTCACCGGGCAGATTGCCATGTCCATCCCAACCCTGGTGATATAGTTGTACAAAGCGAACACCATTTTCAGAAAGTTTGCGTGCCAGCAAACAATTAGCTGCATAAGTACCGGGTACCAAACAATCGGGTCCATATAATTTAATAATGTCTTCCGGTTCTTTACTCATATCCGTTATCTCGGGCACGGCTGTTTGCATACGATATGCCAATTCATACTGCTGGATCTTTGTATTGATCTCCGGGTCGCCAAATTCTTTATATGATTCTTCATTCAGTGCAGATACATTATCCAACATTTTTCTTCTGTCATCTTTATCTATACCATCTGGGTTGTTTAAATATAACACAGGGTTTTCGCCACTACTGAATTGTACACCCTGGTGAATTGAATCGAGAAAACCATTTGTCCAGAGTTTTGAATAAACGCCTTGTCCATTACCTTTTCCTTTTGAAAGTAACACACAAAAAGCCGGCAGGTTTTTATTCTCGCTTCCCAAACCATAACTCAACCATGAACCCATGCTGGGACGGTTACCAACCTGTGCGCCAGTTTGAAAGAACGTCAATGCCGGATCGTGATTGATAGCTTCGGTATGTAATGTTTTAATGATACATAGATCATCAGCAATAGAAGCTGTATGTGGCAGCAACTCACTTATCCAGGCACGATGCTGGCCATATTGATTGAATTTAAAATAAGAACCTGCTAATGGAAATTTTTGTTGATTAGCTGTCATGCCGGTAAGGCGTTGCCCCATTCGTATAGACGCTGGCAGATCCTGGCCAAACATTTCAATCAGCTTTGGTTTGTAATCAAACAGATCCAGTTGTGATGGTGCACCGTTCTGAAATAAATAAATAATACGTTTTGCTTTGGGAGCAAAATGTGGTAGGCCTGTCATCACTAATTCTTCTTCACTGCCGCCACCAAACAAATCAGGAATAAGCAATGAACCCAATGCTGCACTGCCTATACCAAGACTCAGCCTTGATAAAAACTTGCGGCGGTTGATATTCAATCCATGTTCGAGAATCTCTTTTTGCATCACATTTATTTTATGTTGTCATCGCTATTATTACTATTAAACTTATGTTGCGTCCGCCTGAGGCGGATCAACTTTCTATTTTCTATTCAGCACAAATCAACCACCCTGTTATTTTCTAATCATTCTTCTTTGCGCACAAATATTGAACCCCCGTCCGTACCGGCACGGGCGGGCCTACGGGGTTCTCTAATCATTTGTTTTTCTTTTACCCCGGGTTTCATCCCGATAGCCATCGGGACTACCAATATTGCGCCCCGCTGGGGCGCCGAAACGTTTTCCTTCTTCTCAACATTTCGATTTTAAAAGAACTTTCCAAATAAGCAAGCCATGTGTACCGGCAAGCCCCCTTTAGGGGGTTTGGGGGTTTATGTTTTTGTAATTGCCTCCTCCATATTGTAAATAATATTCAGCACTTTCATCATCGCTGCTGAATTATTCAGATCTAATTTTTCATTCAATGGATATTCTCCCACTTTTAAAGTTTTCAAGGCATCCAGTTTTTTCTGTTGGAATAATAGTAACTGTTCATCATAATAATTTTTAAGAATAGACAATTCTTTTTCCGATGCTTTGCGGCAGATAATTAACCGAAATGCTTTGTTTATTTTTTCTTCCGTTGATGATTGTTCACTTACTAATTTCTGCGCCAACACTCTTGATGCTTCTAATACTGTCGGATCGTTCATCATGATCAGGGCTTGTAAAGGAGTATTTGTTTTTAAACGTTTTACTTCACATTGGTCACGGTTGCTGGCATCAAACAACATCATAGATGGTGGAGGTACGGTAAGTTTGATAAATGTGTACATGCCTCTTCTATACAATGCATCGCCTTCATCCTGTTTATAAGTGGCGAGTACACCACGACCCGATGTAGCAGCCTCCCATAAACCCTTAGGCTGGTAAGGTTTTACACTCGGACCCCCGATCGTCTTATTTAACAACCCGCTGCTTGACAAAACAACATCACGAACAAACTCAGCTTGTAATCTTGTTCTGGGCGCATGCGATAAATAAATATTCTCGGGATCTTTTTTCTGTTGTGCATCTGAAATTTTTGCAGATTGACGATAAGTAGCAGACAGCAGAATCTTTTTCATCAGTAGTTTTATGTTCCATCCGCTTTCCATAAAATCAACAGCCAGCCAATCGAGCAGTTCGGGATGAGAAGGTAATTCACCCTGCATTCCAAAGTCACCCGTTGTTTTTACCAAACCTCTTCCAAATATTTCCTGCCAGAGTTGATTTACAAACACTCTTGCAGTCAGAGGATTTCTTTTATCAATCGTCCATGCTGCAAGCCCCAGCCTGTTGCGGGGGAATTTTGATTCTTCAAATTTCATTACAGCAGGAATAGCTTCAGGTTGTACTTCCGTTGTCGGCATATTGTACACACCACGGCTTAGTATATATGTTTTGCGAAGCGTATCCCTTTCTCCCATTACAGAAACAGTCATATTACCCGTATCTTTTTTATTAATGAAAGAAAGCGTTGATTTTACTTCTGCATCACTGATCGTTATCAATGGTTTCTTTGCCGGCTTCGATTGTGTTACATCGCCTTCATAGCCGATCTCTTTTGTGTTATTGAAAAAGGCAAACAAAGAATAATAATCTTTTTGCTTAAATGGGTCATACTTATGATCGTGACATTGGGCACATTCAATGGTTAAGCCTAAGATCCCTTTACCGAATGTTTTTGTTTTATCAAGTATATATTCAATGCGGTATTCCTCTTCAATTACACCACCTTCTTCTGTATATTTATGATTACGGAAGAAACCCGTTGCAAGCATTTGTTCTTTGGTAGCATTAGGTAACATATCACCAGCTATCTGCCAGGTAAGAAACTGATCATAAGGAATATTTTTATTGAAAGCATGAATAACCCAATCCCTCCAGGGCCATTGTGTTCTTATATTATCATCCTGGTAGCCGTAACTATCAGCATATCTCGCCACATCCAGCCAATGCACCGCCATCTTTTCTCCATATTGTGGCATATTCATCAACTCATCTATTGCTTTTTCATAAGCATTATCCGTTTTATCATTCAGAAATTTATCCATCAACTCCATTGACGGTGGTAAACCGGTTATATCTAAAGAAATTCTTTTCAGCAATCGTTCTTTGTCAGCTTCTTCATTAGGTGTTAAATTCTTTTCATCCAGTTTTTCTAAAATGAAATGATCAATTTCATTTTTTACCCAACTCTTGTCACTGATTTTTGGCAGTGGAGCTTTTTGAGGAGAAATAAAAGCCCAGTGTGTTTCATATTTTCCGCCTTGCTGTATCCATTTTCTGAAAAGCTTTATTTCATGATCAGTCAATGCGCAGAGATGTGAACCAGGCTCGGGCATCATATAAGAAGTATCGGTGGATGAAATGCGTTTATAGAGTTCTGATTCATTGGGTTTGCCCGGAACGATCGCAAAAGCTCCTTTGGTTTCTTTGAGCGGAGCGTAGGCGCTGTCAGCAATATCAAGTCTTAATTGTGCCTGTCTTTTATTGGCATCCGGGCCATGGCATTTAAAACATTTATCAGAAAGAATAGGACGGATATGAAAGTTGAAGCTGACAGTATCCGGCAGGGTATCACTGTTGTTTCTATTAAAACAGGAACTGACAGCAACCAATATTGTTACTATCGCAAGCAGAACCGTTATGAGCCTTAGCTTCATGAAGAATAATGAACGGAAAAGTTACGAAAATTGTACAATCAGTGTTGTCGAATTATATCTACTCATAAACAACTCTTTTAAGATAATAACCCTTCGCATCAATCAGCGGCGGCGTTTTACTATCAACTGTAACTCCCTGCATCTGCATCAGTGTCATTCTCGTTGTGCCTTTATCAGTTGTAATATCTACAGGCAATTCAATGTTTAAATTACTGAGTGTGATCTTGTATTTATCACCGGCACGATAAACAACTTTAAATTCAAGTTTATCAGTCGTCCGAAGATAGAAATCAAAAAAGGGTTTCAGGTTTTTGCCTGATTCTTTGCTGAACAACTGCTCTACATCATCTGTTGTTACAAAATTATTGTAAGTATATTTTTCATCTGTCGCCAGTTTTTTAAGAATGGGGAAGAACACCGATTCACCCAACAAATAACTCAGGCTATGCATAAAGAAAGCTCCCTTGCCATAGATCGGTCCTTTATAAGCACTGTCTGAATCGACTTGTTCGCCTCGTACTACAGGAATTTTTCCGTTTAGCGTTGCTGCCGTGTTACGCATCCGCAATAAATAAGCTTCTTCACCAGCGAGCTCTTTTGTTGCAAGCGCATCTCCAAATGAACAAATGCCTTCCTGTATCCACATATGAGCCCAATCTTTATTGGTTACTTTATTGGCCCACCATTCATGTCCGAATTCATGGTGCAATAACCAATCAAAATCTTTATCTCCTAATTTTTCATACTTGTATTTATTCCCATAAGCGATATTGGTTTGATGTTCCATACCGAGATGCGGGGTTTCCGAAGCCGCAATTCTTTCTTTGACCCATGGATATTCTCCAAAATATTTTTCCTGTATATGTGTTGATTGCTCAAATAGATCAAGAAATTTTTCAGCCTTATCATAATTTTCTTCCAACACATAATACTCCATTGGCACTTTATTTCCATTTACGGTTGTATAGATCCGTTTTGCTACTTTATAATTACCGGCATTGAAAAGAATGCAGTAATTGCTGATGGTATAATTTGTTTTCCAGTGATAAGTAGATTTATTTTTTTTTGTTTTGACTGATTGTAATAAACCCGGCCCCGCAACAACCAATCCTTTTGGAACAGTAATCAACATATCAGCACCTTCGTCAGGCTCATCACTGGGATGATCTTTACAGGGAAAAAATATTTTAGCTCCTTCACCCTGGCAAGTCATAGCTATCCAGTGATTTCCTTTTGAATCCTTACTCCATTGAAAACCGCCATCCCAGGGAGCATTTTTAGCAACACCGGGTTTACCAGCATAACTGATCTTTACTTTTATTCTTCCGGGTTGTAAAGATTGAGCCAAAGAAATTTTTATCAAATTATCTGTTGAGTGAGTAAAAGGTTGCTTTTTATTATTTACTAGAACATCTTTTACAGTTAACCCATTCCAGAAGTCGAATAATAACAAGGAAGTTTCTTTTGTGAGTACAAGTTCGATCTCGGTCCATGCATCTATTGTTTGTGTTTCCGGGTTTACTTCCATTGCAACGGTGTAATGTTTAATGTCCATTATGGCTTGCTCGGGTTTTAATACACCACCTGATTTCAGGTTTTGAGAAAAGGAGAGAACTGGCGCCAACAATAACAGGATAAAAATTGTTTTCTTCATGTGTATGGTTTGGAGAAAGGTATAAAAAAATATTTATCAATCAAGATGGGCTAAAGCCCAAAGAAGAAACCGGCGAATAGCCCCAGCCTTAAGGCTGGGGTAATGAATCATCGGCTTAAGTAAAGGGGCTTTAGCCCCGCATTTGAATACTGTAGTAAATTTGCAACTGAAAATAAAAGATCATATGAAGAAAATGTATCATCTCGGAAACTGTACAACCTGCCAGGCAATTATAAAAACTACAGGTATTGATAAGAAAGGGTTTGATATGCAGGATATCAAGTTTGAAAAAATAACTCCGGCCCAGATAGATGAAATGAAGAAAATGGCGGGAGGCTATGAGGCTTTATTTAGCAGAAGGGCTATGAAGTATAAAGAATGGGGATTAAAAGATAAAAATCTTGGAGAAAAGGACTATCGTCAATATATCTTAGATGAATACACTTTTCTAAAACGCCCCGTTGTTATCATCAAAGACAAAATCTTTGTAGGTAGTGAAAAGAAAACAGTAGAAGCTTTAAAAAATGCTGTAAAATAATTTACACCTTCGGCAATGTATATCCATTATGATAATGTGCTTTCAGATATTCAGCATTTAATTTTTCATCCGTTAATTTTCCCTTTGTTTTATCCCAGGTAATTTTTTGCTGGCTTCTGAATGCAATATTTCCCAATTGACAAACTGTGGCAATATGTGCACCGGTACTTATCGGGCAATTCAAGTCTTCCTGTTTTCCTGATTTGATAGCAGCTACAAAATTTTCCCAATGTTTATTAAGACCATTGTCTGATGGTTTTTTTCTTTCCACTTTCACTTTCTCTTTACTTCCGTTTTCTTCGATCACTTCCCATCCGCCCCTATCCAATTCTAATGTTCCATTATTTCCAATAAAAGCAATACCATGATCTTTTCCAAACAAACCGTTATCAATTCCCATTGCATGATCCCATATCAGGTTGAATTTGTCAAACTCATACAAAGCACCCATTGTATCCGGTGTTTCCTGGGAAAGATCAGGGTAAGCAAAATTGCCGCCAAGCGCTGAAACAGATTTTGGAACATCGGCATTCATTCCAAATATTGCATAGTCCATGAGGTGTACGCCCCAATCAGTCATCAGGCCACCGGCATAATCCCAGAACCAGCGAAAGTTGAAATGAAAACGACTTGCATTAAATTTTTTGGTTTGTGCAGGACCGAGCCACATTTTATAATCAACACCAGCGGGTGGTTCACTGTCTGCAACTTTAGCAGCTGGTTTCATCCAGCCCTGGTAACACCAAACCTTTACTGTTCTTATATTTCCCAGTTGACCGGTTTTGATGAAATCAACTGCATCACGGAAATGCTGTTGGCTTCTTTGCCATTGTCCGGCCTGTACGATTTTATTATAACGTTTTTGAGCAGCAACCATTAGGTTACATTCTTCAATAGAGTTGCCAACCGGTTTTTCTACATATACATGCTTGCCTGCTTGGCATGCATGTATCATTATCAATGCATGCCAGTGGTCGGGTGTGCCGATAATGACAGCATCAATATCTTTTTGTTCAAGTAATTTTCTGTAATCACCATATGATTTCACTTTTGTTGCATCAATATTCCCGTCCGTACCGGCACGGGCGGGCATTTTTGCCAGGTCTCCCAATCGTTTATTAACTACATTTTTATCTACATCACATATCGCAACCAAATTAACTCCCGGAATTTTTAAAGCTGCGGTCACATTACTCCAGCCCATGCCATTGATACCAATTGCCCCAATATTTAACTGGTCACTTGGAGAAATAATGTTTTTAAAAATACCAAATGAGGAAAAGACTGTACTACCAGCGACTATAGTAGCTGAGTTTTGCAGAAAGCGGCGACGATCGTTCATGTAAAATAGTTTAACTGTGTTGGTTGAAGTTATGATATAATTTTTAATGCTATCTTTTCAGTAACAAAAAAGAAATGATCCGCAAAGCAACAAACGATGATTTTAAGTTCATTTATGAACTTTATATGGATCCGCAGATAAACCCTTTTCTGTTGTATGAGCAAATGCATACAACGGAATTTATGCCGGTGTATGATGAGCTGCTTACAAAAGAGATCTTATATATCTATGAAGTGGATGAAATTTCAACTGGTATGTGTAAACTGGTACCACAACAATACCGCAACTCACATATTGTTTACCTGGGTGGTGTAGCGGTGCATCCATTTTTTGCCGGCAAAGGCGAAGGATTGAAAATGATGCAAGACATTCTTGACTTTGTAAAACAGAATGGTTTTTTAAGAATTGAACTGAGCGTTGCATCTATTAATGAAAAAGCAATTCGTTTGTATGAGAAGGTCGGATTTGTAAAAGAAGGGCTGCTGAAAAAATTTACTTACCTGAAAAGTGAAAACAAGTTTTTGGATGAAGTGATGATGGCCTATTTAGTTTAAATGCTATTCTATAATTCTTAGTTTAGCATAGTTCAGCATGATCTTCTTTTCACCATTATGCTCAAACTTCACTGTTGCAATCGGATTATGAGCCGCCCCTTCCATTTTCATTACTTCACCAAAACCAAATTTCTGGTGCTCGACTTTTTGTCCCGGCTGTAAATTGCTTGTATCGCTTGCAACAAAATCTGGTGATGGCTTATGCTCTACAACTTTTGGCTGCGCAGCAGGTGCTAAGTAAGAAGGAGTTTCTTTTTTTGTTGACTCCCGACTCCGAACTCCTGACTCCTGGCTTCTCCCCCCTCCCCATCCTCTCATTCTTTCAAATGCAGTTCCGTTTCCATAATCTGAACCCTGGTTCTTTGCACCGCCACCAGAATAACTTTTATCAACAAACTGTTCGGGTAATTCATCAATAAAACGGCTTGGTTCGTTTTGTACTAAAGAACCAAAACGATATCGTGTATTAGCATAGGTTATCCATAATCTTTTTTTAGCCCTTGTTACAGCCACATAAAACAATCTTCTTTCTTCTTCCAATTCTTCTCTTGTATTTATGCTGAGAGCATTCGGAAAAAGCATTTCTTCAAGACCTGCAACAAATACAACGCCGAACTCAAGACCTTTTGCTGCGTGTATTGTCATGAGTTTTACCGTATCTGCATTTGGATCTTTTTCATCAGCATCGGTCAGCAATGTTATTTGCTGTAAGTAACTGCCAAGGGTTTTATCCACCACTTCGCCATCTTCATTATCGGGACTTTCGATCCATTCTTTAATTGAGTTCAATAATTCCTGAACGTTTTCATAACGAGCCAGTCCTTCGGTGCTCTTATCGTTAAACAATTCTTTTACAAAACTTGTTTGTTTGCCAACATGCACGGCTACATCATACGCATTATTTTTCTGCAGCATGCTTTGAAAACTTTTTATCATCGTCACAAAATCATTCAAACTTTCAGCTGTGCCGGCTTTAAATCCGAATTTTAAGGGCTCGTTTATTACATCCCACATGCTGATGTTGTTTTCATTAGCGGCAAGTACGGCTTTATCCATAGAGGTTTTGCCAATACCCCTTGCAGGATAATTGATGATGCGCTTTAGCGCTTCCTCATCTTTTGGATTGATGATAATTCTTAAGTAGGCAATAAAATCCTTTATCTCTTTACGTTGGTAAAAGCTGATACCGCCATAAATAGTATAAGCAATACCCATACGACGAAGACTTTCTTCAAATGCACGGCTTTGCGCATTGGTACGGTAAAGAATTGCAAAATCTTTATTGAAAAAATGATTGCGGAGTTTTTGTTCCTGTATTGTATCAGCTGTAAATTTTCCCTCTTCGTTATCAGTCATTGTTCTTACCAGCTTTATCTTTTCTCCTTCCGCATTCTCCGTCCAAAGATCTTTTGGTATCTGGCCTTTGTTGATCTTGATTATTTCATTGGCTGTATTCAGAATGCTTTTTGTACTGCGGTAGTTCTGTTCCAGCTTCACCACTTTTACTTCATCATAATCTTTTTGAAATTGTAAAATATTCTGAATAGTTGCACCGCGGAATGAATAAATACTTTGTGCATCATCACCTACTACACAAACATTCTCATGCATAGCGCCGAGCAGTTTAATTATTTCATACTGTGCGGGATTGGTATCCTGGTATTCATCAATTAATATGTACTTGAATTTGCGTTGATACTTGCTTAGGCTTTCAGGAACGTTTTTCAAAAGCTCATAAAACTTCAGTAGCAGATCATCAAAATCCATCGCACCGTTTTTAAAACAACGGGCTGCATAGGCCTGGTAGATCTGTGAAATGGCAGGCCTATTGCTGCGCATATCTTCCTGCTGTATGTAATAATCATTGGCATAATCTGCCGGGCCTACCAATGCATTTTTAGCTGAAGAGATGCGATTGTAAACAGAAGATGGTTTGTAATGCTTATCATCAAGATTCAGCTCATTCACTACTGTCTTTATTACACTCTTTGCATCATCAGTATCATAAATAGTGAAATTATTCGGATAGCCGATCTTGGTAGCTTCGCCGCGAAGTATTCTTGCAAATACAGAGTGAAAGGTTCCGATATAAAGATTTCTTGCTTCGTTGTTACCCAAAATATGTTCCACCCTCTCCTTCATCTCCTTTGCCGCCTTATTGGTAAAAGTGAGAGCAAGAATATTAAATGAATCAACACCATTGGCCATCAGGTGGGCAACACGGGTGGTCAGCACTTTGGTTTTTCCACTGCCGGCGCCGGCCACAATCATCAGGGGTCCTTCAATATGTAGTACAGCTTCTTTTTGTTTCTCGTTCAATCCGCCCAGGTAATCATTCATGGCTGCAAATTACGGTATTCAGTTTTTTGAATGGCCGTATTTGACACAAAAAATGCGGTGAATAAGCCGGTTATTCTCCGCATTCTACTAGTAAATAAGATATCTCCGTTTTTTATGCTTTTTGTACTTCTCAAAAATAATTTCCGCCATCGGCTTATTATTCACTTTGCTTTCTACCCAGGAAATAACATCGAGATAGGCAAAGGATCGGGTCTCAAAAGGATTTTTTTCGAGGTGTTTTATTTTGTGCAGGAATTTTTTAAGTTCAGGTTTTATTTTTTCTGGCGAAACATCAAAACTATGCCTGAGAAAACCAAACATCTCTTCTTCAACCACCGTCAGGCTTTTCATTTTTGCCATGAACCGGTAAACAGACTTGGTGAGTGATTCCATTAATTCATAATTACCCAGTTCATAATGTGACATCAGGTGCAGCAACCGTGCATAACAATGCAGATCGATCCGGAGATCAACCGGCCCGTTGATGATGCGTTGGAGATAGTCGATCGTTTTTTCAAATTTACCAGCACCGAAGTATAACATAGCCAGTTTATAATTAAAAACAAGAATACGGTGCGGATCTACAAATAAAGAATACTCTTCAAGACTTTTTTCAATTACTGACACCAATTTCAATCCGTCGGCAAAAGTGCCTTTCATCAGGTGCTGGTTTATTTTTGCGCCGTTGATATAAATAGAAGTATGAGTTCGGAAATTATCATGCCTGTTGGCAACAGGTGTTTTTGCATATTGCTCAAACTGCTTCAATGTAATTTCAAATTTTTCAAAATTGCGCAGGTCAAATAAAGCATTCAGCAGGTTATGCATGCCTTTTACATAGTGCCCGGTTTCCACTCCTATCATCAGCGGTTGTTCATCAAACAAGTCGATCCATTTCTGACTGTAACGGTAATACATCAAAAAATCCTGTTTAATAAATGCATACCAGCTATAGCTTTGATAGAAGTATAGTTTTTCATAAAAGCCATTGATAGCTGATGTATCTGCCGGCAAATAACTTTTAAAAAAAGTTACCAGTTCTTTTTCATCTTCTTTATTACGGGCATGACCATGCAGTACAAACCAACGATAAAGCAGCAAGGCAAGATTGGAAAGTCTTGTTACCCTGTCTATATGACTGCTTATCTCCAACGCTTCATTGGCTATTTGTAAAGTTTTTTCCGTAGTACTTCGTGTGATGTGAAGCGATTCAATTTTCTTTTCCAATGAAAGTAACTGTACCAGTGTATTAAACTTCTGGTTGGCTCTTGCCAGTTCTTTTGCTTTTTCCAGAATGCGGAGAGCCTGGATCTTCAATCCTTTATTATATAATATCCGTGCATTGTCGAGATGTTCACTCAACTGCAGATCGATATTGTCAGATGTTTTGAGCAAATGCAAACTGGCCAGCACCTGTTTATACAAGTGATTTTTCAGGTTTGCAAGCTGTGTTTTGGTTACACCTTTTAGCTTTTTAAGTAAAACGGCTTCATCATATTCAGGCATGGCGGCCAGGGCATCAAATAGCTGGATAATTTTCAAGTCCTCCTTAGCGGAACTTCGCTTTATATAGAGTTTAAAATGTCTTTTTTCAGACTTCTCCAGCGAATGAACCAATTGAAATAATATATCAGAAAAACGGTTGGACATAATTAAAAAAACGGGCCGAAACCCTTGACTGCTAATGGTTTTACAAATTTACTCCCTGTTTGGCATAATTAAACAAACAGAAGGATGTTTTGAATCAATAGAGGCTGCCGGGTACATTTGTACTGCGCCTTTGAGATCATATAGCAGCAATCGTTGAGGAGTAGCAATCATCAGAGGCCCGAAACAGAAAGAAACGCTTTTTAAAAGCACTTCATAAGAATTTCATATGGCAAGCAATCGTTAGAGGTCAGTCCGTTTCTACGGAAGGGCCTTTTTTCTTGTCCGCAAGATATGTCGGTTTATCTGTTTTAGCAAAAACAGGGTTCTGTTTCCTAATCACCTTATTGCAGGAGTAAATAAAATATTTCACGCAGAAACACAGAGACTACTGAGATTTATTTTCATGTCTTTATCCCAAGTCTCTGTGTGACAAAAAAACTATTCATCCTTCATTGCATTCCCTTTTTTATCAATGCTGCTCCATTTACCTTCTTTCATTACCTGGGCTTTACTATCTGCAAACTCCATAGCAAAACTGTAAGCAAAAGGAATTACAATAGCACCAGTTTTATCAATATAGCCCCATCTTGCTTTTGCATTACTTACTGCAGCCAATCCTTCTTTAAAGTGAGATGCATTGTTATACTGGATATCAATTACCAGTTTGCCAGTTTCATCTACAAAACCACATTTTTCATTCAGGGTTACTTTTGCCATGCCTTCGCTGAAAGAAGAAGCATCAGTGAATTGTAACTTCAACAGTTCTTTGCCAGTGCTGTCGATATAGCCCCATTTATTACCGATCATTACAGCAGCTTTGCCTTCAGAAAAGGCTAAGGCTTCATCATATATAAGCGGAACCACAAGCTTACCTTCTTCCGTTACAAAACCATGCTTACCATTTTTCTCTACCTTGGCAAGTCCACAGGTGCAGGCATCTACATTATCATATTCTTTTTCCCATTTAGCCGCTTTAAAACCAGTTTGCTGACTGTTCATTGATAATGAGAACAGCAGAACTGTGCTCATTAATAAATACTTTTTCATGATCATCTGTTTTAAGATGAAAAAATTAATTTACCAGTGTTAAGGTAGTCATGCAACAAGAAGAGGGTTATGACCACAGGCAGCAGGCGGGATGATTTTGATGCAGGGGAAACTTATTCAATTATAAACCCCGGGTTAAACGGGGTCTGCTCACAACTTTTTTTGAGGCAATAATTGCATTGCCAGCATATTACCAATCTCTTTTGCAGTTCGTTCCAGGTTATGTTTTGTATTCATCATTGCTTTGGCAAGATCAACGGGTTCATTGTTGATAGATAACAGCACATCAAAATATTGCTGCAGCTGCGGAGATTTTTCCAAAGGAACTTTCCCAGCTAATCCAATTACAGGAATTCCTTTTTGCTTTGCCATTTTTGCAACACCAAAAGGGCCCTTACCTTGTAAGGTTTGTATATCAATACTTCCTTCACCGGTAATAACGAGATCAACATTCTTCAACGCATTTTCAAAACCGGTAATGGATAAAAAATTTTCAATACCATTTACCAGTTCAGCATTCAGCATTGCAGATAATGATGCAGCAACGCCACCGGCAGCGCCACCATGTTTCAGCGTTGATATATCCCTGCCTGTTTGCTGCATTACGATGTCACGCAACCTTGTCAATGCAACTTCGAGTTTTATAATGTCAGCAAGCCCGGCACCTTTTTGCGGACCGAAAACATTTGCAGCGCCTTCTTTTCCGAGTAAAATATTTTCTACATCACACAATACAACCAGCTTGCAGTTAAGAACTCTTTTATCCAAACCAGAAAGATCAATTGTTTCCAGTTCATTCATTCTTTCAGGAAGATTGTTCAGTTCATCTCCATATTTATTTAAAAAACGAATACCTAGTGCTTGTAATATTCCTGCAGCACCATCAACTGTAGCACTGCCACCGATACATAAAATAATTTTATTGACTTTTTTATCCAATGCATGTTTGAGTAACTCTCCGGTACCAAATGATGTTGCATGCAGCGGATCATATTCTTCCGGTTTCAATAAACGCAGGCCTGATGCATTAGCCATTTCAATCACGGCCGTTTTATAATTATCTATCAAACCATATTCGGCATTTATTTTTCTGCCGAACGGATCATTCACTCCAGCATTGAACACAGCTCCTTTACAATGCTGAATGATCAATTCTGCGGTGCCATCACCACCATCCCCAACAGGAAAACAAATGCATTCACAGCTAAGATCACTTTGCAGCAAACCTTCTTTGATGGCTGTTGCAGCGTCTGCCGCCGATAAACTGTTTTTAAAAGCATTGGGTGCAATGAGTACCTGCATTCTATTATAATAAAAACAATGATAAAATATAAATGACCAGCAGTGTTACTAATCCCATCCAGATCGTAGCAACAGAATAAACTTTTAGCATCGGTTTCATATCCAATCCTGAAAATTTTGATATCACCCAGAAATACGCATCATTGGCATGAGAGATCATCATAGAGCCTGCGCCCATGGATAATACACAAAGCAGTTTACCTGTTTCTGTATCCAGGCCAAGTGCTGGCAATAAAGGCTGAATGATAGAAGCTGCCGTAATAATTGCAACAGTTGATGAACCTTGTGCGGTCTTCAACATAAACGTAAGCAGGAAGGGAAAAAAAATTCCCATACTGCCGAGGTTCAGCGATTGGCCGAAATGTTCACCAATTTTTGTTGCAGCCAGCACAGCGCCGAATGCGCCGCCTGCACCAATGATGACTAAAATTCCACCAGCTTTTTCTACACCTTCCTGTAATAATTTACTTACTGCTTGTTTTGTCCAGCTACGCACTGTTGCAAATACTAATAATATACCAACCGATAAAGCGATCACCGGTTCACCAAGTACAGCAAATATTCTTTGTAAAATATTTCCACTGTTTTTTTCCAGTGCAAAAAATGAATTAACTGCAATTAATAATACCGGAACGATCACTGGCAGAAAAGCCATGAATGGATTTGGCAATGCAGTGTGTGTAGTGATATGTTCTGCTTCTGCTGTCACATGGGGAACTTTTTTTCCTGCATAACGGGCCCACAAATAACCTGCGATCATACCAGGGATAGCAACAGCAATACCGATACTGATTAGTTTTCCGAAATTAACACCGATAGTAACAGCCGCAGCGGCAGCGCCGGGATGTGGCGGCAATAAACAATGCACCGCATATAAACCGGTGGCGAGTGATGTAGCCATGATAGCAACCGAAATACCGGTACGTTTTGCCAGCGATTGATTTAATCCACTCAAAACGATATAGCCTGAATCACAAAAAACAGGAAGACCTACAATAAAACCGGTGATGCTCATTGCCAACGGTGCTTTTTTTTCTCCTGTTTTTTTCAGAATATAATTTGCCATCACTTTAGTACAGCCGCTATGTTCCAGTAATACACCCAACGTAGTGCCGAGTACAATAATAAGCCCCAGCGATTGCATGATATGGCCAAAGCCGGATTTGATCGTACCGAGAATGGTTGCTATATCCATCTGCACACCCAGCCCAACCAAAAAGCAGGCAATGAGCAAAGCAAAAAAAGGATGCACCCGCCAGCGGGTAGTAAGCAGTATGATGACTACAATACCGGCTAATAAAAAGATCAATACCTGTGCAAATGAATTTGTCATCTGTAGTATGGCAAGAAGTCAAATAAAGATACCAAAGCAACGAATAATCTTTCTGAAGATAAAGAGTATTAAGAATTAAAATGCTTTTTATACAACTCAACCCGCTAAACCCTCGTTGGCGGAAATACTTTCAATATAAGCAATGACTTCGGGGCGGGTCTTGTTCATAATTTTTTCGAGCCGGATCAGCAATTCTTCTTCATGGCCCGGCTCATACATAAGGTCAGCATCAGTGAGGCGGAGATCATTTTCCTTCATTCTTTCTTTTACCTCTTCCCAGGGTGTCTGTAGTTTTATACTAATTGCGTTCATATGATTTTCGGGTAATAGTTCAAATAAGATACCAAAACAACAAGTTACCAGTTTGTTTCCTTTTCAACTGGCATAATTTTTTAATTACCAGAAATTGAAAAATAGTTCAATATGCCATCTTCCGTTGTTGCAGCAATGAAATACGATGCGAAAGCTTCCAAGCTTAGAGTAATTTATACTTCAGGCAATATCTACGATTATAAAGAAGTCTCCGAAAAGGTTTATAATGAAATGAAAAAAGCTTCTTCAAAAGGAGCGTTTCTAAATAAGCAGATCAAACCAAATTATGATTTTGAAAAAATAAAATAGGATATAAGCGCAACTTTTAAGAGTCATGACAGATTAAAGTTAATCCATCGATTTCCTGTTTTTTAATTGCTTTTTTGAGAGTTCAAATATTTATTTTTAAATTAGAGTTTATATTTTTTAAGGTTTAATGGTTAATGGTTTATTGTCCTCCAATTTCTATTGGGGGAATTTTTTTTAGAAGACTCGTCTAAAAAATGAAATTTTCAATTCGAAAACTTTAATCAATGCTTCCATAAGATTCATGAATGAGGACGGCCTCAGAAAAAATGGCGTTAAGAAATTTAGGAGTGAGGCGTTAAGCAGCGAAAAATTTTGAGTAGTGTTATGATGTACTTAATAAAATAAGTAGCCGGGAGATATTGAGCAGATCATAGTAAGACTTTTTTCGCTGTAGCCGAACGAATAAATTTTAGACATTTTTTCTGCAGCCTTGATTTTTTGGTTCTTTTGCATCAAGGCAAAAGAACATAAAGTAAAACTGATTTTCAGAGAATAAAAAAAGCGGTCGCAATTTGCGACCGCTTACGAAATCAAACATAGAAAAATTGAGTTGGTTTCAATTCGAAAACTTTAATCAATACTTTTTAGTGTAACATACTTCTGTAACTTATCATAGTTAAATCCCTTTGCCCTCATGTCTTTTATATATTCAGGTGTAACACCCAATGCTTTTACAGCAACGATATCATCGAGGCTAATATCCTTGAACCCTGCTGCTTCAAAACTCTTAATGTATTCAGGAGTGATGCCCTGTGCTTTAAGCGCAGTTACATTCTCAAGATCAGTCATCTTATAACCGGCGGTTTCAAAACTTTTTACATACTCAGGTGTAATACCCAATGCTTTGAAGGCAACAAGATCTTCTGGCTTTATATCCTTATATCCCATATCGGTAAAACTCTTCATGTATTCAGGTGTAACGTTCTGTGATTTCATGCCAACAAACTCTTCAGGGTTAATATCCTTATACCCTTTATCATACCAGCTCTTCACATACTCAGGTGTAACGCCTACTGCTTTAAAAGCTACTAATTCATCATGCGGCACATTCGTCATACCCACGGCTTTGAAAGAATTCACAAACTCAGGCGTAATGTTCATGGCTTTATAACTAACCATATCATCGGGGTCATCTTTACTCCCTTTATCTCCCTTCTCTCCTTTGTCACTTTTCATGTCACGTACAGATTTGATATAAGCTTTATCAATCCCCTGTGCTTTAAAACTTACCAGCTGGTCAGTGGAAATATCTTTATACTCACTGCGTATTTCTTTGATATATTTTTCATCAACACCCAATGCTTTCAATGGAACAAGGTCTTCAAGACTGATATCTTTAAATCCATTGTTGCGGATAGAAGAAATATAAGCCTTGTCAATACCCAATGCAGCAACAGGGATAAGGTCATCTTTTGTTACATCTTTATATCCTTCGCTGCGAAGCATTGTCAAAAATTCTTTTTTGATATTAATAAAGAAGAAAGCCATCTGGTCATCATCATCAAGCGTTTCTTTCAGTTCTTTATTCATGTAATCAACATAGGCTTTATTAGCAACGAACTTATAAGTACCCATGCCAGTGCTGCCTTCAAACTTACCGGTCATTTCCATTTTACCGGCTTCACGGGTAATATTAAATGTGCCCGATGTTCCTTTTGGCAATGTTCCCAGTTCGGATAATTTGAAAGTAGAACCGTTGAAAGAATGTCCCGATTTCAAATCCCAGTTTTCATTCTCCATCTTTTCATCGCTGAAGCGGATATTCACTTTGTCATCCTTGATCACAGCGAACCAATAACCCTGGGTTTCCATACCGTGATTTTTCGTTTCACCTTTCACGTTTGACTCCCGATAGTTATCGGGATCACTTTTTCCGTTTGACGTTTGGGCTTTCGCCACCGGCTCATTCAGCAGGCAGGCTAAAAAAGCGAATACAGGCAACAGGAAAAAATATTTCCAGGCCGTGTGCAGGTTTGATCTTTTTTTGTTCATCATGGCTATACGTGTTTTAAGAATTGACTGGTTATAATTTGTTGTAAGGCTCAGCGGTAAATGCGGTGCCGATACCTGAACAAGACTCAACTGGTAACGTTTCTTATCCAGCTTTTCCCGTTGCATCAGTTGATCATCGGTTAAAAACTCAAGATTGCTTTCGATCTCCCTGCGATAGATCCATGCAAATGGATTGAACCATTGAAAGATCAGCAGCAATTCGGCAACAACAATATCAATAGTATGTTTTTCACGAATATGAACTTTCTCATGCATCAAGATCTGGTTATAGGTTTCCCATTCATACTTTGACGGGTTGATAAAAATAGTATTGCCAAAAGAGCAGGGAGCTTTATCACCGCTTACTTCTACTATGCGGTAAGGACCATCAATGATAACCGGGTTGCGATAGGCACGCCAGAGCAATAACACTAACTGGAAAATAAAACTGGCAGCAAAAACAATTACGCCAAACCAATAGATCCAGAACAACCAGCCCATTAGCTTGTCAATGGTGAATGGTGAATGGGCAATTGCTGTTTCTTTTGAGGTCGCTGAAGGTTTATCGTTATTAACTATCGGTAGTGTATTAACAGTTGGTTGCTGGCTATTTTTTGCAGGTTGCCCATTGTCTATTGACTGTTGTTCATTCACCATTGACAATTCACCATTCACACCATTCACTCTATTCACCTTACGCAACGAAAACCCCGCAGGCACCTGCAGCAACGGCAATGCAAAAGCGATCCCAAGGCAAATGATCAGCATGTAGCGGTTCACTTTATAAAAAGTTTCGCGGCGCAGCAGGAGTTTATAAAAAGCCAGGCAGGCCAGCAGGATCAAAGCGACATTAATAATATATGGCAGTATCATGAGTTGTCTGTTTTAATCATGTTAAGAATTTCTTTCAGTTCGGCTTCAGATAGTTTTTGTTCTTTGGCAAAGAAGGCCAGCATCCGCGGGTAGGAATTATCAAAATATTCTTTCACGATATCTTTCATTGCATGCTTCTGGTATTGTTCCCGGCTGATGATGGGGAAGTAGCTGTACACATTGCCAATGGTATCATGATCCAGGAAACCTTTTTCTTCCAGTATCTTCACCATAGTGGCCACACTATTATAATGTGGTTTCGGATCCGGCAGGTGAGGGATCACTTCTTTAATGAATGCTTTACCCAGGTCCCAATACACCTGCATGATCTGTTCTTCTCTTTTAGCCAGCTTTATCATCTTTAAAAATTGTTTTCACAATGTTACTACTAATTCATTAGGAGAACAACTAATTTATTAGGAATAGCCGAATTGACCGATACCAATTGCTATTAAACCAGTTAAATTACAGGTAGTTACGTGGTTTGAAATTATTTCTTAAAACTGCAAAAAGCAGGGATGAGTGGAAATGTTTGTATGAAAGGAGAATAATTATGTAGTCGGCTGTGGTACTGCAATTAAGCTTTTGTTGCGTCACACACTTGCACTTATTCAACTCTATTCATGAATTGTTGCAATAGCCTGCTCCAGAAGGAAGAGAAAGGTGTGTTGCTTCTATTGTTATTTTATTTTCTAATTAAAGCAATAGGGTTTTACGTATTCCAAACTCTTTCATGATGAAATTTCTTTAAGTCTTTGTTCAACGGACTTACTAAGTTTCTTAATAACGCCATCTACAATTGGTTTCATGTTAACTTTAGAAGCAACTTCTGCAGAAGCTTTAATTAAATCTTTATAAAAATCTTTGTCTCCAGTAAATCGATGCCAGAAATCCTTTCCCATATAAATAGTGTATTCCTCCTCTAATTTTCTAACAAAAGAGTTTTTCTCGTTATCCTCTCCGTATATTAAGCAAAAGGCAATGTTGTTCAAATTTATTTTAAGTCTATTTGTTCTTGCTCTATTAATGAAAGCTCTGAAATGTCCTTTTATTGTTACTACATCATCCTTATTGATTGAATTCGGGCCAGACTTAATTTGACAGTATTTTTTTTCTTTATCAATATGATCAAAAAACTCAATATCGAGACCTTCAATTCCAGAGCCATAAGCCCCAAGAACATCTGTTATAAAACTTTGCATACTGGTTCCAAAAGAAGTTGTTATTGAAGTACTGAGAACTCTTGGATATACCAAGACTTTTGCAAGTGAAATTGGTGTCGCGTTTCCTTGAAGATAATATGCTAAGTAATATAATAGAAGTGGATTAATATTGAACTTATTAATATTCTCTAATTTTTCGGTGTTTATTTTATGATTGAGGATTAGAGTGTCTTTGAACCAAACCTTAAACTTTTTAATGATTGCGTTCTTTTCGGACTTTTTCATTGCGATTTAATATTATTCAGAAAATAAACTGTCTAATTGTTCCTGCAAACTACCTTCATCTCTTAATTCTGTAAAACAATTTCGTATTAAGAGAAATGTATTTTGTTCTCCAGAAATAAAATCCCAAAATTCATTTTCAACCCATCCTTCGGTTATAGGTTCTAAAGGACGTCCATTTGCTTTAGAATTTTCCCAGAAGTCTCCATCGTAGGGGTTATATGGGAAAACTATTTTCGCAATTGCATTACCATTAGGATTGCCAGAATAAAAATATGCATACCAATTAAACAACTGCGATAGAAATTCTCTAAACTTTGCAATATTGGGCTGAACAGTTTTTGTATCAAAAAAATAATCAATCCCATCTCTTTGAAGCCAAATGTCTACACCACTACCCCTAGGAGGAGGTCCAAATCCTTGAATGGGGTTATTAATAAATTGCTGACATACTTGTTTAATAGCATCATGAGCTGTGGTTGCATTATATTGCCCGTTTTGAAGTAGCCTCGATTCAATTATTAATTGCAATGTATTACCAAGTGCTGCAGGCATGATTAGAGGTGCTTGCAAATTTCCGGGAATAACTACAAAACCATTATCAGCAGCAATTCTCTTTGCTAGAGGTTCCCATAAAGTTTTGCCCTGAGAAGTCTCGAGACCACCGACAATTGACCTGATTTTCCTTTCTTTTGGGATTAACAGATCTAATATTTGAAAATGACGAACTTTTTCTAAATTGTTTTCTACATAATTCAGAATTCCATTAGAAACTGTTTCTTTAATAATTTCTGGATTTAATGGCATTATAAAAAATTTCAGTATCTATGAGTTGCTTGGCTAAATAATATATAACATAAGTTGAAACTGCATTTCCAAATTGCTTCTTAGCAATTTTTTCATCTTTATGAAGACTAAACCATTTTGGGAATCCTTGTAGTTTGCCAGCTTCTTTGGCGGTAATAGGTCTATATAATTTTTTCTTTACAATTTTATTTATAAAATTCGCTCTGTATTCATCTGGGGAATTTCCTGTAATGTCTTTAAGAGCAACTATATCTTTGGAACCAGTCGCGGTTAAAGTAGAAAATATATTAGAATGAGGCAGATATACCCTATAAATATTATTTATGCCAGATGAGTTTTTTGAATTAACAAATTCATATCCTAGTTTTTTTACGTAACGCAAAATATTTTTATCTACTAATTTTTCTAACTCGGTTTGTTTCAAATCAGGAATTAGCTTTTTAAGAGTTTTGTAGCTCAAAGGATTTCCATCAGAATTTCCATAAACCTTTTTCCTCCTATTTTTCAGAATTATCATGCAAATAGCCTTTTCACGTTCTGTGGTTCTTATTATATCCCAAGAATGAATTGTTGTGTGTCCATTTCGGGTATCACAAAAGATAAAAAAATCGTTTAATTCATTTAGTTTTTGAAATCTATTTCTTGACATTGGAATTTTATGCCCGAAAATATCTTTCGGATCAAAAATTTTTTTGTCAATCACAGAATCTTTATCAACGCCATCAATTAAATTTTTTAGAAAAGATTTTTTGTTAATCGGTTTTGGATATTCAAAGTCTTCAAAATAATAAGATAAATCCTTGCGGATTCCAACAATAAATACTCTATCTCTATTTTGGGGTAATCCGAAATCGTACGAATTCAAAAGCTGGGGCTCTTTAACAACATAGCCAGCATTTTGCAAATTCTTAATTATTAAACTCAAGCTGCTCCTATTCCTGGGATCAATAAGACCCTTTACATTTTCGAAAATGAAGGCTTTGGGTTGATTTTCTCTAACTACTCTTATTGAATCATTCCATAATTTTCCTCGAGGATCGTCAAAACCTTTCATTTTACCAGCAACGGACCATGCTTGACATGGGACCCCGCCAACAATTAAATCAATATTATCAAAGGGGAGTTTTCCAAGTTTTGTAATATCTCCAAGCTCAACATCCTCTCCGTGTTTAAAGCCAAAAAAATTTTTCTTATAAACGTCAATTGCTTTTTTATCTATTTCAGAAAACCCTAAACATTTACCCCCCAGTTCTTCGAGGGGGATCCTAAAACCTCCAATGCCAGAAAATAAATCAACAAATGTAAACTTGGGATTTGCGTCTTCGAAATTCGTATTAATATATTCTAAAATTTGAGAAACACATTTTGATGCATCATTTTTAATATCACTTTCCCAAAATCTAAATACTTGCCAATTATTTTTTTGTAGACCATAGTTGACTTCTTCATCTCTAAGAATATTTCTCTCAATTTTAGCATCCCAGAAATCTGTATTATTTTTTATGCTGCCTTTTTCATAATTCTTTCCGTGCCAAAAATCTCCATCGCAGAAAATTGCAATACGGTAACGAGGGATAATAAAATCTGGCTTTCCTGAAATTTGTTCTATGATTAAATCTGGGCGAGAATAATTCAACTTGACTTTTTGTAGTTCTTGTTCTAACAACAGCTCAATCTTCGTATTGGAACTTAATATATTTTTCATTGTTTGAGATACAACTTCTGTTGGTGCCTCAAGCTTAAAAGTATTATTAGCGATTGTACGAGATTTTCTACGAGGATATTTTAATCCAACATCATTCATTTCAGAGTTTTTTTCAAATAGAGATAGTTGCTCAGATTCATTAACTAATGAAATCTCATCCGCAACAACATATTGATATTTTAATTTCATACAAATAAAGTTTAAAATTTGATACGGAAAGAGGATGTTAAGAACTTTTATACTAACAATATTAGTAACAATTTACTAAAGCGCCAATACCACTTTGTGGTAGGGCAGAATTTCCTTTTATCAATTTTGATTTCTATCTTGTTCATCCATCCCGAACCACTATGAACAATATAATTACCCACCCAGCATCGCATGCTGTTAATGAGCTTGATTCATTTGAAAAGGGCTTCCACTTTGAAAACTATATGGTAACCCTCTTCAACAAAAGAAAATTCCGTCTTTTAGAATGGCGAGGTGATAAAATAGCTTCTAACGGAGTTTCTCCACTAAGCAATTCATGGCCTGATTTAGTATTTGCATCCTTAGGAAAAAAGAAATTCCATTTTGCAGTAGAATGCAAATGGAGAAAGCAATTTTTCGAAGGAGGAACTGACTGGGCTGACAGATATAAGATCGATTCTTATTTAGAGTATCAACGGGACAAAAATATGAGAGTATATGTAGCAATAGGTGTAGGTGGCACTGCTTCTAATCCTGAAAAACTTTTTGTTACTCCCTTAGATCATATCAGTATGTATCCTTTTGTTTATCAATCACGGCTAATCCCTTTTAAAAAGAATCCTGAACAACGCATTGACGATGCAGAACAGTTAGAGTTATTTTGATTTGGTTGCTCAATAGAATTACGAAACGTACAAGAGTGCGACGCAACAGAAGCTTAATAGAAGCAATTCAGTTTAGTACAAAATAAATAATCAAAACGGCCGCAATGCTGGTAATATCTTATCAAGCCGTTCCTCAAGACGACAGCAATGACCAAATAGAAAAGCCGCCCCGATAAGTCGGGACGGCCGTATTAAAGTTCAGGAATTTTATTTATGCCCTTTATTCATATGTTCTTTTTGTGATTTGTCTTTTTTCGCTTTTTTGTCTTTATAAAGCCCATATTTATTTCCCTTTCCAGGATTATTATAAGGACCATATCCTCCACCATTCCTTTCATCATTCTGCTCATAATTGCCATCCGTGTTCCGCTCATTATATCTGCGGTTTTGAGTAGTGGAATTTCCCATTTGGTTTATCCGCAGTTGACCGTTCTGGTCAACATCAATTGTTACATCATTATTTTTTAACTCAAAACTTGAAGATGAAACCTGGGTTCTTTTCTTACCTATACCTAAAAAGCCGGGCTTTACTGCATACACAGTTATGGTATGTTGACCAGCACCTAAATTCGGTATAGTAGCGTTGCCTTCATAGTTACGGCCATCAATAGATACATCATAGTTATTATCCATACGAAGTACTACATTCTGGGCCGATGTTGAAATTGTTGCAGCCAGTATTCCAACTGCAAGTAATAAGTAGATTTTTTTCATAATTATAATTTTAAGGTTCGGCCCTATATTTCAAACCCGGTGCCAGTGAAAGCCGCTAATTGTTAATCTATTTTATACTGTATTTTAACAGTCTTTATGAAGGCTGTATCAGCAGATTATAAGAATAATGCAATAAGGAGTTAAAGAATTATAAAAGACGGTGGTACCAATCCTGTTCCCGTCATCAATAAATAATCAAAACGGCCGCAATGCTGGTAATATCTTATCAAGTCCACAATCTTTCAATGATTGGGTATTGAATATTTTCATTGTCTCCGGCGCCAGTATCTTGTTTCTTTGTTTTATCCATTCATCCATACCGGCACCATACATCTTCCTCGTTTTAGGCTCATCCAGGTTATGTATTTTACCCCAATGAAAAGTATAGGGGATATTTCTTGCTTCCAGTTCATTCCATACTGCAGCATAAAAATTTCTTGTAGTGGCTGACTCTGTACCATCGAGTTCGAGTATGCAGGTAGGAGCGAACCGGGTAAAAGCCAATGTAGCCGAAGATTTTTTTACATACCGGTAAGAGAATATTCCTGAAAAGGGTCCGCTCGTTTTATTGAGCTTAATAAGCAGATTATTTACTTCCCACACACGGTCAAGCGGAATACCGATAGCGGTACTAAGCAACCGGCCACGGATATTATTGTTTCTAAAAATTTCTCCTGATGTTCCCATGTCGCCTTCATATAAGGTGTAAGAAGTTTTTACCAGTTTACTTACCAGCAGGTGCGTTAAAGCGGGAACGATATCAGTGATGATGCCAACAACTGCAGCCATATCATCACCGGGCCCCGCTTTATTAAAATCATCAACCGGCGGCTGGTAGTTATCCGTATAGCTGCGTTTATACATAATAGTGGCATAGGCACCACCGGACAATTTGTATTGATCAATGACAGCCTGGAAATGGAAGGGACGTTCATTACCATTCGGAATAAAGTTCGCATTGGAAAAATCAAGTGTTTCCATGATATGTTTGAAAGTATCATCAATCGGAATTTTTTTTCGGTAACATTCCAGCAGGTAAATAGGTTCGGTTTCTATCATCACTCCATGTATAAAACCAAAGCTGCCGAAACTTACAAGAGCAGCATTAAAAAGTTCATCATCTGCTACCCGATTAGTTTTAAATTTTTCAAGGAACAGATCGGATACAACAGGATAGGATCCTCTTTCTAACCATATATGTGTATCAGGGCCGGTGATGATGTGGATGCCGACAATAAAATCCTGTACCGACCCTGTATCGATCGCCGAACCATGTGTGCCTGTTGAAAAACATCCGACTATTGTTTGTCCATTGCTGGCGCCGGAAGTTTTTAATGATCTTTTATTTTGTTTTAACCAATTATTCAATTCCTGTATTGAATTGCCGCACTGCGCAAATAAAAGATCGTTTGGTGTTCCTGTATAGTTGGGTGATACGCTTTGTGCTTTGCGGATCGGGAAGATCATATTCAACATCTTGGTATTAAGTATCCACCCTTCTGCTGCTGCTACGTTGCTGAACGACCATCCACCGCCCAATGCCCTGATGGTAATATTTTCTGCAATTGCTTTTGCAAGCAAGGACTGTATCGCTTCGGTCATCGCATTATAATCATCAAAGCCATTACCCGTGTTACCATTAATAAGATCAAATAGGTTATCTATCGGTTGTGTAAACGTATCGTGGCGATTGGTCCACTCGATCGCATTGGTGGGGCGTATTTGCGGAAGAGACATGTAATAAATATTAGTAGTGAAAAAATTATAACCCGTCGATCACACGTTGACAGGGTTTATGACATTTCCATTCCACCTTTACAGATGAAACAATTCCCAATGTGATAACTGTTACGAGTGATTGCCCGAAATTTTTTGAATAGACCACTTCATCCAGTGCAGCACAGCTATCGGTACAATTTGGAACATGGAAATTCTGGGGTTTGTTTGCCAGTCCCCAGAAATAGGAACGCATGACGGTATCCCTGTACTCAGTTGCCGGATCATTTTTTGTATTAATGACCCTGTAATGATAGCAGCTTGTCATTGTTAGGGTGAACAGGACGAACAAGAAGAGCAGGATGTTTTTTTCTTGCCGGGTAGTTGGTTTGGTCATAAAATAAGTTTAAGGTTAAATGACGAGTTGGGTTGAATTGATTAGTTGGTTACGAGTCTTTATTTGAAAAATTGAACCACGAAGCCACAAAATCACGAAGAAACACAAAGCTGACTTCGTGAAGCCTTTGTGTCTTAGTGTCTTCGTGGTTCCAGTTTTTGAATTATGTTTCAGGAAAAGTTCGCACAATCCAGAGATTTAAAAAAATAATGTTGAAAGTCTCAAGACGGCCAATTCACAGTACGATTAAAAGATCATTCTCTTGTTTCTACCCGGCTCATGTTATACCTGCGGGATTTCTTATCTTGTAGGTCCGCCCATCCCAAAACTATAAACTTATATTATGAAGTGCTTAGCTGGCCTGCTTTTGTTTTTTAGCGTCACTGTTTTACAGGCCCAGCCACTTATTCATGCTCATAACGATTATCACAGACCAGAACCATTTACCAATGCGATCCGCAATAAAGTATTTTCAATAGAGGTAGATATTTTTCTCGTCGGCAACAAGCTGTTGGTAGCACATGATAAGGATGAAATACCAACTGCCAGCACATTGGACAGTTTTTACCTGCAACCCATCATTGAATTGTTTCGCAAGCATAAAGGAACTATCACCGACGACACTGCCTATGCACCCGTACTGATGATCGATATAAAAGAAAACGCAGAGCCTGTTCTTGCAGCGCTTTTCAAATTGCTGGCGCACCATCCTTCTGTTTTTGATCGTTCAGTAAATCGAAAGGCGGTGCAGATCGTTATCAGTGGTGATAGAGGACCTTCATTCAAATGGGCCACTTACCCTTCTAATATATTATTTGATGGACGTCCCAATGAACCTTACGATGATGCAAAGCTGCAACGGATAGCTTTTATCAGTGATAGCTGGGTTCCTTATAATCTTCCACCGAATGATGATTTCGAAAGATTGAAACAAGTAATAGATAAAGTACATAGTATGAAAAAGCGGATCAGGCTCTGGGCCAGTCCCGATAATCCTGAATCATGGAAACTGCAGAAAGAACTCGGTATTGATATTATTAATACTGATAAGGTAACGGAATGCAGGAACTATTTTAAATAACTAACGCATACATACCTTTCCCCAAACACTTCATCCCGCTATTTCTTTAGTACATCAAACTGCTGTTATCCGGATGGAATTTTCATTTATATTACATGATACATTAAAATAATTGCTGATGGCAACGATATTGAATATCCAGAACCTTGGTAAAACTTACCAGAGTGCAGGCCGCACATTGACGGTGCTGGAGAATATTAATTTTTCCGTGGAAGCAGGATCAACAATGGCGATTGTCGGGCCATCAGGTAGTGGCAAAACTACTTTGCTGGGATTAGCTGCCGGGCTGGATCGATCAAGCACAGGTACAGTGGAATTAAATAATATAAAGCTGGATCAGTTGAGTGAAGATCAGCGTGCCAGTATAAGAAATAAGCATGTAGGTTTTATTTTTCAAAACTTCCAGTTGCTTCCTACACTTACTGCACTTGAAAATGTGATGGTACCGTTGGAATTGCGCAGGGAAAAAAACATAAAGCCAAGAGCAGTTGACCTCCTCAACAAAGTGGGCCTTGCAGACCGGGGACATCACTATCCAGCACAATTGAGCGGGGGTGAACAACAAAGAGTATCAATGGCGAGGGCCTTTATCAATCAACCGCAAATTCTATTTACTGATGAACCTACCGGTAACCTGGATGCTGAAACAAGCCGCGGAATTGTTGAACTGATCTTTAACCTGAATAAAGAAGCCGGTACTACATTGATAATGGTAACACATGATATTGACCTCGCAAATAAAACGGGTCGTATCATCAAACTAAAAGGCGGCAGGATCGTATCGGATGAATAAGAGTTGTCAGGTGTCGGGTGTCAGGTGACAGCTGACAACAGACAGCCGACAACACACAACAGACAAGCTATGAATAAGCAAAGAAGTTTGAATTTTTCCTGGCTATTAAAGATGGCATGGCGTGACAGCCGGCGAAACCGTTCACGGTTATTACTATTTGTATCATCTATTATTCTTGGCATTGCTGCGATGGTAGCCATTTATTCATTGGGTGATAATATGAGCTATGAAGTAGACAGGCAGGCCGCTTCTTTATTAGGTGCTGACCTTGAGATCAGCAGTAATAAACAAATAAGTCCGGCTATAAGAAAAATGGCTGATTCGTTGGGTGACAGAAGATCGGAGCAACAGGGTTTTACATCGATGATCTATTTTCCAAAAAATGAAGGAACACGATTAGTACAGGTCAAGGCATTGAACGGCGAGTTTCCTTATTATGGAGAATTAGAAACATCACCTGCATCAGCAGGACGATCTTTCCGGAAAGGACAAGCTGCATTGGTTGATCAAACGATGATGCTACAGTTTAATGCAAAAGTTGGTGACACGGTTAAGATCGGTAATTTAAGTTTTGTAATTGCAGGGGCTTTAATAAGTGCCCCGGGTCAAACAGGCTTAGGCGCATCTGTAGCACCGGTTGTTTATATACCACTTCAATATCTTGATCAAACGGGGCTTTCACAAAAAGGGAGCAGGATCAATTATCGGTTTTATTTCAAGTTTGATCGGTCTGTGAATATGGATGAATTGGTAAAAGACATTGAGCCACGTTTAGAAAAAGAAGATTTGAATTATGATACAGTCGCAAGTCAGAAAGAAAATACAACACGGTCGCTGAAAGATCTCACACAGTTCTTAGCCCTGATAAGTTTTATTGCTTTATTGTTAGGCTGTATTGGTGTAGCAAGTGCTATTCATATTTATGTACGTGAAAAAATAAATTCAGTAGCTGTTTTGCGTTGCCTGGGCGCCAAAGGTTCGCAGGCATTTCTTATTTATCTTATACAAATTGTTGTTATCGGTTTTATAGGTTCGGTAGCAGGCGCTGCTTTGGGAACGATCATCCAACAGCTGTTACCAATTGCGCTGAAAGATTTTTTACCTGTAGCTATCGATCCCCAACTTTCATGGAAAGCTATAGGGCAGGGTTTATTATTAGGTCTTGTGATCTCTTTTCTTTTTGCCTTATTACCATTGATATCTATTCGCAATGTATCGCCGCTGAATACACTACGGTTATCATTTCAATCACTCCGTTTATTTAAAGACCCGGTAAAGTGGCTCGTGTACCTGTCTATCATGCTCTTTATTTTTGGCTTTAGTTACATTCAGTTAAATGGTGTGCGGCAGGCAATCTTTTTTTCGCTTGGTGTTTTAATCGCTTTTCTAATATTAGTTGGGATAGCAGCTCTGTTAATGTGGACTGTTCGTCGTTTCTTTCCTGACTCATGGAGTTATTTATGGCGGCAGGGATTAGCAAATTTATTCAGACCCAATAACCAAACAACTATATTAATTGTTGCTATTGGTTTAGGTACTGCATTTATCTGTACTATGTTTTCAGTTCAGTCTATTTTACTCAACCGTGTAATGCTTTCTGCAAAGGGTGATCAATCTAATACTATATTATTTGATATTCAGCCATCACAAAAAGATAGTGTAGTAGCATTGGCGCGGCAACAGGGCTTGCCGATACATGGAACCGTTCCTATCGTGAATATGCGGTTGGAAAAGGTAAATAACATTACGGTGGAAATGCTGGAAAAAGACAGCACCATTAAAATGCATGAATGGATTTTTGACCGTGAGTATCGTGTAACGTTTCGTGACTCATTAACTGATTCGGAAAAAATAACAAAAGGTAAATGGTCGGGTGAAGTAGATAAATCAAATGGAAACGTATATGTTTCAATAGAAGAACGATATGCAAAGAACAACAGTATTCAGATTGGGGATACAATGATCTTTAATGTGCAGGGTTCTGTTATTCCCACAATTGTTGGCAGCTTTCGTAGGGTCGATTGGAACCGGATACAAACAAATTTCCTCGTTGTTTTTCCTACTGGTGTGTTGGAAGATGCCCCACAGTTTCATGTATTGCTTACCCGTATTCCAAATAAAGAAGCATCGGCAAAGTTTCAAAGAACAATGGTACAGCAGTTCCCGAATGTTTCTATTATTGACCTGAGTTTGGTTTTGAGTATTGTAGATAATTTATTAGAGAAAGTTGGCTTTGTTATTCGCTTTATGGCGGGCTTCAGCATATTTACCGGGCTTATTGTATTAATAGCTTCCGTGCTTATAAGTAAATACCAGCGTATACAGGAGAGTGTGTTATTGCGTACGCTGGGCGCAAGCCGTAAACAAATTTTTTACATCACAGCACTGGAATATTTTTTCTTAGGAGCTCTTGCTGCGGCTACAGGTATTGTTTTATCATTGGGTATAAGCTGGCTATTAGCAAAGTTTATTTTTGAAACGGAATTTACATTGCAATGGCTAGCCTTGTTTATTGTGTTTGTTGCTGTATGCCTGCTTACCGTATTCATTGGATTGATCAACAACCGTGCTGTAGTGAGAAGACCACCATTAGAAATTTTGAGAGAAGAAGTGTAATTGGGTAGTGACAAGTAGCTAGTGGGGTGGGAAACTTCGATTCCAGGTCTTTCCTACTTGCCACTAACCACTTGCTACTTGCATTACAGTAACGATTTTAATTGCCCCCAAACATTCTCGGCTACTATGCGACTACCTTCTTCATTCGGATGAATGCCATCTTCCTGGTTCAGGTGTGCTTCACCACCAACACGTTCTAAAATAAATGGAATAAGTGTCATTGAATTTTTAGTGGCCAGTTCTGTATAAATATTCCGAAATTCAGTGGAATACATTTGCCCCATATTCGGCGGTACCTGCATGCCGGCAAAAACTAATTTCGTTGCAGGATTTTTTGATCTTACTTTATCAATAATAGATTGAAGACTTTTCCTGGTTTCTGAAAGTGGAATGCCACGCAATCCATCATTAGCACCCAATTCAAGAATAAAAATATCTACTGGTTGCCGCAGGATCCAATCAACACGGGTATTGCCACCGGAAGAAGTTTCACCACTTACCCCGGCATTAATCACCCGGTAAGGAAGACCGAGTGAATCGATCTTTTTTTGAATGAGTGCAGGGAAAGCCTGCGAAGGACTCAAGCCATATCCCGCTGTAAGACTATTTCCAAAAAAAACAATTGTTTTCTTTTTTGCAACGGTGACGCTATCCTTAACAGTATTACCTTGATTAGTATCCGCAGCTTTTTTATCATCAGTGCAACCCACAAATAGCATAATGAGTGTGGTAATAATAATTGATCCTTTCTTCATATTGCAAATATAGAGCAACATTATAAGAGCATTGGTTTGGGCATAGACATAGTCAAAGCGGTACATTGTTTGTTTAAATAATAAAAAAGGGGAATGAAAATAATAACAATTATAGCGACGCTTGTAATTGGTGGCATCAGTTGTACCAATGCTCCCAAAAGTGATGAAGCAGTAACAACAGAAGCAAAGGATGTAAATGAATCTAAAACAGGCGAATCATGGAAAGTGAATACTACAGAAAGTAAGATTGAATGGGTCGCCACAAAGGTTACGGGTTATCACACTGGTGTTGTGCCGGTTAAAAGTGGGGAGATAATAGTAAATAACGGGGAAGTAACAGGTGGGAGATTTATACTCGATCTTGCTAATCTTAGCGTAACTGGGCCAAAAACTGTTGACTCTGCAAATAGCAACAAGCTTCAAAAACATTTGAGGTCAGCGGATTTTTTTGATGTAGAAAAAAATCCTGAAGGGGTCTTTGAACTTACCAGTGTGAAACCTTACACAGGAGGTGCTGTAAAAGATTCTGCAGATTCAAGACAGGAAACAATTAGTAAGTATAAAGTATCTGATCCTACACATACAATAAATGGCAACCTTACATTAAAGGGGATAACAAAAAATATTGAGTTTCCTGCACGTATAACTATTTCAGGAAATATGGCAGAAGCAATTGCAAAGTTTAATATTGACCGTAAGGATTGGAATATCATTTATCCCGGTCAACCGGATGACCTGATCAGGGATGCGATTCATTTGGGAATTTCTATAAGAGCAATGAAATAGCGATGTGTTGTTATTTTCCTTGTACTATAGATGGTTCAGCAACTATGGTTTTTAATTTTGCTTCGCCAGTTGCTTTATTCCAACCTTTTTCTATAGCAAGCAATCTTGAATTTCTTGCAGGGTGAGTAGAAGAAGCTGTTGTTTTAGCAATAAAATGCATCACTTGTTGTGCTTGCTCCAGTGAAGCACCAAGTTTTTGTAAAATAAAACCGGCAAACTCATCGGCTTCTAATTCTAATTCCGGTTTGCTACCACCTCTCCGCTTAGTATGCCCATTAATATGATGACCTACTTCATGCGCCAGCAATGCCATTGCTGCCCATTTGTTTTTTGTAATATTCGTAAGAGTAGCAATATAAATGGGATTGTATAAGATATATTTTTTTCCATGGCTTATGGAAGCTTCGATATTCAATACATCAGCCTCCTTCAATTCATAACCACGTTGAAGTCCCGCCACATTTATTATTTCTGCAAACATTTCATTCATGCCGGAAATCTTAAACGTTGTAGTATCTGTGTATGATCTTTTTGAATGTGTAGAAATTTCCACAGGTTTTGCAAAACAAGAATAGGCAACAACAAAAAATGCTGTGAGAACGATGGCTTGTTTCATTTAGTTTTTCCTCAAAATTTTGAATAACAAATTTAATTCAACTCCTGTTTATAAAATGATAAATAATTAATAATCTGTGTTACTACACAGACAACTGACGTGCAACCACTAAATGTTAGAACAAAAGTTACTGGCATGGTTGTGGGAAAATACCCACTAGCAGTAAGATTTATTTAATCACAAAAGAATACATTATGAAACTAAAAACATTTTTAACGGCGGCAGTAATTGCATTGTTTACTGCGTGTAGCACAACGTATCGGGCGACAGATACCGGTGTGTTAATATCAGCTAATGCTACGAAGGCTTTTGATCAACAATATCCAACTGCAACCAATATGGTTTGGAGCAGTTACAATCCCGATGTAGTGATTATTAGTGATTGGGACCTGGCAGATTGGGTAATCATTAGTGATGATGATTACATGGTACAATTTGATATGGACGGTGAAAAATATTATGCCTGGTATGATAGTGATGGAGCCTGGGTTGGTTCAGCGTATGTAATAAATGATTTCACGACCTTACCATATGAAGTAAGAACATCGATCTATAGTAAATTCCCAGACTTTACTATTACTAAAGCCAACAGGGAGTTTTATGGAGACAGGACAGCCTATGAAGTAGGATTAAAAAGAGGGGACGAGAAACGTGTTGCCCTGATTGGGGAAGATGGAATGGTGATCAAATCCAAACTTAAATAATTGTAAATACAAGTTTAATCGGTTTAAAGCTGTGATATGTTTATCACAGCTTTTTTTGTAATAGCTCTGGCACGTTTGCTGCATTACTTTAAATTATTCAACAATAAAAAATATGATCAGAAAATTAAAATCAGGAGAATACAGGATCTACTCCCGAAAGAAAAATCCAAAAACAAGTAAGAGAAGAAACCTGGGTACTTTTGCATCACTGGAAGCTGCACAAAAGCATGAAAGACAAATTCAATATTTCAAAAAACATTGAGTTTTGTAATTAATTGAATTAATGAAAGCAGGCGAGCTTACTACATTGATAATTGCTGAAGTACTGTTAACACTTGCAGTTTTCTCTGCGATCATTGCATTGATTGTTTTTTCTATTCGCAAGCCGATACGTAAGCATAAGCCCACCGATATGCTGATATTTGAAAAGATCAAACCAGTAATAAACACAAGAAATAATAAGATCATGTTGTTTATTACATTTCTTGGTAAGCATCAGTTTCTTATTCCCGCCAATCTTATCCTTATTTTCTATTTTGTTGTTATCACAAAACAAAATTGGTTTTCTATCCGTGTGATCACTATTGCCATCAGTAGCCTGGTATTGATGCTCTTGCTGAAGCAATTATTTCAACGTAAACGACCATTATCTCCATTATTAAAAGCTGCAAAGGGATTAAGTTTTCCCAGTGGCCATGCGATCATGGCTGTTACTTTTTATGGATTGTTGATCTATATCTTACAACATACCATTACCAGTGATTGGCTAAAAGTATTCTTTACGGCACTATTGGTTGTTCTGATCCTTCTGATAGGATTTAGCCGTGTATACCTGAGAGTACATTATGCAAGCGATGTAACAGCTGGGTTTATTATTGGATCGCTTTGGCTAATTATCTCATTGTTTGTTTTGAAATTACTGGAAACTTATGTTACATCTTTATAATTCTTTAAAAGGAAAACCTACTCCTCTTCTTTTATATCCTCAACAGCGGGTGATTGAGTAACCATTCCCCGTCCGACCGGATCAAGCTGATTGCTCTTCGTTTGCTGGCCAAAGAGAATCATCAATAAACTGGTCATCCGGGCGGGCAAAATCAAACTGCATATCATTAAGTTTGCGGTAAAGGCCATTATGACTCATAAGCTGTGCATGTGTGCCAGCCTCACTTACAATTCCTTTATCGATCAGTACGATCTTATCAGCATTGCGGATGGTGGAAAGCCGGTGTGCAATAACAAAGCTTGTGCGGCCTTTCATTAAGTTATCTAATGCTTCTTGTACCAACTGTTCGCTTTCACTGTCCAAAGAAGAAGTAGCTTCATCTAATATCAATATAGCGGGATCTTTTAATATAGCACGGGCAATAGCAATACGTTGACGCTGACCGCCACTTAATTTGATCCCTCTTTCTCCAACGATAGTTTCATATTGCTCTGGAAATCTATTTATAAATTCATGGGCATTGGCGCTTTTTGCAGCAGCAATAATTTCTTCATCGGTGGCATCAGGTTTTCCATAGGCAATATTTTCTTTGATGCTGCCACCAAATAAAATAACATCCTGCGGTACGAGTGCCATTTGTCTTCTTAATTGAGAAACAGGAAATTCTTTTCCGGGTCGTTCATCAAAATAAACCGAGCCACTATCAGGTTCATAAAATTGTAACAATAGTGAAGCAATGGTTGATTTGCCTGCACCGCTGGGCCCAACGATGGCGATCTGTTCACCATTCTTTGCTGTGAGTGAAAGATCTTTTAGCACAGTGATGTCTTTGCGACTCGGATAGCTAAATGCAACATGCTCAAACCGTACATTACCTTTTAATTCATACTGTGATTCGACGATAATAGGTTTCAATTCCACCGCTTCACCATCGGTACGCAAAATTTCTCTTACACTTTGTGTCGCACCCAATGTTTTTTGTAATTGAGAAAACATATCAGCAAAACCAGCAAACGTGCCGCCAACAAACCCTGAAAAAATGACAAACATTATGAGCACACCAATTGTTAACTCACCGGTTTGGATCATTCGCCCCCCATACCAAACAACAAATGCCAACGTGCCAAATAAACTAAAGATCATAAAAGCGACAAAAGCACCACGATATCTTGCATTACTAATAGCGATAGATACAACAGCTTTCAAACTTTTTATGTAACGGGTAACCTCATGAAATTCGCTGGTGAATGCTTTTACAATTGTTATTCCCTGGAACGTTTCCTGGACGATAGTACTGCTAGTAGCGAGTTCATCCTGTGTTTTGCGTGACATTTTGCGTATGCTCTTTCCGAAGATAACTGCAACAATTGCTAATAACGGGACCACAGCAAGCATGATCAATGCCAGCTTAGTACTGATCAAAAAAATAAAGGACAAACCGATGATGAGGATAAAGATGCCACGTAAGAATTCTGCAAGTGTAAAAGAAATGGCATCCTGTATTTGTGAAAGATCAGATGAAATGCGACTGCTAAGCTCACCGACTCTTCTTTCGGTAAAAAAACTGAGTGGCATTGTGAGTAACCTGCTGTAAACATCTTTGCGCATATCAGCAACAGATCTTTCACCAACTGAGGTGAGTAAATAGACCCGCATGAAAGAAAATATAGTTTGTGCTGTAAGCTGACAAAAGATTAGTAAGAGTGTTGTATTTAAACTCCAGTGAATATTTTGTAAACTAAATCCAACTTGTTTACCTGTCGATGCTCCCGGTAATTCAGCTCCGGGTGAAGCCGCATCTATCATCTTGCCAAGGAACAATGGAAACAAACTTGTAGAAAAAGCTGTGAGTGCAATAAATACCAGGGCAAGTATGAATTTACCACGATGAGGTTTTAAATATTTGAATAGTATAAGAGTTTGCCGCAGGTTTTCTTTATTGATCTTGGCCTTTGGGGATTTTCCTTCCTTGAGATCGAGTGGGTGATGACGGGCCATTTGTTGAGGAATAGCTTTAAGTTATAAGTTCAGTGGGAGTGTAAGTTAATTATTCTTTTTTGCAGGAATGGCTGAAATCGGTGAATTGCCGATAATAGGGAGTTATTTACATATAGTGAATCTTTAGCAGTGTTTAAAAAAACATTAAAAACATGTTATAACTTCTTTTCTTTAATGTAGCTTTAAAGGAGCCATTATAAAATTCAGCACTATGCCTGCACATCCTATTGAGATAATTCTCAACCGCCAGCTTGCCGATTGTTTGTCAATGCCGGTATTTATTACTGATACATCAGGGAATCTTATTTTTTATAATGAACCCGCAGAAAAAGTATTAGGCACCCGGTTTGAAGAAACCGGTGAAATGAATGTGGAAACATGGTCAACTGTTTTTAAGCAACAAGATGATGAAGGAAAATTGCTGGCACCGGAATCACTGCCACTCGTAAGCACATTGAAAGATCAATATCCCCATCACAAAACATTCTGGATAGTAAGTATGCAGGGCAAAGCCGAAAAAATATCTGTAACAGCATATCCCATCATTGGCCGTGCAGGTAATTTTCTCGGCGCTGTTGCTATTTTCTGGGAAGTAAAAGACGTAGGATGAAGATAATGCTGCGGGGCGTTCGTGGTTCCATACCCACTACCAGTCCCGAGATGTCATATTATGGAGGAAATACATCCTGCACAGCAGTAAAGGAAGGAGATTCTATACTGGTACTTGATGGCGGTTCGGGTATGCAGCAATTCAAACTACTTGATGGTACGGGTATCAAACGAGTAGATATATTATTAACACATCTTCATCTCGATCATATCCAGGGGCTGGGTTTTTTCAATCCTTTTTTTAACCCGCAGAATGATATTCATATCTGGGGACCAGCGAGTAAGATAAATAGTTTACATGCCAGGCTTAGCCGTTATCTTTCTCCTCCGTTGTTTCCTGTATTGCTGCGTGATCTACCCTGTAAACTGACCTTGCATGAAATTGAAAACAGTTCATTTGAGGTCGGGCCATTTAAAATTGAATCACGGTTTGTAATTCATCCGGGACCTACTGTTGGTTTTCGGGTAAGTAATGGCCGTTCTGTTTTTACTTATATACCCGATCATGAACCTGTATTGGGTGCAAATGAATTGCTGAAGGATACAAAATGGCTCTCGGGTTTTGATCTGGCTGAAAACGCCGACCTGTTACTTCATGATGCGCAATATTCAATAGCAGAATATCCATTTAGAATAGGCTGGGGCCATAGCAATATGGATGATGCAGTAAAGTTTGCTTCGATGGCAGGAGTTAAACATTTGTTGCTTGCTCATCATGATCCGGGTCATACGGATATACAACTGAATGAACTGTTTGCTGATCTGCAAAAAAGCCTGTCCGCCGGGGCGGGAAATAACTATTCATTTAAATATGAACTGGCAGTAGAAGGAATGGAGATTGAACTGCCTTAGTTTTTACCACAGACCTGCCTGCCGGCAGGCAGGGAACACAAAGTTTTTTTCACAGAGTCACACAGAGAGGTTTAAATACATCTAAAGCTCTGTACTACTCCGTGTCCTCTGTGGTTAAATCTTACCTTCAACTAAAATGCAAACTGCGTACAACAAATGAAATTATAAAGCAAGCCCATTTGATAAAACTCTTCATGCACATGATTACGATTTTACTCAAAACTGTTTTCATCTGCACTTGGCCCATAGCTACCCGGGATAGGGATGTTCAGTAATCTTAAATAGACACCTAACTGTGCACGGTGATGTATCTGCTGGCTGAGTGACATCCGCAACACATCGATCTTCGGATTGGTTGCATAAACAGTTTCACCATTTCTGAGTGTCCATGGTTTATCCATTTCCTTTTCATTTTCTTCTATCAACGCTGATAGACCATCATTATATCGTTTTTCAAAATACTCCAACAGCTGCTTGTTATTGTTGATATCAGGTTGCTCATAACCTGCTTGAAAATCCAGCTCATCGGTTGTCAATGTGAAATGAACCCAACCGGGAAGATCGGCGAGATGTGTTACCAGGCTTTTCATCACCATCGACTTTTCGTGGGGTTTGTAATCCAGTTTGTCGTCAGGCACACGACTTAACATTTTGCGTGTTGTGGCGGCTTCTTCGATAAATTGCTGTTTAAAGAATTCAATAAATGTCATAGTGTTTTGTTTTTGTTAGTACAAAGCAACAACCCACTAGTGACAACCCTATGTCAGCAGCCTTTGAGATTGTTCCAATTTTTTTAAAATATTTTCAGCGATTTCAGCAACCATCACATTTAAATTCTTAGGCTCCACGATCTTAGCATGATCACCAAACAACATAAACCAGCGGGAAAAACCCATGAGTGAACCTGTCAGGAAGGTCATGCGGACATAATCGCCGTTCCTTTCTTCTTTTATATAGCCGTTATAATATTTCTGTTCTCCGAGGTATTTTACAATATCTGCCTCCACATCTATCACCACTTTTATCACTTCCCTATCATCCGACATTTTATCGATAAAACTTTGTAGCGGCGGATGTGTTTTTAATACCTTCTCACCGGTTGTTTTCAATTGCCCGATCTTATCGGTGCGGAAATTCCGGTAATCATTTCGCAGCCTGCACCAGGCAATCAAATACCAGTGACTGCCGAGATAATATATACCAACCGGCTCAACCTCTCGACGGGTGGTTTCATTTTTTTCCAGCGTTGTATAATTGATCTCAATAACATCAGTAGATGAAATAGCATTTAATATCGGCTGAAGATATAATTCTGATTGCGGCGAGTAAGCAATAGCCGGATGGTTCATTACAGCGATATGCTCATCTATACCTTCTATATGATCTTTTTCTGAATGACGGAGTATGGCACGTATTTTATCAAGCGCTGCTTCAAAATGCTTTATCATGCCTGCATCTGTTTTTGATTGCACAAGCTTTGATGCAGTAAGTAATGCAGTCGCTTCTTCCTGGTTAAACATTACCGGCGGTAATTTATATCCATCCATCAGTTTGTAACCGCTACCAGCTTCACCAATTACTGGCACGCCGGCTTCTTCTAATGCTTTTACATCACGATAAACAGTACGAAGACTAATAGAAAACTTATCAGCAATATCCTGCGCCTTTACCAAACGACGGGATTGCATTTGTATAAGAATTGCTGCTAGACGGTCAATACGATTCATCTTATAAAGTTATGAACTGTTAAGACTAATAGCTGTTGTACTTGGGTTTCATTTTCAATTTTTTCTTTCTGAAAAAATCATTCGGATTGCTTTTATTCAAATCAATTAACGTTTCGTTGGTAGACCCGGCAGCCTATTTGCCGCTCTTATATATTATTCAATAAAATAAAAATTCAATTATGAAAAAGATCTTTACACTACTTGCAGCAGTTACTATTGTAGCAGCGGCACAGGCACAAAATGGTCAGGGAAATAATTCTGGTAAAAGACAAAACGATCAGCAAGGGAATAATCAAAATGGTCAGCGGGATAAACAAAACGGGTATGGAAATGATAACGACATAAAGAATCATCCATATGATAATGATGATCGCTATGATAATAATTCCAATTTTGAAGGAAATAAAGGCCAACGAATAGCGCAGATCAACCGGGAGTATGAATATAAAATTCAAAAGGTCAGGAGCAGTCGTTTTATGAGCCGCAGTGAAAAGAAAAGACAGATCCGTTTTCTTGAAGAGCAACGCCAGCAGGAAATAAGAAGGATCAATTACAGCTCAAACAGAAGCCGTAACAATGACCGTTATGATCGTAATGACAACAATGATCGTTCAAACCGTCGTTATTAAAATAGATTGAAAAACCAGATTTATAAAACCCCGTATTGCGGGGTTTTTTTATTTGAAGGGATACATTTTTATCTGTAACCACTTGCCTGTAACTCGAATAGTTGAGCATAACGATTACCTGCTGCGAGTAATTCATCATGTGTACCGAGTTCAGTTACTTTTCCATCATCAATTACTGCAATGCGGTCGGCAATACGAACAGTAGAGAAACGATGTGAGATAACTATTCCAATTCTTCCTTTGAGATTTTCTTTTAGCTCAGCAAAGATGGCGGCTTCAGCTTCGGGATCAAGCGATGAAGTTGGCTCGTCTAATATCCAGATATCAGCATTGCGATACATGATCCTTGCCAATGCTAATCGTTGCCATTCACCGCCAGACAGATCATGACCGCCTTCAAAGAGGCGTCCTACTTTTGAATCCAGTCCTTTCGGCATTTTATTTACCAACCATTCGCTGCGAGAATCCTGTAAGGCTTTGATCACCTGTCCATCATTACTTACACCATTGGGTCTTCCCATCAATACATTTTCACGAACAGACAATTCATAAGTTGCATAATCCTGGAACAATACACCGATCCTGTTTCGCAAACTTTCAGGATTCATGTCTTTTACATCAATGCCGCTTACTCTTACTGATCCCTGTTGTGTATCATAAAAGCGAAGTAATAATTTGATGAGTGTTGATTTGCCGGCACCATTCTCACCCACTAATGCTATCAGTTCTCCTTTACGTATACGTAAACTCAATTCATGCACCGAAGGTTCTGTTCCCCCCGGATAAGTAAACGTGATATTATCAAATTCAATTCCTTCAATAGGTGCATCTGGAATAGAAACAGGGTTTTCCGGTACCGGCACAAGATGGTCAATCTTGAGAAATGAAAAATAATCTTCGAGAAAAGTAGTGTGCTGATCAACCGCCACAAATGTGCTGGATATTTGTCCCAGTGTTCCAGATACAGATGTAAAAGCGCCGATAACTAAAACAACATCACCGGGATTCATGGTTCCTTTTATTCCCCTGCTGGCAACAAATACATATGCCAGCGCAAGGATAGTTCCTGTAATAAGACCGCTTACCAAAGACATTCGGCTTCCAAGCCGGTTCATGAGTTGTCGCTGTTTAAAAAGATCATCGGATAATTTTTTATGTCTTCCGAGTAAATAATCTGACAATACATAAGCTCTTACTTCTTTTGTATTGCGTGGTTGTACCAACAAATCGCCGAGATACTGACGTTCTCTTTCTTCCGGCGTTTCTTTATAATAATATTTATAAAGCCTTGTGGTCACACGGCTTTCCAATACCAACGTAAGAATTGATGCTCCCAATGCAAGCACTACTAATAAATAATGCAAGCTTGCCAGCAGGCCAGACATTAATATTATAGTCACAATATTTCCCGAGAGACCCAGTATTGACCATGTAAGATCGCCGGGTCTCCAGTTTACATCACGTTTGGCACGGGCCAGGCGATCATGCCAGTCAGAATTATCGAAGTGCCCAAGATCAACCTTTGATGCTTTTGTAAGTAAACGACGTTCTGCTTCTAATTCAACACGGCGTACATATAAATTTCTGCCATAACCCATATAAGAGCCTACTGCCCGTTGAACAATAAATGTGATCCATAAACCAATGACGATTGGAAGCACATCATTAAATGTCAGTGGATGTATTTTTGCTTCAGCAATTTTATTGACAAGTACAGCTCCTAAATACACAGATACAGGAGGCATGATGGCATTGAACATTCCAAGTAATGAAAACCGAATAAGTAATTTAGGTGATGCGGCCCATGCAAGTGACATAGCATGCTTCAGGTTTTTTCTCACCCTTGCAATACGGCTTGACTTTTTCAGAGTAGCTTCTTCCATCACTACAAGATACAAAAGAGATAAATCAGATTTACGTGAGTTATGAAACTGGGTTATGAATTTTTTAGTGTGGCTGTAATTTTGAGTTAAGCAACTCCAGTACAGACAGAAGCTCCTGTTCATTGTCGGATAAAAGGAGAAGCCTGTCACCCGATTGAAGATTATCGGCCCCGGTCGGCAGCATATACTTGCCGTTTCTTTTAATGGATATAATATTTACAGAAAGAGGAAAGTGCAGATCGACAATTTTTTTACCAATAACAGCGGATTCGTTGTTAAGTGTTATCACTTTTATTTCGCTGTTAACGGGTATAGCCGGAACTTTTTTAGGCTCTTCAGGTGGCTCTGTAACACGCAGCCATTTTGCTACCAACGGTAATGTGGTGCCCTGTAATAAAACTGAAGTAATAGAAATGAAAAAGACAAGGTTAAAGATCATACCTGCTTTGTCCAACCCAGCAATCATTGGATAAGTTGCAAACACAATTGGTACGCCACCCCGCAAGCCCACCCATGAAATAAATAGTTTACTGCGGATACTTGTTTTGGCAAAAGCCAAGCTTATAAAGACACCGATTGGCCTTGCTATAAAAACTAAGAAGCCGGCGATCAATAAACCCGTTCCGATAATAGGAATAACTCTTGAAGGAAAAACCAACATACCGAGTGTAAGAAATAAAACGATTTGCATCAGCCATGCCTGGCCATCATAAAACCTTACAAGACTTCTTTTATGAATAAAATCACGGTTGCCCAATACCAGTGCAGAAAGATAGATCGCTAAAAACCCATTACCTCCGATAACATGTGTAGCGGAATAAGTAAACATTGCCAATCCAAGAACAAGCACTGGATAAAGTCCGTCGCTATCCAGTTTTATATTATTAATAAGCCAATGACTGAACCGGCCCATAATATAACCCACTACTCCGCCAATCAGGAAGCCTTGTACAAAAAGCAAAAGAAAACGCCAGCCATCAAATTCGCCGCTTGCAATAATACCTGTTAATGTGATCGTAAGAAAATAAGCCATCGGATCGTTACTGCCGCTTTCAAATTCAAGTACAGCGCCAACCTTTCCTTTTAATTTTACTCCACGTGTACGTAAAATAGAAAATACAGCTGCAGCGTCAGTAGCAGAAACGATAGAACCTAATAGCAATCCTTCCAGCAAGCTAAAATTGAGAATATAATAAGCGAATATGCCAACGGTTAGTGCAGTAATAAAAACACCAATCGTTGAAAGTGAAATTCCACGCCATACAACAGGCTTGATGACTTGCCAATTGGTATCGAGTCCGCCGGAAAATAAAATAAAGTTCAAGGCTACGATCCCGATAAACTGGGCGATACGGGGATTATCAAAATAAATCCCACCAATACCCTCAGAACCAGCAAGAACACCAACGATCAAAAACAAAATGAGGGTGGGCACGCCGAAACGGCTCGATGTTTTACCTGCCACAATACTGACCAGTAAAAGTAATGAGCCAATCAATAATATATTTTCCGGCGACATGTTCATTGAAACATTTTTTAAAGTTGGTACCCACCCTCTCTGATTAATTCGGGGAGTTTGTTCCCGATTCTTTTTTCCTGTCGCGGTTATTAATAAATACCAACCCGTAAATGATCAGTAAAAGAAAGCCTACAACTATTAATGCAGGTATTAAAGCTGAATTCATAAGTATTTTTTATAAATAAAGAAATAAGTATATGACAGGCATATACCACGTTATCAAAAAATAATAACGGATCACCAGAAATTATGAGTAGGGTAGATATAGAAAAGATAATCTTTGATCAGGAGAGAGGATTCCCTGATCTGATTATTTTCTATTGAAACGGGGCGGTTATAAAAATCAATAGCAGTGAAAAGCTGCAATAAAGGAATGAACGATTTTTGAAAACTAATATATCCGCTTGTTACAGCAGGGAAATACAGCCTCTCGAGTTCGGAATTAGGTGAATGCCACGGCTTTTGTGTAAGGGAAGCCGGTTTTTTATTTTCAATTGCATGCGCAGGTGAAAGCAAAGTTGATCTTATGCCCAGGCAGGCAAAAGCGACAATAAAAACAAGGGATAAAATTTTTGTAACAACATTCCTGCTCATTGCTTCAAAGATACGAATGATTTTGTGGAAGAATCCTGTTATAAGAATCAATAAACAGTTTTTGTGATAATGTTTACGAGAATTTATTTCTTAAACAATTTTTACTTCCATTTCACATTACAGCCGATACTCGGCCGTTGAAATTCCGGAACAGGCTGGTCGTTGATCAAACAATCCAAAGCATGACGGATATCTCTTCCGGTTACAGGTATTTCATTGCCGGGTCTTGAGTCATCGAGTTGTCCGCGGTAAACAAGCTGCAAATTTTTATCATAAATAAAAAAATCAGGTGTGCAGGCTGCATCATAAGCTTTCGCTGTTTCCTGTGTTTCATCATAACAATATGGAAAAGGGTATTGTAAACGCAGGGCAGTTTCTTTCATTTTATCCGGCGCATCATGAGGATGCATTACAATATCATTAGCACTGATCGCCACAAATCCAATCCCTTTATTTTTATAATCATTGCCCAATCTTACCAGCTCGTCATTTACATGCATAACAAAAGGACAATGATTACAAATAAACATTACCACAGTTGCGGTAGCTCCTTTTACTTCATTTACTGAAATTTTTTTTCCTGATACTGTATCAGGAAGATTAAAATCGGGGGCTTTTGTGCCCAACGATACCATCGTTGAATTTACTCTTGCCATACTGTAAAGTTAACAAAGCCGGACATTGATTTTTGAAATCATTATCTTGCCGGTATCAAAAATCCCGATGATGAAAAAATTGATAAACACATTAATTCTTTGTTCAATCTTTTTTACAGGCTATGCACAGCCGCTTTCTAAAACAGAACAACAATTGCTGAAAAATATTGAAACCGATTATACAGCTACATTGGAATCATTGAAGCAATCAGTAAATATTAATAGCGGCACATTTAATATCGAAGGGGTAAAAAAAGTAGGCCAATTGTATGCGAAAGAACTGGAAGCTTTAGGTTTTACTATTGAATGGATCACATTACCCGATTCGCTAAAAAGGGCGGGACACCTGGTTGCTTACCGAAAAGGAAAGAAAGGGAAAAAACTTTTCCTGATCGGTCATCTTGATACGGTATTCGAACCGGATATGCCGAAGAATCCTTTCGCAATGCTTAATGATAGCAACGCTACCGGACAGGGAATAAATGACATGAAGGGCGGTGATGTAATGGTGATCGCTGCATTAAAAGCAATGCATAAACTAAACCTGCTTGATGATGTTAGCATCACAATTTACTTTACCGGTGATGAAGAGAATGCAGGACATCCAAGAAGTATAAGTCGTGGTGATTTTATTGAAAGGGCTAAACAACATGATATTGCTTTGGCATTTGAAGGAGCAAGCAATTTGAATACCGTTGCAACAGCACGTCGTGGAGCAAGTGAATGGAGACTGGAAGTAGAAGCGAAACAAGCTCATTCATCCGGTGTGTTTGGTACAGCAGGTTATGGTGCTATCTATGAAGCTTCACGTATTATCAACGAATTCAGAGAAAAACTTAGTAAAGAAAAATATCTCACATTTAATCCAGGGTTATTTGTTGGTGGATCGGAAGTGAATTATGATACCGCCGCGCAAAAAGGAGATGTACTTGGCAAAACAAATATTATTTCACCAAAGGCAGTTGTAATTGGCGATCTGCGTTTTCTTTCCGAAAAACAAAAAGAAAATGCAAGAGCCGCTATGCGGCAGATCGTTTCAAAAAATCTTCCAGGGACAAAAGCAACGATCCGGTTTAAAGATGGAATTCCATCAATGCCCCCAACACCGGGGAACGAAGCTTTGGTAAAAACTTTGAACAGTATCAGTCTTGCCTTAGGTTATGGTGTTGTAAAAGCCGGAGATCCGGGCTTAAGAGGAGCCGGTGATATTTCTTATATAGCAAAATATCTTGATTGTATAGATGGACTTGGCGCATCAGGTCGAGGTGCACATGCACCGGGGGAAATAATCAATCTGAACGAATATCCTAAACTCATCAAACGGGCAACATTATTGATTTACCGACTTACCAGGTGATGGGTTGATTTTTCCATTTCAAGAAATTTTTCATAAAGACTTATTGTCGTTACTCCAGGTTTACCATTACCGATAATTTTATCATTTACTTTCAGCACTGGTAATATTTTTCGTGAAGTGGCTGTTGAAAAAATTTCTTTTGCTTGCATCAACTCATCAACTGTAATATTTCTTTCTTCAACAGGTAATACTTCTCCGGCTATTAATAAGATATGTTTACGTGTAATGCCTTTTAAAATATTATGAACAGGTGTCACCAGTTTATTATCTGCTGTTACAACAAATATATTAGAACGTGGAAACTCAGTGATACTTTCCTTATTGTAATACAAAACATCATCAGCTTGTTTTTCTTTGAGCAATGGCTGCAACCAAACGGCCATCAGATAATTAATGCTTTTTATATGAGGGAGCTCCCGCTGGTATTCATGTGTAATGATTGAAATTCCTTTTTCAAAATCATCAGATGTTGCAGTCTTCACCGTATTGCAGGTAATAAGTAGGTTAGGTGTTGAAGGATGATAACTGTCTTCAGAATATCCACCTGTAAGCATGATACGTATACCAGCTTCTGCCAACCCTGATTTTTTTATCAGCTCATCAATAATAGCAGCCAGTTCTTTCCTGTTTTTACTAACCGGCAAATGCATTGCTTCTGCTGAAGTATAAAACCGGTTAAAATGATCTTCTATAAACAGTGGCGTTCCATTTATAGTTCTTAAAAAATCAAAAATGCCATAACCCCGCTGCATGGATAAGTCGGAAACATGCAGAACTGCTTCACTATTTTCCACAAACTGGTCATTTAAATAAGCTACCATACCCGGCAATTTAAGTGAAAGATGAATTCATTTATATAAACGGTGTTTCATAAGCTGCTTTTAGAGGCTTCGAATAAGAAATCCTCCCTTATATTCGCAACTTTCGCAGTGCAATAAGTACGTAACTTTAAAATAAGTTTCACCCGACCAAATGGCATCAATCATTGATCTTAAACTTCCCAGGGCAATAGCTGCCGCACTGCGCATTCCGCAAAATGATGCAAGACGCCAGCAACTGCGAGTGCTGAAGAAATTACTAAAGAAAGCGAGGTTTACAGAATTGGGCCAGCAGTATCATTTTGATGATATCCTGTTGAGCCGTCATGCCGGAAAAAGATTCCAGGAGCTGGTACCTATTCATGACTATAATAAAATTTACGACGATTGGTGGAAGAAGACATTGGATGGAGTGCCTGATGTTGCATGGCCAGGCAAAATAAAATATTATGCACTCAGCAGCGGAACTTCGGAAGCAGCTAGTAAATATATTCCTATTACAAAAGAATTGCTACGCAGCAATACGATCAACTACATCAAACAGTTCATTAGTTTATTCAGTTATGAAAACCTGCCACGCAATGCAATGACAAAAGGGTTTTTGATGCTGGGTGGTGCAACAGATCTGCAAAAAGGAAATGCGGGATGGTATGCCGGAGATTTAAGTGGCATTCTTGCAAAGAAACGTCCATTCTGGTTTCAAACATTTTATAAACCCGGCGGTCGCATTGCTGCCATCAAAGATTGGAACCAGAAGCTGACTGAAATTGTGGAGCATGCAAAAGAATGGGATATTGGTTATATCGTGGGTGTACCCGCATGGTGCCAAATGTGTATGGAGATGGTGATCGAACATTACAAGGTTCAAAACATTCATGAGATATGGCCCAATTTTTCATTTTTTGTTCATGGAGGTGTGGCGTTTGAACCTTATAAAAAAGGGTTTGAAAAATTATTAGGTAAGCCGATCATTTATATTGAGAACTATTTAGCCAGCGAAGGATTTCTTGGTTACAAACATCGGGAGAACGCCAAAGGCATGCAGCTGGTACTTGATAATAATATCTTCTTTGAATTTGTTCCATTTGATGATAAAAACTTTGACAGTGAAGGAAAGATCCAGGAAAATGCAGAAGCAAAAATGATTCATGAGGTTGAAGAAGGAAAAGATTATGCGATACTGATGAGTACCAATGCCGGCGCCTGGCGCTACATGATCGGCGATACGGTACGATTTGTTGATAAAGAAAAAGCCGAAGTACTGATCACTGGTCGTACCAAACATTTTTTAAGTCTTGTTGGCGAGCACCTGAGTGTAGAGAACATGAATAAGGCAATCGAATTGGTGAGTGAAGAGTTTAATATTTCAATTCCAGAATACACCGTTGTCGGCTTTCCGCATGAAAGTTTTTTTGCTCACAAATGGTATATCGCCTGCAATGATGTGAGTGATACGGAAGGTATTCGCAAACGTATTGATGAAAACCTACGGGCATTGAATGATGACTATGCTACTGAACGTGACAGCGCATTAAAAGACGTTTTTCTCGAAAAACTGCCGGAAGAAAAGTTTTTAAAGTTCATGGAACAGAAGGGCAAGCTCGGCAGCCAGCACAAATTTCCTCGGGTAATGAAGGGTAAAATGCTGGAAGAATGGAACCGGTTTCTGCAAACAGGGAAAATTTAATCCTGCTCATTTAACAATCTATTTTCTTATTACACCTATTCTGTTAGTACTTTCAGGTATGAAGCAACTTCTACTGCTTTTCTTTCTATTAATTTTTATTAATGGCTTTTCGCAACCACCCGTGCAACTGCACCTGAAGAAAAATGGAAAAATTAAAAAAAGAATTGAACCAGGAACCATTTTCGTGATAACAGCAAAAGATAACCATATCTATAAAGGAGCATTACAGGATATGGAAAAGGACAGTATCTATTTCAGTTATGTCACAATAGCAATAAATGATATTGCGACCATAAAATTTCCAAGGGAAAAAGAAAAAATGAAGATTAATGCAGAACAATTTGCCTGGGTAACATTGGGCGTCGGTCTTGTTACAGCCGGGTTGGTATTAGCAGACTGGAAGGAATTTCCTTCAGCATTGGGTATTGCGGCTATTATTGGCTACTCACCTTATGTTTTTCAGTTACTAAAATCTATTTCACTCAAAAAGCACAAGTTTAAGATTGGCAAAAAATATACTCTGCGTATCTGGGATATCCGGTAATTTTTCAGCAATCCTTATCTTGTGCCCTTCATGGCGACAAAAAAAAAATCCGGAAAAAAATTTTCGCTTCGCAAAACTGTAAAAACAGCTGTTACTGTCAGTCTCCTCATCCAGGTTGTTTTTGTTATTTATTTCTTTTTTAAAGTAACAACGCATATGCCAGATGGTAATATGCAACGACTGAAACTGATAGTCATTTTGTGTATACTCACAGCATTCATCATTATTTATTTTAAATGGTTACGGAAAAAACCATTTATTCATAAAATTGTAAATACCAGTTTCCGCATTCTAGTGTATTTGCATGCGGCCCTGCTGGTCTATCTCCTTGTGCTTAAATGGATCAATCCGCCGGTTACTATCACACAGCTTAGTAATCTCTTTAATGGAAATGGATTGAAGAGGGATTATGTTAATTTCAATAGCATTTCTTACAATGCGAAGCTCGCTGTTATTGCAAGTGAAGACCAACTATTTCCTGACCATAACGGGTTTGACTGGAATGCAATTAAGAAGAGTATTACACCGCCGAAAAGAAAGAAAAGTAAAAAGAAAAAAATTCCGCCGGGAGCAGGTGCCAGTACCATCAGCCAGCAGGTAGCAAAAAATGTTTTTCTATGGCAAGGAAAATCTTATTTCCGCAAAGGACTTGAGGCGTACCTGACATTTATGATCGAAAATATGTGGGGTAAGAAAAGAGTACTCGATGTATACCTGAACTGTATTGAAATGGGAAAAGGGATTTTTGGCATTGAAGCAGCAGCACATGCTTATTTTAATAAACCCGCAAGCGAACTATCAAGGCAAGAAGCAGCAATGATTGCTGCCTGTTTTCCCAATCCAAAAATTTATACAGTAAAACCTGTTTCCGGGTTTGTATCTTATAAATCCCGCTGGATACTAAACCAGATGAATAATGTAGAAGAAGATGAGGATATACAGGATATAATTAAAAATTAAACGTGTTCAGATGGCACCCTCTATCGCAGTTATTCAACTATCAATTCAATATTTTCGCTGTTATGGGTAGCGTTATAGCCAGGAACTTTGATAGAAATAATGAAATGATATTTGCCCTTTGGCAAATCCGGGTAAACCGAAAAAGGCTCAGGGTTTTTTGTTCCCATTTTTTCAAGTTGTAAAGAGAAAGGAATTGTCTTAATTATTTTTCCCTGCTCGAAAAAAATAAGAGTTGAAGAATACAGGGTACCTGGATTTTTCTTAATGTATAAATTGTGATAACGGTTCATATAATTGCTGCAATAAAGAACAAGACTATCATTTTGGTTTATTGCTTTATACCTGTTACCAGTACTTATATTATAAGATGCAAATGAGATAAACGAAGAGTCGTATCGGTATCCTACATAACCGATCGGTGTTTTCAATGAATCTGTAAAGCGGTTCAAACGATAAATATCCAGAAAATAAACAGGCTTCCCTATCATTTCACCTTCTATCGGCCAGAAATTATAATTGTTACGGTGTTCTGCTACATCATTTTGAGAATAGGTCATTTGCCCGCTATAAAACCAATATTTCGATGCCCGTTGATAGGAATTACTGAATACAATGGGTAAACCTTTCGTCAATTGCTTCATCTGCTGGGGCCATTCTTTCCAGGCATGATATCTTTTTTGAATAGCTTTTACCGGCAAAATATCCACAATCATAAAAACCCGCATACACATCACCAATAAAAGTGTGACGGGTAATAAGCGCAATAACCATTTCTGCCAGTTTAGCTTTTCGTTTAAGTATTGATGGCTTAAAACGATCAACAGGACTAATGCAGGGCTTGTCCAGTTAGCTTCCACTTTTCCACGAAAAGAACTCAAAAAGAAGAAAATATAGATCCCTGTTATTGTCCACTTCATTGCTTTTTCTGTTGCTGATCTTGTTTTATATAAAAAAGCAGCAGGTAATAAAATGAAACCAGCAATAGGGCCCGCAATTAAAATTTGTCCGGCCAGGTAATCTGTGGTGAATGAAAATTTATAGGTGTTAACATTACTTTCAAATAAATGATAACGGAAACTGATCCAGTTATGCTCCCATTGCCAGAACAAATGGGGTGCAAATAATACCAATGCAATAAAGCCAGAAAGATAAAGTTGTGGTTTCGCAAACAACTTTATGTTGGAAAGTAAAGTAAACAACACAATGAGAACAGCATGATATTTTGTATAAAAAAGCAATGCTATAGAAACAGCCAGCAGCAAGCTATTGCTCAAAGACTGTTTCACTGCAAATTTTTTATAACAGAAGAAAAATAAAGCAGTAAAAAATATCAGCGGGATATCCGGCACAGCAATAAAACCTGCAAGTTGTAATGCTGCAATTGAAAGTGTAATAGCATAAAACAGCAGATCATTTTTGTAATTCAGCAATTTTTCAATGATCACTAACGACAGCACATTCAGCAACAGCGGAAATAATCGAACCCCAAGTTCATTTGGAAAGATTGCATATCCCATTTTCACCAGCACAGCGATCATGGGCGGATGATCGAAGTAGCCGGTATCAAGGTATTTTGAATACACCCAATAATATGCTTCGTCATCCTGCAACTCCGTAAGGCCCGATTGGAGCAGGCCTAACACAATCCATGCAGCATAAAAAAGAAGCCGTTGATGTTGGCGGAAAAATAATTTCATTGATGAATCGAAAATACCAACAATTTATTTCTTCAGCAGTGTATCTACTGCTGTTATTGCTTTTTGCAAACGTTCTTCATAATTCCCATTGATGTCAACCCACGGTACAGGCTGCTTAACCATTATATTTTTATAGATAGTATAGAGTTTTGCCCTTGTTTCCAGGTCGGGGTATTCACGCAATTCATCTTTTACCCATGGAAGATCAATATTGCAAAGCAGGTAGAGATCATATTTTCTTTCAGCTACCCGATCGGTGATCCATTTATGACATTTACCAAAAACAAACTCACACCATACTTTCATCACATACATATCTGTGTCTATGAAAAGAAGTGATTGCTGATTGTGAACTGCTGACTGAGTATACTCTTCTTCCATGGCAATCTGCCCTTTCGCAATGGTCAGCAAATCACTATACGAATAATTCATTCCATTTGTTAGCAGGTATTCTCTTGCAAACTCCGGGCACCACGAAGCGTTATAATGCTGTGCAAGCAACTCACACAGAGTGCTTTTGCCGGTGCTTTCCGGTCCAATTATCACTATCTTTTTTAAATCAGTTGATTTCACGCTGGTGTCAGTTATTCAAAAATAAAATGAACATTTGGTAAATGGAATTAATAACTCAGGCAAAATTGAATTAGTTTATTTTTGCCCGCAATTTACATTCAAACACCTTCAGCATGACAGTAGATACAATGCGGAAAATTGACCAATGGGTGGGAGTGCCCATTTGTTTTATTTTGTCACCCTTTAGTTGGTTGATCGACCTTTTCCGTTCCGCAAGAAATACAAAACCCGATATCAGCCGTACTTTATTCATTGAATTATCAGAGATGGGCAGCGCCATTATTGCCGACCCCGCTATGCGTAAACTAAAACAGCAGGGAAATGCGGAACTCTTCTTTGTCATTTTTAAGAAGAACTATAAAAGCCTTGAGATACTGAAAACGATACCAGAAGAAAATGTTTTTAAAATGGATGCTGACAACCTCTTCGCATTGACGAAGGATATTTTCCGTTTCATGGCATGGTGCAGAAAGAAAAAAATAACGACGACGATCGATCTTGAATTATTCTCAAGATTCTCAGCTTTAATAAGTTTATTCAGCGGCGCTAAATCAAGAATTGGATATACCAACTTGCATGATGAAGGCCTATATAGGGGCAACCTGGTTAACAAAACTGTTCGTTATAATCCGCATGTACATATCGCTGTTAATTTTGTTTCATTGGTAAATAAAGCACTCGGCCTTTTTGATAATGCGTATGCTACAGTTCCTGTTCGTCCGGAGGAATTACAACTTGCAAAAGCGGATGTTACACAATCATCGATCAATACTGTAAAAAACAAGATTCAACAACTTTACCCCGATTGGAATAACGAAGCAGTTATATTATTAAATGTAAATGCATCTGATCTGTTGCCACAGCGTCGCTGGCCGCAGGAGAATTTTGCAGTAGTTGGAAAAAATTTATTAAACCGGTTTCAAAATATTATTATCGTTATGACCGGCGCCCCTGCAGAAAAAGAATATGTGCAGAAAGTAACAGATATGATCGGCCATAAAAAATGCGTTAATTCATCCGGGTTTTTTTCGTTTGATGAACTGGTGCCGTTGTATTCTGTTAGTAAGATGATGCTTACAAACGACTCAGGCCCGGCACATTTTGCATCTGTTACCCCACTGAAAGTTTTTGTTTTGTTTGGTCCTGAAACTCCGAACCTGTATTTGCCAATTGGTGGTAATGCTGAACCATTTTATTTAGGATTGCCATGTTCTCCTTGCGTAAGTGCATCCAATCACAGGAAGACAAGTTGTGTTACACGGCCCTGCATCACAGGTATTGAAGCCGCAGTTGTTACAGAAAGAGTTGAACGGTTTTTGCAAAACTGATTTTAGTAAAGTTTGTAAATGTATAAGGTCTCGTTAGGATTATGTTTGGGGTTAAGGCGATAAACGATTTTATCGACCCGCCCGGGTTCGATAACGGCTTCAGGTTTTATATCCGGATAAATTTCACGTAACCGCTGTAAACGTTGTTCCAGGTTTGAATCATCAACCATGATCACATAGTTTGGTTTTGCATTTGAAGAAGTATCAATTTCATTTTTTAAAGTTGCAATTGATTTTTCCGGCGACAACACAAAATGATCCAGGTGTTTGCCAAGATAATATAAGGGCAGCATCGATGAACTACGGTCATATTCAAGAATAAGATTCTCTACATCATTCTTTTTTTTCAGGTAACTCATGGCTTCCACTCTTGATCGTTTGGAATAAGTAAACGTAACTACCAGCAACCCGGCAGTATTTAAAATAATAAACCAAACCAACACAAACTTTGTTGCTTTCTGCAACCATACTTTAGAAATATTTTTTTCATAATAATACTGAAACCCGATAACGCCGAGTATTAAAAAGTAGGGAACAAAGGGAAGAATAAAACGTTCCTGTTTATTGCTGTAGTAAGAATGAAAGACAAAGAAGAATAATGATGCAACAAAAAACATCGCCAGTGTTTTTGATAGTCTCACACTTACAAAATAGCCCCATGTCAGCAACACAAAAGGAAAAATAAAAAGAACACCAGCAACGGTTCCGATGTACTGATACCACGGACCCTGCGGCTGTACACCAATATTGGTTGAGTTTGCATTGAATTGAATATAAGCAAGAGTAGATGCAAAAGGATTTCCATAATGCAGATAATCAAAAAGCCCTTGGGTAAGAAAATAAGAAAGAATAAATGCGACACCGAATTTAATGGCATTGGGTAATTGACCCTTTTGAAATAACAG